>CALRQT020000009.1:0-142762 GCA_943370385.1 Pseudanabaena sp. UWO311
GTCGATCAAACAGGCGCTCGTGGAGCTTGAGCTGGCCGCCAGTGGAGAGGCCAAGAAAGAGGAGACGATTGGCCCTGTAGGTGGAAAACGCTAGGGAGAGCTGGTGCTGCTGGAGCCAGGATGCGAGCAAAGGGGAGGCATCGATGCCCCGAATGGCGGCGACAGCGGCGCTGGGTGCTCCCAAGGCATGGGGTATTGATACATCAATTTTGCACGAATGTCCCCCTTGGGATACGTACCCCTAGGGGGACATTCCCCCTAGCGGCATCGCCCAAATTTTTTGGAGAGCCTGCCTTCGTGGGGTCAGCGACAACTAAATTCATTTCTTGGCTGCTCCTCAGCAGATTCGGGGAAGGGGCTGGAGCACTGGGATTGGGGATAGCGGGTTCCAGGCCGGCGGCGTCCTTGGCCGGGTCGGCGGGAAGCCCAGCGCCTTGGCGTTTTGGATGCGGGCGATAGGGTCGATCCCAGGCAGGACTTCCCATGGTTTCGAGCGCAGCACCCCAGGATTCCAGCCATTCCCCTGGGCGTCCTTCCCTCCTCGCTGCCGAAGGCGGCCCCCTGGGGGTGTTGATCTGCGGCCATGGCAGCCGCAATCGCCTGGCCGTGGCCGAATTTGCCCAGCTGGCTGAAGCCCTGCGCGAGCTGGTGCCCGAGGTGCCCGTGGCCCACGGCTACCTGGAATTTGCCCGGCCGATCCTGCGCGAGGGGCTCGACAGCCTGCGGGCCCAGGGGGTGACGCGGGTGCTGGCCGTGCCCGCCATGTTGTTCGCCGCCGGCCACGCCAAAAACGACATCCCCTCCGTTCTCAATACCTATGCGGCCGAAACCGGCTTGCGCATTGATTACGGCCGGGAACTGGGGGTCGACCTCAAGATGATCCAGGCAGCCGGGGCCCGGATACGCCAGGCCCTCGCCGCCGTCGATGGCGCCAGCCCAGGGGGGGGCGGGGCCGACCCGGGCCTTGGGGCTGCCACACCGTCCACGGGCGAGGTTCGTCCCGCCCCAAGGGCCCCCGTGCCGATCAACGAAACCCTGCTGGTGGTGGTGGGCCGGGGCTCCTCCGATCCCGATGCCAATTCCAACGTGGCCAAGGTGACCCGGATGCTGGTGGAGGGCCTGGGGTTTGGCTGGGGCGAAACCGTCTATTCCGGGGTCACCTTTCCCTTGGTGGAGCCGGGCCTGCGCCACGCCGTGCGCCTGGGCTTTCGCCGCATCGTGGTGTTCCCCTACTTCCTATTTTCTGGGGTGCTAGTGAGCCGCATCCGCCAGCACACCGCCCTGGTGGCCGCCGACCACCCCGAGCTCGAGTTCATTCATGCCAGCTACCTAGGCGACCACCCCCTGGTGGTGGAAACCTTCCGCGAGCGCCTCGACGAAGTGCTGCGCGGCGACACCCAGATGAACTGTTCCCTGTGCAAATACCGGGCCCAGGTGCTCGGTTTTGAGCTGGAGGTGGGCGCCCCCCAGCGCAGCTATCACCACCATGTGGAAGGCCTCAGCGAAGCCTGCACCCTCTGCGACTTGGAGTGCACCGGCGCCTGCCAGCCGGACGGCATCCCCCTGCCCTCCCCTGGTAGCCCCGCCTCCGGCCCCAGCCCCGATCACGGCCACGGTCCTGACCACAGCCACGGTCCCGAGCACCATCACGGCCCCGATCACGGCCACAGCCACAGCCATGACCACAGTCACAGCCACGGCCATGACCACAGCCATGACCATGGCCATGCCCCCTACCCCCAGGCGGACCACCCGCTCGGCCCCCGCACCCTGGCCGCCAGCAACCAGGCCCAGCGCCTCCGCAACCAGGCTGGCGCCGGTCCTGGCCCCGCTGGGGCGCAGCCGCCAGCCCCCCAGCCGGGCGATGGGCCAGATCCAGCCTGAGGTCAGTTCCAACTGAGGTCAATCCCAGACCGTCTCAGTTACCAGCTGCACACAGGGACCGATGGGACCCAGCCGATCCTTTTGGCGGGCACCTGGGGACCCTTCCTCGGGTTTTGCTGCCCTGTCCGGCGTCTCAGTAGCCCTTGCTACAACGGGGTCGGCCCAAGGATTAGATCTGCTGATCATCAGGGGATTTCCCCAGGGCGCGGGGCTTTTCCCCAGGTTTGCCGGGGTTTTCCCACAGTTCCGCCTGGCAAAGGCCCCGCCCGGGCAGGGCCTTTGGGGATAGGGGTGAGTCGTCCGATCGGACCTTGACAGCCTTCCCCCCAGGCAGCCTGGCCGGCCCGGTCCGCTGGAGCCTCCTGGCCCAACCCTGTCGCGGCAAGCCGTCTCAGGTTGAAGCGGCATGGCTTCGGCTAGATCCGGGCCGTTTGACGGGGGCCAGGCGCCTGTGGAAGCTGGCCCCATTACAGGAGCGGCACCTTGGCAGCAGGCGCGGAAGCTGGACGGAGTGGTTGGGGCGAGAACGGGCTGGAGTCGGGTGCCCCTGGGGAGCTGGCTGGCTCCCCCCTGGCTGCTGCTGCTGCTGGAGGTGAGGCCCTGGTCGCCCGGGAGTCGATTCGCCACCTGAACCGTTGCTTCGGCCAGGCCCAGCCCCCAGCAGTCCCCTCCGCGCCGCCCCACCTAGCCCTGGCCCCCACCAGCCAGGCCGAGCGCGTCAGTCTCGAGGCGGAAATCCCCGAGGCCCTGTTCGATGGCATGCGGGCCTTCATCCAGGCCCGGCCCGATTGGGACCAATACAGCCTGGTCACCTCGGCGTTAGCCGGTTTCCTGTTCCAGCACGGCTGGGCCGATGGCTGCGTCAGCGAGCACTATCTCAACGGCCTGTTTCGCGACGAAGCGGCCTAGGGCCCACCAATTGCTTTTGGGCTAATCAATTGCTTTTGGGCTAATCAATTGCTTTTGGGCTAAGCAATTGCTTTTGGGCTAAGGGATTGCCTTAGGGCCAAGGAATTGGCTAAGGGCCAAGACATTCTTTTGGGGCCAAGAAACTGCCATGGGGACTGGCAACTGGCCTAGGGCCAAGCACCCGACCCAAGGCGATTCCAACGGCTTTGGCTGATGCAACCGGCTTGGGATCAAACAACTGGCGTAGGGCCAAAAAAAAGGGGGGAGTGTCACCTCCCACCTGGATTCTCCCTACCCGACCCGTTTGGAGGTCGCCCCAGAAGTGTCCCCCGCCCCTTTCGTGCCAACTGTTCGGGTTGTTACCAGAAGCCAGGTCGGTGCGGGCTCCCAGACAGCGGGCCGGCTGGCCGCCAGCCCTGGGCTGCGAGGTTTCAGATCTCGCCGCGGCGCAGCTGCTCGGCGGCCCGCTCGCAGGCGCGCCAGGTGATCGCCATCTCCGTGAGGGTGGGGCTTTGCCAGCCGGAACTGGGCCAGCAGGCCCCGTCGGTGACCAGCAGGTTGGGGCTGCGCCAGAGCTGGTTCCAGCGGTTCAGCACCCCGTCGCTGTCGCGATCCGCCATCGGCGCCCCGCCCAGTTCGTGGATGTAGTAGCCCGGCGGCGGCGCCCCGGGCGCCAGGGCCAGGCTGCCCTTCACCAGGGGCTCCAGCAGGGGAAACACAAACAAATCCTCCAAGGGGGCGATCTGGCCGCCGGCGCAGGCCACGGCCGCCTGCATGCGCGCCTGCATGTGGGCCACCATCCTGGTTTCGTTCTCGCCCCAGCGGCAGTCGATGTGGGCCACGGGCAGGCCCCAGGCATCGCGCTGCTCGAGGTTGAGGCTCACCTGGTTGTGGTGCTGGCTGAGCACTTCGCCATGGCCGATCAGGAAGCCCACCGCCTCCCTGGGCCGGCGCTTGAACGGCGCCGGCGGATCAAAGCGCTGGATCGCCCCCCAGAGGCCGTAGCCCCGCAGGAAGTCCTGGTCGGGGCTAGCGCCCAGGTTCACCGTGTTGGGGATAAACACACTGCCAGCCCCCGAGAGTTCCGTCGCCCCGGCGGCCGGTTGATCCGGCAGGGCGAAAAAGCGGCTGGTGGAGATGTGGTCCATCAGGCCGTGGCCCAGCAGGCCGGAGGGGTCCTCCAGGCCGTGCTCCTGGTGCTCGGAGCCCGAGTGCAGCAGGATCCGCAGGCTCTCGATTGTGGAGGCGCAGAGCACCACCAGGGCGGCGCTAGCCCGCTGGGTGAGGCCGCTTTCCGCATCGATGAACACCACCCCGCGCGCCTTGCCACTGCGGGGCTCCAGCTCCACATGGCTCACCACCGCACCGCTGCGCAGGCTCACCCGGCCCGTGGCCAGGGCCTCCTTCAGGCAGCCCCCCTGGGAGCTGGAGCGGGGCCAGGGGCCGGCGCCGGCTGCCGGGCTTGGCCGGCGCAGGGCAAAGCCGCGCGAATGGATCAGGGGCAGGTCGAGTTCGCGGCCCAGGGCGGCCTGGAGGTGGGCTTCGGCCGGGGTGAAGGGCAGGGGATCTCGGTAGTGGCCATCGGGCAATTGGGCCAGGCCATCGGCCTGGCCGTGGACCGCCAGGCGCCGTTCCAGCCGCTCGTAGTAGGGGGCCAGGTCGGCGTGGCCGATCGGCCAGCTGCGGCCATGGCCGTCCCGCTCGGCCGCCCGAAATTCGAAATCGGAGAGCCGCAGGGTGATGCCGCCCCAGGTGAGGCTTTTGCCGCCCACCTGGCGGCCCCGGGTCCAGAGGAAGGGGCGCCCGGGCGGGGTTGTGTAGGGGTTGCGCACCTCATCAACAAACAACTCCGGGTTGGCCTTCCAGTAGCCCGGGTGGTGGATGGCCCGCCGTTGGCGGCCCCTGGCCATCCGGGCCAGGCGCTTGAGGCTGTTGAGCGGCTCGCTGCCAAAGGCGCGGCTGGCTGCCAGCTCCGGCCCCGCCTCCAGCACCAGCACCCGCAGGCCCGCCTGGGCCAGGGCCAGGGCCGCCACCCCGCCGGTGGCGCCCGATCCCACCACGATGGCGTCGGGAGTCGGGCTGGCCGATCCCCAGGCGTCAGGACCGCTGGCACGGGCACCGGTGGCGCTGGCAGTCATGGCAGGTGGGGCTGATCTGGAAGGGGGGAAGGGGCTGGCTGGGATCCCCGCACTTGGGGCGGGATCGGGAAGGGCGGCAGCTGGCTGGGCCATGGCCCTTTGGAGAGCCATCGAGCCCGTGGCCTTGCCCGCTGACCGGGCAAGCCGGGTGGCTAATCGGATGATCAGGGGGGACCAAACCCGTAACCAAACAAAAGCCCCGGCGCTTCATCGAAGGCCGGGGCTTTGGGAGTTGGTGGCGGGGAGGAGATTTGAACTCCTGACCTTCGGGTTATGAGCCCGACGAGCTACCAGACTGCTCTACCCCGCGGCGCCTTTGGGACCATAGGCCATCGCCCGCCCCAAGGGCAATGGCCAGGCCCTAGCCCTTTCCCCACCTGGACCCAGGCTCGCCGTGGGGGATTGGCGATGGGTTCGCCGCCCGAGCCTGGAGGGTTTGGAAGCTGGGGCTTGAAAGCGGCTGCCAGCACTGCAAGATGGTTCGAACCTTGTTGATCTAGGCGATTTAGGCATGCAGCAATACCTTCGCTACCTCAAATTCCCCATTGGCCTGTGCCTCGTAGGTCTCACGGTGGTGGGCGTGGTGGAGGGCTGGCAGGCCGTCTGGATCACCTCAGTGTTGCTGGCGTTGGAGATCAGCCTCTCCTTTGACAACGCCGTGGTCAACGCTCGCGTGCTCGATCGGCTCAGCCCCGGCCAGCAAAAGTTTTTCCTCACCTGGGGCCTGGTGATCCCGGTCTTCGGCGTGCGCTTCCTCGGCCCCTTGCTGCTGGTCAGCCTGGCCGGCGGCGTCAGCCTGGCCACGGCCTTCGATACCGCCCTGAACCATGCCGACGAGTATCACGAATTGCTCAAGCTGGCCGAGCCGCGCATCCTGGCCTTCGGCGGCATGTTCCTGTTGATGGTCTGCCTGCGCTACTTCTTCAACGAAGCCAAGAGCCTCCATTGGATGCGGGCGATCGAGTCGAGGCTCAGCCGCGCCGGCCGGATCGAATCCCTGGAGGTGGCCCTGGCCCTGGTGGTGCTGTTGCTGTTGCAGATCTGGGTGCCGCCGGCCAACCGGGGGGAATTGCTGATCGCCGGGGTGATTGGCCTGGTGCTCCAGATTGTTTGCACCTCCCTGGCCGAGGCCTTCGGCAGTGAGGAGGAGGCCGTGGGCCGGGCCGCCGCCGGTGGCGGCATTGCCAGCCTCATCTATCTGGAGTTGCTGGATGCCTCCTTCAGCCTCGATGGCACCGTGGGCGCCTTTGCGATCACCAGTGAGTTGCCGCTGATTCTCACGGGCCTGGGCCTGGGCGCCCTGTTCATCCGCTCGATCACCCTGATGCTGGTGCGCGAGCGGGCCCTCGATGAACTGATCTATCTCGAACACGGCGCCCATTACGCCATCGGCGCCCTTGGCCTGCTCATGCTGGCCAAGGTGGTGCTCACGCCCGTGCACATCGAGATGCCCGAATGGCTCAGCGGCCTGATTGGGATCCTGTTCCTGGTGCTGGCCCTGGCCGATTCCCTGCGCCATCGCCGCCGCCAGGCCAGTCCGGGCGGCTAGGCCGTTAGGGCGGCTTGCTTGGTTCTTCCTGGCAAGGGTGCTCCGTCGCCTGCCAGGACTGGGCCCTCGCTAGGCGCTTCGGGGGCCGTTCAGCCCGCGGCTGCGTCGAAGCGCAGCTCGCCGCTCACCTTGAGGCTCACCCCCTCGCTCGGCACCAGGTACTGCTGGGAGAGCTCTTCAATGGTGAGGGGCGTCAGCCACTCGAGCTGCTTGAGTAGGTGCAGGGCCACGGCCTGTTTGGCCCGGCTTGCCCCGTCCTCCACCTTGATGGCCAGGCCCAGGCCTTCACCCACCCGGCTGAGGCATTGGATGCCCTCGGCGCCGCCCTTGCTGAGCACCTGGCCGTGGCCGCGCAGCATCACCTCGGTGTCGAAGCGGCCGGCGCCTGCCACCAGGTCCGGATGGGCGAGCATCGCCCGGCTGAGCCGCTCCAGGTCGGCCTGCTCGGAGGCCCCCAGGTGGGCAAACAGCAGGGCCATCTGGGCCAGTTGCAGTTGCAGGGTCGGCGCGCCACAGTCATCGCGGGCCGTCACCAGTTCGGCGCCGGGCATGCCGAGCAGATCGCCCACCTGTTTGAGCACCTGTTGCTGCAGGGGATGGTCCGGCTGGAGGTAGCTCTCCAGGGGCCAGTGCATGCGGCGGCAACTGGCGAGGAAGGCGGCGTGCTTGCCCGAGCAGTTGTGCTCCAGGGGGCTGGTGCCGCCCTTGGGAATCGGGCACTGCAGCTGCTCCGTCTCCAGGTCGGCGTTCCAGAGCAGCTTGAAGGCTTCGCGGGCGTGGGCGGGGGTGCCGGCATGGGAGGCACAGGCAATCGCCAGGCTGCGGTCATCGTTGCCGGCCTGGTCGGCGGCGCCGCTGGCCACGAACACCTGGGCCTGGAAGGGTTTGAGGGCTGAACGCACAAAGCTCAGCCGCTGGGGATCGCCGGCCCGCATCAACACCCGGCCCCGCTGGTCGCAGACCACGGCATGGACCCGGTGCACCGATTCGAGGCTGCCGCCCCGCAGCAGGCGCACCTCCAACGGCGGCACACCGGGGCGCTGGCTGGAGGAAAAGCTGCTGGAGAAACTCATTGCGGGCGGTGATCCGGCGGGCGGCGGCAAACCGCGCTCACAAAGCCTGACAGAGGCTGGCCCCCCCCAGCAGCAGGGCAGCGGCCAGGCCCAGGGCCCGCTGCAGCCGCCCCAGGATCGGCCGCACTTGATGGCTGGCCACCAGCCAGTCCTGTTCGCGCCAGGCCAGGGGCTTCTCCCACACCTGGCCGTCGTACCAGCCCGATTCCTCGTATTCGACCCGTTCGGCCAGGAGCCGCTGCAGCACGGTCGTCCAACCGAGCCATTGGCGCACCAGTAGCAGCAGGGGCACCACCAGGGCCGCCACGGCCGCCGCCACCGCCAACCGGGGCAGGTCGTGGCGCAGGGGCACGCTGCCACTGGCCACTAGCAGGCTGATCGGCAGAACCCCCAGCCAACTAGCCAGCAAGAAACGGCCAAGGGAGGCGTCTCCCCGGTGGGGCCAGGAGAAAAACCACGACTCCACCAACTCCCGGTAGAGGCTTAGGGGCTGCTGGGCCTCCGGCACCGGGCAGGGCTGCTCACTGACCGGGGACTCGGACATGGGGCCGCGGAACGGGACGGGGGCTCAGCCGGCCAGGGCCGGGCCGGAGCCTAAGGCTGCTTGCTCGGAGCTTAGGAAGGGCACGGTCTCGCCGTGGCCCCAGAAGGCCTCCAGGTCGTAGTAGCTGCGCTCGGCCGGGGTGAGGGCATGCACGATCACTTCGCCGTAGTCGAGCAGCACCCAGCGGCCTTCGCTCTGGCCCTCCTTGCGCAGGGGCATGCGGCCGGCTTCGAGTTCCAGCCGGTCTTCGACCGAGCGGGCGATGGCGCGCACCTGCACATCCGAGAGCCCGGTGGCGATCACGAACCAATCGGCGATCGACGACACCTCATCCACCCGAATCAACACGATGTCGACGGCTTTGCGGTCGTCGCAGGCATCGGCGGCCAGCAGGGCCAGGGCATGACTATCCATAGACGTTCTCACTGGTGACCGATTCGCGGGAGCCTTGCTGTTGGGCCATTTCGGCCCGGGCCTTGCCGGCACTCTTGCGCAGGGCCTCGAGCCGGTCTTCGTAGAAGGCCCGTTTGCGCTTCTTGCGGGTTTGCTCGACCAGCTCCTTGAGGGCGCCGCCCAGGCTCTTGTAGGCATTGGGCAGGCTGTAGCCAAAGCGGCAGGCCAGGTCGATCGCCCGTTCATCGGCGGTGATCGCGTCCTGGAGCCGTTTTTCCGGGTTGTTCTTGAGATAAAGCCGGTAGCCGGCAAAGCCGGAGAGGCCCAGGGCCATCAACAGCAACAGGCCGTCCTGCACCCACAGCTCGCCGATGGCACCGCCCAGGCCGATCGCCAGGGCCGCCATCTCCCAGCCATCGCGGGGGATCGCATCGTTCTGGATGCGGCCCACCTCGTGCCAGAAGAGCAGGTTGCGGTGGTCTAGGGCCAGCTGGTCCCAGGCCTGGAGATCCAGCTGGATTTCCACCTCATCCCTACCGATCTCCTCCAGCGTGATCAAGGCGGGATCGGCGGCGGCGGCGGCTTCAACGAACACCCAGCTCTGCATCTCTGGGGGCAGCAGCCCCTTCAGGCGCTGGAGTTCGCTCATGGAGGTCGTGGAACAGGGACGATGGATTCAGCGTAGCGATAGTCGTACCTAACGCCGCTTGCCATGAGAGGCTAGCCAGGTTTGGCTGCCCACCCCTCCGCCCATGCCCCGTCGCACGGATTTGCGTCGCATCCTGCTGCTGGGGTCGGGTCCGATCGTGATCGGCCAGGCCTGTGAATTTGATTACTCCGGCACCCAGGCCTGCAAGGCCCTGCGGGCCGAAGGCTTCGAAGTGGTGTTGGTGAATTCCAACCCGGCCTCGATCATGACCGACCCGGACATGGCCGATCGCACCTACATCGAGCCCCTCACCCCCGAGGTGGTGACCCGGGTGATCGAGCTGGAGCGGCCCGATGCCCTGCTGCCCACCATGGGCGGCCAGACCGCCCTCAACCTGGCCGTGACCCTGGCCGAAAACGGCACCCTGGAGCGCTACGGCGTTGAACTGATCGGCGCCAACTTAGAAGCGATCCAGAAGGCGGAAGATCGCCAGCTGTTCAAGCAGGCGATGGAGCGGATCGGTGTGGCCGTGTGCCCCTCCGGCATCGCCACCAGCCTGGCCGAGGCCGAAACGGTGGGCGAAGCGATTGGTACCTACCCGCGCATCATTCGCCCCGCCTTCACCATGGGCGGCTCCGGTGGCGGCATCGCCTACAACCCGGAGGAATTCCGGGCGATCTGCAAGAGCGGCCTTGAGGCCAGCCCGGTGTCCCAGATCCTGATTGAGCAATCCCTGCTCGGCTGGAAGGAATTCGAGCTGGAGGTGATGCGCGATCTGGCCGACAACGTGGTGATCGTGTGCAGCATCGAGAACCTCGATCCGATGGGGGTGCACACCGGTGATTCGATCACCGTGGCCCCGGCCCAAACCCTCACCGACCGGGAATACCAGCGCCTGCGCGACCAATCGATCAAGATCATCCGCGAGATCGGTGTGGAAACCGGCGGTAGCAATATCCAGTTCGCGATTAACCCCGCCAATGGCGATGTGGTGGTGATCGAGATGAATCCGCGGGTGAGCCGCTCCTCGGCCCTGGCCTCCAAAGCCACGGGCTTTCCGATCGCCAAGATCGCTGCCCGCCTGGCCGTGGGCTACACCCTCGATGAAATCCTCAACGACATCACCGGCAAAACACCGGCCTGTTTTGAGCCCACGATCGACTACGTCGTTACCAAGATTCCCCGCTTTGCCTTTGAGAAATTCCGCGGCAGTCCGGCGGTGCTCACCACCTCGATGAAGTCGGTGGGTGAGGCGATGGCGATTGGCCGTTGCTTCGAGGAATCCTTCCAAAAAGCGTTGCGCTCCCTGGAAACGGGCCACGCCGGCTGGGGTTGCGACCGGCCCGATGGCGAGATCGAGCCAGGCGATCTGGACGCCCAGCTGCGTATTCCCACCCCGGATCGCATTTTTGCCGTGCGCGAAGCGATGGTGGCCGGCCGCAGCGACGACGCCATCCACGCCCTCAGTGCCATCGACCCCTGGTTCCTGGCCAAGTTGCGCCACATCCTGGAGGTTGAGACCCAGCTGTTACGCGGCCGCCAGCTGGCTGATCTGGGAGCAGACGCCCTGCTGGAGCTCAAGCAACTGGGCTTCTCCGACCGCCAGATCGCCTGGGCCACCGGCAGCGACGAACTCGCCGTGCGCCGCCATCGCCAGGGCCTGGGGGTGAATGCCGTGTTCAAAACGGTGGACACCTGCGCCGCCGAATTCGCCTCCAGCACGCCGTATCACTACGCCAGCTACGAGCGGCCGATTGAGCGCCTCACCGCCGATGCCCGGCTTGAGCTGGTGCCAGCCGAATCGGAGGTGCAGCCGGAAACCCGCCGCAAGGTGCTGATCCTCGGTGGCGGCCCCAACCGCATCGGCCAGGGCATCGAGTTCGACTACTGCTGCGTGCACGCCTCCTTTGCCCTCCAGGCCGAAGGCTTCGCCACGGTGATGCTCAACAGCAACCCGGAAACGGTCTCCACCGACTACGACACCAGCGACCGGCTCTACTTCGAGCCCCTCACCCTGGAAGACGTGCTCAACGTGATCGAGGCGGAGCGGCCCGAGGGCGTGATTGTGCAATTCGGCGGCCAAACGCCCCTGAAATTGGCCCTACCCCTGCTGCGCTGGCTGGCCAGCCCCGAGGGCCTGGCCACCGGCACCCGCCTCTGGGGCACCTCGCCCGAATCGATCGATAGCGCCGAAGATCGGGAGCAGTTTGAGGCGATCCTGCGCCGCCTCGAGATCCGCCAGCCCCGCAATGGCCTGGCCCGCAGCCAGGCCGAGGCCCGGGCCGTGGCCGACCGGGTCGGCTACCCGGTGGTGGTGCGCCCCAGCTACGTGCTCGGCGGCCGCGCCATGGAGGTGGTCTTCGATGAGGAGGAACTCAACCGCTACATGGTGGAGGCCGTGCAGGTGGAACCCGACCACCCGGTGCTGATCGACCAGTACCTGGAAAATGCCATTGAGGTGGATGTGGATGCCCTCTGCGACCACAGCGGCCAGGTGGTGATCGGCGGCCTGATGGAACACATCGAGCCCGCCGGCATCCATTCCGGCGATTCGGCCTGCGCCCTACCGGCCGTGTCCCTTGATGCCGAATCGCTTGCCACGATCCGGCGCTGGAGCAAGGACCTGGCCCTGGCCCTGCAGGTGAACGGCCTGATCAATCTCCAGTTCGCCGTGCGCGAGGGCGAGGTGTTCATCATTGAGGCCAATCCGCGGGCTTCTCGCACCGTGCCGTTTGTGGCCAAGGCCACCGGCGTGCCCCTGGCCAAGATCGCCAGCCAGCTGATGGCCGGCCGCACCTTGGCCGAGCTGGGGGTCACCAGCGAGCCGGTGCCGCCCCTGCAGGCGGTCAAAGAAGCGGTGCTGCCCTTCAAGCGCTTCCCCGGCGCCGATTCGCTGCTGGGGCCGGAGATGCGCTCCACCGGCGAGGTGATGGGCAGCGCCGCCAGCTTTGGCATGGCCTACGCCAAGGCTGAATTGGCCGCCGGCGAGGCCCTGCCCACCCAGGGAGTGGTGTTCCTCTCCACCCACGACCGCGATAAATCGGCCCTGGTGCCGGTGGCCCGGCGCCTGGCCGAGCTTGGTTTTTCCCTGATCGCCACCAGTGGCACGGCCGCGGCCCTGGCCGCCGATGGCCTCAGCGTGCAGTCGATCCTCAAGGTGCATGAGGGGCGCCCCAACATCGAAGATGCGATCCGCTCCGGCCAGATCCAGCTGGTGATCAACACGCCCGTGGGCCGCCAGGCCGCCCACGACGACCGCTACCTGCGCCGCGCCGCCCTCGACTACGCCGTGCCCACCGTCACCACCCTGGCCGCGGCCCGGGCCGCCGTGGAAGCGATCGCCGCCCTCCAGGGTCAAACCCTCACCATCCACGCCCTCCAGGACGTGCACGCCCCCCAGGCCCGGCCGGCGGCCTGAGCTTTAGGCCCGGCTAGCGGCCTGAGCCCCAGGCCGGAAGCTCGTTAAGGTTTGGCCACCCGAACCCGTCCCCGATGACCGTCGCCGCCACTGACCCCGCCACTGACCTCGCCACTGACCTCGCCACTGACGCCAGCGTGCATGCCCCAGGCAGCGACTTGCGCGCCGCCTTCCGCGCCGCCTACGAGAACCGCTACACCTGGGAGCCCGGCTTTGCTGGCTACGGCGGCCAGTGCGTCTGGGAGCAGGACGGCCAACGGGTGGAGGGCACCTTCCAGGTGGGCGCCGATCTCAAGGCCCTAGTGGAAGGAATCACCGACGAGGCCATCCACAAGGCCGTGGCTTCCCAGCTCTGGGAGGTGGCGATCCACCGGGTGCGTCGCGGCTTTGAGCAAACCCATGGCGATAACACTTTCACCGCAGGCGACACCAATGCGGTGGGTGTTGAAGTGATCGTGGGCGGTAAAAATACCGGCGATCGTTATCGCATTAAGGGCGATGTGGTCACGATGGTGCACCGCCACATCCACGGCACGGTGGTGACGATCTTCACCGAAAGCACCACCGACACTGGCCACGGCTACCTCAGCCACCAGTACACCAGCCAATACAGCGATCCGGCCAGCGGCACCAGCAAGGGCGGCCTCAGCCGCTTCATCGACACCTTTGTGCCCCTGGTGGAGGGCGGTCCCTGGGTGTTGGCCGAGCGGGTGGTGGAGAGCGAAGCCTTTGGCGAGACCCCAGCCAGCCGCCAGCAGTTCCGCTTTGAGGCCTTGGCACCCCTGGGTTGAACCGGGCTGCGACCAAGCGAAACCAATCAGCTCCGAATCCAGCCCTCATCCACGGCAGTTCGCCGATGGCTTGGAATTGGGGCTCGAAAGGCCTGATCCCGATCAGGCCTAGGGCGGTTGGCTGGGCTGGTCGCCGCGGGTCAGGCGTGGGAAAATAAGTTCAAAATTCCTTGATTTGGATGCCAATCCGTTTGTTTGTGTTGGTTCTGTTCTCGGGTTCCATGGCCCTGGGGGCTCCCCAGTCCCAGGCCATCCAATCCGGGTCCCAGACCCAGGCCCAGCCGGCCAACATGAAGGATCAAATCATCATGGGCGCCTGCTCCCAGGCCATGGCCAGCGAACTGTCCTCAGCGGGCAAAACCGCCCCGGCTGGCATGGTCAAGGAGACCTGCGGTTGTGTGATCACCCAGCTGAATAAGAAGAGCAGCATTGACCAGGCCAAGGTGATCTGCAAACAGATGGCGGCCACTAAATACGGTCTGTAGGTCCGGCCCTAAGGCGGCGCCTGCTGAGTAACGCTCCTTTCCCTGGGACGGGAGCATGGCAACCCTTCCCTGCTGATGAGCCCCTGGGGGGCCGCTCCCAGTGTTGGTGCCCCTAGTTGTGATGATCTTCGGCGGTGGGGTGGGCGCCGATCCGGCCGCGATTGAGGTTGTGGAGGCCGGAGGAGCCCCCCTGGTGGAGCCTCCGCTTGGGGCTCGAGCTGGGAGGGCGACCGACGCAGCCGACGAGTACCAGGGTGATCAGGCCAGCCAGGGGAAGGCAAAGCAGGCGTCGGGCCAGCCGCTGCTGAGACCGCTGGTGCCGCCCCTGGCCAGCCTCCGGTGGAAGGCCCCAAGGGCTGGGCGGGTGCTGGCGACTGGAGCGCTCCAAGCGGGATGGGAGCTCCATGGCGAGTTAGGAGGAGGGCCCAACCTAGGCGCCTGCCCTGGCCCGGCCTGGGGGCCCGACTGCGTTCATCTGGCCTCGGTCCCAGGGATCCGGTCCAGCCCCTGAGGGCATGGCGCCAGCCCCTGCCGAACGACCCCAAACGCCCCCACCTCGAGGCCGGTTCAGGGCCGGCTGGCGGATGGGCCGTGGATGCTGCAGTGGCTGAAGGCAACCCCTAGGGCCAGGCCCTGGCCCCAGGGCTCCTGCCAGCAGATCTCCACCACCTGGCGATGGTGGGCCTCGCCCGTTTTGCCAAAGCGCAGCACGCCGCGCTGGCCCGAGTCCGCCCGGAAGGGCCGGCCCACCAGCAGGCAGGCACCGCCATCACTGATGTCGAGCACCTCGGCCACCAGGTCGGTGTTGGCGTAGCCCTCCAGATAGGCCCGGGTGCCGGGCCTCGCCTGGGAGCGCAGGCTGTGGCGCTGCTCCTGGCAGGCCTTGCGCCAGAGCCGCTGCATCTGATCCAGGTTGGCCCGGGTCTCGGGGCTGGCGGGTTCCAGGAGGCCTGGCTCGCCGCTGGCCCGGTTCAGGGGGGGCTCAGGCACCGTTGGGCCCGCTCCGCTGCCCCCAAGCGTGGTGCCGTTTTGGTTGCTGCGCTCCATGGTCCCAGCCAGCGAAGGACTGCCTCTGCCTTGAGTATGGAGACGGTTGGGGCCCTAGCGCTAAGGGCGGAGCCGGACTGGGGCGGAACTCAGGCGGGCATCGTCACGAACTCCTCGGCCACGGTGGGGTGCAGGGCCATGGTGCGATCAAAATCCGCCTTGGTGGCGCCCATGCCGATGGCGATGGCCGCCATCTGGATGATTTCGGCGGCGTGGTCCCCCACCATGTGGCAGCCGAGCACCTTGTCGCTGCTGGCCTCCACCACCAGCTTGAGCAGCACCCGCGGGCCCCGCTTGGGCAGGGCCAGGGCCATGGGCCGGAAGCGGGCCCGGTGGATGCGGATTGCCTCCTCGCCGTAGCGCTCAACCGCCTCCTCCTCCGACAGGCCCACGCTGGCCAATTCCGGGTCGCTGAACACGGCGCTGGCCACGAGCTGGTGGTTCACCCGCCGCGGTTTGTGGCCATACACCGTGTCAGCGAAGGCCCGCCCCTCATCCACGGCCACGGGCGTGAGGTTGATCCGGTCGGTCACATCGCCCACGGCATAGATGTGGGGCACGTTGGTCACCTGGTCCGGGGTCACCGGGATGCGGTGGCCTTCGATCGCCACGCCGGCGGCCTCCAGGTCCAGGCCCTGCAGGAACGGGCGCCGGCCGGTGGCCAGGATCACGGCACCGCAGTCCAGCTGCTCGCCGCTCTGGGTGGTCACGGTGAGATCGCCAGGTTCGCCGCTGATCGCCGCCGGACTGTGGGCGAAGCGGATCTCGATGCCTTCGGCCTGCATCGCTTCCTGCACGGCGGCCGAGAGTTCCTTGTCAAAGCCGCGCAGCAGGTGGTCGCCGCGCACCAGCTGGGTGACGGCCACGCCCAGTCCATTGAGGATGCAGGCAAATTCACAGGCAATGAAGCCGGCGCCCACGATCACCACCCTGCTGGGCAGTTGCCGTTGCAAAAACAGGTCATCGCTCACCCAGCCCAGCTCGGCGCCGGGGATGGCGGGGCGCTTCGGCCGGCCGCCCACGGCGATCAAGATGCGTTCGCCCACCAGCTGCTGGCTGCTGCCCCCTGGCTCGGCCCCCCTGGTTACGACCCCTTCGGTTACGGCCCCCTCCAGTTCTGCCCCGCCGGCGCCGCTGGTGACTTCAACCGTATGGGCATCGAGAAAGCGGCCCCAGCCGCGGATCAGGGTCACCCCCGCCTTGGCGAGCAGGTCCCGGTGCAGCTGGTCGAGCCGATCCACTTCCGCGGCCACGTTGGCCAGCAACACCGAGGCGTCGCAGCGGGCCGGCCCCACCGCCCAGCCGTAGCTGGCCGCGTCGCTGAGGCTGTGGCGAAAGCCCGATCCATAGACGAGCAGTTTCTTGGGCACGCAGCCGCGGATCACGCAGGTGCCTCCCACCCGATCCCCCTCCACGATCGCCACCTTGGCGCCGTAGGAAGCCGCCCGTTTGGCGGCGGCCAGGCCACCGGAGCCGGCGCCAAGCACCACCAGGTCAAAGGGGGAGGCCATGGTCAGGAGCGGCGAGGGTTCGGGTTGCCTCAACCTATGTCGCCTGCTGGTGGGGCCGGAGCGGGCGCCGAGCGGTTGGCTGGAATGGGGTTCTTGGAGGGTTTTGCTGGAGGCCTAGGGCGATTCCAGCGGCAACTCGGCCAGCTGTTGCTCGCTCAACAGGCTGCCCTCCAGGTGGGCCCCGGCCAGGTGGGCGCCCGTGAGGCGGCAGTCGCGCAAGTCGCAGCCGCGTAGGTCGGCCCCCTCCAGCTGGGCCGCGGCCAGGTTGGCGCCATACAGGCAGGTGTCCTGCAGGTTGGCGCCGCCGAGCTGGGCCCCCTGGAACAGGGCAAAGCTGAGGTCGGCGCCGCGGAAGTCGGCCTTGCCGAGATCCGTGAGCTGGTCGAGGCCCGAGCGGAAATCGGCTTCCACCATGCGGGCGTTCTGCCAGGAGCTGCCGGCGGCCACCACCCCCCGCAGGCAGCAGCGGTGCAGCCAGGCTTCGCGGAAGTCGGCCCCCTGCAGGCGGGAACCCGAGAGGTCGGCTTCATGCCAGCGGGAGCGGGCGGCGCGCACGTCGGAGAGGTCGGCGCCCCAGAGCAGGGCCTGCTGAAACGAGCAGGCTTCGATCCGGGCGCCACCCAGGTGGGCATGGCCAAAGCGGGCCTCGCGAAAACAACTGCCGCTCAGATCACAGCCCGATAGATCCAGGTCAATGCCGTCGATGTCATCGAGGACCAAACCCAGGAAACGGCGTTCTCCCCGCTCCAGGGCCTGCCGCAGCTCCTCCAGGGAGGTGGGCAGGGATGCCATCAAAGGGCGGCCACCAGGGCATCGAGCTGCTGGCGGAGGGTCGCCGTCAGCAGGGTGTCGGCCCGATCGAGCAGGTCGAACACCCGATCGTCACTGACGTCATAGAAGACAAGGTTGCCTTCGGGGCGGCGGAGCACCACCCCCGCAATCGTCAGCAGCTTGAGGTGTTTGGAGACCAGGGCCTGGCTCAGGCCGGTTTTGTCCACCACCGCACTGACGTTGAGGGGGCCGTCGCGTAGGGCGTCCAGCACCGCCAGCCGGTTCGGCTCGGAAAAAACCTTGAGGTAGTCAGCGAGGGCTTCCATCGATGCGGGGGCGGTAGGGGAAGGGGCTGCGGGGGGGCTGGCGGCCCCGGGCGCGGGTCTGGGGCCCTGGCCGGGGCTGGCGCCGGCACCCAAACTAGCCAGCTTGAGACGGGATCAGGCTGCCACAGTGACATTGGTTCATTGATTAACAATATCACGCTGCTGTGATGATATGGTTCCGTCAGTTCGATGCCTGCCGCGATGCCTGCCCTGGTCCTGGACGCCCCCTCCCCCACCATCCCCCGGCAGTGGGCCCAGCAAGCCCAGCTCCTGGAGCGCCAGCACGATCGGCTGGAGGGCCTGCTCACAGACCTGATCGAGCGCCATGCCGTGCCAGACGAAGGGCGCAGCCCCCAGCAGCTCGACGCCGACCGGCAGGACTGTGGGCGCCTGCTGCGCCAGCTCGGTTTCCATTTGCGGCTGGAGGAGCGCTGGCTGAGCCGGTTGCACAGTTTCTGTGGCGGCCACAGCAGCTCCCACCGCCAGGCGCTAACCCTGGCCGCCGACGGCTGGGCCGTGGGCCAGACCCTGCGGGGCGCCCGCCTGCCCTGGCTGATGGACCTGCAGGAGTGGTTCCACCAGCACCGCCATGGGGTCGATGCGATCGCCTATCGCCGCGCCGAAGCCCGGGCCCGGGGCCAGTCCTGAGCCCTGGATCAGCCCCCACTCCTCTGTTTGCCGTTCGCCATGACCACCACCCTTGCCAAGGTTGCCGGATCCGTCGCTGCCGCCGCCGGACCGGCTCCCCACCTGCGCGAAGACCTGCTGACGCCGCGCTTCTACACCACCGAAATCGCCAAGGCCGCCAGCACCGATCTGGCCGGCCAGCGGGCCGCATTCGAGGCGATGCTGGCCGAGATGGAGGCCGATTACAACCGGGAGCACTTCGATCGCAAGGCGCCCCTCGATCGGCTGCGCGAGCTCTCGGCGGTGGAAAAGGAGGCCTACGAGAGCTACCTGGTGCGCTCCTGCGTGTCGGAGTTTTCCGGTTTCCTGCTGTTTAAGGAGCTCTCCCGTCGCCTGTTCAAGGCCAGCCGGCCCGAATTGGGCCGCCTGTTCCAACTGATGGCCCGCGATGAGGCCCGCCATGCCGGCTTCCTCAACCGGGCCCTGGTGGCCGAAGGCATCGAAATTGACCTGCCCAGCCTCAGTGGCAAGCGGCCGATTACCTGGTTCCCGCTGAGTTGGGTGTTGTACAGCGTTTTTCTGTCCGAAAAGATTGGCTACTGGCGCTACATCCTGATCGATCGCCATCTCAAGGCCCACCCGGAAAATAGCGTTGCACCACTCTTTGATTTTTTTGAGCCCTGGTGCCAGGACGAAAATCGCCACGGCGATATTTTCAACATGCTGATTCGCTGCTGGCCCGAGCTGCGCCAGGGCCTGCGCGGCCGCCTGCTCAGCCGCTTCTTCCTTTGGTCGGTGTTCCTCACCCACAGCCTCACGGTTTGTGAGCGCGACAGCTTCTACACCCTGCTGGGCATCGATCCGGCCCGCTTCGATGCTGAAGTGATGCGGCAGACCAACCGCACGGCGCGCCGGGCCTTCCCCTATGTGTTTACGTTCAAAGGAACCCGTTACGTGCAATTGCGCGACCAGTTGGTAGACACCTTCCGGCAGATGCAAGCCCTTGGCGAGCAGCCGGCCACGCCGGGCCGTTTCCTGAAAAACCTGGGGCTCAAGCTTCGCTTTGCGGGGCTGCTGGTGCACCAGTTCTGCCAACCGATGGAAGCCACTGGCGTGCAACGTGAGGGAATCGCGTGAGCATGGCAGCGTTCTCAGCCGCGTCTTCAGCCGCGTCCCCCCAGCGCTTGGCGGTGATCCCCATTGTGCCAAGCCAGTTGCGCACCAGCTGGGTCACGGTGGGCTTCATGGTGGTGATCCACGGCCTGGCCCTCTGGGCCCTGCTGCCCCGCTTCTGGAGTCCCCTGGCGCTGGTGGTGTTGCTAGTGCTCTATTGGCTCACCGCCTGCATCGGCGTCACCCTCGGCTATCACCGCCTGCTGGCCCACCGGTCCTTTCGGGTGGTGGCCTGGCTGGAGCCCCTGATCACCACCTGCGGCACCCTCAGTTGTCAGCACGGACCCATTGATTGGGCCGGCCTCCATCGCCACCATCACCTCCATTCCGACGATCCCAGCGACCACCACAACAGCCACCTGGGCTTCTGGTGGAGCCACTTTGGCTGGATGCTCAAGGAGGTGCCCGCCAAAGCCCATGTCAAACGCCTGACCCCCGATCTTCAGGCCAATGCCTACTACCGCTGGCTGAATCGCAATTTCCTGCTACTGCAATTCCCGCTCGCTGCCTTCCTGTGGTGGCTTGGCGAAACCACCGGCGCCGGCGGCCTGGCCCTGGTGCTCTGGGGCATCCCGTTGCGGCTGGTGTTGGTGTATCACTGCACCTGGATGGTGAATTCCGCCACCCACCGCTGGGGCTACGTCAGCCACGAAAGCCACGACCAATCCAAGAACAACTGGTGGGTGGCCCTGCTCACCTTTGGTGAGGGCTGGCATAACAACCACCACGCCTACCAAAGCAGCGCCCGCATGGGCTTCCGTTGGTGGGAAATCGATCTCACCTGGCTGCACATCAAGTTGCTGGAGCGCCTCGGCCTAGCGAGCCACATCCATCTGGCCAAACCACTCCAACCCCGTCGAGCGAGTTGAGGTTGGGGCGCTGAGTCCCTGGGGGGCTGACGTCCTTAACCCGTCAGCGCCTTGACGTAGTTGCCCGTTGCCCCGTTGCCCCATTGCCGCTGTTCGGCATGGGCGCGCTGACCCCCCGAATCGCGGGCGCTCCGGTGCGCCCAGGTGCCCGCCCCGGATTGGTCGATCCTTGCTTGCCTGCCCCGCCCTAGCTCCCCCTGGATTGCGTCCTGATGACTGGCACGATTGCCCCACCCGACTACAGCAGTGCCGCCTATTTAGGGGCCTACAGCCGCATCAACGCCATGGTGATCGTCGGCGAAGGCCTGGCGGATCGCCACTTCCGCCTGCTCGCCGATGCGATCCCAGAGGATGCCGAAAGCCTCCAGGTGTTGGCCGCCATGGAGGGGCGCCATGCCCGCGACTTTGTCGGCTGCGGCGTCCACTTGGGCGTTAAGCCCGATGTTCCCCTGGCCCGCAGCCTGTTTGCGCCCCTCCATGCCCTGTTTCTTGAGGCGAGCCGCGCCGGCGATCGGGTGGCCTGCCTGGTGATCCAATGCCTGATCGTGGAAAGCTTTGCCGTGGCGGCCTATCGCTGCTACCTGCCGGTGGCCGATGCCTACGCCAGGCCGATCACGGCCGAGGTGCTCAAGGATGAGGCCCTGCACCTCCGCTACGGCGAAGACTGGCTGCGGCCCCGCTTCCAGGAGGTGGCCGAGGAGGTGGTGGCCTGCTGCCGCCGGGCCGTGCCCGTGGCCCTAGGGATGCTGGAGCGGCTCAAACCCGATCTGGACACGATTGGGATTGCCCCGGTGGAGCTGGTGGGGGAATTCATGGCCTGTTTCCAGGAGTCGCTCGTGGCCATTGGCTTCAGCCCCGCCCGCTCCCGCCAGGTGCTCACCGAATTGGCGGCCGCGGCCCTGGCCTGAGGGCCGCTTGGCTCCAGGTCCTGGCGGAGCCAGATGGCGTTCAGAAGCGCAGCAGCCGTTGGCGGCGCCAGCGCTGCAGGGCGATCACGGTCCACACCGCTTCGGCGATCGCAAAGGGCCAGGCCCCCTGCAGCAGGGCGTAAATGCCGGAGCTAAAACTGCCCCCTGCAAAAACCAACACCCACACCGGCCCCCGTTCCTCCAGGGCGTAGGCCACGAGGGTGATAGCTACGCAAATCAGTCCGAAGCTATCCAGTTGCGGCGAACCCATGGGACCTGTTGCGGCTGGATTGAAACCAACCCTATCAACATCAATCCAAGCCCATGGGTTGTATGGCTAGAGCCTATTTTGGCTTAAAATTACGGTTAAAAGGGGGTGATTGTAGACAGTTTGCCGGGGCATACTGGGGCGCCATTGGCTCCTTCCTTACGGCTTATCCCCGTGTTGAGTCCATTTATTCCAGTCGCAAGCTATTGGTGTTTGGCTAACTATTTGTTGTCTTCTATGGCAACGTCGTGCTGATCTCAAAGGGCGTCGGGCTGCTGGCCTGAGGCAGCGATCGCGGCTCCCAGGCCGCCCGCCGGTTCCTGCACCCACTCGAGCCTGTTGCCATCGGGATCGCTCCCATAAAAAGAGCTACTGCCATCGCGATGGCTGTGGATCGGGCCCAGGCCCCGGGCCCCTGCGGCCTGGGCCAGATCCCTCCAGGCGCCCAGTTCCTCCCCCGCCTCCAGGTGGAAGCCCAGGTGGGGGCCGGCGCCCCGGTAGCTGGGGCCGAGCAGGGCCAACCCCCAGCCCACCGGACTGCGTAGGAAGGCCCAGTCCGGATCACGCCACAGGGGCTCAAAGCCCAAGGCGGCGTAGAAGGTGACCGAGCGGCCGATGTCCGTGACGGCAATGGCGCTGTGGCCAGCGAAGCAGCGCTCTCCCGCAGGGCCTGGCGCCGCCCCACCTTTTGCGTCGGCTTGGCTGTGGGGCCCCACGCCCCGGGGCGAACTCAGGAGTGTCATGGCAGAGAGGCAAGGGGCGCGGCGATCGCGGATGGGTTCAGAAATGGAGTCCAGCTTCGGGCTGCTTAGGTGCGGGCCCTGGATCTACCAGGGCTGAGGGCGGCAAGGGGGGGCTCGGACGGCAGGGTTTGGGCCTTGGCCGCCAGGCTGGCCTGATCGAGGTCCGCCGCAGCGTTAACCACGCCGCCGAAGCGCAGCTGCAGCCAGGTGATCACGCCGGGTTCCAGGGCGGCGATGCCCTCCTGGTCCCGGCTGCCGAGGCCCAGGCTCACCAACAGGAAGGGGGGCACATACCAGAGTTGGGCATCGCCACCTCCATGGCCGCGCCGTTCCTTGATCAGTTCGCGCAACTGGCCATCGCCACTGAGCTGGCCTAAGGGTGCCAGCAACAGCAGGGGTGTTTGGCGGCACGGCGGGGGGCCGAGCGGCGCTTGGGGGTTGGGGCTGGGGGGATGGGCCTGGACCGGCGCAGCCGCGGAGCGCAGGGACTGGTTTGCAACCATTGCGAAACGATCGGACAACAAGACAACGATAGCGTAATACTGTTGACCTGTTGCGGCCCTCCCCCTCCCCTGTTCTGTCGCCCACCCACCATGACCACCCTTTCGACGCCCGTGACCAGCCCCGATGCCGCCGCCGGCCATGGCCACCCAGGCCATCTCGCCGTTGCAGCCAGTGTCCCGAGCGAGAGCAGCGAGGCCGGCGCCCCTGGCCCAAGGGCTTCTGAGGCAAGGGCTTCTGACGCCAACAGCGTCGAGGCGATCTCGACCCATGCCAATGGGGCCGATCGGGCCCAGCGCCAGGTGCTTGGCCCCCGGCTGCGGCGCCTCCATGCCCGCATCGGCGCCGCCCATCGCCAGGCCGAGGGCATGGCCTTTTCGCGGGCCCTGCTGGCGGGCCAGGTGGAACCGCTGCAACTGGTGGCCCTGCTGCGGGCCCTGGCCCCGGGCTACGGCCTGATCGAACAGGAGGGCCCCGACTTGGCCGCCGCCCTCGGCGCCCAGGCCTTCCCCTGGAGCGACCTGGCCCGCAGCCCCGCCCTGGAGCGCGATGCCGCCCAATTCGCCGCCATCGAGGCCAGCCCACCCTCGGCCGCGGCAGCCATCTGGCTCGAGCAATTGCGCAGCCTGGCCCGCCAGGCCCCCCACCGCTTCCTGGCCCACGTCTACGTGCGCTACGGCGGTGACCTCTCCGGGGGCCAGCAGCTGGCGGACCAGGCCAACGCCCTTTTAGCCAGCCGGGGCCTGCCGCCGGTGAGCTTCTGGGCCTTCGAGCGGCCGGTGCGGGAGCTCAAGGATGGGCTGCACGCCGCCTTTGAACAGCTCGAGCTCTCCGAGGCCGAGGAGGCCGAGCTGCTGGAGGAAGCCGAAATCGCCTTCCGCGCCACCCAGAGCTTGCTGGCCGAACTGGCGGCGTTGGTCCCAGGCACCGCCACGGGTTCGGCCACCGCCAACGCGGCTGCCTCTGCCATCACCCCAGCCCCAGCCACCGCCTAGGCCGCCAACGCTCCCAGGGGCGTCCTGATGGGCGCTGGCCTGGGGCTTTTGCCAGGGGCCAGCAGGCCGTTTCAGCGCCCCATCTCTCACGTCCTCCCCCCGCTCGCTTGCCGATTCGCCCCATGCCCACTGCCACCAGTGCCACGCCCCCCGCTGCTACTAGCCCGCTGGCGCTTGATGCCGTTTCCGTTGGCCGCACGGCGTCGCCCCGTCCCCCCCAGAGCAGCCCCCTAGAGCTGCTGCTCAAATACGACAAGCCGGTGCCCCGCTACACCAGCTACCCCACGGCGGCCCAGTTCCACAGCGGCGTCGGGCCGGCGGATCTGGCGGCCCAGCTGGCCCGCCCCAGCGACGAACCCCTGTCGCTCTACGTGCATGTGCCTTTCTGCCGCCATGCCTGTTGGTATTGCGGCTGCAACCGCATCACCACCCAGCTGGGCTCGAAGGTGGTGGCCCCCTACCTGCAATCCCTGCAGCAGGAGCTGGAGCTGATCGCCAGCCTGCTGCCCCAGCGGCGGCGCCTGGCCCAGGTGCACTGGGGCGGCGGCACGCCCAATTACCTCAACGCCGAGGAACAGAGCCAGCTCTGGAATCTGGTGACCCACCATTTCGATCTCGAACCCGAGTTGGAGGCCTCCATTGAGGTCAACCCGGAATTCATCGATCAAGGCCAAGCCCTGCACCTGCGGGCCCTGGGCTTCAACCGCATCAGCTTCGGCATCCAGGACGCCGATCCCGATGTGCAGCAGGCGGTGAACCGGGTGGTGCCGGTGGAGCAGCTGCGGCGGGTGATGGGCTGGCTGCGCGAAGCCCAGTTTGAGAGCGTCAACGTGGACCTGATCTGCGGCCTGCCGCGCCAGACCCCGGAGCGGTTCCACACCACCTTGGAACTGGTGCGCGAATTGCGTCCCGAACGCATCTCCCTGTTTTCCTTCGCCTACTTGCCTGAGCAGCTACCCCTGCAACGCAAGATCGCCGCCCACGACCTCCCCAGCCAGCGGGAGCGGCTGGCCATGCTCGATGACGCCAGCCAGCTGCTGGGCGTCGCGGGCTACGAGGCCATTGGCATGGACCACTACGCCCTGGCCAGTGACAGCCTGGCGATCGCTGCCCGGCAAGGGCGACTTCATCGCAATTTCCAGGGCTACACCACCGGCGGCACCTACGACCTGCTCGGTGTGGGGCCTTCGGCGATCAGCCAGTTTCCCCATCTGTTCAGCCAGAACCAGCGCCAGCTCAAGGGCTACACCGCCGCCCTCCAAGCGGGCCAGCTGCCCGTGGAGCGGGGCTTGGCCGTGCTGGAGCCGGAGGTGCTGGAACGGCGCGCCCTGATCCGGGAGGTGATGTGCCATTTCCGGGTGGAGCTTGACTTGGCCCGCTTTGCGATCGAATGGGCCAACCTCCAGGCCCTGGCCGCCGATGGCCTGGTCACCCTGAGCCAGAACGGCGACCTGGGCCTGGTGGAGGTAACCGCCGAAGGCCGCTGGTTGATCCGCACAATTGCGGCGGTGTTTGATCCCAGCCAGAGGGAGCGGGCGAGGGGCTCGCTCTTGATTTAGGGCCCTAAGGGGTAACTGCCTGGGCCCAGGCCCGGCCATCCCAGGCCAGGCCATTGGGCCTGGCCTGGGATGGCGGTTGGCTGGACTGAGGGAGCTCCCTAGAGGTAGAAGCCCACCGTGGTGACCACCCTCGTTCCCTGGGCCCGCAGGGCACTGCGCAGGGAAATGGTCGATTGGTTGTGGAGCAGGTTCTCCCAGCGGTGGCGGGTGACGAAAACGGGCAGCACGATCGTGCAGAACTTGTGGCGATCCTTGCGGTGGTCGATCTCGAACTGGCGCACAAAGTCCAGCACCGGATCGATCAAGGAGCGATAGGGGGAATCGAGGATCACTAGGGGCACCTCAGGCAATTGCCGTTGCCATTGCTCCTGGAAGGCACCCGTTTTGCCCAGGCCCAGGTCCACATGCACGGCCACCAGTTCGCCGGCGATCGAACGGGCATAGCGGATCGCCTCAAAGCTGCCGCGATGCAGTTGGCCCACCAGCACCACCACCGGACTGCCCCCTTCCGACGGTGCCGCCGGCAAGGACAGTTTCACGTCATGGGCCATGCGCAGGCGCCGGGCCACCTGCTTGTAGTGGCGATGGATGGTGAGGAACAGGGCCACCAATAGGGGCACGGCCACCACCACCAACCAGGCCCCCTGGGTGAACTTGCTGAACAGCAACACGCCCGAAACAATCGCCGTAACCCCACTGCCAAAGCCATTGAGTAGGGCCTTGCCCTTCCAGCCCGGGCCCTGTTCCCGCCACCAATGCACCACCATGCCCGCTTGCGAGAGGGTGAAGCTTGTGAACACCCCCACGGCATAGAGGGGGATCAGGTGAGTGACACTGCCGCCGAAGATCACCAGCAAAATTCCAGCAAAGGCGCTCAGCATCACGATGCCGTTGCTGAACACCAGGCGATCGCCCAGGGAGGCCAGCTGGCGGGGCATGTAGCTGTCCTGGGCCAGGAAGGCGGCCAGGCGCGGGAAATCGGCAAAGGCGGTATTGGCGGCCAGTAGCAGAATCAACAGGGTTGAGATCTGCAGGATGAAAAGGACGGGCCCGTTGCCGAATACCTGTTCACCCAATTGATACATCAAGGTGGGGCTGTTTTCCGTGTAGACGGTGCCCAGTTGCGAGGCGAGCACACTCACGCCTCCGAACATCGTGGCCAGCAGAATCACCATCACCGTCAACACCCGCCGGGCGTTGCGCCACTCGGTTGGTTTGAAGGCCATCACGCTGTCGCTGATCGCCTCGATGCCCGTGAGGGCGGCACAGCCTGAGCTGAAGGCGCGCATCAAAATCAAGCCTCCGGCCCCAGCCCCGCCCACGGTGAGCAGGTCCGGGCCGTGGACCTCACTGAGCACTGCGTTCTGTTGGGCTGAAGCCAGGCCCGTGATATCTCCTTGGGCCAGCTTGACCAGGCCCACCACCACCAGGGTGAGCACCGCCGCCATGAACACATAGGTGGGCACGCTCATCACCTTGGCGCTGGAGCGCAGGCCGCGCAGGTTGGCCACCATCAACACCACGATCGCCGCTAAGCAGAGCGGCACGTGATAGGGATCCAGTTTTGGCAGGTAGGAGGTGAGGGCCGAGATCCCCGCCGCCGTACTCACCGCCACCGTCAGCACATAGTCAATCGAGAGCGAGGCTCCGGCGATCAGGCCCGGCACCGGGCCCAGGTTCTCGTGGGACACCCGGTAGGACCCGCCCCCCTGGGGATAGGCCTTGATCGTTTGGCGATAGCTGAGCGCCACCACCAGCATTAAAAGGATGATCATCCCGGTGACCGGGATGGTGAAGCCCAGGCCGGCGGCACCGGCAAAGCCCAGCACCAGCACGATTTCCTGGGTGGCGTAGGCCACCGAGGAGAGGGCATCGGAGCTGAGGATCGCCAGGGCCTCGCCATTGCTGAGCCGCTCTTCGGCGTGGGCGCTGGTGGGCAGGGGCGCTCCCACCAAGGCCTTCTTGAAACGGTCCACCACCGAACGGGGCATGGGGCTGGGGGCGGTGTGCCTTGAGGGAACGATTCAAGATAGGCCGAGCGCTTCTTTGCAGCGTTTGCATGGCCGATTGGCCCCGACGGTGCGGCGGTTGGGCCAGCCCAGGACGAACGCCATAGGGTCGATTGGGCCATCCCCTTCTGAGGGGGCAGCCCTGGGCGCCGTGCTCCTTTCCGCCTCCCGGCCGATCGCCAGCCTCACCACTGCGGAGGCCCTCGAGGCCCTGCAGAGCAGGGTCACGGGCCTCGATAGCGCCGAGGCCCTGCGGCGCCATAGCCGCTTCGGCTCCAACCAATTGCCCGCCGTTAAACGCCGGCCCCTGCTGCTGCGCTTTGGCGACCAGCTGCGCCATTTCATGGCCCTGATGCTCTGGGCCGCCGGCACCATGGCTTTTTTCTCCGGCACCCCGGAGCTGGGCTGGGCGATCTGGAGCGTGATCCTGATCAATGCCGTGTTCAGCTTCTGGCAGGAGTTCCAGGCCGAGCGCACCCTGGCGGCCCTGATCCAGGTGTTGCCCCGCCAGGTGCGGGTCTGGCGCCAGGGGGTGGTGGAGGTGCTGGCCGCCGAGGCCCTGGTGCCCGGCGATGTGGTGGAGCTGGAGGAGGGCGACCATGTGCCCGCCGATTGCCGCGTGCTCCAGGCCTCCTCCCTCTACCTCGATGTGGCCGTGCTGACGGGCGAATCCCTGCCGGTGGCCCGCAGCAGTGAGCCCGTCGCCAAGCGGCTCAAAACCACAGAAGCCAGCAACCTGCTGCCGGCTGGCACCACCGTGGCGGCTGGGCGGGCCACGGCCCTGGTTTACGCCACGGGAACCGAAACCGAATTCGGCCAGGTGGCCCACCTCACGGCCACCACCCTGCGCTCGCCCAGCACCCTGGAATTGCAGGTGGCCCGGATCGTGCGCACGATCACCACGGTGGCCCTGTCGATGGGCACCTTCACCTTTTTGGCCAGCTGGTTGCTCGTCGGCATCGGCAGCCAGGAAAGCCTGGTGTTCGCCATCGGCATCATCGTGGCCTTCGTGCCCGAGGGCCTGCTGCCCACGGTCACCCTGTCCCTGGCGTTGGCGGTGCAGCGCATGGCCCGCCAGAACGCCATGGTGCGGCGGCTGTCGGCCGTGGAAACCCTGGGCGCCGTCAGTGTGGTTTGCACGGATAAAACCGGCACCCTCACCGCCAACAGCATGGCCGTGCAGGCCACCTGGCCGCCGGCCCCGGGCCCGGACGCGCCGGAGGGCGGGGCGTTCCAGGAGCTGCTTTTGCTGGCTGCGGCCCTTTGCTCTAACGCCCGGCTTGAACAGCACCGGCCGCCCGGCCAGCCCTGGCGGGCCATCGGCGATCCCACCGAAACGGCCTTGCTGCTGGCGGCCATGGAGGCCGGCATCGACCTGGAGCGGGAGCTCCATGGCTTTACCCGCCTGCAGGAGCTGCCCTTCGATTCCGAGCGCCGCATGATGACGGTGCTGCTGGCCTGGAACCGGGACCGCCGCTGGCCCGAGCCCTTAGCCCAGCTGGCGATCACCAAGGGCGCCCCCCTGGAGGTGCTTGAGCGCTGCGACCGCTGGTGGCTGGGCCCCCAGGCGAGTAGGGGCCCGGTCCCCCTGGGCGACGCCGAGCGGGCCACGGTGGTGGCGGCCAACGACGCTATGGCCCGCCAGGGCTACCGGGTGCTGGCCGTGGCGGCCCAACCGCCCCGGGCCGGCGGCGCCATGGAGCAAGACCTGGTCTTTCTGGGCCTGATCGGCCTCTATGACCCGCCGCGGGAGGGGGTGCCTGCGGCGATTCGGGCCTGCCATCGGGCTGGCATCAAGGTCACGATGGTGACTGGCGACTACGGCCTCACGGCCCAGGCGATCGCCCACCAGATCGGCCTGCTCGACCCCGGCGCCATTGCTACTGGCTCCCCCAGGGGCCCTGACGACAGCCCTGCAGCTGAAAGCCCTGCCGGACGACCAACCGGGGCCGGCGCCGATCCGGTGCGGGTGATCAGTGGCGACGACCTGGACCGGCTCAGTGAGGTGCAGCTGCGCCAGCTGATCAAGTTCCGCTCTCGGCTGGTGTTTGCCCGCATGGCGCCGGAGCAAAAATTACGGCTGGTGCTGGCCTACCGGGCCCTGGGCGAGGTGGTGGCGGTCACCGGCGATGGCGTCAATG
The DNA here is from genome assembly GCA_943370385.1 of Pseudanabaena sp. UWO311. Lineage (GTDB taxonomy): Bacteria > Cyanobacteriota > Cyanobacteriia > PCC-6307 > Cyanobiaceae > BAIKAL-G1. Next base: position 29,282 of record CALRQT020000009.1, read on the forward strand.
ACGCCCCGGCCCTGCGGGCCGCCGATGTGGGCCTGGCCATGGGTCGCAACGGCACCGATGTGGCCCGCGAGGCCGCCGACATCGTGCTGCTGGATGACAACTTCGCCTCGATCGTGGCGGCGATTCACCAGGGGCGGGCTGTCTATCAGAACATCCGCAAGTTCATGACCTACATCCTGGCTTCGAATGTGGCCGAGGTGACCCCGTTCCTGTGGATGGTGGCCCTGCGCATTCCCGCGGCCTTGATGGTGTTGCAGATCCTGGCGGTGGACCTGGGCACCGACCTGGTGCCGGCCCTCAGCCTGGGCGCCGAACCGCCGGGCCCCGACACCATGGACCAGCCGCCCCGGCGCCGCAGCGATGTGCTGCTCAACCGGCCGTTGATGCTGCGGGCCTATCTGTTCTTGGGTCTGATCGAAGGCCTGCTGGCCATGGGGGGCTACCTGCTCACCTGGCGCCACTACGGCGTTGATCTAGGCCAGCTGCGGCAGCTGGCCCCGGCCCTGTTGCACCACAGCGCCCCGGCCGCGGTGGTGGCAATCCAGCACCAGGCCTCGGCGGTCACCCTCGGCTCGATCGTGTTTTGCCAGGTGGGCAACCTGATGGCCTGCCGCTCCGATCGCCAGTCGGTGTTCCGGATGCCGGCCTTTGCCAATGGCCTGCTTTGGCTTGGGATGGCGAGCGAATGGCTGGCCTTCGCTGCCCTGCTGACGGTGCCCCTGCTCGCCGCCCTGTTCCAGCTGGCCCCCTTCCCGCTGCCGCTCTGGGGCTGGTTGGCGCTCTGTACGCCAACCCTGCTGCTGGCCGATGAACTGCGGAAGGCCTGGCGCCGGCGCCAGCGGCCGGTTTAGGGGGCCCCATCCGTGGCACCCGATCGAGGGGCTGCTCCCCCAAGCCCCCCCCTTTGGCAGAACCGGCGCGAGGCGGGTCTTGCCTTGGCGGAGCGCCTGCAGGCCTGGCGCGACCAGCCTGGGGCCCTGGTGATCGGCCTACCCCGCGGTGGGGTGGCAGTGGCGGCGGAGCTGGCCGGAGCCCTGCACCTGCCCCTGGCCAGTTGGGCCGTGCGCAAGCTGGGCCACCCGGCCGATCCGGAGGTGGCGATTGGGGCGATCGCCCCGGGCGGTGTGGTGCTCTGGGATCAGGCCAGCCTGCGCCAATTGGGTCTCTCCCCCCAGCAGCAGGCCCACCTGGTGGCCGACCAACGGCGGGAACTGGAGCGGCGACGAACCCTGTTTGGCGATCCCGAGCCGGTGGCCCTGCGCGATCGGCGGTTACTGGTGGTGGATGACGGCGTGGCGACTGGGCTGACGGTGCGGGCGGCCCTGGCCTCCCTGCGCCAATGCCAGCCCCGCCGGCTGGTGCTGGCCGTGCCGGTGATTGATGAGACCGGGGCCCACCAACTGGAGCCGGCCGTGGACGGCCTGGTGGCCCTAGCCCGGGTGCGGGGCCTGCGCTCGGTGGGGGCCTGGTATCGCCACTTTGAACAGCTCGAGGACGCCGCGGTTGGGGCCCTGCTGGCGGAGCATCACGGCCCCTAGGGCCCTTGAGGCAATCCCGAGGGGAACCATCCTCTTGCTAAATCCGTCTCCCCGCCTTTGGACCTAGGTCAGATCCGGCTCAGCCGCGGATGTCCCGGCGCCAGAGCAGGCGGTTGAATTCATTGGTGCCATTGGGGTTCCACAGGTGCAGGCGCTTCTGTTGGGCCCGAATGAAGGCCCGGGCCTGCTCGGGGCTGAAGCGCCCCTCCTCAATTGCCGGCAGGATTTCCTGCTCCACCACCCGTTTGAGCTCCCGGGCATTGGCTGGCCTGCTGAGCAGCAGGGCCCCCACCGGGATCCGATCGGCTGGCAGCGCCTGCAGGGCCGGCGCGGGCTGGGCCTGGATTGGGGCTAGGGGCTGGGCCAGGCAGGCTGGCCAACCAAAAACCCCCGACCCCAACAGAGCGACTAGAGCCGCAAAGGGGATCGGGGGTGGGGCGAGCCGTAAGGGCCTAGGCCGGGTTAGGCCTGGGGGGAGGCCCAAGCCAGGCTCAGAACCACTCCGCCTTGGCTTCGCTAGCCGGGTTGGTGTGATCTTCAGGGGTGGTGCGCTCGAAGCGCAGCACGATGTTGCGCTTCTGCTCACCGTCGATGGCGGTGGCTTCGATCGGGTAAAGCTGCTGTCCATCGCGGAAGGGCACCTGAACGCGGAAGGTGCCATCGGCCGAGAGGGGCACCACCTCCTCGCCAATCTTGAGGGTGGCGGAGGGTTCGGTGGCGCCGTACACAATCAGCTCGGCATCGGCCACCAGCCAGAAGGAGCGCTGGCGGGCAGGCACCCCACCGATGCCAGAGTCATTGCGGCCACTGGCCCAGAGGCCAGGACCGGAGTCGCTCAGGCCGCCATGGGTGCCGTGGGCCCCTGCGGCACCCTCCAGCAGATCCAGCTCATGGAAGGTTTCCGATCCGCGGCCCATCTGGCGCATGCGCAGGGTGGCGGTTTGATACAGCTGCTCATGGAGTCCGGCTCCGAGCGCTTCGAAGGGGGCCTGGCCGGCGCTGGCCGGAGCCTGCCAGGAGCCAGGCGCGGTGGCGTTGCCGGGTTGGTCAAAGGCCGCAAACGGGGGCGGCACCGAGAGGCCATCGCCGAGGCCCGGGATCGTGACCACCGCCGAGCGGGCCAGAAGCACCCAGCCGCTGGGGCTGTGGTAGCCGAGGTCCACCCGGTAATCGCGGTCGGCCAGGGGTAGGGCCATGCCCCATTGGCTGGCGGAGCGATCCACGCTCACTTCCTGTTGGGCATGGGGGGTGGCCACGTCGCCGGAGAGGCCGGTGACATCGGCGATGCGCAGACTCAGGGCCATGGATCCCGACTGTTCCAGGCCGCGGCGATCGGCCTCGCCCAGCTGCCAGCTCGCGAAGCCCCACTGGGGCCCCTGGGCCGTGAATTGGAGCTGGGTTCCCGCCGAACGATCGCTGGGGAAAGCGCTGCCCAGGTTGGGGTCCCCAGCCAGAGCACCAGGGGAGGGCTCTTGGCTAGTAGGGACTTGCGCCGAATCAGAAGCTGCGGCGCTGTTGTCCCTGCCCAGGAAGGCACCAAGCCCTCGCTTCAGGGAACCCAAGGCATTACGGGCGGTTTCACCGAGCGACTGGCTCATGGGCAGGGCCTAACTGGCGGCCTTCCTAAGCGATGGCAGCGCACATATGGTGTCTACGGCGACCAAAATCGCAAAATCCTGACCCCGATCCCGGCTAGCTCCCCAGCGCCGGGGCAGGGTTTTTGTCTAGACCAGGCCTGCGACGTTGTCAGCCCCTGGTGCCTGAATCCGTGACCCCACCAGGCCCCCTCAGCTGGGACCAGCTCCAGGCCCTGGCCCCGCCGGAGCCAGACCGGGTTCGGGGAGCGACCAATGCCCAGGCCCAACTGCGCCTGTTTTGCAGCAGTGAATCCGAGGTCCGGGTCACCCTCTATCGCGACCACCACGCCTGGTGTCCCTACTGCCAGAAGGTGTGGTTGTGGCTGGAGGAACGGCAGATCCCCTACCGGATCCGCAAGGTGACGATGAACTGCTACGGCGACAAGGAGGGCTGGTATCGCCAGCGGGTGCCCTCCGGCATGCTGCCCGCCCTGGAGATCGATGGCCGCCTGATCACCGAAAGCGACGAGATCCTGGCGGCCCTCGAAGCCGCCTTCGGCCCCCTGGAGCGGTCCCTCCAAGACCCGGACGTGCTAGCCCTGCGCCAGCTGGAGCGGCGCCTGTTTCGGGCCTGGTGCCAGTGGTTGTGCTGCACGGGCGAGGCGGGCCCCGCTAGCGAGCCGGCCGAGCGCCATTTCGAGAAAATGGCCGACCTGGTCGATGGGGCCCTGGCCGTCCATCCGGGCCCCTGGTTCCTGGAGCGCTTCAGCAGTGTGGATGTGATCTTCACGCCCTACCTGGAGCGGATGGGCGCCAGCCTCAGCTACTACAAGGGCTACGGCCTGCGCCAACGTCATCCGGCCATCGACCGGTGGTTCACCGCCCTCGAGCAGCGGCCCACCTACCTGGGAACCCAGTCCGATTTCCACACCCATGCCCACGATCTGCCGCCCCAGATGGGGCAGTGCCTAGCCAGTGGCACGGAGGCCCAGATCGCCTGCGCCCGGCAGATCGACCAGGGGCCCTGGCTGCCAGCGGCGGCCGCCAGCGCTCCTGGGCCTGATGACCTCGACTTTCCCCCCGGGCTAAGCGCCGTCCCCGTGCTGGAAACCCGCCAGCTCGAACCCCCAGGGGCAGCTCTGGAAGCTCTAGCTCGGGTGCTGAAGCACCGTCAGAGCTTGCTGGCCGTCAATCCCCACGATGGCGCCGCTTTGGATCAGGGCCTGGCCTGTGCCCTCACCCGCCTGGTGAGCGGTGCGGCCTGCCCTCCCCCCGCGGGCTCGGCGGCGGGGCTGCGCTATCTGCGCGACCGCATCTGTGTGCCCCGCGACATGTCCCTGCATGGGGCCCGGCGCCTGCGCCAGGCCCTCGAGAGCACTGCCCAGCTGGATCCGGCCGCCGCTGCCCCATCGATGGGCCCGATTTCGATGGGCCCGATCCCCACCAGCCACCGCCGCGACCAGGATCCACGGCGTTTCGCCCTGGCCTGATCGCCAATCCCCCATCGGCCATTCATCCCGGCAATCGCTGCGGGCCAATCCCAGATTGGCAAGGTCCCTTCGGTCGTTTTTGCCCCCCCCCCGGCTGCCTGGCAGGGCCCAGTTGTCCGGCAGGGCCCAGCTGGTCTGGCCAGGAGCCAAGATTGCCCCCATGGATTTCATCAGTAGCCAGGACCTGGTTGAGCTGCTTGGCCGCTGGGGCTATGGGGTGATTTTTGCCGGCATGCTGCTGGAGAACGCCGGCCTGCCCCTGCCGGGTGAAACCCTCACCCTGCTGGGGGGCTATGCCGCCGGCAGTGGCCAGATGTCCCTCTTTGGCGTGATCGCGGCCGCGGCGTCGGGCGCCATCCTTGGCGACAACATCGGCTACTGGGTCGGGCGCCGCTTCGGCTGGGACCTGATGCTGCGCCTGGGCCTCTGGTTGCGCCAGAGCCCGGAGCAGATGGAGCTGCTACGCCAGCGCTTCCTGCGCCACGCCAGCGCCTCGGTGTTGTTGGGCCGCTTTGTGGCGGTGTTGCGGATCCTGGCCGGCCCCATGGCCGGAGCCGTTGGCATGCCCTACGGCCGCTTCCTGGTCTGCAACGTCAGTGGGGCCCTGCTCTGGTCAATCTCGATGGTGAGCTTGGCCTGGTTGGGGGGGCGCTGGATTCCGATGGATCGGATGATTACCGGGGTGCTTCAGTTCGGCCTGGGCCTGCTGGTGCTTGTGGCGCTCTTGGCCTTCCTGCCCAAATGGATCTCCCGCTGGCAAGCCGGTGTCCTGGATAGGGATAGCGGGCCCTCCGGGCCGGAGGCCCTCCCCCCACGGGATGGGGCCTGAGCCCAACGTCTGCCTGGGGCCTGATCGGGCCTCGGTTCAGCGACCGGAGAGGGAGTCTTTGCGGGTCAGCAGGTACTGGACCAGTTCCTCCTGCAGGGCCAGCAGTTCCCGCGTGCAGCCCCGGAAGGCGGCGCGATGGCGAATCTCATCGTGCCGGGTGTGGAGGTCCCGCAGCATCAGCTCGATGGCGTCGAGTTCAGCCCTGTTCATTGGCCCATGCCGCTTGCCAGCACCCTATCAAGCCTGTCTAGGTTCCCTATCACCAACGGCCGGGCCGTGGGGGCCGCAGGGTCGCTATCGCTAGCGTTGGACCATTGCCCGTTTGCCATGCGCCCGTTCCTGCTCGGCTCTGCCGCCGTGGCGATCAGCCTGCTGCCCGCCCTGGTGGCAGCTCCCGAGCGGGTCGGCCTGGCGCCAGCTGGGGCGGTCGAATTGCAGGGGCAGTCCTGGTTCAGCACGCCCCCCTGGCAGGTGATTTTCACCAACTACTACAGCGATGTGAACCAGGTGGGGGGCGAGTACTACTTCACGGTCACCCTGCCGGAGAAGGCGGGCGCGGGCCTCGGTGGCCTGTCGATCACCCAGACCCGGGGAGTGGATCGCAGCTTTCAATTTGATCTGGCCGCCTCCCGCGCCTTCCTGGGCAGGCCCCGCCATGAGGGAGCCGCTGTGCCGGTGCAGGTTCGCTTCGATGGCGATCAGCGTCGCTTTCAGATCAGCTTCCCCCAGCCGCCCCAGCCGGGAGCAACGGTCACCCTGGCCCTCAAACCCTGGATGAATCCCAACCAGGCCGACACCTACATATTTGCGGTGGAGGCCCTGCCGGCCGGTCCCAATCCGGCGCCGGCCCCGCTCGGCTTCGCCACCATGCAGATCTATAGCCCCTTTCGCTTTTAGGCCGACCCCTTTAGGCCGACCCTTTTAGACCACCCCAGCCCTGGGGCCAGGAGCGAAGAGCCTGCGCCAGGATGGGGAGCCACCGCCAAATCCCCATGGAAGCCCGCTGGAATGGAGAGCTGATCGCCAGCAGTGACGACATCGTCAAGCTGGAGGGCAACGCCTATTTCCCCGCCGATTCCCTGGTGGCTGCCCACCTGCGCCCCTCCAGCCACACCAGCGTCTGCAGCTGGAAAGGCACCGCCCAGTACTACGACCTGGTGGTGGGCGAGGCCGTCAATGCCAATGCGGCCTGGTACTACCCCGAGCCCAAGCCAGAAGCTGCTTCCATCAAGGGAAGGGTGGCCTTCTGGAAGGGAGTTCAGGTCAGCTGAATCCAGCCATGGGGGCGGCGTTGGCGGCCCAAGCCCAAAACCAAAGAACCCCAACCCTGATTAGGGCTGGGGTCTTTGCCTCGATGGGAGGGGAACTGGGCGGCTTCAGCGGCCGGGGTGGCGCAGGGTGCGCCAGCCACCGCTGGCCGTGCTCACTTCGACCCCAATCGGCACGGGGCCGGATTGGCCTTCGCCCTGCTGCTGCCACCAGGATTCGGCATCGGCCCAGGCCGACTCCAGGGAGTCGTAGTGGTCATCGAGAACGGAGTGGGCCGATCCGTGGCTATCCACCAGCCGATAGAGGCGCTGCTGTTGGGACCGGGCGCTGAAGGCAGAGAGGGAAGGCGCCGAAACCAAAGCTCTAGGTCGTAGGACCTTTTAGCATGCCACTCGTGGCACTGGCGCGCTGTCGCCAAAGATGCCAAGCAAAGGGATTCGCGCCTCCAACCCTGCATTCCAGCCAAGGGGCCTGGAGGGCGACCCTTCAAGGGGAGTGGGGTGTCAGGCAGCCGTTCAGAGGCGGCGCCGGAAGCCATCCTGGGCCACGCGGTTGGCCTGGGCAGGGTCGCTGTCGTCGCTGCGGCTGAGGCGCCAGACATTGCGGCCCAGGCGCCGGGCCACCAGGCCAGCTCGGTGGACAACGCCACTGCCGGGACGGGCTCCCAGCAATTGGGCCACTTCGGCGGTGCTGAGGGGGGCGCCGGTGCGGATCGCCAGATCGGTGAGGTCTAGGCGCTGGCGCAGGCCCGTGAGATCGACGCTGGAATCGGCCCCTTCCGGGAGCTCGGGCCAGAACGGCGCCAGGGCCGGGTTGGCCACCTGCAGGCTGCGCATCAGGCCCAGGCCCATAAAGGCCAGGGCCTGGTCGGGCTGAACCCCCTGGTCGATGGCCTGGGCCAGCCACTCGGCCATGCCATCACGACTGGGGGCTACGCCATGGGCGCTGGGGGCTGTTGAGGGCTGGCTAACCACGGATCGGGCCTCAAGCGATGGCTGGACGGTATCGGCTCGGGGCCGCGGCGCAAGGGGGGCTGACCGGTAAGATCACGCAGCTCCATCAGCATGGATCTGCTGAGGACCGAACCACGACGTCCTCAAGGTCCGCCGCCATGGAGCGCAATCTTTCCCCTAGCGATCGAGGCCGAAGGCGACGCCAGGCCCCCATCGCCATTACCGGCACCGATCTGGGCATGGGCGGTGGCCATGGGGCCCAGGAGGCCTCGGCCCCCAGCTGCGTGATCACCACGGACAACGAGGCACCGCGGCTGGCCCGCCAGTCCAGCCACGTGCAGTCGATCGAGCTGCGCACCTATGTGTTTCTCGATTCGCTCCAACCCCAGCTGGCGGCCTACATGGGCACGGTGTCCCAGGGGTTTTTGCCAATCCCCGGCGATGCCTGCCTCTGGCTGGAGGTGTCCCCCGGCATGGCGGTCCACCGCGTCACCGACATCGCCCTGAAGGCCAGCAGTGTGCGCCTGGGCCAGATGATCGTGGAGCGGGCCTTCGGCTCCCTGGCCCTCTACCACCGGGACCAGAGCAATGTGCTCCACTCCGGCCAGGTGGTGCTGGAGGCGATCGGCAGCCGGGTGGAGCTGCGCAGCCGCTGCGAAGTGAGCTGGACCGAAATCATCCGTGCCATCACCCCGGACCACGCCGTGCTGATTAACCGCCAGAACCGGCGCGGCTCGATGATCCAGGCCGGCATGAGCATGTTCATCCTCGAAACCGAGCCCGCCGGCTACGTGCTAATCGCCGCCAACGAGGCCGAAAAGGCCGCCAATATCACCGTCGTCGACGTCAAGGCGGTTGGGGCCTTTGGTCGCCTCACCCTGGCCGGGCGCGAAGGCGATGTGGAAGAGGCCGCCGCCGCCGCCATGCGGGCCGTGGCCCACATCAACCGCAGCGCCAAGGCGTAAGTCCTTGGCCTGCAGGCGCTTAGGTCCCCTGGCGCCCCTTGGTTCTGGCGCCAGCTTTTCCTCGGCAGGGCTCCTTAACGCAGGCCAAGCAACCGTTTGAGCTCCGGCGCGATCGAGCGGGCCGCCTTGCCGCGGCTGCCGAGTTTGTCCTTGAGGTGGGCCGGCATCTGGCCGTAGGTCATGGCCGCTTCCCGCACCCAGAAAATCGGGTCATAGCCCCCGCCAGGCCCCAGCTTGGTGCTGAGGATTTCGCCGCGGCAGATGCCCTCGGCTTCGAGCACCGTGGTGCCAGAGGGATCGGCCAGGGCCATGGCGCTGTTGAAACTGGCGCTGCGGTAGGGGGTCGGCCCCAGCTCCTGGAGCAGGCGATGGATGCGCTCGTGGTCGGTGGGCGCGTAGCGCGCCGAATAGACCCCAGGAGCTCCGCCGAGGGCATCCACTTCCAGGCCGGAATCGTCGGCCAGGGCCCATTGGCCGGTGAGGCTGGCCACGGCTTCCGCCTTGAGGCGGGCATTGGCCAGGTAGGTGCTGCCCGTTTCCTCGATCTCTAGGGCGTCCGGCTGGCGGCGGACTTCCAGATCAACGGCATCCAACATGGCTGCGATTTCAGCCACCTTGTGGGGGTTGCCACTGGCAATCACCAGAACGGGACGGGGCAAGCCGGCTAGGGCAGGGCCCGCCATTCTCCCTAATGGCGCTCTTGAGGGGTGGGCCGAATGGGTACAGCCGCCAAGATTTAGCCCCAGGAGGCCAGCCCCTCAGGAGAGCTACGGCGGTCCGCCCTAGGGGCGAACCTGAAGACGGTGATGGCGGTGAAGGGTCGGCTAGGCAGCTGGCGACGGGACGGGGTCGGACCTGCGGGGTTGAACATTCCACCCCCTGGAGGACTCCAGGGGTGCCGATCTTCAGGAAAACCTAGGCAGAGCCCCTAGGGCATGCAATAGGGGCCGCCCGCTATTTGTCGGGCTTCTGACAGGCCCCCAGGGCGGCCCAGGGCGGTTGCAATTACCCACGCCTGCAGGCAGCGGGGGTTTGGCCCCCGTAAGCTGCCGACAATCCTTGTGCCCACTGGGCTTGCCATGGAGACCAGCCTGGTTCTACAGAACCTTCTCACTCCTCCGGTTCTGTTCTTTTTCCTGGGGGTGCTGGCCGTGCTGGTGGGCTCGGATCTCGAGATCCCCGCCCCCCTGCCGAAGCTCTTTTCCCTTTATCTGCTTCTGGCCATTGGTTTTCGCGGCGGCTTAGAACTCGCCCACAGTGGTTTGGGTGGTCAGGTGCTGCCCACAATCGTGGCGGCCATTTTAATGTCTCTGGCGGTACCAATTTACAGCTTTTTGGTTCTTAAAACCAAGCTTGACAACTTCAACGCGGCGGCGATTGCAGCCACCTATGGCTCCATCAGTGCGGTGACCTTTATTACCGCCCAGGGCTTCCTCGAAAGTCAAAAGATCGGTTTTGATGGTTTCATGGTGGCCGCCTTGGCCCTGATGGAATCACCAGCCATCATCGTTGGCTTGCTCTTGGTGAAATTGGCGGCCCCGCAAAAACGACCGGACACCAAAGGCATGCGTTGGGGGGCGGTGCTGCACGAGGCGTTTCTGAATAGCTCGGTTTTCCTGCTGATTGGCAGTCTGATCATTGGGGTTTTGGTGGCAGCCAACAGCCCCCATGGTGTGGAAAAGATGTTGCCCTTCACGGATAAACTTTTCTACGGAGCCCTGAGCTTTTTCCTGTTGGATATGGGCATTGTGGCGGCCCAGCGCCTTTCGGATCTCCGCAAGGCAGGTCCCTTCCTGATTGGCTTCTCCGTGATCATGCCCGTCTTCAACGCCGTCGTGGGAGCTTTCATTGCCAAAGGGTTAGGCCTGGGCCATGGCAACGCCCTGCTGTTTGTGGTGCTCTGCGCCAGCGCTTCCTACATCGCGGTTCCAGCGGCCATGCGCATGACCGTGCCTGAGGCCAATCCCAGCCTCTATATTTCCACAGCACTCGGGGTTACCTTCCCATTCAATATCATTGTGGGCATTCCTGCTTACATGGCTCTCATTAACAAACTCCTCCCTGCCGCTAGCTAAACCAATGAAACGTGTTGACCTCATCCTCAGTGAGCGGGAACTGGACAAAGTGATCAAGGTGATCGATTCCTCCGGCGCTCCGGGCTATTCGGTGATGCGCCACGTCACTGGCAAGGGCCCCCATGGCATGGTTTCGGAATCGATGGATTTCAGCGGGCTGGGCGCCAATGCCCACGTGATCATTTACTGCGAAAGCGAAGTGCTCAGCCGTTTACGGGAGGGTGTGCAGCCCCTGCTCGACTACTACGGCGGGGTGGCCTTCGTGGCCGACGCCCATCCCCTTTAAGGGCCTGCCCCTGGCGGCTGTCGGCGAGTTCTGGCACCACGGGGGCCCTGCCTTGCTTTGGCTGGGAGCGCACTTGGTTTGGGCCAGCCCTTGATCCGTCCCTGGCCCCAGGGCCTGCCTGTTACCCCAAAGCCAAGCCCCCAGACCAAGCCGCCATGGGCCTTGGTCTGGGGGCTTTTTCTGGGGAGGGGCCGGGCTGATGCTTGCCCTGACTGGGGTCTGCTGGTGTGGAGCGAAGTCTGGTCCGCCCAGGCCAGCGGCCCGAGAAGCAATCCACAACGTTTTGTGTGCCACTGATCAGGGTTGCTTATTCGTGGCCCCAGGGACGGTGATGGTGCCAGATGTCCAGAAAGCTTGACTTAGGGAAGGCTTGGCGAGCATGGTTGCAAGCGAACATTCCACCCCCCTCCTCCAGGAGCAGGTAATGGCAAACGAAACCATGGGCATCGCCCTCGGCATGATCGAAACCCGGGGTCTAGTCCCCGCCATCGAGGCAGCCGACGCCATGACGAAGGCCGCTGAAGTCCGCCTGATCGGGCGTGAATTCGTCGGTGGCGGTTACGTGACGGTGTTGGTCCGTGGCGAAACCGGCGCTGTCAACGCTGCAGTGCGCGCCGGCGCCGACGCCTGCGAACGGGTTGGCGACGGCCTCGTGGCCGCCCACATCATTGCCCGCCCCCACCGGGAAGTCGAACCGGCCCTGGGTAGCAGCTCCGGCTTCGTTGGTGCGAAGGACTGAGGTCTGACGCGCGCCCCGAGTGGCCGCTCCCACCTCTAACCCTTCCCCCCGACCCACTGGAGATTCCCCATGAGCAAGAAGTACGACGCTGGGGTTAAGGAGTACCGCGACACGTATTGGACTCCTGACTACGTTCCCCTCGATTCCGACCTGCTGGCGTGCTTTAAGTGCACCGGCCAGGAAGGCGTGCCCAAGGAAGAAGTGGCAGCCGCTGTGGCTGCTGAATCCTCCACCGGCACCTGGTCCACCGTGTGGTCCGAGCTCCTCACCGACCTCGACTTCTACAAGGGCCGTTGCTACCGCATCGAAGACGTGCCTGGTGACAAGGAGGCGTTCTACGCCTTCATCGCCTATCCCCTCGACCTGTTCGAAGAGGGATCGATCACCAACGTGCTGACCTCCCTGGTCGGCAACGTCTTCGGCTTCAAGGCCCTGCGCCACCTGCGCCTCGAAGACATCCGCTTCCCGCTCGCCTTCATCAAGACCTGCGGTGGCCCCCCCAACGGCATCCAGGTCGAGCGCGACCGGATGAGCAAGTACGGCCGGCCCCTGCTCGGTTGCACGATCAAGCCCAAGCTCGGCCTCTCCGGCAAGAACTACGGCCGGGTGGTGTATGAGTGCCTGCGCGGCGGTCTTGACTTCACCAAGGACGACGAAAACATCAACTCCCAGCCGTTCCAGCGCTGGCAGAACCGTTTCGAGTTCGTTGCCGAAGCTGTGAAGCTGGCTGAAGAGGAAACCGGCGAGCGCAAGGGTCACTACCTCAATTGCACCGCCAACACTCCTGAGGAGATGTATGAGCGCGCTGAGTTCGCTAAGGAACTCAACCAGCCCATCATCATGCACGACTACATCACCGGTGGCTTCACGGCCAACACCGGTCTTGCCAAGTGGTGCCGCAAGAACGGGATGCTGCTGCACATTCACCGTGCCATGCACGCCGTGATTGACCGCCATCCCAAGCACGGTATCCACTTCCGCGTGCTCGCCAAGTGCCTGCGCCTCTCCGGTGGTGACCAACTGCACACCGGCACCGTGGTCGGCAAGCTCGAAGGTGATCGTCAGACCACCCTCGGCTATATCGACCAACTGCGCGAATCCTTCGTTCCTGAAGATCGCACCCGCGGTAACTTCTTCGATCAGGATTGGGGCTCCATGCCCGGCGTCTTTGCCGTGGCCTCCGGCGGCATCCACGTGTGGCACATGCCCGCCCTTGTCAGCATCTTCGGCGACGACTCCGTGCTCCAGTTCGGTGGTGGTACCCACGGTCACCCCTGGGGTTCCGCTGCTGGCGCTGCTGCCAACCGGGTCGCCCTCGAAGCCTGCGTCAAGGCCCGTAACGCCGGTCGTGAAATCGAGCGCGAAGGCCGCGACATCCTGCTTGAGGCTGCCAAGCACAGCCCCGAGCTGGCAATCGCCCTCGAGACCTGGAAGGAGATCAAGTTCGAGTTCGACACCGTCGACAAGCTCGACGTCGCCTGATTAGCGGTGAAGGATTGGGTGGGGCCAGCGTTAGCTGGTCTCCCCGATTATCACCATCGACTCGACCGTTCTATCCCATCCCCCAAGGATCCCCATGCCCTTCAAGAGCACCGTGGGTGACTATCAAACAGTCGCCACCCTGGAGACATTCGGCTTCCTGCCGCCTTTCACCCAGGACGAGATCTACGATCAGATCGCTTACATCATTGCCCAGGGCTGGAGCCCTGTGGTTGAGCACGTCCACCCCAGCCGCTCCATGGCCATTTATTGGTCCTATTGGAAGCTGCCCTTCTTCGGTGAGAAGGATCTGGGTGTGATCGTCAACGAACTCGAAGCCTGCCATCGGGCCTATCCCGATCACCATGTGCGTCTGGTGGGCTACGACGCCTATACCCAGAGCCAGGGCGCTTGCTTCGTTGTTTTCGAAGCCCGCTGATCAGCGGTTTGATTCGGGGTTCCGGTGATTCACCGGGCCCCACCCTTTTTTCTGCAGCAGACCCCCCTGGCACCTTTGGCCCCCAGTGATCTGGGCAGGCCAATACAGCACCAGGCTGGGCGAATTGCCTGCACCCCTATTTAGACCTTCCTTTCGTCGGGCGGACATGGCCAGTACATCCAGTCGTGAAGCAGCTCTGGAGCGCCGTAGGGCCCTAACGAATGGCGGCAAAAATGCCGTCAGTCGTTACTCCCAGGCCCCCAGCCGTGTGCGCTCGGCCAGCGATGCCAGGCCCTCTCGCACGAATGCGCCTGAGGTGGCTTCGGCTCCTGCTGCTGAGATCAGCAGGCCCGTGGGTCGTCCCCAGGCCAGCAGGTCCCTAGCGGCCCCCAGCCAAGGCGGGCACCGCAGTGCCGCCAAGCCGGTGGCCAATCCCAGCCGTGAGCTCGTGCTGGCCCGCCGGGAAGCCCTCAGCAAGCGGGGCAAGCGGGCGGACAGCTCGCGCGACCGAACCCGCACTGACGTCGCCAAGGCCCCGGCAGCCGCGCCTTCAACCGGCGGCAAGGCCGAGCACAAGTGCAAGTGCCATGACACCGAGCCGGCCCCGGCCCGCAGCAGCAGCGCGTCCCTATCCCTGTCAAGTGCCCGAGCCAGCGGCCGCAGCAGCGCCAGCCTGGGCAACGGCAGCAGCGCCACCGCCAACCGCAGCAGCGCCAAGAAGGTGAGTTCCCAGCACAACCCCAGCCGGGCGCTGGTGTTGGCCCGCCGCGAGGCTTTGAGCAAGCGCGGCAAATCGGCCAGCACCGATTCCAACCGTGGCTCCGCCTCCGTGGTGCGCCTTAGCAATCCAGACCTCACCACCCGGGAGTTGGCCCAGAAGGTGCGCGAACTGAAGAGCAAGGCCGGTTCGGCCGGCACCTCCCGCAGTGGCGGCACCCGTCCTAGTGGCCCCAATCGCAACGGCGCCAAGGCCGCTGCTGCCGCCGATGCCTCCTGGAAAGTGGGCGTTAGCGAAACCCTCAGTGGCCAGGTGGTGACCGGCACCCAGGCCAATCGCTCCACCAAAACCACCGGCAACGAGGCGGCCACCTGCCGCGAGATCACCGGCACCGAATACATGGGCGCCGAAATCTTCCGCACCTTCTGCCAGAGCGAGCCGAGCCCCTCCCAGCCCGCCAAGGTGCGTGTCACCGCCACCAGCCACGGCAACCGGGTCACCGGCAATGAGGTGGGTCGCTCCGAAAAGGTGACCGGCGATGAGCCCGGCACCTGCAAGTCCGTGACCGGCACCGAATACATCTCCGCTAACCAGTCCGCCGCCTACTGCGGTGGTGTGGCGCCCTCACCCCGCAAGGTGGCCCACAGCCAGACCCAGGGCGGCCGCTCCGTCTCCGGGGTGATGGTGGGACGCTCCGAAAAGGTGACCGGCGATGAGGCCGGCTCCGGCCTCCAGCTCACTGGCGACCAGTACCTCGGCAATGAGCCCCCCGTCGGAGGCCGGGCTGCGGCCAAGGTCGACAGCTTCAATACCCTGCGCGGCACCGGCATCACCGGCACCAGCGTCGGCCGCAGCGAGCGGGTCACCGGCGATGAGCCGGGCAGCTGTCGCCTAGTCACCGGCGATGAATACGTCGGCAGCCAGCAGTACGACCGTTTCTGCGGCACCCGGCCTGCCCCCGAGGCGGCCAAGGTGGGCTTCAGCGTCACCAACAAGGCCCAGGTGGTGAGTGGCACCCGCACCGGCCGCTCCGAAAAGGTCACCGGCAATGAGCCCGGCACCTGCAAACTGGTGACCGGCACCCCCTACGCCGGCATCGACCAGGCCGCCGATTGGTGCTCCTCTGGCCAGGTCAAGGCGATGCGCCAACGCACCCCGGCCCGCGCCGGCACCCCCGGCCCCCGGCTCAGCGGCCAGCAGCCTGGTATCGGCGGGGTGATGACTGGCGGCGACCGCGGCGCCTGTGAAAATGTCACCGGCACCCCCTACATCGGTGGTGACCAGTTCGTGAACGCCAACTGCGCCCCGGCTGAAAGTCACCAGAGCGATTTCCCCCAACCGCTCACCAGTGCCCCCTGGCAGCAGTTCAGCGTCCAATCCCCCGCCCGCGCCGCCCTCAGCAAGCGCGATTCCGGCGGTTCGGTCACGGGTAGCAGCTACGAACTAGGTGGAGGACGGGTTACCGGCCCTTTTGACCTGGCCGGTGACAAGGTCACCGGCACCGAGCAGTTCCGTTTTGATCGTGGTGGCGCCCAACTGGGCCGTCTCCAATCCCCTGCCCGGGCCCGGCTGGCCATCGCCGAGTCCCAGCCGGTGGACGTCTTCAGCGAGGCAGTTGTCGAGGCAGAGGAGGGTCGTCCCGTTTCCCGGGTCACCGGTGAGGGCATTTCCGCAGGCCTGAAAATCACTGGCGATGACTGGGATCGGGGCGATCGCGTCACCGGTACCGAGGGCAGTTCGGCCCGCCGCCGCAACCCCACCCGCACCGGTCCGATGTCGGCCATGCCCTCCGCCCAGCCCAAGCGCAATGAGGAGGTGGCCCAGCCCGTTAGCCGCGTCACTGGATCCAGTGGAAACACCGACAAGGGTTCCCTGATCACGGTGTCCGGTGGCGCTAGGGGCTGAGCGCCATGCCTCCCCGCCGCAGACCGCCTGCCTCCCCCAGGCCGCAAGCTCCGACGGCCCCCCGTCGTCGCCCTGGGCCGTCTTCGGGTCCGCTGCCCAGTTCAGGTCTGGGCTCCACCGGCGGCTGGACTGGCTCCAATCCGTCTATGGAGTCGGGCCTGTCCCTTAACGCTCGCTTAGCCGATCGGGGCCGCCGTGGGGTGAGTGCGCCGCTCCATCCCCTCAGCGATGCTGCGACCAACGCCTGCCTGCTCAACTACGACCAGCGCACCAAGGCGTCGTTTGACCGGATTGTGCCGGTGCTCAAGCGTCTGTCGGCCCTGCAGCACGAGCCCGATTTCGTTGCCCAGGCCCAACAGCTGGCCCAGGCTGAACTGGGCTACGCCCTGCCCCTGCCGATTCTGGAATCGGCCTGGGTCACCCAGCTCGACATGCGCACCCTGTTTGCCTGGTGTGTGTTTGAGGCCTATGGCCAGGCGAGCCAGAGCTTTTTCGGCTCCGATCCCCTGGGCGGCCACCAGGGCAGCCAGGCCGCTGAGGGCTTTAATGCCTTCTTGCTCGAGTGTGGGTTCCATCTTCTTGATGTCACCCCCTGCGCCGATGGTCGCCTGGCCCATGCCATCGCCTACGCCCTGAGGATTCCCTACAGCAGTGTGCGCCGCCGGCCCCACGCTGGGGCCATGTTTGATATCCAAAATACGGTGAATCGCTGGGTTAAAACCGAGCATGGGCGTTACCGCGAATCCAAGCCCAATCCGGCCCAGGCCGATACCCGCTACCTCAAGGTGGTGGTCTATCACTTCAGTTCCCTAGATCCCAACCACGAAGGCTGTGCCGCCCATGCCAGCGATGACGCTGCTGCCGCTGCGGGAGGGATGGGCTGCCTACAGGATTTCCGCTCCGCCATCGAAAACAGTTTCTGCTGCGGTGCTTCGGTTGATCTGCTTCTAATCGGCCTCGACACTGACACCGATGCGATCCGGGTGCATGTGCCCGGTCTCGATGGCAGCACCAACCTTGATCGTTGGTTGGATGCCCAGGCCGCCTACGACGCCACGCTCCAGTTG
The DNA here is from genome assembly GCA_943370385.1 of Pseudanabaena sp. UWO311. Taxonomy (GTDB): domain Bacteria; phylum Cyanobacteriota; class Cyanobacteriia; order PCC-6307; family Cyanobiaceae; genus BAIKAL-G1. Next base: position 46,611 of record CALRQT020000009.1, read on the forward strand.
TCTGCGGCCCAGGGCCGGGCCCACCTGTTGGAGCTCGTGGAGCAGGCGGCAGCCTCCACTCCCGATCCCGGCATGGTCAAGCTGGTGGCCAGGCTGCTGGAGCACAACATCTCCCAGATCGACTACGTACGCCAGTTCCATGGCGGCGCCTACGCTGATGCCGGCCATGCCGAACGCTTTATCGGTGTGGGAATCGGTTTCAAGGAGATTCATCTGCGCAATCTCACCTACTTCGCCTATCTCGATACCCTGGAGGAAGGCGCTGCTGATCTCGATGTGGGCGTCAAGATCTTTAAGGGGCTGAACGGATCGCGCGGTTTGCCGATTCCGGTAGTGGTGCGTTTCGACTACCGCAGCAGTGTGCCGGGGGCCCGCGAGCGGGCGATTCATCGCTGTGAGCGATTGCAGCAGGCGATTGGCGTCCGCTACGCCGACCTCTGCCGGGACGGCCTGCTCCATACTCTTTTGACGATCCGCGACCACGATCGGGATTCCCCGACGGAAGCGGTGGGGTCGTCGATCACATTCGCCACGGGAGGGGGCCACTGAGATGCTGATTTGTAAAGTCGTTAAACCTTTGGTGTCCACCAATCGCATCCCTGATTTTGAGCATAAGCATCTTCAGGTTGTGCTCGATGGCAGTACCCAGAAGGTGGCCGTTGATGCGGTCGGTTGTGTGCCTGGTGATTGGGTGATCTGCGTCGGTAGTTCGGCTGCCCGCGAAGCCGCTGGCAGTAAGTCCTATCCCAGTGATCTCACCATCGTTGGCATCATCGACCATTGGGATCCGGAGGCTGCCAAGGCGGCTGCGGCCGGTTCCCCAGCGGCCAACCCGGCCACTCCTTCTAGTGGTGGCCCATCTTCGACCAGGGGGACAACAAGCTGATGGAAATCATGCAGGTCACCGGTTCCCTTGTTTGTAGCCACCGGGTGGGCGGTCTGGGCCATATGCAGCTGCGGGTGCTGCGCACCCCCAAGGGCAAGTTGAACGTGGCGGTGGATCCGGTGGGGGCGGCCCCTGGTAACTGGGTGTTCACCGCCAGCGGCTCCGCCGCCCGCTTTGCCTGCGGCAATCCGGAGATCTTCACCGATCTCACCATCGGCGGCATCATCGACCACTGGTCGCCGGACGGATGAGGCCTAGGGGCCCTGCCCCCAGCTTTCCCTTCCGCGTCCTGTTCTCCCCTGCCATGGCCTCCTCCACTACCCCCGATCCCAGCCCTAAAGGCACGAGCACCCCTGCCGATCCGGTAGCGAAGGCAGTTGCGGCGACCGCTGCTGCCTCGGCAGGGGCCTTGAGCAAGTCGCCTTCAGAGGCCTCCAAGCCCCTGCCGGCGACGGGCGTCAAGCCCGTGGTTGCACCAGCCGCCCCAGGGGCTCCGGCACCTGCGGTGTCTGCGGCCACCGTCGTGCCCGCGGCGAACCCCAAGGCTCCGGCCCCGGCCCCGGTGCCTAGTCAGGGGGCGACCATCCCGGTGGTGGCCACCGCGGTGAGTAGCAGCTCACCGGTGCGCTCCGGCGGCCGTAAGGCCCCTAGCCGGGCCGCCAGCAGCAGCCGGTCGGCCCCCAGCCGCTCGGTGCCCAGTCGGGCCAGCAGCAGCCGTGCCAGTGGCGGCCGCTCCAGTCAGTCCGCTCCTGCCTCAACCGGCTCCAGTCGCTCCGGCGGCGGTAGCAAAACCCCTTCCACCTCCCCTTCTTCCAACACCATGGCTTCTCCCATTCAGGGCATCGCCCTCGGCATGATCGAAACCCGTGGCCTGGTGCCTGCGATCGAAGCGGCTGATGCCATGACCAAGGCTGCCGAAGTCACCCTGGTCTCCCGGGAATTCGTGGGTGGCGGCTACGTCACGGTGATGGTCCGCGGCGAAACCGGTGCCGTCAATGCGGCCGTGCGTGCCGGCGCCGATGCCTGTGAGCGGGTTGGCGATGGCCTGGTGGCGGCCCACATCATTGCCCGCCCCCACAACGAACTCGAGCCCATGCTCGCCAGCGTCGATTCCGCCCGTCGCGGCTGATGGCCACCGCCGCGCCCACCCATCCGCGCGTCCTGGGCTACCTGGGCCGCGCCCTGAGCCTGGAGCTCTCGGCGGTGCAGCAATACATGACCCAGGCCTCCCTGGTGGAGCTCTGGGGCCTAGCTGAGGCCGCCGAGCGCTTCCGCCACGAAACCGTGGAGGAGATGCAACACGCTGAGCGCATCGTGAAACAGATGCTGGCCTTGGGGGTGGCTCCCGCCTCCTCCCAGCTGAGGCCCGTGACCCACGCGGCCGATCTGGTGGGCCTGCTGCGTCACAACAGCGTGCTGGAACAGGACCTCATCCACCACTACGACGACGCCCTGCGCTTCTGTCTACTGGTAGGGGACCGGGAGAATGGCGCCTTTTTCCAGGCCCTGCTGGAGGACGAACAGCACCATGGTGAGGAGCTGATGCAGTGGCTTCGCCAGCTGACCGGTGCCTCCTCCCGTGCCAACCAACGGGTCACCTTCTGAGGGGACCCATCCTGGCCCTTGTAAGCCAAGACACGTTTGGGGCTCGCCAGTGACTGGCTGGGCCGCCTAGATTCCGCCGCCAGCCGCAACCCTGCGGCTGCCTGCTTTCCCTTTCCCCTTGACCGCAGCCCTTCCCCTGCCGATCCAGCTGGTCTGGTTGATCCCTGTGTATGGGTTCAGCGGCGTGCTGCTGTCCTTGCCCTGGGCCACCGGCTGGGTCAAGCGCAATGGCCCTAGGCCTGCGGCCTACCTCAATTTGCTGGTCACCCTGCTGGCCTTTGTCCACGGCAGCCTGGTGACCCTGGACATCTGGCAACGGGGTGCCCAGCACGTCAGTATCAACTGGTTCTCCGTCGCCGATCTGCACCTGGCGATTGGCTTCGACCTCTCGCTGACCAACCTGGCCGCCCTGGAGTTGGTGACCTTGTTGAGCCTGCTGGCCCAGTTCTTTGCCCTGGGCTACCTCGATAAGGAATGGTCCCTGGCCCGCTTCTATGCCCTGGTGGGCTTCTTTGAAGGTGCCCTGAGCGGGCTGGTGCTGAGCAGCAATCTGTTCATGAGCTATTTCCTGCTGGAGATGCTCACCCTTTCCACCTATTTGCTAGTGGGGTTCTGGTATGCCCAGCCCCTGGTGGTGACCGCTGCCCGCGATGCCTTCCTGACCAAACGGGTGGGTGATGTGTTGTTGCTGATGGGGGTGGTGGCCCTCTCGGCCCTAGCGGGCTCGATGGAGTTCACCGACCTCTACAGCTGGGCCGCCCAGGCCCAGGATCCATCCCATGGGACGGCCCGGTTGGCTCCCCTCGTGGGCAGCCTGATTGGCTTGGGCCTGATTGCTGGTCCCATGGGGAAATGCGCCCAATTCCCCATGCACCTCTGGCTGGATGAGGCCATGGAGGGACCGAACCCCGCCTCGATTCTGCGCAATTCCGTGGTGGTGACCTCTGGTGCCCTGGTGTTGCTGAAGCTGATGCCCCTCTTGCGGCTGTCGCCCATGGCCACCACCGTGCTGCTGGTGGTGGGCACGATCAGCGCCATTGCTGGCGCCCTGGTGGCCCTGGCCCAGGTGGATCTCAAGCGCGCCTTTTCCTATTCCACCACCTCCTATCTGGGCTTGGTTTTCATTGCCATCGCCCTTGAGCAACCGGCCTTGGCCCTGTTGTTGCTGCTCTCCCATGGCCTGGCCAAGGCCCTGCTGTTTATGAGCGTGGGCAGTGTGATTGCCACCACCAACTGCCAGGACCTCACCGAGCTGGGCGGCCTCGGCAATCGCATGCCTGCTACCACCTTGGCGTTCCTTGTGGCCGGCGCTGGCTTGGTGGGCCTGGTGCCCCTGGGCTGTTACTGGTGCTTTGGCCTGGGAGTACAGGCGGTGGGTCAGGCCCATCCCCTGTTTGCCGGGGTGATCCTGCTGACCAACCTGCTCACCGCCTTGAACCTCACCCGGGTGTTCCGCTCCGTTTTCCTGGGGGCGGCCACGCCAAAGACCAAGCGGGCCCCCGAGGTGAACTGGCTGATGGCCCTGCCCATGGTCAGTCTCACCGTATTGGTGCTGGTCACCCCGTTGCTGATGGCCAGGATCAATCCGGTGCCTGGCATCTCAGCGTTCTCCCTCCCCGTGGCCCTGGCCGTGGCCGGATCGGGCCTGGTGGGGGTTGGCATTGGCAGCCTGATTCGTCTCGATCAGTTTTGGTCCCGCTCGATCCAGCAACCCCTGCGGGGCCTTCAGGACCTCCTGGCCCTCGATTTCTATACCGAAAAGATTTATCGGGCCACCATCGTGGCCTTCGTGGCAGGTCTTGCCCGCTTCACCAATGCCATCGATCGCCAGGTTGTTAATGGTGTCGTCAATGGCATCGGGCGTTTGTCGTTGCAGAGCGCCGAAAACCTCAAGCTCAGTGTCAGCGGCCAGCTGCAGAGCTATGTGCTCACGGTGGTGATCGCCATCGTGGTGTTACTCAGCTCCCTGACCTGGATGGTTGGCGAGGCGGTTCGCTGATGACGAGCTCCGTGTTGATGGCCTTCCCCTGGTTGAGCCTCTTGCTGGCCATTCCCTTTTTGGGAACCTTCGCCCTGCTGATCTGGCCGGGGGAACCGAGCCCAGGCCGGCTGCGGGGCATCACGATTGGGCTGCTGGCGGCCCAGTTGGTCGCCAGCTTGGCCCTGTTGCTGGTGTTTGATCCGGCCCTCGGGGGTATGCAACTGGAAGAGGTGCACAGCTGGGTGCCAAGCATCGGTCTCAACTACCAGTTGGGCGTGGATGGACTCTCGTTGCCCCTGGTGCTGATCAATGCCGCCCTCACCCTGGTGGCGGCGGTTTGCACCCGGGATTTCAGCAAGCGGCCGAGGATCTACTTCTCGATGCTGCTCCTGATTAGTGGGGCGGTGAATGGCGCCTTTCTGGCCGAAAACCTGCTGCTGTTTTTCCTTTTCTATGAGCTCGAGCTGATTCCCCTCTGGCTGCTGATCTCGATTTGGGGGGGCAGCGGGCGCGCCTATGCCGCCACCAAGTTCCTGATCTTCACGGCCGTGTCGGGCATGTTGATCCTGGGGGCCTTCCTTGGCCTGGCCCTGTTTACCGGCACGGTCGATTTCAGCCTCACGGCGATCACCAGTGAACGGTTGGCCATGGGCAGCCAGATCGTGCTGCTGTCTGCCCTGCTGGTGGGCTTTGGCATCAAATTGCCCCTGGTGCCCTTCCACACCTGGTTGCCGGACGCCCATACCCAGGCCTCCACGCCCGTGTCGGTGTTGCTGGCCGGGGTGCTGCTGAAGCTGGGCACCTACGGGATCCTGCGCTTTGGCATGGGCCTGTTTCCTGAGGCCTGGGCCCAGTTGGCCCCGGGGCTGGCGATTTGGGCTGCCATTTCAGTGGTGTATGGCTCCCTGGCGGCGATCGCCCAGCGGGACATGAAACGCATGGTGGCCTACAGCTCCGTGGGTCACATGGGCTATGTGTTGTTGGCCGGGGCAGCTGCCACGCCGGTGGCCTTGCTGGGGGCGGAATTCCAAATGGTGAGCCACGGCCTGATCTCCGCCTTGCTGTTCCTGTTGGTGGGCACGGTCTACCGCAAGACGGGCACCCGGGATCTGGATGTGCTTCGGGGCCTGCTCAATCCGGAGAGGGGCCTGCCTTTTACAGGCACCTTGATGATTCTTGGGGTGATGGCCAGTGCAGGCCTGCCTGGCATGGTCGGATTTATCGCCGAATTCCTGGTCTTCCGCGGCAGTCTGCTGGCCTATCCGATCGCCACCCTGGTCTGCATGGTGGGATCGGGCCTAACGGCCGTGTATTTCCTGCTGCTTGTCAACCGTGCCTTTTTTGGCCGGCTGGCGATCACCCCCGCCAGTGACAATCCGGTGGACGACGCCCGCCTGGATATTCAGCTGGCCCCGGTGGCTCCCCGGGAAACCCTGCCGGCCCTGGCCCTTGCCCTGGGGGTCCTGGCCCTGGGCCTGGTCCCAGCGCTCCTGGGCCATTGGAGTGAGGCCACCACCACGGCCATGGCCCAGTTGCCCGCTCTCGGCGCTCCCATCACGCCAGGGGGACTGGGCTGATGCCAGTGATTTCTGCCGATCTCACCCGCCAGGGCGGCATGCCTTCGGCCGCCGAACTGGAGCGGCGCTTGCTGGCTGGCGAAACCCTGTTAGCGGAAACCCCAGGCCATGTCTTGGAAGTGGTGGCGGTGCTGGAGAGTTATGGCGAGGTTCTCGATGCCTATAGCCGCAACCTGATCTATCAAGCGGAGCAGCAGTTTCTCAATCCTTTTCCGATCTTCAAGTTCCTTGATGGCGATTTGAGCCCCGCCAAGATCTGGCGCCATCTCAACCACGATCGGATTAATTTTGAATACGCTGAATATTGCATGAAGGCCATGCTTTGGCATGGCACCGGTGGCCTTGATGCCTACCTGGATTCCCAGGCCTTCACCGATCTCTGTGCAACCATCATCCAGGCGAAGCGCCGCAAGGACCTGCTCTTGACGGTGCTGGATCCCCTGTTTCGCCAATTTCTGCCCGAGCTGATTCGCACCGCTGCCACCACCCATGCCCTCGGCCAGTTCTGGCGGGTGATGAGTGATCTCTTTATCGACCTTGCCGCCGCCGAACGGGACGGACGGGTGGCCTCGATTGCCCAGGTGGTGGACTTTCTCAAGGATGGCTTGGTGGCTGCCGCCGGCAACCCGATCACCTACGCGGTGACGATCGGCCTGGAGACCTTCCCTGTGTTGCCGCCCGAGGCAGGGCTCACCTTCCTGGCCGATGTGGCCGTGCCCTACGTGGAAGCGGTGTTTCTGCGGGGCATGCCCTTTTTGGGCACGGTCAGCTTCAACGCCCAGGCCCAGCAGATTTCGCCAGACCAGGCCCAGTTCGCCTACGGCGCCCTGTTCGCCGATCCCCTGCCCACCATGGGGGCGGGGATTCCCCCCAGCCTGTTGATGCAGGACATGTACCGCCACCTGCCCAAGTCGCTGCACGATTGGTACCTGCAGCGCAGCCGCGGTGAAGGGGATGTGCGGGTCAAGATCTGCGCCAGTTTCCAGAAGGCGATGTTCTGCGTCACCAATGCCGCCATCGCGGGCACCCTCCCCCATCCGATCGGCAGCGGCGATCCCCAGGCCCAGGCGGCCAACCAGGCCTACGCCCGCGCCTGGGCCACCCGCCTGGCCTCAGCGCGCACCGACTGCCTCAGTGCCGCTAGCTGATCCCTGTCAACTGATCCCCGCCAACAGATCCCCGCCAACGAAGTTCTAAATTCAAGTCATGGAGCAGCCCTGGACCCAGCGACCCCGCCCCGATCGGCTTGAACGCCGGATCGAATTCAGCGATTACGAAGCCACCCGGGTGTTTCTGGAGCGCCTCAACACGCTTTCGGAGCAGCAAAGCCGCTTCCCCGATATCAGCTTTGGTCGTACCTATGTGAATATCACCCTGCGCGCCGAAGCGGAGGATGCGCCCATCGGCGATGTCGACCAGGCCTTTGCGGCGGCCATTGATGGCCTGCTCTGAGCCTGATCAGGCATACCCCGCGGACAGCGACGACCTGACCCCGGTTGATCTCAAAGCGGCCTACGAGGGGGGCCATGTCAAGGAGGTGCTCGACCAGCTGGATCAGGAGTTGATCGGCCTCCGTCCAGTGAAGACTCGGATCCGGGAGATCGCAGCCCTGCTGGTGGTCGAGCGGGCCCGCAAGCAGGTGGGTTTGGCCACCACGGCCCCCAGCCTGCACATGTCGTTCACCGGTCGGCCGGGCACCGGCAAGACCACCGTGGCCGAACGCATGTCCAAGATCCTGCATCGGCTGGGCTATGTGCGCAAGGGGCATGTGGTTACGGCTACCCGCGATGATCTGGTCGGCCAATACATCGGCCACACCGCCCCCAAGACCCGGGAGATGCTGAAAAAGGCCATGGGTGGCGTGCTGTTCATTGATGAGGCCTATTACCTCTATCGTCCCGAAAATGAACGGGACTATGGTGCCGAAGCAATTGAGATCCTGCTCCAGGTGATGGAGGCCAACCGGGAGGATCTGGTGGTAATCTTTGCCGGCTACAAAGACCGGATGGATGTGTTTTATCAGTCCAATCCAGGGCTGTCTTCCCGGGTAGCTAATCATATTGATTTCCCCGACTACAGCGCTTCAGAATTGCTGGCAATTGCAAAGCTAATCTTGGCAGCAGAAAACTATCGGCTCAGCGAGGAGGCCACGGTGGTTTTTGCTGAGTACATCCAGCGCCGCATGCTGCTTCCCTTTTTTGCCAATGCCCGCTCGATCCGCAATGCCATTGACCGGACCCGCATGCGCCAGGCCAACCGGCTGTTCAATGCCATGGGCTCGGGTCTCACCAAGCGGGATCTGATCACGATCGAGGCCGAGGACATCACCGCTAGCCGGGTGTTTGCCGGCGAACTAGAGGGTCTTGATCCCAGTGCTCCCCTCACCCAGTAGCCCCGCTTTCCGGCCTGGCTGAAGCCGATTGCGGCAGGCTGCCCAGGGGCTGGTTAAGGAATTGCTCCCCATTGCTGGATCAGGCGATGCTGTCCAGCCTGGTCACAGCGCCCCTTGAGGCCGTTCACGATTAGGCAGGTGTTGGCGGTGAGGGTGGCGACCAGGCTGCTGTCCTGGGCTGGATTGCCATGGGCCCCGGCCAGGCCAGCCCCCTTGGCCAGGCCATCGGCCACCAGCGGGGCTGGCGCGATCGGCACGCCGCTCAGGGCGCTGATCCGTTGCAGCGCCTTGCTGGCGGGCAGGGTTTCGGCAAATAGCATCGTGACCTTGTCGCGCTTCAGCTGGGCCAGCACCGCTGCGAAGGCCTGGGGCCTCAGGCTCAAGCTGCTGCTGAGCGAGTCCACCACGGGCAATTCCCGCAGGCCGTAGGCCCTAGCCAGGCTGGCGAAGGCGCGGTGGCCCGTGGCCAGGGGGCTGGGCGGGGCCGCGATGGTGGCGAACTGCTGGCGGTTCCAGCGTTCGAGCTGCTGCAACACGGCCACCATGGCCGCCGCCCGGCCGGCAATGGGTTGGCTGGCTTGCGGTTTGAGGGTTTCGAGTTGTTGGGCCACCAGCTGCACCATGGCGATCGCCTGGGCGGGGTCATGCCAGACATGGGGATCCCGGTCGCCATGGTGATCCCCGTCGCCATGGTGATGGCCTTCTTCGGCGTGGGTGTCGGCATCCTGGCTGGGGCTCTCCAGGCTCTCGCCGTGCTTCCCGGCTGGGGCCTCCAGCTTGGGGCTGGTCGGCACGGCCCGCTCGGCCACGGCGACCGCCCGGGCTTGCTTTTCAAGGGCTGGGGTCAGGCCATAGCCGTTGATCAGCACCAGTTGGGCCCCCCGGAGCTGCTGGCTTTGCTGGGGCGTGAGGTGGAACTGGTGGGGGTCGTCGCCGGGTTGCAGTAGGCAGGCCACCTGGAGGTCGCTGCCGGCGAGCCGCTGGGTGAGGTCACAGAGCACCCCATCGGCGGCCACCACCTCCGGACCCCGGCTGGGGCCACAAGCCGCAAGGGCCAGGGCCGGCCCCAGGGCTGCCAGGGCGAAGGCGGCCGGGGTGAAACGCCGCAAAGGGGAGTGGAGCACGGGATGGACCAGCAGGGACGCGGGAGCGGCAGCGAGAAAGCCACCGTTACTGCCTGGAAATGATAACCGTTCTCGTTTGCAAGGCTGGTAGCTGCCGCTAGGGGGATTGCCGCTCCTGGCAGGCGCTGCAGAGGCCAAAAAACTCCAGGGTGTGGAACAGCAACCGGAAGCCGGAAGCCTGCTCGCCATGGAGGTGCACCTCGGGCATGGGGCATTGCTCCAGCAGGGTGGTGGCTCCGCAGTCGACGCAGGTGAGGTGGTGCTCATCACGCTCCGTCGGGGCATAGAGCGCCTCGCCGTTGGGGAGGTGGCGGCAGCGCACCAGACCCTTTTGCTGCAACAGGCGCAAATGGCGATACACCGTGGCCAGGCCCATGGGCAGGTCGCTCTGGCGCAGCAGGGCATGGACCTGTTGGCCCGTGAGTTCCGTGTCCGCCTGGCGCAGCTGGTCCAGCAGCCGTTCCTGCTTGTCCTTGAGGCCTGCTGCGGCGACCGGCGGGGCCATGGCCTGGCGTGGAAGACCCCCTGATCCTATGCAGCCCTTTTCAGCCGCCAAGCCCTGACCTGCAGGCCGCGGGGCCGGCCTGACCTAGAAGGGATGGCCCGGGGGCCTGCAGGCAAGGCAGTGATCGGCGTGGACAAGCTCGGCACCATGTGGGCGGTCTTTCAGGGCCTGATGATTGAGGCCCTGCCCTTTCTGGTGATCGGTGTCGTGATCGCCTCCCTGGCCCGCTGGCTCAGTCCGGGGGGCCGGTGGCTGCAGCGCTTGCCGGCCCATCCCCTGCTGGGCCCCCTCACCGGGGCGGCTTTGGGCTTTGCCTTGCCGGCCTGTGAGTGCGGCAACGTGCCCGTGGCCCGGCGCCTGCTGGCGGGGGGAGCACCGCTGGCCACGGCCCTTGGCTTCCTGTTTGCTGCGCCGGTGCTCAATCCGATCGTGTTGGCCAGCACCTGGGCCGCCTTCCCAGACCAACCCTGGCTGCTGGCCGCCCGGCCCCTGGGGGCCCTGGCCATTGCCCTGGTGCTGACCTTGCTTCTGCGGCTCCTGCCCGAGCAGGACCTGCTCACCGCCGAACTGCTCGCCGAGCGGCGCTTGAATCAGCCGTTGGCTGAGGTCTCCCTGTTGCAGCGGGGTAGCGGGCTCCTGGGGCAGCGGCTCCCCGGGCCTGGGGCCGGAAAGCGGCTGCCGGCGGCCGAGGCCCTGGGCCATGGGGTGCGGGAGTTCCTCAACCTGGCGGCCCTGTTGGTGTTGGGTTGTGCCATTGCCGCGACGGTCCAAACCCTGTTGCCCCGCAGCTGGTTGCTGGCCGTGGGCGATGCGCCCACCCTCTCGATCCTGAGCCTGATGCTCCTGGCCGTGGTGGTGTCGGTCTGCTCCAGCGTCGATGCGTTCCTGGCCTTGGCGTTTGCCGCCCATGTCACCCCGGGGGCCCTGCTGGCCTTTCTGTTGCTGGGGCCCGTGATTGACCTGAAATCGCTCAGCCTCTTTGGCCTCCTGCTGCGGCCCCGGGCCCTTGGACTCACGGTGGCGGGCACGGCCCTGGTGGTGCTGCTGATCGGCCAGTGGATCAACCTTTGGAAGCTCTAACCATGGCCATGGGCTGGCGTTCGCTTTGTTTGGGACTTTGGGGGGCGATGCTCCTGATCAGTTTCAGCACGGGCCGCCTCAATCTGCTGGTGCGGGCCCCCTTCCATGGCGCCATCGTGGTCACCGGAGTGCTGCTCCTGGGGTTGGCAATCCTGGACTGGCGGGGCCGCCCCAGCCGCTTCGCCCCACGCAGGCGGGAGGCCGCCAGTTGGCTGTTGGCGGCCCTGGTGGCCATCGCCATGGTGCTGATCCCGCCCCAGCCCTCCTTCTCAGATCTGGCGGCCAACCGCAGCGGCGAGCCCTTGGCCCCTGAGGAACTCAGCTTTGTGCTGCCCCCAGCCCAGCGCACCCTCACCGACTGGGTGCGTTTGCTGGTGCTGGAACCGGATCCCCGCCTCTATGAAGGGGATCCCGTGCGCATCCAGGGCTTTGTGCTGCCGATGGCCGATGGGCCGCCCCAGTTGGCGAGGTTGCTGGTGCGCTGCTGCATCGCCGATGCCACCCCCATCGCCCTACCGGTGCGCTGGCCCCAATCCGGACCGCCGCCCCAGGCGGACCAATGGTTGGCCATTGAGGGCGTCATGGGCGTGGAGACGCGCGCCGGCCAGGTCCGCAGCCTGGTCATCCCCAGCCGGATTGTGCCGATTGCCAGGCCCGCTCGCCCCTTCGAAGCATGAAACCCTGGCCTTGGCTGCTGGCGGCTGCGGGTCTGTTGGGGCTGGTTCAGCAGCAGATCCTGCTGCGGCGTCCGCCCCGCCTGGTGCGGGTTCAGCCTGCCCTGGCCAGTTCCGGCCCCGGGGCCCTGGACCTGCGCTTCAGCCGTCCGATGGACCGGGCCAGCCTGCAGCGCGGCAGCGTTTTGGCGCCGCAGTTAGCCCACAGCTGGCTGGGCGACGGCCATACCTTGCGACTGTTGCTCGGCAGCACGGGCCCGCTGGACGGGCCCATCAGCCTCAAGCTGGCGGGCCGCGATCAGCGCCAGGTGGCCATGGTTCCCCAGCTCTGGCAATGGGATCCCCGGCCCAGGATCGTGGCGGTCGTGCCGGTGGGGGCTGGTGACCAGCTCCAGTTGCAACAGCATGACGGCCGTTGGCAGGCTCTCAGCCCAATCTTGCCCTCGATTTCCGGCCTGGAGGTGCTGGCGGATGGCTCGGGAGTGGTGCTGGCCGCCGCCGATCGCCAGGGGCGCGTGCAGGTCTGGCGGGTGCCGCTGCAGCAACGCAACCTGGCAGAGCCGGGCCAGGGGTTGGCCGAGCCCCGGCCGGGCCCGCTCGATCGCTTGTCGAGCCAGCCGCTGCTGTTTGCCTATTTGAGTAGCAACCAACAGGGAGAGTTGCTGATTCAAAGCTCCAGCGTGGCCTCTGGCCAGGCCCAAATCCAGCTCCGCGATGCCAGCGATCGTTCCAGGCCCTTGAGGCTGGACACCAGTGGCCCCATCCGGTTGGTCCCCCAGGGCGGCTCCCTGGTGGTGCCCCATCCGGAGGGTTTGATCTTGATGGGGCTACCGGGCCAGCCCCAGAACCGCCAAATGCTGCCTGGTAACCGCGATCTCAGTGCCTTCTGCCCGAGCGGTGGCCGGGCCCTCTTGGTGCACTACCGGCCCGATTTCACCCGGTCCTTGGAGCTGGTGGAGCCGGGGCAGCCGCCCCGCACCCTCTGGCAGGGCCGCGAGGGGGTGGCCGCGAGTGCCTGTGCCGGCAGGGGGCAACGGGTGTGGCTGCTGCTGGTTGATGGGGTGGGCCAACCCAGGCTGCAGCTGCTGGCCATCAACCATGACGGTCAGATCCTGCAACGCAAGCAGCTGAAAGGCTGGGAATTCGAGCCGGGCACCAGCCTGCAGTTTGATCCCAGCCGCAATCAGTTGCTGCTGGCCCTGCGACCCCTTGGGGCCAGCACCAATGGGAAAGCGCCTCGGCCTGAAGCCAGGCCCGAGTCTGGGCGCCTGGCTGCGGTGCCCGCGCTGATCGATGGCACCCATTTGAGCTTGAAGCTGCTGGCCAAACCGATCCGCCAGGCGCACTGGTTGCCGGCCAAATAATACCCAGGCCAGACTATTTGCGTTTGCGCGAATCGATCTGCAGTAGATCACGCACCTGTTGCACCTGGCGGCCCAGCTGGGGATCGGCGGCCAGCTTCTTTTCGATCTGCTCGACGGCATACATCACGGTGGAGTGGTCCTTGCCGCCGAAGGCTTCGCCAATGCGCGGCAGGCTCAAGCTGGTGCCCTGGCGCATCAGATACATGCCCACCTGGCGGGCCTGGCTCACGGCCCGTTTGCGGCTGGGGCTGCGCATGTCTTCCACCGCCACGCCGAACACTTCCGCCACCTTGGCGAGTACCTGCTGGGGGGTGACCGCCACCTCCACCCCGGTGGGATCGAGCATGGGCGCCACCGATTCCACCGTCATCGGCAGGCCCGTGATCGAGGCAAAGGCCACGGCCCGGGTCAGGGCCCCTTCCAGTTCGCGGATGTTGGAGGTGAAGCGGCCGGCCAGGTATTGGATCAGATCCCGGGGCAGGCTCATGCGTTCCTGCTCGGCCTTTTTGTGCAGGATCGCCATGCGGGTTTCCAGGTCCGGGGCCTGAATGTCGGCAATCAGGCCCATCGAGAAACGGGAGATCAGCCGTTCCTGCAGCCGCGGAATCTGGCTGGGGGGACGGTCGCTGGCAATCACGATCTGGCGTCCGGCTTCGTGCAGGGCGTTGAAGGTGTGGAAGAACTCTTCCTGGGTGTATTCCTTGCCTTCGATGAACTGAATGTCATCGACCAAAATCAGGTCGGCGGCGCGGTAGCGGTCGCGGAAGGCCTGCATGCCGTCCTTGCGGATCGCCTGGATCAGGTCGTTGGTGAAGGTTTCGGTGGACACGTAAAACACCCGCGCCTCCGGGTCGATCTCGAGCCGGTAATGGCCGATCGCCTGCATCAGGTGGGTTTTGCCCAGGCCGACGCCGCCGCAGAGAAACAGGGGGTTGAACTCCCGGCCCGGGGCTTCGGCCACCGCCAATGAGGCGGCATGGGCCATGCGGCTGTTCGGGCCCACCACGAAGCGGTTGAACACGTAGCGGGGGTTAAGGCCGGGAGCCAACTTGCGCGGGGTTTCGCCCGTGGCGGTGGTGCCGTTGGCGGCGCCATTGGCCAGGTTGGTCTGGCCCGCACCGCCCCCCTGGCTGCGGCTCGATTCACCCGAGGGGCCTGCCCCCGTGGCGGCCACCGGGGGCAGCAGGATGGCCGCTTCCTCATCGGCGGCTGTCTCCACCACCACGCTGATCGGGCGGCCCGCCAGCTCACTGGCCACCGCCGCGATCGTGTCCAGGTAGTTCTTGCGCAGCCAGCCGCAGGCAAAGGCGTTGGGCGCGATCAGCTGCAGCTGGTTGCCCTCTAGGGCAGCGCAGCGGGCCGGCCGGATCCAGGTCTCAAAGGTGGGCTTGCTGAAATTGCCCTGCAGCGCTGCTTGAACCTGGTGCCAGAGCTCCTCTCCCTGCTGCACCGTTTGTCCGCCACTTGGGGATCGAATATAGGCAGGGCCCTGGCGGCCAAACCGTCTTAAATAAAGCGGATCCGTTCCGGCCTTTCCCTCCCCCGCCATGGCAGCCCCCACGCAGGCCCCCGCCCACCGTCGCCCCACCCTGCGGCCCCTGGCTGGATCGTTGCTGGGTCCGGTCGTGCTCGGATCGCTGCTGGTGGGCTGCGCCACGATCACCCTGCCCGGCCTGCCGTCTTTGCCCGGCCAGCGTTCGGCGGCCCAGAAGGTGCCGATTAGCGATGCTCCGCCCCAGGCCTCGCTGCAGCAGGGCAATAATTTCGTTGTGAATGCGGTTGATAAGGTCGGCCCCGCCGTTGTGCGGATCGACACGGTCAAGCGGGTGATCAACCCCCTCGGCGGCCTGTTCGGATCCGGCCCCTCGGTGCAGCAGGAGCAGGGCCAGGGCTCCGGCTTCATCACCCGCTCCGACGGGGTGGTGCTCACCAATGCCCACGTGGTCGATGGGGTCAGTGAGGTGGGCGTCACCCTGCCCGATGGCCGCCGCTTCAGCGGCAAGGTGGTGGGCGCCGATCCAGTCACCGACGTGGCCGTGGTCAAGCTGGCCGCCACGGGATTGCCCGTTGCCCCGCTGGGGGATTCGAACAAGGTGCGGCCGGGCCAGTGGGCGATTGCCATCGGCAACCCCCTGGGCCTCGATAACACGGTGACCCTGGGCATCATCAGTGCCGTGCACCGCACCAATGCCATCGGTGCCGGCCAGCGGGTGCCCTACCTGCAAACCGATGCGGCCGTGAACCCCGGCAACAGCGGTGGCCCCCTGATCAACGACCGGGGCCAGGTGATCGGCATCAACACGGCGATCCGCAAGGCCCCGGGCGCTGGCCTGAGCTTCGCGATCCCGATCGACCTGGCCCGGGATGTGGCCGCCGAGATCCTGCAGCAGGGTCGTGCTTCCCATCCCTATATCGGCGTGCGTCTGCAGGGGCTCACCCCCGAGCTGGCCCGGGAGGTGAATGCCACCAATGCCGAGTGCCGCCTGCCGGAAACCAATGGCGTGGTGGTGGTGGAGGTGCTGCGGGGCAGCCCGGCGGCCCGGGGCGGCCTGCGCGCCTGCGACCTGATCGAGGCTGTGGCGAACAACCCGGTGAAGAACCCCGCCGACGTGCAGCTAGCCGTGGACCAGGGCCAAATCGGCCAACCGCTCAACCTCAAGGTGCGCCGCGCTGGGCAGAGCCTCACCCTGGAGCTGCGGCCGGCCGAATTGCCTCGCCAAAACTGAGGGGGCCGTTGGCTCGTCCCGAGCGGCCCCCGGGCGCTGGGCCGCTCGGCTGGGCCGCTCCCAGGGCTGGCGGTCTTAGGGGACGGCGTTGCTTGGTGGTGCTGGCTCGCTGGCCGTCCCCAGGTCGCTGCAAGCGGCGGCTGGCCGCCGGGCTGGGCCCCACGGGGGCCGTCCTGGCGGCCCGGATCCAGGCCCGGTTGCTGGGCCACACCCTGGCCGTGGCCCGTGCGGCCGGCGCTGAGCTGGGCTTTGAACGCGTGCTGGCGGTCGATGGGCTGGGACCGGGCGCCCGGCGGCGCTGGGGCCAGCAGCTGGGGGTCGCCCACCTCTGCGACCAGGGACCGGGCAACTTGGGCCTGCGCATGCAGCGCCAGTGGCAGCGGGCCTTTGGCGCCGGCGCCGAGCAGGTGGTTCTGGTGGGCACGGACCTGCCCGACCTGGCTGGCGCCGATCTGGCGGCGGCCTTTGGGGCCCTCGATGCCGGGCCGTTGGTGCTGGGGCCAGCCCTCGATGGCGGCTACTGGTTGATCGGTCTTAATCGCGGCGGCTTCCACCAGGCGGGTGCCGCCCTGATGGCGGGCCAGCCCTGGGGAACGGCCGCGGTGCTGGAGGGCTGCCTGCAGGCCGCCAGGCAGCGGGGGTTGGCGGCCCAGCTGCTGCGTTGCCAAAGCGATCTCGATCGGCGGGCCGACCTGGCCCCCTGGCTGGATTGTCCTTCCCCGCCCTGGGGGTCCGTGTGATGGCAAGGGATGGGCGAGGGCCTAGCGATCGGCCAGGGACAAATCGAGGGCCAGGCCCTGGCGGTAGCCGCCCCCAGCCGCGCTTGCCGTCCCTGCCGCCCCTGGCCGTGGTGATTCCGACCCTGAATGAGGCGGCCCACCTGCCCCTGGTGCTCGCCCAGCTGGCGGCGATGCCAGCTCTGGTCGGCGAGGTGCTGGTGGTGGATGGGGGCAGCCGCGATGGCACCGGGGCGATCGCCCGCCTGGCGGGCGCTCGGGTGACGGCGATCCCAGGTGGCCGGGGCGCCCAGCTGGCCCTCGGTGCCGGCCAAACCACGGCCCCCTGGCTTCTGTTTCTCCATGGCGACACCCGCCTGCCGCCGGCCTGGGCCGCTGCCGTGACCAGGGCCCTGGCCTCGCCGCCGGCGGGCTGGTATTTCCAGCTTCAGATCGAGGGGGCCGGCCTGGGGCTGACCCTGTTGCAGGTGGGTGTTGCCCTGCGCAGCCGCTGGCTGCAACGCCCCTACGGCGACCAGGGCCTGCTGGTGCGCCGCGACGATTACCTGGCCGCCGGCGGCTTCCGGCCCCTGCCCCTGATGGAGGACCTGGATCTGGTGGAACGGCTCGCCGGCCGGCTGCGCCTGCGCTGCCTGGGGCCGGGCCTGCTGGTGGCCGGCCGCCGCTGGCGGCGCCTGGGCCTTTGGGGCTGCCTCTGGCAGAACTGGCGCCTGCGTCGGGCCTGGCGCCGGGGGGTGGGCGCCGAGGCGTTGGCCCAGCGCTACTACGGCCCAGCAACGAACGACATCAAAAAGGCCGCATCAAAAAGGCCGGATCCAGCATTCGCTGATCCGGCCCGAAATTGGCGCTGATGGAACTCCTAAATAGGGCCTAAATGATCAGGCGTCGTAGTACATGCTGAACTCGTGGGGGTGGGGCCGCTGGCGCAGTTGCTGCACCTCCTCATACTTGATGGCGATCCAGTTGCTGATGAAGTCTTCGGTGAAGACGCCACCGGCCAGCAGGTAGTCCTTGTCGGCATCGAGGGCTTCGAGGGCGCCGTTGAGGGAGGCCGGCACCGTGGAGATCTTGGCCAGTTCCTCCGGTGAGAGGTCGAACAGGTCGACGTCGGTGCCATCACCGGGATCGATCTGGTTCTTGATGCCATCGAGGCCGGCCATCAACATCGCCGCAAAGGAGATGTAGGGGTTGGCCAGGGCATCGCCGGAGCGGAACTCCAGGCGCTTGGCCTTGGGGCTCGGGCCGGTGAGGGGGATGCGCACGGCGGCCGAGCGGTTGCCCTGGGAATACACCAGGTTCACGGGCGCTTCAAAGCCAGGCACCAGGCGCTTGTAGCTGTTGGTGGTGGGGTTGGTGAAGGCCAGGAAGGAGGGGGCGTGCTTGAGCAGGCCACCGATATACCAGCGGGCCGTTTGCGACAGGTTGGCGTAGGTGCCTTCGCCGAAGAAGAGGGGCTGGCCGGCCTTCCAGAGGCTTTGGTGCACGTGCATGCCGCTGCCGTTGTCGGAGAACACCGGCTTGGGCATGAAGGTGGCGGTTTTGCCGTATTTGCGCGCCACGTTGCGCACCACGTACTTGTAAATCATCACGTTGTCGGCCGCGCTGATCAGCTCGGCAAACTTCATGCCCAGTTCGTGCTGGGCGGTGGCCACTTCGTGGTGCTGCTTCTCGATCGGCACCCCCAACGAGGCCATGGTCAGCAGCATTTCGCTGCGCATGTCCTGGAGGGTGTCGTTGGGGGCAACGGGGAAATAGCCTTCCTTCAGTTGGATCTTGTAGGCGAGGTTGCCGCCTTCTTCGAGGCGGGCCGTATTCCAAGGGGCCTCGATCGAATCGACGCTGTAGAAGCTGCTACCCGGGCTGGAGTTGTAGCGAACGTCGTCAAAGACGAAGAACTCGGGCTCCGGACCGAAGAAGGCCGTATCGGCCAGGCCGGTGGAATTGAGGTAGTTGAGGGCTTTTTGGGCCAGGGCCCGGGGGCAGCGGCCGTAGGGCTGGCCGCTGCGGGGCTCCTGGATCGAGCAGATCAGGCTGAGGGTTTTGTGGCTGTAAAAGGGGTCGATCCAGGCGGTGTCCGGGTCCGGCACCATCGCCATGTCCGACTCGTTGATCGCCTTCCAGCCGCGGATTGAGGAGCCATCAAAGGCCAGCCCTTCCGTGAAGCTCTCCTCCTCCACCAGATCGGTGTGGACCGTGAGGTGCTGCCACTTGCCGTGCAGATCAGCGAACTTCAGGTCGATCAGTTCGATGCCCTCGTCCTTGATCAGGCGAAGGACGTCCTGGGCTGTTTTGGCCATGACGGGGGGATCTGGGGGGAACGGGGTCGGACTGGGATGCCGACCATGCGGCAACAAAGGAACGTACGGAGCGCAGCCCGGCATGTTTTGTATCAACCGCTACCAACTGGTCGCCCTGGGGGCGGGGCTGGGCCGGCTCGACGCGGGCTGGCGGGCCGGCGGGCCCGGCCAAAGCGAGGTTGCGTAACCGTTTCTGTCAACTTCGCCAGAACCAGCGCCTGGCAAGGGATCTGGGCGATTGCAGATGCTACGTTCCGCCTAGGTGCGTCGAAATTTCACCGCCATGCGCGATGCCATCACCGGCCTGATCGGTCGCTACGACCAGTTGGGGCGCTATCTCGATCGGTCCGCCATCGATCGCATCTCCACCTATTACGACGAGTCGGCCGTGCGCCTGGCCGCCGTGGAGCTGATCAACCGGGAGGCCGCTGAGATCGTGCGTGAGGCCAGCCAGCGCCTCTGGCAGGCCGATCCGGAGCTGCTGCTACCCGGCGGCAATGCCTACACCACCCGCCGCTGGGCCGCCTGCCTGCGGGACATGGATTACTTCCTGCGTTACGCCAGCTATGCCCTGGTGGCCGATGACGCCACGATCCTCAATGAGCGGGTGCTCAACGGGCTGGATGACACCTATAAGAGCCTGGGCGTGCCCACGGGCCCCACGGTGCGCAGCATTGCCCTGATGGCCGATGTGGTGTGTGAGCAACTGACCGATGCGGGCATCGGCCCGGTGGCCATCGTGCGAGTGCCGTTTGAGCACCTCTGCCGCGGTCTGGCCGACACCAACGTGCGCGCCCGCTGAAGATCCCCGCCAGGTCTGACTGGCGCCTGCTTGTTTGTTTCGTTCCCCTGGGCCCCAGGCCCAGGACGCTTTCACCCTTCATCCCAAGCCAGGTCCTTCGGGACGCTGGGTGGCATCGCTTTCGGGGCCTGGTTGGTTCCCTAACGATTCCCCATCCGATTGGGGCCCCTAGGGCTGCAGGGCCCCAGCCCCCGAGCCGCCGGCTGCTTAGGCTCCCTTCCATCGATTGACCATCTCCGGATTTGGCCCCCACCGCTTCCCCTATCCCCGTGAGTGATCGCCATCGCCTCTCCCTTGGGCCGATCGCGACCCCGGATCGACTGTTACTGGGTCCCGGTCCCTCCAATGCCCATCCCACCGTGCTGGAGGCCCTCTCCCGCATGCCGATTGGCCACCTGGATCCCCTCTACATCGAGCTGATGGGGGAGGTGCAGGAGCTGCTTCGCTACGTCTGGCAGACCGATAACCGCCTCACGATTCCGATGAGCGGCACGGGCAGTGCGGCCATGGAAGCCACGATCGCCAACATGGTCGAACCGGGCGACAGCGTGCTGGTGGCGATCAAGGGCTACTTCGGCCTGCGCCTCGCCGATATGGCCGGTCGCTACCGGGCCGAGGTGCACACGATCGAGAAGCCCTGGGGCGAAGCCTTCAGCCTCGAGGAGATCGAAGCCGGCCTGAAGCAGTACCAGCCCAAGGTGCTGGCCCTGGTCCATGCCGAAACCTCCACCGGCGTTCTCCAGCCCATGGAGGGCATCGGCGATCTCTGTCAGAAGTACGACTGCCTGCTGCTGCTAGACACAGTGACCTCGTTGGGGGCCGTGCCCCTGAAGCTGGACGAGTGGAAGGTGGATCTGGCCTACAGCTGCAGCCAGAAGGGCCTCAGCTGCCCGCCGGGCCTGGGTCCCTTCACCATGGGCCCCCGGGCCGAGGCCAAGCTCAACGCCCGCACCGGCAAGGTGCCCAACTGGTACCTGGATGTGAGCCTGCTCAACCAGTACTGGGGCAGCAACCGGGTGTATCACCACACGGCGCCAGTGAACATGAACTTCGGCATGCGCGAGGCCCTGCGCCTGCTGGCCGAGGAGGGCATCGAAAACGCCTGGGCGCGCCACCGCAGCAATTCCGAGCGCCTCTGGGCTGGCCTCGAATCCCTGGGCCTGGAGCTGCATGTGCCCCTGGAGCGCCGCCTCCCCACCCTCACCACCGTGCGCATCCCCGAAGGAGTGGATGGCAAGGCCTTCAGCCAACACTTGCTCAACAAGCACGGCATTGAGGTCGGTGGTGGCCTCGGTGCCCTGGCGGGCCAGGTCTGGCGGGTGGGCCTGATGGGCCACAACAGCCGCAGCGAAAACGTTGACCTGCTGCTCAACCTGTTGGACCAGGAGCTGCCGGCCTTCCGTAACCAGGCTTCGGCCGTGCCTGTTGGCGCCGCCGTCTGAACCAACGCTCCAGCTGCTCCTTAGCGGCCTGGGCCCCGATGCCGCCCACCACCTCCATGGAGTGATGGGCGCTGGCATCGATGGCCAGGTTGAGGCAGCCCCCTAGGGCGCCCCGCTTCGGATCGCCGGCAGCAAACACCACCCGGCCCATGCGGGCCTGGACCAGGGCGCCGGCGCACATCGGGCAGGGCTCCAGGGTCACCAGCAGGCTGCAGCCGTTGAAGCGCCAGTCCTGGCGCAGCCGGGCCGCCTGGCTCAGGGCCTGCAATTCGGCATGGCCGAGGGGATCGTGGTCCCGTTCGCGCCGATTCACCCCCCAGCCGATCGCCCGTCCGGATTCGTCGAGCACCACCGCTGCCACGGGGATTTCGCCCTCGTCTCCCAGGCGTTCCGCCCGGCGCAGCAGCCGCGCCATCCAAAAGGTGTCTGGGCCCGGCCGGGCCATCGCAGGGGCTGCGGGGGCTGGGGCCATCTTCCCGCTTCGGGGGGCACCGGCCACACGGGAGGATGGGGCTCCCCCACCGGACCCGCTTGGCTCCTGCCCCCCAGATCGCCTCCCTGCTGCCCGTGCCGGCCTTCCCGGATCCCGCCAGCCTGGATCCCGCCCTGGGCGCCTTTCTGCACCAGGCCAGTGACCAACTCTGCCAGTGGTGGGCGACGGCGTCCGAGCGCTCGCCCCTGCCGCCCCTGAGCGTGTTGCCGGAGGTGGCTCCTGGCCCCCAGGGGTTGGCGCCGGCCCAATTATTGGCGGAGCTGCAGCAGGTCATGGAGGGGGCCTACAACCCCTGCCATCCCGGCGCCCTGGCCCACCTGGATCCGCCACCCCTCACCGCCTCGGTGGTGGCGGAACTGGTCTGCGCCGGCCTCAACAACAACCTGCTGGCCGAGGAACTGGCCCCGAGCCTGTCGCGCCTCGAGCGCCAGCTCACCGGCTGGATGGCGGCAGCCCTGGGCCTGGGCGCCGGGGCGGGCGGGGTGCTGGCCAGTGGCGGCAGCCTGAGCAATTTGATGGCCCTGGTGGTGGCCCGCCAACGGGCCGGCTTGGCCGGGCACCAGGGGGCCCTGGTGTTGGGCAGCGTTGATGCCCATGTGTCCCTTGGCAAGGCCCTGGCCGTGATGGGTCTGCCACCGGAGGCCCTACGGCCCCTGCCGGTGGATGGGGCGGGCCGCCTGCTGCCGGCCGCCCTGGAGGAAGCCCTGGCGGAGGCCCGCCGCCAGGGCCAGCCCGTGTTGGCGGTGGTGGCAACGGCCGGCACCACGGTGCGGGGGGCGGTGGACCCCCTTGAGGCGATGGCGGCCCTCTGCCGCGCCCAGGGTGTTTGGCTGCATGTGGATGGGGCGATCGGCGCCGTCTGCGGTCTCACCGAGGGCCATCGCCAGCGGGTGGCGGGCCTGGGCCTGGCCGATTCGATCACGGTCAATCCCCAGAAGCTGCTCGGGATCACCAAGACCTCCTCCCTGTTGCTGCTGGCGGAGCCCGAGCGGCTGGGTGCCTGTTTCGGCACCGGCCTGCCCTACATGGAGGCCAGCTGGGGCGGCGGCCATGGCGGCGAATGGGGCCTGCAGGGCACCCGGGCCGCCGAGGTGCTCAAGCTCTGGCTGGGCCTGCGCCAGCTAGGACTGGCCGGCATTGAGGCCGTGGTTGATGGCGCCATCGGCCGGCGCCGCTACCTGCAACGGCAGCTGGAGCCCCTGGGCCTCGACCTCTGTGGCGGACCCTTGCACTTGCTCGCCTTCACCCCGGCGGGAGCCTCCCCCAGCCAGGCGGAAGCCTGGTCGGCCCAGACGCGCCAACGGCTGCTCGAGGGCCAGCTGATGCTTTCGCGTCCCCTCTATGGCGGCCGCCACCACCTCAAGGCGGTGCTGGGCAATCCATACACCACCAACGCCCACCTCGACCAGTTGGCCGATCTGGTGGCCCAATCCCTGCGCGATCAGCAGCCATGACCGGCCCCAATCAGCCCCAGCCCGACCGGGCGAATTCCACTCCGGTTCCGCCAACCCCGGCCCCTGCCAAGCCGGCCGATCGCCGTGGCCGCTGGGTGGCGATCCTCACCGGCGCCCTCTCAATCCTGATCGGCCTGGTGTATCTGGTGCTGATCACCGTGCTGGATGCCCGGGGTCCGATGCAGCCGCCGCCTCCCGAGGCCCTTGGCCTCTCGGCGGCCCCTGCGGCCCCGGCTAAGGCCGAGCCCCAGGCCCAGAGCGAGGCCCCGGCCGGGGCGGCAACTGGGGATCCTTGGCCCGCTGCAGCGGTTCCACCACCCGCCGGATCGCCAGGTCCAGGAATTGGCGCAGGGCCGAATCGCGGCGGTTGAGGTCGTACTGGCGTTGCACCACCTCCTGCAGGCCGCCATCGCCCCAGTCCTGGTCCTGCTGGAAGTAGGTGGTGAAGCTGCGGCCGGCGATGCGGGTCAGCCAGGCCGCCCCCACCGCCTGCATGGCCTGACCCAGCAGCAGGGTCGGCAGGTTCAGTTTGGCCGTGCCGATCAGGAGCAGGGCCCCCTGGATCACCCCCAGGCTGGCCAGGGTGCGCCCCACCGAGAGGGCCAGCTCCTGGGCGGCGGCCTTCGAGAGACTCACCCCATAGATGCGGCCGATTTCAATCACCATCTGGGCGTTCACGGCCGCCGTGCCGAGGAGGCCCACCACCGGCAGGGGGTTGACCACCAGCACCCCGGCGCTGATCCACATGTAGCGATCGATG
Organism: Pseudanabaena sp. UWO311; assembly: GCA_943370385.1. Lineage (GTDB taxonomy): Bacteria > Cyanobacteriota > Cyanobacteriia > PCC-6307 > Cyanobiaceae > BAIKAL-G1. Next base: position 70,510 of record CALRQT020000009.1, read on the forward strand.
ATGCGCTCAGCGTCCCGCTGGCGTTGCTCCCCCAGCAGGCGCCGGCCGGCGTCGCTGAGGCGGCGGCTCTGCAACAGGATGTTGTCGGCGATCAGGTCTTCGCCATCGCGGTGGAGCACGCTGGCGATCCGGCGCAGCAGCGGCTCCACCTCCGGTTCCACCTGCAGGGGCCTGCCCCCCGGCATCGGCACCGACTGGGGCGAGGCACTGGCGGGCACCACATCGTCTGGGGCGATACGGCCGGCGCCGCGGCTGCGCAGCAGGTCGAGAAGTTGGCTCTCCTCGGCCTCGCCGCGCAGGTCGCATTTGTTGAGCACCAGCAACAGGCGCTTGCCCAGGCTGGCCAGGGCCGTGAAGACCTCCATCTCGGCGGCCCGCAGGTCCCCATCCACCACGAGCAACAGCAGGTCCGCCGAGGCCGCCTGTTCGCGGGCGAGCTGTTCGCGCTGCTGGCCGGCCGCGCCAGCCTCAAGAATTCCGGGGGTGTCGACCAGCACCAGGCCGCGGCTGAGGCCCCGTAGCCGTAGCCGGTAGCTGCTGCTGGCCCGGGTCGAGCCCATGGCGGCGCCCACCTCGCCCACCACCTGGCGCAGCAGGGCCCGGATTAGGGAGGTTTTGCCGACCGAGCCGCTGCCGAACACCACCAGCACCAGGTCGCCCCGTTGCAACTGGTCTTCCACCCGCAGCCGTTCCTGCTGCAGGGCCTGGCGCTCCACGTCATCGCGGATCCGCTCCAGCAGCTGGTCGATCGCCGCCAGGTTTTGTTGGGCCGCCTCCTGGCGGTTGCCAGGCGCCTCGATCGCCGCTTTGGCGCCGGCTTGGTCGATCGGTTGGCGGCGCAGGTCCCGAAGCCAGGGCCAGGCCAGCCGCACGATCACGAGGGCGCCACCGCCAACCAGCAGCAGGGCCACGGGCCCCGCCAGCCAGTAGGGCAGCAGGGTTTGCAGATCCCAGATCAGCCGGCTGATCGCATTGAGCACGGCCACGATCGCCACCAGGGCAACGAGGGCGATGCCGGCGAAGAGCCACAGGCGCGGCGGGGTCTTCATGGCCTAGGGCTCGCCGCGGCTCTGGCGCCGGCCCCCAGGCTGCCGTTGCCGGCGGCGCGCACGATCTCGCTCCACAGGCCAGCCGCCAGGGCGCTGCTGCTGCCGGTGGGCCGGTTGTCGTCATTGCCGAGCCAGATGCCGATCACCCAGTGGCGCTGGGGCTCGTAGCCAATGAACAGCAGGTCGCGACCGTTGTTGGTGGTGCCGGTCTTGCCCCCTTCCATGCCGCCGAGGGAGGCGGCCCCGCCGGTGCCCTGCCGCACCACGGCCCGCAGCAGCCCCTGCATCTGCCGGGCCGTGGCCACGCTGATGACGCGGCGGCCGGGGTTGATCGGCCGATCCCCCTTGCCCTTGAGGGTGCGGCAGCGCTGGCTCTCCAGGCCACCACAGGTTTCGGCGTCGGTGAGGTGGCGGATCGTGGTCGGCGCATGCCAGATGCCGTCGTTGGCCACGGCCGCATAGGCGGCGGTGAGCTCCACCAGTCGCACCTCGCTCTGGCCTAGGGCTAGCCCCGGCACCGTCTCGAGGGGGGTGCTGATGCCGAGTTCGCGGGCCTTCTGGGCCACCTGCTCCAGGCCGACACGCCGGGCCAGCCGCAGGGCGGCGGTGTTGCTGCTGCTGGCGAAGGCGCTGGTGAGGCTGAGGCTGCCGCCACAGTCGCTGCCGAAGGTTTGGCCGCCCCAATCCAGGGGAGAACAGCTGATCGCATCGCCCGGCCGTTGGCCCCGCTCCAGGGCGGCCAGGTAGGTGAAGAGTTTGAAGGTGCTACCCGGTTGGCGCTGGGCCATGGTCGCCCGGTTGAACTGGCTCTGGCGGTAGTCGCGCCCGCCGGCCACGGCCAAGATGCCGCCGTTGCGGCTGTCCAGCACCACGACGGCCCCCTCGCTGACGGCCGGCCTGGTACCGGCCAGGAGCTGGCCCAGGCGCCGTTCCACCACCTGCTGCAGGAGCGGATCGAGGTGGGTTTCCACCAGAAAGTTGCCCTCGGCCGCCACGGGATCTCCCACCAAGGAGCCCAGGTCCAGCCGTACTTGGTCGGTGTAAAAGGGGGCCGGCCGGCGGCCGCCACTCCCACTGCCACTGCCACTCCCGCCGCCCTGGCAGGCGAGGCCGGCCAGGGTGATCGGCCGCCGGCTGGCCCGGTGGGCCTGCTCCGAACTCAGGTGCCCGGTGTCAACCATCTTGCTGAGCACCCCATTGCGGGCCCCTAGGGCCGCCTGGGGGTTGCTGCAGGGATCGCGGCCGTTGGGGGAGGGCAGTAAGCCCACCAACAGGGCCGCTTCGTCGAGGTCGAGCCGGGCGGCGGGCTTGTTGAAATACAGGCGCGAGGCATCCTCAAAGCCCCATCCCACCCCCAGGTACACCCGGTTGAGGTAATTGAGCAGCAGGTCGCGCTTGCTGAAGCGCTGCTCCAATTGCATCGCCACGAGCAACTCCCGCCACTTGCGCTCCAGGGTCTGGCCCTGGCCCACGGTTTCGGGGTAGAGGCTGCGGGCCAGTTGCTGGGTGAGGGTGCTGCCCCCCTCCAGCACCCGGCCGCCCACCAGGTTGGCCACCAGGGCCCGGCCCGTGCCGATCGGATCGATGCCCGGGTGCCACCAGAAGCGGCTGTCTTCGCTGGCCAGCAGGGCGTCGATCAGCACGCCGGGGTAGTCGCGCAGGCCCGGGTTTTCGTGGTGCAGGCTCGACTCGGCCGAACTCAGGGGCCGGTTGGCGCCGTCGTAGAGGGCGAGGGGGCCCCGCACCGAGGCCAGGCGGTTGCGCAGGGGCACCTGCAGCAGGGAGAGGGCCAGCAGGCCCAGGCCACCGGCGGCGATGGCCGCCAGGCCCAGGCTCAGCCCCCGGGCCACCAGGCCCAGCCGGGGCGGCGGTTGGCGATGGAAGCTCAGCTCCGGCAGCCCCGGTTCCTGGCTGGGGCCAAAGCGCACCACATCGCCATCGGCGAGCAGCAGCTCCTGCACCCGCCGGCCGCGCCACCAGAGGCCATTGGTGGAGCCGCTGTCCTGCAGCAGCCATTGGCGCCCCCGGTGCTCCAGCAGGGCGTGATGCTTGCTGACGGCCGGATGGCCCAGGCTGATCTCCTGGTGGCTGTCGCGGCCGATCCGGTAGGTGCCGCCATAGAGGGGCAGGCGCTGGCTGGGCTGGCCTGGAATGAACAGCTCCAGCCATTCGCGGCGCTGGGGCTGGGCCGCGGCGAGCCGCTGGCGCAGCCGGTCAACGAGGGGAGGAGCCATGGCGCCGCAGCAGGTCGAAGGCGATGCAGATCACCGCCAGGTTGATGGCCACATCGGCCCCATTGAAGATCGGGAAGCGCACCGGCATGAAGGCGAGAAAATCGACCACCGTGCCCAGGCGCCAGCGATCGAGGCCATTGCCGATGGCGCCGCCCAGCAACAGGCCGGCCCCCAGCCACTGCCAGGGTCGCAAGGGGGCACTGAGCTGGATCCAAGCCAGCAGGGCCAGGGCCACCAGCAGGCTCACAACCCCCAGCAGCCAGGTGGCGTTTGTCAGCAGGCTGAAGGCAGCACCGCTGTTAAACACCAGCTGCAGGTGGAGCAGGCCGGGCAGTAAGGGAACATTTCCGGCTCCGCCAAGGTGGTTGAGGGCCCAGGCCTTGCTGAGCTGGTCGATCGCCACGACCACCAGGGCGACCAGCCAGGCGGCCTGGCGGCTCCGATCCCGTTTGGCTGGTGCCATCAGGATTCAACCAATAGCAGGCGCCGCAGGGGCAGGGCCAGGACGGCAATCGCGCAGCAGAGCATCAGCTGGGGCACGATCGGGCCGAGGCTGTAGCTGATCAACAGACCGGTCAAGCCGCCGCCCCAGCGTTGCACTAGGCCGCCGAGCAGGAGGTTGGCGATGCCGCAGGCCTGCAGCACGGCCAACCCCATGCAGGCGGCTCCCGCCAGGCTGACGCAGTTGTCCATGCCCTGTTGGCGGGCCAGGCGACCGGTCACCCAGGCCGCCGGCAGGAAGCCAGCCACGTAGCCAAAGCCAGGATCCATCAGATAGGCCATGCCGCCGCCGGCGTGGAAGACGGGCAACTGGAACAGGCCCAGGCTGATGTAGGCAACACCAGCCAGCATGGCCGAGCGGGGACCGCAGACCAGGGCTGTGAGCAACAGGGCCGGCACCTGCAGGCTGATCGGCAGGGTGAGGTAGGGCAGGCCGTTGGGGGAGGGGAAGGCCAGGGCCGCCTGGATCAGGCCCCCGATCACGATGAGGAGCAGTCCGGCGATGGCCCCACTCCAGTTGGCAAGAGCGCGCACGGGGGAACCCAGTCAGAGGCCCATCCTGCAGGAGAGTAGGGCCCTTGAGAAGCGGTGGCGATGCCAAGTTCGGAGCCAAGGTCCCAGCCTGGTGCAGAGACGGGGCCTGGGCAGGTGACCCACCAGGGATCGACCCCGCCACCGGCCCAGGGAGCCCCATCGAGCCCAGAGCCGCCTCCCGCCGGGCTGAGGCCGGGCTGCGCGGTGCAGCTGCTGCAACGGCCCAGCTATTTGAAAACCGCCGATCCGATGCCGATGCTGCGCCCGCCCGATCTGGTGGATCTCGCCGAGGTGGGGGAGGTGGTGGCGCTCCGCCCCCTCGGCACGGTCGCCGTGCGCTTCCGCCGCGGCACCTTCCTGATCGATGGGGCCCTGTTGCGCCGCCCGGAGGAGGGGACTGCTGGCTGAAGCCCCGCCAGGCCCCAGCTGATGGGTTGGCCTAGGCCGAAAGGGGGTGCTGGCGCCAGGCCTTTTCCGCGGCGGCCAGGGCCTGGGCCGGGCCGCAGAGGCTCAGGTTGGGGCGGGCCAGGAGCTCCCGGGCCGCGGCCAGAAGGTCGGCGGGCCCGAGGCCATCGAGCTCGCCCAGGCAGCGGTCGGTGAAATCGGCGGGAAGCCCGTGGCCGAGCACCAGGGCGAGCCGATCGGCCACCTGGCTGCCGGTTTGGCGGCCCATGGCTTCCTGGCCCCGGAACTTGGCGCGGGCCAGGGCCAGCTCATCGCCGGTGAGGGGTTGCTCTAGCAACCGCTGCCATTCGTTCAGAAGCTCGCTGGTGGCCTCGAAGGCCCGCTCCGCCGAACTGGAGAGGTGGAACACAAAGGGAGCCGCTCCCAGGCGGGCCGGGTGGTGCACGCCCACGTCGTAGGCGAGGCCGTGCTCCTCGCGCATGGTCACAAACAGGCGACTCGACATGCCGACGCCCAGGTGACAGTGCAGCAGCCGCAGGGCCAGGCCCTGGCGATGGCCCAGGGGCACGGTGGCGGCCCCGAGCATCAACACCAGCTGTTCGGTGTCCTCTTCACTGCAGGCCAGGCGGTGGGCGTCGCCGGCGGGGGGGCTGGTGGGTGCCCAGGTGGGGTTGGCCAGGGGGGCCTGGGTGGGCCAGCCCTTGGGGCCGCTTTCCCGGGTGAGCAGCTCCTCCAGGTTGGCGGGAGGCTGGCCGGCCAGCACCAGCACGGCACCCTGGTGCCCCAATTGGGTCGCCTGCTGGCTGAGGCCGTCCCGGCTGATCGCCGCCAGCTCGGCCTCAACCCCGAGGGGATCGTGGCCATAGGGACCGTCGCCATAGAGCTGCTGGCGCAGGCGGTCGTGGGCCAGCTGGAAGGGATCTTCGCGGTGACGCTGCAGGGCCTGCAGGTTGAGCTGGCGCTCCAGGTCGATCTGGTCGTTCAGCAGCCAGGGCTTCTGCACCAGGGTCAGCAGCAGGGGCAGGAGCTGGTTGGCGTCGGCCGCGGCGCACTTGAGGCTGATGAGTAGGCCGTCTTCGGAGGCCTCGCAGCGCAGGCCAGCGCCCAGGCCTTCCACCTGGTCGGCCAGGGCTTCGCCGCTGTGGTTGCCGCAGCCGCGGCTGAGCAGGCCGGCGAGTAGCTGGTGGCTGCCCCGCTGGCCCCTGGGGTCGGAGCTGCTGCCGCCCCGGATCCAGAGCTTGGCCGACACAATCTCGGGGCCCGGTCGCTGCACCACCCACAGGGGGCAGCCCCCGGGCAAAACGGACCGGGACCGGGGACCGGCGAGGGAGCCCGGGCTGGCGGCTGGAGTGGCGCTGCTGGTGAGGGTGCTGTCGATGGCGGCTGGGTCGGCGGCGGGGGTGGCGCTGGGGTTGGACGTCACGGGGCTCATGCCGGTAAGGCCCGCAGGCAGAAGGCCCGCTCGGGATCGAGCAGGGGTGTCAGTTCACGCCAGAGCCGCTGGGGATCCCAATGGGCCAGGGCATCGAGCGGCGCCTGGATCGGTTGGTGCCGGCCCCAGAGGTGGTTGTTGCCCAGCAGGCCGGCCACCGAGCCAGCGGCCTCCAGGCCGAAGCGGTAGCCGTTGCCCACGAGGCGCTGGGCCCGCTCCACCTCGGCCAGGGGCGGCGGAGCTGCGATCAGCTCCTGGAGCACCCTGCGGATTTCCGCTTCGACCGCCGGCAGGTGCTCGCTCTCGCACACCGCTTCGAGCAGCACCAGGCTGCCGGCTTCGAGGCCGTTGAGATCCAGGTCGATGCTTTCCACCAGCCGCAGCTGCTCGCGCAGGCGGGCCACCAGGCGGCTGCGCCGGCCTTCGGCCAGCAGGGTGGTGAGCAGGTCGCAGCCGATCACTGCCTCCAGGTCGCCGGCGGCGGGCACTTGCCAGGCCATCAGCAGCCGGGCCGCCTCGAGCCGCGGCAGCACCACCGTGTCGGAGCCTGGCTGCAGCTGGAGGGGGGCGGCCTCGCTTCGGGCTCCAGCGGAGGCGGGGCCAGACCCGGTCGATCGGGGCTGGTCATCGCTGGCCAGGCTGGCCAGGGCGGAGTGCTCAAGGTGTTCCAGAAGGGCCCCGTCGCCCAGGGGACCGGCCACGGCTAGGCAGCAGTTGTCGGCCCGGTACAGGCGCTGGTGGAAGGCGGCCATGGCCTCGGCCCGGTGGCCTTCAAGGGCCTCGCGGCGGCCCAGGATCGGCAGGCCATAGGCGTGGCCTGGGCAGGCCCGGCTCAGTAACTGCTGGAAGGCCACCTCCTCGGGCTGGTCTTCGCTCTGGGCCAGCTCTTCGAGCACCACCTGGCGCTCCATGGCGAAATCCTGGCCATCGAGCCGGGGCGCCAGCACCAGATCGAGCAGCAGGTCGATCGCCTCGGCCGCGGCGCTGGGCGGCACGAGCACGTGATAGTGCACGTCATCGAAGCCGGTGGCGGCATTGCTGCTGCCGCCTAGGGCCTCAACCCGCAGGTCGAATTCGCCGGCCCCGAGGCGCTCGCTGCCCTTGAACACCATGTGCTCGAGGAAATGGGCCAGGCCCGATTCGGCCGGGGTTTCGGCGGCGCTGCCGGCGCGGCACCAGAAGTCCACACAGGTCACGGGGGCCTGGGGCAGGTCCAGGCTCACCACCGCGGCCCCCTGGCCCAGGCGCCGCTGCAGGGGCTCACCCAGGCTGCCGCTGCTACCGGTGACGGAGAGCGGCCCAGCAGCCATCGCGGCGGTGGTCCCGTCCGACCCCAGGTCCGCAGCCCGCCCTGAAGCCCGCCCCGCGTTCCCGGGGGCAACCTCGTCCGAAACCGCTTGCGAAACCCCCAAATCCGTGACGCCGCATGTCAGGACACCCATTCTGCTGGCTGGATGGCGATCCTGTTGTCAGGATCAGAACCGCCCTTGCGCCGGATCCAGCGTTGACGACCACTGCTCCGGGGCCAGCCCCTGGTTCCGCCCCAGGTCCAGGCTTGGGGGTCCACCCCCTGATGGATGCCCTGGCAGGCCGCATTCGCGCCTGCTGGTTGGGCCTGCCGGAGCTGGAGCCCCTCGCCATCGACCCCGAGCTCGAAGCGATCAGCGGCAGCCTCGATGGCGAGGCCCTGTTCATCCGCAATGAACTGCGCCGCTGCCGGGGGCTACGCAAGCTCCATTTGGAAACGGCCCGCTTGGGGGCCGGGTTGCAGATCCTCCACTGCGTCTTCTTCCCGGATCCCCGTTTCGATCTGCCCGTGTTCGGTGCCGACATCGTTGCTGGCCGGGGCGTGGTGTCTGCGGCCATCGCCGACCTCTCGCCGGTGGGCCCAGCCCTACCCGAAAGCATCGCCGGCCCCCTGGCGGCCCTGCCGGCCTTCCACTACAGCCAGGACCGCGAGCTGCCCGATTGGGGCTCGATCTTCTCGCCCTTCGTGCGCTTCGTGCGGCCGGCCGATGGGGCCGAGGAGCAGCAGTTCATTGAGGAGGTGGACCGCTTCTTGACCGTGCTGAGCCAGGCCTGCCACACCACCGAGCCCCAGGCCAGCGACGACCCCCTTACTGTGGCGAGGCACGCGGGACAGCTCTCCTATTGCAGGCAGCAGAAACGCAACGACAAGACCCGCAGGGTTCTGGAGAAGGCCTTCAACCCCCAATGGGCGGACCGCTACATCGAGGAGCTGCTCTTCGACGATCCCCTGCTGGGCTGAGGGACTTTGGCGGCTTTGCCCTCGCCCGCAGGCCCCTGCTGATCGGCGCCGCCGTCCTCGTGGCTGTAGCGGTGGGATTTGGGGTGCTGCAACGGCGCCAACAGCCCCGGCCAGTCCCCCCCGCGGCTGCCCCCAGCGCCACCCGGCCTGCGGCCCCGCCAGCCGTGGAAGCCGTCTCCGCCCTCGGACGCCTCGAGCCGGCTGGAGACATCCGCAAGCTGGCGGCCCCGGTGACCGATTTCGGCGCCTCGCCCAGGCTCACGGCCCTGTATGTGCAGGAAGGCCAGGCCGTCAAGGCGGGCCAGGTGCTCGCCAGTTTTGACAACCGGCTGACCCTGCTGGCCCAGGAGAACCTGCTGGTCACCCGCATCGCCAGCCTCAAGCAGCAACTGGAGCTGCTCGATCGCGAAACCAACCGCTACCGCCAGCTCACCAACCGCGGCGTTTTTGCGATTGGCGCCCTCGAGGAGAGAGAAATCAAGGTGGTCGACCTGCGCGGCGATCTCCAGGAGGCCAAGGCCGAGCTGCGCAAGGTGCGCACCGACCTGGCCAAGAGCCAGTTGCTCGCCCCGATTGACGGGCTGGTGCTGCGTATCAACACCCGTCCGGGCGAGCGACCCGGCGAGGCCGGCATCCTCGAAATCGGCGCCAACAACCAGATGGAGGCCGTCGCCGAGGTGTACGAGAGCGACATCGGCCGGGTGCGCCTCGGCCAAACCGTCACCCTCACCAGCGAAAACGGCGGCTTCGAGGGCCGCCTCGAGGCCACGGTGCTGCGCATCAGCCCCCAGGTGCGCCAGCGCCAAGTGCTCTCCACCGATCCCACTGGCGACGCCGATGCCCGGGTCGTGGAGGTGCGCCTGGCCTTGGCACCGGCGGACATCCAGCGGGTGCGCCAGCTGGCGGGCCTGAAAATCATCGCCCGCTTCAATCCGTGAATCCGCTGCAGGCGATCTGGTCGGGCCGCCGCATTCCCCTGGCCTGGTTATTGCTGACCCGCCAGCCGGTGCGGCTGGCCGTGGCCCTAGCGGGCATCAGCTTTGCCGGCATCTTGATGTTCATGCAGCTGGGCTTCCGCGATGCCCTGTTTGATGCCAGCGTCACGGTGCACAAGATGTTCAACACCGATTTGGTGTTGATGAGCCCGCGCACCAAAAGTTCAATCAGCATGGCCGGCTTTCCGCGCCGCCGGCTTGTGCAGGCCCTGGCCGATCCCGAGGTGAAGGGCATCTCGCCGGTGCATTGGAATTTGCTGCTCTGGCGCAACCCGGAAACCCGCGGCACCCGCTCGATCCTGGCCCTGGGCTTTGAGCCCAGTGATCCCCTGTTCAATGACCCTGCCCTCACGGCCAAGGCTTCCCTGCTCACCCAGAAAGGCAGGGTGCTGTTTGATGAGCGCTCCCGGGATGAATTCGGCCCGGTGGCCAGCTGGTTTCGCCAGGGCCGCACGGTGGAAAGTGAAATCTCCGGCAAGCGGCTGCGGGTGGCTGGCCTCTTTGCCGTGGGCCCTTCCTTTGGCGCCGATGGCAACCTGCTCACCAGCAGTGAAACCTTCCTCAGCCTGCTGCCCAATACGCCGCCGGGCAGCATTGAGCTGGGCCTGATTCGGCTGCGGCCGGGCGCTGATCCGGAGGTTGTGGCCAAACGGCTCCGCCACAATTTGCCTAAAGACGTCATTGTGTATACGCGCAATGGCTTCATTGAGATGGAAAAGGATTATTGGCGCAGCAGCACCGCCATTGGCTTTATTTTTACCCTGGGCGCAGGCATGGGCTTTGTGGTGGGTTGTGTGATTGTGTATCAGATACTCTATTCCGATGTGAGTGATCACCTGCCCGAATACGCCACCTTGATGGCGATGGGCTACAAACTCACCAGCCTGCTCGGTGTGGTGGCCCGCGAAGGATTCCTGTTGGCGGTATTGGGTTACTTGCCAGCCTATGGGGCTGGGTTGGTGCTCTATGGAGTGATAAAAGGGGCAACAAAATTGCCAGTGCAGATGGATCCCGACCGGGCCCTCGTGGTGTTCACCATGATTCTGGTGATGTGCATGGGCTCGGCGGCCCTAGCCATGCGCCGCCTGGGCGATGCCGATCCGGCGGAGATCTTCTAAAGTCATGCCCTCCCAACTGCCGCCGCCCTCCCTTCCGCAATCCCTGAGTGCACCGGCGATTGAAATTGCTGGCCTGAGCCATTGGTATGGCGAGGGCAAGATGCGCCGCCAGGTGCTGGAAGGGGTGGATCTTTCAATCGCCAGTGGCGAGGTGGTGTTGCTCACCGGCCCCTCCGGCTGCGGCAAAACCACCCTGCTCACCCTGGTGGGTGCCCTGCGCCAGGTGCAGGCGGGCCAGGTGAAGGTGTTCGGCCAGGAGCTCGCGGGATCGAGCCGCAGGGAGCGCCAGCTCTTGCGGCGCTCGATCGGCATGATTTTTCAGGGCCACAACCTGCTGCGCTGCCTGAGCGCCGAGCAGAACGTGCAGATGGGCGCCGACCTGCTGGAAGGGTTCAGTTATCGGGCCCGCCGCGATCAGGCGCGCGAATGGCTGCGGGCCGTGGGCCTGGGCGACCAGCTCCACAAGCTGCCCCACGACCTCTCCGGCGGCCAGAAGCAGCGGGTGGCGATTGCCCGGGCCCTGGCGACCCGGCCGCGGCTGCTGCTGGCCGATGAACCCACCGCCGCCCTCGATAGCCGCACCGGCCGCGATGTGGTGGTGTTGCTGCACGGCCTGGCTAAGGAGCAGGGCTGCGGCGTGCTGATGGTGACCCACGATCCCCGCATCCTCGATCTGGCTGACCGGGTGCTGCGCATGGAGGACGGCCGGGTGGTGGACACGGCCTCCGCCGATTCCGTCACCGCTGGTGCCCTGGCAGCCAGTGAAGCGGGGGCCAGCTAAGGGGGGTGGCGGGCTCCTGGCTCCAAAGGCCGGTGGAAATGCTGGTGGCCGTGCCTGGTCAAGCGGGCAACCGCCCTGGCCCCCGGTCCCGTTTGAGTATGGTGAAGGATCTCTCCCACCGAACCGGCCCGCCGATGTCGAAGCGCAGGAATCTCAAGAAGGAAAAGCAGGAACGCAACCGCGCCTACGCCCGCAAGTTCAAAAAGCGCAAGCTGCGTAACGACGGCCGCGGCGAAGGCGCTGGCAATGGCGTGACCGGCACGGCCAACAACGGCGGCGCTGCCGACTGAGCAGGCCTGAACCCCTTTAGGGGTTGGTCTGCGCTGTGGGGATCCTGCGGGGTCCCCCTTTTTTTAGGTGTCCTGGCCCTTCGGCTGTTTCGACGAACCCATGTTTCTCAGCGTCGTCATCCCCACCTACAACCGCCGGCCGATCCTGGCCAAATGCCTGCGTGCCCTGGAGCAGCAGCAGCTAGGCGCCCCGATCCGCGCCTACGAGGTGGTGGTCGTTGATGACGGCTCCAGCGATGACACGGTGGCCTGGTTGCGGGCCGAGGCGGCGTCGTTCCCCCACGTGCGCCTGGTCGAGCAGGACCACGGCGGGCCGGCCGAGGGCCGCAACCGGGGCGTCGAGCATGCCCAAGGGGATGTGATTGTGTTTATCGATAGCGATCTGGTGGTGACGGGCGGCTTCCTGCTGGCCCACGCCAACGCCCTGCAGCAGCAGTGGCAGCGCAGCGGCGATCGCCTTTGCTTCACCTACGGGGCCGTCATCAACACGGCCAATTTTGACGATCCCAGCAGCGAGCCCCACAAGCTGCGGGACCTTTCCTGGGCCTATTTCGCCACGGGCAACGTGGCGATTGATCGCCAGCTGCTCGAGCGCAGCGGCCTCTTTGATACCCGCTTCCGCCTCTACGGCTGGGAAGATCTCGAATTGGGTGAGCGCCTGCGCCGCCTGGGCGTGGTGCTGGTGCGCTGCCCCGAGGCGGTGGGCTACCACTGGCATCCAGCCTTGAGCCTGGAGCAGGTGCCCCGCCTGATTCAGGTGGAGCAGGAGCGGGCCAAGATGGGCCTCGTGTTTTACCGAAAGCACCCCACCCGCCGGGTGCGCTTCATCATCCAATTCACCCTGCTGCATCGCCTGCTCTGGGAGCTGCTCACCCTCGGTGGCCTGCTGAATGAACGCAGCCTGCGCCCCCTGCTGGCCTGGTTGATCCGCCACGGCAAACCGGGCCTGGCCCTGGAGCTGCTGCGCCTGCCCCTCAACCGCATTGGCGTGCGGGCCCTCTATGCCGAGGCCCGGGCCGCCGGCCTGGCCTGAGGCTTGGCCAGAGGTTTTGACGGCAAACCGGCCTGGCCGCAAGGGCCAATTTGATAGGTTGGCTAGGTCCCTAACAAACCGCACACCTGTCCGTTTCGGGTGACCAGGCACCGGCTGTTCTGTCTGTGCCACTGGCTAGGCCCCCGGGTCTTGCCCCTGATCCCCTGGCCGAGTTTCGGTCCGTCGGTCAACCCCATGGTCCCTGGCAGGTGGAGGCGAACCCGAAACCCCTACTTCCATGGCTGTTGTCACACTCGCAGAAATGATGGAGGCGGGTGCCCACTTTGGGCACCAAACCCGCCGCTGGAATCCCAAGATGGCGCGCTACATCTATTGCGCGCGCAATGGGGTCCATATCATCGACCTCGTGCAGACCGCTGTCTGCATGAATAACGCCTACAAGTGGACCCGCAGTGCCGCCCGCAGTGGCAAGCGTTTCCTGTTTGTTGGCACCAAGAAGCAGGCGTCCGAAGTGATCGCCCAGGAGGCGACCCGCTGCGGTGCCTCGTTTGTGAACCAGCGCTGGTTGGGCGGCATGCTCACCAACTGGACAACGATGCGCGCCCGGATCGACCGCCTCAAGGATCTTGAGCGGATGGAATCCTCCGGCGGTATCGCCCTGCGGCCTAAGAAGGAAGCCGCCGTGCTGCGCCGCGAACTGGAGCGTCTCCAGAAGTATCTCGGTGGCCTCAAAAACATGCGCCGCCTGCCCGATGTGGTGGTGCTGGTGGATCAGCGCCGCGAAACCAACGCCGTGCTCGAGGCTCGCAAGCTCGATATTCCCCTGGTTTCGATGCTCGACACCAACTGCGATCCCGACCTCTGCGACGTGCCCATCCCCTGCAACGACGACGCCGTGCGTTCGGTGCAACTGGTGCTTGGACGCCTGGCCGATGCCATCAATGAAGGTCGCCACGGCGCCCAGGACCAGCGCGGCGGCTACGAGGATGAGGAAGGCTGAAGCCCAACTCTGGCTCCGATTCCATTCCCTCCCACTCCCTAACCCCCTACTCCCCGCCCTCCGATGGCTGAGATCTCAGCGAAGCTGGTCAAGGAACTGCGCGATAAAACCGGCGCAGGCATGATGGACTGCAAGAAAGCCCTCACCGAGTCTGGTGGTGACACCACCAAGGCCACCGAGTGGCTGCGCCAGAAGGGCATCTCCACGGCCGAGAAGAAATCGGGTCGCACCGCCGCTGAGGGTGCGATCGGCAGCTACATCCACACCGGCGCCCGCGTGGGTGTGCTGGTGGAGGTCAACTGCGAAACCGATTTCGTCGCCCGCGGCGATCTCTTCCAGGATCTGCTGCGCAATGTGGCGATGCAGATTGCCGCCTGTCCCAACGTGGAATTCGTGAGCACTGCCGACATCCCCAAGGATGTGGCCGAGCGCGAAAAGGGCATCGAGATGGGCCGCGATGACCTGGCTGGCAAGCCTGAGGCGATGAAGGTGAAGATCGTCGAAGGACGCATCGGCAAGCGCCTGAAGGAACTCGCCCTGTTGGAGCAGCCTTTCATCAAGGACAGCGCCATCACCGTGGAGGAACTGGTGAAGCAGGTGGCTGGCAAGATCGGCGAGAACATCCAGATCCGTCGCTTCACCCGCTACACCTTGGGTGAAGGCATTGAGGTGGAGCAAACCGACTTCGCTGCCGAAGTTGCCGCCATGACCATCTCCGCCTGAGCTAGCGGCCCCATTGCACCCCAACAGCAGCCCCCTGGCGGAGGCCGAGCGCCAACTGGAGCTGCAGCGTCAGCTGATCGTGGCGCTCACTCCCGAGCTCTACCGCCAGCTGGCCCTTTATCTGCAAGTGCTCCGCAAGGGCCTGTTGCACGCCGTGCAGCAGGCCTGTTTCCATCTGGCCACCCAGACCTACCCAGAACGCTTCAGCGCCATCGGCCCCAGCCGCCGCCTGGAGCTGCAGGAGCGGCTGCAGGCCCTGGTGCAGCGCTGCAACTGCCTGCTCACGGTTGAACAGCTGATGGGCCTGGCTTCCCAACTGCAAAGCCGCCAGCAACGGCAGCGGCGGCGGGACCAGCAGCGCCTGTTGCTGGCCCTGGCGGCGGACAATGGCAACGACGATGACCCTGGGGAGGTCGACGGCGACGATCAAACCCAGGACGGGGGCCCGGAACCGGGCGATTCAGGCAATAGTCGCTTCGGCCAGCACCGGGGTTCGGTACACCTGGGCCTCGATTTGCCCCTCAGCGCCGATCTTTTTGGCTCCGGTCTGGAGGGGCTGGGGTCCTGGCTGGCCGGTTTTGCCACCCAGGGTGATCCCCTCCAAGGCGATTTAGGGCAGCACGAGGCAGGCGAAGAGCTCCAGCAGGACGAGACACCCCAGGACGGGGTTCCCCAGGAGGACGTTCCTCACGAGGACTTTCACCAGGAGGAGCTTCACCAGGAGGAGCTTCAGCCGGAGGAGGCAGGGCAACTGGGGCCGTTGTCGCCCTTTGCTGATGCTGAGCCGGCCGATCCCTTGGGCCCCGCAGGCGATCCAGGCGACCAGCCTGGCCTCGACGCTGGCGATCACCACCCCGCTACCAGCCCCAACCAGCCGGGCCCGCTCGATCAGGCCCCTCTCGATCAAGCCCCTCTCGATGGGGATGGCCCCGATCCTGATCCGGTCGACGGCCTGCCGCGGCAAGGGGACCGCTCCGCGCCCCCGCACCAGGGGCCTGCCAGTCCTGCCCCGCCTCTGCCCCCGCCCAGCTCCGGGGCCGGGCAGCCCCCCAGCCCGCAGGGCGCCAGCGATGGTCCCCGTCGACCCCGGCGCCCTCCCTTCCGGCGGGGCCCTGGGTCCAGCGGCGGGCGCCAACGCTCCGCTGCCCCTGGAGGCTCGAGCGACGACTTCCAGTTCTTCCAATCCCTCTTTGCCCTGGCGGCCGAGGGGCTGGGCCGGGAGACGCCTGGCCTGGCCAACCCGGGTTCGGCTGCGTCTGGCCTAGGTGAGTTGGGAGAATTCCCATCTGGCCAGGGCGAGTCCCTCCAGGGGTCGGGCGACGCAAGCCCCGATGGCCCGGCCGAGTCCCCTGCCTCGCTGGAGGGGGGCGAGCCCGGGGAGATGGCGATCCGTCTCGAGCTGTTGCGCCAAGCCGGAGCCCCCGGCCAGGCCCCGGATGGGGCGGGCTGGCAAGCCCCGGACTCCTTGATGCCCCAAGACGCCCCCAGCCTGTTGGCCTGGTGGGAGGCCCTCGATGGGGCCCTGCAGCGCCGGCTGCGCAACCTCTCGAATGCCGTCAATGGTGAGCTGCTGCGGCTGGGGATCACCCGCAGCCACTTGCCGATGCCCCTGCTGGATGCCGTGCTCCAGGGCCAGCTGGATCCCCTGCCAGCGCCCGCCAACCTGGTGCGCCTGCAGATGCCCTTTGGCGGCGATAGCCCCGCCAGCCCTGGCGGTGATGCCCCAGGGGCCTTCCCCCTGGGCGGGCCCCTGGACCTGATGGCGCTGTTGCTCAGGCCAACCGACCTGGAATTCGAGACCCCGTCCCTGCGGGTCTGTCGCCAACGCCTCGAGCAGAACCGGGCCCGATTGCGCACAATGGCCCAACGGCACCGCTACTGGCAGCGGCGTGTGCAGGCCCTAGAGGCAGAGCGGCAGTGGTTCCAGGACAGTCCCCCAACCAGCCGCGAGCCCGCTTAGACGCAGGCGCCCCCGGGCTGGCCAGTGCGGGGCCCTTGCCAGGGCCAACGGCGCTGGGTGGTTCAACCGCCCCCGGGCCCGGGCCTAGCCCATCGTCTGCACCAGGAGCCCCGGCACCGGCCCTCCCAAGCGTGGCCGCCTTCGTCCAATGGGCCCGGCCCCTGCAGCAGGCCCTGGAGCTGGAGGCCGACCGGGGTTTTGGCAATCTTCAGGGGCGCCGCGAACAATTCAGCAGCTTCCTGGCTCGCCAGTGCGGCGAGCCCCCGGCCGGCCTGCCCCTCGCCGACCAGGGGGCCCTGGGCCAGCTGGCAGACGATTACCGGCTCTACGACAGCCTCAGCCCGGCCCGCCGCCAGAGCCTGGTGCGCCGCAGCCGCCAGCGGCTGCATGACATCCAAAGGGCCCTGCAGCCGGCCACGCCGCCGGCGCCGCCGCGCCTGAACCGGCCCAAGGACAGCCCGGCCCCAGCCCAGGGCCTGGAGCTCGCCGGCCTCCAACCCCAAACCCCCCTGGGCCAGATCCGCGGCATTGGCCCCAAGAGCGCCGAAAAACTGGCCGCCCTGGGCTTGTTCGTCGCCCGCGACCTGATCCGCTACTACCCGCGCGACTACCTCGACTACGCCAACCTGGTGCGCATCGCCTCCCTGGAGCCGGGCTCCACGGCCACGATCGTGGCCACGGTGCGGCGCAGCAGCAGCTTCACCAGCCCCCGCAATCCCAACCTCTCAATCCTGGAATTGCAGCTGCAGGACCCCACCGGCCGCCTGCGGGTGTCGCGGTTTTTCGCGGGCAAACGCTTCAGTTCGCCGGGCTGGTTGAAGTCCCAGGAGCGCCAGTTCCCGGCCGGTTGCACGGTGGCGGTGAGTGGCCTGGTGAAGGAAACCCCCTACGGCCCCTGCTTCCAGGACCCCTTGATGGAGGTGCTGGAGAGCCCGAATGCGCCCCTGCAGAGCCGCCAGATTGGCCGGCTCCTGCCCGTGTATGGGCTCACCGAGGGGCTCACGGCCGATCGGCTCCGCCAGGCGGTGCAGCCCCTTCTCGTGGCGGTGCCGGCCTGGGGGGACCCCCTGCCCGGCTCGTTGGTGCGGGAGCAGCAGCTCCTCGATCTGCCCACGGCCCTGGTGCAGATCCACCAGCCAGACGACCAGGAGCGGCTGGCGGCGGCCCGGCGGCGGCTGGTGTTTGATGAATTTCTGATGTTGCAACTCGGCCTGCTGCAGCGGCGCCGCCAACTCACCGCCAACCCGGCGCCGCCCCTGGCCCTGGCGGCCCAACGGGCGCCTGGGGCGGCCGATGGCGCGGGCGAGGCCGGGGGCTTGATGCAGGCCTTTTTGAACATCCTGCCCTTTCCGCTCACTGGCGCCCAGCGGCGGGTGCTGGCCGAGATCCATGCCGACCTGGCCCGGGACCAGGCGATGGCCCGGCTGGTGCAGGGGGACGTGGGCAGCGGCAAAACCGTTGTGGCGATTGCGTCCCTGCTCACGGCGATCGATGCGGGCTGCCAGGGGGCCCTGATGGCGCCCACCGAGGTGCTGGCGGCCCAGCACTACCAAAAGCTCTGCGAGTGGCTGCCCCAGCTGCATGTGACCGTGGCCCTGCTCACCGGCTCTACCCCCGCCAAGCGGCGGCGCGAGCTACTAGCCGACCTCGATAACGGCACCCTCAAAATTCTGGTGGGTACCCACGCCCTACTGGAGGATCCGGTGCGCTTTGCTCGCCTCGGCCTGGTGGTGGTGGATGAACAACACCGCTTCGGCGTGCACCAACGCCATCGCCTGCTCAATAAGGGCCTGCAACCCCACCTGTTGACGATGACGGCGACGCCGATTCCCCGCACCCTGGCCCTCTCCATCCATGGCGATCTTGATGTGAGTCAGATCGATGAATTGCCGCCGGGCCGCACGCCGATTCGCACCCAAATGATCAAGGGCGGTGAACGCCAGCAGGCCTACGACCTGATCCGCCGCGAGGTGGAAGCGGGCCAGCGGGCCTATGTGGTGTTGCCCCTGGTGGAGGACTCGGAAAAGCTGGATTTGCGCTCGGCGGTGGAGGTCCATCGCCAGCTGAGCGAGGAGGTGTTCCCCGACCTGGCCGTGGGCCTGCTCCACGGCCGCCTAGCCAGTGCCGACAAGCAGGCGGCGATTGGTGCCTTTGCCCGGGGCGAGACCCAGGTGTTGGTCTCCACCACGGTGGTGGAGGTGGGGGTGGATGTGCCCGAGGCGAGTGTGATGGTGATCGAGCATGCCGATCGCTTTGGCCTCTCCCAACTGCACCAGCTGCGCGGCCGGGTGGGCCGGGGGGCGGCGGCCTCCCATTGCCTGCTGATCAACGACAGCCGCAATGCCCAGGCCCGCCAGCGGTTGGAGGTGCTGGTGCGCTCCAGCGATGGCTTCGAGATCGCCGAGATGGACCTGCGCCTGCGCGGTCCGGGCCAGGTGTTGGGCACCCGCCAATCGGGCCTGCCGGATTTAGCCCTAGCCAGCCTCAGCGAAGACGGTGCCGTGCTCGACCAGGCCCGCGAGGCGGCCCAGGCCCTGATGGCCCGCGATCCTGACCTGGCCGAGCACCCGGCCCTGGCCGCCGCCCTGGCCGAGCAACGCCAGCGGCTTACGCAGGTGGATCGGCTCAATTAGGGCCGCTAGCTGGGGTCCCAGCTTGAATCATCAGCGCCAGCGGGTGACGGACCTTTCCCCCTACCCATGACCTCCCAAGCCCCTGTCCAGCGTCCCTGGAGCCCCGTCCCGATCGTGGAATCGGGCGAACCCCTGGAGCCCATCCCCGCCGGGCTGCTTCGGCTGGACCCCCACCCCTACCTCGCCCTGGGTGCCCCCTACGGGGCCCAGGCCGATCCCTTCCGCCTGCGATCTGGCGTGGTGCAGCAGCTGCTGGCGGCCGAGCGCCACTTGGCCGCCCTGCGGCCCGGCTGGCGGCTGTTGATTTTTGATGCCTGGCGGCCCCTGGCGGTGCAGCGTTTCATGGTGGCCCAGGCGATTGACGAGCAATGCCTCCTCCAGGGGGTGGATCCCCAGGTGCCCTCGGCGGCCCTGGCGGCGATTACGGCGGAGGTGGGTCGCTTCTGGGCGCCCCCCAGCGAGGATCCGGCCACCCCCCCGCCCCACAGCACCGGTGCGGCCGTGGACCTAACCCTGGCGGGCCCTGAAGACCCGGCTGGCGAGGGGGAGGCAGGTGATGTCCAGCCGCTCGACCTGGGCGCCCCGATCGACGCGATTGGCGCCGTGTCCGAGCCCGACCACTTTGGGGCGGCGGCCCTAGCCGACCCCAGCAGTGATGCCGCCCTCTGGCATGGCCGGCGCCAGCTGTTGCGCCAGGTGATGGAAACGGCGGGTTTTGCCCAGCACCCCAACGAGTGGTGGCATTTCAGCCTGGGCGACCAACTCTGGGCCTGGCGCACCGGCGCCCAGCTCGCCCGCTATGGCCGCTGGATGGGGGATGGCACCCCCTAGTAGCCCGCCCTGAACGCGTCACCACGGACCGCGCCACCTCTGGGCCGGGCACCAGTGACCGCGGCACCAGTGACCGCGTCACCACGGAGAGCCTGGCCCCCATCCCAAGTTCGGTTATTCCTTGGGCAACAGGGCCAGCACGGCCTCCCGGCCCAGGGCATGGATGTGGTCGCCGAAGCTGCGGCGGCCGCCGGCCTCGCCCCAGCCGCGCAGGAGGGGCTCCAGGGTGGTTTCGAGGGCGTCGAGGTTGAGGCGCTCCAGGTAGGGCTCGGCCAGGCGGCTGAGGTTGGGGGTGCCCCCCAGCCAGAGCTGGTATTGGTTGGGGCCACTGCCGACCAGGCCCAGTTCGGCCATGTAGGGCCGGGCACAGCCATTGGGGCAGCCGGTGACGCGCACCAGGATCGATCGCTCGATCTGCAGCTCGCGCAACTGGCCTTCCAGCCGCTCCAGGATCGCCGGCAGGCCCCGCTCCGCCTCGGTCACGGCTAACCCGCAGAGGGGCAAGGCCGGGCAGGCCAGGGCGTGGCGGGCCAGCAGGCTGGTCTCGCCGGGGTTGGCGATCCCTAGGGCCGCCAGGGCGGCACGCACGCTGGCCTTCTGGCTGGTGCCGATATTGCAGAGCAGGATGTCTTGATTGGGGGTGAGGCGGATCTCCAGCTGGTAGGTGGCCACCAGCTGGCGCAGCCCCGCCTTGAAGGCGCCCGAGATCCGGCCACTGAGCACGGGCAGGCCCACGAACCAGCTGCTGGGGCCCTGGCGATGCCAACCCAGGTAATCGAGCAGCTTGGTGCTGGGTTCGCTATGGAGGGCCTTGAGCGGATGCTGGAAATAGCGGCTTGTGAGTTCTGCTTTGAACCAGGCAATGCCGCGCCCGTGGATCAGGTATTTCATGCGCGAATGGCGCCGCTGCTGGCGATCGCCGTGGTCCCGTTGCACCGCCGCAATTGCCTGCACCAGATCGAGCACATGCTCGGCCGCCACATAGCCCAGGGGATCGGCCGTGCGGGCGAAGGTTTCTTCCTTGTTGTGGGTACGGCCCATGCCGCCGCCCACATAGACATTGCAACCGCGCAGCTTGCCGTTGGGATAGGTGAAGGCCACCAGACCAATGTCCTGGGTGAGCAGGTCCACGGAGTTATCGCCGGGCACCGTGACGGCGACCTTGAACTTGCGCGGCAGGTAGGTGGAGCCATAGAGGGGCTCGTTGACATCCCCGCTGAAGACGCCGCCCTCAAGTTGGCGCTTGCGCACCTTCTTCACCGGCGCGCTCGGCTTGATCCGGTAGCTCAGTTCGCCGTCCACCCAAAGATCTAGGTAGGAGCCCTCGGCGGCGGTGGGGGTGAGCAGGTCGGCGATTTCATCGGCGAGGCGCCGGGCGGCCGGGTAGGCGCCCGTCTCAAACGGCGCCGCCGGCGCCATCACGTTGCGGTTGATGTCGCCGCAGGCGGCCAGGGTGGAGCCCATGGACCGCACGATCGTGCCGATCACCTCCTTGAGGTTGCCCTTGCGCACGCCATGCATCTGGAAGGCCTGGCGGGTGGTGGCCCGCAGGGTGCCGTTGCCGAGCCGGTCGGCCAGGTCATCCATGGCCAGAAACAGGCTGGCGGGGATGCGGCCGCCGGGACTGCGCAGCCGCAGCATCATCTGCCAGTCCTTGTCCTGGCCTTTTTGGCGATTTTCGCGGTTGTCCTGTTGATAACTGCCGTGGAATTTGAGCAGTTGCACGGCGCCATCGCTGAAGTGATGGGCGTCGTTGGCGAGCTCGGTCGCCAGGGGTTCCTTCAGGTAGCCGCTGTCGGCCTTGAGTTGCTCGAATTTGGTGCGCTCGCTGCCGCTGGCCAGGCTGGCAAAGGCCCCCTGATCGCCCACCACCAGCGGCGGCACCCCCACGGGGGTGCGAGTTGCCGGGATCTGCGCCTGCTGCGAGCCGTCCGGGGAATCTGAAGTCTGCCCAGCAGTCAGGGTCACAGGGTTGCCTTTTCCTAGCTTGACCGTAGCGAAACGCCCCTGGCCATCTGGTGGCGGGGTTACATCTCCCTAACGGGAGCCCGGTTCGACTAGCTCCAGGCTCCGGGCCTGGGCTGCAGGCCCCTAAAGCCCTGCAGCCCAGGCCCGCTCTGCCGGCAGCTGGGCCTGGACCCCCAGCGCCAGCCCCGGCCCGCGGCCCCAGGCCCCCTGCCCCTGCCCCTCCATAAACTCAGCCCATTGCTTGCGCCTGCCCCGTGCCGACCTTTCTGCTTGAGATCGGCACCGAGGAGCTGCCCGCCGATTTCGCCCGCCTGGCCCTGCCCCAGCTCGAAGCTCAGGTGCGCCAAGGCCTGGCCGAGCGGCGCCTGAGCCATGGCCCCGTCACCGTGACCAGCACCCCCCGCCGCCTGGCCCTGCTGGTGGCGGACCTGGCCGCCAGCGCCGCCGACCTGGAAGAAGACCGCAAGGGACCGCCGGCGGCCCAGGCCCTGAAGGACGGGGTGCCTACCCCGGCGGCGATCGGTTTCGCCAAGCGCTGCGGCATCGAGGCCAGCGCCCTGGAGGTGCGCGACACCGCCAAGGGGCCCTTTGTGTTTGCCCGGGTGCGGGAGCCTGGCTTGCCTGCGGCCGAGCTGCTTGCGGCCTGCATCCCCCCTTGGATCGCGGGCCTGCAGGGCCGCCGCTTCATGCGTTGGGCCGAGGGCGAGAGCCGCTTTTCGAGGCCCGTGCGCTGGCTGGTGGCCCTGCTCGATGGGGCCGTGATCCCGGTGACCCTGGCGGGCAGTGATCCGGAGGTGAGTGCCGGCCGCCTGAGCCGGGGCCATCGGCTCCAGGGCAGTCAGGCTGGCGAGGGGGGAACGGCTGGTGCCGGCAGCGTCTCGATCGCCACGGCTAGCGCCTACGCCGAAACCCTGGCGGCTGCCGGGGTGGAGGTGGATCGCCAGCGCCGCGCCGCCACGATCCGAGCCGCCGTGGACACGGCCGCCGCCGCCCTGCAGGCCCGCCCCGACCTGCCCCAGGAGCTCTTCGATGAACTCACCGACCTGGTGGAGGCGCCCCTGCTGATCGAAGGCTCGGTGCCCGAGGCCTACCTGGCCCTGCCGGCCGAGGTGCTCAGCACGGTGATGCGCGCCCACCAGCGCTACATCCCCCTCTATCGCCAGCAGGCTGAGGTCGATCCCCTCGCCCTCGATGCCCGCGCCAGCCTGCTGCCCACCTTCCTCTGCATCGCCAACAGCTTGCCCGCCGCCACGGACACGGTGCGGCGCGGCAACGAGCGGGTGCTGAAGGCCCGCCTGGCCGATGCCGAGTTTTTTGTGGCGGCAGACCGGGCCGTGGCCAGCATCGATCGCCGCGACCAGCTTGCGCGGGTCACCTTCGCCGAGGGGCTCGGCAGCCTGCTCAACCGGGTCGAGCGGCTCGAGTGGTGCACGGATGGGTTGGTGCAGCAGCTGGAGCTGGGCGAGCAAGACGCCACCCACGCCCGCCGCGCCGCCCACCTCTGCAAGCACGACCTGGTCAGCCAGATGGTGGGCGAGTTCCCCGAGCTCCAGGGGGTGATGGGCGGCAAATACCTGCTGGCGGAAGGGGAACCCCGGCCCGTGGCCCTGGCCGTTTTGGAGCACTACCTGCCCCGCGGCGCCGGCGACACCTTGCCCACGTCCGAGGCCGGTGCGGTGGTGGCCCTGGCCGAACGGCTGGAGCTGCTGCTGAGCATCTATGCCAAAGGGGAGCGGCCCAGTGGCTCCTCCGACCCCTACGCCCTGCGCCGGGCCGGCAATGGCCTGCTGCAGATCCTTTGGCACCAGGGCTGGCGCCTGGATCTGGTGGCCCTGCTGCAGCGCGCTTGCGCCCATTGGGCCGAGCTCCTTCCCGCTTTCCAGGTGGACCCCACCGCCCTGGCGGCGGACCTGGGCGAGTTCCTGCGCCAACGGCTCGTGAGCCTGCTGGAGGAGGAGGGCCTGCCGGTCGACCTGGTCCAAGCGGTGGCCGGCGAAGGGGTCTCCGTGACGCGCGTGCTGGCCGATCCCGCCGATGCCCGCCAGCGGGCCAAGCTGCTGGTGGCCCTGCGGGCCAATGGCCAGTTGGCGGCGGTGCAGGCCGTGGTCACCCGGGCGGCCCGCCTGGCGGCCAAGGGCGACCTGGCGGCCGATGTGCTCTCGCCTTTGGGGGTGGTGTCGCCGGATCTGTTTGAGAAGTCCAGTGAGGCCGCCATGCTCACCGTGCTGCAGGAGTTGGAGCCGATTGCCTCTGGTAAGGGCACGGAGCGCTACCAGGCCCTGGCCGATGGCCTGGCCCAGGGGGCCGCTGCCCTGGCGGCCTTCTTCGATGGTGACCAGAGCGTGCTGGTGATGGTGGACGATCCCGCCGTACGCCGCAACCGGCTGAACCTGCTGGGCCTGTTGCGCAATCAGGCTGCAGTGCTGGCCGAGTTCGAGCGCATCAACGGCTGAGGAGGACTAGGCGGCTGGGCCCAGGCCAGGGCGCCGCAGTAGCCCGCCGGTAAGGCCAGATCCACCAGGTTGGCGCGGGGGGGGCGGCTGGCCAGGTTCTGGCGCAGGGCCTCCAGCCCCGCTAAGCCTTGGCCACTGCATTTGAGTTGGGCCTCCAGCCGGCACCACTGGCCCAGCAAGACGGCGCGTTGCTGGTCCGGCGGCCAGTTGTCCAGTTCCCCTAGCTGCTGGCTTGAAAGCAAGCGCGGCGCTAGCCGTTGCCGATCCAAGCGCCGATCCAGCTTTTCGGTATCCACTCCCACCGCCTGGCTGGGATGGAGCGCCAGCAACACCAACTCGCCGGCATGGGAGCCATTGAACTGGGGCGGGGACGGCACCGCAGCACTAGGGGCCAGATAGGGCTTGCCTCGAGGCCCCGCTTGGATCTCCAGGGTCAGGGGCTCCACGCCAAGCACTTGGGCGAGAAGCCATTTGAGCCCTGAGCGGGCCAGCCCGTGGCGCCAACGGTCCTGGGGCAGGCGAAAGGCCGCTAGCCGGGTCCGCTCGGCGCCATTCAGGTGTTGGCTAAGGGCCTGGGGGAAGGGGGCCGTGCTGGTGTCCTGACCCCCTAAAGCCTGGCCCGGCCAATCCAGTTGCAACACCAAGGGAGGATCGCCTGGAGCCAGCTCCAGCAACCGCCGGGCCCGATCCGGGAGCGGATCGGCCAGATCCCAGCGCAGGGGCGTCAGGATCGACAAGGCAACAGTCCCTAGGGGAAGGATCAAGGCCGCCAACCTATCGAAAGGGCTGCTAAAGGCCTGGGGCTGTTGAGCGGGATTGGCTTTGATGTCCCTACTTTGGGGGCGGCTCTTGGCAGAAGGCCGAGATAGTTCAGTAGTGCAGTCATGAAATTCCAGTGGCTTGAGCCCAGTCTCTTGATCTCCGGAAGACACGCTCTTGGCAAGAGTCTTCACGGTGCTATTATCATTTGAAAGCCATGTCTAGCGGTTCAACAGGCATGAACCTACAGCCCCACCTCAGGCGAAATTACTGGAATCTAAAGCGCGCTGTAGCCGACGGGATGCTCAGGTCAGGTGCCGATCTGAGTTGCGTTTTTGTCTCTAGCAATAAGCTCTTCTTGTCGATGATGTATGGCTGTGCAACCTATAAGCGTTCTGTTCTGGGCCTCTTTACTACGGGCAGGGAGGCTCTTGCCTGCCTAAGGGAAAACAAGGTGGGTTTATTGCTAAGTACAATTGACCTTGAAGATGGCTCCGGCGATGGATTGATTACCCAGGCTAGGCTCCTCCATCCCTCGCTGCGCTGTGTCTTAATCGCGGACCATCATCACTACCGCCGAGACGATGCGATGAGGTGGCAATCGCCTGTGATTGTTTCTTCCTTTGACCTTGGCGATGAAAGCGAACCCTGGAATCAGGCCTTGATGTCGGCCATTGCTAATACCACCTACCGCAGCCCGTCGATTCCAGATTCCCTACTGAATGACGACGATAAAAGAGTCATTAAACTCACGCCACGGGAGCGCCAGATGCTCGAATGCTATGCCCTAGGCCTGACCAACTCTCAAGCCGCCGAGCGGTTGAGCCTAAGCCCCCAAAGCACAAAAACCTACAGTAGAAATTTACTCGCTAAATTAAATGTCAGGAATCGCCAGCTGGCCTTGCTGAAGGTGATGGGTCCTGGCTTTGTGCATACATTTTGATGGGCGCCTAGGCAATGCCCCTTCTTCAATGGGCAATCGCAGCCAAGCTTGGAAAGCTTGATCTCTGATCAGGGTGGAGGAAGTCAGCCTAGTCTTGTCTTCCTTTGTAGATCTATGTCTGAATTCCCCAGGTCGAAAGGCTGGCTGCAGTGAGTTTGCTACTCCAATGAGAATGAATAGTTGGAGAATTAAGAACTCATTTGCGAGTTTGTGGCAAAGGGTGGCTCAAGTTCGTGTCAACGTGTGTATTGTGCAAGTTGATGGTTTTGATTTTGTTGGATGCGAGTTGTGACCTGAATCAATCAGGCGTTGGCTGTTTTCTTCCGATCAAGGAATTGCTGGGTGATCTTAGGCAGGAGCCAGTCCCAGGCCGGTTGCCCTGTTAGACGGTATGTTCCTAGCGGCTAGGGCTGGCAAGTTGCAGCAGGCCGGGGTTCGGTTTGATCCCAGCCTCGGCTTCCATTTTTATGATCTGGATTTTTGTCGCAGCGCCGAGGCGGCCGGACTGCGGATCGGTACTTGGCCGATTGCGATCACCCATGCCAGTGGCGGTGAGTCAATCCAGACGCCGGCTTGGGCTGAGAGCTTGGAGCGATACCTCCATAAGTGGGGCCATTGAGCCCAACGGTTTTCGCCCGCTCGCAACCGGCCCTGCTGGTTTGTTTCCCTATTCGCCCCTACGATCACTCCCACTCCTTCCCCCAGCTCCCCTTCGCCGCTATGAGCACCTACTCCTTTGATGTCGTGTCCGATTTCGACCGCCAGGAACTGGTGAACACCCTGGATCAGGTGCGTCGCGATGTGGTGCAGCGCTACGACCTCAAGGACTCGGCCACCGAGATCGAACTGGAGGAAACCAGTTTTACGGTGACCAGTGCCAGTGAGATGGCCCTGGTGGCGGTGGAAGACTTACTGCGTCAGAAGGCCACCAAGCGCGACCTGTCCCTCAAGATTTTCGATTTCCAGACCCCCGAACCCGTGGGTGGCAACCGGGTCAAGCAGGTGGTGAACCTGCGCAAGGGCCTTTCCCAGGAGATCGCTAAGGCCCTCAGCAAAACGATCCGCGATGAGCTCAAAAAGGTGACCGTCGCGATCCAGGGCGACAGCCTGCGCATCACCGGTAAGAACAAGGACGACCTACAGCAGGCGATCCAGCTACTGCGGTCCCAGGACGTGGAGGTCCCGCTCCAGTTCGAGAACTACCGCTGATGCCCCCACCCTTGGGGCGGCTTCGCCTGTCTGGTGCCCTCACTGGATCTTTCGCGCTGGTTTTGGCGACCGCTTGGGTTCCTGGGCTATGGCTTGCCGCTGCTAAGGCGGCTCCGGCTGCTGTGCTTTCGCCTCCGGGTTCGCCAGCGGCCACCGATCTCCAGGAGGGGGCCCAACGCTTTCACCCGATCGTTTCAGCGGGGGGGATGGTGGCAGCCCAGGAGGCTCTGGCCGCTGGCGTGGGGGCTTCGATCTTGCGCCAGGGCGGCAATGCAGTGGATGCGGCCGTGGCCACCTGTTTCGCCCTTGCGGTGACCTTGCCCCAGGCGGGCAACCTGGGCGGGGGCGGCTTTTTAGTGTTGTGGCTGCCCCAGCCTGACGCCAAGCACCCTCTGGCTCCTGCTGTTTCAATCGGCCGTGGCCAGGCCGTGGCCCTCAATTTTCGAGAAACAGCGCCCTTGGCCGTGCGGCCCGAACTGTTTCTCCAGGCCGATGGCAGCGTGGATCGGATCAAGGCCACCCGCAGTCTGCTGAGCTCGGGGGTGCCGGGCACGGTGGCGGGGCTCACCCTGGCCCAGGCCCGTTATGGGCGTCTGCCGCTGAAGGACGTGATGGCGCCGGCGATCCAGTTGGCGGAGCGCGGGTTTCCGGTGGGGGTCGAGTTGGCAGCGTCCTTGAGCTCCGCTGCGCCCTTGCTCCAGGCTGACCCCAGTTCCCGCCGCCAGTTTTTCAAGGCTGGCGGGCTGCCCTACCGGCCTGGGGAGATCTTGCGCCAGGGCGACCTGGCCCGCAGCCTGCGGCGGATTGCTGAGCAAGGGGCGCCTGGCTTCTACAGCGGCCCGGTGGCCCGGGCCTTGGAAGGTCTGATGGCTCAGCGCGGCGGCCTGATCCGGGCTGCCGATCTGGCGGCCTATCGGGCCCAGTGGCAGGCCCCCCTGCAGGGCCGCTTCCGCGGCTACCAAGTGGTGACCATGCCGCCCCCCAGTGGCGGGGGTATCACCTTGCTGCAGTTGCTCAACGTGCTGGAGCCCCTTGATCTGAAGGGCTCGGGCCCCAATAGTGCGGCCACGATCCACCGCCTAGTGGAGGCGATGAACCTGGCCTACCGGGATCGCAACCGCCTGCTGGGCGACCCCGACCAGGTGGCCATGCCCCTGGAGCAGTTGCAAAGTTCGGCCTATGCCGACCTGCAGCGTTCGCGTCTGGACCTGAACCGCCATCGCCCGGCCGCCCAGTTGGAGGCCGACCCCACTGCCCTGGGCGGCGGTAGCAACACAACCCATGTGTCCGTCGCCGATCGCCAGGGGGGGCTGGTGGCGGTCACCACCACCCTGAATGGGGCCTACGGCAATGGCATCACCGTGCCGGGGGCGGGCTTCCTGCTCAACAACGAACTGGACGATTTCAGCCTCAAGCCCGGTAGCGCCAATGGTTACGGCCTGGTGCAGGGGGCCGTCAATGCCATCGCCCCGGGCCGGCGGCCCCTGAGTTCGATGACGCCCACCCTGGTGTTCCGCCCCAGTGGGGACCCCTTGCTTGCCACGGGTAGCCCCGGGGGCAGCCGCATCATCACCACCGTGTTGCAGGTGCTCCTCAACCGGTTGGCCTTTGGCCTCAACCTGGCTTCGGCGGTGGCCGCGCCCCGCATCCACAGCCAGCTCTGGCCCGACCAGATCAGCCTCGAAGAGGGCCTCAGCCCCGACACCCGCCGCCTACTGGAGGCCATGGGCCACAAGCTCGTGACCGTGCCGGCCATGGGCTCGGCCAATTCCGTGGAGGTGTTGCCAGCGAAGGGTGTCCCCGTGGGCTCCGGGGTGGTCAGCCGCCGCACCCTCTTGGGCGGCAGCCTCGGCGTGGCCGATCCCCGGCGCCGGGATTCCGCTGCGGTCGCTGAACAGCCTTGAAGCTTGCCTAGGCCTAAGCCGGGAGGGCGGGCGCCCTGGCGCCCAGCCCAGGTCTGGTTCTGGCGGGGGCAGGCGTCAGGCGATCTCGGCGAAGCTGTCGCGGAAGGCGGCGATGGTGGTGTCGATGTCGTCGTCGCTGTGGGCCAGGGAGGTGAAACCGGCCTCAAAGGCGCTGGGGGCCAGATAAACGCCACGCTCGAGCATGGCCCGGTGCAACTTGCCGAAGCGCACCGTGTCGGCGGCCTTGGCCTCTTCGAAGTTGTGCACTGGCCCCTCGCAGAGGAAGAAGCCGAACATGGCGCTGATCGAGCTGCCGCAGATCGGCAGGCCCACGGCTTCGGCCGCCGCCAGGATGCCGCCCGAGAGCCGCTTGGTGATCGCGTCGAGGCGTTCGTAGGTGCCGGGCTGCTTGAGCAGTTCCAGGGTTTTGATGCCGGCGGTCATGGCCAGGGGGTTGCCGCTCAGGGTGCCCGCCTGATACATGGGGCCCGCCGGGGCCACCATCCCCATGATGTCGGCCCGGCCGCCGTAGGCGCCCACGGGCAGGCCGCCGCCAATCACCTTGCCCATGGTGGTGAGGTCGGGGGTGATGCCGAACTTGGCCTGGGCGCCGCCGTAGCTGATGCGGAAGCCCGTCATCACCTCGTCAAACACCAGCAGGGCATCGTTTTCCTTGGTGATCTCACGGATGCCCTCGAGGAAACCGGGCTCGGGGGTGATGAAGCCCGCATTGCCCACCACCGGCTCGAGGATCACACCGGCAATGGCGCCCGGGTTTTCGGCGAACAGGGTTTTGACCGCCTCTAAATCGTTGTAGGGGGCGGTGAGGGTGCTGGCCGCGGTGGAGCGGGGCACGCCGGGGGAATCGGGCAGGCCCAGGGTGGCGACCCCGGAGCCGGCCTTCACCAGGAACATGTCGGCGTGGCCGTGGTAGCAGCCCTCAAACTTGATGATCTTTTCGCGGCCCGTGTAGGCGCGCATCAGCCGCAACACCGACATGCAGGCCTCGGTGCCGCTGTTCACGAAGCGCACCATCTCCACCGACGGCACGGCGTCAATCACCATGGCCGCCAGGGTGTTTTCCAGCTCGCAGGGGGCGCCGAAGCTGGTGCCCTTATCGAGGGCCTCATGCAGGGCGGCGATCACCTCGGGATGGGCGTGGCCGCAGATGGCCGGTCCCCAGCTGCCGATGTAATCGATGTAGCGGTTGCCATCCACGTCCCAGGCGTAGGCGCCCTTGACCCGGTCAAACACGATCGGCTGGCCGCCCACGGAGCGGAAGGCCCGCACCGGCGAGCTCACCCCACCGGGCATCAGGGCCTGGGCGGCGCTGAAAAGGGCCTGGGAACGGGCGGTGTTCAGGGCAGGAGCCGAAACAGAGGCCGAGGTCAAGACAGGTTCCGCAGACGGTGGGGGGAGGTGGGGCCCGCCGAAACGGAACCAGCCATCGCCCATCTTGACGCAACCTCGGGCCAATCGGGCTTGGGGGGCCTGACTCGTTATGGTGACAATGCTCATCAAGCCCCATGGGGGCTGGGATCAACCAGCAATCCCCTGCGGCCCAGGCGTCGTCCGTCCGTGTTTGAACCCCTGGACCCTGCCCAAGCCCGAGCCCAGGGTCCCGGCCCATCCCTAGCCAACGGTCCGGCGGCGGGGCCCGGCCCCTGCCATCGCCCCGACTGGGCGGAGCTGGCCCGGGCCCTGCGCCAGTTGCTGCCGGCCAAGGCCGTGGTGGCAGCCCGACAGGAGCTGCTCGCCTACGACAGCGACGGACTCACCCTGGAGCGCCACCAGCCGCCCTTGGTGGTGTTGCCGGACACCACCGAGCAGGTGGCGGCGGTGCTGCGGCTCTGCCACGAGCGCTCGATTCCCTTTGTGGCCCGGGGCAGTGGCACCGGGCTTTCAGGCGGGGCCGTGGCCGAACGGGAGGCCCTGGTGATTGCCACCAGCCGCATGCGCCAGGTGCTCTCGGTGGACCTGGCCAACCAGCGCATCACAGTGCAGCCCGGGGTGATTAACAGCTGGGTCACCCGCTCGGTGGTGGGCGACGGCTTTTATTACGCCCCCGATCCCTCCAGCCAGCAGGTCTGCACGATCGGCGGCAACGTCGCCGAAAACTCCGGCGGCGTCCATTGCCTCAAGTACGGCGTCACCAGCAACCATGTGCTGGAAATGGAGGTGGTGTTGCCTGATGGCACCGTGACCACCCTGGGCGGCCCCCAGCCGGAAATGGCGGCCCTCGATCTCCGGGGGGTGTTTATCGGCAGCGAGGGCACCTTGGGCATCGCCACGGCGATCACCCTGAGGTTGTTGCCGGCCCCGGCGAGTGTGGCCGTGTTGCTGGCCGATTTCGCCTCGATGGCGGCGGCCGGCGAGGCGGTGCGCCAGATCACCGGCGCCGGGGTGTTGCCCGCCGGCATGGAAATGATGGATAGCCCCTGCATCCAGGCGGTGGACGACTACTTCGGCTTCGACGAATACCCGCGCGAGGCGGCTGCCGTGCTGCTGATCGAGCTCGATGGCCAGGAGCAGGAGGTGCAGGATTCGGTGCAGTTGTCCACCCGCCTGTGCCTGCAGGCGGGCGCCGGCAGCGTGCGCCAGGCCTGGGATGAGTCTGCTAGGGCCCGGCTCTGGAAGGGGCGCAAATCGGCGATCACGGCCCTGGGCCGCCAGTCGCCCAGCTACTACCTCCAGGACGGCGTGGTGCCCCGCACCGCCCTGCCCGAGGTGTTGGCTGCCATCGGCGACTTGAGCCGGGAGCATGGCCTGAGCGTGGCCAACGTGTTCCACGCCGGCGATGGCAATCTCCATCCCCTGATCCTCTATCGGGCTTCCGATCCAGGCGTGCAGGAGCGGGTGCATCGCCTTGGCGGCGAGATCCTGCGGCTTTGCATCGCCGCCGGCGGCAGCATCACCGGCGAGCACGGCGTGGGCAGTGACAAGCGCTGCTACATGGACTGGATGTTCAGTGCCGACGACCAGGCCACCATGCAGTTGGTGCGCCAGGCCTTTGATCCCCAGCGCCGCGCCAACCCCGGCAAAATCTTCCCCACCCCGAAAACCTGCGCCGAATCGGCCCGCCGGGCCGTGGAGCTCAAGGTGCAGGGGGTGACCCTTCCTGACCAGGTGGTGGCCTTTTAGGGCAGGGGCCTGGGAGGTTTGGGATCGGGGTCCCTACGGCTCCTGAGCTGCGGCTCTGGGGGCTTCCGGCTCAGCGTCTTCGCCCCCCAAACTCCTCTTTATTCCCCGTCTTCGCCTTCGTCCTCGTCCTCGTCATCTCCCGCGGGGGGCCAGGCCAGGTTCACCACCACCGGCGCATGGTCACTGGGCTTTTCGTTGCCCCGCACCGCCTTGTCGATCACGCAGCCGGTGGCGCATTCCACCAGCTCCTCGGAGAGATAGATGTGGTCGATGCGCCAGCCCCGGTCCAGGTCCCAGCCGCCGCTGCGGTAGTCCCACCAGCTCCAGTGGCCGCTGGCGGGCTCAAACAGGCGGAAACTGTCCTGCAGGCCCTCGCCCAGGGCCTGGCGCAGGGCCAGCCGCTCCGCATCGCTGGCCATGATGCCGCCCTCCAGCCGGGCCGGGTTGTGGATGTCGCGGGCCTCCAGGGCGATGTTGAAATCGCCCACCACGCAGAGGGGGTCGCCTTGGCGCTCCAGTTCGGCCAGGTAGCGCTGCAGGCAGGCCAACCACTCGAGCTTGTAGGCGTATTTCTCCGATTTAAGCGAGGAGCCGTTCGGCACATAGAGATTCAGCACCCGCACCCCCTCAATGAGGGCACTGATGACGCGCTTTTGCTCCCCCAGCCGCTCGGCATCGGCATCGCCGCCCAGGACGGCGCCAAAGCCGATCCGCACGTCGTCCAGGGGCACGCGGCTGATCAGGGCAACACCGTTGTAGGCCTTCTGGCCGCTGATCTCGGCCCGATAGCCCAGGGCACCGAAGGCTTCATGGGGAAAGCTGCTGTCTTCAACCTTGGTTTCCTGCAGGCAGAGCAGCTCGGGCTGGTGCTGCTCCAGCCAGGCCGTCACCTGCTCGAGGCGGCTGCGGACCGAATTGACATTCCAGCTGGCAATCCGCATGGATCTGGCCGTGACAGCAATCCGGTCCATTTAGCATTCAGGCAGACCTGTTCCCCCTGCTCCCCTGGCAATGGCCCCCCTTCGCCGCCGCCCCAGCGCCCCAGCCGACAGCCGTTGGCCCGTCGTGCTGCCGGGTCTTGGTCTGGTGTCGTGTCTCTTTCTTGGCGCCTTGCTGGCCCCCGGCTCCGCCCGCGCTGATTACGCGACTGGCCAGTCCAAGCAGGAGCAACAGTTTTACGACTACGGCCCCAGCAGCGGCTCCGGCAAGGGAGGCGGCTCGATCCTCGATTCCGCCAACCCGATGGATCTGATGAACAAGCTGCGCAAGAGCACGGCCATGGATGAGGCCACCCCCCCGGGCGACGCCATCGACCAGGCCCTCAAGCTCCTCAATTCGCCGCCGCCCCCGGCCCAGCAGACCGTGCAGGTGCCCCTGAAGGCCCCCTGAGGTCTGCTAACCCCCAGCTCACCGCCACCTGGTCCAGCCGTTGGGCGCCTTGGCCCCCGAGCCGGGAGCGGGCCTGGACCAGGGCGCGCTGGCTGGCTTGACCATCCCCCTGCTGCTGGCGCACCAGGGCCAGGGCCAGCCAGGGCCGGGCATCGCGGGGGAACTGCTCGCTGAGTTGTTGATGGAGCTGGGCCGCCGCCGGCAGGTCCCCCTGGCGTTGCATCAGGTCGGCCAGCAGCAGGCCAATCGCCAGGGCCTGGGGCTGGAGAGTGGGGGTTTGGGCCTTCTTCAGCAGGTCCTGGAGTTGGGTGCGGGCTTCGCTGCCTCGACCTTGCTCGAGCTGGAGCAGGGCCATCCGTTGCAGGGCTTCGATCTGGCCCGGATCCTGGTTGAGGATCTGGCGCAGTTCCCGTTCGGCTCCACTGCGGTCGTTGGCGTTGCGGCGCAGGTCGGCCAGCAGCAACCGCAGGGGCCAGCGGCCGCTCTCCTGGTCGGCCATCTGCTCAAGCAGGGCGATCGCTTCGGCTTGGCGACCGAGGCCCAGTAGCAGGCTGAGCAGGCGCTGGCGATCCTGGCCGGTGGCCGCTCCTCGCCCCAGCCGGCCCTGGAGCTGGCTCACTTCGGTTTGCACCTGCAGCTGCAGCTGGCGCTGGGCGCTCCCGCGGGGGTCGACGTGCCGTTGGCCCAGCCCCCAACCAGCCCAGGCACAGCCGGCCAGCAGGGTGATCAGCGCCAAGCGCTTTCGGGTGGCTCGCCCGCGGGCCCAGCTTGGCGTGACTCCGGTTGGCACTCCAGAACCGGATCGCTCGGGCATGGGGGCAGGCGGGCTCCGTTGGGCTCCAGTCTGGGGCCTGCGGCTCTGGCTACATTGGCCCGTGGGCCCAGGACACCAGCACGCCCAGGGGGCTCTAGCGACGATGCGTCACCATCCGATTTCGCCGGTTACCGAACCGATGCAATACCGGGCCATCGGGGTGGTCCGGGGGACCTATCGGCCCAGTGATCCCGAGCAATTGACCCGGGGGGTCATCGAAACCGAGGACGGCACCGCGATTGAGGCGGTGGTGCTGGGCCGGGTGCTCACCCTGATGCGCCGCCACCTCGACCTGGCCGAGCCCCACCTCTGGGTGGTGTACCCCCGCTCCCGCGATGAGGACCAGCTGCACCTGCAACTGGTGGGGGTCTGGGAACCCAGCACCCTCTCAAGCGACACCAGCCCCGAGGCCAGCGATGCCGAGGCGGATGGGGCTAGCGCCGGTGAGCCCGTTGCTCTGGACGCGGGCAGTGCTGCTGCTGTTCCAGCCAGCGATGCCGCTGTTCCCGCTGGCGAGTCCAGTAGCGCTGATGCCGATGCGGTGCCCGAAGGCGACGACTATTTCTCCGTGCGTGGCGAGCTGATCTACACCCGGCCCGAGAGCGGTGATGTGGTGGTGAAGATCCGCCAGCTCCCCCGCCCCGATGGCAGCCGGCCCACCCCGTTCAAATTGCAGCTCAAGGGCGAGATTCCCCTGGAGAGCCTGCGCCATTTCGTGGCCCTAGACCTGCGCCGCCAGGGGCAGGTGCTGCAGCTCGAACGCCATGAGGTGATTGCGCCCATGCCCCAGCGGGGCAACCGCGGCGGCAAGGGCCGGGGTTCTGCAGGCAAGGGCGGCGGTGGGGGTCGGGGGGCCGCTGCCGGCCCTCGCCAGGGGGCTGAGCGGGGTGCCGCCGGCCCAGGGCCCGATCGGGCCAAGGGCGACCGGCCAGGGGCTGGGGCCAGAGGTGAGGCTCCCCGGGGGGACTCCCCCCAGGGTGATGGGCCCCGCCGCAACACCAGCGCCGTCAGCCGTCCCAGCCGCTAATGGCTGACCCCGCCGCTCCGGCGGCCCTACGGGCAGGCCTGGTGGTGGGTGGCCTCACGGCGCTGGCCGTGGTCGGGCCCCTGGTGGGCGTGTCGCCCGCCTGGATTGTGCTGGTGGTGGCCCTGGCTTTGGGGGCCCTGAGCCTGGATGCGGCCCGTTTCGGCGGCCGGGGCGGCCATGTGCTGGCCGAAGCCCTGCCGGGCGGCGAGGCCCGCCTACGCCGGATTTCCGTGCATGAGGCGGGCCATGGCCTGCTGGCCGAGGCGGAAGGGCTGCCCTTACGCCGGGTGCTGGTGGGCAGCCTGGCCTGCCTGCGGGCGGGCCTCAACAGCAATGGCAGCACCGAATTTGCCTCCGAGTTTGTGATGCCGTTCCTGGCCCGGCCGGCCGGAGCCGGTGGATCTGGGCTGGAGGCGACCCCCCGCGATGCTGCGGGGGATTCTGTTCAAGGGGGGCTCCCAGGGGCCCTCGCTCCAGGCCTGCCGGCGGAGGAGCTGCGCCGCTGGAGCCGGGTGTTGCTCGCCGGCATGGTGGCCGAGGAGCTGGTCTACGGCGAGTCGGAAGGCGGCAGCGATGATCGGGCCCTGCTGGGCCGGATCTGGGGCCTGTCGGGATTTGATGTGGACACGGCCCAGCGGGAACAGCGGCGGGCCCGCCGCGAGGTGGAGCAGGGGCTCAGCAAGCGTCGCCCCGAGCTGGACCAGCGGGCTGAGCGGTTGCTGGCCCAGGCCCCGCGCCTGTTTCGCAGAGCCCCCAGCTCGCCCGAAGGCGAACTTGTCCAACACGAGGCTGGCCAGAACCAACCCATCAACACCGGGCAGCAGCCATGACCCTGGCCCTGGTGGATTGCCCCACGGGCCTGGCCGGCAACATGCTTCTGGCAGCCCTGTTCGATCTCGGTCTGCCCCAGGCGGCCATCGACGCTCCTCTGGCGGCTTTGGGTCTGGCGGGGGCCTACGCCATCGATCTGGAGGAGCGGCGCAGCGCTGGCCTGCGGGGCCTGCACCTGGCCGTGCGCGGCTTGGAGGCGGAGCCCCCCCATCGCCACTGGGCGGAGCTGGAGGCCACGATCGGCGCCGCCGCCCTCGAGCCCCAGCTCAAGCAACGGGTGCTGGCGGTGTTTGGCCTGCTGGCGGAGGCCGAGGCCCAGGTCCATGGCCAGAGCGCCGAACGGGTCCATTTCCATGAGGTGGGCGCCATCGATGCCCTGGTCGATGTGGTGGGGGTGTGCGCCGGCCTGGCCCATTTCGGCATCCACCAGCTGGTCTGCGCCAGCCCGCCGGCGGGCCATGGCACGGTGCAAACGGCCCATGGGCTTCTTCCCCTACCGGCTCCGGCCGTGCTCGAACTGGCCCGGCTGCGAGGGATTCCCCTGGCCAGTAGCGCTGGCTTCCCGGCGGGCGAGCTCACCACCCCCACGGGGCTGTCCCTGATGGCGGTGCTGGCCGAGCGCTTTGGGCCGGCGCCGGCCCTGGTGCCCCAGGCCGTGGGCATTGGCCTGGGCAGCCGCCAGCTGGATCGTCCCAACCTGTTGCGCCTGGTGCTGGCGGCGGAGGCCCCGCCCATCCCCTCGCGATCGCCAAGCCTGGAGCCGACTGGAGTGGCAGCGATGGCTGGGGCGGTTTGGCCCGCCCCCAATGGAGAGAAGCCCGCCGAGGTTGGGACTGACCTGGCCCCAACCGCCCTGGCCGAGACCGTTCTGCCAGAGACCGCCCTGCCTGAGACCGCCCTGCCCGAAATCCTGCTGGAACAGCAGGCCCAGATCGATGACGCCACCCCGGAGGATCTGGCCTTTTTGGCCGATGAACTGCGCCGCGCCGGGGCCCTGGAGGTGTTCAGCCAGCCGCTGTTGATGAAGAAGGGGCGCCCGGGGGTGCTGCTGACGGTGTTGGCCCGGCCCGAGCAGGCCGAGGGCCTACGCCGGATCTGGTGGCGCCAGGGCACCAGCCTGGGGGTGCGCGAGCAGTTGCAGCAGCGCTGGGCCCTGCCCCGCAGCAGCCGGGAGCTGGCCACGCCCCTGGGACCGGTGCGCCTGAAGCAAGTCGAGTTGCCGGGGGGTGAGCGGCGCTCTAAGCCCGAATTCGAGGACCTGGCAGACCTGGCCCGGCGCCATGGCCTGCCCCTAGCCCAGGTGCGCCAGATCGTGGCGGCGGCCCTGGCCCAGGAGGAGTTCCAGCCATGACCCCTTCCCCCGCCCCCCAGGGCGACGCGCCAATGCCCCCGGAGCCAGGGTCGTACCGGAGGCTTGAGGCCTTTTTAAGGACATTGGTGGCAGGTGGTCGGCAGCTGGGGGGACGCCTGGGGCGACTCGTGGCCCTGGCCCAGGGCTTGCCGGGCGGAGCCAGCCTGTGGGTGAGCCTGGCCAGTGCCGGCTTCCTGCTGGCGGCCCTGGGGGCCAATGGCCGCCAGCTGCAACAGCTCAGCCTCGATGGCCAGGGTTGGGCCTGGCTGCTGTTGGGCCTGGGGCTGGCCCTGCTCAGCCTGGTGGTGAATGGCCTGGCCTGGACCCTGGGGCTGGGCTGGCTGGGCCATCGGCCCCGCTGGCTGCCGGCGGTGCTGCTGTTCCTGCGCTCCAACCTGCGCAAATACCTGCCCGGTGGTGTCTGGCATTTGCTTCAACGCCTGGCGGTGCTGCGCCAGGGCGATCCCGCCCCCGGCACGGCTGGCCCTGAGAGCCCCGTGGCGGCGGCCTTGGACCTGCGCCAGGGGCTGGTGGCGGTGCTGTTGGATCCCGTGCTGATGGCGGTGGCGGCCCTGGCCCTGGTGGCCTGCGGCGGCTGGCAGGGGGGCTTGGCGGCCCTAGGTCTGGCGCCCTTGCTGCTGCTGCGGCCCCGCTGGTTTCGGCCCCTGCTGCTGCGGTTGGAGCGGCGGCGCCAGAGCCAGCTGGAACGCCAGGGCTGGCTGGTGGAGGAGCCCGAGCCGGCTGGCGAGGCCAACGATCCCCAAGGCTTGTCCCTGGAACCCGCTGCCACCGGGACGATTTTGCAGCGCTATCCCCTGGTGCCCCTGGTGGGGGAACTGGCCTTTGTGCTGGTGCGTTTCAGCGGCTTTGCCTGCTGCGTGCTCGCCTTTGATGTTGCGCCCCTGCTGCCCTGGAACCAGTGGCTCAGTGGCTTTGCCCTCGCCTGGACCCTGGGTCTGGTGGTGCCCGGGGCCCCGGGCGGCCTCGGCGTGTTTGAGGCCGCCCTGCTGTTGCGCCTGGGCGGGCTAGTTCCGGAAGCCCCCCTGCTGGCCATTGCCCTCAGCTATCGCCTCGTTACCTCCCTGGCCGACCTGCTGGGGGCCGCCACAGCGGAACTGGATCAGCGTTTGGCTAGGCCCCGCTGAAGCTCAGGAGCCCAGCAGGGCCGTGCATTCGAGCCGCTCCTGGCTGGCGTCGCGGCGGTGCAGGCGCAACCGGATGGTTTCGGCCAGGTAGTCGGCGTCTTCGGCCACGCCGCAGAAGCGGGCCGAGCCCCAGGTGTGCAGCCAGGGCAGGCCGATGAAATAGAGCCCTTCGCTGGCGCTCACCCCCCGTTGGTGGGCCGGATAGCCGCTGCCATCGAACACCGGCACCTCGATCCAGCCGAAATCGGCGCCGTAGCCCGTGCACCAGATCACCGCCGCCAGGGGTTCGGCCCCCAGGTCGAGGGGGGCGGCGTCATGGCCGGGGCCCGGCTGCCAGCAGGCGGTGTAGGCCGGCTCCTCGGGGGCATCCAGGCCTTCGCGGGCGATGTAGGCGTCGATGCTGGCGCGGATGCGGCAATAGACGGCATCGGCCTGGTCCAGGTTGGCGGCGAGGTCGCCTGCGAACCGGATCTGGCCTGGGGCCAGATCGAGCAGGCGCCCATGGAGCTCCATGCCTTGGGTGGCCCGCTGGCGCAGGTCGATGTCACGGCCACCATCGCGGCCGGTGAGGTAGTGGTTCGTCTTGGTGCGCACCAGCTTGGGGTCGGCATGCTGGTCGATCGGCATGGCGTAATAGCCCATGCGATCGAGCCAATCGACCACATCCTTGCCGCGGTGGCGCCGGGGCGAGCGAGGTGCCGAACCGACGCTCAGGTGCACCCGCCGGCCGGCCAGGAACAGGTCCTCGGCGATCTGGCAGCCCGACTGGCCGCTGCCCACCACCAGCACGGGCCCGTCCGGCAGCTGGGCTGGATTGCGATAGGCGCGGGCATCGAGCTGCAGCACCGAGGCGGGCAGGCGCTCGGCTTGGAGGTGGCGCTTGGGGCGGTGATAGCCGCCGGTGGCCACCACCACCTGGTCGGCTTCGATCTCGCCTTCGCTGGTGATCAGGCGATAGCCAGGGCCCTGATGGAGCAGCCGCGACACGGCTACCCCCTCGCGCACATCGGCTTGGATGTGGGCAGCAAAGCGGCGCACGTAGTCCACGATCTGGTCGCGGCCCATGAAGCCTTCGGGGGCCTCGCCGTCGTAGGGAAAATCGGGCAGGCGGCATTGCCAGTTGGGGGTCACCAGGCAGAAGGAATCCCAGCGCTGCTGCTCCCAGGCGTAGCCGATGCGGTGTTGTTCCAGCACCAGGGGCCGAATGCCACGCCGTTGCAGGCTGCTGGCCACGGAGAGCCCGGCTTGGCCGCCGCCCACCACCACCACAGGCACTCTGCGGGTCGGGGCGTCACTGTGCACGAAAAGACCCATTTTTAGGACTACCAGCTTGACCTTGGGAGCCCATCAATGCGGTAACAAAGGCCACGGACTGGCCGCAGATAGACCTGCCGGATGGGGGAACCCCTTGGCAGGGTGAAGCGGCTCAAGGACGTCCGGTCGGGGAAGGATTTGGTCGCATCGGCCACATAAAACAAAACTTCATCCATGCAACCGTCTCCATGTCTTTCCTCCCCCAGGCCTGCTCCCCATGCCAGAAGTCACCCGTCCCGCCAACCAGCCGGGCGATTTCCTTGTTGATTACGAGCAGAAGGTCTTTCCCGACATCAAGGCGGAACCGGGCGAAAAAGCCTTGGTCACCTTTCACACCGTGGCCTTTGAAGGCTCCATCGGCCTGGTGAACCTGCTGCAGGCCAGCCGGCTGATGAACAAGGGCTTTGAAACCTCGATCCTTCTCTACGGACCTGGGGTGACCCTGGGGGTGCAGCGCGGCTTCCCCAAGCTCGGCGATGCGGCCTTTGATGGCCACCTCAATTTCAACGCCCGCATCCAGAAGTTCATGGACCAGGGCGGCAAGGTGTACGCCTGTCGCTTTGCCCTGCAGGCCCTCTACGGCCACGGCGAAGGGGCCTTGATTCCCGGCATCACGCCGGTGAATCCCCTCGATGTGCTTGACATCATCTTGATGCACCGCAAGGAAGGGGCCTTCATTCTCGACACCTGGACCCTCTGAGTTTGGGGTGCTGGGTTGTCTTGCTAAGGGCGGCCCGGGCCTGGGCTGGGGCTCTAATCCCAGCCCCACTGTTTTGAACCTGTCTTCATCAAGTTCGAGCCAGTTGAAAACCAGTTTCGAACCAGTTCTGATCGATCCTTTGATCCATGGCTTCAACGATGGCTCCAACACTTACCGTCGCTGCGGCCCAGATCCGGCCCGTGCTGTGGGACCTGGAAGGCTCGCTTGTGCGTCTTCTTGATGCGATCAAGGAGGCGGCCCAATCCGGGGTCGAGCTGATCGTCTTCCCTGAAACCTTCCTTCCCTATTACCCCTATTTTTCCTTCGTGGAGCCGGCGGTCCTGATGGGCCGCTCCCATCTGCGCCTCTATGAACAGGCCCTGGAGGTTCCAGGCCCCGAGGTGGCCCGGATCGCCGCCGCCGCCCGCCAGCACTCCATGCATCTGCTCGTTGGCATCAATGAGCGCGATGGCGGCAGTCTTTACAACACCCAGCTGTTGATGGATGACCAGGGTGAGTTGATTCTCAAGCGCCGCAAGATCACGCCCACCTATCACGAACGCATGGTGTGGGGCCAGGGCGATGGCGCCGGTTTGCAGGTGGTGGAGAGCCGCCTGGGCCGCATTGGTGCCCTGGCCTGTTGGGAGCACTACAACCCCCTGGCCCGCTTTGCCCTGATGACCCAGGGGGAGGAGCTCCACTGCGCCCAGTTCCCGGGCTCCCTGGTAGGGCCGATCTTCAGCGAGCAAACGGCGGTGACCATGCGCCACCACGCCCTCGAGGCCGGTTGCTTTGTGATCTGCTCCACCGCCTGGCTCGACCCCAGCGACTACGCCACGGTCACGCCCGATGAATCTTTGCACCGGGCCTTCCAGGGCGGCTGCCACACGGCCGTGATTAGTCCGGAGGGCCGCTATTTGGCCGGTCCCCTGCCCGAGGGCGAGGGCCTGGCCATTGCCGAACTGGACCGCTCCCTAATCACCAAACGCAAACGCATGATGGATAGCGTCGGCCACTACAGCCGGCCCGACCTGCTCAGCCTGCGCCTCAACCGCAGCCCCGCTAGCCAGGTCGAGGTGATGGGCCCCCTGGTTGCCCCAGGCCAAGATCCCCCCGTAGAGCCCCCGGCTCCAGCCCTGGTGTCTCCCCTGCCCCTGCGGCTGGAGGAACTCACCCGTGGCTGACTCCCCATCCCGGACCGAGGCCCCGACTAGGACCGATTCCGCATCCCTGGGCCGGTTCGTCACCGAGCTGCAGGTGCGCGGCGTTGTCGATCCCGCCATCGCCGGCAACCAGGGCCGCCGCGGCGGCGCCGGTCCCTCCGACCACCGGGCCTTAACCATCAACGGCACCACCGTGATGGTGCCCGTTTACAACGCCGTTTCCCAGGATTCCCCCTTCCAGCTCCAGCAGGACGCCAGCGGGGCCGTGGCCGTGGCGGACCGGGCTGGCGCCGGCCTGGCGGCCGTGACCGCGCCGGCGGAGCCCGCCTTTTACGGCCTCAGCACCGCCGATGGCACGCCCTACAAGGCGATCGCCCTGCTCCATGGGCGTGATGTGCTGGCCACCACCCTGCTGCAGACCTGCATCCGCTTCCGCGACCGCAGCCAGTCCTGCCAGTTCTGCGCCATCGAGCAATCCCTCGACGATGGCCGCACGGTGGTGCGCAAGACCCCGGCCCAGGTGGCCGAGGTGGCCGAAGCCGCCGTGCGCCTCGATGGCGTGCGCCAGCTGGTGATGACCACCGGCACCCCCAACAGCGACGACCGGGGCGCCCGGCTGATGGCCGAAACGGCGGCGGCGGTGAAGGCCAAGGTGGCGATTCCGATCCAGGGCCAGTGCGAGCCGCCCGACGATCCGATCTGGTATCAGCGCATGAAGGAGGCCGGCATCGACAGCCTGGGCATGCACCTGGAGGTGGTGGAGCCCGAGGTCCGGCGCCGCATCCTGCCGGGCAAGGCCGAACTCACCCTGGAGCGCTACTACGAGGCCTTCGAGCAGGCGGTGGCCGTGTTCGGGCGCGGCCAGGTGTCCACCTATTTGCTGGCGGGTCTCGGTGATAGTGCCCAGTCGTTGATTGCCTGCAGCGAGCGCCTGATTGCGATCGGCGTGTACCCCTTTGTGGTGCCGTTCGTGCCCATTGCTGGCACGCCCCTGCAACACCATCCCGCCCCGAGTACGGACTTCATGGTTGGCGTCTACGGCGCCGTGGCGGCCCTGCTGCGCGCCTCCGACATCAGCGCCGAGGCGATGGCGGCGGGCTGCGCCAAGTGCGGCGCCTGCTCGGCCCTGTCCCTGTTCGAAACCGCCCCCGATCCCCAAGCCTGAATCCAACCCCCTAGCCCCAGCGCCTGATCCCTGCCTGCAACCCCATGTTCTTCATCGATCCCAGTAGCCACGACATCGGCCGCAGCAGCAGTTCGGCGCCGGCCGCCTTCACCCCCTCGGTGCGCTCGGGCATGGCCATCGATGCCGAGGATTTCCGCCTCTCGCCCACGGCCAGTTCCGAACGTTTCTCCTTCCATTTGCTGCGGCCGGGCGTCCCCCTGCTGGCGGAGTATTGGCAGTTGCGCAGCGCCATCTTCTGCCAGGAACAACATCTCTTTGAAGACTGTGATCGCGACGAAAAGGACGCGATCGCCTACCCGATCGCCGCCCTCAGCCATGACGCCCGCCTGGTTTCTGGCGTGCCCGGCGGCGTGGCCAGCGGCGTAGTCGGGGTGGTGCGGATCCTGGAGGAGAGCCCCCGGGTTTGGTATGGCGGCCGCCTGGGCGTTCACCCCGATTGCCGCCGCCATAACCAGATCGGCAAGGGCCTGATCTGGAAGGCGGTCACCACCGCCCATGGCTGGGGCTGTGATCGTTTTTTGGCCACGGTGCAAATTCAAAACGTGCGCTTCTTTGAGCGGCTCCATTGGCAATCCCTCAACGAGCTTGAGATCCGCGGCGTCAGCCACCACCTGATGGAGGCCGATCTCAGCTACTACGCCCCAGCCCTGGAACGGCGCCCCGTGCTGCTGGCGGCATGACCGGCTCCGCCCCGGCCCAGCCAGCGGAGTCCCAGCCCCTAGCCCTGGAGGCCCTCGTCCAGCGGCTGAGGCTTTCGGCTGGTCTGGCGAGCAAACGCGATATCCAGGCGCCGGCAGGCCGCTTTGCCCACCAACCCTTTCCCCAGCTCGGGCCCGCCGCCGCCCTCGGCGATGACGCCGCCCTGCTGCCGGCCGTAGGAGCCCCTTTGCTGCTGGCCTGCGAAGGTCTTCACCCCGGCCTGGTGGAGGAAGACCCCTGGTTTGCTGGCTGGAGCGGGGTGTTGGTGAATCTCAGCGACATCGCCGCCATGGGCGGCAGGCCCCTGGCCCTGGTTAACAGCCTCTGGGCGGGGGACGCCTCGCCGGCTGAGGCCCTGCTGGCCGGCATGGCCCGGGCCTGTGAGGTGTTTGGCGTGCCGATGGTGGGGGGCCACACGAATTTGCACAGTCCTTACACCGCCCTCTCGGTGGCGGTGCTGGGCACGGCCCCGGGGCCGGTGCTCTCGGCCCGGGCCGCCCGGCCCGGCGATCGCTGCGTGCTGCTGGTCAACACCAGCGGTCGCTTTTATCGCCACTACCCCTTCTGGGATGGGGCCACCAGCGCCGAGCCGGCCCTGCTGCGGGCCCACCTAGAGCTGCTGGTGCAACTGGCGGCCCAAGGCCTGGCCCACGGCGCCAAGGACATCAGCATGGGCGGCCTGGTGGGCACCGCCGTGATGTTTGCCGAGGCGGCCGGCTGCCGGCTGGAGCTGGATCTCGCTGCGATCCAGCCGCCGCCTGGGGTGGAGCTGGAGGCCTGGCTGGCCTGCTTCCCGAGTTTTGGCTTCCTGTTGGCGGTAGCCCCGTCCCAACTGGCGGCCCTGCAGGAGTGGATCGCGCCCTACCCCGACCTGCTCTGCGCCGAGATCGGTGCCTTTGCTGCTGGCGCCAGCGAGCTGGTGCTGCACCAGGGGGGGCAGCGCCACAACTTCTGGCAGGGCCAGGAGCCCCTGACCGGCTTCGGGGCCTTGGCTTAAGCGGCCCTGGCCGGACT
Source organism: Pseudanabaena sp. UWO311 (assembly GCA_943370385.1). Taxonomy (GTDB): domain Bacteria; phylum Cyanobacteriota; class Cyanobacteriia; order PCC-6307; family Cyanobiaceae; genus BAIKAL-G1. The sequence continues at coordinate 115,269 of CALRQT020000009.1, forward strand.
GGCGAGACGGCAGCCGCTTGGTGCGCTGCCCTGGTCGCCGCTGTCGCCATGCACACCCCGCCGGGGCCGTGGCTTCGCCACGATCGGGCCATCCTTCGCTAGGGCCAACCCGTGCCGGAAGTGCTGCTGACGCTGGAGTGGCCCGATGGCCAGAGCTCCGAACTCTATTCGCCTTCCACCGTGATTTACGACTACCTGCTCCCTGGCAACAGCCTGCCGGTGGCTGAGCTGGGCCAGCGGGCCAGGGCGGCCCTGGCCGAGGCCAGCGAACGGGTGCGGGCCCGTTACGGCTTTGCTTGCACCCGCACGGATGAGGAGCAACGCCGGCTTGAACCTTGGCTGGAGAGGTTTGGTGCCGATGAGCTGGTGCACATCAGGGCTGGGGCTTGATTGGGGTCTGATGGGCTCCTGGGCTGGTGATGACTGGGTTCTGAGCCGGTGCTGGGCGGGGCTGGAGATGGGGCCGCCGCGGCATGCGCGCCGCTGCATCCGAGCCGCTGGATCGGCCCCGGGCGAGGGGGACCAGGTTCCTCACATCCCCGTGATCACCTCCCCCTCCAAAATCATGTTGAAGCGCAGCAAGTCCTCATCGTTGAGTTGCTGGCGGCTGGAGCGTTGGAAGTGGGTTTCGAGCACCTCCCGCCCCCGGGCTGCGTCCCAGCCCAGTTGGGCCAGCAGCTCGTCGCTTTGGGCCAGCAGATCCACCCGCCGTAATGGCACCGCCACGCTGGTCGGATCCGCCGGGGCCTGCAAGGGGCGCACCGCCGCCAGGTAGGCCACCAGGTCGCCGTAGCTGGTGAGGCGGCTGCGGCTGGGATGGCCGAAGGCCCGTTGCAGATAGATCGATTCTTGCTCCCGCTGCCAGCCGAGTCGTTGCAGCTGAATATCTAGGGCTGCCAGCTCATCGCTCCAGTCCTCTGGGTCTGCGGGCTGCTCTGCGGCAGCGCCAGCTCCAGGGGGGGTGGAAATGGCTGGAGTGGCTTCGCCGCTGCTCTTGGCCCCAAGGGTCAGCTGGGCCGTGTCCTCCGCTGAACGCTCAGAGGGCCCTTTGGTTTCCGGGTTTGTCTGTGCGTCGGCTGGGGCTTCGTTGGCGGCAAGGGGCTTGCTAGGCAGCGCTTTGGCAGGTTCTGGGGCACTCCCCCCGCTGGTTCCTGGCGTTGCTTGGGTTGTTAGGGCTGCTGGCAAGGGGGACGGCGGGCCCTGGGGTCGCACCGGTTTGGCTTGGGCCCCCGGTAGGGAGGGCTCCTTGCTGGGGGCCCGTTCCGGCATCAGTCCTGGGGACTCCTTTGCGGGGGCGGCTAGGGCCTGAATGGGGGTCTGGGCCTGGGCCTGACCTGGCGACGGCGCCGGGGCTGGACTTTTTACTTGGACTGGGATTTGACCGGAGCTCCTTTCTGGGCCCCGTTCTGGGCCTGGCAAGCGCGCCTGGGCTGGAGAGACGGCCAGCCGCTGCTGCAGCCGCGCCAGGGCCCGGTCCTCAGCCTCTTCGGCGTTGCCGGCTTCGCCCAGGGCGCTGCCAAGGCACTGGTCACCGTTCCAGCCCGTCACCTGTACCACCAGGCGGCCCCCTTCGGCATGGACGAGCTGGACCTGGAGCTGCATGGCGTTGGGATCGTCCCTGGGCTGGGTCAAGGCTTTCTAGAGTGGCCCCTCAGGCTGTGCTGCAGAACGAATGGAAGCGCAGGCGATCCCCACGATCACCCCCCTGATTGAGTCTGCTGACCAGTGGGGCGAAATTCTGGTGCTGCTGCCCCTGCTGGTGGCCCTGGAAGTGGTGCTTTCCGCCGACAACGCCATTGCCCTGGCGGCGATCTCCCGCGGCCTGAAGGATCCCACCCGCCAGACCCAGGCCCTCAACCTCGGCCTGGCCCTGGCCCTGGTGTTTCGCCTCGGCCTGATTGCCGCCGCCGAATGGGTGATTGATTTTTGGCCCCTGCAGTTGGCGGCCGCCGGTTACCTGCTTTGGCTGGCCACCACCAGCTTGCTCCCGCTTCTGCGAGGTGAGGCCGAGGAGGACGAGGGAGCTGCTGGCGCCGATGCCGCCGGGGACGGGGCTGGTGATGCAGGCGAGGGCCAGGCGCCCCATAACCGCGGTTTGACCTCGGTGATCGCCACCCTGGCCCTCACCGATCTGGCCTTCTCCCTCGACAGCGTCGCTGCCGCCGTGGCTGTTAGCGACCGGCTGCCCCTGGTGATGACCGGTGCGGCGATCGGCGTGGTGGCCCTGCGGCTGACGGCGGGTCTGTTCATCCGCTGGTTGGCGGTGTTTCGCCACCTGGAGGCAGCCGGCTACCTCGCCGTGGGCCTGGTGGGAGTGCGCCTGATTGTGCGGCTGGTGGCTCCCCAGCTGGTGCCCCCCGAGTGGGTGCTGCTCAGCGTCGTGGGGCTCCTGTTTGCCTGGGGCTTTTCGGCCCGCAAGCCGACCCCGGCCGAGCCCCTCCCCCAGGCTCCCTCCTGATGCGGGTGGAGTTACGCCAGGCCGGCTCCGGCCAGCTGCTCGAGCAGCTGGAGCTCGAGGAGGTGCCCTATCCCGGCAGGTGGCTTGAGCTGGGCGAGCGCAGTTTTCTGGTGATGCAACGGCACCACCGCTACCAGCTGCGCAATGGCCGCTATGAACTGGCCTGCGTTGCCCTGCAGGTGAAGGCCCAGCGGCAGCCGGCCGAGGCCCGCTGGTGGCAGGGGCGCTGGGTGATCGGCGATCCCAACTGCCGCTTCAATGCCCGCACGCCCCTGTTGCGCTGTGCCGTGTTGCCGGAAGGGCCCTGCCAGCGCTGCAGCCACTTCGAGCCGGTCAGCTAAGGCACCCCAAGGCGGCCTTAGCTAGGCCATTCCAGGGCCGCCCTAGGGTGGGTTGATCTTCACCAGGCTTGCCATCGCTCTCCTGACCCACCCCGCTCCGGGCCAGGAGCCAGGCGCCAGCCTCCAGTCCCCTTCCCTTGATCCCGCCGCCGGCGGCGCTGCCCCGCTGGCCGACTTTGAGTCGTTGGGCCTGTGTCGGCCCCTGCTGGAAGCGATTGCGGCCAAGGGGTACACCAGCCCCTCGCCGATCCAGCTGCAGTGCATCCCGGCCGTGCTCGCCGGCCATGACGTGATGGCCGCCGCCCAGACGGGCACGGGCAAGACCGCCGGCTTCACCCTGCCGATGCTGGAGCGCCTGCGCCACGGCCCCCACGCCCGCAACAACATCGTGCGGGCCCTGGTGCTCACCCCCACCCGGGAGCTGGCGGCCCAGGTGGCCGAAAGCGTGGCGGCCTACGGGAAGTTTCTTGATCTGCGCTCCGATGTGGTGTTCGGCGGCGTCAAGATCAACCCCCAGATGATGCGGCTGCGCCGGGGCGCCGATGTGCTGGTAGCCACCCCAGGCCGCCTGATGGATCTGCACCAGCAGAACGCGATTCGGCTCGATCGGGTGGAGATCCTGGTGCTCGATGAGGCCGATCGCATGCTCGATATGGGCTTCATCCGCGATATTCAAAAAATCCTGGCCCTGATGCCGCCGAAGCGGCAAAATCTGCTGTTTTCGGCCACGTTTAACCCTTCAATCCGCAAATTGGCCACGGGCCTGTTGCACAACCCGGTGCAATTGCAGGCCACTCCGGAAAACCGCACGGCCACATCCGTCGAGCAGGTGATGCATCCCTGCGATATGGCCCGCAAGCCCGACCTGCTGCACCACCTGATCGCCAGCAACAACTGGCAGCAGGTGCTGGTGTTTGCCCGCACCAAGCACGGCTCCAACCGCATGGCCGAACGGCTGATCAAGGAGGGCATTGCGGCGGCGGCCATCCATGGCAACAAGAGCCAGGGGGCCCGCACCCGGGCCCTGGCCGAATTCAAGAGCGGCGTGGTGCGGGTGCTGGTGGCCACCGACCTGGCAGCCCGCGGCATCGACATCCAGCAGTTGCCCCATGTGGTGAATTTGGACCTGCCGAATGTGGCCGAAGACTATGTGCATCGCATCGGCCGCACCGGCCGGGCCGGCCAGAGTGGCCATGCCATTTCCCTAGTGGCGGCCGAAGAGCACGAATTGCTGCGGGCGATTGAACGCATGATCGGCAATCCCCTGGCGCGTCAAGAGGTGCCCGGGTTTGAACCCACCATTCTTTCGGCCCCACCCCTCGACCTCAGCGGTGGCCGGGGCAAGGGCGGCTCTCGCGGGCGCAGTGGTGGTGGTGGCGGTGGTTCCTACGGCTCCGGTGGTGGTCGGGCTGGTGGTGGCGGAGGAAGTGGTGGCGGCGGCCGTGGTGGAGCAGGGGGCGGTGCTGGAGGCAGGGCTCGGGGCCCCCGCAGTGCCGGTGGCCGGGGGGCTGAAGCACCGATCCGTCGCAGTCGTCCGGCTTAGCTGATCGGTGCGCTTCCCTCCAACTGGGATCATCACGATCCATGCCGCCGTGCTGACGGGGCTGCTGGGAGTGGGGATGGCGCCCCCCGTGGCCCTGGCTGCCGATCCGCAGGGGGGGATGGCAATCGGGCAAGCCCAGGCCGAGGGCCCTGCTGGGCCAAACCCCCTATCTGCTGGTCCTAATCGCAGCCCGACTAGCCCTGGCCCCCAAGCCACGCCAACCCCCTGGGCTGGCACGGTGGAGCTCTATGGCCTGGCCCCGTTAAGCACCAACGGCACCGCCACGATTAGGGGCCTGAGCACCGATTTTGACCTTGACCTGGGCCAGGTGCTCCAGCCCCTCACCGCCCTTGCCAGCCTGCGCGGCAGCGTGGAATATGGCCGCCTGGGCCTGCTGACCGACCTCAGCTATCTATCCCTGCAAGGAGCCCAAGGGGTCAGCCGGGGCGGCCTCAATGCGGACGGGAGCTTTGGGCCCTTGGGCCGCAAAAGCGCCAGTGTCGCGATCGGCTCGACCTCCATCACCGCCAGCATGGGCCTGGTGCAAGGCATCTACGACCTGGCCCTGCGCTATCGCTTCGGCGAGCGGGAATCGGCGGTGGCACGGCCCGGCAGCTTCACCGTGATCCCCTATGCCGGGGTCCGTCTTGTCAATGTGCAGTACAACCTTGGCCTGGAAGGCCAGGGTTCTGGCTCAAGCATCACCGTCACAGGTCCCAACAACAGCTTCAGCCTCAATCGTCCGGCCGGCAGCTTCACCCGCTACGGAGAGCTCAGCTCCACGGTCGCCCAACCCCTTCTGGGCTCCCAGGCCATGCTGTTCCTCTCGCCGCGGCTACGGCTGTTTGCCCGCGGCGACATCGGCGGCTTTGGCATCGACCAGCCGGAGAACCTCTCCTGGAATGCCCAAGCCGGTTTCGGTTACGCGATTGGCAACAGCACCCAGCTCAACCTCTCCTGGCGTCTGCTCCATCTGGGTGGCAGTAACGGCGCCCTCCAACCGAACGCCTTTGATGTCAACGAAAACGGCATTGAGGCGGGCGTGAAGGTCTTTTTCTAAGGGGACAAATTGGTGTCACCTTCTAAGGCTAGGGCGTTGTGACTAGCATCCTGGAAGATTGCATTTGGGCCAAAATAGAGGCCCCCCGGTCCCAGGCACAGCGGCGGGCCAGCAGTTCTAAATCATCAAACCAACTGGTTTTGGTCATCTGGCCGCCATGGAGGCGAATGTGATACACGTAGGCATCAATCACTAGCCCTGGCGCCAGGCTGGTGACGGCCATCATCATGCCGATGTCTTCCCCCTGGGGTAGGCCCATCCAGCCGCCGGCCCGTTTGAGCAGGTTGGCCTGCACCAGCAGGGTGGTGGGACCCAGGGGAATCGGGTGGTGGGGGCTGGGCCAGGCCTGCCAGATGGCGCCTGGAGAACAGAATCCTGCCGGCATGATTTCCGGATCAACGCTGTCATCGTCGGTGCAATAGCCCGCCGCCCAGAGGGCCCCGGGTTCGCCGTGAATCGCCTCCAGCCGGCGATCGATCGAATGGGGATGGAGCCAGTCGTCGTCATCGGCGCTGGTGATCCAGTCGCCCTGGGCCACCACAAGGCCCAGGTTGCGGGCCGCCGCCTGGCCGATCGGCCGGGGACTGTTGATGATCGTGGCTTGTCCGGCCAGCTCCGCCGGAATGGCCGCCCCGGGATTGCCATCGACCACGATCACATGCTCAACCGGGCAGCGGTTGCGGCTCAGGCTTTGGTTGAGTTCCACCAGCATGCCCACCCGGTCCGGCAGCAGCCTGGTTGGCGTGATCACACTGACGGTCATGGAGTGGGGGGCTGGGAGGACTGGTGCTTTCGGGGCCTGAAGTGGGTGCTGCCTTGCTTGATCCCAATGCCGCCTGGCCGATTGGCTGGCCGTTGCCGCAGAACTGCCTGGGGACTGCCTCTGGCGGGCTGCAAGCTGTCAACAATGGATGCTTGTTTTGGCCGATCCTTCGAAGGTCGTGGCTTAGGCGAGGCTCCCGTTGCTGCTGACAAAAGCAGCCGCACGCTGAGCTAGGGATTCAGGGGGGGAGTAACGCAATGTTGCGGTTTGATCTGCTGGTGAGGTGTTACTAGCCTTGACCTCAATGGAATCATCTCTATCAAGTTTTGGCTCGATGGTTGGGGCCACGCCGATTGAGCGAAGGCGTTAAATCCACCTGGAAATGATTGGGACAAGGCTGGGAGTTGGGTTTGGGTTTAGGCCCTATCTTGACTTCATTTGTTTTGATGCAACTTGACTTCTCCTCCCAAGATTTGTGGTCCCCGTGGCTGTGGCGTAGAGGCTTTGGATGGGATAGCCAGTTGATCGGTTGAGTTGAGGTTAGGTCGCCGTGGGCGCAGGGCGTGTGGGGGCTTGGGTTTGCCGATTGGGGTGGCTTAAGCCTTGCTCGCCTGGCTTTGGGCCTAGCCGATCCCCCACCTGGGCCCCTAGCTGTTGCAGCAAGGCCTGGCCGCTGACCACCCCCTTGCCCTCCAGTTGGGCAGTGCGCAGCAGTAGGGGGCAGCCGGCGCTGGCCACCACCAGCCCCAGCTCCTTAGCCACGGCCAGCACGGTGCCCGGTTCGGGGCCCGGGCGGGCATCCCCAGCTCCTTGGGTCGCGGCAGCGCAGGCCGCCTGGATGGCGGGATCGTGGCGCAGTAGCTCGGCCGCTTCGGGGCTGAGCTGGTCCGCCAGCCGTTGCACCAGGGGTTCTGTGGCCAGCAGTTTGAGCCGTTTGCGGCCCCAGCTGGTCTGGGCGTTGGGGTAGAGCCCCATCACACGGCGATGGATCTGCAGGGCCGACTGGGCCCAGTCGATCTGCAGGTCGGCCTTGGTGAGCAGCCGGGCCGTGGTCAGGCCCTCGCTGGCCTGGGGGCACACCCCCAGGCGGGCCAGCCGCTCCGCTTCCGGGCCGGGACCGGCGGCGGCGATCAGGGGCAGGGCCTCCACCAGCAGCTCGGCGGTAAGCCGTGACAGCCGCTCCCCCAGTTGGGTCGCGTTCTCCAGCAGGCCGATGGTTAGGGGGCGCTCCAGCAGCACCGGCCCGGTGTCTAGTCCCGCCTCCATCGCCATGATCCCTACCCCCGTTTCGGCATCACCCTCCAGCAGGCTCCACTGGATCGGGCCGGCGCCGCGCCAGCGGGGCAGCAGGGAGCCGTGGCCGTTCCAGCAGCCCAGGGGTGGCTGCTCCAGCACCGCCGGGGGCAGGATCTGGCCGAAGGCCACCACCACCGAGAGGTCGGCCCCCAGGGCGGCCAGTTGGGCCTGGCACTCGCCATCGCGGCGGATCCGCTCGGGCGTGAACACCGGCAATCCCAGCTCCAGGGCCCGGGCCTTCACGGGCGAAGCCACTAACTCCTTGCCCCGGCCCCGGCGCCGGTCCGGCTGGCTCACCACGCCCACCAGCGTGTGGTCTGCGGCCACCAGGGCGTCCAGGCTGGGCACGGCGTAGGCGGGGGTGCCCCAGAACAGGATCTTCATGGGGTCTGCCATGGCGATTGCCCGGGCAACCGCCCTAGGCCCGCCATCACGCCTCGCCCGTAATCGAGAGACCCTCCACCCACACGTGGGGACTGAGGCCATCGGGGGTGACCTTGGCCTCGCCCTCAAAACCGACGATGGCGTTCAGCAGGCTGCGGATGTCCCCGGCCACGGTGGCCGCCTCGATCGAGCGGGCTTCGCCGCCCTGGAGCAACCAGCCGTCAAAGGGCAGGGAGAAGGAGCCCTGGCTGGCCTTCACGCCCGCATGCAGGGCGGAGAGGGAATCGATCAGCACCAGGCCAGCGCCGCCCTGGCCGCTGGCAGCGTGGCGATCGAGGCCCAAGGCGGCGCCGGCGGCCCCGGGGGTGGCGCCAATCTCAAACCAGTCGGGGCCCACCGACACCTTGGCGCCGAGGCCGGCATGGCCCGTGGGGGCTACACCGAAGGCCCGGGCCGTGGCTTCGGAATGGAGGAAGTTCTGGAGCACGCCGCCCTCCACCAGGCTGAGCCGGCGGGTCGGGGTGCCTTCGCCATCGAAGCTGGAGGCGCCGATGTTGCCGGGGTTGAGGCCGTTGTCGGCGATTGAGAGGAAGGGCACCGCCAGGCTCTGGCCCAGGGAGCTACGGCTACTGAGGCTGACGCCATCGAGCACGGCGCGGGCGTTGAACAGGCTGCTGAACGCCCCAATCAGATCCAGAAAGGCCTCGGGACTGAACACGCAGGTGTAGTGGCCGGTGGCGATCGGCGCGTAGTCCAGGTGGGCAATGGTGCGGTCGGCCGCCTCGGTGATGCAACCGGCGAGATCGAGGTCGGAGGCGCCATAGGCGAGGCGCACGGCGCCGGCGCTGCGCGGTTTGCGGCCGGCCTGTTCGGCGCGGGCATAGAGGTAGACGCTGGCGGTGGTCAGCTGCTGTTGGCGACAGGCCCCGTCGCTGTTGAGATAAATCCGCTCGCTGCTGCGCTCGGCCAGGCCGTTGTAGGGAACGGTGGTCAGGGCTGGATGGCGATCGAGCAGTTGGCGCTCGGCGTCCTTGAGGCTGGTGAGCAGCTCCAGGATGCCGCGGGGCTCGTGCAAGGGCTGCTCGAGCACCTGCAGCGGCGCCGTGGCCAGGGGGGAAAAGGCGGGAGAGTCGTCGGGATTGCCGAAGGCGCTGGCGTCCTGGGCCCCGGCCAGGGCCTTTTGCAGGCCGCTATCGGAGAGGTCGGAGGTGCTGGTGATCCCCACCAAGCCGTCGCCATTCCACACCCGCACCGTGATCGAACTGCGCTGGGCCGCCTTCATCTGCTTGGCCTCGCCCCGGTCCACCTGCACCGAGCTGTCACTGCTGCTGGCGGCGCCCAGGTCCCAACGGCCAATGCCTTGGGCCTGGGCGAAGGTTTCGATCCGGTTCCGCAGGGCGGGTGCGTCGAGCTTGTCCATGCTCAGCGTCCTCCGACGGTGATCGAATCCACCTTGATGTGGGGTTGGCCCACGGTGACAAAAATGCTGCCGCTCACCGATCCACAGAAGCCCGCGGCCAGTTCCAGGTCGTTGGCGCACATGGAGATGCGGGGCATCACTTCCTTGGCTTCTCCTATCAAGGTGGCGCCTTTGACCGGTTTGGTCAGCTGGCCGTCCTCGATCAGGTACCCCTCTTCCACCGCAAAATTGAACTGGCCCGTGGGGCCAACGCTGCCGCCGCCCATGGCCTTGCAATAGAGGCCCTTCTCCACCGAGGCGATCAGGTCTGCGGGGCTGTGGGGTCCGGCAGCGATATAGGTGTTGCGCATGCGGCTGGCGGCGGCAAAGGCATGGCTCTGGCGCCGGCCGCTGCCGGTGCGTTCGTGGCCGGTGCGGCGCTCGCCGGCCCGGTCGCTGAGGAAGCGGCGCAACACGCCGTTTTCAATCAACACCGTGCGCTGGGGCTCCATGCCCTCGTCATCCATCGAGAGGGAGCCAAAGGCGCCATCGCTGAGGCCCTCATCAATGGCGGTCACGGCCTCATGGGCAATCAGCTCGCCCACCTGGTCGGCAAAGGGGGTGGTGCCCCGCTCCACCTGGGTGGTTTCCAGCAGGTGGCCGCAGGCCTCGTGGAAGATCACGCCGCCGAAGCGGTTGGCGAGCACCACGGGCACCTGGCAGGCCTCCACGTAGTCGGAATAGAGCATGGTGCCGGCGCTGCTGCACACCTCCTGGGCCGAGGCCTCCACGTCCCACTGGGTCAGGTGTTCGGGCCGGCCGGAGCTGCCGTAGCGGCGACCGGCGCTGGCGCGGTGCTCGCCATCGGCGGCCAGCACGGTGAGGCCCAGGGATTGGTGCAGACGGATGTCCCGGGCGAAGGTGCCGTCGCTAGCTGCGACCAGCACCTCCTGCCAGTCGCGGGCGTAGCTACCGCGGCGGGCCTGCAGGTGGGCGCCATGGCGTTCGAGCCGGTCGGTCCCCTCCAACAGCCGGGTGGTGGCCTCGGCCAGGGTTGGACAGGCCCCGAGCCAGGGGGCCTTGCTGGCGCCGAAATCCCGCAGGGTCGCCAGGCCGTTGAACCCGGACGGTCCGGGGTTGGCCAGGCTGGGAGCCGCCAAACCGAGCATGCCCAGGGCCTGCTCAAGGGCGCGGCGCAGGCCGGCCTCACTCAGGTCGTTGGTCGAAACGAACCCATCCCGCTCGCCCCGGAAGACGCGGATGCCGGCCCCCGTGCCAAAGGCGGGGCTGACGCTGGTGATGCGCTCCTGTTCGGCCAGCACCCCCAGGTGGTCGGTGCGTTCGAGGAACACCTCCACCAGGTCGGCGCCGGCGGCGCTGCCCAGGCCCAGCAGGCTCTCCAGGGGCGATCGCCAGGCGTGGTCGAAGCGGTCGGCCAGGCCCGAGGGGCTGGCGCTGGAGGGGGACAGGGTGACGACCAACGGATGGGGAGCGGAGGGAAAGGGCCTGGTGGGGAGCTGGTCGACCGAGGGCGGAGGGTTCAGCGCACCGCCGGTTGGAACTGCTCGCTGCGAATCGGCGCCATGAAGAACAACTTCGCCATCTCGGCGCCGTTGGCCAGCCACAGGGGCAGCTTGCGCAGCAGCCGCAGGGGGGCCGGAGCGCCACTGGCGTCGGCGGCGCTGAGGGCCTCGTTGTTCTGCACGAGGCGCTCGAGGCGCACGTAGAACTTCGGATGGTCCACGTTTAAAACAACGGGGAAGACGCGCGCCGAGGTTTCGTTGGTTTTGGCGATCACCATCTTGTCGTAGTCGCGCGCATCAAGGCCGAGCGCTTCGTAGAACTCCTTGCGGGCCACATCGCGCACATACATGGTGGCAAACACCGCCAGTAGGAAGAAGCGGCAAAAGAGCCGGGCCTGGAGGCCCCGCACCGTGTCGGGTTGGGCCTTCATCAGGGCATCAAAGAAATCGCCGTGGCGATTTTCGTCTTGGCACCAGTTTTCAAAGAAGTTGAAGATCGGGAAGATCTTGCTTTCGGGGTGCTTCTCCAGGTGGCGAAAGATGGCGATGTAGCGCCAGTAGCCAATCTTCTCGGAGAGGTAGGTGGCGTAAAAGATGAACTTGGGTTGGAAGAAGGTGTAGGCCTTGCTGGCGGTGAGGAAGCCCAGGTCCAGTTGCAGGCCAAAATCGCCCATGGCTTTATTGAGGAAGCCGGCGTGGCGGGCCTCATCGCGGGCCATGTGGGCGAAGCATTCCGCCAGCAGGGGATTTTTCGCCTTGATGCGACGGCTCAGTTCCTTGTAGAGCAGGAAGCCCGAGAATTCCGAGGTGCAGCTCTGCTCGAGGAATTCAACAAAGACCCGACGGGTGTCCGGGTCCAGCTTGTCGGCGGCGCCTTCGAATTCGCCCTGGCGCACGAAGTGGTGGCGGTTGTAATCCTTGCGGAATTCTTCACAGATCGCTTCCAGTTCCACCACATTGGGCTGGAGGTCCATCGCCGCCATGGCGTCGAAGTCCGTGGTGTAGAAGCGGGGGGTCAGGATCGTGTCCTTCGCCGGCGCCTTGGTTGCGGGGGCATCGGGGGTGCCCAGGCTCGGGCCCGTGGTGGGCAGGGCGGTGGCGGTGGGGGGCACCATCGGGCAGCGCGGCAGCAGGATCTGGACCCATGGTAGGGGCCGTGAGGGCGTCCCTGGTGGGGCTGTTAAGCCTGGTTGTTAAGGGCTGCCCAGCCGCCTGACCTGGAGAGATCCGGGCTCAATTGGCCCCCAGCCACTTCTGGCCGTTGAGCCGGGACACCACCCGGGACACCAGCAGGGCCAGGGTCATTTTCTTCTCATCGATCAGGAACGATTCCAGCAGGCTCGCCTCGGCTCCCGCTTCGGCCAGGGCAATCGTTTTGGCTGAGCCGATGTCTTCGGCGGTGAAACAGAGCCAGAAGCGACGACCGCCCGAAAACGTTCCCTTCACGAAGGAACAGGGGCTGCCCACCACCGGCATCGGACCCTGCTCGAAGCTCAGCTCCACCGCGCCACCGCCATAGGCCTCGATCTCCTTGGCCAGGCCCGGCAGCAGCAGTTGGGGCACAAATTGGCCGAAGGGCTGCTCCTCCGGGGCGGGCGGTTTGGGCTTGGCGGCGGGAGCGGCTGCAGGGGCCGCAGCAACAGGCTTGTCTGCCGGGCTGGCCGGACTGTCGTTCTGGGGCGCGGGGGTGGCGGAGTCAGTCACCGGCTCAGGCCTCAGGCATAACGCTGAACGAACTGTAGGCAGCAGAGGCCACGCTGCTGCACCCTGGCCAGGCCAAGTCACCCCTCCAGAGTCGGGGATTCAGCCCAGGCGCTTGGCCCCAGCCCGGGGTCTTGGCTTTCGCCAGGGGCCTTGGCCTTAGCCGTAGCTCTTGGATTCAGCCCTGGGCCCTAGCCCCGGGCCTTGGCCTCACCAATCTGCGTCCGATTCCAGCTGCCAGCTGCGATCAACGGCCGCCGGGTCTGCGGGGTTGGGGCCTGCAGGGGCTTGGGCTGGCTGGGCCTGCTGGCGGTTTCCTAGGGGCCAGAGGCCTGTGCGGCGACTCCCCTGCTGGGCGGCCTGGGGGTCTGGCGGGGGCCCGGAGGGGCGGTTTCCGCCGGCCATGGTGCCGGTATCGGGCGCGGGGGATGTGCCGCGGCGGATCACCCGGAAGGGCACCGAGAGGGTGGGCTGGGGATCGGCTGGATGGCGACTCGGCCCTGCCCAGGCCTGGCCCGGCCAGGGGGCGGTAGGCCCTTCCCGGCTGTCCCGGCCCCAGGCCGAAGCGGGCTCCTGGCCGGGGCCGTCCACCCAGGCTTCCGCTGGCCCGTCCGTCTCGCTCTCGCCCCGGCCCCAGGGCCAGGCGCGCCGGGAGCGTCCATCGGCGATGGGGCGATGCAGCTGGCGTCGGGTGCTGGTGCCGCCGGCCTGGAGAGCCAGGGCCGTGGCCGTGGCGCTGAGGGCAGCGCCGCCCCCGGCCGCCAGGGCGAGCCAGCTGCCGATGGTCCATTCCGGCGAGCGCCAGATCAGAAGCCGCAGGCCCACCCAGGGCCTGGGATTGATCGCCCCCACCAGCAGCACCGCCAGCAGGGGCGCCAGCAGGGGAAGCAGCAACAGGCGACGCAGCAGCACGGCGGGGGGCATTAAGGGGGCGTGCCTCCGAGGAACGGGACGTTGGTTAGGGGGACGTCAGGTGACTGGCCTTGGCTTGAGGGGACTTGGCTTGCCGGGACTTGGCTTGCCGGGCCTGGGCTTGTCTGGACACCGTCGACGGGGCCCTGCCAGCGCTGCAGCGCCCCCAGGTCGTAGCCCAGGCAGTCGAACACCCGGATCACCAGGAAATCAACCATCTGCTCGATCGTGGTGGGCTGGTGATACCAGGCCGGCACCGGCGGGGCGATGCGGGCGCCGGCTTCGGCCAGGGTGGTGAGGTTGCGCAGGTGGATCAGGCTCCAGGGCAGTTCCCGGGGGCAGATCACCAGGGGCCGGCCTTCCTTGAGGTGCACGTCGGCGGCCCGCTCCAGCAGGTCGGTGGCCACGCCGGCGGCGATGCGGCCGACGCTGCCCATGCTGGCCGGCAGGATCACCATGCCGCGGGTGCGAAAGCTGCCGCTGGCGATGGCTGCGGCCTGGTCGTTCCAGCGGTGGCAGCGCAGTTCGCCGCTCTGGCAGCCGGTGCGCTCGCGCCAAAAGGCCTCCTGGGCCCCGGGCTCGCTCGGCACCCGGATGCCCAATTCGGCCTGCCAAACCGTGATCGCGCCGCGGCTGGTGACCAGTTCGACCGTCTCGCCGGCCTCCAGCAGCAGCTGCAGGGCCCGTTGGGCCAGGGGTTGGCCCGAGGCACCGGACACGGCCAGCACCAGGGGATCCATGGGGTTAGCCCTCGCTGGGGCTGCCGGCCAGGGCGTTGTCCTCGCCGTCCGGCCCGGCCGCTGGCGCCAGGTCGCTGGCATCGGCAGCGGCTTCCGCCCCATCGTCTTCGGCCAGAACCACGGCTAGATCGATCTGGTGGCGCAGCACATCCACCTTCTGGATCACCACCTCCACCCGGTCGCCGAGCATGTAGGTACGGCGGTTCTTGCGGCCCACCAGGCGGTTTTGGCGGGAGCGGTACTCATACCAGTCATCCACTAGGGAACTGACATGCACCAGGCCCTCCACCTGGCTGGGCGGCACCTCCACAAAGAAGCCGTAGCTCTGCACACCACTGATCACCCCCTGCAGGGTCTGGCCGACCAGGGGTTCGGCCTCCCGGGCCTGGGCCATGGCCAGGCTGTCGAGCCGTAGCTCTTGGACAAAGCGGGAGCGGCCATTGAGGCGCTGGATCAGGGCCTCGCTGCGGGCCTCCTGGAAGGGGTTGAGCTGGCTGGGGGCCAGGAGGGGCCAGTCGATGCTGCCGTGGCAGCTGTCGGCGGCCAGGTCGACCCGGGTCTTGTGGCGCACCGAGGGGCGGTCCTTGCCTTCGACCAGGAGCAACACCAGCAGCTGTTGGTTCCAGAGGTCGGCGTAGTGGAGCGAGGGGAAGCACCAGGCGGCCAGGGCGCGCGGTTCGCCGGCGAGCTGGTTCGGACCCGGTTCGGCGGCCAGGGCCACGGGCCGCACGGTGTCACAGAGTTGCTGCTGAAGCACCCGGGCCCGGTCCGTGCCGGCAAAGGCGGTGGCCAGCTCCTGGGCGCTGGCGTTGCCATCGGCGGTGAGCTCGAGGGGGATCTCCAGGGCTAGGGCGGCCTTGGCCACCTCATTAACGTCCTCCGGCTCCGGCGCCGGGTTGATGGCGAACAGGGCGGGCAGTTCCAGGGCCGCCAGGTGCTGGCCCAGGGCCTGGTGGGCCGGCAGGGTCAGTTCCCGCAGCAGGGCCGTGGCCTGGCCTGGATCGAAACGGGGCAGCCAGCCTTCCCGGGCCAGGTCCGGATCGGGGGCCCGCAGGTCCCCCAGGCTGTCAATCGCGGGGGTGGCCAGGTCGAGATCGAGGGAGCCGGCCGCCAGGCGCCGGTCGCGCAGCTGGCCAGCCAGGGCGATCAGGCGCTCCAGCAGGGGGAGCTGGTCCTTGAGGCCCTTGAGGGCCGCCGGCAGGGTGCGGCTCTTGGGTTTGCGTTCGGCGAGGGCCTGCAAGGCGGTCCCATCCACCAGGCCATCGGGGCGGATGCGGCTGCGGCAGAAGCGGAAATGCTGGAGGGTGCCATCGGCATCCAGGTCGAGGGCCACCGAGAGGGCCGCTTCGCTCTGGCCTGGGGCGAAGGCCGCCGCCTTGCTGAGGGTGCTGGGCAACAGGGGCAGCCAGGCCCGGCCCAGGCAAAGGGCTTCGGCCTGGTCCCGCAGCCAGAGATCTAGGGGACCACCGGCGCTGAGCCGCTCGGCCATGGCCGGGGCATGGACCCAGAGGCGCAGGCCCGTGTCGCTGTCCTCGAGGGATACGGCCGGCAGGATCGGCGCATTCGTGCCCGTCCAGCCGCCCAGCACCAGGGTGGGCAGGCCGGTGAGATCCTCCCGGTCCTTGTCGGCGATGGCCTTAGGGCTGGAGCGGGGCGCGGCGGGCCGGTCGTGCAGGCCGTGCTTGGTCAGGAGCAGGTCCCGATCGGCTTCCTCGCCGGCATGGATCGCCAGGCTGCGGGCCACGTGGCCCTGGGGCGCCAGCTGGGCCACCGGGTAGCGGTCCACCCGCACCTCCACCACCGCCGCCTCGGGGGGGTTGAGGTGCACCGCATCGGCGGCGGGCAGTTCCAGGGCGGTGAGCAGGCGATCGTCGAGGGGAACGGCCACGAGGCGATCGTTCTGTTGCTCCACCTGGGCCAGCAGGCTGGTGGTTTGGCGCTGCAGGATGCACTGGATGCTGCCCTCGGGCGAGCGGCGCCGACCGCCCTCGCGGGTGATGCGCACCAGCACCCGATCCCCATTCCAGGCGTGGTTGAGCTGGTGGTCGCGGATATAGATGTCTTCTTCGCCGTCGTCGCGCAGGGCAAAACAGAAGCCCTTGCTGCTGCAGCGCAGGCGGGCCTCAATCAGGCCCGCGTCACTGCTGCGGCTGATGCCGTTTTCGCCTTCTTCGAGTACCCCCGCGCGACCAAGACCGGTGAGGGCGATGCGGAGCAGGTCCTGGTCGCCCGCGTCGGTGAGGCCAAGCGCTTTTTCGAGCTTGGCGATGGGCAGGGGCTCCTGGCCAGGGAGCTGGTCGAGCAGGTCAGCGACCGAGAACTTCATCGGGAGACGGGGTGCAGCGGGATAGGCCCGCCCGCCGGGGCGTGTAGCGCTGCCCAGGGGGAGGTGAGATTGACTTGACTTTAGGCAGCCAAGGGGTGGGGGTCTTCCCGATCCGGTCCTGGACCGTTTTGCTCCTGACTTGGTCAGCACCTGGGCCGGGCTCTTCTGGCCTTATCCGGGGCCTTCTGGCGTTAGCCGGGGTCTGGAGCTTCGCCCTGGCCGGCCTTGATGATCAGGCGCAGGCCGATCACCAGAAAGCCCACCGAGGCGGCCAGCTGCAGGGCATTGGGGGGAATCACGCTGGAGAGGGAACCGCCGGCGCCAGCACCAAGCAGGCTGGCGAACACCAGGGCGAGGGCACTGCCGGCAAACACGGCGCCGCTGCGGTTGGAGGTGCCGCTGATCGTGACGATGGCCAGCTGGGTCTTATCGCCCAGTTCGGCCAGGAACACCGTGGCAAAGGTGGAGACCAGCAGGGGGAATTCCAAGGTCGGATCGGCGGTAGAACGTTCGGTGGGGGCTGGACGGGGTCTTAAGTCAGGGGCACCAGGGGACTGGTGGGGAGGAAGCTCAGCACCGCCTGGCGTCCCAGCCAGAGGCCTAGGGCCACCATCAAGAGGCCGGCCAGCCGTTCCAGCATCTGGGCGGGGATGAAGCGGGCCAGCCAGCGGCCGAGGAGTACCCCCACCAGGCTGGAGCAGATCAGGGCGAGGGAGGCCCCGAGGAACACGATCACGGGCCGGCCCGATTCGGCCGAGAGCAGCAGGGCGGCCAGCTGGGTCTTGTCGCCGAGTTCCGCCAGGAAAACTGTGCTGAAGGTGGCCAGAAACACCGACGCGTAGGTGGTCTGGTCGGCCTTGGCCTCCGGGGCCGGGCCGGGATCGCTGCTGGCCGAAACCCCGCTTGCCCCAGGCCCGGTCTCGGGACTGGCCTCCCCGGGAGGCGGGCTGGCGTCGGGCTGGGGATCCATGGCCATGGAGCGGGGGGCAGGCGGGGGAGGGGCTGGGAAGGGTCAGTCGGCGGAGGGGGACGGCGGCTGGCGCAGGGCCCGCTCGAAGCGCCTGAGCACCCTGCCACGGCCGCCGTGTTCGCTGCGGATCTGTTGGCGACAGCAGGCGATTGCAAAGCCATTGGCCTCCGCCTCAGGCACCTCAAAAATGCTGGCCAGGTTGCTCACGCGGCAAAACCGGGGCCGGCTTTCATAGATGCGGCAGCGTTGGCCTCCGGTGTCGTAATGGCGGCACCAGCCATCGGCTCCCACCATCGAGAGGTAGAGCTCCTGCTCCTCGGCGTCCAGGGCCTCCAGGGCTTCTGGCCGTTCGCCCGGATCAAGCCTGCAGCAGGCACCACAGCCGTTGATGCACTGCCAGGTGAGCCCCTTGGGGGCCTGCTGCTGGGCCGGGTGATCGGGTTGCATCCCTGGGTGAAACGTGCCTGGTCGCACGCTAGGCGTCGCCTTCGGCCCATCGGCCCGCTGGGGCGGAGCCTGCCCCAGGGCCCTCGGCCGTTCTCGGCCGCTTGGTCAAAATCACGCTTCAATGGAGCCTCGCCCCATGCCCTACCCCTAGATGGCCCCTTCCGGACGCCGCCCCTGCGAGCACCTCGCCGCAATCACGGACCTGCCGGAACCGGCCAACCATGTCTGTCAGGAATGCGTTGACCTCGGCGATCGCTGGGTGCATCTGCGCCTTTGCCTGGAATGCGGCCATATCGGCTGCTGCGATTCGTCCAAGAACCGCCATGCCACCGCCCACTACCGCCACACCGGCCACCGCCTGATCCGGGGGATTGAACCGGGCGAGCGTTGGGTTTGGTGTTTCGAAGACGAACAGGCCATCCAGCTCTGAGGAGAGGCGTGAGGCCGGCTGAGGGTTCTGCCTCGCCCTGGCTGCGGGAAAGTCCCACCACCTAGGGCGCTTCTGCCCCATCAAAAATCCCCTGGTCATCCGAGCAGGATTGCCTGGGGATTGCTATTGACAGCAGCTTGGTTGGCTTAGAGCTGCTTGAGGGAATCGGTTTTGTTTTTGAATTCACCGAGCAGCAATTGCAGCCAGGTCACCTTGCGCAGCTTGATGTTGGCCGTGAGCGACATGCCAACTTGCAGGGGCAATGACGTGCCCGATTTCAGCTTTAACTGCTGGGAATTGAGGGCAATCATGGCCGGGAAACGATAGGTTTGGTGTTGCTCATCCGGGGGCAAAGCATCCGATCCAAAGGATTTCACCGTTCCTTCCACCACGCCGAAGTCGTTGGAGGGGAAGGAATCAATGCTGATATCCACGGGCTTGCCCACCTTGACAAAACCAATGTCCTTGCTTTCAATCTCCACCTTGGCCTGCAGGGCGTCATAGGGAACGATCTTCATCACCGGCTCACTGCCCTGGGCCACAAAGCCCACCCCCGTGGGCTTCAGATCAAACACCACCCCATCCACGGGGGAGCGGATGTCCTGGTAACGGATGTTGACATCGAGTTCGGTGAGCTTGCTGCGTAGCTCAGCCAATTCCCCATTGAGCTGCTCCACGGCTTGTTGCAGAATCGCCAGCTGGCGCAGTCGGTCTACCCGGCTCTTGGCGATATCGCCTTCAACCTCACGCACCTTGTTGCGTTGTTGCAGGTATTGGAGTTCGGCCGAAGCACCCACTTTTTTGAGGCCTTCAAGTCGATCGAGAATCTCTTTCTCTAAGCCGAGATTCTGTTTGAGAACGGCCTGCTCGGTTTCGTTGAGGTTGAGGTAGCGATCGAGCTCAACCCTCTTGAGGACTAGCTGCTGCTCCTTGGCGGCGATCGATTGGCGAGTGCGGGCCTGGCGATCCAGGCTGGCCTCGTTATCGAGCCGCAGCAACACCTGGCCTTTTTTGACCTTTTCACCATCTTTAACCAGCATGGTTTGCAGCACGCCGCCTACCGGCATCTGCACGACCTTGACATCGCCAATTGGCTGCAGTTTGCCGGTTGCTATCAGCACCTCATCGGTTTTGGCAAAGGCCAGCCAGGCCAGGGCCGAGCCGGTGGTGGCAATCAGGGCCCAAGTGATCGTCTTGGCCAGAAAATTAGACTGCTGCAACACCATTTCTTCATGGCTGCTTTGCACCCGCCTTTCCAGGGCATTCTGGGCGGCGCGCACAATCGCACCGGGCTTATTAGCTTGGGACATCAGGCAACCTCCTGTTGGCAATAAAGGGCGTAGTAGCGGCCGCGGCGTTCAATCAGCTCATCGTGGGTGCCGGTTTCAACGATGGCGCCTTCATGCATCATCACAATTAAATCGGCACGGCGGATGGTTGAGAGCCTGTGGGTGATGAAGAACACCGTGCAGTGGTCGAGGTTGTCGAGCAGGTTGTCGCAAACTCTCCGTTCGGTGTCGTAATCGAGGGCACTGGTGGCCTCATCGAGAATCAGCAGACGGGGATTGCTGAGCAGGGTCCGGGCCAGGGCCAGCCGTTGGCGCTGGCCACCGGACAGGCCGGCGCCCCGTTCCCCCACCCCACTGCTGTAGCCACTAGGGAGTTCCATGATGAAGTCATGGGCACAGGCCAGGCGGGCCGCCTGCATGATCGCGTCGCTGCTGGCATCGGGATCGGTGAGGGCGATGTTTTCAGCCACCGAGCCACTGAACAGCAGGGGCTCCTGGGGCACCATGCCGATCTGGCGGCGCAGGGAATAGAGCTCCACCTTGTCGATGTCGTAGCCATCGATCAGGATGCGGCCTGTGGTGGGGGCATAGAGGCGCGGCAACATCTTGGTGAGGGTGCTTTTGCCGCTGCCGCTCTGGCCCACAACCCCCACAAAGGTGCCGGCCGGGATGACCAAATCAATGTGCCGGAGCACCTGGGCAGAGGAGGGGTTGAAGGAAAAGCAGAGATCCTCAAATTTCACTTCGCCCTGGATCGGGGGCAGGGGAATCTTCTGCTTGTCGCTGTCGTCGGATTCTTCGGGCGTATCCACCACATCGGCAAGACGCTCAAAGGACACCTTGAGTTCCTGGATGTTTTGCCAGATGCCGGAGAGGCGCAGCAGGGGCTGGGTGACATAGCCAGAAATGATCCGGAAGGCGATCAGCTGGCCCAGGCTCAACTCGCCCTTCAGCACCATGGAGGCGCCCACCCAGAGCACCAGCAGCTGGGAGAGCTTCTGAAGCACCTGGGAGGTTTCGGTGAGGGCCGTGCCGGTGATTGTTTTCTCGAAGGTGCGCGAGATGTATTTGCTGTAGAAGTCTTGCCATTTCCAGCGGCTGATCATCTCAACGTTCTGGGCCTTCACCGTTTGGATGCCGGTAAGCACTTCGACCAGGTGGCTTTGGGTGTTGGCATTTTCCTGGGCGGCATCCCGATATTGACGCCTAAATAGGGGCGCCCCAATGATCGTGAGACCGATTTGGATGGGCAACACACTCAGGGCAATGGCCGTGAGCAACAGGCTGTAGAACACCATCACAACGATGTAAATCACCGAGAAGGCCGTATCCAGCAAGGTGGTGAGGGCCTGGCCGGTGAGGAAGCTGCGGATCTTTTCGAGTTCGGCGATGCGGGTGCCGAGTTCGCCCACCGGCCGGCGATCGAAGTAACTCAGGGGCAAGCGCAGCAGGTGGTCGATCACCTCCGAACCCAGACGCAGGTCGATGCGGTTGGTGGTTTCGGTAAACAGGAAGGTGCGCAGCGCGCCGATGATGCCTTCCATCAGGGTCACGACCACCAGGGCAAAGCCAAGCACCTGCAGGGTGTCCAGGCTGCGCTGGTTGATCACCTTGTCGATGATCACCTGAATCAGCAAGGGGTTGGCCAGGCTGAACAGCTGCACCACAAACGAGGCGATCAACACCTGGGTGAGCACGCCGCGGTAACGCTTTAGGGCCGGCCAGAACCAGCTGAAGTTGAAGCGTTGCTCCTGGCTGCTGTTGCTGCGCTCTAGCAGCAGCAATTCAATGCCCTCCGGGAAGGCCTCCTCAATCCCTTGGGGGGGCAGTTCGATCCAGCCTTCCCGCGGTGAGGCCAACAACAGGCCACGGGCATTGGAGCTGCGCACCACCGCAAATCCCCCCTGCCAGGGGATCAGGGCTGGGGTTTGCAGCCGGGTTCCCTGGTTGGCGGGCACCTTGACGCCACTGACGTGCAAGCCCATCAGGGCGGCGATGTTGCCGCAGAGTTGCAGGTCGGGGGTCTGGCCGCGGCGCAGGGCATCGCGCAGGATCTTGTCGATCGCATCGCGGCGGAAGGGCAGCTTGAGTTCGGCCGCCAGCATCTGGAAGCAGGCCAGGGTTTCCTCCAGGGGGCCCGTGCCCCGCAGCAGGGTGAAACTGGGCCGATCCCGCTGACCGAGATCCAGGCCTGAAGCCAGGGGCGGTAGGGCCACGGCTTCGGCGTAGGTCGCCAGCTCCTCACTGCCGTTGGCGGCGGCGGCCAGTTCGGCCGGGCCGTTGCCAGCCCCGTCAGGAGCCATGCCGGGAACCGGGTCAAACAGGTCGGCGGGCAGGGCGATCAGGCGGGGCGGCAGGGGCGGCAGGCTCGTGGGCACTCCGCTGGCCGGATTCAGCCGGGCGCCTAAGGGGTGGGACTCAATGTTGTGGCTGGCAACCAGCAGCTGCATCCCTGGGGGGAGCTCGGCCAGGCCGGCCTGGGTGGCTGGCACCAGGCGGGCGACCTCCTGGGCCCTGGCCAACAGGCTGGGCAGGGAGGCGGAGCCCTGGGGGTGGCGCTCCAACTGGAGGGCAAGGAGGGCCACCAATTCGGCGCTGAACAGGTGGTCGGCGCACCAGGCGGCAAATCCCTGCTCGTTCTGGAGCAGTTCCAGCACCAGGGCATCCGGCAGGGCGATGACCTCAACCCCCAGGGAGGCGCTCACCTCTTCGCAGGGGGAGGCCCGCAGCAGGGAGGCCAGGCCCACCAGCTCCCCAGGGCCCAATTTGGTGACCGTGCGCAGACGCCCGTCGGTGCGCGCCAAAAGCCGGGCCTCACCGGACACGATCAGCAGCAACTCGCTGGGGATCAGCGCACCGCTGCAGAGCAGCTGGCCAGGGCCATAGCTGCGCTGGCTGCTGCTCTCCTGCAGGCGCCGCTGGGCGGGGGCTGAGAGGGCGACAAAGGCTGGATGGTCCCTGAGCAGGGGATGGGAAGGGGCCTGGGTCATGGCATGGGTATGGGAGGTTGCGGAGTCGCCTTCAGGGCAGGAGCTGGGTGGGGACCGGTGCAGACCCAGGGTTGGGACTGGCTGGGAGTGGGAATTGGGGCTGGATCGACGCGCTAGTTAGGGAGCAATTAAACAGTGATTTTATCCGAGCTGGATTTTGCTAGAAGGGAAATGAAGGTTTTAAAAAAAGAGTCAAATGCCTGTGGTGGAGAGCCAAGGGAGCTTTTTGTTGAATAGTTGACTCCCCTCGATTGGGGTTGGTTGCAATAGGATAACGTCCATTAAGGGGACTTCGTCAAGACGGCTGGGCTACGCGTCATTGTGCGCCACTTTAAGGCAACAGCCCGATCGTTTTCATCGGCCCTGCACGGCATTGGGGGCACCGGGGGCTTTTGGTGCTGGTCACAGCACCCCGGGGGGTAGTAGGGGCCTGGTTGCCGTTAATTTGCATTCCAATCCATACAAGCAGTGAGATCCCGGCCCTGATGCCGCGCTCCTTCAGGCCGTTGTTGGTTCCAGTCGTGGCGTGCTTCGCCGCCCGCCTGGTTGCCAGCCCGGCCCAAGCCGCATCCCCTCCCAGGGCCCCTGGCTTGCAAGCCCAAGGGGGCCAAGCTTTGGCCCAAGGGTCCCTACCCCTAGCCCAGGCCCCAAGTGCCCAACGCCAGAGCCACCTGGCCACCGCCGTGACCCGGCTCGCCCACTACGCCGGCGCCGAACCCCAGCTCACCAACATCAACCAGCTGGGCGATCTCCAGCCCAGCGACTGGGCCTACCAGGCCCTCGCTGCCCTGGTGGAACGCTACGGCTGCGTGGCGGGCTACGCCGATGGCTCCTTCTCCGGGAACCGAGCGATCAGCCGCTTCGAGGCCGCCGCCCTACTCAATGGCTGCCTGGAGCGGGTCAGCGACACCACCGATGCCTTGAAACAACTGCTCAAGGAGTTCGCTGCGGAGTTGGCGATCTTCAAGGGCCGGCTCGATGGCTTGGATGGCCGCGTTGGCGCCCTGGAGGCCAGCCAGTTTTCTCCCACCACCACCCTCTCGGGCCTGGCGGTGTTTGTGCTTGGGGGTAACAGCTTCGCCCACACCGGCCCAGTGTCCACCAGCACGCGCACGTTGCCGAGTGGCACCACCTTCAACTACGACCTGGAACTGGCCCTCAATACCAGTTTTACGGGGAAGGACTTGCTGCGCACCGTGCTGCGGGCGGGCAACTTTGGCGCCAGCCCCTTTGGCGGCCAACCGGGCTACCTGGGGCTCTCCGAGCTGGAAGCCGCCTTTGAAAGTGATGCTGGCGCCAACATCTTGGCGATCGACAAACTCTTCTAGCAATGGCCCATCGGCCATGGCTTCACCGCCACCGTGGGAGCCCGGGTGGGCCAGGACGACATGCTGGCGCTCTGGCCTAGCGCCTATCCGGCCGACACGATCCTCAACGTGATGGCCGTGAACGGGGCACCGGCGGCCTACAACAAAAACCTCGGCCCCGGCGCCGGGCTGATGTGGCAGGGCCAGTCGTTCAGCATCAGTGCCAACGATGTGGCGTCCAACGGCGCCAGCGCTGACCCTGCCCTGGGGGGCGTCGCCACCAATGGCTCTGGCGGTTCGGGCAGCGTGCAGGTGGCCTACGCGGCAGACCAATTTGGTTTAGCGGCGATCTACAGCCTGCTGCAACCGGGTAGCCAGGGGATCCCGGGAGCCACCCCCTTTGTCCAGCGCCAAGCCACGGGCTCCACGGACCTATTCACCGATGCCAGCACGAACGCCTTTGGCCTCAGTGGCTACTGGCAGCCGTCCCACTCCGGTTGGTGGCCTTCGGTGAGCGTGGGCTGGGGTTTCAACAGCACCAGCGATGGCACGGCCCAGGCGGAGGGCAGCTTGAGCGAGAGCCAGTCCTGGCTGGTGGGCTTGCAATGGAAGGATGCCCTGGCCAAGGGCAATGCTCTGGGGCTGGCCGTGGGGTCGCCGGTGTTTGCCACTGCCCTGAGCGGCGGTGGCACTCCCAATGACGGCAACACCGTCTGGGAGGGCTGGTACAAATTTCAACTCACCGACCAGATCAGCCTGACCCCGGCCCTCTTCTATCTCAGCCGCCCCCTAGGGCAGCTCACCCCCTCCGGCCAGACCCTCAGCCAACTGGGCGCCCTGATTAAGACCAGCTTTCGGTTTTGAGGACTATTATTTGTAGTGAACGCAACAAAAGTTACGCCCATGGCCTAGCGCTTGGGGTGGAGTCTTGGTTGGGCTCGGTTCTATCCCCCATTGGGGGCGGTGCGCTCACTCCATGCGGGGAAGACACCAGCGACCATGCCGCAGAGACTAGGTAGGTCCGAAGCATGCCCTTGGGCAAAGGTGAAACGATGACGGCCACTTCCACGCGCGCCACCGGCCTGCAGCTTGTGCAAAGGGCCCCCCAGCGGATCAGCATCACGATCCCCTACGCCATGTACCACGCCCTGATTGAGCGCTCCGATTATGAGGGCCGTAGTATCAGTAACCTGGCAGCATTCCTGCTCGAAAAGGGATTAAACCCCTAGGACCTTAATCCCTTGATTGAATGAATGATCAGACATTCTTCTTGCCTTGCCAAAGGGCTGGGACGTTTTAGTCCTAGCCCTTTGGCTTGGGTGGAGGCTTGGATCAGCTCCCGTTAGGCCGCTGCCAAATCACCGCGAGCCAAGCCAACTGGTTTTTTGGAGCCAATCCAACCGGCTTAATCCGGCTTAATCCGGCTTAATGGAGCCAACCCTGTTGAAAGGCGATCACCACCGCATGGGTGCGGTCTTTTGCTTTGAGTTTTTGCAGGAGGGCCTTGATATGGGATTTGATCGTTTCCTGGCTGAGAAACAGGGCTTCGGCAATTTCGGCATTACTTTTGCCCTGGCCTAGTTCCATCAGCACGTCCCATTCCCGCTGGGAGAGCAGGCTGCGCAAGCCAGGATCGCCGCTTTCGGCTGGTTCCGGGGACGAGCTACGTCGAAGTAGGGCCTGGATGCGGGCCTGCAGTTCATCAAAGGAAAAGGGCTTCACCATATAGTCGTCGGCGCCGGATTCGAGCGCCAACACCTTGCGATCCACCTCATCGTGGCCCGTGAGCATTAACACCGGCTGTCGAAAGTTGTGCTTCCGCAGGCGCCTTAGGAGCTCCAAACCACTGATATCAGGCAGGTCCCAATCCACCACCAGCAGGTCCACAGGCTCGGCCGCCTGCACTTGGAGCAGGGCGGTGGCGGCATCGGGCACCGTTACCGCCTTAAAGCCCTCCGCCTCCAGTTCCAGGCGAAGACATTGGGCCAGGGGCAAATTGTCTTCCACAATCAGGAGCGTGGGCATGGGTTTTCCCTTAAGCCTCCGCGGCGGGCAGGGTTACCGCCACCACGATCCCACCCCCTGGCCTGGCCGCGGCGGACACGCTGCCATGCATGGTTTCGACGATGCTGCGCACCACATAGAGGCCCAGACCACTGCCCGTCTTGCCCTTGGCATTGCTGGCCCGAAAGAAGGGAATGAAGATTTTTTCCAATTCGCTGGCGCTGAGGCCTTGGCCCCGGTCGGCCACCTGGATGGTCAGTTGCTCTGGTTGGGTGCCGGCGCCAATCGAGAGGTCGATGGGCTGGTAGCGCTCCGCGTATTTGGAACTGTTCTCCACCAGGTTGTACAACACCTGCTCGAGATGCACCGGGTCCACCAGGGCCAGGCGCTGCTCGGGAGCTAGGGAGCATTCGACGCTGACGGTGGCATCGAGGCATTGGTGGGCCTTGCGGGCTACCGCCACCAACACCGTGTTTAGGTCGGTCTTCTGCAGGGATAACTGCAACCGCTCGGGCTTGTTGCGGCTGAGATCGAGCAGGTCGTTGAGTAGGCGCTTGCAGCGTTCCGCCTCGCCGCTCGCGGCCTGGAGCGCCTGCAGTTGGGAGGGCTTCAGGTTGCTGGCGTCGCGCAGGAGATGGCGGGTGCCGATGGCCACGGTGGTCATGGGGTTGCGCAATTCATGGGCCACCACGGCGGCGAAGCGATCGAGTTTGTCCATGGCCAACTGGCGCTGGTTGAAGAAGAAGCGCAGGCCCAGAAACAGGATCGTGCCCACCCCCATCACATGGACGGCCTCCAGACTGCTGCCCCAGGCCGGTGGCACCGGCGCCGCGCTGAGCAGGGTGTCCTGGGCCCAGAGGCAGAGCAGGTTGGCCGCCAGGAAGATGGCAAACCAGTTCACGGCCGTGCGCGGCTCATCGAGCAGCAGGCCCAACAAGGGGCAGAGCAATGACCAGATAATCACCAGGCTGCTGCCCTCGTAGCCACCCAGCAGGATGGTGAGCAGCACCGGGCAAATAAAGGTGAAGATCAGCGAGGTGATGCGATACCAGGCGAAGCTGAGCTTGCCGGCCAGCCGCAACAGCACTAAGCCACTGACGGTAGTAAAAGCAACGGCCATCAAAATGGCGGATGGCCATTCACCCATCAGCGCATAATTAACGCCTAAAAATAAGCGTAGTGGTAAAATGCCGAACAGATTGGTAAGGTTGAGAGCAATGATTTTCTGCGTTAATTCCTCATCAGCATGCAAAGGCATGCCAAAGCGGCAAAGTTTTTGCCACAGGCCTGACCAGTCGATGAATGGCTCAGGCGAACGAAGTAGGGGCCGGGTTGTGGCAACCATTGGGATTGATGCATGGCTGGTGCGAATAAGCTAGGGCGACGCCGCATCGCTACTGCGTTTCGAAAAATGTCGGCCTTGCTGCCAGCAGAAAGATCCGGCTGAAACCCCCGTTGCGGCCTGGTTTTTGCGCTTTTTGCAATGTTGTCATGGCTACCTTGCTGCCAATGGTTCACTCTTTAGGGGGGTGGTTCCCTGCTTCCTCCGGGTGATTGCGAATCATGACGTGGCCGTTGGAGAGCGGTTTGTTGGGGGGGGGGGGGGGGGGG
>CALRQT020000010.1:0-118363 GCA_943370385.1 Pseudanabaena sp. UWO311
TGGGTGTACCAGGAGGTGACGAAGGTGGTGCCGGTGAGCCAACCCCCCAGGGCCAGGTAGGCCGTGGGGAACAGGAGCAGGCCGGACCAACCGACAAAAACGAAGCGGTCGCGCTTGAGCCAGTCGTCGAGGATGTCGAACCATCCCCGCTGAGGCGCGCGCCCTAGGGCGATCGTCATGAGAGGCGAACTTCATGAAGCGTTACAGGCCGACTGTACGGGGAACCGGGCCTGGGTGGCGGGTGCGCCGCCGATCCGGGCCCCAATCCGGGGCATTTAGGCAAAAACACCTAGCCGGCCAGGGGGCCTGGCCAAGCTCGGCAGCAGGGCGCTCCTAGTAGTTGGAGAAGGCCGGCCGGTCCTTGGCAGAACAGCCCTGCAGCCGCCGCCCCAGGGACCGGCCGATCAAGGGGGCATCCCATTCGCCAGAGTGGGGTCTGGCCGTGAACCTGATCCGTGTACGTCATCGAGCTCTCGCTCAAGCTGAGTCCCATGCCCGTTGCCGTGCAACGCAAGGAGCAGGACGCCGCCCTGGCCCTGTTTGCCCAGGTGAGGCAGGCGATGGAAAGCGGTGAACCGCGCCTGCTGGAACTCAGCTGCGAAAAGGAGGAAGAAAAGCGGATCGCCCTGCTCAGCAGCGAGATCGTGGCCGTGCAGACCTACGAGAAAACCGCCGGCAGCTCCAGCGGCAAGCGCCCCGGCTTCTCCTTCGACGGCTGAGCCTTGGCGGCTGACTCCCTGATCACCAGCCCCGGGGCAGGGGCCGGGCGCCGGGCCGATCCGCCCCTGCAGGTGGATCGGCTGCGCTTTGTCTGGCCTTCGGGCCAGGTGGCGCTTGATGACTGCAGTTTTGCCATTCCCCGGCCGGGGCTCTGGATGCTGGTGGGCGGCAATGGCAGTGGCAAAAGCACCCTGCTGCGCCTGATTGCCGGCCTGCTCGAGCCCAGCTCGGGCCAGCTCCTCTGCAACCGCAAACCGGCCCTGGTGTTTCAAAATCCCGACCACCAGCTGTTGCTGCCTAGCTGCGGCAGCGATGTGCAGCTCTCCCTGCCCCCCGGGCTCAGCGCGCCCCAGCGGCAAGGGCAGATCGCCCAGGCCCTCGAGCAGGTGGGCCTAGGCGGACTGCAGCAGCGGCCGATCCACACCCTCAGCGGCGGCCAGAAGCAACGGCTGGCCGTGGCCGGAGCCCTGGCCAGCCGGGCCCAGCTGCTGCTACTCGATGAGCCCACGGCCCTGCTGGACCAAGGCAGCCAGCGGGACGTGCTCGCCCTAGTGCGCCAGCTCTGCAACCCGGCGCCGCGGCCTGCCCCTGGCGCGCCCGAGGGGGCCCTGCCAAGGCCGATCACGGCCCTGTGGATCACCCACCGCCTCGATGAACTGGACCAATGCGACGGCGCCGCCCTCGTCCGCCACGGGCGCGTCGGCCGCTGGCAGGACGGCTCGGCCCTACGCCAGCGCCTCAATCGCTTGCCGCTGGGGAGGGGCGAGAGGTAAGTTCATCAGGTCCCATTCCTCGGTAGCTCAGCGGTAGAGCGATCGACTGTTAATCGATTGGTCGCAGGTTCGAATCCCGCCCGGGGAGCTTTTGCCAAACCCCAGCCTCGGCTGGGGTTTTTTTATGGCTGCCGCCACCGCCAGCCTGCTGCAGCCGCAGCACGGATCCGCAACAACTGTCTGCGG
The DNA here is from genome assembly GCA_943370385.1 of Pseudanabaena sp. UWO311. Classification (GTDB taxonomy): domain Bacteria; phylum Cyanobacteriota; class Cyanobacteriia; order PCC-6307; family Cyanobiaceae; genus BAIKAL-G1. Next base: position 1,680 of record CALRQT020000010.1, read on the forward strand.
CTGTAAACAATTCCGTCAAATTGGCAACGGCCTCAGCGAAAGAAATCCTGAAGGTTTACCCCTCCCTACAGGGGGCCTGGCGGTGAGAGCCCTTGGCCCCATTGCTTTTTTCCCGAACCGGCCTAATTAGCTAGCTCGGCAGACCCTCCACATTCCAGGCCGATTAGGGAGAATGCCGAAAATCATTCGTTGCGGAAGCGTTTGTCTGGCCGCCTCAAGCCCCTTTAGGTAGACCCCATGAAGCCCTGCATCCTGCTGATCGAAGACGACAGCGACATGTTGGACCTGGTGGCAGGCCACCTCGAGCACAGCGGTTTTGAGGTGCAGCGCGCCGCCGACGGCATCAAGGGCCAGGCCCTGGCCCTGCAACACGGGCCCGACCTGATCCTTTTGGATCTGATGCTGCCCAATGTCGATGGCCTCACCCTCTGCCAGCGGCTGCGCCGGGATGAGCGCACCGCCCAGATCCCGATCCTGATGCTCACGGCCCTGGGGGGCATCAAGGACAAGGTGAGCGGCTTCAATTCCGGCGCCGACGACTACCTCACCAAACCCTTCGACCTCGAAGAACTGCTGGTGCGGGTGAAGGCCCTACTGCGGCGCAGCGTGCGGACCCCCGTGTCGAGCCAGCACAACGAAATCCTCAACTACGGCTGCCTCACCCTGGTGCCCGAACGCTTTGAGGCGATCTGGTTCGAGGAGCCGGTGCGGCTCACCCACCTGGAATTTGAACTGCTGCACTGCCTGCTGCAGCGCCATGGCCAGACCGTGGCCCCCTCCCTGATCCTCAAGGAGGTGTGGGGCTACGAGCCCGATGACGACATCGAAACGATCCGCGTCCACATCCGCCACCTGCGCACCAAGCTCGAGCCCGATCCGCGCAAACCCCGCTTCATCAAGACGGTGTATGGCGCCGGCTACTGCCTGGAGTTGCCCACGGGTTCCCAGCTCGAGACCCTCACCGAAGTGATCCACCAGGCCCGCGAAACCCGCAAACTCCTCAGCACCCCCGCCTGAAAGCCCCAGGGCCAGCAGGCCATTCCTTCGGAACCCAACGCCGCCTAGCTGGAGGGAGGTCAGGCTGGGCGGCTGCCACCCAGGCCCGAGAGTTCCAGCAGGGCCACTTCCCAGGCGAGCCTCGGCTGCACGTAGGAGCGCAGGTGGCTGCGCAGGCTTTCCAGGCGGCGCTGCACGCCAGGCTCGGGCCGTTGGCGCCAGAGGCGCCATTGCCACCAATTCAGCAGCCAGAGCTGTTGTTCGCCATCGAGGGCCTCACAGAGGTCCCGGGCCAGGGCCAGGGCCTCGATCGGACTGCCCCCCTTCCCCGCCCCTGATCGGGAGCTCTGGCCCTGGGTCGGGTTGCCCAGGCTCCAAAGCCGCTCGGCTAAGCCTTCTGGCAAGGCCGCCCATTGCTCGCGGCAGTGCAGCAGGGCTCCTGGGGAGCCGGCCGCCAGCTCCAGCAGTTCCGGTGGATCGGCCTTAGGCAGGGGCTCGCTCCCGCCTAAGGAATCGCCTTGGGCCGGGGGATCGGAGTGAGGGACGGGCGCCTGCCGCAACAGCACTTCGCCAATCTCGGCGGGGCTGAGGCGGCGAAAGGGGATCTGCTGGCAGCGGGAGCGAATCGTGCTGAGCAGGCGCTCCGGGGCCGCCGTTAACAGGATCAGCAGGCCGCCACCCGGTTCCTCCAGGGTCTTGAGCAGGGCATTGGCGGCCCCTTCGGCCATGGCCTCCACCATTTCGATCACCACCAGGCAGCGGGGCGACTCCAGGGGCCGCCGGCCCAGGAACTGGGACACGCTGCGCACCTGCTCCAGGCGCAACTGGGGCGGCGCCTTGCGGCTGATGCCCGTGGCCAGGGCTTCCGAAACGGGGATCAGCTGGCCCTGGTGCTGGTAGGTGGGCTCGAGCCAGAGCAGGTCGGGATGGTTGCCCTCCTCCAGGCGGCGGCGCACCGACGGCGCGCCCTTGGGGCCGGCGATCACCCCCTCCAGGAAACGCCGGGCCGCCAGGGAGCGCCCCACCCCGTCGGCTCCGCAGAACAGATAGGCCGGCGCTAGGCGCTGTTGGTCCAAGGCGGCAGCCAGCAGGGCCGTGGCCGGCGCCTGGCCCACCAAGCCGGCAAACAGGTCGCTTGGATTAGCCATGCCGTTCCGCCAAGGGGCCAAAGCGCTGCGCCAGCAAGACCCCGATGGCTTCAGACACCTGGTCGGGTGCCAGGCTGGCATCAAACCGGCACCAGTCCCGTTGGGCGGCCAGGGCGGTAAAGCCCCCGCAGACCCGCTCCAGGAAGGCATCCCCGGCCGCCTCGATGCGGTCGGCCGCCCGCTCACCGCGGCGGCGGCGGGATTCGGCCAGGGGCAGATCGAGCCAAAGGGTGAGATCGGGCTGGAGATCGGCCGTGGCGATGCGTTCGAGCTGCTCGATCAGGGCCAGGGACAGGCCCCGCCCATAGCCCTGGTAAGCGGCGGTGGAACCGCTGAAGCGATCGCTGAGCACCCAGTGGCCGGCCGCTAGGGCCGGGGCAATCCGTTGTTGGACGTGCTGGGCCCGGTCGGCGGCATAGAGCAGCAGTTCGGCCGTCGGTTCGGGGGCCGCCTCCCCGGGGGGATGGAGCAGCAGTTGGCGCAGGGCCTGGCCCAGGGCCGTGCCCCCGGGCTCGCGGGTCACCAGGAGTTCGGCGCCGGAGGGCAACAGGCCACTCCGGGGCAACCACTCCGCCAGGGCGGCGATTTGGGTGGTTTTGCCGCAGCCATCGATCCCCTCCAGCACCAGAAAGCGGCCCCGGGGTAAGGGGGGCCTGGTGGGATCGGCAAAGGGTGACTGGGCCTCGGATACAGCCATCACGGGAGAGGCCTCAGGGGGGATGACATCACTCGGGGGCGCATTCCTGGAGATGGCTTCACGGACGGGCGCGGAGGGGACCTGGCCCCTGCAGCAGCAGGGCATTGAGCACCACTGTGATCGAGCTGGTGGCCATCAGTAGGGCCGCCAGGGGCGGCGAAAGCAGCAGGCCAAACCGGGGCAGCAGCACCCCCGCGGCGATCGGCAACACCACCAGGTTGTAACCGAAGGCCCAGATCAGGTTTTGGCGCACCTTGGCCATGGTGCGGCGGGCAATCAGCAGGGCGTCCACCACCCCCTCCAGCCGGTCCCCCAACACCACCAGGCCGGCGCTGTCCTGGGCGATCTGGGTGCCGGTGCCAACGGCGATACCAAGGTCGGCCGCGGCCAGGGCCGGCGCATCGTTGATGCCATCGCCCACCATCGCCACCGGCCCCCGCTGGCGCCACTGCAACAGCCGCTCCAACTTCTGCTGGGGCAGCAGTTCCCAGGCCACCTGATCCAGGGGCAGGGCCAGCTGGCGGGCCAACTGTTCCACCGCCAAGCGGCGATCGCCGCTGAGCACCCCCAGATCCAGGCCCAGCTTGGCCAGCTCCGCCAGGCTTTCGGCGGCATCGGGCCGGGGCTGGTCCTGAACGGCCACCAGGGCGACCCGTTGCGATCCAGGGACAGGGTCCCCTGCTGAAGCCCCGGGGGCCCCAGCGCTAACGGCTAACACCGTGGCCCCAGCCGCTTCCAGCCGGCTCAGGGGCGCCTCGATCGCCTCCTGGGCCACCAGGCCCAGGTCCACCAGCCAACCGGGCCGGCCGACGTGGCAGGCCCCGCCAGCCCCCAACCCTGCAGCCAGGGGGTCCTGCAGCCGTCCCTCCACCCCCTGGCCGGCGATCGTGCGGCTGTCTGCCACCTCGAGCAGGGCCAGGTCGCGGCGCTGGGCCTCCTGCAACAGGGCAAAGGCGAGCGGATGGCGGGTGTGTTGCTCCAGGCTGGCGGCGATCTGCACCAGCCCATCAGCCTCGGAGCCGCCCGGAGCGAACCCGCCCACCAGCTCCACGGCCGTGACCAGGGGCCGGCCCAGGGTGAGGGTGCCGGTTTTGTCGAACAGCACCGAGCGCAGGCTGGCCGCCATTTCGATCGCATCGCCACCGCGGAACAGCAAGCCGGAGCGGGCCGCCAGGCCCGAGCCCACCGTGATCGCCGCTGGAGTTGCCAAGCCGAGGGCACAGGGGCAGGCCACCACCAGCACCGAAATCGCCAGCTGCAGGGCCAGGGGCAGGGGCGCCATCGCCGCGCCATGCAGGCCCCCTGCCGTCATGGCGGCTGACCCCATGGCCGCCATGCCCGTTGCTGCCATGCCGACCGCCTGGTGCCCCCCATGGGCCTGGGCGGAAGGGGCCGCCAGCAGCACCTGGGGCCAGAGCTTCGTGCCCCACTGCCACCAAAACAGGAACGTGGCGCCCGCCAACAGCACCACAAGCCCGCTGAAGCGGCCGGCGATGCGGTCGGCCAGGCCCTGGATCGGCGCCTTCCGGGCCTGGGCCTCCTCCACGAGGGCAATGATGCGGGCCACGGCGCTGTCCGAGCCGCTGCGCAGCACCTGCAGGGTGAGGGGCGCCTCCAGGTTGAGGCTGCCGGCCGCCAGTTCGCTGCCGGGCCCGGCCTGTAGGGGCAAGGGTTCACCGGTGAGGCTGGAGGCATCAACTGCCGAGCGGCCCTCCAGTACCAGCCCATCGACGGGCACCCGGTCACCGGGCAGCAACAGCACCCGATCCTCGGGGCGCAATCCGCCCACCCGCACGGGCCTAGGCGGCCCGTCTCCGAGCACCAACAGGGCCGTATCGGGCTGCAGGGCGGCCAGCTGTTCCAGGGCGCGGCCGGTGCGGAAGCGGGCCCGCTCCTCGATGAAGCGGCCCAGCAACACAAAGCCCAGCAGCATCACGGGCTCGTTGAAAAAGCATTGCCAGCCCAGGGAGGGCACGAGCAGGGCCACCAAGCTCGCCAGATAGGCGCTGCCCATGCCCAGGCCCACCAGGGTGTCCATGCTCGGCACCCCGCGAAGGGCCCCCACCAGGCCGCGCACCAGGATCGGCCGACCCGGCAGGGCCAGGGCCAGGGTCGCCACCACGGCGTGGAGACGGATATCGGCCAGCAACGGGAGGGGCAGGTCGCCCGCCTCGCTCAGGTGGCCCAGCACCGACACCAGCAGCAAGCCCAGGGCCACCACCAACCGGCGCCACTGCTGCCACCAGCTCTCCTGGCGCTGGCGCTGGGCCCGGCTCAGGGGCGTGGAAGCTTGGTCGCGGCGCTGGGCCTGGAAACCCAGGCCCGCCAGGGCCTCCACCAGGGGGCCCGAGGGATCCCCCTCCAGGGCGGGATCCAGGCCCACCCAGGCGGTGCGGGTCATCAGGTTGGCGCTGGCCTGGCGCACGCCCGGTTGCTCCAGGAGCCGCTGCTCCACCGCCCGCACACAACCGCCACACTTCATCCCCTCCACCTGCAGCAGCAGCGGCGCGACGGCTTCGGCGGCAGCGGACACGGCACAGGGACTAGGTGCCCCAGGCTAGGCAACTCCCCTTGCAGTGCCCCGCTGGGGCAGGCGCCAGAACAGGGGGCCAAGACCGTTCAGACCGCCGCCATGGACGCCAAGGTCCCTGGCGCCGATGTCCGCCGATGGGCATTTGCCCCGGAGTCCGCTGATGCAGGGGAGGATGGGAGCACGCCGATCCGAACCCCAGCCGTGCCCCGCTCCCAGCGCAACGACAACTTCATCGACAAGAGCTTCACGGTGATGGCCGACCTGATCGTGAAGCTGTTGCCGATCGATCCCAAGGCCAAGGAGGCCTACGTGTATTACCGCGACGGCCTCTCCGCCCAAAACGACGGCGACTACGCCGAGGCCCTCGACAACTACGAAGAGGCCCTGCGCCTGGAGGAAAACGCCGTGGACCGGGGCGAAATCCTCAAGAACATGGCAATCATTTTCATGAGCAACGGCGACGAAGAAAAATCGCTCGACTACTACCGCCAATCGCTCGAAGAAAATGCCAATTCTCCGTCCTGCCTCAAAAACATGGGGCTGATCTACGAGAAATGGGGCCGGATCGCCGCCGAAAACGGCGACCAGGACGGCGCCGATCGCTGGTTTGACCAGGCGGCCGAATTCTGGGGACGGGCCGTGCGCCTCTATCCCGGCGGCTACCTGGATATCGAGAACTGGCTGAAATCCTCCGGCCGCAGCAATGTGGATGTTTATTTCTGAGGTTTATTTCTGAGGTTTATTTCTGAGGTTTATTTCTGGGGATCAACGGCACGCGCTGGCCGGGATTCAGCCAGCGCAGCTCCTTAAAACGGGCAAAACCGCGATCGAAGGACACCCAAGTGGCATGGATCTCCATGGCTGCCGCCGCCAAGTAAACGTCCGTCATGGCCGCCGAGGAGGGACGGTGCTCGAGCACCATCGCTCGGAAGATCGACCAGTGCTGCCCGCCAGGTCGAGCACCGAGACGCCAGGAGAAGCACTCAGGCTGTCGATGAAGGCGATCGCCGCCGGGGGATCAAGGGGTTCTGTGAACACCCGCCGGTCGGTGCTGACCCGCAGGAAGCCACTCAGCACGACGGAAAACAGGCCCAGGCCATCGGGTGCTTGCCGCTGGCGCAGCAACCAATCCCGCGCTTGGACATGGTCGGGCGAGGCCTCCATCGCGGCCTGGACCAGCACATTGACGTCAACGCAATGCATGAAGGGGCTGCGCCTCGTCGAGCAACGTGCGCAGGGCAGCGCCGTCATTGAGATTCACGCCGGGGCGGAGGGCGCCACCGCCAAACACCGGCAGGTCGGGAAGATCCACCTCGGCCAGCCGGCGGCTGCGATCCAGATAGGCCTGCAGAGCTGCTTCAAAAAGCGCGCCCACGCTGCCCCCCTCGCGGGCGGCCTGGACCTTGGCCTCTGCGTAGAGGGCATCACTGATGGTCACCGTGGTCCTCACCCGTGCCTCCCGCTTTGCCTAGACGCATCGTAGTGACGACGAACGGCATCAAGATGCTGGCGGAACTGACTCAGGCGGAACTGACTGAGGCGAAACGGCTCAAGCGCGATCATCCGCCGGGTTCACGCCTAGGGCCAGGACCAGGGCTTCGGCCACGGTGCCGGCCTCCAGGAGCTGGAGGTCGATGCCGGCCGCCATCGGCCCCAGGCCACTGCCCTTCGGCACCACCGCCCGGCGGAATCCCAGCCGGGCCGCCTCCTGCAGGCGCAGCTCCAGCTGGCCCACGGGCCGCAGCTGGCCACCCAGACCCAACTCGCCCACCAGCACCGTGCCGGGCGGCAGGGTGAGATCGCGGTAGCTGGCCACCACGGCCGTGGCCACGCCCAGGTCGGCCGCCGGCTCCTCCACCTCCAGGCCGCCGGCCACGGCCAGGTAGCAGTCGAAACGGGAGAGGGGCAGGCCCAGGTGTTTCTCCAGCACCGCCAGGATCTGGTGCAGGCGGTTGGTGCCGATGCCGGTGGCGGTGCGACGCGGGCTGGCGTAGCTGGTGGTGCTGACCAGCGATTGCATCTCCACCACCAGGGCCCGGGTGCCCTCACAGGCCACGATCGTGGCCGTGCCGGCCGAGGGCTCGTCGCTGCCGAGGAACAGTTCGCTGGGGTTGGTGACCTCGACCAGGCCCCGGTCGCGCATCTCGAAGACGCCGAGCTCATGGGTGGCGCCGAAGCGGTTTTTCACAGCCCGCAGCAGCCGGTGGCTGGCGAAGCGGTCGCCCTCGAAGGTGAGCACCGCATCCACCAGGTGCTCCAGCACCTTGGGGCCGGCCAGCATCCCCTCCTTGGTCACATGGCCCACCAACAGCAGGGCCGTGTCCTGGCGCTTGGCGATGCGGGCCAGGGCGGCGGCGCATTCGCGCACCTGGGCCACCGAGCCCGGTGCACTGGCCAGCTCGCCGTCGTGGAGGGCCTGGATGCTGTCGATGATCGCCACGGCCGGCCGCAGGGATTCGAGTTCCTGCAGCACCAGCTCCAGGTCGGTTTCAGCCAGCAACTGCAGCTGGCTTCCGTCGCCGCCGAGGCGGCGCCAGCGCAATTTCACCTGCTGGGCCGATTCCTCGGCGCTCACATACAAAACCGAGTGGCGGGCCGCCATCGCCTCGGCGCTTTGCAGCAGCAAGGTCGACTTGCCGATGCCGGGATCGCCGCCCACCAGCACAAGGGAGCCGGGCACCAGGCCACCGCCGAGCACCCGGTCGAGCTCGCCGTAGCCGCTGCCCAGGCGCTGCAGGGGCCGCTCGCCGACCGTGTGGATCGACTCAGATCGGCGCGAGCGCGGCGGCAGATCGGTGGCGCCTAACGCCCCGCTGGCCGCTCCTGCAGCGGCTGCAGCGCTGGCCACCGGCCGGCGCCGGCGGGTGTCGCTGGCGGTCACAACCTGCTCCACCAGGCTGTTCCAGCTGCCGCAGGCGGCGCAGCGACCGAAGAACTGGCGGGTCTGGGCCCCGCAGGTCTGGCAGACGTAGAGGCTGGAACGTCCCACGAGGGTGCACGAAGGTGTATGAAGATTGGTGGCCCTTGGTGAACCCACGGGGCCTTCGGCCTTTTCAGTGGGTCGATCTACTCAAACCCTTCGGTCCGACCGCCGCAATGACGGCTTCTGCCCCCGCCAAGGAAACGATTCTGGTCGTTGACGACGAAGCCAGCATCCGCCGCATCCTCGAGACCCGGCTCTCGATGATCGGCTATCAGGTGATCACGGCCTGCGATGGCCTCGAAGCCCTCGACGCCTTCCGGCGCACCAGCCCCGACCTGGTGGTGCTCGACGTGATGATGCCGAAGCTCGATGGCTACGGCGTCTGCCAGGAGCTGCGCAAGGAATCGGACGTGCCGATCGTGATGCTCACCGCCCTAGGCGATGTGGCCGACCGCATCACCGGCCTCGAGCTCGGCGCCGACGACTACGTGGTCAAACCCTTCAGCCCCAAGGAGCTGGAGGCCCGCATCCGCTGCGTGCTGCGCCGGGTCGACAAGGACCCGGCCGCCGGCATCCCCAACTCCGGCGTGATCCAGGTGAGCGACCTCAAAATCGACACCAACAAGCGCCAGGTGTACCGGGGCGACGAACGGATCCGGCTCACGGGCATGGAGTTCAGCCTGCTCGAGCTGCTGGTGGGCCGCTCGGGCGAACCCTTTAGCCGGGGCGAAATCCTCAAGGAGGTTTGGGGCTATACCCCCGAGCGCCACGTGGACACCCGGGTGGTGGATGTCCATATCTCCCGGCTGCGCTCCAAACTGGAGGACGACCCCGCCAACCCCGAGCTGATTCTCACGGCACGGGGAACGGGGTACCTGTTCCAGCGCATCATCGAAGCCCTTGCCCCCGAAGGACACTGACATCACTGGCCGCAGCCCCAAGCGTCGGCGGCCCCAGGCGATTCGCCGCCTGGTGATTTGGTATCGCCGCAATGCGGCAGTCACAAGCCTGGTGGGCACGGCCTCGGCCGCCAGCTCCGTGGCTGGCTCCATGGCTGGCTCGGTGGTCTCCACCGCCGGCAGCGTCGCTGGGGCCGCCGGCAATGTGGCGGGCAATGTGGCCGGCGTTGCCGGTTCGATGGCTGGCAATGTCGCCGGCGTCGCCGGCTCCGTGGCGGGCGCCGCGGGCTCGGTGGCCGGCTCGATGGCCAACTCGGTGCTCCAGCCCCTGGTGTTTGATCCCCTGCGCCGGCTGCAGCAGGGGAACACTCCCGGCAGCGAGCTCACCATCGTCGATGCCGAGCGGCTCTGGGTGGCCGTGGATGGCATGGGCGGCGACCATGCCCCCGGCCCAATTCTGGAGGGCTGCCTGCGGGCCGTGGCGCTGCTGCCGGTGCGGGTGCGCTTCGTGGCCGAAACCGCCGCCGTCGATCAGGCCGTGGCGGCCCTGGGCCTGGGCGAGGAGCTGGCCGCCGCGATCGGCGCCGGGCTGATCGAGGTGGTCGCCAGCGGCCCGTCGGTGGGCATGGATGAAGAGGCCACGGTGGTGCGGCGCAAGCGGGACGCCAGCATCAACATGGCCATGGACCTGGTCAAGGCGGGTGAGGCCACGGCGGTGTACTCGGCGGGCAACTCCGGCGCCGTGATGGCCTCGGCGATCTTCCGGCTCGGCCGGCTCAAGGGCATCGACCGTCCGGCCATTGGCGCCCTCTTCCCCACCAAGGATCCCAACCAGCAGGTGTTGGTGCTCGATGTGGGCGCCAACATGGATGCCAAGCCCGCCTACCTGCACCAATTCGCCCTGCTCGGCAACATCTACAGCCGCGATGTGCTGCAGGTGCAAAGGCCCCGGATCGGCCTGCTCAACATCGGTGAGGAGGAGTGCAAGGGCAACGAGCTCTGCCTCAAGACCTACCCCCTGCTGGCGGCCGACGACCGCTTCGTGTTTGCCGGCAACTGCGAAGGCCGGGACGTGCTCTCCGGTGATTTCGATGTGGTGGTGTGCGATGGCTTCACCGGCAACGTGCTGCTGAAGTTCCTCGAATCGGTGGGCAGCGTGCTGCTGGATGTGCTGCGGGCTGAACTACCCCGGGGACGCCGGGGCAAGGTGGGCTCCGCCTTCCTGCGCAGCAACCTGGTGCGCATCAAGAAACGGCTCGACCACGCCGAACATGGCGGCGCCCTGCTGCTGGGCGTCAATGGCATCTGCGTGATCGGCCACGGCAGCAGCAAGGCCCTCTCGGTGGTGAGCGCCCTGCGGTTAGCCCATTCCGCCGCCAGCCACGGCGTGATGGACGACCTGCACAAGCTCAGCGACAGCACCGATGCGGCGGTCGCCTGTGGTTGACTGACCGCCAACTGGGGTCGTTCAGGTGTCGCTCAGCCCAATGGCGGAGGCCGTCGGCATGGCCCTGGTGGGCTGCGGCAGCGGCCTGCCAGCCGTGAGCCTCAGCAACGCCCAGCTGGGTGAGCGGGTCGAGACCAACGACGACTGGATCCGCAGCCGCACCGGCATCGGCGCCAGGCACGTCGCCGGCCCGGGCGAAACGGTCACCAGCTTGGCCAGCGAGGCCGGCCGCCAGGCCCTGGCCCATGCCGGCTGGCAAGCCAGCGACCTGGATCTGATCCTGCTGGCCACCTCCAGCCCCGACGACCTATTCGGCACGGCTCCGCGGGTGCAGGGGGTCCTGGGGGCCAGCAACGCCGTGGCCTTCGACATCACGGCCGCCTGCAGCGGCTTCCTGTTTGCCCTGATCACCGCCAGCCAATACATCCGCAGCGGCAGCGTGCGCCGCGCCCTGGTGATCGGCGCCGACCAGCTCAGCCGCTGGGTGGACTGGGACGATCGCCGCACCTGCGTGCTGTTCGGCGATGGCGCCGCCGCCGTGGCGGTGGAGGCCTGCCCCGGGGCCGACAACGGCCTGCTGGGCTTCCGCATGCGCTCCGATGGCAGCCGCAACGGCTGCCTCACCCTGGCCCAAAGCGAGGAGCACACCACCGTGGTGGCAGGCAGCCAGGCCCAGCGTGGCGGCTTCGAGCCGATCCAAATGAATGGCCAGGAGGTCTACAAATTCGCGGTGCGCGAGGTGCCAGCAATCCTCAAGGACCTGCTCGATGGCACCGGCACCAGTGCCGACCAGCTCGACTGGCTGCTGCTGCACCAGGCCAACCAGCGCATCCTCGATGCGGTGGCCGAGCGCTTCGCCATTCCCCATGAGCGGGTGCTCAGCAACCTGGCCCGCTTCGGCAACACCTCCGCCGCCACGATCCCGCTGATGCTCAACGAGGCCGTGCGCGATGGCCGGGTTCAGCCGGGTCACCTGATCGCCAGCAGCGGTTTCGGCGCCGGCCTGAGCTGGGGCGCGGCCCTGCTGCGCTGGGGCGGTCCCCAGGCCACCTGAGCCCGCGGGGCGGCTGGCTGGGCTTGGGCCAGCCCAGGAAGGCCAGGACCAATCTTGGCTGGGCCCCAACAGCCGCGCCGTAGTCTCCAGCCCACAAAAGCGCAAGCGCCACCATGGGGATCGCCTGGGTGTTTCCGGGTCAGGGTTCACAGAAACTCGGCATGGCAACGGCCGTGCTCGATCTGCCTGACGCCCGCCAGCGTTTTGCCCTCGCCTCCGAGCTGCTGGGCCGCGACCTGCTGGCGATCTGCGCCGGCGAAGGGATCGATGCCATCGCCGCCCCCACGGACCTCAACGACACCCGCAACACCCAGCCGGCCCTGTTCGTGATCGAAAGCCTGCTGGTGGATGGCCTGCGCCAGCAGGGCCGCAGCGCCGACCTGGTGGCCGGCCACAGCCTGGGTGAACTGGTGGCCCTCTATGCGGCCGGCGTCTTCGACTTTGAGACTGGTCTGGCCCTGATGCACCGGCGCAGCACCCTGATGGCCGCCGCCGGCGGGGGCGCCATGACCGCGGTGATGGGCTTCGATCGCGGCGAGCTGGATGCCCTGGTCGCTGCCACCGAGGACGTGGTGATTGCCAACGACAACAGCAGCGCCCAGGTGGTGCTCTCCGGTAGCCCCGAAGCCGTGGCCAGCGTCAGTACCCAGCTGACCTGCAAGCGGGCGATCCCCCTGGCCGTGTCAGGGGCCTTCCATTCGCCCTTCATGGCCGGGGCCGCCGCCGCCTTCGCCCAGGAGCTGGAGCCCCTGCCCTTTGCCGATGCCACGATCCCGGTGTTGAGCAACACCGACCCGACCCCGGAAACCAGCGGCGCGCGCCTCAAGGCCCGCCTAGTGGGCCAGATGACCAGCGGCGTGCGCTGGCGCGAAACCATGGACCAGTTCGCCGCCCAGGCGATCGACACCAGCGTGGAGATCGGCCCCGGCAACGTGCTCAGCGGCCTGATCAAACGCAGCCTGGCCGGCGTCACCACGGCCCAGATCGCCTCCGCCGCGGACCTGGGCCTGTGAACAAGCCTGGAGATCGGGCTGGCAGCACCAGCGGCAGCGCCGGGGCGAGCCCTGGCCCTAATGGGCCTGAACCGGGGGCTGGCGGCCCAGGGAGCGCCATCGTGCCCGCCGAGGGCGGCCGCATTAGCGGCTTGCGCCGGGCCCTACGGCGCCGGCGCAAGCCCCCCGAACCGCCGGCCCTACTGAACAGCCCCAAACCGAGCCTCACCTACCGAATCATCAGCTACCTGCTGGTGTTTCCGATTTATCGGCTCCTGTTCCGCGGCCGCACCGCCGGCAACGGCAACGTGCCGATGGAGGGGGCCCTGGTGGTGGTGGCCAACCACGGCTCCCACCTGGATCCGCCCCTGCTGGGCCATGCCCTGGGCCGGCCGGTGGCCTTCATGGCCAAGGCCGAACTGTTCCGGGTGCCCCTGCTGGGGCCGATCATCCGGGCCTGCGGCGCCTATCCGGTGGCCCGGGGCGCCAGCGACCGCGAAGCGATCCGCACCGCCACCGACCGGCTCGACCAGGGCTGGGCCACGGGGGTGTTCCTCGATGGCACCCGCCAGGCCAATGGCCGGGTCAACACACCGATGCCTGGGGCAGCCCTACTGGCGGCCCGCTCCGGTGCGCCCCTACTGCCCGTGGCGATCATCAACAGCCACCGGGCCATGGGCACCGGCCGCCAGGCGCGACTGGTGCCGATCCACATCCGCATCGGCACGCCAATCCCGCCGCCGGCCTCCCGGCGCCGCGCCGACCTGGACGTGGTGACGGAGGCCTGCCAGGCCCAGATCAATGCCCTGCTGGATTTAGGCCCGCTGCAGGCGGATGAACGGGTCGGCCGGCTCCATCCAGCAGCGGAGCAAACCGCTCTGCCGCCCACAACCTGAGGTCCCGGCCGGTCAGCACCCAGAGGGCCGCCCGCAGGCCGTCGCCCCAGACCTTGCCCTTGTGCTCGGGGATGCAGCGTTGGCCGCAGGGCACGGCCACGGGCGTGAGACCGATGCCGCGGCTGCCGGCCACAATCCGGCCCACGAGCAGGGCCCGGGGCATGTGGTCGCTGCTGGTGACGAGATACACGCTGCGCACCTTGGAGCGCTTGAGGTCATCGGCGACCGAGGTGAAATTGCTCAGAGTGTCGTGGGCGCGGTAATCGAGCAGCACTTGGCCGGGATGGAGCCCCTCGCGACGGAACTCCCAGGTGGCGTATTCGGGATTGCTGCCGCCGCTCACCAGCAACGGCAGGCCCAGGCGCCGGGCCAGCCGGGCCGCCTCCTGCTCCCGGGCCACATCGCCGCCCAGCACCAGGATCAGCTGGGGCGCCGGCAGGGGCGGTAGCCACAGCCCCCGCGAGAGCCAAACCAAGCCCGCCGCCACCAGGGCCAGGGGCCACCAGCGCCCCAGGCGCCGGCGGGAGCCTCGGCCCGGGCCGCTGCGGGGGCGCCCCGTCCGCAACCGGCGGCGCCGGCCCGGCTGCGGCGACCGTTTGGCTGGCGACGCGGACCGATCGCTGCGGGGGCCGGGGCCAGCCATCAGCCCGCCCCGCTCCCAGCACCTGGCCGGGGAGCGCTGGGCAGCGCTCGGGTGGGGACCTGGCTGGAGGCCTGGGGCGTGAAGTCCACCGGACTGGTGGGATAGATCGGCAGCACGGGCTGCCAGGGGCCAGCCAGGCCCTGGGCCGCCGCCGCCTGGCCGAGGGCCAGCAGGTCCAGAACGTCGAGGGGAGCATCCACCGCCGCCGGCAGGATCAACTCCGGCGCCAGGCCCTGGGCGAAGGCTTCGCCGGGGAGAAACAGCCGGGGCTGCTGCAGTTCCGCGATGGCGCCGAGGGCCGCTGGGTCGGCGCCGTAGCAGCCCGCCACGGTGCCGCGCCGGGGCAGGTCCTGAGCCAGCCAGAACCGCTCGGCCTCCGCCAGCTCAGGGCCCTGGCGCACCAGCCGCCGCGCCACGGGCAAAAAACTGCCGAACCCATGCAGGGGCACGGCCAGCTGCTGGGCCAGGGTGCGGGCTAACACCACCGTGAGCCGGGTGCTGGTGAAGCCGCCGGGCCCCGTGGCCACCACCAGTCGGCCGATTTCGGGCCAACGCTCGGCGGGGAGCAGCTGCTCCAGGCAGGGCAGCAGGGCGCCCGAGAGCTGGCGGCCAAGGGGGAAGGCCCGCACCTGGGGGGGCTCGCTGCCCAAAAGGGGCTGCAGACCCACAGCCAGGCAGTCACTGGAGCTGTGCAGAGCCACCAGCAGGGAGGCTTGGGCGCTCATGTCGGCTGAACCTGACCCGGGCGAAGCTGCAGCCAGCGGCCCGGCTCGGCCTCAAAGCTGTCGCAGCCCCGCACATCCCATTCCACCCCCACCTGGGCGTCGCCGAGCTCAATCACCGACACATGGATCCGGGGGGACTGGGGCACAAAACTGGGGGCGACGCAAAGGTGATCGACCCCATGCTGCCGCTCCACCGCGTGATAGGCCTGGCAGCGGTCCACCCAGTGGCAATCGACGCAGATGCACATGCCACCGACTGCTTGCCCCCAACCATTCTGGCGCGCCCCCCGGCGGTGGGCCCCTGGGCGGGGCCAGGGGCTCTCCCAGTTGCCGTTAACGGGTCAGGACCGATGACGACGCCGCTGACACCAGGGCAGGGTCCGCTGGAGCCGTCCTTGGGAAGCCCTGCCGGGCCCCTGGCCCTGACGCCCGAGGCCGCCGCCGAGTTGCTCTGGCAACGGCTCCATGCCGACCGCTGGCCGGTCCCCCGGGCAGCCCTGCCCGCCGATGCCGCCCTGGTGGGCGGGGCGGTGCGCGATGGCCTGCTCGATCGGTTGGCGGAGCGGCCCGACCTGGACCTGGTGGTGGGCACCGACGCCATCGGCCTCTGCAGGCGTCTGGCCCAGGTGCATGGAGGCTGTGCGGTGGTGCTGGATCCCCAGAGGGACATCGCCCGGCTGGTGGTGCGCGGCTGGAGCCTGGACCTGGCCCGCCGCTGCGGCGGCAGCCTGGCGGCCGATCTGGCCCGGCGGGACTACCGCCTCAATGCCATCGCCCTGCCCCTGGGCCCGGGCGAGCCGCTGCTGGATCCCCTCGGCGGGCTGGCCGATCTGCAGGCGCGCCAGTTGGTGGCCGTGGGCGAGGCCAACCTGCTGGACGATCCCCTGCGCCTGTTGCGCGGCATCCGCCTGGCCGCCCAGCTGGACTTCAACCTGGAGGCTGGCACCTGGACCTGGATCCAACGCCACCACCAACGCCTGGCCAGCGTGGCCGGCGAACGGGTGCTGGCGGAACTGGACAAACTGGCGACAGCTCCCGGGGGCCACCAGGGACTGCAGCAAGCCCTGGCGGCTGGCCTGCTGCAGCCCTGGGGCGCCGACGCCCGGGCGGGAGCGGCCCTGGGGCAGCTCAGCCCGGAGCAGGCCCAAACCTGCGGCCTGAACCCCGAGGAGGAGCAGCTGGCCCTGCCCTTGGCCCGGCTGGCCCGCCTATTTGACGCCAAGGCCCTTGAGGGTTTGCGGGCCAGCCGCAAGCTGCAACAGCGCTGCCAGCGGCTGCGCCAGTGGTGGCAGCGGCTGGAGCCCGGGGCCCCTGGGCAGGAGCCAGACCTGGACCTGGAGGGGCCCCAGGGCCTAGATCCAGGCCCCGCCATCGCCGCCCTGACCGAGCCGGAGCGCCTGGCACTGCAACGCCAACTGGAGGAGGACCTGCCGGCCCTGCTGCTGGCCTGGCCTGGTCCCCTGGCCCACGCCTGGCTGGAGCGCTGGCGCAACCCCAACGACCCCCTCTTCCATCCCAGGTCCCCCCTCGATGGCCGCAGCCTGCAGACGGAGCTGGGCCTGGCCCCCTCCCGTCGCCTGGGGGACCTGCTGGACCAACTCATGTTGGAACGGGCTTTTGGTCGCATCGGCGACCGCGAGCAGGCCCTTGCCTGGTGTCGTCAGGCGCTGGGACAGGCAAACACGCCTGGCTAAAAGGACCCTCGCCGTGATTAACTTCTCAGGCACAGTCGTTGCTAACGACCTGAATCGCGCCTGTTAGGGCAAAGCTCTCGTTCTGAAAGCCTCCGTTCCGGATCCTTCCAAACAGACGGTGATCCCCGGACATCAGGACAACGCAGAAACGGACAACGGCTCAAAGGTCGGGTCCCAGTTTTTCAGCGTCAGCTCGCAACCCCGACCTGCCCATCCCCCCAGTTCCTTTCTCTCCCGATCCCATGAGCGTTCGTCTTTACGTCGGCAACCTGCCCCAGAGCTTTGATGCCAAGGAGCTCGAAGCCCTCTTCGCCGCCGTTGGCGAAGGCGTGCGCTTCAAGGCCGTCCAGGATCGGGAGACCGGCGCCAGCCGCGGCTTCGGTTTCGCCAATGTCGAAGAGGAAGCCCTAGCCGACCAGGTGATCGAGCAACTCAACGGCCGCGACTTCGGCGGCAACAACCTGCGCATCGAGCGCTCCGAGCGCCGCGACCCCCGCAGCGGTGGAGCCGGTAACGACCGCCGTCCTGGCGCTGGCGCTGCCCCCTCCACCGGGGCCCGCAAGGCGATCAACAAGGTGGTGCACAGCGACACCATCGTTGAAGGCGCCCCCGACCCCCGCTGGGCCGGCGAACTGGCCAAGCTCAAGGCCCTGCTGGCCGACCAGAAGGCCGCCGTCTGAGCCAACCTGGTTCCCTCCTGATCCCCCAGGCCCCTGTGGTCATCAACAAGCTCTGGACCTGGCGGGGTCACCAAATCAGCTACTGCTGCGCCCCCTGGGGCGGTCCTGGCCTGCCCGCAGAGCCCACCCCTTCGGATCGGGTTCAAGCGGACGCCCCCTCGAACGGCCTCCCTCCCGGGGGGGCCGTTCTTTTGATTCACGGCTTCGGCGCCTCCAAGGGCCACTGGCGCCACAATCTGCCGGCCCTGGCGTCCGTGGGCCAGGTTTACGCCATTGACCTGCTCGGCTTTGGGGCCAGCAGTAAGCCCCGCTCCCGCCTGGCCGATGAGCCCCAGGAACCGGGCTCGGTGCCCTATGGCTTCGACCTCTGGGCGACGTTGGTGGTCGATTTCACCCAGCAAGTGATCGCTAAGGACGCCCCTGGACTACGCCTGCACCTGATCGGCAATTCGATAGGGGGCGTGGTAGCCCTCAATGCCGCCCGGTTGCTGGCTGAACAAGGCCAGCCCCCCGCCCAGGTGATCCTGATCGACTGCGCCCAGCGCACCCTCGATCGCAAACGCCTGGCAGAACTGCCCCTCCTGCAACGCTGGAGCCGGCCCCTGCTGATGGGCCTGGTCCGCCAGCGCTGGTTGATCGGCAGCCTGTTCGGCCTGCTGGCAAGGGCGGCCGTGGTGCGGCGGGTGTTGCACCAGGCCTACCCGAGCGGCGCCAACTGCGATGACGACCTGGTGGAGATTCTGGTGGGCCCGAGCCGGGACCCCGGCGCCAGGGAAAGTTTCCGCGGCTTCGTCAACCTGTTTAACGACCACCTGGCCCCGGAGCTGCTGGCCCAACTCCAGGGCCCGGTGCGCCTGCTCTGGGGGGAGGCGGATCCTTGGGAGAGCGTGGCCGAAGCCCAGGAATGGCAACACAATTTCCCCTGTATTCAGGAGCTGCGGGTATTACCCAGACTGGGCCACTGCCCCCACGATGAAGCCCCCGAACAGGTCAATCCGATCCTGATCGAGTGGCTGCAAAAAGCCTAACAAGGCCTGATAAGGCCTAAAATGAGATCCCCATCCTCCGATCAACCGCCCCGTTAGCGGGTCTGGGAAATCACGTAGGAGAAGGGAAGCTCCAGCAATTTGCCGAGCCGGGGCACATAGGCCCGGTGGTTAAACACGTCGTAGTTCAATTGCTCGATCACATCGAGGATGCCCCGGTAGAGCCGCAGGGACGTCCACACGGGCCAGCGGGCATCGGGGGCCAACCAGCGCACCCCAGCCTCGGAGCGGGCAAACCAGTAGCGGGCCCGCTCCAGCTGGAAGGCCATTAGGGCCCGCCAGTTGTCGTTGAGGGTGCCGGCGAGCAACTCGGCCTCGGAATAATTGAACCGCTTTAGATCGTCCAAGGGCAGGTAGATGCGGCCCCGGCCCCGGTCCTCCCCCACATCGCGCAGGATATTGGTGAGCTGGTTGGCGATGCCGAGGGCAACGGCCGCCTCCGACGTATCGGGGCGCTCGCTCCAGGGGGCGGTGGTGTAGGCGGGATCCACCCCCATCACCTCCTGGGTCATCAGGCCGACGGTGCCCGCGACCCGATAGCAATAGAGCTCCAATTCCGAGAAGCTGGCATAGCGATGTTGCAGCAGGTCCATGCGCTGGCCCTCGATCATGTCGAGGTAGGGCTGCAGGGGCTGGGGATAGCGCTCCAAGGTATCCACCATCACCCGATCGAGGTCATCCGTGATCTGGCCTTCAAACAGGCGGCGGGTGCGCCCTTCCCAGGCATCGAGCCGCTCGGACAATTCACGCACCGGGCGCTGCTGGGCCTCAGCGCTGTCCATCAGCTCATCGGTGCGGCGACACCAGACGTAAATCGCCCAGATCGCCCGGCGCTTGGCCGGGGGCATCAACAGGGTGCCCAGGTAGAAGGTTTTGGCCCACTGGGCCGTTTCTTGCCGGCAGGCCTCATAGGCCTGCTCCAGCTCTGGCCCTAGGCCGGCCGATCCGCCTGCAGATCCCACTGATGAAGCCAGGGCCACGCCTACACCGCCGCCAAACTGGCCGGGATTGGGCCCCCCGGCTGGGCTAATGGGGACTGGCCAATCGCAGCAGCACACTGCTTGCCGCTCAACACAGCCCCCTCCATCGAGGCGAGGTAGCGCTGCATGGTGAAACAACCGGCCAGGAAGAAATTCGGGATCGGCGAGGCCTGGTCGGGCCGCAGTTGCTGGCAGCCGGGCACGGTCTTGTAGACCGATTGGGGCGTTTTAACAACCTTCGACTTCAGCAATTGGGCCTGGTCATCCCCGCTGAAATGCATCGGGAACAGGCGCTTAAGCTCCTCCATCGTGGCGGCCACAATCTCGGCATCGGGCCGGCCAATCCAGTCCTTGGCAGGAGCGAAAACCAGCTCCAGCATGGATTTGTGGGGGTCTTCGTATTCGCGGCAGGTGTTGCTCATGTCGGCGTAGACACTGAGCAGGTCGGAGCGGCTAAAGAGCAGGTGATCGATCTCGGTGAGCTTGCGATCAAACCAGAGGTGGATGTTGATCACCGGCACGCCCACCAGCCCATCGAGCTTGCTGAAATAGGGCATGGCTTTCCAGGGCTCAGGCAGCAACAGCTTGAGCGGATCCACCGGCATGGCACTCACATAGGCATCCGCCTGGATCAACTGGGGCTCGTTGCCTTTGATGCCGCCAATGCGGAAGCCCGAAACGCTGCCGTCCTCGGCCAGCTGGATCTCGCGCAGGGGGCTATCGAGGTGCACTTCGCCGCCGTGGGCACGCACATACTCCACAATCGGCTGGCAGAGCCGCTCCGGTGGATTGCCATCGAGGAAGGCCATCTGCGAGCCATCGGTTTCCTGCAGGAATCGGTTCAAGGCCGTCAGCACCACGGTGCTGGAAATTTCATCGGGATTAATGAAATTGAGGGCCTTGCTCATGGCTAGGAACACCTCATCATTCACCCGCTCGGGAATGTTGTGCAGGGCTAGCCATTCACTCCAGGAATACTGATCGCATTCCTCCACATAGCTCTGGCCCCGCAGGATCGCCGGCACTAGGCCGATGCCGAAGGCAATCTTCTCCGGCCAGGTGAGCATGTCGTTGTTGCCCAAGATGGCGGCCAGACCATTGAGTGGGGCGGGCAGATCCGGGAAATCAAAACGGCTGTAGGTGCCCGGCACCTCCTTCTGGTTGAAGATCATCGAGTGGGATTTCCACTGCAGCCGATCTTCAATGTTCAGCTCGGCGAAAAGCTGGCGCATGTTGCGATAGGCGCCAAAAAAGATATGCAGCCCGGTTTCATACCAATCCCCGTCCTCGTCCTGCCAGGCCGCCACCTTGCCGCCGAGCACGTCCCGGGCCTCGAGCACGATCGGCACATGGCCGGCATCGCAGAGGTATTTGGCGCAGGAGAGACCCGCCAGGCCAGCTCCAGCGATGGCGACGCGCATGGCACATAGAAATCCAGGGGCAACCATAGGGGGGCCAGCGGCGGGGCGACTGGCCGCCCCGGTCCGGTCCGGAGCCCCCAAGCAGCCTGGCTATCCCCGGCCAGCCAGGCGCCCCCTGTCTGCTGGGCCGCCGCCGCCCCGCCTTGGGCCCACGGCCACTCCAGCGCAAGACGGCAACCGGTGGCCGATTCAGCGCCCCAAGGAACCACCCAGCAGCCGGGGTTCCTAAACTCAGCAGAAGCCCACGATCGGGCGCTGCCCTGGGGCCATGGCTGACACCCTGATCAAATCGACCACCCGCCACATCCGGCTGTTCACCGCCCGGGTTGAAGACGGCCAGCTGGTGGCCGATGCCAGCCAGCTCACCATGGATGTGGACCCCGATAACGAATTCCTCTGGGATGGCCCGGTGCTGGAGAAGCTCCAGCAGCGCTTCCGCGATCTGGTGGCCAGCCACGCCGGCGCCGACCTCACCGACTACACCCTGCGCCGCATCGGCTCCGACCTGGAGGGCACCGTGCGCCAGCTCCTGCAAGCCGGGGAGCTGCGCTACAACCCCGACGCCCGGGTGCTGAATTACTCCATGGGCCTGCCCCGCAGCCCCGAGCAGGAGCAGGCATGAGCCGCTCCTATCGCGAAGACCAACCACCAGCCCGCGGCGGCCGCTCCGCCGGCTACGGCCCTTCCAGGCAGGCCTATGGCTACGACGAGCGCGACCCCTATGGCGGTCAAAGCCGCTCCGCCCCTCGCCAGCCAGGCCGTTCCGGCAATGGCAACGGGTCTGGGGGTGGCCAAGGGGGGCCCGGTGGAAACGGAGGCGCACCCCCCCCGTTCAACGTGCAGAGAATTGCGGTGTTGGCCGGGGTGCTGGTGCTGGGGATCGGGGTGGGTGTAACCATTTCCAGCAACACCCAGGGAGACCAGGGCAACATCGCCAGCAGCCAGCAGCTCGATATGGCCGTGGCGGACCCGGAATTCTGCAAGCAGTGGGGTGCCAGTGCCTTCGTGATGGACCTGCAGATGTACACAACCATGAACCCGTCCACCAGTTTCGTCACCCAGCCCAAGCTGCAGCCTGGCTGCGTGATTCGCCGTGAAAACTGGGCGGTGTTGCAGAAACAGGGAGCGATCACGGCCGAACAGATGCGCGAGTGCAAACAGCGCATGAACACCTTTGCCTACACGGGCTCCGTCAAGGACAAACCCGAAGTGCGCTGCGTCTACCAATCGGACATCGTCGACAACAAATTCCAAACCAAGGGTGCTGCCGATGACACCGTTGGAATCACCCCAGAAGCCGATAAGTTCTAACCAACCCTAGGCAAACTTGTCCACTTGCTAAAGCCCTGAGCTGTTTGAGACAGGAGAAACGCTTCTCTTTCAACCCAGCGACTGGGCTAGGGGCTGGCGCAGGGGGCTATCGGGGCTGGCGAACACGGGCAGAATTTCGCGCCGGAAGGCTTCGGAGGCGCGGGAGCAATAGCGGGCCGGATGGGTGATCAACTTGAGTTGGCGGCGCACCTGCAGGTCGGCCAGAACGGGTCGGAAGATGCTGCCGGCCGCCAACTCCCGCTCAATCGAGACCACCGGCAGAAAGGCAGCCCCTAGGCCGCTTTGCACGGCGTTCTTGATCGCCTCAAAGGAATTGAGCTCCATCTCGATCTTGAGCCGGCCCACATCCAGACCCGATCGGGCTAGCAACTGGTCCACCATCTTGCGGGTGGTGGACTGGGCGTCGAGGCAGACAAAACCAAGCCGGTAGAGGTCGTCCTTGCTGAGCTCGCCGAGCCGGGCCAAGGGATGTTTCACCGGCAGCACCAGGGCCAGCTCATCACTGGCATAGGGCACCACCTGGAGCAGGTCGTTGAGGTCGGCGGGCAGCTCGCCGCCAATGATCGCCAGATCCACCTGGCCATTGGCCACGCTCCAGCCGGTGCGGCGGGTGCTGTGCACCTGCAGTTGCACCGCCACATCGGGATACTTCTGGCGGAACAGGCCGATCATGCGCGGCATCAGGTAGGTGCCGGTGGTCTGGCTGGCGCCCACCACCAGGGAGCCACCGCGCAGGTTGTGCAGGTCGTCGAGGGCGCGGCAGGCCTCCTGGCACTGGCTGAGGATGCGGTCGCAATAGCTCAACAGCAGGTGGCCCGCTTCGGTGAGCTGGGCCTTGCGCCCGCCGCGATCGAACAGGGAGACATCGAGCTGCTTCTCCAGGTTCTGGATCTGGAGGCTGACCGCTGGCTGGGTCACATACAAGCTGTCGGCCGCTTTTTTGAAGCTGCCTTCACTGGCAATCGCCCGCAGGATGCGCAGCTGGTCAAGGGTGAACGGCAGATCAGCCATGGAGTGGCCCGAAGGAGGCTCGCACCGGCAGGCGAACGGCAACTCTAGGCGGGGATTCCCATTCGCCAGAATCTGACACTGCTTGTCATCACCATGCCGCCTTTCGCCTGCGTTGCCGCCGCCACCCCGCCCGGGGCGTTGCACCACAGCAGCTGGGTGATGCTGGCCCTGCTGCTGGCCTTTGCCGTGATCCATAGCGGCGGTGCCGCCCTGCGCAGCTGGGGAGTGGAGAGGATCGGCGAGCGGGCCTGGCGCCTGCTGTTCGCCGCCCTGAGCATTCCTTCAGCGGTGGTGGTGATCGGCTACTTCCTGGCCCACCGCTACGACGGCCTGCGCCTCTGGAACCTGCAGGACCAGCCCTGGATCGTGCCCCTGGTCTGGGGCGGCACCGCCATCAGCTTTCTGTTTCTCTATCCGGCCACCTACAACCTGCTGGAGATTCCAGCCGTGCTCAAACCCCAGGTGCGCCTCTATGCCACGGGGATCATCCGCATCAGTCGCCACCCCCAGGCCGTGGGCCAGGTGCTCTGGTGCGCCACCCACCTGCTCTGGATCGGCAGCAGCTTCATGGTGGTTACCAGCCTTGGCCTGGTTGCCCACCACCTGTTTGCCGTGTGGCATGGCGATCGGCGCCTGCGGCAGCGCTTTGGCGAGGCCTTCTTGGAGCTCGAGGCCCAAACCTCGGTGTGGCCGTTCCAGGCCGTGCTCGATGGACGCCAACAGCTGGTTTGGACGGAGTTCCTCAGGCCGGCCCAGCTGGGCATCGCCATCGCCGTGGCGATCTTCTGGTGGTCCCACCGCTTCATCGGCACCGGCGCCCATGCCTTTCTGGCCAGTCCCCTGCAACGGCTGCTGGGCTGAGGGAACCCACACCTCCAGGGCCGAAGGGCAGGACAAGCTCCAGGTGCTGCCTAGAGTCGGACCGCTTGAAGCCTGTGCTGGATGGACTCGGCCGCTCCCCTTGCCTGGTTGATCCCGGTGCTCCCCCTGGCGGGCGCCTGCCTGGTGGGCCTGGGCCTGATCAGCTTCAACCGCACGATCAATCGGCTACGCAAGCCCGTTGCCGTTTTCCTGATCAGCTGCGTGGGCGCCTCGGCCGTGCTCAGCTACGCGATCCTGGCCCAGCAGCTAGCCGGAGCGGGCGCCACCGAAGTGCTGTTCAACTGGGCCAGCGCCGGCACCTTCAACCTGGAAATGGGTTTCCGGGTCGACCCGCTCGGGGCCGTGATGCTGGCCCTGGTCACCACCATCGCCCTGCTGGTGATGGTCTATTCCGATGGCTACATGGCCCACGACAAGGGCTATGTGCGCTTTTTCACCTATTTAGCCCTATTCAGCAGTTCGATGCTGGGGCTCATCATCAGCCCCAACCTGCTCGAGATCTATGTGTTTTGGGAGCTGGTGGGCATGTGCTCCTACCTGCTCGTGGGCTTCTGGTACGACCGCGACGGCGCCGCTAACGCCGCCCAGAAAGCCTTTGTCGTCAACCGGGTTGGTGACTTCGGCCTGTTGCTGGGGATCCTGGGCCTGTTCTGGGCCACGGGCAGCTTTGGTTTTGAAGAGATCGGCACCCGCCTGCAGGAGGCCGTAGCCGGCGGCAGCCTCCCCAACGCCGCGGCGATCCTGCTCTGCCTGCTGGTGTTCATGGGCCCGATGGCCAAATCGGCCCAGTTCCCCCTGCATGTGTGGTTGCCCGATGCCATGGAGGGCCCCACGCCGATCTCGGCCCTGATCCATGCCGCCACGATGGTGGCGGCGGGCGTGTTCCTGGTGGCCCGGCTCCAGCCCGTGTATGCCCCCTTCCCCCAGGTGCAGCTGGTGATTGCCGTGGTCGGCACGATCACCCTGGTGTTGGGGGCGTCGATCGCCCTCACCCAGATGGACCTGAAAAAGGGCCTGGCCTACAGCACCGTGTCCCAACTGGGCTACATGATGCTGGCCATGGGCTGCGGCGCCCCGGTGGCGGGCATGTTCCACCTGGTCACCCATGCCTTCTTCAAGGCGATGCTGTTCCTGGGTTCCGGCTCGGTGATCCACGCCATGGAAGAGGTGGTGGGCCATGAACCGGTGCTGGCCCAGGACATGCGCCTGATGGGCGGTCTGCGCAAATTCATGCCGGTAACCGCGGGCACCTTCTTCATCGGTTGCGTGGCGATCAGCGGCATCCCCCCCTTGGCCGGCTTCTGGAGCAAGGACGAAATCCTCGGCCAGGCCTTCGGCAGCTTCCCGATTCTTTGGCTGGCCGGTTTCATTACCGCCGGCATGACCGCCTTCTACATGTTCCGCCTCTACTTCCTCACCTTTGAGGGGGAGTTCCGCGGCACCGATGCGGCCATTCAGGCCAATCTGCTGGCCGCCGCCGGCAAGGCTCCGGTGGTGGATGACCACCACGGCGGCGGCCACCGCGCCAACCATCCCCATGAATCGGGCTGGCAGATGGCCCTGCCCCTGGTGGTGCTGGCGGTGCCGTCGGTCCTGATTGGCCTGCTCGGGACCCCCTGGAACAGCCGCTTTGCCGGCCTGCTGGATCCCGAGGAAGCCGCCGAAATGGCCGCCCACTTCAGCTGGGGCGAGTTCCTGCCCCTGGCCGGCGCCTCGGTGGCCGTTTCCTTGGTGGGCATCAGCGTGGCCGTGGCCGCCTACGCCCTGCACAAATTGGACCTGGGCCAGGCGGTGGCGGCCCGCTTCCCGGCCCTCAATGCCTTCCTGGCCAATAAGTGGTATTTGGACGACATCAACGACAAACTGTTTGTCCAAGGCAGCCGCAAGTTGGCCCGCCAGGTGCTCGAAGTCGATTCCAAGGTGGTGGATGGGGTCGTGAACCTCACCGGCCTGGTGACCCTGGGCAGCGGCGAAGGGCTCAAGTATTTCGAAACTGGCCGGGCCCAGTTCTATGCCCTGATCGTGTTTGGCGGTGTGATCGCCCTGGTGGCCCTGTTCAGCGTGCTGGGCTGAGGCCAACGGGCCGAGGGATCGTGTGGTTTCGCGTATCGGCTCCTGCCAGCCCTGGCGATGATTTCTACACTTCAGGCAGATCGTCCAGCCTGACCTGTGTTTGTTGACTTCACCCTGTCCCAGGGTGCGACGGTCCTGGCAACGTTGACGCCCCTGGTGCTGGGCCTGCAAGGCTCGGGCCTGGAGCCCTCTGGCCTGCAGGCGTTTCCCTGGCTGAGTGCCTCGATCCTGTTCCCGATCGCCGCCGCCCTGCTGATCCCCTTCATCCCCGATCCGGGCGATGGCAAGACGATCCGCTGGTACGCCCTGGGGATCGCCCTGGTGACCTTCCTGCTGACGGTGGGGGGCTACCTCAATGGCTACGACCCGGCGGTGGAGGGCCTGCAGCTGGTGGAACGGGTGTCCTGGCTGCCCGACCTGGGCCTGGCCTGGTCCGTGGGCGCCGATGGTCTGTCCATGCCCCTGATCCTGCTCACCAGCTTCATCACCGCCCTGGCGGTGCTGGCGGCCTGGCCGGTGACCTTCAAACCCCGGCTCTTTTTCTTCCTGATCCTGGCCATGGATGGCGGCCAGATCGCCGTGTTTGCCGTGCAGGACATGCTGCTCTTCTTCCTGGCCTGGGAGCTGGAGCTACTGCCGGTGTACCTGCTACTGGCGATCTGGGGGGCCAAAAAACGCCAATACGCCGCCACAAAGTTCATTCTTTATACGGCCGGGGGCTCGGTTTTCATCCTGCTGGCGGCCCTGGCCATGGCCTTCTACGGCGGCGGCGCCCCCACCTTTGAATTCACGGCCCTCATGGCCAAGGACTTCCCTGAGAAGTTCCAACTGCTCTGTTATGCCGGCCTGCTGATTGCCTTTGGCGTCAAGTTGCCGATCGTGCCGCTGCACACCTGGCTGCCCGATGCCCATGGCGAAGCCACGGCGCCGGTGCACATGTTGCTGGCCGGAATCCTGCTGAAGATGGGGGGCTATGCCCTGCTGCGCTTCAACGTGCAGCTGCTACCGGAGGCCCACGCCCATTTCGCCCCATTGCTGGTGGTGCTGGGCGTGGTGAATATCATCTACGCCGCCCTCACCTCCTTTGCCCAGCGCAATCTCAAACGCAAGATCGCCTACAGCTCGATCAGCCACATGGGCTTTGTGCTGATCGGCATCGGCAGCTTTAGTGCCCTTGGCACCAGCGGCGCCATGTTGCAGATGGTTAGCCATGGCCTGATCGGCGCCAGCCTGTTCTTCCTCGTGGGAGCTACCTACGACCGCACCCACACCCTGCAGCTCGATGAGATGGGTGGGGTGGGGCAGAAGATGCGCAAAATGTTTGCGCTCTGGACGATCTGCTCCCTGGCGTCCCTGGCCCTGCCAGGCATGAGCGGCTTTGTCTCCGAGCTGATGGTGTTTGTGGGCTTTGCCACCAGCGAGGCCTACTCGCTCACCTTCCGGATTGTGATGTCGGTGCTGGCGGCGATTGGCGTGATTCTCACGCCGATCTACCTGCTTTCGATGCTGCGGGAAATTTTCTTCGGCAAGGAAAACGCCGAGCTGGCCGCCCACAACCAACTGGTGGACGCCGAGCCCCGCGAGATCTACATCATTAGCTGCCTGCTGGTGCCCATCATCGGCATCGGCCTCTATCCCCGGATCCTGACCGACAGCTACCGGGCCTCGATCGAAGCCCTGGTGCAGCGCGAGACCGTGGCGATGGCCAAGGTGATCCATCCGCCAGCCACCGGCCTGATCCGCCGCTCGCCCATGGCCGAGCTGCTGCCTCCAGCCCTGCTCCAGGCCCCGGCCCTGGCCGGGTAACAAACCTCTGCGGCAGGACCCGCCCCCTAACCAGAACCAGGCCTTCGTCCTTACGCTCTCAACGTCAGAAAACCCAGCCTTGAGCCATGCGGCAGCTGAACTTCCTGTTGATCTTCAGTTTTGGCCTGGCCACGGTGATGTTCACCCTGGAGAACACGGCGGCCACCACCGTGAAATTCCTCCCTGGGGTTAGCACCACCTTGCCCCTGGCCGCCCTGCTGCTGGTGGTGGGCGGCATCGGTGCCACGGCGGCCTGGGTGTTTGCCGTATGGACCGGGGTGGTGAAAAAGGTGGAAAACCTCAGCACCCCCGACGAAGTGACGGCCCAGCAGGTGCGGATCCAGGAGCTCGAGGAGGACGTGCAGCGCTATCGAGCCGCCGTGGATGCCCAATTGGGTCTGCTGCCCGCCGCCGGGGAAACCTCGGCCCCAACCAGCGCCAACTGAGGGGCTGGCCGTCCAATCGCATCGGGCTTGGGCCTCCCCGTTTGTCTCTTGCTTCTGGCATGGCTGGCCGCCTGGCGCCCCAGCCGGTACTTTTCGCTCAAGTGGGCTGATCGGGATTGGCAGAAGCTGGCGCCAGGCTTGCGATCCGGCTGCTCCAGGATGCGGCCGAGCGGGGCGAGATCGACCCCTGGGATGTGGATGTGATTGGCGTGATCGATGGTTTCCTCGACCAACTCCGCTCGCGCATTGCCCTACCCAGGCTGGTGCTGGCCCCGGGCTCCCGGCGCCAGGGGGGCAGCTATGAGCACGATCTGGCCGAAACCAGCGAAGCGTTCCTAGCCGCCTCGGTGTTGGTGGGGCTGAAGGCCGAACTGCTGGAGGCCAGCACGGTCCTGCCCGAACCCGTGGTCGAAGACGCCTTTGACTTTGATCTCGACGGCCAGGGCTGGTTGATCACCCCCGGCCTGGAGCTGCCCGCCCGGCCCGAACGCCATCTGCTGCGGCGGCCCGTCGCCCCACCGCCCCTGCAGCGGCCCGTGACCCTGGGGGAGCTGATCCAGCAACTCGAAGAGATCGCCGAACGGCTGGAGCAGGAAGAAGGACGCCAGCGCAGCCGCACCCGCAGCAAGCGCTTCAGCGATCGGGCCGCCATGGAACAGGTGGCGGCCCTGGCCCACCGCGAAAAGCTGCCGGAAACCACCGCTGCCCTGAGCCAGTTCCTGCTGCAGTGGCCCGCCAGCCTGGCCTGGGTGGGCTTTGACGGCCTGGTGGAGGCCTGGGCTGCCGTGGCGCCGACCGACCTGGATTGCGACCGGGTGGGGGTGTTCTGGGCCCTGCTCTTCCTCTGCTCCCAGGGGAAGGTGGAACTGGAGCAGCCAGGCGGGCTCTATGCGCCCCTGCAGCTGAAACGGCTGCTCGATGGCGCCGAAAGCGTGCAGCTGCCCCTGGTCCCCACCCAGAGCCCAGGGGCCTACAACCCGAAGCAGGTCCCAAACCAGGGCAAGAGCCAGGCCAAGAATCAGACCAACAAACCAGGTCCAGCTGCGACGCCGGCCAGAACAGCGCTTGCGGCCTGACGTGCTTGCCTAGGGTTGCCCATCATTTCCACGGAAGACAGCGCCGATGAAGGCGATGATCCTGGCGGCCGGTAAGGGAACCCGTGTGCGTCCGATTACGCAGACGATCCCCAAACCGATGATTCCGATCCTGCAGAAACCGGTGATGGAGTTTCTGCTGGAACTACTGCGCCAGCACGGCTTCACCGAAATCATGGTGAATGTGTCGCACTTGGCTGAGGAGATCGAGAACTATTTCCGTGACGGCCAGCGGTTTGGCGTTGAAATTGCCTACAGCTTTGAAGGCCGCATCGAAGATGGCCAGCTGATCGGCGACGCCCTGGGATCGGCCGGGGGCCTGAAGAAAATTCAGACCTTCCAACCCTTCTTTGATGAGACCTTCGTGGTGCTCTGCGGCGATGCCCTGATCGACCTCGATCTCACCGAAGCCGTGCGCCGCCACAAGGCCAAGGGCGCCATGGCCAGCCTGATCACCAAGCGGGTGCCTCGGGAGCTGGTGAGCAGCTATGGCGTGGTGGTGACCGACCCGGAAGGCCGGGTGCTGTCCTTCCAGGAGAAGCCGGCGGTGGAAGAGGCCGCCAGCGACATGATCAACACCGGTATTTATATCTTTGAACCCGAAGTGCTCGATGTAATCCCGGAGGGCGTTCCCTTCGATATCGGCTCCGATCTCTTCCCCTTACTGGTGAAACAGGGCGCGCCCTTCTACGCCCTGCCGATGGAATTTGAATGGGTGGATATTGGCAAGGTGCCGGATTACTGGCAGGCGATCCGCAGCGTGTTGCAGGGGGAAGTGCGCCAGGTGCAGATCCCCGGCAAGCAGGTGCGCCCTGGCATCTACACGGGCCTCAATGTGGCGGCCAATTGGGACAAGATCACGATCCAGGGTCCCGTCTATGTGGGCGGCATGACCCGGATCGAGGATGGCGCCACGATCATCGGTCCCACCATGATCGGCCCCAGTTGCCACATCTGCGAAGGCGCCACGATCGACAACTCGATCATTTTTGACTATTCCCGCATCGGCGCCGGGGTCCGCCTGGTCGAAAAACTGGTGTTTGGCCGCTACTGCGTCGATCGCAACGGCGACCACTTCGACCTGCAGGAGGCCGCCCTGGATTGGCTGATCACCGATTCCCGCCGCCTTGACCATGGGGCTCCCTCGCCCCAGCAAAAGGCCATGGCCCAGCTGCTGGGCAGTGATCTGGCCATCACCGGCGCCAGCTGAGCTGATCCCAGGGCCTAGGCGGTCCAGGCCCCAGGGCCCCGCTCAGGGGCGCAGGCTCACCAGCCCAGAGCGCTCCAGGATCAACGGAATCCGTTCTTCCGCCTTGACGGCCATCAGGTGCACCCCCTGGGCAATGCCCCGGTAACAGGCCACCTGTTCGGCCGCGATGCTGATGCCCTCATCGGCCGGATTTCTGGCGGCGGCCAGCCGGTCGATCACGGCCTGGGGAATGCGGGCCCCGGGCACGACCCGGTTGATGAAGAGGGCATTGCGGGCCGATTTGAGCAGGAAGACCCCCGCCAGCACCGGCAAGCCCAGGGGCCCGGCCAGGTCGCCCACGAAGCGGCGCAGGGCCTCTGCATCCATCACCATCTGGGTTTGCACGAAGCGGGCGCCGGCGGCCTGCTTGCGTTGGATGCGGGCCTTCAGGCCACTCCAACTGGGACTCTGGGGATCGGCCGCCGCCCCGGCAAACAGGCTGGTGGGGCCATCGGGCAGCAGGCCGCTGACGGGATCGAGCCCCTGGTTGAAAGCGGCCACCTGCTGCAACAGCCTCACGGCCTCCAGCTCATTCACCGACCGGCTGGTGGGTTGGTCACCCGCCCGCACCGGATCGCCGGTGAGGCAAAGCAGGTTGCGGATGCCCAGGGCATGGGCGCCGAGCAGGTCGGCCTGGAGGGCGATGCGGTTGCGATCGCGGCAGGCCAGCTGCAGCACCGGCTCGATGCCCTCATCCAGGAGGCGACGACAGACGGCCAGGCTGCACATGCGCATCACGGCACGGCTGCCATCGGTGACATTGACCGCATGCACCAGGCCGCGCAGGGGGCGGGCCACGGCCAAGGTGGCGGCCAGATCACCTCCCCTGGGCGGCATCACCTCAGCGGTGACGGCAAAGCCACCGGCCTCCAAAACCTGTTGTAGCTGCAAAACCCCTTGCACCACTGCGGCCCATCATGGGGGAGCAGGGTGCTGACGTCCGGGGTCCCCTGCCTACAGTGGAACCAAGGCCCGCGTCGGTTCGATGGTTGAACTTGATGAGCTGGGCCTGCCCCGACCGGGGCTTTCGGAGCGGGAGCTGGAGATCATTGAACTGGTGGCCCAGGGTCTCACCAACCAGGAAATCGCCTCCACGCTGATGATCAGCAAGCGCACGGTGGATAACCATGTGAGCAATGTGTTCAACAAAACCGGTGCCAAAAACCGGGTGGCGCTCCTGAATTGGGCCATGGACCGCGGCAAGATCTGCCGCGATGGCTTCAACTGTTGTGCCCTGCCGCCGGCCGGCAGCCAGCCCCCCCAGGTCAGCTAGGGCCTGAGCAAGGCACGCTTTTTGGGCGACTCAGGAGGACATGGTCGCCAGGGATAGCAAGACGGGCTGCCGCTCCTCGCTTGGCCATAGCTCAAAGGGGCGACTGGCCAGGGCGGCGTTACTGAAAACCCCTTCGCCGGTGATCTCGCGCACGCACCAAGGCGGAATGGCCACCGGCTGGTCTTCCCGCTCCAATTCCACCTCGGCGATCACCAGGGGGGCGTTGGCCCCCTCAAACACATCCAGCACCCAATCGCCCCCGGGCAGGTTGAGGCCATGGCGCCGTTTCACCAGCCTGCTGCCGCAGTGACCCAACAAGGCCAGGCCATCGCCGGGCGGAATGGCGTACTCGTATTCATGGCGGGCGATGCCGGTGGCGGCCAGCTTCAAGGTGAGCCAGGCCTCGGAGCTGTCACCCGCGCCGGCAGGACCTCCTGAACTGGCAGCGCGGGTGACGGCGGCGCTTGACCTGCTGCTGCGCACCCGCAGGGTCGGCCCCTCGGCGGAGGCCAGCAGGTAGCCCTGATCAAGGGACTGGCTCCAGGCCACCAAGGGGCGCCAGGCCTCCCCGGCCACCAGGAAGCGCCGCTCAATTTCCAGCGCCATGGTCCAGGTTCCCTTGGGGCGGCCATGCTGCCACGGGCAGAAGCTTCATTCCATCGAGCGACGGGACCCTAATTCGGCGACGCCTCGCCGCTGGTGAGGCTGCCGGCCCAATGGAGTTTGCGGGTGAGGGTGCGGTAATAGGAGGGGCTTTGGTCGAGAATCACCATTAGGGCATGGTCGCGGGCCTGCTGGATCACGCAGCGATCGCCAGGTTCAAGCACCGTGGCCGCTGCCCCATCCTTCCAAAGCTTGACGCGGCGGTTGCTCTCCCCCAGGGGCCAAACCCCCAGACGCGAGCGGGGCGGCACCACCACGGCCCGGCTGGAGAGGCTCATCGGGCAGATCGGGTTCACCACAATCGCGTCGATGCCGGGATGGAGGATCGGCCCCCCGGCCGCCATGGCGTAGCCGGTGGAACCGGTGGGGGTGGCGATGATCAGGCCATCGCCCCGGTATTGGTCCACCACCTCGCCATCGATCTCCAGCTCCAACAAACAGGTGGGCGAAACCTCATCGAGGCAGGGGCGGAAATAGAAATCGTTGAAGGCGAGGTGCACGCCATCCTGGCTGCCATCGCCGCCGCTACCAGCGCCCCCAGGACTGGCCTCACCATGGCCATCGCCCGGCTGGGGCACGCCATCGCCCCGGTCGATCAGGGCCTGCAACATCAGGCGCCGCTCCAGGGCGAAGTGGTCTTCGCGCAGCCGTTGCCAGAGCTCATCGCTGCCCGGTAGATCCGTGCTGCTGTGCAGCAACTTGCGATCGTGGGTGAGAAAACCCAGGTGGCCGCCGACGTTGAAACACAGGATTGGCACCTGCAGGGGGGCCATGTGGCGGGCGGCCCCGAGCACGGTGCCATCGCCGCCGAGCACCACCACCAGGTCTGGGGGCTCGCCTTGCTCGGCCAACAGGCCAGGGAAGGGGTTGGCCTCGAGGCCGCTCATGGCCACCCTCACCTCGCTACCGGAGGCCCGCAGGTCGGAGGCGGTGCGCCTGGCCTGGCGTTGAGCCGCCTGGCTGCCAGCGCGGTAGATCAGCCAGACCCGATTCAGTTGCATGGCGACTTCAGGGGGACCGCTGGGCGAAAGCGGGGGGTGGCTACGACGCGAACAAGAGGGGGGAGCGTGGCAGGAAAGCAGCCTGGATTGGGAAACCGGACAGCTACCAACGCAGCAGATTAAAGCGCTCCATATCAACGGTATCGCGGTTGCGATACAGCGAGAGCAGAATCGCCAGGCCCACGGCCGCTTCCGCTGCCGCCACCGTGATCACAAAAATGGTAAAGACCTGGCCGCGAATCAACTGGCCATCGAGATAGCTGGAGAAGGCCATCAAATTAATATTGACACCATTGAGCATTAACTCAATACTCATCAACACCCGCACCGCATTGCGGCTGTTGATCAGGCCCCAAACCCCCGTGCAGAACAGCACGGCAGCCACGGCAAGAAAGCCCTGCAGGGGCACCGTTGTTGGCAGGGTCAGGGCGAGCAAAGGGGACAGGCTCATGGGGTCTTCTCCAGGACGGGTTGGGTCTGCAGATTTTTTTCGAGCAGCAGCGGCGTGCGGGTCTTTTCGATCAGGCCCTGGTCAACCCCTTCGCCGGTGATCACATCGCTACTGAAGACATCACGGCGGGCCAGCACGATCGCGCCGATCATGGCCATCAACAGCAACACCGAGGCCAGCTCAAAGGGAAGCAGGTAGTCGCTGAAGAGATGCTCGCCGATGCGAATCGTGGCGCCCTCACCAACGGAGGGGGGCCCCGGCAAGGCCCAAGGGGTGGTGAAATCAACCCGCAGGAGTAGGCCCAACAGGCCAGCGCAGACGGCACCCGAGAGGATGCGGCGGAGGGCCAGGCCTGGGATGGCCGCCAGGGTTTCCTTTTTGTTCACGAGCATGATCGCGAACAGGATCAACACATTGACGGCGCCCACGTAGATCATCATCTGGGCCGCCGCCACAAAGCTGGCATTCAGCAGCAGGTAGAGCCCTGCCACCGCCAGGAACACCCCCCCCAGCAGGAAGGCGGAATAGACAATGTTGGGGAGCAGCACCACGCCCAAGGCGCCCAGCAGCACCGCCGCCGAGAGGGCCAGGAAACAGAGGAACTGGGTGGAATCAGCGATGCTCATCAGCCTGGCTCTCCGGTGGTGGGGGCGGCAGGGGCGAGGGTCTCGAGAACCTGGTCGGGTCGCTTGCCGGCCCGGGGCCTGGTGGGGTCGAGCTCATGGGGGTCCATGACCCCAGCGGGCAGGTAGGCCAGCTCGCGCAGGGCAACCACGGCCGGGTCGCTGGTCACGCTCGTGGGCAAACGCCCCAGGGCGACGTTGTCGAAATTGAGGCTGTGGCGATCAAAGGCTGAGAGTTCGTATTCCTCAGTCATCGACAGGCAGTTGGTGGGGCAATACTCCACGCAATTGCCGCAGAAGATACACACCCCAAAGTCGATCGAATAATTGCGCAGCTCCTTCTTCTTGGTGGCCTTATTCATCACCCAATCGACCACCGGCAGGTTGATCGGGCAAACCCGCACGCACACCTCACAGGCGATGCACTTGTCAAATTCGTAGTGGATGCGGCCCCGGTAGCGCTCCGACGGGATCAGTTTCTCGTAGGGATACTGAACCGTGATCGGCCGGCGGCGCAGGTGATCAAAGGTGACCCCCAGGCCCTGGGTCAGGTTCTTGGCGGCATCCACCGCCTCGCGGGTGTAGTCGCCGACTGTCTTGAGGAAGCCGAACATGGACCGAAAAGAGGATGGGGGCTGGAGGTGGAGCTAGGGCCTGGGATCGGGGGGTCAGGGGCTGCAGGGGCCTGGCAAGACCCGCCCCATGATGGCTGGCCGGACTGCCGGATGGGGTTTAGCCACCGAAAACAGCAGGAAAGGCCAGCTTCAGGGCCGCTGTGACCAGCAGGTTGACCAGGGCGATCGGCAGCAGGAATTTCCAGCCCAGGTTGAGCAGCTGGTCGATCCGCACCCGGGGCACGCTCCAGCGCAGCAGGATCGCGAAGAAGACCAGCAGGTAGGCCTTGAGCACGGTCATCACAATCCCCAGGCTGCCGGTAATCACCTGCACCACGGGGGCATCCACCGACTGGCCCAGGGCACCGGCCAGCCATTCCACCGGCACCGGGAAGCCCCAGCCGCCCAAGTACAGCACCGACACCAGCAGGGCCGAGAGCACCAGGTTGATGTAGCTGCCCAGGTAAAACAGGGCAAACTTCATGCCGGCGTATTCGGTCTGGTAGCCAGCCACCAGCTCTTCCTCGGCCTCCGGCAGATCGAAGGGCAAGCGTTCGCATTCGGCCAGGGCGCAGATCCAGAAGATCAAAAAGCCCACTGGCTGGCGCCAGATGTTCCAACTGAGGATGCCAGCTCCCGTCTGCTGGTTGACGATGTCAACGGTGCTGAGCGAGTTGCTCATCATCACGACCGCCAGCACGGCCAGGGCCAGGGGGATCTCGTAGCTGATCGACTGGGCCGCGGCCCGCAGGCCCCCGAGCAGGGAATATTTGTTATTGCTGGCGTAGCCACTCATCAACAGGCCGATCGGCTGGATGCTGCTTAGGGCGATCCAGAGAAAAATGCCGACGCCCACATTGCTGATCAGCAGGTTCTGACCAAAGGGCACCACCAGCCAGCTCAGGATCACCGGCACCACCACCAGGATCGGTCCCAGGGTGAACAGCAGGCCATCGGCCCGGGCCGGGATGATGTCCTCCTTGAACAGGAGCTTGAGGCCGTCGGCCAGGGGCTGGAGCACCCCGAGGGCGCCGGCGTATTCGGGACCGATCCGTTGCTGCACCGCAGCGGAGATCTTGCGCTCCAACCAAACGGTGACCAGCACCCCCACCACGGCGGCCACCAGCACCAGCAGCATCGGCAGGGGCAGCCACACCAGGTGGGCCACGGCCGGGGTGAGGCCCAGGCCCTCGAGCAGGCTGCTGAAGCTCGATTCCAGGTCGAGGCCAGGGCTGACCACAGCCAGGGAGCTAGCTCCCCCCAGACCCGGCAGGGAAGGGGCTAGGGGCAACGCCGGGGGGAGGGCGGAAGCGATCACCATGCAGGTGGCGACGATGGGAGCGGTAGCGATGGGGGCAACTTAGGTGCACGGAGCGCTGAGCGCTCGGGTGAACGGAGCGGTTAACGCTCGGAGAGGGGCTGCCAGCGGAGGCCGCTGGGGCCCGTATAGATCTGGCTAGGGCGGTAGATGCGGTTAGCCCCGATCTGCTCCTTCCAGTGGGCCAGCCAGCCCGCCACCCGGGCAATCGCGAAGATCGGCGTGAACAAATCCTCGGGAATGCCGAGTTTGCGATACACCAGGCCGGAATAGAAGTCGACGTTGGGATAGATGCCCTTGGGCCCCAGCCGTTCGGCGGCGACCGCCTCCAGCTTGCGGGCCAGGTCGTACATCGGATCGTGGCCGAACTGGTCGAACAACTGCTCAGCCAGCTGCTGCAAGATCACCGCCCGGGGATCCTTGACCTTGTATTCGCGGTGGCCGAAGCCCATGATCTTCTGCTTCTGGGCGATGGCCTGGTCCAGCCAGGCTTCCACCCGGTCTTCCGAGCCGATCTGCTCCAGCATTTCAAGCACGTCCTCGTTGGCGCCCCCATGCAGGGGCCCGGCCAGGGTGCCTACGGCCGAGGCCACCACCGCATAGGGATCGGTGAGGGTGCTAGCGGTGACCCGGGCGCTGAAGGTGCTGGCGTTGAGGCTGTGCTCGGCGTGGAGGATCAGGCAGGCATCGAAGATGCGGGCGGCCAAGGGATCGGGCTCCCGCTCGGTGAGCATGTAGAGGAAATTGGCGGCGTAGGGCAGGTCGTCGCGAGGCTGGATCGGATCCTGGCCCTTCCGAATCAACTGGAAGGCCGCCACCATCGTGGGGATCTTGGCGATCAGCCGCACCACGGCCCCGTAGATGTATTCGGGGTTATCGAGGGCCCGCCGCGAATAGAACAGGCCCAGGGAGGCGGCGCTGCTCTGCAGGGCATCCATGGGATGGCCCGCCGAAGGGAAGCTTTTCATCATGTCCCGGATGCGGAAGCTCACCCGGCGGTGCATCTGCACCTCCTGCTGGAAATCCTCTAGCTGGCTAGCCGTGGGTAAGGCGCCCCACACCAGCAGGTAGGCCGTTTCTAGAAAACAACTTTGGGCGGCCAGGTCGTCGACGGCGTAGCCCCGGTAGCTCAGGATGCCCTTGAGGCCATCGATGTCGCAGATGGCCGACTGGGTGGCGGGAACCCCTTCCAGACCCGGACGGAACGGCGGAGCCGCGGGAGTTCCTGCCGGAGTTGCGGCACCCAAGCTTGCCTCTGCCACGTTGGCGTTCCTGCAGCGATCCTGAAACGCTAAGGCCCACCCCCTAAACGGTGCCGTAGCGCTACCGACCAGCCAGCAAGCTGCGGGGGCTGAGGAGCAACTTGAGCCGGGCCGGGCGGCCATCCTGGGGCAGGGCCACCAGGGCCACCCCGGCTTTCTTGAGGGTCACGGCGCCGGCGGGGGCTCCGATCAGGCGGGCCGCCAGCTGGCCCAGGTCTGGCTCATGGCCCACCAGGGCCAACCGCCGCCAGCCCGGCCGGGGCGAGCTGTCCCCTAGCCACAGCTGTAACAGGGGCCCGATCTCCCCAGCAGGCTCCAGGGCGGCGGCCAGCTCCAGGTCCGGCGCCAGGCCAGCCAGCCGGGCCAGATCCGCCGTTTGGCGGGCTCGGGTGAGGGGACTGCTGAGCAGCAGGTCGCAGCCCAGCCCCAGTTCAAGCAACCGCTGCAGCACCGCCTCGGTGCGCTGGCGACCCTCCGGCGTCAGGGCGCGGCTCCATTCAGGCAGGTCGACGCGGCGCTCCTCGGCGATGCCGTGGCGCAGGAGCAGCAGTTCCCTTGTTGCCGCCATCGTGATCTCCGCTGGATTAACTCTGGAACTGCAGCTGGCCCCGCAGCCGCAGGAGCCTGTCCCCGCTGGCCGAGACCGGAGCCCCCAGATCCGCGGCGCCGGGGTCCGGCCCCGCGCCAACCCCGCCGGGATCGGCCTCCAGGCTGAGGGCGGCGCCGCGCACCGCCTCCGCCAGGGTTCCGTCCGAACCGGACAGGGCCACCAGCAGGCGCCAGGGCTGCCAGGCCGCCAGCAGGCTGCGGGCCGTGGCCCCATCCATGGCCCATTGCAGGGGGGCCTGGGGCGACTGGAGCGCCTCCAACTGCTGCAGGCGCTCCTTGGGGGGATGGTGGCCCTCCAGCTGGGTCTCCAGCACCGCCAGGCCCTCGGCCCACCAGGCCAGGTCGGAGCTGGTGCCAGAGCCGGCCCCGGAGCCTTGGGCCCGGGCCCCGGCCAGGCGGGCCTGCAGCTGGTCGGGGTTGCCCTTCACAGGCTTGGAGAGCAGCTGGCTCCACACCAGCAGGGGCTGTTGCTTGAGCAGCAACGGCGCCGGGGCATAGCCCGCCTCGGCCAGGGGGGCGGCCAGGCCGGCGGGATCCGGTTGGTCCTGGCGGCTGCCCAGCAGCCAGCCCTGGTCGGAGCGGGCCCCCAGCAGGGGGCCACCATCGGCGCCGGCCACCAGGGCCGGTAAGGGCCCCGCCGAAGGGGGCAGGGCTAGGGCCAGCAGGGAGGTGGCCAGGGGGCGCCAGGGGGAGTCCGCCGCCAGCAGGGCCGCCGGGTTCTGGACCAGGGCCAAGCTGGAGGCGGGCAGGGCGATCTGCTGGAGCAGCGCTTCCCCATCGCGCAGGGGAGTGAGGGGCAGGGCCTGGCCCAGTTGCAGCAAGCCCGCCAGCTCCAGGCCCCGGCCTGCCGGAGCGAGGGACAGCACCACCTCCTCCACGGCGGCCGGCCCAGGGGCCGCCCCGGGGGCAGGGGCCGCTCCAGCGCCAGGATCTGGCAAGCCCAACCAGCCGCCCAGGGCTCCAGACCTCGCCGTGAGCAGCACCACGCCCTTGCCGAGGCGGCGGACGGCCTGCTGCAACTGGGGGCTGCCGGCCTGGTTCAGCTCCTCGATCTGGGAGACATCGAGGGCCTGCTCGAGGGCGCCGCGACCGGAGGCAATCAGCACCAGGTCGTCATTGATCAGGGCCGTGGCGATCGGCTGGGGTTGCTGGCCGACCAGGGCGCCGCGGCCGCTGATCAGGCCCATGCCCCGGTAGCTGCTGATTTGCAGGTCGGTGCCGGCCAGGCTGCGGGTCTGCCAAAAGCGCTGCAGGAAGCGACGGGCCCCCTCGGGATCGCGGCTGCGCAGGGCCAGCACCCAGCCGGGTGGATGGTCTGGCGCAGGCGGCGTCAACAGGGCCAGGCTGATTTCTTCGCCCAGCCAGGGGGCTAATTCGGAGGCGTAATCCAGGCCGGCCGTGGCAAAGACGCCATCGCGCAGGCGCTCGGCAGCGGCGGCGGCCCGGCGCCGCTCACCCGGCCGGGCCACGGCCCGCAGGTAGGCGGCGGGCTCATCGGCAGACACCAGCCAGTGCAGGCTGAGGGGCACGCTGCGGGGCACAAAACGGGCCGCCAGGGGCAAGCTAAGGGCGTGCTGTTGGAGGGCCAGGGGACTGCGTTGCAGCAGCAGCCACCAGCCCCCGATCCCCAGACCAAAGAGCAGAACCGCTGCCGCCAACACGGCCGCCAAAAAAGGGCGGGCCTTCATGCGCCGCACGCAGGAGTGGCCTCATCTTTATCCATCGGGCCGATCTTTGGCATCCCATGGCCCCAGAGCAGCGTTCGCCATGGCCACCCCCCTTCCCCTGCGGGCCCCCGAGCTGCAGGCCCGCCTGCAGCAGGGCGAACCCCTCCAACTCGTCGATGTGCGGGAGCCCCGGGAGCTGGAGCTGGCCGCCCTGGACCAGCCCGTGATCCACCTGCCCCTGAGCCGCTCCCAGGACTGGATCGATCAGATCCCGGAGCTGCTGGATCGCCAGCGGCCGGTGGTAGTGCTCTGCCACGCGGGCATGCGCAGCTGGCAATTCGCCTCCTGGCTGATCGAGGCCCAGGGCTTCAGCGATGTCTGGAACCTGGAGGGAGGGATCGAAGCCTGGAGCGTGGAAGTGGATCCCAGCGTTCCGCGCTACTGAGCAGTCGGAAGCCAAGGAAAATCGCCGCAAACGCGCTTTCCGCGCCGCAGCAGGACTGCCGCAGACCCCGGCACCCCGCCTACGATGACCGGACTGCCAGCCCCCCGAATTCCCTTGCAAGCGCTGCCCCGCCGCCAACAGGAGGTGCTGCAAGCGACGGTGCGGCATTACGTCGACACGATGGAGCCGGTGGGGAGTTCCACCCTGGTGCGGCGCTTCGGTCTACCGGCCAGCCCGGCCACGGTGCGCTCCGCCATGGGGGCCCTGGAGCTGAAAGGGTTGCTCACCCAGCCCCACCCCTCCGCCGGCCGGGTACCCAGCCAGCTGGGCTATCGCCATTACGTCAATTGCCTGCTGCCGGCCCCCGGGGCCGCGGCCGGCCAGCTGGAACGGGAACTGGCTGGCCTCAGCCTGCAATGGGCCGCCCTGGACGACCTGCTGCTGCAACTGGCCCGCCGCCTGGCTGACCTCACGGGCCTGCTCAGCCTGATCACCCGCCCCCAGCGCCTACAGCCCCAGCTCCAGGCCCTGCGCCTGGTGCCCAGCGGCGACCGGCTGCTGGTGTTCCTGGTGGAAAGCGCCGCCGCCTCCAGCAGCCTCAACCTGCGCCTGCCGGCCGCCAGCCGGGCCGAACTGCCGGCCCTGGAGCGCTGGACCACCGCCCAACTGGAGCAGGAGGGCAACGTGGGCCGGATCGACTGGAGCACCCTGCCGCCCCACCTGCGCAGCAGCGGCTCCCTCCTGCGCCAGGGCTTGCGCAGCCACCGCCAGGCCCGGCCCCAGGAGCAGGACGGTGCCGTGTCCCTCGGCCTGGGGGGCCTGCTCAGCCAGCCGGAATTCAGCCGCAGCGAAAGCCTGCGGCCCCTACTTCAGCTGGTGGAGCAGGACCCCCAGCAGCTCCTCCAGGCCGATGGGGCTGGCGCGATCGGCGGGGTCTGGATCGGCCAGGAACATCCCCACCCGGCCCTGCGCGAGTGCGCCGTGGTGCAGGCCCCCTACCGCACCGGCAGCGGCGGCCAGGGCCAGGTGGCCCTGGTGGGTCCGATGCGCATGGCCTACGCCACGGCCCGGGCGGCGGTGCAGTCGGTGGCCACGATCCTGCAGCAGCTGCTGGGCTAACTCGCCCTCACCGGAACCTGGCCTGACGCAGCTGGGCAGATTGGGATCGCTGCGCCTCCCTGGGTTGGGCGGAACGGCCCTAACGGCCCAGCTGGTCGCCGAGCTTGTCGGCCACGGTGTTCACATCCTTATCGCCGCGGCCGGAGAGGTTGAGCACCACTTCCGTGCCGGGGGCCAGGGTGGGGCAGAGGGTGTCGAGCCAGGCGAAGGCGTGGGCCGTTTCCAGGGCTGGAATAATGCCCTCGAGCTTGCAGACCAGCTGCAGGGCCGCCAGGGCCTCGCTGTCGGTAACAGCGCCGTACTCGGCCCGGCCGATCTCCTTGAAGTAGCTGTGCTCCGGACCAACGCCCGGGTAGTCGAGGCCAGCGCTGATCGAATGGGCCTCCTGCACCTGGCCGTCACCGTCCTGGAGCAGCAGGCTCATGGCGCCATGGAGCACCCCCACCCGGCCCTCGGTGATCGTGGCCGCATGGCGACCGGTGGCGACGCCATCGCCGGCCGCCTCCACACCAATCAGCCGCACCGAGGTGTCCTGCACGAAGGGATGGAACAGCCCCATGGCGTTGGAGCCGCCGCCCACGCAGGCCACCAACACATCGGGCAAGCGGCCGAAGGCCTCTTGGCACTGGCGTTTGGTCTCCACACCGATCACGGCGTGGAAGTCGCGCACCAGCATCGGGAAGGGGTGGGGGCCCGCCACCGAGCCGAGGATGTAGTGGGTCGTTTCCACGTTGGTGACCCAGTCGCGGATGGCCTCACTGGTGGCGTCCTTGAGGGTGGCGGTGCCGGCGGTGACGGGCTGCACGGTGGCGCCCAGCAGCCGCATGCGGACCACATTGAGGGCCTGGCGGCGCATGTCCTCGGCGCCCATGTAGATCACGCATTCGAGGCCGAAGCGGGCACAGACCGTGGCCGTGGCAACCCCGTGCTGGCCGGCGCCGGTTTCGGCAATGATCCGTTTTTTACCCATGCGCAGGGCCAACAGGGCCTGACCAAGGGCGTTGTTGATCTTGTGGGCGCCGGTGTGGTTGAGGTCTTCCCGCTTCAGCCAGATGCGGGGCCCCCCTTCGGGCCGGCGGTAGTGGTCGGTGAGCCGTTCGGCCTCGTAGAGGGGCGTGGGGCGGCCGACGTAGTTCTTGAGCAGGTGATTGAGGCGCTCGGTGAAGGCCGGGTCCTGCCAGGCCTCGGCGGCGGCGGCCTCGAGCTCCGCCAGGGCGGGGATCAGGGTTTCGGGCACGTATTGGCCGCCGAACTGGCCAAAGCGGCCTAGGGCGTTGGGGCGCACGGCCGGTTCCAGCGCCGCGGGGTCAACGGTCAGGGCAGGGACGGTGCTGGTCACCGGCGGCGGTGCAAGAGGGCTCCAGCGTAGGAAGCAACCAGGGGGAAGGGCGCCCAAGGCTTGGGCGGCGGGTTAGGGGGGCTTGGGAAGGCAGCTTGGGGAGGCGGCTTGGGGAGGCAGCCTGGCCAGCCGGTTAGGGCCGATGGCCAGGTCGGTGCGGGCCGGGGCTCGGTGCTGCGTTGAATCGGTCCTGCGCTGAATCCCGTGCTGCGCTGAACTAGGGCCAGCAAACGGCACCACCATGGCCAAGGGCGGCTGGCAGGAATTCAGCAGGCCGGAAAGCCTGCAACGCAGCCCGGGGCCCGGGGCCAGTCCTGGCCAGGGCGGTGGCGCCGAACCGGCCGCCAAGGCCCAGCAACGGGTGCGGGTGCAGCGCACCAAGGCCGGCAAGGGCGGCAAGTTGGTGACCGCGATCACGGGTCTGGAAGCCCCCGAGGCCGAGCTCAAGGCCCTGCTCAAGCAGCTCAAGGCCCACGCCGGCACCGGCGGCACCCTCAAGGACGGCGTGATCGAACTCCAGGGCGACCAGGTGGCCCCGGCCCTGGCGGCCCTGGAGCAGGCGGGGTACCGGCCCAAGCAGGCGGGGGGATGAGTCTCCCCGTTTTGACAACTATTTCCTGGGGTCTCCTGGCTGGCCCCATCCCCCTGGCCCTATGGTTGCCAGAGGTGATTACCCCCGCCGATCTGCTGCTGCAGATGGGCCTGTTTGCGGCCTCCTTGGTGGCCAACCTGCTGTCGGCCCTGGCGGGGGGCGGCGCCGGGCTGGTGCAGCTGCCGGTGCTGATTTTGCTCGGCTTGAGTTTTCCCCTGGCCCTGGCCACCCACAAGCTGGCCAGCGTGGCCCTGGGGGTGGGCGCCAGCCTGCGCCATGCCCGCGAGCGCTCCCTGAATCCGCGGCTGGCGGCCTTCGTGCTGGTTTGCGGCTTGCCGGGGGTGGTGCTGGGGGCCC
Organism: Pseudanabaena sp. UWO311; assembly: GCA_943370385.1. GTDB lineage: Bacteria > Cyanobacteriota > Cyanobacteriia > PCC-6307 > Cyanobiaceae > BAIKAL-G1. The sequence continues at coordinate 45,680 of CALRQT020000010.1, forward strand.
GGGTGGTGCTGGCCTTGCCCCCCAAGCTCTGCACCCTGCTGCTGGGGCTGCTCACCATCGCGCTTGGGCTTTATTCGCTGACCAACCCCCAGCTGGGCACCGTCAGCGCGGTGCGCCAGATGGATCGGCGCGGCCTGGCCATCGGCGGCGCGGGGATGTTCGCCATCGGCTTTCTCAACGGCTCGCTCACCTCCGGCACCGGCCTGTTTGTGACCCTGTGGCTGGTGCGCTGGTTTGGCCTCGACTACGGCCGGGCCGTGGCCTACACCCTGATCCTGGTGGGCCTGTTCTGGAATGGGGCCGGCGCCCTCACCCTGGGGATCCAGGGCCAGATCGCCTGGAGCTGGGTGCCGGTGCTGCTGGCCGGATCCGTCGCCGGCGGTTACCTGGGGGCCCACCTGGCCATTGCCAAGGGCAGCCGGCTGGTGAAGCGCGCCTTTGAGGTGCTCTCGCTGCTGATGGGGATTTCGCTGCTGGTCAAGAGTTTCTGAGCCTGGGCCGCTGGCTGCGCCTGTCCAGCCTTGGTCAGTTGCCGCCGGCCCGGGGGCTTGCCCCACCCCGGTGGGGAGAATGGCCCGCATCGATCCAACCTTTGCCCTCGCCCATGTCCGCCACCAGCCCTAGCCCGCTCACCACCAAGGGCGCCTCCACCAACATCGTGTGGCACCACTCCTCGGTGGATCGGGCGGCCCGGGCCCACCAACGGGGCCACCGCAGCGCCATTCTTTGGTTCACGGGCCTCTCGGGCGCCGGCAAAAGCACCCTGGCCAACGCGGTTAATTCGGCCCTGTTTGAACAGGGCCTCGCCTGCTACGTGCTCGATGGCGACAACGTGCGCCATGGCCTCTGCCAGGACCTGGGCTTCTCCGACGCCGACCGCACCGAAAACATCCGGCGCATTGGCGAGGTGGCCAAGTTGTTCGTGGATGGGGGGGTGGTGGTGCTGACGGCGTTCGTGTCCCCGTTCCGAGCCGACCGCGATCGGGTCCGGGCGCTGGTGCCGGAGGGGGACTTCATCGAGGTGCACTGCGCCGCCAACCTGGCTGCCTGCGAAACCCGCGACACCAAGGGGCTCTATGCCAAGGCCCGGGCCGGGGTAATCAAGGATTTCACCGGCATCTCCAGCCCCTACGAAGAGCCCGAGCAGCCGGAACTGCGGGTGGAAACCGGCAGCCAGTCCCTGGACGACTGCGTCAGCCAGGTGATCAGCTACCTGGAGGAGCAGGGGATCATTCCGGCGGCGGCTTGAGGCTGGGGCCCTGGGCCAGGCCCGGAACCTCGGGCAAGCCGAGCTGGGTGGCCCAGGCATCGAGGAAGGTTTTCAGGCAGCTGGCCACGGGCACCGCCAGCAGCAAGCCCAGCAGCTCACCCAGGCCCATCAGGCTGCCGAAGCGGGCCCCCAAGGGCAGGCTCACCAGCAGCCAGGCGGGCTGCAGCCCAACGATGCTGCCCATCAGCCGGGGCTGGATCACCTGGTCCACCACCTGGCCGACGCTGATCGCCGCCGCCAGCACCTCCAGGCCAGTGCGGGGATCCTCCAAAGCCAGCAGCAAGCTCACCAACAGGATCGTGACGGCACTGGCATAGGGCACCAGGGTGGTGAAGCCGATCAGCACGGCAAACAACACCCCATAGGGAATGCCCAGCAGGGTGAACACCACCATCTGGGCGCCGCTGAGGATCAGGGCCAGCACCACCTGGCCGGCGAAATAGCCCCGGAAGGTGCGGCCCAAGGTGGTGAGTAGCAGGCCACTCCAGGCGGCCGGCAGCCATCGGGCCAGGCCGGCCACAATCGCCTCACCGCCGAGCAACAGAAACACCGCCAGCACCGTGACGATCAGGGTGTTGACCGTGAGGCCCACGGTGGCCCCGAGCAGGCTGAGCAGCCGCTGGCTCAGCTGGCTGGCCACCTGGCTGGTGCGGGTCAAAAGGCTGCTGCTGAGGTCGCCGAATTCGGTGGGCAGGCCCCGTTCGGCGGCCCACTCCTCGAGCACCTTGAGCCAGCGCTCCCCCTCGGTCAGCCAGCCCGGCAGGGCATTAATTAGCCCCACCAGCTGTTCCACCAGTCGGGGCACGAGCCAGAAGGCGGAGAGCACCAGCAGCCCCAGCCCCAGCCCCACCACCAGCAATACGGCTAGGCCCCGGGGCAGGCCGCGGCCGTGCAGCCAGCGGGTGGGAATGTCGAGCAAAAAGGCGATCAGGGCCGCACCAATAAACAGCGCCGGGAAGGGCGCTAAGGGCATCAGCAACTGGCGCAGCACCCAGAGGTTCAGCACCAGCAGGGGCAGGATCAGGCCCAGCCGGAGCCAGGGCGGCAGCACCAGACGCTCGATCATCGGGGCCCCGCCAACGCCTCCAAGTAAGCCGCACTGCCCAGCTCCTGCAGGCGGGCATCTTTTGTGGTCACCTGGCCATGGAGATCGCGTCGGTAGGCGAGTAGCTGCTCGGCCAGGCCGGCGTCGGCGGTGGCGAGGATCTGTACCGCCAACAGGCCGGCATTGATCCCATTGCCGATCGCCACGGTGGCCACCGGGATCCCGGCCGGCATCTGCACGATCGAATGGAGCGAATCCACGCCCGAGAGGGCCCGGCTCTGCACCGGCACGCCAATCACCGGCAGGGTGGTGAGCGAGGCCACCATGCCGGGCAGGTGGGCGGCGCCACCGGCCCCGGCGATCACCACCTTGAGGCCCCGGCCGGCGGCCGCCTGGGCAAAGGCCACCATCTCCAGGGGCGTGCGGTGGGCCGAAAGAACCCGCACCTCAACGCCAACGCCAAACCGCTGCAACAGCGCCACGGCCGGCTCCATGGTGGGCAGGTCCGAATCGCTGCCCATCACCACCGCCACTAGGGGCGCCCCAGAGGAGCCTGGGGCCTGCTCGCCGGGCGCGGGGGCAGCGCCGGAGTCGCGCGGGGCAAGGGCCATGGGATGAAAAGGACAAAGGAGCGGCGAGGATGGCATTCTCCCGCTTCGGCACCCCTTCGCCCTCCCCCGGCGGGAGTTGTCTCGATGCGCTGGCTCAGCAACATCCGCCTGCCCGAGGGCGGCCCCCAGCTCTGGCGCATCGGCCTCGATGGCTTGGACCAAATTGCCGCCGTGGAAGCCCTGGCCCCGGGCAGCGTCGCCGCCGGAGCCGACTGGCAGGGGGATTGGCTCAGTCCCGCCGGGGTGGATCTGCAGATCAATGGCGGCCTGGGCCTGGCCTTCCCGGAACTCACCGACGCCGACCTGCCCCAGCTGGAGGCCCTGCTGGAGCTGCTCTGGCGCGATGGCGTTGAGGCAATCTCCCCCACCCTGGTGACCTGCGCCGTGGCCCCCCTGCGCCAGGCCCTGGCCGTGCTGCGGGCCGCCCGGCAGCGGCACCGCAGCGGCCGCTGCCGCCTGCTGGGCGCCCACCTGGAGGGACCGTTCCTAGCCCACGCCCGCCGCGGCGCCCATCCCGCCATCCATCTTTGTGCGCCCAGCCGCACGGCCCTGCTGGAGCGGATCGGCGGCTTTGAAGACGAGATCGCTCTGGTCACCCTGGCCCCGGAACTGGAGGGAGCCGGCGAGGTGATCGGGGCCCTCAAGGAGCTGGGGATCGTGGTGAGCCTGGGTCACAGCGAGGCCAATGAGGCCGAGGCCAGCGCCGCCTACGGGGCCGGGGTGTCGATGCTCACCCACAGCCTCAACGCCATGGCCGGCCTGCACCACCGGGCCCCCGGCCCCGTGGCGGCGGCCCTGCTGGGGGGCGGGGTGCACCTGGGCCTGATCGCCGATGGCGTGCATGTGGCACCAACGATGGCAGTGTTGCTGCAACGGCTGGCGGGTGACCAGCTGGTGCTGGTGAGCGATGCCCTGGCCCCCTACGGCCTGGCCGATGGCCGCCACCGCTGGGATGAGCGGGAACTCCTGGTGGAACAGGGCACCTGCCGCCTCCCGGACGGCACCCTGGCGGGGGTGACCCTGCCCCTGCTGGAGGGGGTGCGGCGCCTGGTCCGCTGGGGCGGCGAGGCGGAAGCGGCCATCGCCGCCGCCACGGTTAGTCCCCGGCGGGTCTTGGGCGACGACCGGCCGATCGAAAGCCTGCTGGTGGGCCTGCCCCTCGCCGAGACCCTGCGCTGGGGTGGGGCGGCCCCTGCCCTGGCCTGGCAGCGGAGCGGGCCCAGCAGCCAACCTGCCTAGGATCCCGGCCAACGTTGTCGCCCCAGCCGCGTCCCGATGGCCCCCGAGCAGCTCCTGGACAACACGTCCCAGACCGACGCAGGCGCCACTGCAAACGCCCCCACTCCATCAGCCAAGGACAGCGAGAAGTCCGTGGTGGAGGCCTATTTCAATAGCACCGGCTTTGATCGCTGGAATCGCATCTACAGCGACAGCGAAGACGTCAACAAGGTTCAGCGCAATATCCGCATCGGCCACCAGAAAACGGTGGACCAGGTGCTGGCGTGGCTGCAGGAAGAGGGCAACCTGGCCGAGCGCAGTTTCTGCGATGCCGGCTGCGGCGTTGGCAGCCTCAGCCTGCCCCTGGCGGCCCTGGGGGCCGGCAACATCCAGGCCAGCGACCTGTCCGAGGCGATGGTGAACGAGGCCAGCCGCCGGGCCACCGAGCAGGGCCTCGATCCGGCCCGCCTGCTGTTCAGTGCCTCCGACCTGGAAAGCCTGGAGGGCCGCTACGACACCGTGATCTGCCTGGATGTGTTCATCCACTACCCCCAGGAGCCGGCCGAACAGATGGTGGAACATCTGGCCTCCTTGGCGGAGCGGCGCCTGTTGGTGAGCTTTGCCCCCTACACGCCGCTGCTGGCGGTGCTCAAGCGCATCGGCGAGCTGTTCCCCGGCCCCAGCAAGACCACCCGGGCCTACACCCTGCGCGAAAGCGGCATCGTGGCGGCGGCGGAACGCAGCGGCTTCCGCCTGGTGCGCCGCAGCCTTAACCAGGCCCCCTTCTATTTCTCCCGCCTGATTGAGTTCGAGCGGGTCTGATCAGGCCTAGGCGCCCCCTGGGAAGCTCAAGTGGGACGGTCATAGGAGCAGGCCCAAACTCCCTAGGGTCGCGCCCATGGAGGGGTTGCAGGTCGTTTGGTTTAAGCGGGATCTGCGGCTGGTCGACCACCAGCCGCTGCTCCACGCCTGCCGCCGCGGACCGGTGCTGCCCCTGGTGGTGGTAGAGCCTGAGCTCTGGCAGCAGGCCGATGCCTCGGCCCGCCAGTGGGCCTTTTGCGCCGAGAGCCTGGAGGATCTCCGCCAGGAGCTGGCGCGGCTGGGCCAGCCCCTGGTCGTGCGCACCGGCCGGATCGAAACCGTGCTGGAGCGGGCCCGCCGCCAGTTCGGCATCGCCGGCCTCTGGAGCCATGAGGAAACCGGCAACGGCTGGACCTATGCCCGCGACCTGCGGGTGGCCGCCTGGGCCAAACGCCATGGCATCGCCTGGATCGAAATTCCCCAGTTCGGCGTGATCCGCCGGCTGAAGAGCCGCAACGGCTGGGCCCGCCGCTGGGAAGGGCGCATGGCAGAACCGATCAGCCCACCGCCAGAGGCCTTAACGCCGCTTGGGGGCATCGAGCCCGGCGCCATCCCCAGCGCCCAGGACCTGGGCCTGGCTGGCGACCCCTGCCCCGGCCGCCAGCCGGGAGGGCGCCAAGCCGGCCTGGCCCTGCTGGAGAGCTTTCTGGCCCAGCGGGGCGCCCGCTACCACCGGGAGCTCTCCAGCCCGGGCACCGCCTTTGCCAGTTGCTCGCGCCTCTCGCCCCACCTGAGCTGGGGCACCCTGTCGATGCGGGAGATCGTGCAGCGCAGCCGCGGCCGCCTGGCGGCACTGAAGGGGCTGCCCGCCCCGCAACGGGGCGACTGGCCCCGGGCCCTGCGGGGCTTTGACGAGCGGCTGCACTGGCACTGCCACTTCATCCAGAAGCTGGAAAGCCAGCCGGATCTGGAGTTCCAGGAGCTGCACCCGCTCACCGCCGGCCTGCGGGCCAGCGAGCCGGAGCGGCTGGCGGCCTGGGCCGCGGGGCGCACCGGCCTGCCGTTCGTGGATGCCTGCATGCGGGCCCTGATCGCCACCGGCTGGATCAACTTCCGCATGCGGGCGATGTTGATGTCGGTGGCGAGCTACCAGCTCTGGCTGCCCTGGCGCGACAGCGGCCTGGTGCTGGCACGCCTGTTCGTGGACTACGAGCCCGGCATCCACTGGAGCCAGTGCCAGATGCAATCGGGCACCACGGGCATCAACACGATTCGGATCTACAACCCGATCAAGCAGGGCCAGGACCACGACCCCCAGGGCCAGTTCCTACGCCAATGGCTGCCGGAATTGGCGCGGGTGCCCGTGGTGCACCTGCATGAGCCCTGGACGATGCCGCTCTCGACCCAAACCAGCGCGGGCTGTGTGCTCGGGGTCGACTATCCCCTGCCGCTGGTGGACCCGGCCGCCGCGGCCCGGGACGCGAAGCAGCGGATCTGGGACCGGCGCCAGGAGCCCGGGTTCCGGGAGTGGGCCGCCACGGTCCTGCAAACCCATGGCTCCCGCCGCTCCGGCGGCACCAGGAACCGCTCAGCGACCAAGGGTGGGCGGCGGCGCAGTCCCACCCCTCAAGATGACGCCACCAGGCCGCTGCAACTGGGGCTGGATCTGGATCTGGCCTGAGATGGCCGGGAAGGCGCGATGGATCAGGCGCAGCCGCCTGCCGAGCAGGTCGTCATCGTTTACGGGCAACCACAACCATGCTTTTCCAGAGGTACGGCAACCTGCCAACACCATGGAATTGGATGACATCAAAGCCGTTGTCGCTGAGCAATGCTGTCAATGTCTTTCTGCTCCAGAACTTAATGTGCCCGCCACACCACAACGCCGTCAGGTGAGCGTCCCAGGCATTAAAAATGGACAGCACTAAATTTTTCAAAAAGCCATGGTAGGGGGTTGAAACAACCAGCAGCCCCCCTGGCCCAAGGACCGCACTCGCATAGGCCGGCAGGCGATGGGGCGCATAAAGATGCTCGACGACCTCAGTGGAAACAACCGCATCAAAGGGGCCTTCGCGCAGAAGCGTTGCATCCGGTCCGTCATCGATATTGCCCTGATAAAATCCAATCCCTGGGAAGCTAGTTCTCGCAGCTTCAATGCCACCCCTGTCAGCCTCAACACCTACAACCTGATATCCCGATGAGCGCAGGGCCGCGCACAAGACCCCGTTACCACTACCCAGGTCCAGGACCCGCTTAGCACCAGTTTTGCCGAGAATCGCAAGGATGCAAGGCTCCAGATAGGCGAATGTATGCGGCGGCTGGCCATTGCTCCAGCCATACTCGCTGGGCTGACTGACGGCCATCACAAGCGTCCCCCAAAGTGCATGATATAAAACAAGCACAATTAATAACGAAACGACCATGACAACCCGACGATGCAGCCTAATTGCCGCACCGAAGCTCGAATGGCTTGGCCTGAGCTGGCCAACTAGACGCATTGCTTCTGCATAACGAATCAATCGCAGCCACGACAATTCCACCAGCGAAACGACCTAACTCCACCTCATCAGCTATTAATCCCGGCCAAATTCAGCCCAACCAGGGATCTAGGAAACTCAATGGCCGGGCCATGGTGGCCGAAAAACCGAGGATGCCCCGGTCGATGTGGCGGTAGAGCAGGGAGCCGTCGGCCTCGAGCAGGAAGGTGCCGCCCCGCTGGGTGAGGAAGTCGTCGCGGGGGACATAGCTGCGCCAGTGGCCGAGCACTTCGGCCATGTTCCGCAGGCGCACCGTGGCCAGTTCGAAGGGCCGCAGAAACCCCGAACCACCCGCCCAAGCGAAGAAGGAGCCCTGGATCGGCGGTAGGGGGCCCGCCTGGATGGTCTCGTCGTCGGCGATGCGCTGGGGGGCACTGCGATCGCCGGTGTAGCCGCGCAGCACCTCCGCCAGGGTGCCGGGGGAGCCGATTCCAGCGCACATCAGCAAGAGATTCGGCCAGGGTCCGCCCGCCTGGGTAAGACCGGCGTAGAGCCCCAGGGCCTGGTGCAGCTGGGGCTCGGGATCCACCAGCAGCCGCTCCCTGGGGAAGCCCGTGAAGGCACAGAAGCGCTCGCAGCTCTCCTGATTGCCGATGCCGATCGCCAGCAGGGCGATGCCCGCAGACTCCAGCTGGGGCAGGGCACTAACCAAGGCCTGGGCGTATTCGAGGCTGTCGAAATCGCCCAGCTGGGGCAGCAGCACCACCAACCGCCGCCGGCCCGGGCCCATGCCCTCCACCGCAGCGAGTCGCTCCAGCAAGGCCGGCGGGGCCAGGGCCGCCCCAGCCGCGGGCGAGCCTTTGGGGCCATCGCTGTCAGCGACAGCGTTCTCAGCGAAATCCTGGTTGGCGGAATCCCTGTCAGTGGGAGCGGGCACGGGCAAGGCGGAACTCAAGGCGCCACCAGGGTGGCGCGGCTGAGGAAGGCATCGGCGGCGGCGGTCAAGGCCTGGCGTCGAGCCGGCTCAATCCGATCCAGCAGGTGCACCATCATCGAGAGGCGCGGATTGCCCTGGAAAAAGGTGCGGTGGCGTTCGATGAAGCGCCAGTAGAGCCCATCCCAGGTTTCACACCAGGGACCGCGCTTGTAGTCCCCCATCTTGAGGATGTAATTGGAGCCGCAGATGTAGGGCTTGGTGGCAAAAATGCCGCCGTCACTCATCTGGCCCATGCCATAGACATTCGGGCCCATCACCCACTCATAGGAATCGAGGTAGCGCTCCATGAACCAGCGGTGCACCTCGCCCGGGTGGACCTCACAGAGCACCATCAGGCTGCTGAGCACCATCAGGCGCTCGATGTGGTGGTTGTAACCGAGCCGGTTCACCCGCCGGATTGCCTGGTCCAGCGGCGGCAGGCCGGTGCTGCCGTCGTCCCAGCAGGGGGCCAGCCGGCGCTGGTGGTTCCAAAAATTTGAGCTGGCCTGGCGCTCGCCGTGGACCCGATCGATGCCGCGCACAAACTCGCGCCAACCAATCACCTGGCGCAGGAACCCCTCCAGCGAAGCGATCGGCACCGGTTCGGCGCTGGCCTGACGGCTGGCGGCCTGGGCCAGGCAGGCCTCGATCACAGCGGCCGGAGTGAGCAGGCCCATGTTGAGCAGGGGCGAGAGCAGGGAATGGTGCAGGGTGTCGTGGCTTTGGCTGAGGGCGTCTTCGTAGGGGCCAAAACCGGCCAGGCGCTCCTCTATGAAGCTCTCCAGCCAGGCCTGGGCCTGGGGGTGGTCGTAGGGAATCCAGAGGGGGCCCAGCTCGCCGGGATGGCTGGCGAAGTGGCGGCCGATCAGGGCGCGCACCGCCGGCTCATGGGGGCTGGCGGGCACGGTCGGCAGGGGCGGCTCCCGGTAGCCCTTGGGCAGGCGGCGCCGGTTCTCGGCATCAAAACTCCAGCGGCCGCCGGTGGGGGTGCCATCGGCCTCTAGCAACAGGCCGAGCCGGCGGCGCTGGCGCTCGTAGAAGCTCTTCATCAGCGGCCGGCGCCGCCCCTCAAACCAGGCCCGGCTCTCGGCAACCGATTCCAGGAAGGCGGGCGACGGCAGCACCGTTAACGCCACCGCTTGCTCCTGGCAGAAGCGCTGGAGCCGGGCCCCAAAGCGGCGATCAGCGATCTCCGCCACCCGCAACTCCCCCTGGCCCGCCACCTGGGCGGCCAGCCGCTGCCAGAAGGAGCAATCAACCGAATCGGGCAGCTCGAAATAGCGCACCGCCACGCCGCGCTCCAGCAGGGCATCGCGGAAGCTACGCATGGCCACGAAGGTGTGCAGCAGCCGCAGCTGGTGGTAGCGGTAGGCGGAGGCCACGGCCAGGTCCTCCACCATCACCACGACATCGCCGGCCGCCAGCTGCAGGGGCGAGGGGCTGAACCAGTCACGGTGCAGCTGGTCGCCCAGGATCAGGGTGAGGGTCATGGGTGGGGGCTCATGGGCTCAGGACCAGCGCTGGCGGTGGGTTTGCTCGGGGTCGTAGAGACCAACCTGGCGCTCGAGGTCGAAGCGGCGGGGCGAGCCGCCGAAGCTGCGGGGGTCGGAACCCACCCCGGCCAGGTAGGCCCAGTTGCCCGTGTTCAGGGCCGGCTCGGCATCGATCAACCACCACTCAAAGAAACGGGCGCCCCAGATCCAGGGCAGCTGCAGGCTGTTGATGAAGTGGGAGGCCACCCACTGGCGGCCCCGGTTGGAGAGGTAGCCCGTGGCGAGCAGTTCGCGCAGCTGGGCATCGATCAGGGGATGGCCGCCATCGGCGCGGCACCAGCGGGCGAACAGCTCCCGGTCCTCGATCCAGGCCGGCTGGCGGTTCTGGAGTCCGGACGAACGATGGAAGGCGGCGCCGTGGCACTGCTCCGACCAGAGGAAGAACTCGCGCCAGAGCAGCTCCTGCTTCAGCCACTCGGAGCCCTCATCGGCGCCCTGGCGCGCCTGGTACTCGAGCACCACCTGCCAGATCCGCCGCACGGACAGGGACCCCAGGGCCAAAAAGGGCGAGAGCTTCGACGAGAACTCCGTGCCCACCAGGCCGTTGCGGCGGGCCTTGTAGTGGCGCAGGCCATCGGAGCCGCCACAGAAGTGCTGGAGCCGGGCCAGGGCCGTGGGCTCATCGCCCCGAAATGGGAAGGCGCTGCGGGGGTCGCTTTGGGGATCCAAGTAAGGCTCCCCCAAGGAAACGGCCCCCTCGGCGGACCCGGAGCACGGGCCGCGATCGGCTGCCGGATCCGGATTAACGGGCCGCAGCCATTCCCGGGGCCAGGCCTCGGGCCAGTCCGCCGCCGTCCAGCCCAGGCCGCTGAGATCGGGCGGGGACAAGGGGGCTTCAGGCGGGCGATCCAGGCTGCGGCGGAAGTCGCTGAACACCAAGGGGAAGCGCCCAGGGGCGATGGGCCAGTCACCAAAGAGCCGGCTCTGCTGGGCCTGGAGCAGCCGATCCGGGCGCAACAGCGGGCGGATCTCGTCCAGGGCGGCGACGGTGGTCTGTTGGGGGAAGGCCAGCAGGGGAATGCCCTGGGCCGCCAGGCGCGAGCGCAAGGACGCCATGGCCTGGGCCTCGATGCGGCGCTGGTGGGGGCCGCGCAGGCGCTGGCCCTCGGGCCGGGTGGCCAGCACCACCAAACGGCTCCCTGGCTGACGGCGGGCCAGGGCCACCGCTTCGTGCAGGGCGGGCTGGTCATCCAGACGCAGCTGCCCCTCCAGGCAGAAGGCGATGGTGAAACCGGCTGCCGCGGCAGTTGCGTGGCCCAAGGGGGCCCCGGCAGGCCCAGAGATGGGGGGGCTTGGGACTAGCACTTTCTCCATCCGCCCCGAGCCCGCCACCACACTTAATGTTTCGTCACACTAGGCTGACGGAAAGCGTGAGTGAGCCGTGGAAAGCATCTTGGTTGGCGTTTATCTGATCTGCTTCGCCGTGATCGGTGGCGGGGCCTTTGCCCTGATGACCCAAAACCTGCGCCGCTCCGCGCCAGCCCCAGCGCCCAGGCCCCAGGGCAGCCTCCGGGCCCGCCATCCCGAGGCACCCGAGCCCGGCGAAGAAGTGCTCTACGTCGATCTCAGCCGCGAGCGGCTGGAAGCGCTCTACCAACAGGCCTCCTAAACCAAGCAGCGGCCAAGGAAGATCTTCAGGGATCTCCAATTCACGGGCGAAAGCTCATCCAATCAGCCAAACAAACGAGCCAATTAATTAAGCCCTTTTGAGCTTAATTAATTGGCTCGTTTTAATGCAACCGACCCATCAAGGCAGCCTGCCCTAGGCGATGACAGCCCGTCCTTCAGATCCCACGGATTGGCGATCGGCGATCAACCTGCCCAGGCAACTTGCTACCCAACCGACACCCCATGGGGCGCCGCAAAAATGACTTCCTTTGGCTAAATGGGCAGCAAAAAGCCCGAACAGCACAGCTGTCCGGGCCCATTGATCAGCTTCTAGAAATCAGCAATCAGCCGAGGCCGATCTGGGTCAGGATGCCTTGGCCGGTGAGCAGCTCGGTGCCGAGGCCGATCACAAAGCCGAGCATGGCCAGGCGGCCATTCCAGGTTTCAGCGAAGGCAACGAAACCGAAGCGGGAAGCGGGAGCAGCCATGGGAGCGATTCAACTGGGGTCATTGTAACAGGTTGTAAACGCCCCTAGGCCGGGCGGCGGTAACGGCGGCGGCCCAGGGGCTCGATCCAGCCATCCCGCACGGCGGCGTGGTGGAGCTTGGTGGGCGAAAGGCGGCAGCCCAGCTGGATGGTGCCCTGGTCGAGCAGGCGGCCGAGCCGCAGGGCCGTGGCCTCCTCCAGGCGCGAAAAGCGGTCCTGCTGGGCCGTGAGCCAGGAGAGCTCCGACGGGCTGATCACCCCACTGGAGAGGCTGGCGAGAAACAACTGACCGACCGTCATGGCCTTTGTAACGGATTGCTAAGAGTCTGTCTCATCTGGCGGCCGGCTGCGGATCTGGGCCCGGAAGCTCTGGCCCGAATGGGCTGCCCTGGCAAGGGCTGGCCCGGAAAAGGGCTTGGCTCTACAAGCACTAGCGGGCGCCGCTTGGGATGATGACTGGAGCGTCAGGGCCAGCCCCCGCCAAGCCCCGAGCCCGAGAGACCCGTGACGATCGGCCCCATGCCAGCCCAAGCGAGTGGGGTCGATTCGCCCCCCACAACCAACTTCGCGGAGTTTGCCGAGCGGGCCGACTATTCGCTGCTGGAGTCGCTCCAGGCGGATCCCCAGGCCAGCGCCGATGGCGACGATCACCGGCCCCGCCAGGTGTTCTCCGGCCATTACGTGCCGGTCACACCAACGGCGATTCCAGCGCCGGAGTATGTCGCCCACAGCCCAACCCTGTTCCAGGAGCTGGGCCTGAGCGAAAACCTGGCCCACGACGACCAGTTCCGCCGCCTCTTTTCCGGCGACATCAGCGTGGCGCGGGAGCCGATGCGGCCCTGGGGCTGGGCAACCGGCTATGCCCTCTCGATCTACGGCAGGGAATACATCCAGCAGTGCCCGTTTGGCACCGGCAATGGCTATGGCGATGGCCGGGCCATTTCCGTGGTCGAGGGCCTGTTCAAGGGCAACCGCTGGGAGATGCAACTCAAGGGCGGTGGCCCCACGCCCTACTGCCGCGGGGCCGATGGTCGCGCCGTGCTGCGCTCCAGCGTGCGCGAGTTTCTGGCCCAGGAGTTGATGCACGCCCTGGGGGTTCCCACCTCCCGGTCCCTCACCCTTTACATGTCGCGCAGCGAAACCGTGCGCCGGCCCTGGTATTCGCCGAACTCCCGGTCGTTCGATCCCGACATCCTGGTGGACAACCCGGCGGCAATCACCACCCGGGTGGCGCCCTCGTTTCTGCGGGTCGGCCAGCTGGAGCTGTTTGCCCGTCGGGCCCGCAGCGAAGCCCATCCAGGGGCGTTGCACGAGCTGCGGATGATCGTTCAACACCTGATCGAGCGCAACTACCGCCCAGAGATTGATGCGGGCCTTCCCTTCAGCGAGCAAGTGGTTGAGCTGGCCCGTTTGTTTCGCCAACGGCTCACCGCCCTGGTGGCTAACTGGATCCGCGTGGGCTACTGCCAGGGCAATTTCAACAGCGACAACTGCGCCGCCGGGGGCTACACCCTCGATTACGGGCCCTTTGGATTCTGCGAACTGTTCGACCCCAGGTTCCAGCCCTGGACCGGCGGCGGCGAGCATTTCAGCTTTTTCAACCAACCGGTTGCGGCCGAAGCCAACTATCAAATGTTCTGGGCCTCCCTCCGCCTACTGCTCACAGACAACAGCGAGGCCCTGGCGAGCCTGGACCAAATCCGGGACGGCTTCGGCGCAGCGATGGGCCGGGAGATCGAGGCCATGTGGGCCAGCAAGCTCGGCCTGGCCGACTACGACGCCGCGCTGGTGAACGAGCTGCTGGAGCTGCTGGTTCTTAGCAAGGTGGATTACACGATCTTCTTCCGCAAGCTATCTGACATTCCAGAGCAACTCTCACCTTTAAAAGAGAGCTTCTACCAGCCCAGCTCTGGGCCGCTCGATGGGCAATGGAGCCACTGGCTGCAACGCTGGCGCGATCGCATCACCGCAAGCGGAGCTGTCGAGGCAACCTCCGATGCGATGAAACGGGTGAACCCGAAAGTCACCTGGCGCGAATGGCTGGTCGCGCCCGCCTATCAACAGGCTGGGCAAGGGGATCACAGCCTGGTCCAGGAACTCCAGCAGGTGTTCAGCCATCCCTACGACGAGCAAGTAGCGGCATTGCAAACGCGCTACGACCGCCTGAAGCCCCGGGACTTTTTCAACGCCGGTGGCGTGTCCCACTACAGCTGTTCGTCTTGATCCCCTGCCGTCAGCGCCATCTTGCCGGCGGCGCCATCTTGCCGGCGGCGATGGAGAGGGCCCGATCAACCCAATCACGCTTTTCAGGAGTGGCGGAGCGAAGGGGATCTCGTCCTTACCAATACTTCGGATATCTGGCCTCGCGGGAGGCGTTGTTATAGAGGAGGGCAACGGCCGTCAGCAGCAGGGCACCTGCGATGGTGGGGAACAGTAAAAAGCTCCAGGAAGGCTGCAACAGAAACACAATCACGGGATTGGAGCCTGCCGGTGGGTGCACCGTGCGCGTGACCATCATCAGCGCAATCGCCGTGCCCACGGCCAAGGCAACCGCCCACCAATGGGGGCCAAACACGGACAGGCAAATAAGACCCACTAACGAACTAATGAAGTGGCCAACAATCACATTTCTGGGCTGGGAAAAGGGCACATCGGGATAGCCGAACACCAGCACGCAGGTGGCGCCAAAGGAGCCCAATACCAGGGCCACCGAAAGCAGATTGGTGAGCCCGGCAACCGTGGCGATGGCGATAAAGCCACCCAGCCAGGCCAGACCTACGGCCTTCAGGGCAGGCTTGGGGGGCAGCGGCGCCCCATCCCCCTTGAACTTCGCCAGAAACGACATCGAGACTCCTTAAAAAGCAATGGTCCAAGCAACAGGCCTAGGGCTGGCGCCGGGCATGGGCCCGAGCGCACGTCAGCAAGCACGGGCAACAAGTTGGCGGCCGTTCCTACCTGGAACCACCAGCACTCCCAGCCCGAAACCCATTAATCAACCTGGCACCCTTAGGCCCATCGCCATGCTCACTGGGCACCTTTTGGCCATCACCAGATCACCTCGCAAGCCGGGCTGGGAGGGGGCGGTTCGATGGGACCAGACCCGAGGCTGACTTCAGGCCCGGGCCCGCCGGGTCCTGCGCAGCAACAGCAACCAATAGAGCCCTCCGAGCAGCAGGGCACTGAGGAGCCCCACCAAGGTGGAGCCCACCATCAGTCGGCCCGTGAAGCTGGCTCCCAAGTTCAGGAGTTCGCCGTCCTTCAACTGGTCGAGGGAGGGGAAGGCCGGGCCAGCTCCCAGCAGCCAGCAGCCAACCTGATAGTTGAACCAGTAGAGGGGTAAAGAGGTGAGGGGATTGCTAATCCAGGTGCCCACGATGGCCAACAGGTGGTTGCCGCGCACCAGGCTGGCCAAGCCCACGCCCAGCACGATCTGCAAACCAAAGAAGGGATAGCAGCCGGTAAAAACCCCCGCCGCCAGGCCCCGGGCCCGCTGGCCGTGGCTGCCCTCCTGGCGCCACAGCCAAATCAAGCGCTGCCTCAGCAAACGCAGCCAGGAGCGGCGACGGCGCCGCCGGGGGATCAAGGGTGTCAGAAGATCGGATATGGGGAAGGAGCATTCTGGGCCATTTGCCAGGGCCATGGCCTCAACCGCGCCCAGGAAGGGGCCAAGCCCTTCCCGCCCAGGCCCTGCCCGCCCCTCACCAGCCCTGGGAGGTCACGGGCCTGCAACACCCTCACCGCTGACGGGTAGTTGGCTGCGCTGGAACCAATCGTCCGGCCCTGGCCGTTGCAGCAAGCGCCGGCCGAGCGCCAGCAGGGCCCAGCCATCGAAGGGGGCCCGGCGATGGGGCCAGAGATTGTCGCGGCGATAGAGAAACCCTTGCAGTTGCTCCCGCTGACGGTGATCGAGCGCCCCCCAGGCCAAACCGATCCCTAGGCCACCTGGGCGCACTTGCGTGCGAACCAGTTGGACAGGCCACGCACCGGCAAGCCCCCCATTAGGGAACGCAAGCTCCAACGGGGCCCCAGCACTAGCCAACACCCAGGGGGCTGGATCGCGCAGGTCCAGTTCACAGCCGCCCTCGCTGATGGTGTGGATCCGAACGGCGGACTTTTGCTCCTGGCCACGCCCGCTGGGGCCGGGCTGGCTCAAGCTGGCGTGGAGCTGGAGCGTGAACCAAGGGGTGGTGTCCAAACGCTTGCGATCCCAACAGATTCGAATCGCGGCCAGCAAGAGCAGGCTGTTGATCCATCCCCAGATCAAGGTCACCTGCAACGCGCTCCCGGCGGCCGGTCCTGAGAACGAACCGTGGTGGAGCGTGAGGTTCACCTGGCTGAGCAGCTGAATGCCAAGCAGCAGGAGTAAGGGGAGCAGCAACCGCTTTGAAGGTCCACCTTTGGCAGCGGTTGGCAGACTCTTGGGGGTGACCTGAAAGCCTTGGGGCCGGCCCAGCAGGGTCATCACCACGCTGGCCGCCAAGGGCAGCACAAACACCCAGCGGTAGAGCTCCGGCATCAGGGCAGCGCGGGAGCGGCCACACAACCAAGGCAAGAGCAGCAGTTGGCTGAGGAAGAAGGGGAAGGCCGCAGTCAACAACCCCTGGGAGTCCACCCTGTAGGGCAAAATCCCGAAGAGTCCCATACCGATCGGCGCCAGCAGCAGCACCAGCTGGGGCAGCACCAGGGCCCAATGGAGAATGCCTTCCCCATAGGCCAAACGCTGGATCGGAGTCAGCCCCGCAATCGTGAGCGGGTTGGCACCGGTGCGCAGGGTTTGGATGGTGCCACTGGCCCAACGGCTGCGCTGCCGGGCCATCGCTTTGAGGGTGAAGGGAGCCAAGCCGGCACTCAACTTCTCCGGCAGATACAGGCCCCGATAGCCCGCGGCAACCAGGCGAATCCCGGTGGCCAGATCCTCTGAAGCCGTTTGGGTTTCAAAGCCTCCCACCTGGCGCAAACTGGACAGACGCATCACAAACGAGGTGCCGGCACAGACCACCGCCCCCAGCCGTTGACGATTCGGCTGAATCCAGCGATAGAAGCTTTCTTCATCGGGCAGCAACCAGCGTTCCAAGCGCAAGTTGCGCATCACCGGATCGGCATTCATGTAGGTCTGGGGTGTCTGCAGAAAGCCGACAAGCGGATCCCGGAACAGACCGACCGTGCGATTCAGAAAACGTCTCGAAGGCACCACATCGGCATCAAAAACAGCCAGCAATTCCGCTTGAAGCTGGGGCAAGGCCGCGTTGAGATTGCCGGCCTTGGCATGGATTCGCTGGGGGCGGGCCTGATACCGGCACCCCAGCTGGGCGCTTAAGCGCTCGAGCTCAGGCCTGGCCCCGTCATCGAGCAACCAAACCTCAACATTGGGATAGTCGAGATCTAAACAGCCGCGCAGGCAGCGCTCCACCACCTCCAGGGGTTCGCCGCAGCTAGGCACCAGCACCGCAACCTTGGGTAGGGAACTGGGATCACGGCGCCGATCGGCCGCCAGGGCGGCGGCAGCGGCCTGGATCTCGGCCTGGGCATCGGGCCCCGGCAGGACACTGAAGAGCAACTGCAGAAAGGCGCTGGCCAACAGCACCAGCTCCGCCGCCAGCATCGCCAGGCTCAGGGCCGTGGCGGCCGTTGAACTGAGATTCAAGCTGCTGCCAATCCGCCAGCTCAGGTAGTGCAACGCCAGCGCCGCACTCAACCCAACGGCCAGGCCCCTGGCCTGCAAAGAGTCAAAGAACGGGCGAATGGTGAGGCTCTAGCAAGCATCCAAAGCCTATCGGGATAGAACCGCGGCTGGTGGTCTTTCAGGGCACAGCGCCAAGCAGCCCACCGACAACCAATAATTAAACGACTCCTCGTCCTTAGCGATCACCCGTCGATAGTAGGTTTTGCCCGTGAGGATGGATAGGGCCACACCGATTGCCAGCCCGGTCCCAAATAGCGTGAGTACGTTAATTTTTCCGGCGCCACTTGACAGGTGCTTGCGGAAAACAACGAGGCAAGGGGCATTCAGGAATCCCAATGGATGGGCCAACAATGATGTGATATGACGTGAAACGAACTGTCCCCTCAGGGGCCCGAGGGAATGGGGCATCCATCCCGCTAATCATCCATGCCGGCTGGGGGGATTGACGGCCAGTCGTGATGAACCAGCGGCTTGCCCGAGCCTCCCGAAGCAGCCTTTGCCAACCCCAGGGCCTGGGGCGCCTCCAGGTCGAGGCGGCGGCCGCCGGGGAGGTCCAGCTCCAACCGCCAGGCCTGGAGGTGGTAGCCGCCGTCGCCGGGTAAGGCGCCTGGGGAAGCCTGGCCGCCAGGGGCGTAGAGGGGATCCCCCAGCAGGGGCGCCCCGATCGCGGCGCAGTGGATGCGGATCTGGTGGGGGCGGCCGCTGGCGATGGCCACCTGCACCAGATCGGCCTGGCTGCCGCGCTCCAGCAGGGTGAGGGTGCTGCGGGCGGAGCGGTCTCCTGGAGCGGAGCGATCTCCTGGAGCAGACCCATCGGCGGCGCACCAGAGCTGGCCGAGCTGGGGATGGGCGCGCAGGCCGATCGGCACCTCAATCAGGCGCGACTCGCCCGGTTGCAGGGCCAGCACCCCGGGCACCACCAGGGCCCGGTAGAGCTTGCGGCAGCCTGCGCCGAGGAGCGGGGCGGCCTGGCTGGGAGCCTGGGCCGTGCTCTCCCGCAGCCGGGCACTGAGCCAGGCCCGGGTGGGGGGCTTGCGGGCGCAGACCAGCAGACCCGACGTGAAGCGGCCAAGCCGGTGCACGGGCCGGGGCACTCCGGCTGGGTCGTCCCGGTGGCGGCGCTCCAACAGGCGCAGCACGCTGTGCTCCAGCCAGCCCCCAGCCGGCAGCACGGGCAGGCCGCTGGGCTTGTCGATCACATGCAGGTCGCCGTCATCGAACAGGGGGCCGGGCAGGTCCGGCACGGCGGCCTCCTGCCAGGGGGGCCGATGCCAGGCCAGCCGATCAGAGGCTGCGAGCGGCGCATCGGCCAGGAGCCTCTGGCCATTGCAGTGCACCTCGCCGGCGGCGATTCGCCACAGCCACACCGCCAGCTCGGAATGGCCGTAGCGGCTGGCGTAGTAGCTCGCCACGCTGGTGCCGGTGGCCAGGTCTGGGCCGGGGCGGTCGCGGTAGGTCCAGCCCTGGTTGAAGGCGGGCGGCAGCCAGCCCGCAGCAGGGGGATCGGGCCGGGGCTCGGGATTACTCAACCAGACCGTTTTCGAGGGCGTAGCGCACCAGTTCGGTGCGGCTGGAGGTGCCGGTTTTGGTGAACAGGCGGCTCACGTATTTCTCGACGTTGCGGATTGAGGTTTCCAGGCGCCGGGCGATCTCCTTGTTCATCAGGCCCTCGGCCACCAGTTGCAGCACCGAGGCCTCCCGGGGGGTGAAGTCGTGGCGCACGGGGCCGGCCGCCTTCTTGGGGCCGCCGGTTTGCAGCAGGGAGCGGATCTCGGTGATCTGTTTGGCCATCTGGCCGATGTCGGCGTCGGCGTAGCGGGCCGCCTCGGCCAGCAGCCGTTCCTGGCGACGCACCACGTTGCGCACCCGGGCCACCAGCTCGTCGGGATCGAAGGGCTTGGGGATGTAGTCATCGACGCCGGCCTGGAAGCCTTCGATCCGATCGGCCGTCATGCCCTTGGCGGTGAGGAAGATCACCGGCGTGCCCCCCAGGCGCTCATCGGCCCGCAGGCGCTTGAGCAGGCCGTAGCCATCGAGGCGCGGCATCATCACGTCGCTGAGCACCAGGTCGGGCAGCAGGGCCTGGGCCTTCTCCCAGCCGTCGAGGCCATCCACCGCCGTGGTGACATCAAAGCCCTCGTCTTCGAGGTAGGCCTGCACGGCCGTGCGCAGGCCCGGTTCGTCGTCCACCAGCAGCAGCCGCGCCGGCGCCGGTTTGGGGGCTTCGGCCGGCGCTACCGGCTCCGGGGTGGCTCCAGCAGGGCCGGATCCGGGGGATGGGGGATGGGCGGGCTCTGGGGGCATGGACCCGCGGGGGGCGATGGGGGCTGTGGCCAAAATCTATCGAGTGTTTCCCGGTAAGACCTGTTCGCGCTCCACCAGGTGGCCGGAATAGCCGAGCTTGCGGGCCAGGGGCGCCAGGCTGGCCGGATCCTTGCCGGCCTGCTCCGGGTAGCAAGCGGCCCACCAGATCTGGTGATCGAGCCGGTTGGCGGTGGTGATCGTGCCGCCGGGGTTGAGTTCGCGCAGGATGAACTCGCGGCCGTTGCTGCTCATCCGCATCGGTTGGGAGAGGGAACAGCGGATCGTTTCTTGGCGCACGCGCAGGTTGTTGGGCAGCTCCAGCCAAACCTTGATCTGGCGCACCTCCGGGTCGTTGGGGTCCTTGCTGACTGCATAGACGCCGACGGCCTCCTGGCCACCGCGGCCGGCCCGCTCCCACAGCACCACCAGCCCCGGCGGCCGGGCATCAATCGGGTTGACCATGTCGCCCTGGTCGGCGCCGGCGGGGAGGGGCGCCAGCCAGCCAGCCCACACCAGCGCCGAGGCCGAGGCCGCCCAGGCAAGGCCCCGGGCATGGACCAGGACAGGGCCTAAACCACGACCCAGGGCCCGAGCCAGGCAACGCCCCGTAACAGCGGCCAGCGCCAGTGGTTGGCCCGAAAGGCGATCACCAGCCATCGCAGAGCGCCCTTGTCAACATGGGCCCATGCTCGCCTACCTCGACCACCAGGCCACCACCCCCTGTGATCCGGCCGTGGTGGCCGCCATGGCCCCCTGGTGGACGGAGCAGTTCGCCAACCCGGCCAGCCGCCTGCACCGGCCCGGCCTGCTGGCCGCCGCCGCCGTGGACCAGGCCCGGGCCCAGATCCTGGGGCAGCTGGGCCTCCAAGAGGGTGACTCCCCTAGCCATCCCAAGGCCGATCCCAAGGGCGATCCCAGCGGTGATCCCAGCGGTGATCTAGCCGGCGCCCGACTGATCTTCACCAGCGGCGCCACCGAGGCCAACAACCTGGCCCTCAAGGGTCTGGCCGAGGCGGAATTGGCGGCGGGCGGCCGCCGGCGCCAGCTCGTGACCCTGGCCACGGAACACCGGGCCGTGCTCGATCCCCTGCGCTACCTGGCCCGCCACGGCTTCCGGCTCACCGAACTATCCGTGGGCAGCGATGGCCTGGTGGATCTGGGCCAACTCGA
Source organism: Pseudanabaena sp. UWO311 (assembly GCA_943370385.1). Lineage (GTDB taxonomy): Bacteria > Cyanobacteriota > Cyanobacteriia > PCC-6307 > Cyanobiaceae > BAIKAL-G1. The sequence goes on from CALRQT020000010.1 coordinate 66,883, forward strand.
AGCGGCCCTGGGCCCCGACACCCTGGTGGTGAGCGTGATGGCCGCCAACAACGAAATCGGCGTGCTCCAGCCCCTGGCCGCGATCGGCTCCCTCTGCCGTCAGCGGGGAATCCCCTTCCACTGCGACGGGGCCCAGGCCGTGGGCCACATCGCCCTCAACCCCGCCGAGCTGGGCATCGACCTGCTCAGCCTCAGCGGCCACAAGTTCTATGGCCCCAAGGGCATGGGCGCCCTGGCGATCAGCCGGCCCCTCACGCTCGCCCCCCAGCTCCATGGCGGCGGCCAGCAGGGGGGCCTGCGGGCCGGCACCCTGCCCGTGCCCTTGATCGTGGGTCTGGCCGCCGCCCTGAACCTGGCCCAAGCCGACCGCCTGGAGCGGGAGCAGCGACTGGGGGCCCTAAGGGATCGGCTTTGGCTGGGGCTGGAGGCCCTGGGCGGCATCCGCCGCAATGGGGCCGCCTCGCCGCGGCTGGCCCACAACCTCAATATTTGCGTGGACGGGGTGGAGGGCGGCGCCTTGCACCGGGCCCTGCGCCGCCAGCTGGCGGTGAGCGGCGGCTCGGCCTGCAGCAGCGGCGAACCCTCCCATGTGCTCGCCGCCTTGGGGCTCAGCCGCCTGGAAGCGGCCGCCTCGATCCGCTTTGGCCTGGGCCGCGCCACCACGGCCGCCGAGATCGAACAGGCGATCGCTGCGGTAGCCGAGGCCCTCAGCCAGCTGCGGGGCCCCAGAGGCTGAGGGCCACAAACCCCACCACCCCCACCACGGCCAGCAGCATCTGGGCCAGGCGACTGACGAGCATGCCGCTCACCACCGCCAGCCCCACCTGCAGCGAGCGGCCCAGGATCGCCAGGGCGCCACGGCCGGCGGCCGGGTCCAGGCGCCCTGGAGCGTTTCGCCGCCCGGGCCCTAGCTCCGCCACCAGCTCCCCCAAAGCGGCACCCAGCAAGGGCCCCACCAGGGCGCCCAGCAGCGGACCGCCCACGGGCAGGGCCGGCAAGAGGCCAAGAACGCCGAACAGCAACCCCAGGGCCGCGCCCCCGTAGGCCCAGCGGCTGGCCTGGAGCCGCGCCGCCCCGAGCACCACCCCCAACGCCTCCGCCCCCCAGCCCAACAGCAGCAAAAGCACCGCCAACAGCAGCACGGGCCAAGCCACGCCAAACCCCACCGCCCAACACCAGAGCAGGGCCCCCAGGGGCAACAGCACCAGCCCCGACAAAACCGGCAACAGGGTGCCGGGAATCGCCAACAGCTGCACCACCAGGGCAGCCCACCAGAGCAGGTCGGTGGTGGTCATGGCGACAGGGGAATGAACAGAACAAGAACCATGGCTATCCCTACACTCAAGCCCCTGACTTCATCAGCATGGCCCTAAAGCCAACCAGCCAGGGGCACTTCCGAGAGAAGGGCTTGCCGGATATCTCAATCGCCTATGAGCGGGCCCCTAAGACCTTCTGGACCTTCTCCTGGGTGTGCAGTCTGGCGTACATAGCTTTTTCCGTAATGTTCATATGGGGGTTGATCCCGCTGTTGGTCTCTGAACCATTTGCAAACCCCATCCCTTTTGAATTCCTATCGCATGGGCTGGTAGGGCTGGCGGGAAGGGAGCTGGTGTCGCTTGTGGTGGCTGTGGGCTTTTACCGCGGCGCCTGGATGGCCATGGAGGGCCATCAGCCCCGTTTCGCTGACCTGATCCGCTGGGATGGGGCCGCATTCAACCGGCTTTTCCTGGCCCGGGCTGCCTCCAATCTGGTGCTGTTGCCCCCCTTGGGCCTCGGGGCCCTGGTTGGCTTTGGCCTGAGTTCCTTGGGGGTTGGGAGCCTGATCTGGTGGCCAATCGGCCTATTGGCCTTGGTTTGGCTTGGCTGGTTTGAGCACACCCAATCCCTTCTTGACCCCCTTTGCCTGTTCCGAGAAGCAAAGCCTTTTGCGGCGATTCGCAGCAGCATGCAGATCGTCAAGAAGGAGAAGTTGTTGTACTCTGACATTTACTCTAATAATCGGCCAATAAGCAACACTTTAATGGATTTTAGAGTCCTTCGTTACGTTTTTAACCCGTGGAAGTACTTCTGCAGGCTGGCTGCCTACCGCCAAGTCTTCGGGGCGGACGATCGGTTGGGGCTGATGAAACCCCAATCCTGATTCAACGGATCAGGGCCTGATCTGGGCTGGTCGGTTTGCGGCATCGCGCCAGGGGCGTGAACAGGACGGAAACCATGGCCATCCTTAGCCTGGAGCCATTGCTTCGCCCAGCATGGCGCTCACGCCAATCCGTTCGGGACGCCTACGGGTGTTCCAAGCCTGCCGCGAGGGCTGGATCGCCTTTTGCCGCGCCCCAGTGCCGTTGATGCTGTTTCCCTTACTCAGTTCCCTGGCGATAGGAGCTTGTTTTCTGTTGGCTTGGATCCTGCTGCTGCCCCCCCACTACGGCGGATCGGCGGGGGCCCTGCCCCGCCAGCTCGAGATCCTGACCACCCTGGCAGTTTTGCTGGGGACCTTGCTGGTGATGATGGTATCGAGCCTGGGCTTTTGCCGCGGCGCCTGGATGGCCCTAGAGGGCCGCAAGCCCCGCTTCGCTGACTTGTTTCGCTGGGATGGAGCTGCTCTCAAGCGGTTGCTCCTGGCCTGGACCGCCCAGCAGCTGGTCCTGCTGCTCCCCCTGGGCCTGGCGACCCTGCTCTACTTCGGCCTAGAGCGCCTGGTCCTCGGATCGCTGTGGGAATTGCATATCGCGCTGTTGATCTTGGCCCTGGCCTGGTATGGCGTGACCCAATGCTTTCTCAATCCCCTCTGCCTGTTCCGGGAACCCAAGCCCTTCGCTGCCGTGGGTAGCGGCATCCGGGTGGTACTTCGCGAATGGTGGCCCGTGGTTGGCCTCAATGGGCTGCTCCTAGCCCTAACCATGGTGGTGAGCACGGTCTGTTGCTGGCCCCTGCCGATTGTCCTCACCACCCCCTTGGCTTGCTGCATCAACTTGGCCGCCTACCGCCAACTCTTCGGGGCGGAGGATCGGCTGGGGCTGATGAAACCCCAATCCTGATCCGACGGATCAGGGCCTGATCGGTGCAGATCGGTTTGCGGCATCGCGCCAGCGGCATGGACAGAACCAGAACCCTTGCGATCCCTAAGCTCAAGCCACCGCTTCGCCCAGCATGGCGCTCACGCCAATCCGTTCGGGACGCCTACGGGTCTTCCAAGCCTGCCGGGAGGGCTGGAGCGCCTTTGGCCTGGCCCCCGGACCCTTCCTGATCTTCTCGATTCTGAGTTACCTAGCCATGGGGGCCAGTGCACTGCTGATGGGCCTGGGGGTGGCGGCCCTAATGCTGGTTCCCGAGGCCACCGGAGTAGCCGAAGCAGTCCTACCGCGCCTGATCGTGATGCTGATCAGCCTGGGCGCTGTCCTGGTGGGACTGCTGCTCCTGGGAGTGGTGACGCTGGTGACGGCCCTGGGCTTTTGCCGAGGCGCCTGGCTAGCCCTCGAGGGCCACAAGCCCCGTTTCGCCGACCTGATCCGCTGGGATGGGGCAGCGATCAACCGGCTGATCCTGGCCTGGACCGCCTGGCAGCTCCTGCTGCTGGTCGGGCTGGTTCCCATGGGCCTGGTCGGCTGGGGCCTCAGTTCCCTAGGGCTGGGTCCGGTGGTCTGGTGGCCGATCGGCCTCGTCGCCCTGATCTTTTGCGGCTGGTTCATCACCACCCAAACCTTTCTCAACCCCCTCTGCCTGCTGGGGAACGCCAAGCCCCTCGCCACGGTGCGCAGCGGCATCCAGGGGGTGCACGGCCAATGGTGGCGGGTGTTTGGCCTCAATGGGCTGGTGTTTGTCGTAGTCCTCGTGAGCAGTAGCGGCAGCGCCAATGCCGCAGGGATTGTGCTGGCCCCGGTGGTGGGTTGTATCAACCTGGCCGCCTACCGCCAGCTCTTCGGGGCCGACGATCGGCTGGGGCTGATCAAACCCCAGCCCTAACGCCGCTGGGCGACGCGCAACTTGGCCGAACGGCTGCGGGGGTTGGCCTCGGCCTCCGCTTCGCCTGCAATCAGGGGCTTGCGGGTGACCCGCTGCAGGCGATCGTCACTGACAAAGGCCGTCTTGACGCGGCGGTCCTCCAGCGAGTGGAAGCTGATCACGGCCAGCAGGCCGCCGCTCTCCAGCCAATCGGGGGCCTGCTGCAGGAGGCGATCGAGCACCCCCAGCTCGTCGTTGACGGCGATACGCAGGGCCTGGAAGGTGCGGGTGGCCGGATGGATGCGGCCGCGCCGGGCCGGGGGGGGGTAGCAGCCGGCCACCAGGTAGGCCAGGGCGGCGGTGCCGCTGAAGGGGCCGCTCTCGGCCAGGTGCTGCTTGATCTTGCGGGCGATGCGGCGCGAGAGCCGTTCTTCGCCATAGGCATAGATCAGGTCGGCCAGCTCGCTTTCGCCCAGACGCTCGATCAGCTCCGCCGCCGTCTCACCCCGCTCAGTGTTCATGCGCATATCCAAGGGACCATCGGCGCGGAAGCTGAAGCCCCGGGCAGCCACGTCCAGCTGGGGGCTGCTGACGCCCAGGTCCGCCAACACGGCCACGGCGGGACCGGGGGGGCGGTAGTCGGCGAAGTTGCTGGCCACGACCACGGCCCGATCGCCGAAGGGCGCCAGGCGCTCGGCGGCGGCGGCCCGGGCACTGGGGTCCTGGTCCAGGCCCACCAGGCGCAGCTGGGGGTGGGCTTCCAGCAACAGGGCGCTGTGGCCGCCGCCGCCCAGGGTGCAATCAATCAGCAGGCCACCGCTGGCGGGCAGGGCCGCAAAGGCGGCCAACACCGGCTCTGCCAGCACCGGCACGTGCTCAAAGCGGTCAGCAGACAAGCCTGCGGAAGACAAGGGGAGCCTCGGCGTGGCTTCCTTCCTAAGATCCCAGCATTCGCCCCTTAGGCCCCGGTCCCATGACGCAACTGGAGACGCGCACGGAGCCGATGGTGGTCAACTTCGGCCCCCACCACCCCTCGATGCACGGGGTGTTGCGGCTGGTGGTGACCCTCGATGGCGAGGACGTGGTGGATTGCGAGCCGGTGATCGGCTACCTGCACCGCGGCATGGAAAAAATTGCCGAGAACCGCACCAATGTGATGTTCGTGCCCTACGTGAGCCGCATGGACTATGCGGCGGGCATGTTCTATGAGGCGATCGTGGTGAATGCGCCCGAACGGCTGGCCGATGTGCCGGTGCCGAAGCGGGCCAGCTACATCCGCGTGCTGATGCTGGAACTGAACCGCATCGCCAACCACCTGCTCTGGCTGGGCCCGTTCCTCGCCGACGTGGGCGCCCAGACCCCCTTCTTCTACATCTTCCGCGAGCGGGAGATGATCTATGACCTCTGGGAAGCGGCCACCGGCCAGCGCCTGATCAACAACAACTATTTCCGCATTGGCGGGGTGGCCGCCGACCTGCCCTGGGGCTGGCTGGAGAAATGCGAAGACTTCTGCGACTGGTTTGGCCCCAAGATCGATGAATACGAAAAACTGATCACCAACAACCCGATCTTCCGTAAACGGATTGAGGGATTGGGCGTGATTAGCCGCGAGATGGCGATCAACTGGAGCCTGTCGGGGCCGATGCTGCGGGCTTCGGGCGTGCCCTGGGACCTGCGCAAGGTGGACCACTATGAGTGCTACGACGACTTCGAGTGGGACGTGGCCTGGCAGAAGGAGGGCGATTGCTACGCCCGCTACCGGGTGCGGATTGAGGAAATGCGCCAGTCGCTCAAGATCCTGCGCCAGGCGATCAAAATGATCCCCGGCGGCCCCACCGAAAACCTGGAAGCCCGGCGCCAGGCCGAGGGCAAGAAAAGCGAGTGGTATGGCTTCGATTACCAAACCGTGGCCAAGAAGGTGGCACCCACCTTCAAGATCCCCTCCGGCGAGCTCTACACCCGGCTGGAATCGGGCAAGGGCGAAATCGGCGTGTTCATCCAGGGCAACGACGACGTCACCCCCTGGCGCTTCAAAATCCGCGCCGCCGATCTCAACAACCTCCAGATCCTGCCCCACATCCTTAAGGGGGCCAAGGTGGCCGACATCATGGCGATCCTGGGCTCGATCGACGTGATCATGGGGTCGGTGGACCGTTAATTCGCTGGGCCTTAGTCCGGCACGACCGCTGATTGGGCGACACCGCCGCCCAGGATCAGAGCCCCAGAAGCCGGAACAGGGAGCCGGCGTTGATCACCGGACCGATTGGCGCTAGCGCATCGGAGAGTCCGTCGGTGGCCTTGGCCCAGCCATGCCGGTCGACCACGATCACATCACCCTGCTGCAGGGGGGGGTTCTGAACCGAACCGAGGGGGGCGGCCGGATTGAAGCGGATGGTGGCCTGCTTGATCGTGCCGGAGGGTGTCAGGCGGAGCAGGCGCACGGTCTGACCATCGGCCCGACGGGTCAGCCCCCCGGCCGTGAGCAGGGCGACGGAGAGTGGGCTGTTGGCCTTAACGTTCACGGTGCCGGGCTTCTGCACTTCGCCCACCACGTTCACCGCAATCGTGTCGGGGGCGAAGGTGGAGGAGGCGATGGCGAGCAATTCGGTTTCGCTGAGGTTCTCGGCGCGGGGAATCGTGATGGTGTCGCCGTCGTAGAGGAGGGGATTGGTCACGGGCCCGCTGCCGGAGAGCACCTTGAAGAAGTCGAACTGATAGGTGCGAACCGGGGATCCCGGGCCACCGCTGGGACGCTGCACGGTGAGGCGGCGAAGATCGCCGTAGGCCGTGAGACCACCGGCCCGCTGGATCGCATCGAGGAGGGTCGGCGCGCCGCTGGTTTGAATCACGGTGCTGGGGGATCCTCCAGGACCGCTGCTGCTGAGCTGGTTCGATCCCCCCTTGCCGATGCTGTAGAGCCCCGGCCGCTGCACCTCGCCGCTCACGGCCACCCGCACCGGGCGCGCCTCGACCAGATCCAAGTAAACGATCGGGCGCCGCAGGATCGTGGCGTAACCGCCGGTGATGCGTCGCCGGGCTTCATCGAGGCTCAACCCCCAGACCGGCACGCTGCCCAACCTGGGGAGGTTGAGGGTGCCATCACTGAGGACCTCGGCGACGGTCTCGTAGCCCTCCATCCGGAATACGGCCATCTTGAGTTTGTCCCCCGGGCCCAACCGGTAGCGGAGGTTGGCCGCCAGGCCAGGGTCGATCGAGGACGCCGCAGGCGGCTCCTTTTGCGCTGGCCGCGATTGGGGCGAGGTTTTCGGAGCAACTTGGGCCACGCCGTTGCCGCTGGGCAGCCCCACCAGGGCGATCAGGCCGATGGAGCCCCAACGGATCCCCGTATCCAGTAGGTCATGCCCCCAGCGTGTTGTGGATGCCGCGCTGGGGGACATGCAGACATGGGGTGAAAACGTGAAAGGAGTTTCCCACGGCTCCGAAGCAGCCCCAACGCCCGGGGATCAGGGCGCCCCGCTCAGCTTCAGGGCGCGCCGCCGTCCCTCCGCGGCCAGTCGCTGCCGGGCTTCTGAATCGCCGATCAGCCACTCGATCGCTTCCAGCCACTCCTTTTGGCCATCCCCGAGCAGCAGGCCATCGACGCCCGGACGGATGAAGCCTCGGTAGGGCTCGCGATCGGAGTAGAGGCCGGCGGCGCCGCAGCGGGCCGCATCAATGAACTTCACCGGGGCCCTGGCGGCATTGAGGGGGCTCTCAAGTAGGGGGGTGAGAAGCAGATCGCAGCGGCCCTGGCCGGTCTCGGCCAGATAGCTCGGCCAGCGCATCGGGTGGAGGATGCGCACGCGGGGGAGGTCGCGGAATTGGCGGTTGATGCTGAGGTCGCCAAACACATCCACATGGGTGTGGCCGTGGCGGCTCTGCAGCAGCAGGAGCAGCTCCCGCAGCCAGGCGAACTCCAAGGCGTGCACACTGCTGCCGAGATAGGCCAGCTGCAGGCGGGGACGCTCGGCCAGCAGGCCGGGATGGGGACTAAGGGGAAGAAGCCGGGCACCGAGGTGGGCATACTTGCGCTCCAGAAACTCGCTGGTCACCCAAATGGGATCACACAGCTCTGGCACCCGCGAGCGTTGGCGGGTGATCCGCTGCCGCAGCCGCTGCCGGTAGGCGACGGGCAACTGGGGCAGCAGGGCCGGATCGAGAAGGTCGTCGTCCATTAGATACACCAGGCGGATTCCTGCCTTGCAGAGCTGGCGGAGGGCGCTGATCCAGCAGCGCGGCAAATAGCGCACCACCACGACAAGATAGGCCGTCATCATCACACTTTGCAGGTGATGATTTGGAGCCTCAGCGGAATCAACTTCGATGATCTGAGCCTGGCAAACCTCCAGTGGGCCCCGCAGAAAATGGTCGATGGTGGAGCCAGCGCCTTGATGGAGCAGAACAACACTTTGCCCCTGCTGCACAAACGCGATACCGGGCAGTTGGGGAAGGGGCATTACGCGGTTGAGTGGTGATCACCCAAGCGATAGACTAGGGGGATGTAGACTGGAAAAGCCAGGGGAGCCGGACCGGAATGGAGGACCTTGCCTTCAATCATATCTGCGCAGAGTTTCCTAATCAACGATGCTTTGATCATAATCAATTTTCCGCCTATTTTCTTTCGCCTGCCCAGTTCCAGCCCATCGCCGCCTGGGTGGGTGCCCTGCGGGCCAGCACCTACCGGCAGATTTCTCCGCTCGGCCCGGAGCAGGTGGACCTTGACGGCCGCGATGCCCACTACTGGCACCTGTTGATCCTGGATCGGGAGCTTCACTGCCTAGCCGGCTGCCTGCGCATGGGCCTCTCCGGCTGGCATGGCCCTGGGTGGGACGGCAGCCATTCCTACCTGGAGCACTGCTATCCGGGCCTGGATCAGCACTTCCGCCGGGGGGGCATGAGCTACGCCGAAATCGGCCGCACCCTGGTGGCCACGCCCTACCAACGCACCCGCCCCGTGCTGCGCATGCTGCTGCGGGCGATGGTGAACATTCCCTTGGTCACGGGCCACACCAATCTGATGGGGATGGTGTCGTTCAACCACCTGCAGCACAGCGAACGCCTGTATGGGAGCTTCCTTGCGGCGCTTTTGCAGCATCCCTTTGGTGAGGATCAGGCCATTCCCCCGGCTCGGCATCCTTTCCCCACTCGGGCTGAAGACCACAAGGCATTCCTGGCACCTGCTGTGAATAACCTTGGCGAACTAGAGTGCAGGCTTGAACAACAGTTTGAGCAGCCCTTTCGGGCGCCGCTGCTGCTACAGAAGTATATGCATTTCGGCAATGCCAAGGTAATCGGTTTATCCCTGGCCCGCGATTTCAACCAGATCTGCGAAATTCTGATGCGCTGTGATCTCCGAGCGCTACGGCCATATCAACAGAAAGAATTGATCATCAACGATCTGATTCCTGTCTGGGAGACGGCGATGCCGCTTTGATCGCGCCCAGGCTGTGGGCATAGAGCTCACGAATATGCAGGGAGAGGGCGTTCTGATCCGCAAACCAGTTCGGATCGATCGCGGCACCCTGCTCGCAGAGAATCGTGGCCCGGGGTCCGAACAACCGCTGCACGATCAGCCTGAAGGGGCGATAGCGGCAGGCCTCTTCAGATCGCGGGAAACCGCGGTAGCGGATCGTCCAGGGAACGATCACCGCCCCACTGCGGCGGCCCAGCACATACAAACTTCCCGACACCCGCTGGGTGATCTGGGTGACCAAGGAGCCACTGGGGAAGAGAAATAAACGGCCCTGCTTGTCGAGCACGCGCAGCAAGTGCCGCAGGCCATCGAGGCGGGAGCGGCTGCAGAGATAGTCGAGGTTGGTGTGGCCGTAATTGCGGGCACTGGCGGCGAAGAAGGGAAGGAGCCAGCGCAGGTGGCGAGCGGCCGTGGTCATGCTGGATTCCTTGAAATACCCCTGCACCAGCAACACATCGAGGGGTGAGCCATGGTTGGCGATGTGAATCTGGGGCCGATCGATCAGCTCATGGCGGCGCTCCATCAGCACCTCCACCCCCAGGCCGCCCAGGCCGAGCTGGGAGGCCCGCTCCAGCAGGCGGCGGGCCGACTGGCGGGCCCCAACCGCGAGGGCCAGCACTTGGAGGTAGTAGGTGGCGAAGCCCCGGCCGAGGGTGAATATCCGCTGGAGAAGCTCAACCCCGCGCGGACGGGGGCCGACGGCATGGACAGCTAGCGATCGGGAGACGGCGAAGGTGCGGCAGAAGGGAAAGCGGCCATCAAAATTGCCATTGATCTGGGTGGTTTCGATCATGTGGCGATAGAAGCGCCGGTATAAGGCACGATCTGAGGGTTGGGGGGAGCTCCAGAAGAGCTGCAGCGGTTGCTGATCGGTGAGTCCGGGCATGTTGTAGGGGGTGCGGCCCAGCACCTTGGTGGGTACGGCGTGATAAAGGGCCTGCAGCCCCACCGTGCTGTTGATCGTGACCACGGCCTTGGCCCGCTTGAGGATCGGCCCGAGGGCGCCATCGTGGAAATAGAGAACCCGGTCCGCCACGCCGTGCTGGCGGGCCAGCTCCTGGATCAGGGCTCCGTAATGGTTGTAGCCGCGATCGCGGGGATGGTGCTTGAAGGCCAAGCGCTGATCGGCTGGGGCATAACGGGAAAAGGAATCAATCAGCTGGGCAATCAAAGGCTCCATGCCGGCATAATCCGAGCCCAGACTCACCTGGGAATCGGATGAAACCTGCAGCGGCACGAGGGTATAGGGCGTGCCATCCAGCAAGCGCTGGTGAATCGCGCGCTCGCTGAACTGATACAGGTGCTTGCGCAGTAAGCCAGCTACCTGGGCCAACAGATAGGCAGGCTTCGGTTGCAGCTTGTGGGGGCCACTGATGATTGGGTAGGGGGTGAAGGCATGCTGAATGAAGGTGGGAACCTTCCAGCCTTTATGCCAACGCATGCCGGCATCGAGGGTGGGATGGGGGATCTCCTCGACCGGCGGCAGCGCTTGATAGAACTCCACCGGGCGATTGAGATTGGAGCGGCCATTGACCCGCTCCAGCTCCAGACTCACGTAATTGGGGCGCACATAGCCCAGCTCAAACACCCAGGGTTCGATGAGGTGGGGCAAGGCCTGCTCGGCATTCAGCTCCCCCACCAACTCAATCGCCAGGCGATGGGGATCGATGAAGTCGCCATACATGAACAGGTGGCGAATGCCCCGCTCCAGAATCAGGGCGCGCAGAAAGGGCTTGAAGTCCGCCATGGGACCGCCATAGGCCACCCGCTGATGGGCCGGGAAGCCAAATTCATGGAGGGGAAAGCTCAACTTGGTGACGCTGGCGCCCCTAGTCTCCAGATGGTTTGCAAGCCGCGCGAAGAACGTACCAAGGGGCCCCATCAGCAGCAGGACCGGGCCCTCAATCGCCACTTCTCGCATGCCCGCCTCCCTCCACGAGGAAAGTCACTTTACAGCCGTGAGGAGCTGGCATTGGGAAAATTGATACGCTCCCGCCAGCGTCCCCAGTGGCGGAAGATTCTTCGCCACCAGGCCGGCGGCTTGAAAGGCTCCTGCAACCATTCGAGCAGTTCTTCAATCGCCTGCTCGGGCTCGATGAAGAGTCCGCTGCGGCGACTCACATAGCGCGGATAGGCCACTAATGCCGCATAAACGAGCTCATCGAGCTGCAAGGGCCGCCCCCGCCGAGGGCAGCTGAGGCGATCGTGGCTGAGGCCCCAGCCGGCAAAAAAGGGAAGCCCCCAGGTGTGCACCTCCACCCCCCGCAGCAGGGCCTCGAAGCCGGCCAGGGAGGTGAGCACATGCACCGCGTCCACCTCCTGGAGCAGCTGATCCATGCAGCCCTCAATGAGCAGGGCATCGCACCAAAGCTGCAGATCGGCCTGCGGCGAACCCTCCAGGCGCAGGCCGGCCACCACATCGGGATGGGGCTTGTAGACAATCCAGGCCTCGGGTTCGGCCGCCCGCACCGCCTGCAGCAGGGCCAGGTTGGTGTGCAGCTCGGGGGCGCCGTGGCGGATGGAGGCATCGCTCTCCACCTGGCCGGGCACCAGCACCACGCGGCGGGCGCCGGGGGGACGGTGCCAGGGGGGGGACTGGAGGTTGTACTTGGTGAGGGCTGCGGCAACCAGCTGCTGCCTCAGGGCCGCTCCCCGGCTTCGCTCGGCGTCATCGAAGCGATGGGTTCGCAGCAGCGTTTCGAGATCGGAGGGGGAGCCGGCGTCGTAGTAGATGCCACTGCGGTCGACCACCCAGGAGATCGGGGCGATCAAATTGGCGCCGAGCCCCACCGAACGCAGGAAGCCATCCTCGATGCGCAGCAGATTCGCCTCGGGCTGCTGCAGTAGCCGGCGGGCCACGCCAAGGCCGGGGTCGCGGCCCCAGATCGCCAGGGCTGAGGCAGCCGGCGGCGAGGCGGCATGGCGGCGGCGAAAGCGCAGCTGGGAGCCCCGCAGGAAGCGACGCAGAATCGGCTGCTTCCAGGGCTTGAAGCCAAAGGCGTCCACCGCGGCGGGCAGCTCCTGCTGGCGCCGGCGCTGCAGCCCGATCGCCCGGATCAGGCTTTCGGGCCCGCAGGGCTGGAGGCGGTGGGGATCGATGTAGCGGGGATAGGCCACGAGGGCCGCGTGCACGAGCTGATCGAGCGGGGGGCGGTGTGGTTGGCGCCGAGGGGGGGGCTTAAGGTCATCTTGGGTGAGGCCCCAGCCGGCGTAGAAGGGCATGCCGAAGCAGTGCACAGGACGCCCCCACAGCAACGCTTCAAAGCCCAACTGGGAGCACACCACATACACCGCCTCAGCCCGCTCCAGCAGGGCGGTGGGATGGCCCCCATCGGCGCAGATCCGCAGCCGCGGATGGGTGAGCGGGACCTCGGCCAGATAACCGCGTTTGCGACCCGCCGCCACATCGGGGTGGATCTTGAGCAGCACGGTGCAGTGGGGATGGTTGGCCAGGGCGGCCTGGAGCATGTGCGTAAAGCTCTCCCCATCGGCCATGCCATAGCGCAGGGAGAGATCACCCCTGGTCTGGTCGACCACCAGCACAAAGGATTCGCTGGGGGGGAGGGTCTCGCGGGCGCCGTTGTACTTGCTCACCCGTTCGGCCCGCCAGAGGTGCCGCAGGGCTTCGGCCCGCTGGCCCTCCTGGGCGGTGAGGGATTGGCTGATCAACGCTTCCAACCGGCTGGGGGCGTGGGCGTCGTAATAGATGCCCAGATCGTCGATCAGCAAGGACCAGGGCGGCCCGTCGGGGCCGAGGCTGAGGGAGCGTAGGAAGCCGTCCTCACAGCGCCACACGGGCAGGCCCCGGTCCCGGGCGATCGCCTCCGCCGTCACGCCGGAGGGCTTGCGGCCCCAGGCCAGCAGGGCGGTGAGGGGGGCGCGGCGGCAGGCTGGGGCTTCCAGCACCAAGCGGGCCGGCGCCAGCAGGGGCCCAAGGGTGGGGATCCGGGCCAGGGCCCGGGACGGGATGCCCAACACCTCAGCGGTGGACGGGCGGGCGTTCACGACCGGAGCAGTGGCGTATGGGCCATAGTCGAGCACAGCCACCACGCCTGTGGGCCATGGCCGAGCCGCCGGGCTTGCTGCACCGCCGCCAGCTGAACCTGGCGATCAGTGATCCTGGGGCCTCCCAGGCTCGTATGCGGGCCTATCTGGCCGAAGTGGACCGGCCTTTGACGGCCCTGCTGGCCAGGGAGAGGCTCACGACCGTTGCTCCCGGTGAGTTCACCTATCACTCCAATCCCCATTCCGTGTTGCAGTGGCAGGTGGTGCCCACCCTCAGCCTGCGGGCTAGGTGGGAGGGCGAGAAGTTGGCGGTGCGCAGCACGAGTTGCCGCCTGGTGGGTCTCGGTTTTGGAATGGACTCGATTGGCTTCACCCTTGTGGCCGTGCTGGGAGCGGGGGACACGGGCCTAGGCGGTTGGGCCGAGGTGGGGCTCCACTCGCGACTGGTGAACAGCTCCATCGGCCGGCGGCTGAGCGCCATGGCCCTGGAGGCGGTGCTGGATCGGATCGAGCGGCGCGTCGGCCGGGGCCTGCGCAACGACCTGGGCATTTGGCTGGGTGGGGGTAAATTCTGATCCGTTGTCCAAGGTTGGCGTTTGGATCCCTCGGCCAACTCCGCTGCTGCTACCGGGGTGGCCAACGGACGCCATGGCCGCGGAAGTAATGGATTGCGCCGCCTGAGTGGCTGGCAGGTGCAATGGCGGGTAGTGGATGCTTTGGTGTATCGCGAGTTGCGCACCCGGGTCAGCGATGTGAAGGGTGGCTTTCTGGGCGTTCTGGTGCAACCGCTTGGATTGATCGCCATCTGGGTGATCTTTCTGGGGGCGATCAACGCCCATCGGGGCGGCAACCTGAACATTGTACTTTTCCTTGGGTCTGGCACTGTTCTATTTACGATCTTCAGTCAGATCGCCAACAGAAGCACCACCGCTATGGAGGCCAATGAAGCGCTGTTGTTCTACAAACCCGTTAAGCCGATTGACACCGTGATCGCCCGCACGATCAGCGAGACAGGGCTCTACACCTGCTGCCTACTGGTGATCTGCGTGGGCACCTGGATCGTGCTCGACCAGGTTTACATGAGCAACCTGGGGCTGTTCTTTTTTACCCTCCTCCTGGCCGCCTGCATCGGCTTCTCCACCGGCCTGATCTTCATGACAGCCACCCACCTGACGCCTGGTTTCAAGCAAGCAGCTTCTTGGATTCCACGCATCCTGTGGTTTCTCTCGGGAGTGCCATTCCAATACTGGATTTTCCCGCCTGCAACGAGAATCTTCTTCGTTTGGAATCCAATGATGCACATCATCGAGTTGAACCGTAAATCGATGAACGATGATTACTTCACGCCGGATGCGAATCTCGAATATGCGGTGATCTGCGCAGTCGCCTTGCTCACCGTCTCGCTCTGCATCTACTCCTACAATGAACGCAAGTTGCTGACCCTATAATCAACAGGAGCGACCCACCATGATTGAAGTCAAGAACCTCACTAAGAGCTTTACCTATCAAGGCAAAAAGACTACCATTTTTAGGGATTTGAGCTTTAAGATCAATAGCGGCGAGTCTATTGCGATCCTCGGCGCCAACGGCGCTGGCAAAAGCACGCTGCTGCGCATCCTCGGGGGAATCGATCTGCCCGATAGCGGCACAATCAACACCGATAGCAGCATTTCCTGGCCTGTTGGGCTGGTGGGCGGATTCCAAGGCAGCCTAACTGGCCGCGAAAACGTAACGTTTGTGAGCCGCATCTACAGTGAAAAAAGAAAGGTTCCCGAGAAAGTGCGCTATGTCGAAGAATTCGCCGAACTCGGCGTATATTTTGATCGCCCCTTTAAAACCTATTCCAGTGGCATGCGCTCCAGGGTCACGTTTGGCCTGTCGATGGCCTTCGATTTTGATGTGTATCTGATAGACGAGGTGACCGCGGCGGGGGACCAACGCTTTCGCGAAAAAAGCAAACGCCTGCTGATGGAACGTAAGAAAGTTGCCGATTTTATGATGGTGGACCACAACCTCTGGGGCCTTAAGCTGCATTGTGACCGGGCCTTTATCCTAGAAGGTGGTAAGATAGAGGAATTCAGCGACCTTGATGAAGCCATTGCCCTGCACACTGAGCGCCTGCTGGCCATGCCTCCCCAGCGGGGGAACGAGGAGTAGCTCTTGAAGGCAAACCAATGATTGACGTTGATAATTTTAATCCGCTGAATCGCTTTTTGCTGAAGAAAGATCAGCAAGAGCAAGTTGCTGAGGGCGAGGAAGGCCTCCTGACGGAGGCGAAGGTTGTGCCAATCAAAGCGCCACGGCTGCGCACATCGCTGCTGCGTCGACTGTCGGTCACCCAGTTGCTGTTGATACCGGTTGCCCTATCAGGAATTTATTTCTATGGGATTGCCCGTGATCGCTATGTGACCCGATCTGATTTTGTGATCCGCAAGGCCGAAGAAAGCGAAACCAACGTGGCTGGTGCTGGTTTGGCCTCCCTGCTGGGCAGGGGCAATCAGCTCTCACTGGAAGATGCACGCTTCCTGAAAACCTACTTGCAGTCTCCACAGGTGTTGGCGGATCTTGACCGCACCTACGATCTCGATCAGGCCTATGCCCAAAAGGGGCTGGATCTCTTTGCAGGCATCAAGCCCGACCTATCCAATGAAAAAAGACTGAACTATTTCAAAAAGCAGGTGTCAGTGAATCTTGATGAGATCTCGGGTGCCATTGTGCTGCGCACAATTGGCCTGGATCCGAAAGCCTCATTGAATTTAAATCGCTTCATGCTGGCCAAGAGCGAACAATTTGTGAATCGGCTCAATCAAGACATCAGCCAAAAGCAACTGAGCTTCGCCGAATCAGAGTTGGGCCGGGCGCAGGCCAATCTCAATCAAGCCAAGAATCAGTTACTAATCTATCAAGACTCCAACACGGTAATCAACCCCAAGGGCGAAGCCGAACTCGCCGGCCAAACAATTAGCAAGCTCCAGGAAAAGCTGGTGGAATTGCGGGTAGAAGTGGCAACATTAAAGCGAAAATTCAAGGATCCAACTGAGCCGGAAGTGGCGGTTGTGGCCGACCAAGTAAGGGAGCTGGAACAGCAGATTCAGAAGGAACGACGATCCTTGGTGTCCAGCAAGGGCCGCAATCTCAACCGCAAAGCGGCGGATGTGCTCAAATTGGAAACGGAGGTGAGTTTCGCCTCCGATTCCTACAAATTGGCCTTGACCTCCGTTGAGAAGGCTCGCATTGAGAGCAAGCGCCAGCAAAAATTCATGGCCCTGCTCTCGGCACCGCAACTCCCGGAAGACCCACAAAATGATTGGAGAAGTAAGGGATTCTTCACGGTGCTCGCTAGCTGCGCTGTTGGTTTTAGTTTGACCAAATTCATTTTCGGCATGCAGGCCAGTCATCGCCAATGAATCTGCTCAAACGCTGGACTGGCTTGCGCCTGCGGGACGATTGGATCTGGGCCAGGGACTGCCAAAGGCCAACCCTGACGCTGCGCGATCCAGCTCGGCCAGGCTGGTACCTGTTGACCGTGCGCATCCAGAGCGACACATTGCGCAGTTACGGCCTGATCAATCGCCAGCAGGGAAGGATCCTGGTGAGCGGCAAACGCCGCCGCCGCCTGGTGCACATTGGCAAGCGTTCACAGGCGACACGCTTGGAAATCCTGGGCCTCGATGATGATCCGCAGATTGCGGAATTAAGACTGGTGCCCCAGCCCTGGTGGCGGGTACGAAAACTGATGGCGAACAAGTTGCTGAGGCTTCACCCCGCCTACCGAAAAGAAACCCTGAAGCAGCGCTCATTTGTTGAACATTGGCGGGATTACAACCAACTCCTATCACGCCATAACTTTGCGCTGGTGGGATACGACGAATGGATTGAACGGGTCGAAATACCAGCCTTGGAAGACCAGGCTCTACGGAACCACTTGGCTTCAACAGAAGCTGCCACGAAACCGGCACCTGTGACCATTGCGGCCTGGCTCTGGGGGCAACGAGATAACAAGGATAAGTGTCAACAGTCGATTGGTAGTGTCAGCAACCAAATCCCCGGGCCGTTTCATATCCTGCCAGCAGAGCAACAACTGCTCGCTGAAGATCAACACACCTGGATCGTTTTCCTTCAAGCTGGCGATCAACTGGCTCCGCAAGCACTGGCCCACTGCAGCGCCGTGATTCAAGCCAACCCCGATGCAGGTGTCTTGTATGCGGATGAAGACAAAATCAGCCCAACGGGACGACGCCATTCGCCCCAGTTCAAACCGGCCTGGAACCCTGATCTGCTCTACAGCGACCCCCACTATTCCCACTGTTGGTTGATCCGCGCCGATCTCTGCATCAAGGCCTGTGAAGCCCTGAATGCCGATGGAGATTCGCCTGATCTTTATGGCATCGCACTAGAAGCAACGGCCCTTTGCGAGAGCGATCAAATCCTGCACTTGCCCGAAGTTTTGTATCACCGCCTTAATCAACCAGAAGAGCAACGATCATCGAGCCAGACAGCCCAGAGCCTACAAAAGTTTCACGCCCGTCACGGACGCAACGTAAAAGTGTCTCACCATCGAACCGGCGGCCATCTGATTCATTGGCCGCTGCCGGACCCGCCACCGTTGGTGAGTGTGATCATTGCCACGCGGGACCGGGGCGATCTGCTGCGCTGTTGTCTCACGTCGTTGGCGGAACATGGCCAGGGCAATCCGCCCACGGAGCTGATAGTGATCGATAACGGCAGCAGCGAACCTGAAACGCTGCACTATCTCGCCCAGCTCGAACAACAGGAGAATGTGCGGGTTCTGCGGCGTCCGGGGAAGTTCAACTATGCCGCCCTCAATAATGAGGCCGTGGCGCTGGCCCGAGGGGAGCTGGTTGCGCTGATCAACAACGATGTGGAAGCCACCCATCCCGGCTGGCTGGCCGCGATGGCAGGGCAGGCCCTGCGGCCGGAGATTGGGGCGGTGGGGGCGAAGCTGTTGTTCCCCGATGGCACGATCCAACATGCCGGGGTGTTGCTGGGCATTGGCGGCATTGCCGGCCACGCCCACAAATATCTGGGCGCCGAAGAGGAAGGCTATCAATTAAGGCTCTATTTGGCCCATAACCTGAGCGCCGTGACCGCGGCAACACTGGTGGTGCGCAAGGCCCTGTTCGAAGCCGTTGGCGGCTTTGATGCGATCAACTTCGCGAATAACTACAATGATGTGGATTTTTGTCTGCGTCTTGTAAGGGCCGGCTATCGCAATTTGTATTGTCCGGATGCGGTGCTCATCCACCATGAATCAAAAAGCCGTGGCGTGCCGACTACAGACGATGCCCAGGCCCAATGGCAGCAAGAACGGCAGGCGATGGTCGATCGCTGGGGAGCGGCCTTGGAAGCGGATCCCCATTACAGCCCCCATCTGAGCCTGCTGGAGGAAAATCTATCGCTCACGCTGAAAGCCTGCACCCCAACAGCGCGCACCTCGGCACTCCCCCCTAGCTGATCCATGCCCCTCGATCTCACCGGCCAACCCCTGATCGACCGGAGCGATTTTCAACAGCTCCTTGAGGCTGGGAGCTTTGGGCGTTGGGCAGAGCAAGCGACCTCCCTGCACACCAAGGGGTACTGCCAGGTGGATCTGGGTGGGAGCGAATGGCTGGACAAAATTGACAATGTTGTGAACGCTCTACAGCCGCGCCTGGAGGCAGAGCTCCTGCTGTGGGAAAGGGGCGAAAGCGAACCGCCTCGCCTGCAGGATGGCTGGATCGACCATGGCTCGATTCGGGCTCTTGCTTTGGAGCCGGTGGTGTTGGATCTGTTGCGCCAGCTCTATGGCCGGGACCCCTTCGCCTTTCAAACCCTGAACTTTGCCGTGGGCAGCGAGCAGCATTTTCACAGTGATGCCGTTCATTTCCACAGCTACCCCCATGGCTTCATGTGCGGCGTTTGGATTGCCCTCCAGGATGTGCAAGCGGAGAGCGGCCCCCTGATCTATTTTCCGGGCAGCCATCGGTTGCCCTATCTGAGTGCCCGCTCGCTGGGCCTGGATCACGAGGCGGTGCTGGCCGAAACGCACCCGCAGCGGTTGTTTGAACCCTCCTGGCAACAGATCGTGAGCGAACATGCCTTTGCGAAACAGCAGTTTCTGCCGAAGCGGGGGGAGCTGCTGATCTGGCATGCCAATCTGCTGCATGGGGGTGAGCCCGTGCAGGATAAAACCAGCCGGCGCTGGAGCCAGGTGAACCATTATTTTTTCGCCGACTGTCTGTACACCACACCGATGCGCAATTTTGGCCCTGGTGAGGGTGGCACCTGCCTACGCAATCCCTTCGATCTGGCCAAGGGTATAGCGCGCCATACCGAGGTGGAATGGCAAGATATGAACCTGATGCAAAGTAGGGTGTAATTGACAAGATCAGGGGCCATCCTAGAGACTTAGGGCAATGCAACGAAGAGTGGCATGAAAAATAAGGGTCGACGCCTCAAGCGTTTTTTGGGCCTGCGGCGAGAGGCCGGTATGGCCTGGAGCGGCGGAATTGAACATCTGCTGCCCGGCCAGATTTCCGGCTGGGTGGTGGCCAAGGGCGTGCCCCTCCTGGAGGTGCGCCTGCTGGTGGGCCCCCACCTGATTGCCCGGGCGGAGATCAACGAGGCGCGCCCCGATGTTTGCGAGAGCCTCGGCTGGCAGGGCACACCGGGGTTTGCACTCGAGCTCCCCGCGGAGCTGCCGCCCGTGGACTGGCAGCCGGCACCGCGCCTGCTGGCCATCAGCGCCGACGGCAGCCAGCAGGTGGAGCTTGGGCTGATCGGCCAAGCCAACCAGACCGCCAGCCTCTTGAAGGCACTACTGCAGAGCGAGTTACTGGGGCTGCAAGGCCACGTTGATGGCTTGCTGGAAGGAGCGATCAGAGGCTGGGCAGGACGTCGCGGGCAGGGGGGACCAGCCCAGATCTGGCTTCAGGGTGCTGGACAGGAGCCCTGGCGATTGACCTGTGACCAATCGCGGGATGGTCTCCAGGGGATGGGCCTGCCGGAACGGAGCGGCTTCAAGCTCGATCCACGGGCCTTGCCGCCAGGCTGGGGCGGGCAGGAAGTGTGGTGCAGTTTTGATCTGCAGGGCCAATTCCGCCTTCCCCAGCAGGAGAAGGTGGTGCTGCCAGCCGGACCGGCCGTGGGAAGCGGCTTGGTGCACGCAAACGAATCCGGGGAATCGATCACTGCAGCGCACACCCCAGTGATGCAGGAGTGGCTGTCAGGGGTGCCGGAGGATTTGCGGCACCATTGGCAAGCCCTAGAACACTTCCGGCTCTATCTGGACAAGATCGAGGAGGAGCTAGAGGCGCGAGAGCACATCCTGCAACAGGCGCCGGCACCAAAAGTCGCCGGCCTACCAGGGTGGTGGCCACGCTTGCTGGGGGGAGGGCGCTAAAGACCCCTGGCTCGCTCCAACAAGGCACTGGCCCTTTGCAAGCTTTCGGCATAGGTGCTGAGCAAGGCCTCGGTTTCCAATGTAGGTTTGGTCATCGCTGCAACCACCTCAGGCCACACCTGCACAGAATGCGATCGGGCGTCGGGGGCAATGGGGAGCACGTCGGACTGGAGACGAAGCATCAGACGTTGAGCACGTTGCACCTGTTCGGACTGGGCCTGGGCGAGTTGATCAATGGAACGGGCCTTTAGAAAATAATGCTCCAGTTCTTCCTGCACATTGTGGAGCTGTAGCAATGTAAGTTCGGCTTCCTCCCTCACATCCTGCAGCTCCGTGCCCCTGCTAGCGAGGCAATCCTCCAGCTCAGCTAGTCGCGGCTCATAAAGATTACGCAGAATCTCAAACTCCCGATCACGTGCCTCCAGTTGTTGCTGCTTCTCTGCAGTGGCTGAAGAGTAATGCCCAAGCTCTTCCTGCACCTTGTGAAGTTGCAGCAGTGTGAGTTCAGCTACCTGCCTCACTTCGTGCAGCTCATTGTCTCTGCTGAACAGGCGTTGCTCGAGCTCAGCAAGTTGGGGTTCCAACCGCTCACGCAAACCCTTCAGTTGCTGATCGTGGGCGATCTCCTGGGCAGACTTGCTCCTCCGGAGGTCTTCCAATTCACTATCTCGTATCTGCAACTGCCGTTGCTTCTCGTCGACAGCGTTGAAGTAATGCTCTAGCTCCTCCTTAACCTGGTGGGCTTGTAACAAAGAGAGTTCCGCAACCTCCCTCGCCTCCCGTAGCTCCGTGTGCAGAGAAGCAAGGCGGTGCTCTAATTTCGGTGCAGCCGCTTCAACACGCAGGCTCGCAAGGAAGGCCTGCAGCAGAGCCTCTGTGCTCTGACCAGCCAGTTGCAAGCGCTCGCTATAGTGCCAATCAGGATCACGACCAAACAACACAGCGCGGAGTTCAAGATCATAATAACAGTCTAGAATCGCAGGTTGGGCCTCAAGGATCTTCAGAACAACCGAAGCCAGTAGGGGCGGGATAGACAGAGATGAAACAGGGGAAGGGGTGACAGTGTCCCCGCCCTCCAGCCAAGTACGCAAACCATGAGAACCCAGCAATTGCAACTGGGAGATCGCCAAGAGTGGCTGGCCTGAGTGGTCCGACAGTTCAAGCAGTCGGCGAAAGCCAGACAGTAAGCCAAGTGCTGTGAGCCCCTGGAAATCGGAGGCTGTCCCAGCCAAGCAGAGAAGTTGATCCGGGCTATCGTACAGGAGCAGGCAATCTGCTTCGGGAGGAGTCGATTCGTGCTCAGGCCAGCGTTGCAGACCCGCGTCGCTGAGCATGCTGCTAACAGGTGCAGAAGGCGGGAACGGCGAGAACCAGTAGCGCATGGTGATAAAGACCAGCAATCATGATGGACAGCTTAGCGGAAATTGTACATTTTATGTCCGAGATCGTCAGGAAAGAGATCAAGGTGGTGCTATTTGACGAAGAACCGACATGCCCCATTGGCTACACGATGCACGCCCTTCGCTCCAAACCATCAAACACAGTGGTGGAGAAAGCTTCCATATCGGGAACCAAGGGAGTGGGTGGTAACATTACAACAGAGTAAAGTAGGGGAATTGAGCTTGAGAATCTGATTAGCTCATTCTGGGGCCTGCCAGCCCGCGTCAGAATAGGTGCCAAACAGCTGGAACCATGGGAGGCGGTGCAACGACCCGATGCTGTCAGCCCGAAAAGTCATCGTGAAGAAGCATTTGGGCAGAAAGAGCTATGCTACTCGCAGGAGCAGACTGATCTGAACAGTGCCAAAGTTACATGAAAGACCTACGGGAAGGCCGTTCAGGAGGTAATATCACACAAGAACGCATCGAACCACATGAACAGCTCGTTTGAGGACGAGGTGGCCTTGATTGACCGGCGCTTGCCAAGCACCAAACGGGTGATTCAAGCAGTGCGAGCACATTGGGCAAAGATCACTAAGGGACCACAAACCTATTTCTGCATCTGCCAAAAACCCTCCAATAAGGCCGTTTGGTTACCGGTAGTCGCCGAGCGTAATTCGAAAACTACGTTGTACACCTCACGCATCCGCGGCTTGGCGAACAAAGTTGGCAGCAATCACCTCGTGATGGCCTGGGACTTCTTCTTAGCAGGTGCGATCTCCGTTCCAATTGATCAGACAACTTGCCAATGCAATAAAATGCAAGACCAACACAGCAATCAACGAGAAAAGGAATATGTGCTCTTAGAAAGCCATTTAGGCTCGAGCCATTCAGCACAATCATTGCCAATACCAAGGATAGGCAAATCGACCCACCACACGTACCTCTTATGAACAAGAATAAACAGCTTGCAGCCAAAAATATGTCAGCAACGGCCACGAGCGCTTCGCTATCAGCCGAAACCACCTTCAACCCCGAGAAGGGTCTGTGGATAGATCTAGAATTCCTCAATAAACAGGTTGAAGCACAACCAGCCATTTCCGATGATCTCATCAACAAAGACCCACTCGAATGGAGCAAAGATGAGCAAATTAGAATAGCTAAATTATACATTGACGCAGCTCGCGATCCGAAGGTTTTGCTTCTAAATAGATGGTTTGATGTCGAAAGCTACCTAATTATCCGCCCAGACGTCGCACAGAGTGACGCCAATCCTTCATTTCACTACTTTTCATGTGGGTACAAAGAAGAAGCAACAATGGCCAACACCGAACCCAGTCTCAGTGAAAAAGTACTAAGAAAAAGGGCCAACATAGACATATCCAAGCAACCCTTTAGCCCGAGCGCCATACACAAAGAATGGACACATGGGGTGACAAACTCAATAGAAATATCGAGCGCAGCCAAGCTTGCAGAGCTGATTTCACTGCTAATACCGGCAACATCCACGATCGTCATTTCCTTTTCTCACGACAATGCATACGCCAGCACAGGGGGCATTCAAAAGATTATCCGCGAAGAAACCGAATCTTGCTCCAAGAATGGAATAGCATATATACTCATATCACCCACAAATCCCATTCCGTTTCCCCTTGAGTCCCTAGGCGATAGCGCCACCAATGGGGCCACCGCTTTGGTATCAATAAATGGCCAAGCCCACGGGACCATAATGCAGTCAGCGATTAGCATCCTCGCAAGGTATCTCGACACGAAAGAAAGGAGAACATATTTGATTATTCACCACTTTTTCGGATTTAGATTGAAAAGCATCTCGACATGCATCAGCCACTACTCCAGAATCCAAAGAGCATTTTGGTGGGTTCACGACTACAGCACAAGTTGCATAAGCTACACTCTTCTTTTTAACAAAACATTGGCATGCGGCTCACCTCCACCCGATTCCAAACAATGCAATCTCTGTGAATACGGAATCCATCGAAGCAACTACTTAACAAGTCTCGCAGAGATAACTAGAATCAAGGGTCTTCAGTTTATATACCCTTCACAAGTGGCACTTGAGGTCAGCAGGCGTGGTCACAGAACAATACCTGATCACGCTGTAGAGAGAGTGCTACCTCATGGCAGGCTAAGGATTCAATCAATAAAACAGAAGACAGTAAAGCTCCCAGAAAGAAAGATTAAGATCGGATATATAGGATCCCCTGAAAGACACAAGGGATGGGACGAGTTTAGCGCCCTTGCCAATGACCACAGACTAACGGAGAACTATGATTTTATACAGATTGGCACAATGCCTGCAACTCAAAACATAAAATTTGCCCTGGGCGATGGCAGGACAAAAACAAGCTCTGCCGAAACAGTATTAAGGGAAAATCATATAGACTATGCTTTCATTTGGCCACTTTGTCCTGAAACATTCTGCTTCGTTGCTTACGAGGCCGCAGCGGCCAATTGTCACATCCTGACAAATAGTGGCTCAGGAAATATAGCGCGAGATATGCCGCGCGAAATCACAACCACCTTTGATGACATAGACAGTGTATTATGGTTTTTTCTAGAACAGAAGAAAAAAGGCTTTGCAAACATATCCTATGCAGACAGCGCCGCATTCATTGGTTCAAACTACTCAACTTCGCTTGTGAGTGGCCAAGAGGAGGATGAAAGATGAGCAGCAAACGTGCGGTTTTCACAAGCTGCAACCTGGCCTATTTAGATAGGGCTCTAGTTTTAGCGGAATCCTTCAAAAAGAATAACAACGATGTTGATTTTATTCTTATTCTATCGGATTATGTGGACGAGGCCGTATTCAACAGTGCTGCAATGAGTTGCTTCGATACAGTTATCGACATCGAAGGTATTGGAATCCCTGACTTCCATAACTGGTCAGGTCAGTTTAGCGTGGTAGAACTTTGCACTGCAGTAAAGGGCTACGCTTTCCTACATATATTTAGCATGGGATATGAACGGATCATTTATTTAGACCCCGAGAGTGCCTGCCTCTCTTCCCTTGAATTCTTATTCAAGGAGCTCTTGGAATACTCGATCCTACTTACACCACACCAGTTGAAGCCAGCGCAGACCAAACAAGAATTTATCGACAATGAACTTTGCTCATTCAAGCATGGAATTTTCAACCTTGGCTTTCTCGGATTAAATAAGAGCGATGAGGCTAGCAAGTTTCTGCAATGGTGGGCCGACAGGCTTTATTTGTATTGCCGAGAAGACACAGCGAACGGAATTTTTACAGATCAGAAATGGTGCGATGCAGTGCCTGCGTTTTTTGATAATTACAAGATAGTTAAGCATCCGGGGTGCAATATGGCGAGCTGGAATCTCTGCGAGAGAAAAATCACATTTAAAGGGGGATCGCTTTTAGTCGACGATCACTATCCTTTAGTTTTTTATCATTTCACAAAGTACTTTGGTCCAGGAATTGAAATGACCAAACGATACGTGTCTAGCATAGAGGGTATAGCCGTGTGGAATTGGTATGGGAGGCTTATCAAAGAAGCCAGAATGAAATACCAGGAGCCAACTAGGCAAGGGAAATACCAACTTTAAAAAGTTCTTAATCATGATGGGGCGAAGCTCCCGGGTCGGCCAAGAATGGATCCAATCGCA
Organism: Pseudanabaena sp. UWO311; assembly: GCA_943370385.1. Classification (GTDB taxonomy): domain Bacteria; phylum Cyanobacteriota; class Cyanobacteriia; order PCC-6307; family Cyanobiaceae; genus BAIKAL-G1. The sequence continues at coordinate 92,726 of CALRQT020000010.1, forward strand.
TTAGCGACTATTAATACACCTGAAAAATGGAATGACATCAATCTAATGAATATCCATTCTCCCTTATGTCTGAAAAATTGACGCCTCTCCCTCCCGACCGTTTCAACCATCAGGGGGCCTAATGGAGTGATCAATGTATCGTTACACCCCCTCTGCCAAGAAAGATGACGCCTCTCCAACCCAACCAGTACCACCCACCAGGGGGCTTGATGGAGCAGAGCAATGCGTCGTTACAGCGAGATGGTCAAAACTGATGTGAAAAGGCGGATGAGTCCTCCTGCGCGTCAGAGCGTGACTCAGATTTCCAAGGAGCTGGGGATCCAGATCGCCACCCTGTACGCCTGGAGGAAGACCTGGCGGTTGCAGGGGGAAGTGGTTACGGCATCAGAGAAGGCCCCAGAAACCTGGAGCACTCCCGACAAGTTCACGGTGGTGCTGGAGAGCGCCGGTCTTAACGCCACTGAACTGGGTGCGTTTTGTCGTGAACGGGGCCTGTACCCCGAGCAGGTGGACCGTTGGCGCCAGGCCGCTCAGGATGCCAATGCCAATTCGATGCTGACCATGGCCGACCAGAAGGACCTGGAGAAGCGCCACCAGCAAGACCAAAGGGAGATCAAACGTCTGCAGCAGGAACTGCGCCGTAAGGACAAGGCCCTAGCGGAGGCAGCGGCACTACTGATGGCGTCAAAAAAGATCCAGGCCTACTGGGGAGAGGACGGGGAGGACTGACCAGCCCAGACGATCGTCGCAAGGCCCTAGAGATTCTTGATGGCGCCGTCTGTGTCGTTGCCAGGGCGCATGAAGTGGCCGCCAAGCTTGGGGTGGGGCTCACCCACCCTCCAGCGCTGGCGGCGGCAGTTTGCAGGCGGAGGAGATGGCACTGATCGCCGAAAAGGCAGCCAGCGTCACGTGGCCCACCGCCTCAGCGACGAGGAACGCCAACGGATTCTGCTGACGTTCAACCAGCCGGAGTACGCCTCGCTGCCTCCGGGGCAGATCGTCCTTGTCTTGGCCGATCGTGGCCTTTTTAACTCCTACGAAGAAGACTTCGACTACGGCTCAGAGCGCAGCTTTTACAGGGTGTTGCACGCCCATGGCCAGGCCCATCGCCGAGGAAGGGCACGGCTGCCCCAGGAACCCAGACCCGTGCCGCGGTTACGGGCTGATGGCCCCAACCAGGTCTGGAGCTGGGACATTTCCTATCTGCCCACTAGCGTCAAAGGGATCTAGTTGTACCTCTGCCTGGCCATCCTTGTGGGCAGGCGCTTCAGGGCCAAGAACGTGGTGGCGGTCTTGGAGGAGCTCACTAGTCTCGCCCCGGCCACGGCGTTCATACGCAGCGACAAAGGCCAGACTTCATCGCCTAGGCCCTACTGGACTGGTGCGAGGCCAGCACCACCACCAGCACGGCCTAAATCGCGCCGGGATCACCATGGGAGAACAGATTCGCCGAGTCGTTCAACGGCCGGGTTAGGGATGAGTTACTGAACACGGAGTTGTTCACCACAGCTCCAGAGGCGCAGATCCTGGCCGATCGCTGGCCAACGCAGTTACTAAGTACCCTCAGGCCGTATTCGGCCCTCCAGGGGCTATCGCCCCTGGAGGGCACTCAACAGGAAGCTGCAGCATAACCACAACCCACTCTCATAAGGCCTGGACCGATGAAGAGGGACACGTCAGACCCACCAAGCGTGCACTTCCTATACGGCGATCCACACCGACCCCATCACCTATCAAAGACTTCCGCCAGCGTTTGGGGGAACGCAGGCAGTTGCCGATCACACCGCAGGCCCTCGCTAGGCCAGCGCCCGCAGCAGGGCCTCGCCAATCAGCTCGATCACCTTCCGCAGGTGCAAGGCACTGGTTAGCCTTCCTTTCCTGTTCATGGGCACAGAAGGGATCCCACTTTTTTCGCAGCACCGGCAATGCCACTGCCTGAGCAAGGGCCTTCTCCTTGCGCTGCAGCTCATTTCACTACTTCGGAGAAGCCTGCGGCTAGTCGGCTTTGATCTCCCGCTGGCCCTGGGCGCGGAGCTTCTGGTGCTCCTTCTGGTCGGCCAGCGTAAGCACCGAAAGTCTCGTCTGTCATCTCAGAGGGGCTAGTATCATGCAACTTCCCAGAGAAGGTGACATACCCAATGGCAGCCTGCTTCGCCTTGGCTGGCTGCGGGTAAGTGAACATGTTGGTAGATTGGCTAGTAAGTTACTTGCCCCAATGGGTGAATGCGATGCTTGACCTCGACATCTTATTTGACCATCTACCGAAATGCGGGGGCAACACGCTGGGGCAGCTGATAGCATCTCAATACCGGAGCGAACAAATTTATGCGATATCTGGAAGGCCTCAAGCAGATTTAGAAAAATTCATCGATCTTACCCCCGAAAAGAAGGCTGATTATCGCTATATTTGGGGTCACGAAGCCCACTCTCTTCTGCCACACCTGGAAAAGTCCTACAAGTTAATTACTCTCTTGAGAGATCCCATTGATAGAATCGTCTCCTATTATCACTGGGCCAAACGCGACCCTGATCACTATCTGCACGATCTTATTGTTGGAAATGGCCTGAGCCTGATCGTCTTTGCCACCTGCGGAGTCTCTGCTGAACTGAGCAATTTCTACACATGCCACTACGCCAATCGAGCTCTGGATGAAGTTGGAGAGGATCCCTGGGGTTCCTTGAAGCTTGCACAGGACACACTGGCTCTTTATGACCACATTGGCTTTACCGAAAATCTTGACTCCTTTATCTTGCATCTTTCCGAACTGTTGCCAGCTTGTTACTCCTACGATGGGGCGCATCTTAACAAAACCCTTGACCGCCCAGGCCTCGATAGCCTTACCAAACATGAGCGCGAATCCATCGCCGCGGCGAACGACCTTGATATAAAGCTGTATAAATATGCCCTGTCACTCAGGGCTGATTCAAAGTTGTGTTAGGAGTAGGTTTTGGCCGGCAGCGTGCCATTGCCAGCTGCCCGGTGTCAACTACGTAGGGTGATCACGATGCTCACGCCGGTACATGTGGAAAACGCTGGTCAGCTTTTGGGCGCATATGAGCCCAATTCCGCATATTTTGCCGCCATAAATCGCTCACATCCCCTGCGCTGCAGTTGGTCTGAAAATCTTTAGGCAGCCCTACCTGCCACCAATGTCCGGGGCGTCTGGCTATGCCTCGATCTGGCGATCGACGGCTGGAGCCGCAAGCTGGTGGCCTGGGATGTCGCCAAATGCGAGGATCTAGCCATTGCAGCAGATCTGGTGAGCAGGGCTTGCCTGAGAGAGCGGATCAGCAATTGGCGCCCGCAGCCGCTGATCCTCCATGTGGACAACGGCAATGCACTAGCCGCAGGCTTTTCGAAGAGTTGCGTGCCGCAACGCTGGAGAGCCGGTTGGAGGAGCTGGGCGTGCTCAGATCGTTCTCTAGGCCAAGGGTGTCCAACGACAACCCATACTTGGAATCTCTATTCCGAACGGCGAAATATCGGCATCTCCGTTGTGACGCCCCACCAGCGCCACAACGGAGATGCTTTGGAGATCTGCCGCCACCGGGCTGTTAACTACGAACAGGCACGACAGAGAAACCCACGCCGCAGGGTACGATCCAAGAGCTGTTGGCGACAGCCGGAGGTGGTCTGGATTAACCCGCCATCGCATGCAGAGGACACAGAAACCGCTACCTTGGCAATGACCGCTTGATCAGCGGCAGCGGCGTCATCTTTCCTGGCAGTCACCGGTGGAGGTGGTGATGCCCAAAGATTTCCTAAATAAAGTCTTGAATATTAGCAATAGCTTCTCGAAGCGTGCCGGAGCGCTGACGAACAAGGGGCGTGGAAAATGAGTAAGAAGAATTAACTGCGATATTCTCGCAAATATAATTACATATATAGCTAGTGTGAGCCACCAATGCTTCGTATGCGACAGAAACCCCTCCTGTTGATAAGGCAAGATTTTCCAAAAATAAATCCATCTGCTCCCAGGCTAAGGCTGATTGGGTGCACGCTTTGGCATCAAAATTGAAAGATGTTTTCGAATAGGTGTTGCCAGTACTTTGCCAGACATCGTTTAATTGCGCCAATGACATTGATACATACTGATCAATGGGATTCTGTCGTTTGATATGAATGCATTTAGATCCACTTTCGCCAACCCATTTGGTCATCGCATCTCTGTCAGAAGAAAAATGATGCAACGACAACTTAAAACCCAAGGCGAGCATATTTGGCGAAGCCTGATTAATAAAGTCAAATACTTCTGCAGGTTTTGCGTGAACGCCACTCTGATTAAACTGCTGACCAATATGCAGCAACTCACCCATGCAGACGACTTCAGGGTGAGAATCCAATAAGGTTTGAAGAAGGCTGCTTCCGCAGCGTCCCGTATAGATAATTACAAACTTTTGCATTTTATAATCCTTTTTTTATCATAGCACTTATTGCCACAATTAGCATGCTGTGGTGGCGTATGGCAAAGCTTTCCAGATCCCTTAGGCTCTGGCCGAGCCTCAAGTTCCCGAGCTCCGCAACCAGGAGCAGGAACCAAACCCTGATGCGAAGGCCACGCCGCATGCGCGCGTCCGGGATCGTCTTGGGGGACTAATGAGATCGAGATCGGTTGCCGCAGAAGCACTTTCAAGCACGGAACGGGGCGATTCCGCCGACTTTAACCCATACTTGCAGCACCGGAAAGGAAGCCTGTGACGGACTTTGAATCAACCCTGCCTGTTGCCCAGAGACTTCCTAGAAAACTGCTTGACAGGAAGGACCCCAGGGAGTAAAATTATAACAAAACTTATGCATTGGGACAATTTTTATCGCATACTAGATTCCCCAGGCTTAGATCAACCTTCTTCATTCGCGCAGTTTTGCTTATCCCACATTGCGGCCGAAGATTACCAAAGAACTGTTATTTGGGATATAGGATGCGGGACAGGCCGGGATACCGCTTTTTTTCTTAGAAATAATCTCCAATGTGTGGGTGTAGATTCAAGTCTCGCATCTCTTGATTACTGCAGGCAAAGGTATCCTGGTATTGACGCAAGGCAGGCAGACGCGTTGAATTTGCCAAGGCCAGATGTGCCTTTATCAGTAGTTTACGCAAGATTCTTTTTGCATGCAATTGATGCCACCAGGGCGTCTTCATTGCTAAAATGGGCTTTTGCAAGCCTTGTAAATAATGGGCGCTTTTACATTGAGTGTCGAAGCACGCTAGACCCTATGTTTGGTGAAGGTGAGCGTCTAAGTGAAAGGGAATACATTAATGGGCATTACAGAAGATTTGTAGATCTGGAAGAGATCGTAGACGAGCTTGAATGCAATGGCTTCAGCATTGAATATGCTGTAGAATCCCCGTCCCTCTCTCCTGCCCCAGGCGATAATCCAGTTCTAATACGGATTATTGCCAAGAAAACCGTGGCTAGTCTTCTATTGCCATCTCCTAATATTACGCTTATTAGGATGCGAAGCAATATTCTCAAAACCATCGGTCTTCTTAACGAATGCAAAGTCGAACATTTTGCTCATTGTGGGTCGGTCCTGGGTGCTCTTCGTTGCCATGGGATTACGCCTTGGGATACTGACTTTGACCTAGGTATATTTATAGACCAGATTCCATATCTGCAAAAAGCCCTTGCCGGGAAGGGTTACTTTGTAAGTTCTGCCAGCAAGAATCTGTGTATTGACACTACAGACATACCTGATTCTTTTGACCTCGCTAACGAGCTAATCTGGATTCATAATTTCGATTCGTACATACAGCTCAATGTTGTTAGGCAAATTCCAGAGTATGATTGCGAGTTTTGGCACGATTTTGCGGGTGAGCCATTTGTGATTCATGTAAGTAACGAGTTGAGGCTGGGATATCAAGGGGGAAAGTACAATATACCATCCTCACTATTTTTTCCGCTGGCTGTTGGTTCTTTTTACGATCAGCAGATCATGGTTCCTAGTGATTCACACGGTATTGTTAAGCGATGGTACGGGAGCAATTGCTTAACACATTATCCTCCAAGGTATTCATTGAAAGAAGCTGGCGGCTCAAACGACGGCAGGCGCTTTTTCACTAGCGACTCAAGAATTGATATAATGTATAGGGCCTAACTTCTGTTTGGCAAATTTTTTTCTACCAGGTCTCTTTCTGTCCAGCGACAATCTGGTTGAGACGCACATCAACCTGATTGACACTTTTCAAGGCCTGCGTGCATGGCTGCATTTGTGGATTGCTACAGTCACCGAAATCGCCACAACGGCATCATTCGTGACATCTCTCCAGCGCCACAACGCAGCGGCCACCGCCATTTGCCAGCATCGAGCTGATTTTCTTTTGATTTTTTCAGGGCATCTCTTTTGTCGACATATCTGTACGCTATTGACTCGGGTAATGGCTTAAAACCATACAACTTGACTAAAGATGCAAGTGATTCTGTGCCGGTCTTATTCGGGCCTATGCAAAAGACTTTCGTCATGACTAATCATGCAAACTACTCGAGTAAAAGACAACTGAAAACACCTGCAGCATTTTAAATAATTAAATAAGCAGCTTTTTTCACTGCATAGGCCAAGATATGCTCTACTAATCTCTTTTCTGGTGGACGGCTATATGCATCATTCAGATCATCGATAGACAAATTGTCGACCTCATCCGCAAAAGCACCTCCATACCAATGTACACCATTAAACCAAGGGTTAGGCTGAATAAGAGTGTGAAACGCTTCAGATGTAAGAACTGCACTCATCGAGGCGAAGTTGTATCTATAATACAATGAATCAAGAACATTGTGCACGTACACTTCGGGAAAAGCTGAGGAGTTTAATGCGCGTGATCCTTTTTGCATGAATCCACCCAATGCCATTTGGACACATGGCGCGCCACATGACTGATATTCATGAAGATCAAAGTTAGTATAAGTAATCTTGAATATGCGCTCCATTAAGCTACATCCCTGTGCAGACGCTAGAAATCCAATTCGATGGGATAGATGTGAACCAGGAAAAAGATGGCTAGCTGATACCAAACAATTTATATGAGAGTGAAGTGGCGAAAACAGATAAGAGCTCTCTAATGATGCAAAAAATATAACATCTGTATCGAAATAATAACCTCCATCCTGATGAAGGACATGAAAGCGAAGTCGGTCACTCATGAATGCAGGAGGGTATCCTGGATCCAATTGAAAGTCTTTACACTGGTGATTAATAAATTGTACATTCTCCAATGATGCTATATTCAGTGAATAATCTTTCTCAAAACGAACGCCAGAATGCTCTCCACCCCTAAAATCCGCATCTGTTTTTGAAAAAGTTGAATCAAACAGATGAATTTTAATCTTAAAAGCTGGATTGTGATAAGCGAAGGAAATTATAGACAAAGCTCTTGACAGCGGGATTCCCGATGGATTTCCCCATACAAAATGAGCTATATTTGGAATACTTGACTTCATACTTCGCAAATCTCCAAAATATCACTTCTTATAATTTTCCATAGTTTTTCTTCGCTTATTAGGTCAGAGGTTGTTATAGTGATCTCTCGCCTCCATTCTGCCGTAAATAGGCTGAAGGCAGGATCCTCCGGTAAATTACTATCGAGGGAAGAGAATCCATCGGAGATTCTTATTAATTCATGATTAGTGAATGCCTTGAAAATACAGTCATTCGTATAATCATAAAAACTTATACAATAGTAAAACAAAGAGAGGGCGGTTTCGCATGACAGAAAGTTGTAAACTATTTCATAGGAGGTTTCTATATCGGAAAGTGAGGTTATAGGAATTTTGATATTCAAAAAAGGGTGATTAATTTTTGATATATACATAATATTGCGATAGGCAGATTGGTAAGACGAATTCTGGAGATGTTTTCTCATGACGTCTAGATAATCTATCCAAGCAAAGCCCTTTACTTCCGCTACTGTCATAAAGTTCTCAGCAAACATTGTCCAAAGTTCGTCGCTTTCGGCATTGCATATTTCAGAAAGCCGATTGCTATCTTGCCCATGATGAACTCGGCTATGAATAGTGGTTGTACTTTCCTCGCAAATAAGATTACTCCTTTCAATAAAAATATGCCAGCGATGATAGTCTTGTGTTGTTTTTAGTGTCTCATCGAAAAAGCCATAGCGATAAAATAAAGACTTCTCGACCCACATCGAACATCCGTGAATCCGGCTTTTTATTAAAGGATAGAGACAATTGCTGCGTAGCGATGAATTAGAGATTTGAGACTTTTGCGGAGGTACACTTTCTATAATCTTACTGTTTTTATCGATTATCTCCCAACCTCCATAAATAATCGTAGGCTTAAACCTTGAAACCCATGTCTGACTGTTGAGCTTATTGTAAAAAACACTGATGTGATTCGATGCCATCATATCGTCGTCGCTCAACCAGTTAATATACTTACCTTTTGCTTTACGAATACCAAAGTTTAAGGCAGAAGCAACTCCCCCATTCTCCTTGTAGTAGAAGTCAACTGGCCGACCTCTAAAATTATTCATTATAATCTCTGCAAAAAATTTATTTCCGCCATCAAATACTACAATTATTTCTATACTTGCTTGAGTTAAACCGCAACCAGAAAAATCCTGTGATAGCGCGCTTTCAATCGCTGAGACAGCATGTTCTAGCCGATTATAGCTAGGAATAATAATAGAAAGAAGCTTGTGAGAGCTCATAACTATCCTAGCAACGAACTGACTGGTTTTTTCCAAACTTCAGCATTTATATAGTCGCAATAACCAAGAACTAGCTTTGAAACTCGTTGAGAAAGAGTCAAGCCTAGGTCACTATATTTGATCGTGTGCCTCGCGGTTTTTACAGCCAAACGTATTTGCTGAACCAACGATGACTGACTTAATGACCCTAGAGAAAATGAGCCAGCCTCAATGCCTTCTGGACGTTCATGGATATACCTAAGTGTAATCGCTGGGATGCCAAGTATCCCTGATTCCTCAGACACCGTCCCACTATCGGAGAGCAAGCAATAGCAATTCATCTGAAGAAATACATAATCTGTAAATGAAAAAGGCTCAACAAAACGAATTGTTTTTAGAGTTCTTAAATCTGAAAACGCAGATCTGAGGCTAAGACGAGTTCTCGGATGCAACGACACAATTGTTTCTTTTCCGAAGAATGAGCCTACTTGATCTATCAATAGCATTAGACTTGCTAGTCGTTCCGGATTGTCTACGTTTTCCTCTCTGTGAAGACTGACTAAAAAGAAACTGCCCTTGTTAACACTCAATCCTTCAAGGATATTGGAACATTCTATCTTTGATATTGCGTTAAAAATCACCTCATCCATGTGTGAGCCCACATTAAATATACGATCCGGCTTTAAGCCTTCCATGATAAGATATTCACGAGCGCGTTCAGTTAAGGTCATATTGATGTCTGATAAGTGATCAACTATTTTACGATTTGTCTCTTCGGGTACCCGCTGGTCAAAACATCTATTACCCGATTCCATATGAAATATTGGGATTTTTCTTTTCTTTGCTGAAATTACAGACAAGCAGGAGTTGGTGTCGCCATATAGCATAATTGCGTCGGGCTTCTCAGTCGCCAATACTTTATCCGATTTCATTATGATTGAAGCGATTGCTTCAGCGCTTGAACCGCTATTCTCGACAGCATCAAGATAATGCTTTGGTTTTTCTATGCCTAAGTCATCAAAGAAAAGTTGGTTAAGGCGTGGATCATAATTCTGGCCCGTGTGGACTAGTATATGTTTTGTATAGGAAGCAATGGTCTTTATTACTGAGCTCATTTTAATTAGCTCGGGCCTTGTGCCTACAATAGTAAGAACTTTAAGCATTAATCATCTCCTGAACAAAATCTAGACCTAAAAGAAGGTCAATAATCTGCTTTTTAGTAAGCCTTTCTGTATTGTCAGATGTGTAGTCACTTTCTACTGACACTCGTTTATCGCCTGTTTCAAAATATGATTCATAGTTTAGGCCCCTGTTATCTGCAGGGATGCGATAGTATTTCCCTTGATCTATTGCTTTAATCATTTCTTCTCTAGATACCAACGTTTCATTTTTTTTCTCACCATGGCGTGTTCCTATAATTTTTATAGATGAAGATGATTTGGTCATTTCAATAATAGCTTCTGCCAATTCAATTACAGATGAGGCAGGTGACTTCTGAACAAATAAATCACCATGGTCGCCATTGAGAAATGCATGCATAACCAAATCCACGGACTCGTCAAGACTCATCAAATATCTTGTCATATCTGGATCCGTGATTGTTAGATCTTTATTTGCTAAGGCTTGAGATAAGAACAAGGGAATGACAGATCCTCTTGATCCCATGACATTGCCATATCTTGTACAACAAAATATTGTTGACTCCGAGGTTAAGCTTTCTTTGAAGTAGCTTTGTGAAATCACCAGTTTTTCCATTAGAGCTTTTGTCATGCCCATCGCATTTATAGGATACACTGCTTTGTCTGTGCTTAGGAATACAGCTTTTTTGACTCCATTGTTTTTGCAGGCTTTAATTATATTAGCAGGGCCTAATGTATTTGTATAGATAGCCTGGAGGGGGTAAAAGTCGCATGAAGGAACTTGCTTAAGAGCTGCTGCATGAAATACATAATCTATGCCCTGGATTGCATCGCTTACTGAGTCTTGATCTCTCACATCTCCAACGATTAGTGATAGCCTTTCATCATTAATCTTAAGCCTAAGATCGTGCTGTTTCTTTTCGTCGCGACTAAGAATTCGTAGTTCTTCAATTTCAGTCTTAAGCAAATAGCGTGTCACAGTTTCACCAAATGAGCCCGTTCCACCGGTAATAAGGACTTTTTGCTTAAAAAAGTTGTTTAAACTGCTGGCTTGGTTAATCATTTATTTTTCTCGAGAAAATTGGTCTTCATTTCTGAAATGAGCTTGGGCCAAGCCTTGGGAGTGTAGCCTGTCAAGGACTGAAAAATTCGAGAATCTAAATCTCGTTTAATTTTTGTTTTGTATTCAGCATTAATTTTTAAATTGAGTTCATATTCCTGGGAAATTAGTGTTAGCAGGTCAAATTTACTGATAGGATTTGTAGAAACATGAAATAAGCCGTTTAGGTTTGTCTTTGCCTTTAAAATAAATGTATCGATAACGTTCGCCATTTCAAATGTTGTAAGGCCGCTAAATATTGCATTTTTAAATCCTCTGACTGGCTTAGATTTGTTTGAAAGAGCCCATTCTAGCAGGCTCCTTTTATTGCTTGCTTCGTGGCCTATTATTGAAGTTCTTATTGTTAAGCTATTTTGTCCGCACAATTCTCCTAAAAGCTTGGATTTACCATAAAGGTCTGTGGCATCTGGAGTGTCGCTTTCAATGTAGCCTCCCTTTGCTCCTGTGAATACGCAGTCGGTGCTAAAATGAATGATCTTAATGTTATAGTCTGAGCAGATACCTTCTAGGAAATGTGGCAGCAACGAATTTATTTTAATACTTTCGACGGCATTTTGCGAATTTTCTCTTTGTTTTATTACGCCGATGCAATTTATAAGGTAATCTGGATTGACTTCGGCAATCATTGCTTTTGTCTTGTTAGAAAAAATATCGCTATGATTGTAGCTTTCTTTCTGATTCGATTCAATATAATTCTTAGCTCTAGAATAGCCTATAACTGTATGCCCCAGGCTCTGGAATGTTTTAAGGAGTTGCCCTCCCAACATTCCACTTGTTCCCAGGAGCAAAATGCGTGCCATTCGCTTAATTCTCTAGCTCCTTATTAGATAACTGATGAGGCTCGGGCGTGACGCTCATCTCCATATTGCCCGGCTGTCTTCGTTGGTATCACCGTCAGCAGAAGGCAGAGCAGCGCACTGTCAATGCTGGAATTAAAGTGCAGCCCTGTCAGCGCACAGAGACTTTTCGGTTTCGCCCTCAGGATCAGCATCTCCCCCATGGCTGTTCAGTTGACATTATAAGGTACGGGGACCCGCACCGCTTAAGCATACACCGTGGCGCCCGCCCGTTGGCCATTGCTGCCCTGCAGTTGCTCGAACAGGTCGTGCCCGTGAAACAGGTGTCGCATAGCAACAGCGACGCGGGCGCCCCAGCCGTGCAACCGCTCAAACGCCGGCTGATCCACTGGCGTGGTGATGATCAGCACCTCTGCGATCCCGTCCAGAGTCAAGGTGCCGAGTAGAAATACCAGCTCTGTTCACCAGCCTCAGTTGCTAGCAGCTCACTGCAGGCTACCAGCGTGTGCGGAGCCTCAAGAGCCAGCTGGGTCGCCAGATCTGCCTCCGGCTCGAGCTGTGGATCAACCAACAGCACCGGCCGGCCGCCGGTAGCTACCGCCGCTAGCAACGCCCGCCGTCTTCTGCGCGAACGGCAGCGGCGCTACCAGCACCAGCCAGGCCGCCGACCGGGCATCGGCCTGCAACAGCTCCAGATCAGCGTCTAGGCAAACTACAGGCATAGGGGACAATCCAACCATAAGCCTCTTTAGCGTGACAAATTGAGCCGCATGGAAGCATTAAGCCCATGCCTGCCATCATAAGTGTATCTTCAACCAGAAGGCCTTGATTGTCCACCATCTCGCAACCTGATTAACCCAATCCAATGAATCAACCCTTCACCGTGCTTCTCGCCATCCCAGCCCGGCTGGACTCCAGCCGCCTGCCCCGCAAGTTGGTCGCTGAAATCGCTGGCAAACCGATGATCGGCCATGTGCTGAAACGGTGTTTGCAGGCCACGTCGGCCCACGCCACCATGCTCTGCACCGATAGCCAGGAGTTGGCCGACCAGGCTGCCGGGTTGGGGGTACCTTCGCTCCTCACCAGCGCAAACTGCTCATCCGGCAGTGACCGCATTGCCTCGGTGGCTGAGCAACTGCTGGCCGCAGTGACCAGCGCCCCGGAGCGCACCATCATCATCAATGTGCAGGGCGATCAACCCTTCCTCGACCCCGCCTTGATCGACGCCATCGCCGCCTCCTTCATGGCTCGCCAGCCGACCCCAGAGGTGCTGACGCCCATCTATCGGCTCAGCCCTGAGAAGCTCCACAATCCCAATGTGGTGAAGGTGCTTCTGGCAGCCGATGGCCGTGGTCTTTATTTCTCCCGCTCGGCCCTGCCCCACGTGCGCGATGTGGATCCGGCCGAATGGTGTGCCCACACCAACTTCTGGGGGCATGTGGGCATCTACGCCTACCGCGCGGATGTGTTGCTGCGCTGGCCCCAGCTGCCCATCTCACCCCTGGAGTCCTTGGAGAAGCTCGAACAGCTGCGGCTGATCGAGGCCGGCATCCGCATCGACACCCTGGAAGTGGAAGAAGACCAGTTCTCGGTGGATACGCCCGAGCAGCTGGAGCAGGCGCGGGCCATGGCGGCAGGGGGAAGGTGGTGATGGGGTGCTAGTGGTTTCGAAGTGCTCGCCGTGGCCCGGCAACTTGAGGGGCTTGTTATCCGTTCCTCTAGGTGTTAATCCGTTTTCTTAGCCCGGCTGCTACACAGCAAACATAGCCTGCAGAACACTGAGCAGCCCAACAAGCGTGTCTTCGTCCAGAAAGCCCAGTCTCTTAATCAGCCGATCACGATCGACAGCCCTGATTTGATCAGCAACCACGTGACCATCCTTATCATCAAATTGGCAACGTACGCGGAAAGGATAGGGATACCCACCCGTTGTCAGTGGCGCAACGATCAAGGTGCGGAGATGGGCATTCAACTCATCTGGGGAGACGATAACGCAAGGCCTCGTTTTTCTGATTTCTGATCCTCGCGTGGGATTAAGGGAAACAAGATAGATATCACCCCTTGAGACACCTTCTTCTATCACCATGACCACTCTTCGTCGTCAAAACGGGTGCTGCCCATTGCATCGAGCAGTCCTTCTGGATCGAATGCTGCTGCCGCTTCTGCCCAGCCTGCCCTTGGATGGGCCGAGGGCCTGATCGTCAGCACGCCAGGCGCGGCCTCGATGTCGACCTCATCCGCAAGCCCCGCAACCTCCAGCAATGGCTTCGTGAGACGGATGCCCCGGGAGTTCCCAATTTTGACCAGCTTCCCCCGAACCATGGCGACCCCAGACAGGCGTGCTCACATTGTAGCCACCGCTGCCCCCCAGGCTTTGAGCCGCCTCCCGCTAGTGGCGCCATGATGCCCGCAGGCTGAACCCCCGAAGAACTCTATGCATCAGGCCCCCGGCACCGCCCTTAGCCGCTGTCTGCAGCTGGAAGCCAGTGCCATTGTGACGGCCTCCGAACGGCTCGATCCAGGCCAAGTGGAGGCCGCGCTGGTCTTGCTCACCAGTTGCGCAGTCCGTAGGGGGAAGTTGGTGGTGAGTGGCGTTGGCAAGAGCGGCATCGTGGCCCGCAAGATCGCCGCCACCTTCTCCTCCCTCAGCCTCACGTCCGTCTTTCTCCATCCCGGCGACGCCCTGCACGGCGACATGGGCGTCGTGGCCACCGACGATGTGGTGCTGCTGCTCTCCAACAGCGGCGAAACCGAGGAACTCCTGGCGATCCTTCCCCACCTCCGCCGCCGCGGCACCGCCCGCATCGCCCTGGTGGGCCACCTCAACTCCAGCCTGGCCCTCCACTGCGATGTGGTGCTGGATGCCTCGGTGAATCGGGAGATTTGCCCCCTCAACCTCGCCCCCACCGCCAGCACCGCCGTGGCGATGGCGATCGGCGATGCCCTGGCGGCGGTCTGGATGGAGCGGGCCGGCATCTCCCCCCAAGACTTAGTCATCAACCACCCGGCCGGCGCCCTGGGGCGACGGCTCACCCTCACCGTGGCCGATCTGATGGTGCCGGCGGCCGATCTGGCCCCCCTGGCACCGGAGGCGCCCTTGCCGGCGGTGATCGCCAATCTCACCTCCGGCAGCCGCAGCCTGGGCAGCCTCGGAGCCGCCTGGATGCATGCCGACCACGACCCCGACCGCCTGGCGGGTTTGATCACCGACGGGGATCTGCGCCGCTGCCTGCAGGGCCATGGAGCCGGCGACTGGACCCAGCTCACCGCCGCCTCGATGGCGACGCTGGATCCAATCACGGTGACACCGGACACGATGGCCGCCATGGCCCTTGATCTGATGGAGCGCAACGGCAAACGCAAGATCTCGGTGCTACCCGTGGTTGATCCCGCCGAGCCCTGGCGTCTGCTGGGCCTGCTGCGCCTCCATGATCTGGTCCAAGCCGGACTGGGCAATCCATGAGCCAGCCCCTGCGCCTGATCGCCGGCCCCTGCGTGATCGAAAGCCGCGACCTCGTGCTGCAGATCGCCGATCAGGTGGGCGACCTCTGCCAACGGCTCGGCATCGACTACGTGTTCAAGGCCAGCTTCGATAAGGCCAACCGCAGCTCGGGCCAGGCGTTCCGCGGGCCCGGGACCGAGGAGGGCCTGGCGATTCTCCAGGAGGTGCGCGAGCGCTTCGCCCTGCCGGTGCTCACCGACATCCACGAAAGCCACCAGGCGGCAACGGCGGCCCAGGTGGTGGATGTGCTCCAGATTCCCGCCTACCTCTGCCGTCAGACCGATCTGCTCCAGGCCGCCGCCGAAGCGGTGGCGGGCAGCTCCCGGTGCGTGAATGTGAAAAAGGGCCAGTTCCTGGCGCCCTGGGACATGGCCCAGGTGGTGGCGAAGCTGGCGGAATTCGGCCTGGAGCCCAGCAGTGGCAGGCTCTGGCTCACCGAGCGGGGCTCCTGCTTCGGCTACAACACCCTGGTGGTGGATTACCGCAGCCTGCCCCAGCTGCAGGCGCTCGGCTGCCCCGTGATCTTCGATGCCACCCATGCGGTACAGCAACCCGGCGGGCTAGGTAGCAGCTCCGGGGGCCAGCGGGAGTTCGTGGCCCCCCTGGCCCGGGCGGCCGTGGCGGTGGGGGTGGATGGGCTTTTCCTGGAGGTGCACCCCGACCCCGACCAGGCCCTCAGCGACGGCCCCAACATGGTGCCGTTGCATCGGCTGGAGCCCCTGTTGCAGCAACTGCTCAGCCTGCGGGAAGCAATCGCTGGCGGTACTGCCGTGAGCACCCTTTGAACATCCCGGCCCTCTCCTCTTCCCTGCGACGCCGGCTCCTCAACCCCCGGCTGCGCCGGATCCGCCTGGTGGTCTGCGATGTCGATGGCGTGCTCACCGACGGCGGGTTGTTTTACGACGAAGACGGAAAGGTGGTGAAGCGCTTCGATGGGCGCGATGGGCTGGCCGTGCGCATGTTGCAGCAGGCCGGCATCACCGTGGCCCTGCTCAGCGGTGGCCGGGGCGGCGCCACCGAGCAGCGGGCCCGCCACCTCGACATCCATCACTGCCGGGTGGGGGTGGGCAACAAACGCGCCGGCCTCGAGGAGCTGCGCCAGGAGCTGGCCATGGGCCGCGAGCAGACCGCCTTCCTCGGCGACGACCTCAACGACCTCGTCGTCCGTCCGGCCACCGGGCTCTTGATCACCCCAGCCGATGCGGCCCCGGGCCTGCGCCGCCAGGCCGACTGGATCCTGCGCCGCCGCGGCGGCGATGGCGCCCTGCGCGAATTCAGCGAAGTCCTGCTCGCTAGCCAAGGCTGGTTGCGGGGGTTTGAAACATCTGGGGTCGGAACCGCCAACTGAAACTCCAAGCCGACATAAGCCGCAACCATCCAGCCATCCCTCAGCGCCCTTCCTGCCTGTACTCCCGCCAGCCCCGCCAGCGCTACCCACAGGTTAACGATGCAGGCAGGCGGCCGGATCATGGCCCTTGGCCCGCACCCCAGTCGCCGTGGCGTCAGCTCAGGCCGGCAGTTGGACCAGGGACGTTTACCCAGCGGGCTGCTCGAGCTAAAGCACATCTAGTCACAACTGGCCGTCATTGAGGCACATCTCAGGCGCATCTGGAGCAAAACAGGCCGCTACCTTGCCCAGGTCTCCCCGAAGCGACCATGGCCTCCGTAGTCCTACCCCCTGTCATCGAGCCCCTGAAGGCCCTGCCGATTGTCGAAGCAATCCCAACCAGAAAATCTCCGGTTCTGGTGAATCTGATCGGCACCGAGGCTGCAGACACCCTCTACGGCAACAAGGACAACAACATCTATTTGGCTGGCGCCGGTGCTGACCTGATCAATGGCTCTGCCGGCAATGACAGCCTCAGTGGCGGCTCAGGAATCGACACCCTGGACTATTCAGGGCTAAATGCTGACATCACCTTCTCCAGGGGCGGGGTGATCACAAAATCCGGGGGCCTGGGCGTTGACAGCATCGCCGCCTTTGATATTGAAGTGATCAAGGGCAATGCCAATCGCATCAACACGATTGACGGCAGCGGCGGCACAACCGCAGCCATCAACGTGGATCTCTCAACCAATTCCCTTGAAATTACCGGGCTGCCCGTGATTGGCAGCGCCAAGCTCACGGTCGTCAACTTCAGCAATGTCAATGGCTCTGAAAATAATGATGTGATCCTTGGCGATGCCAAGGCCAACACCCTCAACGGCGCTGGCGGGAACGACACCATCTCCGGCGGCGGCGGCGACGATCTCTTGCTCGGATCGAGCGGCACCGATGTCTACCGGGGCGGCGCAGGCGCCGACACCCTCAGCTATGAAGCCCTCGCCGGTGGGGTGACGCTCGTGCGGGGGGGCACGATCATCAAGGCCGATGGCTCGGTGGACACGATCGCTGATTTTTCCGTCGAAACCATCGTCGGCACCAAGGGTGCTGTGAACACGATTGACGGCTCCACGGGCGTAACGGCAGCCCTCAACGTGAATCTCTCTAGCGGGAATTTAACAATTACGGGCCTGCCCTTTATCGGCACCGCCGCCCTCACGGTCAAAAACTTCACCGATGTCAAAGGTTCTGAGAACGCCGATCTGATCACCGGCGACCTTGGCGCCAATCGCTTGCTCGGCAATGGGGGCAACGACATCCTCACGGGCCTGGGCGGCAAGGACATCCTCACCGGTGGCGCTGGCGCCGACACCTTTGTGTTCGGCTATGGCGATTCGCTGCTGAGTGGCTTTGACCAGATCACGGATTTGGCGATTGGGGTTGATTCCATCGATGGCTGGGCCGCAACGGCCGTGAAAGGTGTCGGCAGGGCCACAAGCCTCAATGCCAACGATCTCGGCAAGGTGCTGTTTGGCAACAACTTCCTGGCCAATGGCGCTGCCGCCTTCGTGGTGGGATCCACGGGCGGAGATCGCACCTTCCTGGCCCTTAATGATTCCCAGCTGGGCTTCCAGGCGGGAAAAGACCTGATCGTTGAAATCACCGGCTATACGGGCAGCCTCAGCAATTTGGCGATTGTCTGATGGCTCTGACGGGTCCGGCCCTCTCCCTAGGCGCGTTCCTCCGGGAACAAGCCAGGAAGGGCCGGACCCCATTCACGGCAAAATCGGGCTCCGGCCCAGCCCAATCAAGTCATCAAAAGCCCCCTGGACTCTCCAAAGTCAGGGTTGGCTTGGTCGCTCTCCGAAGCACCACTCTGCCTAGCGTCATACTTCTGGCCATGGGCGTAGGGCAAGGCACCGAGCCCCTTTGCCGGGCTTTCGCTCCATGGCCAAGATCCGCTTTCTCGACCGCATCCGCCAAAGCGGTTACCTGGTGCCCGCAGCCCTCACGGGCTACCTCTGGTTGAAGGGCGGCTGGCCCGAGCTCCCAGGCCTGAGCTGCCCGCTGCGAGCCCTCACCGGCATCCCTTGCCCCACCTGCTTCCTGACCCGGGCCACCTGCGCCAGCCTGCGGGGCGATTGGCACCAGGCCCTAGGCCTGCACGCCTTTGGCCCCCTAGTTGCCACGGCCCTGATCCTGTGGAGCGTGCAGGCGATCCGCCGGCGAAAGTTCTATCCCCAGGGCCTGGAGGCCTGGCATTTGGTTGTGGTTGTGCTGGCCCTTGTCGCCTACTGGGCGGCCCGCATGGGGCTCACCTATGGCCTGGGGCTCCAGGCGTTCCCCAGCGGGTGAGACCGGCGCCCACGCACGCGGCAATCAGGTGATGTCGAGACGCGATCCATTCCAATGGCAAGCCACCCTGGCCGGGTGGATGATCAGGAGAGGATCCCTTTGTGGTAGGCAACATTCTGAATGTAGAAACTGGCAACGGCAGGGGCCACCAACAGACCGAAGCCGCAGGTGCAGATCGTCACAACCACCACCACCAAGCCAGCCAGCAGCTCAATCCCCACGAAGGCCCAGCCGTTTTCAGAGCCATACACCGCCTGAAAGGAGGAACTGAAGGCATCCAAGATCGGCATGTCGGTTGTGAAAATCTTGTTCACAAAAACCGGGGTCACCAGGGCCACCGCGATGCCGGGCAAGAAGCAGGCCAAGAAGCCACTCACCGAAACAACGGTGAACAAAATCCCAGCCAACAGATAGCGCCAGGGATTTGCAAGCAGAACCTGGAAGGAACGATTCACCGTGATTGTTTCGCCAGACACGCAATACAGTGCCGGCACTGCCGCAAAAAGAACAGCAACCAGATTGGAGATAATTGAAAAGGGGATCTGACCAAGTTGTCCAAGCACGAGGCCGAGAGTTGTCGTCGTATTGCCTGCGATCGCACTGCCAAGGCCCACCCCCGAAAGACTGTTGCCAACCACCGTGAACAGCAATTGGGCTCCCATCCCCAGGACCGCAAAAATTGCCGTAATAATCCAGATGATCAAAATGGTGGGGATGTGGGCAACAAACGCTTCCCAGGCTTTGTTCAAGGTGGGTTGTTCGTAGGCAATCGGAGCGGCCACAATAGTAGAGTGAACTGAGGGTAAATTTAGGGCGGGCAGCTGGGTTCGGCAAGTCCTAGAAACGGAACCACCATCGAAAGGTGTCACGGCCTACGGCCCCCGGAGCGCCAACAGGGCTCCAGTCCCCTTGCTTGCAGCAGCGGAGCGCCATGGAGTGCAACCCTGGCTAAGGCTGGAGCGCACGGTCCGCTCGGCGACCAGAATGGAGCGGGGCCAAAACCAAAGCCAGCAAACGACAACGGATCGAACCCGGTTAGGTCTAACCATGGCCCTGGAGTTGCCGGCCATGGGGCCAGGGGTTGCTGCCACCCCGATCTGCCACCCCGATCATTGGGAGCGGTGGGCCAATCCCCCAAATTGGCAGTACATCAAGGCATGCCCAAGGAACAATCGCAAGGGATTTGCAGGAGGCAATCAGCGGAGCACGCCCTGGCGATGGGCTGTATTTTGAATATAAAAGCTGGCAACGGCAAAGGCGATCCAAAAAATAATTTTCAAGCCCTCGATTACGACCATTTTGACCAAGGGACTCACGTACAAGTACAGCCCTAGATCCATCCGAGCGACAAAAATCAATAAAAGGGCAGGAACCAATAAAATGGCAATCACCAATAGCTCTATGACAACAAAATCAAGGCCACGCTTAGAGCCATAGACCGCCTTAAACGAGGAGCCAAAGGCAGCAAAGATCGTCAGATCAGTCGTGAAGACCTTCGCGGCATAGACCGGTCCCATCAAGAGAACAACCACACCCGGCCACCAGCACAGAAAAAGCCCGAAGATGGAAATGACTTGAAAAAAGATACCCGCCATCAGATAGCGCCAGGGACGCCTAAACAGAGCTCCAAATGCACGCCCAATAGAGACTGACTTCCCAGTTTCAAAATACAAAACAGGCACAACTGCAACATAAGCAAGTGGCAATGCAGAGAGCATCATTAAGGGCACGCTGACCAGTCCAACCAACCAAAAGCCATGAGACAAGAACCAAGAACTGGCATTATCGGCGCTACCCAGGATGGCCGGAGACATAGCCATGCTGTAAAAAATCTTCGCCCCTAGGCCCCCTAACACGCTAAGACCCCCTGCGGTGATCCGAATGACAAAGAGGGTGGGGAGATGGGCGACAAACGCACCCCAGGCCTTCCTCATGGTGGGTTGTTCGTAGGCAATCGGCGCGGCCACTATCCAGGTGCGAACTGGGCGAAAGCTAGGGGATCCGCAGGGTTCTGCAACCGATCACGGTTGAAACAACACCATAAGAGCCCTCTTGGGGGCCAACATGGCTCCATGTTCCCTAGCTAGCAGCACGGAGAGGAATGGAGGACCCAAACTGGCTAAAGCTTGAGCGCACGGTCCGCTTCGACGACACCTGATCGAACCCTGTCGGCCATGGCCATGGGGTTGCGGGCCATGGGGTCCGCGGTGACTGCCACCCTGATCATCGGGAACCACAGCCCTGTTCCACACAACTGAAGCCCTGGCACCTGGCTTAGAGGCCTGGGACCCTGTGGCCTAAGGGGAATTCGATTGGGCCTCAAGCATCGGTAGTTCAAGCCTTTGCGGGTAAGCACGGGCGGCTCAACAATTTGCGCCTAGGCATGGCCAGGCTCCTGGGCATCTGGGCATCTGGGCATCCAGGCATGCCTAAGCGACGATCGCAAGGGATTGGCAGGAGGCAATCAGCGGAGCACGCCCTGGCGATGGGCTGTATTTTGAATGTAAAAGCTGGCAACGGGAAGGGCGATGCAAGAAATAATATTTAAGCCCAAGATTACGACCGGGGGACTCACGTACGAGTACAGGCCGAAATCCGCCCGAGAGATAACACGAACCAATAAGGCGATAGGAACCAATAAAATAGCAATCACCAATAGCTCTATGATAACAAAAGACCGGCCACGCTTAGAGCCATAGACCGCCTGAAACGAGGACCCAAAGGCAGCAAAGATCGTCACATCAGTTGTGAAGATCTTGGTGACATAGACCGGACCCAGCAAGAGAACAACCACACCCGGCAAGATGCACAGAAACAGTCCGAAGGTAAAAATGACTTGAAAAAAGATACCCGCCAACAGATAGCGCCAGGGGCGCCCAAATAGGGCTCCAAATGCACGCCGAATAGAGACCGCCTTCCCGGTCTCATAATATAAAACAGGCACTACAACAACTAAAACTCCTACTAACTCTGAGAGCGCAAAAAAGAAGAGCAGCTGAGCCAGTACAATCAACCCAAAGCCTTGAGACAAGAGCAAAGAACTGGCATTATCGGCGCTACCCAGGATGCCCGAAAACATAGCCATGCTTGCAATCAAGGGCCCTAAGACGTAAAGCCCCCCTGCGGTGATCCAAACGACCAAGAGGGTGGGGAGATGGGCGACAAACGCACCCCAGGCCTTCATTAAGGTAGGTTGTTCGTAGGCAATCGGCGCGGCCACTATCCAGGTGCGAACTGGGCGAAAGCTAGGGGATCCGCAAGGTTCTGCAACCGATCTCGGTTGAAGCAACACCGCAAGGGCCCCCTCGGGGGCCAACATGGCTCCATGTTCCCTAGCTAGCAGCACCGGAGAGGAATGGAGGTCCCCAACTGGCTAAAGCTGGAGCGCACGGTCCGCTTCGGCGACACCGACGCCGCCGGCGTGATCCAGTTCCACCAGCTTTTGCGCTGGTGCCACGAGGCCTATGAGGAGAGCCTGGAGCGCTTCGGCATCGGTGCCGGCGAGATATTTCCTAGGCCGGAGTGGGCCCTAGAACAACCGCCAGGCCAGCAGACGACCCCTGATCCCACCGGACCCGCCCTCCGCATTGGCCTGCCGATCGTGCATTGCAGCGCCGATTACCGCCGGCCGCTCGTCTGCGGCGATCGCCTTGAGATCATCCTGCAGCCGCGCCCGCTCGATCAGGGCTGTTTCGAGGTGGCCTACACCTTTGCTTGCGGGGGAGAGACCGCCGCCAGGGGGCTGACCCGCCATCGAGCGATCACGATCGCCGATCGCCAGGGCTGTGCCCTTCCGGCGGCGATCAGCACCTGGCTGGAGGCCGGCCAGCCCGCGACCGCGACGCTGACCAACAGGGGAACCCCTCCGCAGGCGTAAAAAAACAACCTAGGCTCCCTTGAAGAAGCCCAGGCTGGTTAGCCAGCCCTAGCCAGGCTGGTTGGTTCGATTCAATCGCGGCGACGCAGCACCAGCCAGAGCACGGCTGCCAACTGGACTGGCAACAGGCTGGTGATCACCGCTAAAGGGTGTATGCCATCCATGGGAATGGACCCAAAGCTGTTGAACGTAGCCAGGGAGGCCAAGGCCAGTAACAGCAAGGGCCCTAGGCGCTGAAACGATCCCGGGGTGCCGCTGGCCGGCGCACCCATCAGAACCACTCCTTCTTGGCGTCGACGTAGGTGGCCTGGAACTCCTCAGGGGTTTTGGTGATGTAGATGATGCCTTCGATCAGGCCGATCAGGCCGGTGACGATGCTGCCGAATCCACAGGTCACAAGGGTGACCACCAGCATGATCACGCCAGCCCTGGTATAGCCCAACACGAACTTGTGAATGCCCAGGCTACCCAGGAAAATGCCGGTTAGGCCCGCCACCATCTTCTTGTTGCTGGTTTCGGTGGGATTGCTGTTTGTCATGGAATTATTGAAATCTGCATCATTTTAGCCCTAGATCAGGCCCTTGTCATGGCCTAGCTAGCCAGCTGCGCCAATGGCCGCGCCGCCATTTACCCAGCGCCGAGGGGGCGAGCTCCGGGCAGGCCAGCCAGCGATGGGGCCGGTGGCTGGGAGGGAGTTGGCAGGCCAAGGTTTGGAGGCTGGTCTCTACTTCGGCGGTAAGACCCGGATCACTGGCCTCAGGCAGGGGCCGGAACAGCCCCACCAACCGCTCCCCCCAGAGGAGATCGGGCTCGCCCAGCACTAACAAGGCCGCCAGGGGCAAGCCGGCGGCTGCGGCCAGGGCCAGCAGCCGCTGCTCCACCTGTTCCGGGAAAACGGTGTCGCCGCCGCTATTGATGGCGCCATCGAGGCGACCCAGCACCTCCAGACCCTGGTCCGTGAGCCGGCCGCCATCGCCGCTGCGCCACCAGAGCGATGGGCCGGCAAAGGGCACCAGGGCTCCGTCCTGCAGCCAGCCCGGACTGAGGCGGGGGGTGCGGAGCTCTATCGCCCCGTGCTCGCCGAGGCGCAACTGGCAATCGGCGAAGGGGTGGCCGCAGCCCGCAACCCCGGCCAGAAAGCGGTCGGGCTCGAGGGCGCAGACCATGGCGGCGGTTTCGGTGGCGCCATAGCAAGGGGCCAGGCGCAGCCGGGCCTGGCGGGCCCGCTCCGCCAGCTCGACCGACAGGCCGGCGCCGCCCAACCAGATCAACTCAAAGCGCTGCAACCAGGCCAGGCCGCTGGGGTGCTCCAGCAGGCGCTGCAGCTGGGTGGGCACGAGAGACAGCAGCAGCGGCTGGCGCCAGTCCACCTGGAGATCCAGCAACTCCGCGGGCCGCTTGAGCTGGGCGGGGCTGAGGTTCACCAGATCCGCCCCCCAGGCCCGGGCCCGCAGCTGGGGCATCAGACCACTCATGTGGTGGCCCGGCAGGGGTTTCACGAGGGTGAGGGCCGAGAGCTCGAAACCCTGGGCCTCCAACCACTGGCCACAGGCAGTGGCGGAGGCCTCCAAATTGCCCCAGGGCTGCAAACACCAGCGCCGCCCACCGCTGCTGCCGCCACTGCCCAGCACCAGCCCCGCCCCCGCGGGCAACTGGCCAGCTGCCAGCGCGAGGCACGCCTCACCCGCAGCCCGCTCCTCGGGGGGCGCCAGAAGTTGCCAGCCGCCGCGCGCTTGGAGGGCGTCGAGGGTCATGGGGCTGGGGGTTTGGGGGGTGCCATGGGGGAGGGGGGACTCAAAAGCAAGCTTGGCGGAGGTGGAGCCTTCAAGCCATGGCCCCAAGCTGGAGTTTTCAGAACACCAGAGCCTGATCTTGCACTAGACAATCAAGCTCCCTAATACAGCATGACAAAATTAAACCAATGCCAACCATAAACGTAAACCATTAGCTAAAATGACTCAACCCCCACGAAGAACCATCGGCGAAACCTATCTCTTGAATGGAATTACAGGGATTAAATGGACTAGCCGATCGATAGAAATCCACGACCCTCACAGAGTCCGATGATTGCAGGATGGAAAGGACAAGGTCATCACCTTCCTGAGACGCAACGACATCCGATGGCGCAACATCGTCGCCAAAGCTCAGCCGATTAAATTTGCCCGGTTCATCATCATTATCCACGATGACATCAGCTCCATCCCCCCTGCCAAACGAATAGATATCACTACCGAAGCCACCAAACAATTGATCATTACCTGCACCCCCAATCAAAAAATCGTTACCATTACCAGCAATGATTTGATCATTGCCCAGCCCACCAATCAGGAGGTCATCACCTTCCATTCCATACAACGAATCATCGCCCCCTAACCCACTGATCGTATCGCACCAATTGCTTCCACATAGCGCATCCGTTCCGGACGCTCCCGTTAATCCCTTCGTCTTCAGCATCGTTGCCATATCCCAGCTGCTGCCATCTGCAAACCGAACCTCTTGCAGTGTATTCAATTCGTTCGTCGGATCATCATAGTAGAAGAAGTTACTCGCAGTAATCGAGTCACCCGTTCCCTCTATCGCTAGCACAAGCCCATCGCCAATCCGCGCCAAACGCACTTCTTCCGCCGTCACACCACTCTTTAGCTGGAGCACATTATGGCCAATTGATTGGCCATCCCACCAATAAAAGTACTCTGCACCAATCACATCCTTCCCATCCCCTTTGCCAAACAAATACACATCATCACCCGTACCGCCACACAACACATCATCTCCGCTACCACCATCCAGCAGATCAATGCCGCTCTCCCCATAGAGCGTGTCGTCCCCTTCCCCACCTTCTATCCCATCATTGCCGCTACCAGCCCACACAACGTCAT
>CALRQT020000011.1:0-116518 GCA_943370385.1 Pseudanabaena sp. UWO311
CCAACTTGGGGCGCTGCTCTGGGCGCAGGCGCCAGGCGGCCGTGATTGGGTCTACGGCTGCCAACGCGACGACTGGACCCTTGGCCCGGACAGCCGCATCGTCGAGCCCGTGGCGTTGCTGGAGCCGGAGCAGCGCCAGCAGCTGGAGCAGCTGCTCCGCGAGGCCATCTGCTGGCCTGTGCCCGTGGTCACCGGCGGTTGGGTGGTGCCGATGGGCAAGGTGAAACCGTCGCCATACGCCCGGCGTGGAGGGCGGCGCCAAGCCCATCGCCCCGTCACCAGCGCTGGTCGAGGCAAGTCAGGCCGACCGTCCAGGACAGGATCGTCAGCGCCCACACCGCCCTGAAACAGACAGGTCACCTGTTCATGGTCATGATTGGGATGCCTTAGCCTTTCGCTAATGGCCAGATCCAAGCCCTGATGAGCTCTGAGTACCGGTACATCGAGGCCAAGCAGCTCGAGGCCGGCCAGCAGTTCGGGCGCATGCTCAGGCGCTGGCGGGAGCTCAACAACTGGACGCAGTACACGGCCTACAAGTGGGCCCGCGAGGCGGGCTTTGAGGTGATGGCACCGAGCACGCTGAGCGTGTTCGAGAACGGCAAGGCGCCCAAGCCCAGGCCGGAGAGCTTCTTTGCCCTTGCCGAGGTCAACCGCCGGCTGGCCGCCAAAGAATTCAGCGGCGTGCGCACCCGGGCCCTCAAGGATCTGATCAGCCAGGCCAAACCCCTGGTGGATGACGAGGAGCGGGTGTGGGGGCCAGCAGAGTTCTGGAGCTGCCACCTGGGTCTGTTGCCGGTGCCGAGCGCCTACCAGGCGCCTGTCGTGCCGGCCCAGCCTGAGGTCGATGCCGCAGAAGCGGCGAGGCTGAGCGAACAGTGGCGCGGCCAGCTGGTGCAGACCGCCAAGCTGCACGGCATCGGCGTGATGGAGGCCCTGAGTTCTGCCGCCAAGGTGGCCCCAGCCAAGCAGCGGCAGGCCTTTCAGGCGATGCTTGCCGGCTTTGAGCCCTACTCCGCCGAGCAGCTGCAGGGCATGTGGGACGGAGAGGCGTGGCTGCCCCAGCGCTGGCTGGAGGAGTGGTCCACCAAGACGGGCCCCAGCTGAGGCATGCACGAACACCTCCCGGACAGGTTCGGAGTAGGCCATGCCTTGCGTCGCGCAAGCTACAGATTCGGATTAGCGAGCCGCTAATATCCGAGGCAAGCGGGCGCCGGTCCCGCAGTGCCTTCGATGACCACCACCCCCTGCGGGCGGATGGAGCCGACGCCAGGTCCCACCGCCGCCTTTGATCTCAGCCAGGCTCTGCTGCAGAGCCGCGAGCGGGCCCGCGCCCAGTGGGCCGAGGGCCTGGCCCAGTTCCAGTCCCAGATGGCTGCCATCGCCGACACCTCCATGCAGGAGGTCGTGCAGGCGGCTGCGCCGGCCTTTGCCCTGGGCTTCTCGTTCAGCGCCCAGAAGCTGATCAACGAGGAGCACGAGGTGCTGCGGGTGACCCTGCGGCACCGCGGCGGCGCCGAGGAGTTCAGCGAAGCTCAGGCGCCCCAGGAGGGCAGTGCGGCCTGGCATGCGCTCACCGCTTCCCTGTTGGCGGGCCTGCTGGGCATTCCTGTGGGCAAACCTCCTCGGACTATCGAGCCGAATCAGGTGCGACCGCAGTCTTCGGTTTCCGCTTCCGGTACTGAGGCCGCGGCAACTTCTGCAGCCCCTGCCCCCGCTGCGGACGACCCTGAGGCCGCAGACGACGAGTGGGACACCGGCGCTCCGGATGGGCCGGAAGTCGGCGACTCCGGCCTGGAGCCGTTGTCGGCCGAGGAGATCACCACCCTGCACAAGTTCCTCGGGGCGATGCCTCAGGAGGCGCGCAAGCGCTTCACGATCGAGTTCCGCCACCACTTCCAGGTGCCCCGGGAGGTGCGGACGATCAAGGACCGCATCACCCAGCGACGCCACAAGGACTTCATCGACGTGTTCGAGCGCGAGCTGGCGGGGGGAACGCCATGAGTGTCTGCCGCCGCGCCTACGCCAGGCCCCAGCCGCGGTCGCAGCACGGCCGTCACTACCTGTGCGTCTGCGTGCACAGCGATGTCTACCGGCAGGTCAGGCAGCTGTCGGCCGAGCACCAGCTGAGTCTCTCCGGCGCCGCCCATCACCTGCTGCGGCTGGGTGCCGGACTGGAGCCCCTGCTTCCCCTGTCTTCTCCCTCTTCCACTCTGAACAGCAAGTCCCATGGCGATTGAACTCAACGACGGCAGCCGCATCGCGGCGCCGGTGATCCGTCAACAGCGCCTCGGTGAGGTGGCCTATCTGGCGATCGTGCGTCCGGAGCAACGCGACCGCTTGCGCAAGAACCTCAGCAGCGGCGCGATGGAGCCGATCCCCAACGGCACCGACCGCCAGGGCCGGCCCAAGGTCAAGCAGGAAATGGTGGTCCATGCCATCGCCATGCCCGGCACGACGATGGAGGCCCGCATCGGTGATGAGGGCGGGGTGCCGGCCCCGGGGGATCGGGTGCGGCTGATCCTCAAGGCGAAGGGCTTTGGCGAGTGGATCGAGGCTCGCCGTCAGCACCGCCGCGGCCGGCTGAACGTGGGGGACGTGCTGGTGCTGGAGACCCGCTGGGCGCAGCAGTACGACCAGGACGGCAACCCCAAGGGCCCCAAGATCGAAGACCAGGCGGCGGCCGATGCGGTGCCGCGCAACGTCACGATCGGCTTCTACGGCCCGCTGAGCATCCGCGAGGGCACGGACCCCGCCTGGATCGAGGCGGCGGAGCAGGCCTACCGCTCCGATGAAGCCGCTGCCCGCCAGCAGCAGGCGATCCCGCTGGCGGATGGGGAGGACTACGGCGACGAGTTCGCCGATGAGGAGGTGCCGTTCTGATGGCCTACCCCCAACACCCCGGCCGCACGCCGCGGCCGATGGCGCAGCCGCAGCTGCCGGCCTTCTGCCGCACACGCCGGCCCATCACCACCACCGTCCGGCTGGGCGACCTGCGGCAGCTGCAGTGGTTGCTGTGGCTGGTGCTGGCCCTGCAGCTGAGCACGGTGCTGCTGGTCCTGGCGGGTCCGGTGCCAGCTCCACTGGCCGCGACCCCTGGGGGATTCACCCCCGCAGTGTTCGCGTCGCGGCATGACTCACCTGTCCTCTCAACTTCCCAGCCATGAGCAACACGTCCGCTCTGGTGCCCTACCTGTTCGAGGGGCACCGCATCCGAGTGAGCACCGATCAGCAGGGCGAGGCCTGGATCGTCGTCGCCGATGCCTGCAATGCGCTGGCGGAGAGCCCGATGGCCTGGGCCATGGCGAACCGACGCGATGAGGAGCATTGCCTCCATTCAGAGGAGGGTCCCGGCGCCGGTGGTTTCACCCTGGCGCTGATCAATGAGGCCACGCTGCTGCGCAGGCTGCTCAACAGCGACAACCCCAGCGCACCGCGGATGCGGCGCTGGCTCACCCACGAACTGCTGCCCGCCCTGCAGCGCCGACAAGAGGGCAAAGGAGAGCTGCCGCGACGCAGCATCGAGGCGATCCGCAGGCAGACCGCAGCGGAGGTGCTGCGCGGGGCCGACGAGATCATCCACCTCACCGGGGTGTCCCATGCCGAGGCCCTGCTCAGCGTCTTGGAGGAGATCCAGGCCCACAGCAGTCCTGCCGGCGTTGACGTGAAGCAGCGCGCCGGAGTGGCCTGGCTGACCGCTGATCAGCTGGCGGACCGACTGGATGGCACGCTCCGCCACACCAACCAGCGGCTCGCTGCCGCCGGATTGCAGCAGCGCAACGAGGACGACGACTGGCAGCTCACAGAAGCCGGCCTGGACTGGGGCGTCGCCCTGCCGCTCTGCAGTCGGGGAGAGCGCCGCCAGCAGATCCTCTGGGATCCGGCCGTGGTGGCGTTGCTGCACCAGACCAACTGAAAGGCACCAAACCAATCCAAGACACACACCTGAGATTCAGACCATCAGCCATGACATCCGCAACCGATCGACTGCTGCGGCTCCCAGAGGTGATCCACCGGGTCGGCCTCTCACGCACCACGATCTACAGCCTGATCGCCACAGGCGAGTTCCCCAGGCAGATCGTGATTGGCCCACGGGCGGTGGCCTGGTCCCAGCAGGAGCTGGAGGACTGGATCACCTCCAAGCGTCAGGCCGCATGCAGCGCTGATGGTTGACCAGCCAGTTGTGCGCTCAGCTCTGAGACCGGCGCCAGACCGGCAGCGACGGCCACCTGATCGAGCAGATCGGCCCAGCGCTGCAGCATGTCGGAGCGCTCCTCGAGATATTCGGCCCAGTCGTAGGCGCGGCTGACGCTGTTGCCATCGGCATGGGCCAGCTGCTTTTCGGTCACCACCCTGGGGATCTTGAGCTGCTCGATGCAGTTGGTCTGCCCGAAGCCCCTGAAGCCATGGGGTGTCTGCCGCCCCTGGAAGCCCATGCGCCGCAGCAGCATCGAGAGGCAGCCATTGCTCATGACCCGCAGCTCGCCGCTGCCGCGGTGGTTGGGGGTGTGAAAGACCAGATCGGTGTGGCCGGTGATCGGCCGCTGCAGATCGAATAGGTGCCGCGCCTGCGAGGAAAGCGGCACGATGTGGCGAACGCGAGTCTTCATGCGTTCAGCGGGAATGATCCACTGACGACCCTCGGTATCCACTTCGCTCCAACGGGCTTCCCGGAGTTCACTGGGCCGCACCAGGGTGAGCATCATCAGGCGCAGAGCGATGAGGCTGCTGCGCTCGGCGAGGCGTTGCCGCTCAAAGCGATCGATCACCTCCAAGAGATCGGGAAGCTCCACCCAGCTGATGCGGTGGTAGTGGGTTACGCGGGTGGCGGCGATGACCTTGCGGGCTTTGACGGCGGGGTTGTCCTGCCGAAGTTCGAGATCAACGGCGTGCTCAATCACGCGACGGGTGACGTCATTGCAGCGGCGGGCTTGTTCATTGGCACCTCTGGCGAGGATGGGCGCGAGCAGCTGGGTTTCAATGTCGCTGCGAGTGATCGCCTCGATATCAAGTTGCCCCAGTGCCGGTATCACGAAGTGATCAAGTTTCTCCCGCATATCTCTGCAATAGCGGGGGCTCCAGCTGGCGCTGTGGTGCTCGAACCAGGCCTGGGCGATCTGGACGAAAGGTCGGCTGCTGCTTTCGACCTGCTTGCGCTGCTGAGTTGGGGCCTGGGTGCGCGGATCGATGCCAGCTTTGATCCAGGTGTTCAGCTCCAGGGCCTGCTTGCGGGCATCGGCGAGCCGCACGGCCGGGTAAGGGCCGATGGTGAAGGTGCGGCGTAATCCCTGCCAGCGGTAGTCCTTGCGCCAGGTCTTGGAGCCGGAGCGCGCCACCCAGAGGTAGAGGCCGTCCCGGTCGTGGTGCTTGCTGCCCGGGCGTTCCGGGTCGGGCCGCAGGGCCTGGATCGCCTTGTCACTGAGCATGGCGGACAGCGCCGGAACGCTGGCGCGGGAGGGGATGTAGGCAGTTCAGCAAGGCAGGTGACGGTATAGACCCGGACCCGGCTGGCTATACCGTCAAAAATACCGTCATCCGCAGCGGCAGTAGCCGGTTTTCCCCGGATCTACCCGGACGAGCCAAAAGGGCAGATCGACTGCGCTGGAACAGTTTTGGGATATCCGCGGATCCTTTCGGATTTTGTGGAAACGGAGAGGGTGGGATTCGAACCCACGGAAGGTTTCCCTTCAAACGATTTCGAGTCGTTCGCTTTCGACCACTCAGCCACCTCTCCATACCGTCTTGGCGACCAACGGGCAGGGCTCCCCTGGGCAGGGGGGCCGATTCGGCGACGTTGGTTGGTGAGCGCAGCGGAAGCTGGCGGCACCACGGGCAAGACCTGGCCACCTTAAGCAGCCGCCGGTCCGCCTACAACGCCCGCCATCCGGGCATTGAGCTGGCCGTGATCCAAAGGTGATCGGGCCGCAGCTTGGGCAGTTGGGGACGGTCCGACTGCCGCAGCCCAAAGCCCAGCCACAGGCCCGTGATGGGTTTTCCAGTCCCTTGGGGCTGCCCCTGCCAGCTCCGCCACGACTGCCGATCCGGTAGGAGCAGCCAGCGCAGCCTGCCGGCTTGCAGCAGGGCCGCCTGGCTATCAGGGGCCAGGGGCCGCAAGCTCAAACCCGGGCTTTGCAGCTGTTGCCCCACTTGCAGGGAGCGGCTGGTGCTGGCACTGGACTGGTCGGCCCTGGCATTGGCCGAGCTGGCTTTCGGTCCCTTTGCGTTGGCCGCCATTGCGTTGGCAGCCTTGGCGTTAGGGCCAGCGGCGAGATCCGAGCCCGCTTCACCCAGGGTTGAGATAACGGTGTTGGCCATCTCTTGCCAGCACTCGGGCACCAGGGAGGCCACCGGATCGCTGATCAAAACCCAGTCGAAGCGCTGCAGGCCCAGGCCGGTGGCGAGTTGGCGGGCCCGGCCGCAGCTGAACCGATCGGCGGACCGGCTGACTAGGGCTCCCCGGCCTGCGTGGCGAGCCACCAGTAGGTCCCGTTGGCCCTCGTGGACGAGCAGCAGATGATCTCCGGCGCTCCGGGCCAGATGGAGCGCCATGGCTGCGGCCAGGAGTGCCAGCCCCGGGCCCCGCCAGCGCCTGAGTCTGGTAGGGCCAGCCAGCAGCCAGGGCAGTAGGCCGGCGCTGAACAGCACCACCAGCAGGGGATCCAACCGCCCCAGCTGCCACTGGGCCAGGGGCAGGGCCGCGAACTGGCGGCTGATCCAAAGCAGCAGCTGGGTGAGGGGCAACAGGGGCCAGGCGATCACCCCCAGCAGGGCTGGAACCGTGACCGCCACCAGTGCCATGGCCATCGCCCCCAGGGTGAGGGGGGTGAGCAGGGGATCCACGGCCAGGTTGGCGGCCACCGCGTAGAGGGGCACGCTGCCGAAGTGGAGCAGCTGCAGGGGCAGGGTCCAGAGGGAGGCCGCCAGGGGCACCGCCACCGCCACCGCCAGCCACTGGCGAGCCTTGCTTGGGGTGGGGCCCGCCAGCTTCTCCTCCAGGGGCCTGGCCGTGAGCAGCAGCCCAGCGGTGGCGGCCACGCTCAGCTGGAAGCCCACATCCAGCAGCCAACTCGGCTGCCAGAGCAGCATCAGCAAGAGGCAGAGCAGCAACACCCCCAGGGGCCGGCTGCGGCGCCCACTCTCCTGCACCAGGAAGGCCATCGCCCCCATCACTACGGCCCGCACCACCGAGGGTTGGGGGCCGGCCAGCAGCAGAAACAGCACCATCGCCCCTAGGGCCAGACCCCAGCGCAGGGGCCTGGGGCCGTTGCGGGCCAGGGCCATGACCGCACCCAGCAGCACCGTGAGGTGAAACCCCGAAGCCGCTAGGGCATGGGAGAGGCCTGACACCCGAAAGGCATCGCGCACCTCCAGGGGCACGGGCACCACGGCACTGCCGAGCACCAGGGCCGCCAAGACACCGCCGGCCTCGGGGCCGCCCCGCTCGAGCAGGGCTTGGGCCATCCGTCGGCGCAGGTCGGCCACCGGCGTGGCCGGTTTGGCCAGCAGGCTCCACTGCTGCACGTCCAGCACCGTCCAGATGCCCTGGCGTGCCAGCCGTTCCGCCGGGCCGGCCAGCAGGGGATGGGGCGCCGCCCGGGGCCGCCGCAGTTGGCCGCTCACCTGCAGGCGCCAGCCCTCCTGCAGCTTTGGGCAGGCGCGGAAGCGCAATTCACTGCGCCCCTGGTGCCATTGCACGGGCAC
This sequence comes from Pseudanabaena sp. UWO311, assembly GCA_943370385.1. Lineage (GTDB taxonomy): Bacteria > Cyanobacteriota > Cyanobacteriia > PCC-6307 > Cyanobiaceae > BAIKAL-G1. Next base: position 7,699 of record CALRQT020000011.1, read on the forward strand.
CCGGCAACCCGTGCCGTCCAGGTTGGGCTGGGGATCGGCCAGGAGGGTGCCGATCCGTTCGATCGCCACCTGCTGGTTGGAGTCGCCCTTCACCAAGGCCACCGGATCGGTCGGTCCGGGGCCGGGTTGGTGGCCCAGGCCCCAGGCCAGCAGCAGGGGCAGCAGCACCACCAGCGCCCAGCGGCTCCGCTGGGGGCGCCAGAGCCAAAGCCCCAGCACCACCAGCAGGCCCGTGCCGCCCAGCTGCAGGCCCAGCGGCAGGGGCAAGACCCCCAGGCCCAAGGCCAGCAGGGCCCATGACACCGCGACGGCCGCCATCGGCGTTGCCCAGGGGAAAGGGACCCTGAGGGTTCCCGGCTCCAGCCGGCCTGGCCCCAGGCCCTGGTTCCTGGAGAGTTGCCATGGCAGGGGCCCCTCAGCTGGTTGGGGGGGCAAGGGGCCTTAGGGTTTCGGCCCTAGGGGTTTCGGCCCGATTGGCCGCGATCCCGCCGGATCCGACCCTGTGCTCCCGTTTCCCTTGCGCCTGCCCGTGCTGCGCCGATCTCTGCTGAGTTCCCTGGGGCTGGAGCTGGCCGCTGGACCCCTCTGGCCATGGGCTTGCCGCCGCGGAATCCAGGGGCCATGGCGCCGGCCCCTTCCGGTTGCCCTGGGGGGATGGGTCCTGGGGTTGGCCCTTGGGATGTCCAGCGGCAGCGGCTTTGGGGCGGCCTGGGCCCAGGCCCTTTCCATCACGGTTGGGGCCGGCGACACCCTGGAGCAGCTGGCCCTGCAGCAGGGGGTGTCCGTGGAGGCCCTCATGGCCTTGAACGGCATCCGTGATCCCCGCAGCCTCCAGATTGGCCAGCGCCTGCTGGTGCCGAATCGCTCCAGCCCGGCCCGCAAAGCACCCGAGCCCCAGGGGCCGGTGGAGCCCCCTGTCGATGGCACGGGCCTGGCGGCCAGCGCCGCCCTGTTGCTGAGCCCGGCGGAGCGGCGTGACCGGGCCGAACTGGCCCTGCGGGAGCAGTCGGGCCAGGCCCGCTGGAAATGGTTCAACCGCACGGCGGTGGACTGGGCCGGTTGGAAACTCACCGCCAGTGGCGCCCGCTTCACCCTGGTGAAGGGCTCCGATGCCGACTTGGGCGTCAGCCGCGGCGCCGCCTCCGCCGTGGCCGTGCAGTGCGAAACCCTCCGCCAGACCTGGCGCGTGAACGGTCAATGGCTGCCCTGGGGCGCCGCGGCGCCCGGTTCGGTGGGCCAGCGGATCGTGCTCGACCTCTGCAGCAACACCCTGAACGACCCGGCCGTGCCCCTGCCCCCCGCCCCGCCAGTTCTGCCTGGGGTTCTGCCTGGGGCGGGCACACCAGCCCCCTAGGGGCTCGGCAATTGGAGAATCAGATCACACACCTGCTGGCTGGGCATCTGCTTGCCCAGCAGCGGCGCCACCAGGGCCGCCAGGGGCCGCAGTTTGCAGGGGGCCACGGCGCTTTCCACCAGGCGCCCCCCCTGGAAGGACAACACCCCCACTAACAAAGTCAGGGCCAAACGCCTCATGGATGGTGCCTCATGGTTGGGTCCTGATGGCCTGGCTTCCAGGGCTCGCGCTCGGGAAGGCTTCGATGCGATGGCTGGGTTTAGGCGGCAGGCGCTTGGGCGAGGGCCTCGCGCTGTTCGGGGCTTAGCAGGGGAAAGCCCAGGGCCTGGCGTTCCGCCAGCCAGGCTTCGGCCACCTGGCGGGCCAGGTGGCGGATGCGGCCGATCGTGGCGGTGCGCTCGGTGACCGAGATCACGCCGCGGGCCTCCAGCAGGTTGAAGGTGTGGCTGCATTTGAGCACGTAATCGAGGGCCGGGGCCGGCAGCTTGGCGGCGACGAGATCCGTGGCTTCGGCTTCGTACAGGGCAAAGAGCTGGGTTAGGCGCTCCGGGTTCGAGGCCTCAAAGTTGTAGGTGCACTGACCCTTCTCGAAGGGCAACCAGATGTCGCCGTAGCTGCGCCGCCCATCCCAGCTCAGGTCCCAGATGCTCTCCACGTCCTGCAGGTAGGTGGCCAGGCGCTCGAGGCCGTAGGTGATTTCAATCGACACGGGCCGGCAATCGATGCCGCCGCATTGCTGGAAATAGGTGAACTGGGTCACCTCCATGCCATCGAGCCATACCTCCCAGCCCACCCCCCAGGCCCCCAGGGTGGGCGATTCCCAGTTGTCTTCGACAAAGCGGATGTCGTGGTCGGCGGCGCGGATGCCCAGGGCTTCGAGCGAGGCCAGGTAGGTCTCCTGGATGCCCTCAGGCGAGGGCTTGATCAGCACCTGGTATTGGAAATAGTGCTGGGCCCGGTTGGGGTTGTCGCCGTAGCGGCCATCGCTGGGCCGGCGGCAGGGCTCCGGGTAGGCCACGGCCCAGGGTTCCGGTCCGATCGCCCGCAGCACCGTGTGGGGACTCATGGTGCCTGCCCCTTTTTCGGTGTCGTAGGGCTGCAGGATCAGGCAGCCCCGCTCCGCCCAGAAGCGATTCAGGGTGGCGATGATGTCCTGGAAATGCATGGGGCGTACTAGAGGGGCGCTCGAAACGGGCTGGCGGGCCTGGCTGGCAGCCATTGTGACTTGGAGCCTCAGGCCCCCGGCGCCTGCAAGCGATGCCAGGTCCACCACCGTCCAGGGGGCAAGGCCTGGGCCGGCCTGCCGCCCAGCTGCACCTGGACCAGTTCCGGCCGGCCGGCCTTAAGGCTGAGCCCGGCCCCGAGGTTGAAGCGTTTGCGGCCCTTGAGGAGGGCCCCATAGACGGTTCGCCCTTGGGGATCCCGCAGTTCGATCCAGCTGGGGCCGCTGGCGATCACCAGCAGCTCCTGGGCGCGAGCTGGACCGTCCGCCGCTTGGGCGGGGGATCCAGGGGCGGTCTCCTGGATCGGGCCAGCGGCCTGGGGAGCTGGCTGGGGTGCCCCCAGGGGCGCGGGGTTCCGTTGGGGGCTAGCCGGTGTCATCAGCCGCTGGACCAGGCCAAAGGCACCCAGGGCGGCCACCGCGGCCCCTAGGGCCAGCCGGTAGGGCAGGGGGCGCCGCCCCGGTGCCTGCCCTGGAGCGGAAGTGGCCGTGGCTTGGCCCGGGGTACCGGGGTTCGGCGGTTCGGGAGCCGGGGGCGGGGCGAGTGGGTCGGTTGGGGGAGCTTCGGCTAGGGCGGTTGGCGGTTGCGGGACCGGCTGGGGTTGGGCTGGGGGCTGGAGAGGGCCCGCCCCCAGCCCTGGCCCTGCCACGGCGGGCGGCTTGTCCGGGGCGGCAGGACCTGGGGCCGGCGCTGGACCCAGGAGCCGTCGCGATGCCGCCCCAGGTAAGGCCCGTTGCAGTTGGTCCCGCAGCAACAGGTTTTGCTGGCGCAGGAGCCGCTCTTGCTCCAGCAGGGGCTGGAGCTGTTGCTCAAACTTGCGCTCGTAGATCTCCGGGAGCTCGCCGATCAGCGCCTCTAGCTCGCCAATGTGCTGGCGGGTGTCCGCCAGTTGCCGCTGGATCGCCTCCAGCTCCCGTTGGTCCCCTTCGGCTTGATCGCTCATGGCATGGCCGGCGGGCCGGGGAGCAGGGCGGACACTCCGGCAGCTTGGCAGCCCTGGCCAAGTCGCCGCAAGCGGGGCCCGCTCCAGGTTGGCGACCCCATTGCCCCCTGGGCCAGGGCCAGGGCTTGCCCGCTTAGGCCACCAGTTCCAGCAGTCCCATCTGGCCGCCCGCCAGGGGACGGTGAACGATCCGCGTAAAACCCGCCTGGCGCGCCAGGGATTCCTGTTCAGGGCCCGTGGGGAAGCGGGCCAGGCTCTCCTCCAGGTAGGCGTAATGGGCTTCGAGATCGGCCTGGCGGGCCAGGGGCACCACCAGCTGGCGCAGGTAAAAGCGCTGGAAGCGGGCCACCAGGCCGGCGGGATCCTCGGGCCGGTTGAAATCGAGCACGGCGGCGCGGCCGCCGGGGCGGAGCAGCCGCCGCAATTCGCCCAGGCCGGCCAGGGGATCGGCCAGGTTGCGCAGGCCGTAGGCGACCACGGCCCCATCGGCCCAGCCATCGCTCAGGCCCGTGGCCAGGGCATCGCCCAGGCGCCAGTGGAGGTTCAACCAGGGTTGACGGGCGGCTCGGCGCCGGGCCAGCTCCAGGGGTGCTTCCGCGGCATCCAGGCCCAGCACCTGGCCTCCCGGACGTACTTTTTCGGCCAGCAGCAGGGCCAGATCACCCGTGCCGCAGCAGAGGTCGAGCAGGCGCTGGCCTGGCTTGGGCGCCACAAACGCGATGGCCTGGCGCTTCCAGAGGCGGTGCAGGCCGAGGCTCAGGGTGTCATTAAGGCGGTCGTAGTTCGGCGCGATCTGTTCAAACAGCTGGCGCACGGCCGCCGGATCACCGGGTTGCATGGAGGTTGGGGGGGCCATCCCAGGGAAGGGAAATGGCATCCAAGCTGATCCCCGCCTCGCTGCCGTTGGCGTTGGCAGAGGGCAACAGGCCCCGGGCCTCGAGCCGATCGGGGCTGGTGAGGGTGAGCACCATCACCGTGGCCAGGCCCACGGCCGCCGAGCAGACCATGCAGCCGGCCAGCATCAGGGAAAACTCCTTGCGCTGATTGGCCGTCTCCATCAGTTGCAGGGCCCAGGCCACCAGGGCCACCCCCACCACCACCATCAGCACGGCAAGGGCCGTCGCAGGGGTGGGGAGGGACGGGAACACGGCGGCGGGGGCGCTGGGCGCTGGAACGGGATTAGGGCAAGCTCAAGCGGCAGACCCCCTGGCAAAACGAGCTGGGGACTGGCGTCTGCCGCTTGCTTAGGAACAATGTAACTAGTGATTAAGGGCTGCGCGATCACCTGGCTGCCCGCGGCCGGTCCAAGCCAGTCGCCCCGGTGCCTGTGCTGCGGTTTCGGGGCATTTGGCGGCAGGGTGAGGAGTGGCAGTTCTGAAGGGGCCCCAGGGTTAAGCCCCGGCCGCCAGCTCCAGGGGCCGCAGGTTGACCCCCTGGGCCAGCAGCTCCGTTTTGATCTGCTCCACCGTCAACACCCCGTCGTGGAGCAGGGAGGCCAGCAGGGCCGCCGAGGCCTGGCCTTCCCCCAGGGCTGCGCCGATATCGGCAATGGAGCCCGCCCCACCCGAGGCGATCACGGGCACGGCCACCGCCTCGGCCACGGCCCGGGTCAGGGCCAGGTCGTAGCCGGCCTGGGTGCCATCGCCATCCATCGAGGTGAGCAGGATCTCGCCGGCGCCGAGGGCCACTACCTGTTGCGCCCAAGCCACCGCATCGCGGCCCGTGTTCTCGCGGCCGCCCTTCACGAACACATCCCAGCCCCCGGCTGGGCCTGCCAGGGGACGGCCCGAGGGGTCACGCCGGGCCCGGGCATCGATCGCCACGACGATGCATTGGCAGCCAAAACGCTGGGCCCCTTCGGCCACCAGCTGGGGATCGGCCACGGCCGAGGAATTGAGGCTGATCTTGTCGGCGCCGGCCCGCAGCAGCTCGGTGATGCCCTCCACCGAGCGAATGCCGCCGCCGACGGTGAAGGGGATCGTCACCGACTCGGCGGTGCGGCGCACCAGCTCCACCAGGGTGCTGCGGCCCTGGTGGCTGGCGGCAATGTCGAGGAACACCAGCTCATCGGCGCCGGAGGCGCTGTAGCGGCAGGCCAGCTCCACCGGGTCGCCGGCGTCGCGCAGGCCAACGAAATTGACCCCCTTCACCACCCGGCCATCGGCCACGTCCAGACAGGGAATGATCCGTTTGGCGACCATGGCAAGGCGGCGGGGAGGCGCTGGTAGGGTTGCGCAACTTTTCCGTTACGCCGGTTATGTCCCAGGCTGCCATCACCATCGGCTCGAAGGTGCGGGTCACCCGGGTTCGTGACCGCATCCCCGCAGACCTGGTGGCCGCCCTCCAGGCCGATGCCACCGGCACGGTCAAGGATTTCAAACTCACCGATGGCAAGGGCATCGGCGTCGTCGTGGAACTGAGTGGCGGCACCACCACCTGGTTCTTCGACGACGAAATCACCTCCGCCTGAGGCCAGTCAGCCCGTGAGCGATCGCCCCGATCAAGCCAACCCCGCCCCCACCCAGCCTGGGGACCAGGGTCCCGGCGGCGGGGCCCGCCAATTGCTGGGCATGAAGGGTGCCAGCGGCACCTCCAACATCTGGAAGATCCGGCTGCAGCTGATGAAGCCGGTCACCTGGATTCCCCTGATTTGGGGGGTGCTCTGTGGTGCCGCCGCTTCGGGCCGGTTCCACTGGACCCTGCCGGAGGTGGCCGCTTCCTTCGCCTGCATGGTGATGAGCGGCCCCCTGCTGGCTGGTTACACCCAAACGATCAACGACTATTACGACCGCGAGATCGACGCGATCAACGAGCCCTACCGGCCGATCCCCTCCGGGGCCATCCCCTTAGGCCAGGTGAAGGCCCAGATCTGGATCCTGCTGCTGGCGGGCTTGGGAGTGGCCTATGGGCTCGACCTATGGGCTGGCCATGACACGCCTGTGGTGTTCCTGCTGGCGTTAGGAGGCTCGTTTGTGAGCTTCATTTATTCGGCGCCGCCCCTGAAGCTCAAACAAAATGGTTGGCTGGGCAACTACGCCCTTGGCGCCAGCTACATCGCCCTGCCCTGGTGGGCCGGCCAGGCCCTATTCGGCCAGCTCACCTGGACCACGGCCCTGCTCACCCTGGCCTACAGCCTGGCGGGCCTGGGCATTGCCGTGGTGAACGACTTCAAGAGCATCGAAGGCGACAGGGCCCTGGGGCTCCAATCCCTGCCGGTGGTGTTCGGTGCCGAACGGGCGAGTTGGATTAGCGCCGGCATGATCAACCTCTTCCAGCTGGCCATGGTGGCCGTGTTGATTGCCATCGGTCAGCACTTCTCGGCCGTGTTGCTGGTGCTGTTGATCGTGCCCCAGATGACCTTCCAGGACATCTGGCTGCTGCGCGATCCGGTGGCCTTTGATGTCAAATACCAGGCCAGCGCCCAGCCCTTCCTGGTGATCGGCATGCTCGTCACAGCCCTAGCGATTGGCCATAGCTCCCTCACCACGGGCCTGGCGCCGGTGGTGGGCATGTGAAAGGGCGCAGCCGCCAGCTGCTGGTCGCCGGCCTCTGGGCCGCCGGCATCGGCGGAGTGGTGGCCGTGGGTCAGTCCCTGCTGGTGCAGAGCTTCGACAAGCTCCTCCCCGATGTGCGCCACATCAATTCCTTCAACCGGCCGGGCACGGTCACGGTGCTGTCAGCCGATGGCCAGGTCATCCAGAAACTGGGGCCCGCCACCCGCGACAAAGTGGCCAGTGGCCAGATGCCAGAGCTGGTCAAACGGGCCTTCATCGCCGCCGAAGATCGGCGCTTCTACCAACACGACGGCATCGACCTGGTCGGCATCGGCCGGGCCGTGGTGCGCAACGTGACCCGCCGCTCCTTTGAAGAGGGGGCTAGCACCATCACCCAGCAGCTGGCCCGCACCGTCTTCCTCAGCCAGGACCGCACGATCACCCGCAAGCTCGAAGAGGCGGCCCTGGCCGGCAAACTCGAGCGCCAGCTCAGCAAGGAGCAGATCCTTGAGCAATATCTCAACTACGTGTATTTGGGCTCCGGCGCCTACGGCGTGGCCGATGCGGCCTGGATCTACTTCTCGAAAACTCCAGCAGACCTCACCCTGCCCGAGGCGGCCCTGATCGCCGGCCTGCCGCCCGCTCCCTCGGTCTATTCGCCGCTGGTGAATCCCGACCTGGCCCTGCAGCGGCGCCGGATCGTGCTCAGGCGCATGCGCGAAGCCGGCTTCATCGACGATCGTCAGCAGCTCGAGGCCCTAGCCGCGCCGCTAACACTCAAACCGGCGGTGCCCAAGTATTGGGAGAGCCGGGCGCCCTACTTCACCAGCTGGGTGGCCCAGGAGCTGCCCAAGGTGCTCACCCCCGAACAACTGGAGGTGGGAGGACTAACGATCCGCAGCAGCCTCAACTTGGCCTGGCAGGACCAGGCCCAGAAGATTATTGATTCCCATACCCCTGGCGCCATGCAGGGGGCCCTGATCTCGATGGAGCCAGGGACGGGCCTGGTGCGGGCACTGGTGGGCGGCAAGGATTACAACAAGAGCCAGTTCAACCGGGCCGTCCAGGCCCTGCGCTCCCCGGGCTCCACCTTCAAGCTGTTTGTGTATCTCACGGCCCTTCAACAGGGCATGAAGCCCGAGGACATCGTGGTGGATGAACCGCGTTGTTTTGCCGGCTATTGCCCGAAAAACTTCAGCAACCGCTTCATGGGGCGCATTCCGATGTGGGTGGCGATGCAGAACTCCCTCAACGTGGTGGCGGTGGGGCTGCTGCAGAAGGTGGGGTTTGACCCGGTGATCGCCACGGCCCGCAGCCTGGGCATCACCCGGCCCCTGGGGCGCTTCTACCCGATGGCGATCGGTGCCTACGAGCAGACCGTGCTCGACATGACAGCCGCCTACGCGGCGATTACCAACCGGGGCGTTTACGTGGCCCCGACGCCGTTTGAGGAAATCCTCGGCCCCAATGGGGACCTGCTCTGGAGCCGCCGCGTCGATGGGGACCGGGGCCGCCGGGCCGTGGCCAGCCCCCTGGCCGACGCCATGGTCTGGATGCAGCAACAGGTGGTGAAGGGCGGCACCGGCGGCGGCGCTGCCCTGGCCGACCGGCCCGTGGCCGGCAAGACCGGCACGTCCGAATCCGGCCGGGATCTGTGGTTTATCGGCTCGATCCCCCAGCTCACCACGGCCGTGTGGCTTGGCTACGACGACAGCCGCGAGACCCGCAGCACCAGCGTGCTCGCCACCTACGCCTGGCACGACTACATGGCCCCGATCGTCAAGGACCTGCCGGTGCTGAAGTTCCCGCCCAAGCCCGTGCTCACCACCACCTTCCAGCCGCTGCCCAAGCCCCGCCCGGTGGTGCCAAACCAGCCGGACGCCCTCCCCAATCCGCTCCCCGGGGAGCGCCCCGATTCGTCCCCCAGCCCAGGGGAAGGCGGCCTCCCATCCCCCACCGCTGGCGAGGGATTCCCCAGCGGTGGCAGTGGTTCCGCGGGCGGCCCGGCGACGGCACCCAGTGGCGGCGGCCAAGGCACCCGCCCGGCGCCGAACCCCGGGTCCAGTCGCCTGCCGTCGCTGCCGCCCAGCCTGCCGAGCCCCAGCCGCGGGCCCCTCACCGCCCCGCCGCCCCTCTCCAGCCCCTCGGCCGCCCCCACGGCGCCGCCGCCCCTGCCCTAAGGGCCTGGCCCCTTCAGCCCGGTTTAGGCCGGCGCCTGCAGGGCTGCGGCAAAGAAACCGTCGCCTCCGGTTGGATCGCCCCCTGGCCCAGGGGCTTGGTCCTGCGGGCCAGCCGCTTCGCCCGCCGGGCCCTGACCCGGCCACAGCTGCCAGCTCTCCAGCAGGCGCCAGTGGGGGTGGGCGGCCAGGAAGGCGGCGATCAGCTCGCCGTTTTCGCGGGGGTGCACGGTGCAGGTGGCATACACCATCCGGCCGCCGGGTCGCAGCAGGGGCGCCAGGCCCTCCAGTAGCTGGCGTTGCAACAGCACCAGGTCGTCGATGGCGGCGGGCCCAATCCGCCAGCGGGCATCGGCGTGGCGGGCCAGGGTGCCCAGGCCCGAGCAGGGGGCATCCACCAGGATCCGGTCAAATCCGCCCTGCCACCAGGCGTCATCGCCGGCGGTCGCTAGCGGGGCGCGGGCTTCCAGCTCGTTCGCCCCTTGGCTTTGGCCGGGCTCGGGATCGGCCTGGGTTGGCTCGGGCCGGCTGGCCAGGTGGGTGCCATCGCCGACGCGGGTTTGGATGCAGGTGAGGCCCAGGCGCTCGAGGTTGCGGCCGACCCGCTGCAGGCGGGCGCCACTGCGGTCGAGGGCCACCACCTCGCCCCGGTCGCCCATGAGCTCGGCCAGGTGGGTGCTCTTGCCGCCGGGGGCGGCGCAGGCATCGAGGATCCGCTCCCCCGGCTGGGGATCGAGCAGGGGGGCGATGCGCTGGGCGGACCGGTCTTGCACGCACCAGCGGCCCTCGGCGTAGCCCGGCAACTGGCGCAGGTCACCGCTGCGGCCCCCGAGCACCAGGCCTTGGGGCAGGCCGGCTAGGGGCTCGGCCGCCACTCCCGCGGCCCGCAGGTCGGCCAGCAGTTGCTCGCGGCTGCCCCGCAGGGGATTGCAGCGCAGATCGAGGCTTGGGGGCTGGTTGCAGGCCACGGCAAAGGCCTCGGCCTGGGGGGCCGGTAGCCAGTTCAGGAGGGCCTGGGCCAGCCAGTCCGGCAGCGACTGGCGCTGGGCGAGGGCCAGGGCCGGATCGGCGGGCAGGGTCAGGCCCCCGCCCGCCTCCTGCTGGCGCAGGAAGGAGCGCAGCAGGCCATTCACCACCGGAGCCAGCCGGGCCAGGCCGCCGCGCTTGGCCAGTTCCACGCTGGTGCTCACCGCCGCCGAGGCCGGTACCCGGTCGCTGGCCAGGAGCTGGTACAGGCCCAGGTGCAGCAACCAGCGCAACTTGGGCGGCTGGCGCTCCGCCGGCACCTTGCCGAGCTGGTCGAGCCAGGCATCGAGCAGGCGCCGTTGGCGAATCGCCCCGTAGGCCAGTTCCGTGGCCAGGGCCCGGTCCTGGCCCGTCAGAGGTTGGCGTTGCAACTCCCGCTCCAGGGCGCCATCGGCATAGGCCCCCGCCGCCACGGCTTGCAACACCTGCCAGGCCACCTGGCGCGGCGCCAGACCGATCCCGGCACCGGTCGCCCCGCCGCCGTCTGTCGCCGCCCTGGCTGCCTCTGGCCGCGCCTGGGAGGATCCCGGTGCCTTGGCGGGATTGGGCCTGGGGGCGGATGGGCTCAAAGGCTCATGGATTGCGTTGTCTCCACAGCTAGCGCCCCAGGGGCCGTCAGGGGGCCTGATCGGCCGGCTGCCAGCGATGGGCTGCCAGGGGCAGCCGGCCATCGGCCGCCACGGCAATGCCTTCGGCCAGCAGCAGCTCCCGCTGGATCCAGTCCGACCCCTGACGGGAAGGATCCATGCTGATCCGCCCCTGGGCGTTCACCACCCGCTGCCAGGGCACGGCTGAGGGCAGGGGCAGGCGCCGCAGGGCCCAGCCCACCTGGCGGGCCCAGCCATAGGCGCCGAGCAGCTCGGCGATCTGGCCGTAGGTGGCCAGTCGCCCTGCTGGGATCAGCGCCACCAGGGCGTAAACCCGCTGGTCAAAGGACAGGGCCTGGTCCGGCGGGGGCTCAACCATGGCTGGGCGGGGCTGGCCGGCAACGCCCAGGGAGGCCCGCGGCAGGTCCAGGGGCAGGATGCAGCACGCAAGGCCCGCTCCCGGCGATTCCCCCATGCCCCTGCTGCCGAGACGCTACGAGCGGCTGCGCTCCGTGCTCAACCGCCGCATGGGCGATCTCACCGTGCTGCTGGAGCAGGTGGATAAACCCCACAACCTCTCGGCGATCCTGCGCACCTGTGATGCGGTGGGGGTGCTGGAGAGCCATGTGGTGAGCCTGCCGGGCCGGCCCAGGATTTTCAACGACACGGCCCTGGGCAGCCAGAAGTGGGTGCCCCTCCATGCCCACGCCACCACAGAGGAGGCCATTGCCACCCTCAAGGCCCGGGGCTTCCGCCTCTACGGCACCCACCTGAGCCAGGAGGCGATCGACTACCGCGACTGCGATTTCACCGGCCCCACCGCCTTCCTGCTGGGGGCAGAGAAATGGGGCCTGAGCGAGGCGGCCGCGGCAGCGGTGGACCAGGCGATCGTGATCCCGATGACCGGCATGGTGCAGTCGTTGAACGTGTCGGTGGCCACGGCGATCCTGCTGTTTGAGGCCCTGCGCCAACGGCACCGGGCTGGCCTGATCCCTGCGCAGGGCGAAGGCATCCCCGGCGGGCCCGAGGCCTACGCCCGCATCCTGTTCCGCTGGGCCTACCCCCAGGTGGCCGACTGGTGCGAACGGCAAGGGCGCCCCTACCCGGCCCTCACCGCCGAAGGCGAAATTGCCGAAGATCTGCCGCGCACCCTGAAGCTGCGCTACTAAGGCGCCTTTCCACGGCCCAGCCCTAGGCCTCAGACCTGCTGCCGTTTGCTGGCGCTGGGCAACCACAGGGCCAGGGCGATGCCGGCCAGGTCCAGCCAGAGGAGGCGCCCGAAAATGCTGGCCGCCACTAAAAACACCAAGCCGATGATGCGCATCAGTAGGCCCACCACGTCATCGCGATTGACCCCGCCCAGCAGGCAGAGCCCAAGGCCGGCTGCCACCAGGATGAGGGTGATCCCCCAGGGCATCGTTTCTAAAACCAGTGGCTCCCAACCCTAGGGGAGGTAGCCGGGGGCTCTGGTTCACTCCAAACATCTCGGCGGCCAGCAGGATCAGCCAACCGGCCCAGCCCCATGGCGGCAAGACCGACCTGGATAGGCGTGTCAGCAAGAATGCCGCCTTTCACGCCGTCAGGAGGATGGAGATTGATCCGGATTGTTAGGTCGGATTTTTCTTTGATTTCACGCTGATTTACATTCAGATTTCAGGTTGAGCTGTTTATTTTTGACCTTGCTTAGTCTTTGTTCTGGAGCGATATGGGTTGATTGCCTTCACTTAAGTGGAGCTAGCTGTAGTTTGCGAGCCAGCGCCACTGAGCCAAGCCTCGAGCCCCTCTCCTAAAAAGGAAAGGCCCAGCACCAACACAAACATCGCCAAGCCCGGGAACAGGGCCGTCCACCAAATGCCTGTGGGCACGGCGCCCAGGGCCTGCTGCAGGTCACTGCCCCATTCGGGGATCGATTCCGGCAGGCCCAGGCCCAGAAAACCAAGCCCACCAAGCACCAACACCGCATCGGCGGCGTTGAGGCTGAGCAGCACGGGCACGGTGGTGATCACATTGCGAAAGAGGTATCGGCGCAGGATCCAGAGCGGACCGGCCCCGAGGGAGCGGGCCGCTTCCACGAACAACTCCGCTTTGACCTGGGCCGTTTGGTTGCGCACCACACGGAAATACTGGGGCACGTACACCACACAGAGGGCTGCCGCCGCATTGGGCAACCCCTTCCCCAGCAAAAAGGCCAACACCACAGACAGCAACAGCACCGGCAAGGTGTAGAGGGTGTCCATCACCAACACCAAGCCCCGATCTAGCCAGCCGCCCAGGTAGCCACTGAGCATGCCCAAGGGAACGCCAATCACCAGGGCCAGCACCAAAGCAAGGGCCACCACCTGGAGGGCCACGCCACTGCCGGCCAGGGTTCGGGAACACACATCCCGGCCAAGCCGGTCGGTCCCACACCAGTGCTCGAGGGAGGGCGGAGCGTAGATCGGACTCCCAAGCCCCCCCTGGGCATCGCCCAGCAGGCCCCAGTGCCCCAGCAGGGGCGTGACCACTGCAACAGCTACATAAATTGAAACAATTGCGAGCCCCCAGGCGGCCATCTGGCCCGCAAGCCCAGGAGCAAGCCGTTTCAGCCTAAAAGAACGACCCAGGAGCCACTCCACAACATGGCCAATCCTAAGTGGGGAGCACGGTTTACGGACCTTCGGTCCAGCCTCGTTCAGAGCGAAGGCCCTCCGCACCAATCAAAACTGAACCATCCCCCTCAGGGGATTGACATTTTTATGGCTTCCGCGTGTCAGCTTTTGCAGTTTAATCAATCTAGCGCCTCGGTTGACCAAGGTGCTAGGCCGGGGTTATATTGGAGCAGATCTGAAGCATTCGTGCTCCCATGACCTCTATCACCAAGTCCCAGCTGCTCAGGCGGCTCTCCAGCCGTCAAGGCGCCCTGAGCAAGGGCTTCACCCTTGTTGAGCTCATGATCGTGGTGGCGATCATCGGCATTCTCTCGGCCGTGGCCCTGCCCCAGTACCTCAATGTGCGCAACAAGTCCGATGCCAAGACGAAAATCGCAGAGGCCGTCGGCTTTGCCAACGAATGTGCATCCTTGCAAATTGAGGCCGATTCCGTAGGAACAACTGTGCAAAATCCCGGAGGGACCGCAGTTACTTGTGGAGGGACTTTGACCGCACAAACTATTGATTCCAAGGCTTATACCGCAATAACCGGCCAGACCTATAATTGTTTAGGGACAACAATTGGTGCTACTAATGTTAGGGTGCGCCTTAGTGTGTCCACGGCTGGAGTTGTTACTTGTGCTGGCAGAACAACCTAATTAGATCAGCTTTCATCTATTTTTCTAGTCTTTTTGAGATGCTTGCTCCCTCATTCAGGATCAGGCATCTGTTCTTTATTCTTTTTGTTTGTTTCAAGTAGAAGTTTTTGAGTACAAGCCTTTTAGGTGATCCAGGGAAATTCACCAAGTATTATGCTGTATCAATTGTTTAATTTTGCTACTATATGCTAATATCCACTTATGCTTGTTGCCAAAGCCGTTAGCTTTATGTTTGCAATCTTTTTTTAATCATGCATTCGTTCTTTTAATTGCCTGTCACCTGCTTCTAGTATTGGCTATGGGATTCTACTTTAGAAGCAACCGGCTGCGGAGCAGCTCCTCCCAGCCAGTCCATTCTTCGGCACGAAGAGCCCTTGTAAGGTTGGTGCGGAATCGGAGCAATCTTCGCCAGGGCCTGGCATCTGGGGGGTTTGCCATGCTGCTGATTCTTCTGCTTGTGCTCACGGTTTTAACGACCACCATGTCGCTCACAAGCCGGACCACTTCCGGAATGGCGATGAATAGCGTGCAAGGCAGGATGCGATTGGCTAGGGATGCGGCTGAGAACGGCCTGGTGATTTCAATTGGCGAGCTGAATAAGCCTTCTAATCGGATGCTGGTGGGATCAGTCCCTTTGAATCATTGGGCAACCAATGATTTCCGCGTTGTTACCGATGGCAACAATGTGACAGTTGCGCCTAATGCCGTTATATATCCAAGAAACTGTATGATTTTTACCAATGAAACTCCGTGGGATCGCGTTTATCGGATTACTGAAGAAGCCCTTTTGTTTGCGCCAAATAATCCGCCCCGACGGATTATGCGTGATTCAGATAATGACCAGTATTTTAGGGTGCTGGGTATTCAACTAACAGACGCAGCACGTAATCCTATTAATCGAGAAACAGGCGTGGCTCCAAATAATGCCTTTAGTTTTTTGACGATGACAGTGGAGGGGATTTACAGTGCGGCTGTGGCCCCCACCACTGCTAATCCGAATCCTCAAAATTCAGTTCATTATACCGTACAGCAGGAATACCAATTGGCGCCTCGTTGTTGCAGTACCAATCGATATCCAGTTGATGAGGGTAATACACAACCTGCCTGCAATGCTGCAGGTTTGGGTGGAAATTTTAAGCCAGAATGGATGGCAAGGAGTATTTCGCAAGCAGGTATTTTTAAAACTAATCAGTAGTAGCCATGCGATCTCTTTTTCGGCAACAAAATTACTCTTACGGAAAGGCTATTCAAGCTGGCTTTTTGCCAGCCCATGGATTCAGCCTGATTGAGCCGATTGTAGCGGCGGCTTTAACTGCGATTGTGCTTGCCCAGATTGCCTCCCTATTCGATGTCAGCAGGCGAGCTATTGTGTTCTCCAGTCAAATTGATGAAGCCGATAGGGATATCCATCTTGCCCTTGACGTAACACGTGAAGCAATTGCGAATTACAATTGGTGTGTTAATGGGGGGGCTGTCAATGACACTTGTAATGGAATGACGCCTCTTAATAAAGTCGCATTCTATAATCCACCGCAGGCTAATTTGCAGGCATTTCAAAATGCATGCAGGGTTGACTCAGAGCACCAAGCCGATAGGGATCCGGTCACGAGAAGCCTTAATACTTACATTAATAACACTCTTTCCGGTCAGTCAATTGTCAATAATGTGACAATAAGGGTGATTGAAATGGATTCGAAAGAGATCCATCGCTTTAAAACGATGTTCTCGAGGACAATCCAAACGCCCTATGGGAATCGAACTCTTACACGAGGCTTTTATCTCATTCCACCAGTTGCTTTGTGGTGCCCATGAAAGGCAAAAATGTTTTCGCGGCAAAGTGCCTGCCAAACGGCTTTAGTTTGCTGGAGATGATCACTGCCGTTGCGATTATCGCCGTGATTGCAGCTATCTCCATAAACTCTTCAGACCATTCCTTGAATCGCTCCCAGTCTAATTCCGTGGCACTTGAGTTGGTTGCCTGGCTGCAAAAGATCCATAACACGGGGCAGGCAGGCGCTTTTTGCACCGTCCAATTTAATCCTGATCAAGCTGCCACTGCTGATGCCATCTCTGTAGATTTTAGAAGTGGTGATCGGGTTTTCACTGTTCAGCCGGCAGCATGTTCTGCCGATCCGAACTTCCGCCTTCCCGACTCAGTGGGAGGCAAGACCGTTGCGATTTGGGCAAGTCCTTTTCTCCAATTCACCCAGCGAGGCAATGTTATTCAAGTGAACAACGCTGGCGCCCAATTGGCTGGCGATGATATCAGAATCCTGCCGAATGCACAGGATGGCCCGGGCCTACTGCGTTGTGTGCGCACTTCTGATTCGATCGCCCTTTTTCGGATTGGCAGTAATAATAATGCGACTACGGTGGAGGACGGCTGCGCCGATACCTCCTTTGATCGTTTCTAGGCTATGGAGATGAGGACAGTCATGAGCTCTAAATTTCCAGGTCGATCCCTGCGGCGATCCAGCGTAATTCTTGCCAAAGGCTTTAGCCTGGTTGAGCTTATTCTTTATTCGGCAATTACCTTAATATTGTTTAATGCCGCTCTTTCGATCTCGCTGTCGCAATCAAGGAGCAGCATTAAAACCTACGAGCTAGCGGCTCTTCGCAATCAAATGGCGAGAATTACCTTCCTGCTTGAGGGGGAGCTCGCTGAGGGCGAACAGATCACCGTATGCAATGCAAATTGCCCCGCTGTCAATGGTCAGAACGTTACGTACTCGCTTCAAATTACCCATCCCCATGCGGCCAATGGGGCTACGATGGCAGATGCTGTTGTTACATATTTTGGAATGGCTAATAGCCCCCATTTGTTTAGGTTTGGGCCGCCCTTTGCGTCGTCAACGACGGCTGTTGATCCCGTCAATGGAAATCTGGCCTTTGGATCTGGAGCCCTAACTGCGGCGGCTGCAGATGTTCAATCGGTTGCCAGTCCCAATACAACGTTGAGCAACCTTGGTGTGAATGCAGGCGAGGGACACACCTTGACCTATTCCGTTACCATCACCACCGGAACCACCGACCGCGACAGCCCCTGGGCCTCTACCCTGACCGCCACTAACCAGAGAGCGCGTACCCGGGTCTTTGCTTTTTGATGGGTTCTCTTCCCTGATTCTGAGATCTTCTCTGGCCCCTAATGGTTGGGTAGGTTTCAAGAAAGATCTTCGCTAGCAAAAGTGCTTCTATTGATCACTATTTCAAGGGCATCGCCCTTGGAGCATCCCTTGCGGCCTTGAAGGCTGGGCTCGTTCTTGCGCTGTTGGGCTCCTGCTTTTGGCGCCTCACTAGGGGGAATTGCGATCGTTGGGCAGACCTCTGGGAGTGGGTTGGGGCACGGCTAAGGGAATGGCGTCCACCATGGGCAGCTGTCTTATCCTCGATGGTGCAATTCAGCAATTGCCGCTTTACCTGGGCCGCAAGCCAGAGGCACCCATTCAGGCGGGTTGACTCAGGGTGGCTTAGATCGGTATCCCAAACCCTTCCGCCCGATCGAGCACCACCCGGTTTTGCCAACTGCCATGGAGGTTGGGCTGGCCATCGAGGCCGTAGGCCGGGCCGCAGCGCATCAACACCTGGCCCCGCCAGATGGCGGAGGGCGCTGCCCCCAGGCTCCAGGTGATCGCAGGTTTGCCATTCGGCAACTCAAGATGCAGCAATGGTTGGCGGCCGGCCAGGTTGCAGGCTGGCGCTTGGGCCCCCGGCTGGCTCGTTGCCCGGCTGGCCAGGCGGCGGTCGTCTTCGATCAGGCGGCGGGCCCGGCGTTCGAACTCCCGATGGTGCAAGCGATCCGCCAGTTTGGCGCTGAAGGAGCCATGGGCGAGCAGGGCCTCAATGATCCAGGCCGCCACCAGCAATCCCAGGCCCAGGGCCACCAGCAGTTCCACCAAGGTGAATCCGCAAGGCGAATCGGGCTGCAGGGTCGATCGCCGGCTGGCCTCTTTCCGGGGTGTGGGGAGCCCCGGGCTGGGGTGCCTGCCTTGGGGTGGCTTGCCCAGGCCTGGCTCGAGATGGGCAGGGTGAATGGCCACCTGGTTGGTCATCGCTCCGCCCGGCACTGGGTTGCACTTAGGGGGCCGGCTGGATCGGCGTCGTAGCGACCCAGGCGCACCAGCCCCAGGGGCAGGGCCATCACCAGGCAGCGGCGCAGTTCCGTGCCGGACTGGCTCAGCACTACCACGCCGCCATCGATCACCAGGCCGTTGGCGCTGAATCGCAGGGTGGCTGGGAAGCTGTGGGCCAGGGTGACGGCGTCGCCGAAGCGTTTCAGGCCCCTGGCGCAAGCCGGCAGGCTGCCATCGACCGGCTCTTGCAAGCCCCCCCGATCCAGGCTGAGGCCGCAGGCCAGCTGGCGCCGTTCCGCCTCGGCCCTCGCCAGCTGGATGCCGGCTAGCAGTTCCCCGGCCGCTGCCTCCACCTTTTGGCGTTGCCGTTTTTCCTGGCCCAAGGCCAGGCCCCAGCTGCCCAGGCCGCCCAGCAGGGCCACCACCACCAGCTGTTCGGCCAGGGTCATCCCAGCGGCCCCCCCACGGATGGACAGAGGCCATAGGCCGCAGCGCTGAACAGCCGTTGCCGTTGCCAGCGCCCCCCGTCCGCCTCCAGCTGCAACCGCACGACGCCAGGGGCCAGCACGCTCACCTGGCGGGCCAGGGGGGCAGGGTTTGCCGCGCTGGTTGCCCTGGCCTCGTCTGCGCTGCTTGGGCTGTTGGTGTTGCCCAGGCCTGGGGCACGGTCTTCCGTTGGGGCGGGGTCCGTCAGGAGGCGGCTCAGCAGTAGGGCGGGCTGGTCACAGGCCAGGTCGGTGGCCTGCTGTTGCGCCGCCCCAGCCCGCACGAGGGCCTGGCTGCGGCGCAGTTCGGCTTCGAGTTGCTCTTCGGCGGCCTTGGCCTGGGCTGCCCCCTGCAGGCTTCGACCCACCCCGGCCATCACCTGCAAGGAGCCGGCACTTGCCATGCTGAACAGCAATCCCGCCAGCAGCACTTCCACCAGGTTCATGCCCCCTCCTGGTGCAGGGCCCGGATCAGGCCATCCGGCAGCGACCGCTCAAACCGCACCACGCCCTGGCGCTGCTCGCCGCCGCGGCCCTTGATCGTCACCTGCAGGGCGACCAGGCCCGGGTCCGATGGCTCGCTGGGTTGCCATTGCACGTCGCCGAGTTGCCAGCCGGCCGGCAGGGCCATGGCCAGCTGGTCCGGGCCGAGGCTGGCGGCGTTGAGGTCCTCGGGGCGGTGCCCCACCAGCTCTTCGGCAAGAAGTTGGGCCAGGTCGTGCAGGCCGTCGTCGGCCTGGCGGCGACGGTGCTCGGAGGCCTGGGCCTGGTGGGAGGCCAGGGCTACGCCCAACAGGGAGAGGCTGCTGGCCGAGAGCACCAGGCCGGCGAGCAGGGCCAGGGGTAACACGAAGGCGGACTGCTCCTGTGGCCGCCCGCTCCTGCGGCCCATGCGTTCCAATCCCATCGGCAACCGTCCAAGGTGGGGAGACGGAGGGTTCCCGGCTCAGGCCTCTTTCGCCCCGGGGGCCGGGCCCCCGGATTCGCAAATCCGGATAGGCGGACCATGCCTCCTGGCGGGGATCGGGGCGCCAGCTCTGGCAAATCAGCCCGGGGCCAAGCCCAAGGGCCCTATTGGTTGAGCTTGAGCACGGCCATGAAGGCCTCCTGGGGCACATCCACCTTGCCCATGGCCTTCATGCGTTTTTTGCCCTTGGCCTGTTTCTGCAGTAGTTTTTTCTTGCGGGAAATGTCGCCGCCGTAGCATTTGGCCAGCACATCTTTGCGTATGGCGCTGATGCTTTCGCTGGCGATGATGCGGCTTCCGATCGAAGCCTGGATCGGAATTTTGAACTGTTGCCTGGGAATTAATTCCTTCAGTTTTTCGACCAGGCCCTTGCCGACGTTGTAGGCCTTATCCCGGTGCACGATCGTGGTGAGTGGGTCTGCTTTTTCGGCGTTAATCAGCACATCGAGGCGCACCAGCTCGTTCTTGCGATAGCCGATCAGGCTGTATTCCATCGAGGCGTAGCCCTTGGTGCGGCTCTTCATCTGGTCGAAGAAGTCGGTCACCACTTCAGCAAGGGGCATTTCGTAGTGGAGGGTGACCCGGTCGGTGGTGATGTATTTCATGTCGATGAATTCACCGCGCCGCTCCTGGCACAGCTCCATCAGGGCGCCGTTATAGGTGTTGGGCGTGTAAATCTCCAGTTTCACGTAGGGCTCTTCGATCGATTCGCGCTTCTGGGGATCGGGCAGGGTGGCCGGGTTATCCACCAGCATCACGCTGCCATCGATCAGGTTCACCTGATACACCACCGAGGGCGCCGTCACGATCAGGTCGAGGTCGTATTCGCGCTCCAGGCGCTCCTGCACGATCTCCATGTGCAGCAGGCCCAGGAAGCCGCAGCGGAAGCCAAAGCCCATGGCGCTACTGGTTTCGGGCTCATACTTGAGCGCCGCATCGGAGAGCTGCAGTTTGTCGAGGGCTTCGCGCAGATCGGGGTATTGGTCGGCGTCGGTGGGGAACAGGCCGCAGAACACCATTGGCTTGGCCTCGGTGTAGCCCGGTAGGGCTTCTGTTGCCGGGTTTGCCAGCAGGGTGATCGTGTCGCCGACGCGGGCATCGGCCACGGCCTTGATCGAGGCCGATAGGTAGCCCACTTCGCCGGCATGGAGCGAATCCACCTGGCGCTGGTCCGGCGCCATTACTCCCACTTCATCGAGTTCGTAGGTTTTGCCGCTGGCCATCAACAGCACTTTGTCCTTGCGGGCAATGGCGCCACTGATCACCCGGAAATACACAATCACGCCCCGGTAGGGGTCGTAGTAGGAATCGAAGATCAGGGCCTTGAGCGGCTCTTCGATCCGATCCGGCGGCGGCGGTACCCGATCAACCACGGCCTGGAGAATCTCCGCCACACCCATCCCTGTTTTGGCGGAACAGGTGATGGCGTTAGTGGTATCGAGACCAATGATCGCTTCGATCTCGGCGGCGATGCGTTCGGGATCGGCGCCGGGCAGGTCGATCTTGTTGAGCACCGGAATGATCTCGAGATCATTTTCCAGGGCCAGGTACACATTGGCCAGGGTCTGGGCTTCCACCCCCTGGCTGGCATCCACCACCAGCAGGGCCCCTTCGCAGGCCTGTAGCGAGCGGCTCACCTCGTAGGAGAAATCGACGTGGCCGGGGGTATCAATCAGGTTGAGGATATAGCGCTCACCATCGGCGGCCGTGTATTCCATCCGGGCCGCCTGGAGCTTGATCGTGATGCCGCGCTCCCGCTCCAGGTCCATGTTGTCGAGGAACTGCTCCTGCATGTCCCTGGCCGCCACCGTGCCGGTGGTCTGCAGCAGCCGGTCGGCCAGGGTCGATTTGCCATGGTCGATGTGGGCAATGATGCAGAAATTGCGGATCCGTTGAACGGGAACGTCGGTCATGGACAGGCTGCGGGCCGGCGGGCCCGGTGGACCGCCGCAAGTGCTCGGATCCTAAGGAGGGCCTGGGGCTTCCCTTGGCGTCGATGGGGTGCAGGCCCGGTGCCGGGCCCCTCGGGGGGCGGTGGGTGACCTCCGGCTAGGGGAAGCCAGCCCTGGGGCCGGCTTCCTAAGCTCAGGGCAGTCCGACCCCAGGCCGATGAGCACCGATACCGCTCCAGTCGACACAGCCCCAGTCGACACAGCCCCGGTTGCCGCCGCTGATGCCGAAGCCGAGCTCGATCCCCGCGCCCTCACCCTGGCCAACGTCGAGCGGGCCCTCGATGAGCTGCGCCCCTACCTGATGGCCGATGGCGGCAACGTCGAAGTGGTGGAAATCGATGGCCCGATCGTCAAGGTGCGGCTCCAGGGCGCCTGCGGCTCCTGCCCCAGCAGCACCATGACCTTGAAGATGGGCATCGAGCGCAAGCTGCGCGAAGCCATCCCCGAAGTCGACGAAGTCGTTCAGGTTCTTTGAGCTGCTGCTCTGAGCTGCCCTGGCGAGGGGATCCCGTTTAAACCCGGCGGGTTGCCCCTGGGCCAACGAATCTCCTTTGGCTCCAGGGCGGTTCGCCAAGGCCCCGGGGCCTGATGGCGGGCCCAGGGGCGGCCCTTAGGCTGCGGCTTCCCTGCCCCGAGGCCCGTGCTCGATCAGCGTCTGCTGCGCGATACCCCTGAGCTAATCAGCCAGCAGCTCGGTCGCCGCGGCATGCGCGTGGACCTGACCGGGCCCCAGTTGATTGCCCAGCAACAACGCAACCTTGAGGAGCAACGCAGCAACCTCCAGGCCGAGGGCAATCGGGTTGGCAAGGAAGTGGGTCTGCGCATCAAGGCCGGTGCCGATCCGGCTGGAGCCGAGGTGAAGGACCTGCGCGAGCAGGGCAACCGGCTCAAGCAGCAGGTGGCGGTGCTGGAGGAGGAGGAAAAGTCCCTCAACCTGCGCCTGCGCGAGCAGCTGCTCAGCCTGCCCAACCTGCCCTCCGCCGAAACCCCGGATGGCAAAAGCGAAGCCGACAACGTTGAGATCAAGCGCTGGGGCACCCCCCGCCAGGAAGAGGGCCTCCTAGAGCACTGGCAGATCGGCGAACGGCTGGGCCTGTTCGAAACCGAGCGCTCGGTGCGGATTGCCCAGAGCCGCTTCATCACCCTGCTGGGCCAGGGGGCCCGCCTGGAGCGCGCCCTGATCAGCTTCATGCTCGATCTGCACAGCTCTAAGGGCTACACCGAGGTGATGCCGCCGATCTTGGTGAATAGCGCCAGCCTGCTGGGCTCGGGCCAGCTGCCCAAGTTCGCCGAGGAGAGCTTCCGCTGCGCCGAGGACGACCTCTGGCTCACCCCCACCGCCGAGGTGCCGGTGACCTCCCTGCACCGCGATGAGGTGCTGCCGGCTGACCAGCTGCCGCTCAAATACGCCGCCTACACGCCCTGCTTCCGCCGCGAGGCCGGCTCCTACGGCCGCGACACCCGCGGCCTGATCCGCCTGCACCAGTTCAACAAGGTGGAGCTGTATTGGTTCGTGCGCCCGGAGGAGTCGGCGGCGGCCCACCAGCAGATCACCGCCGATGCCGAGGCGGTGCTGGAAGCCCTGGAGCTGCCCTACCGCAAGATCGAGCTCTGCACCGGCGATCTGGGCTTCTCGGCCAGTCGCACCTACGACCTGGAGGTGTGGTTGCCGGGGGCTGGCGCCTACCGCGAGATCTCCAGCTGCAGTGTCTGTGGCGATTTCCAGGCGCGGCGGGCGTCGATCCGCTTCAAGGAAACCAAGGGCACCCAGCTGGTGCACACCCTCAATGGCAGCGGCCTGGCCGTGGGGCGCACGATGGCGGCCCTGCTGGAAACGGGCCAGCGGCCCGATGGCAGCGTCGCCCTGCCGGCGGCCCTGGTGCCCTACTTCGGCGCCGAAGCGCTCACGCCGGCCTGAGCCAGCGGGCTGCGTTGGTGCTCTGAGCAAGTCCCTGGAGTGGGCTGCCTTGGCGGAGAGAGTCCTGCGCCTAGGGCCTGATCGGGACCCCTCGGCCGGAGGACCGCCCCTCGGTGCCGGGGACCAACCGTCACAATGGGTCCACACAAGGATCCGTGCTGCATGGGTGTTCTCACCGCACTGGCGATCCTGGCCGGCCTGATCGTGGTCCACGAAGCCGGCCATTTCTTCGCCGCCACCTGGCAGGGCATCCGCGTCAGTGGCTTCTCGGTGGGCTTCGGACCGGTGCTGCTGGAGCGGCGCCGCCGGGGTGTGCAATTCGCCCTGCGGGCCATCCCCCTGGGCGGCTTTGTGTCCTTCCCCGACGACGACGAAGACAGCCCCATCCCAGCTGACGACCCCAATCTGCTGCGCAACCGCCCCCTCCACCAACGGGCCCTGGTGATCGCCGCCGGCGTGCTCGCCAACCTGCTGCTTGCCTGGACCGTGCTGCTGGCCCAGGGCGCCTTTGTGGGGATTCCCGCCGGCTATGGCGCCAGCCCGGGCGTGCTGGTGGCTGGCGTGGCTCCGGGCCAGGCCGCCGCTGCCGCCG
The DNA here is from genome assembly GCA_943370385.1 of Pseudanabaena sp. UWO311. Classification (GTDB taxonomy): domain Bacteria; phylum Cyanobacteriota; class Cyanobacteriia; order PCC-6307; family Cyanobiaceae; genus BAIKAL-G1. The sequence continues at coordinate 31,773 of CALRQT020000011.1, forward strand.
GCCTGGTAGCCGGCGATCGCATCATCAGCATCGGGGGCCAACCGGTGGCCGGCGGCCAGGCTGCCGTGGCCGATTTGGTGAGCCGCATCAAGGGATCCCCCGACCACACCCTCCAGCTCGAGGCCGAGAGCAATGGCCGCCGCCGCAGCCTCAGCCTTACCCCCGCCGCCGTCGATGGCATAGGCAAGATCGGCGCCCAGCTCCAACCCTTCGGCAACCAGGCCTACCGCCCCGCCAAAAGCCCCCTGGAGGTGATCCGCCAGGCCAGCAGTGACACCGCTGCCCTCACCGAACGCACCGTCAGCGGCTTCGTCAGCCTGGTGACCCACTTCGGCGAGACAGCCAGCCAGGTGTCGGGTCCGGTCAAGATCGTGCAGATGGGGGCATCGCTCGCCCACCAGGGCGGCAGCAGCCTCTATCTGTTCACGGCCCTGATCTCGATCAACCTGGCCGTGCTCAATGCCCTGCCTTTGCCCCTGCTCGATGGCGGCCAGTTCCTGCTGCTGCTGATCGAGGGCCTGCGGGGCCGGCCCCTGCCGGAGCGCTTCCAGCTGGCGTTTATGCAGTCGGGCTTTGTACTGCTGGTGGGCCTGAGCGTGGTGCTGATCGTTAAGGACACCAGCCAGCTGCCCGCCGTGCAGCAACTGCTGGGCCATTGAGGTTGGGCCTGCCGTGACCAACTCTGGGGCTGACGTGGACGGGAGCCAGAAGCGGGCTGCCACCAAGCCAAAACGGGCTGCGGCTAAGCCGAAATTGCCCACTGCCAAGCAGCGCATGCCGGAGATTTTTGGCCGGCTTGGCGACGCCTATCCCGATGCCACCTGCTCCCTGGATTGGCGCACCCCCTGGGAGCTGCTGGTGGCCACCATGCTCTCGGCCCAATGCACCGATGAGCGGGTCAACAAGGTGACGCCGGCCCTGTTTGAGCGGTTCCCCGATGCGGCGGCGGCGGCAGCAGTGGAGAGCAGCGCCGTGGAGCCCTTCGTGCAATCCACGGGGTTTTTCCGCAACAAGGCCAAGCACATCGTGGCCAGCTCGCGCCTGCTACTGGAGCGCCATGGCGGCGCCGTGCCCCAGACCATGGCCGAGCTGCTGCCCTTGCCCGGCGTGGCCCGTAAGACCGCCAATGTGGTGCTGGCCCATGCCTATGGCATCAATGCCGGTGTCACGGTCGACACCCACGTGGGCCGGCTCAGTGGCCGCCTCGGCCTCAGCCGCCACAGCGATCCGATCCGGATCGAGCGGGACCTGATGAAGCTGTTGCCCCAGGCGGACTGGGAAACCCTGTCGTTACGGCTCATCTATCACGGCCGCGCCGTTTGCAACGCCCGGAAGCCAGCCTGTGAGCGTTGCCTGCTCGCGGATCTCTGCCCCAGTGCCTGAGGGCTGGGCTGCTTCGGGAGCTGGGCGGTTGCGCTTGCCTCTGGCCAGGGGCGGCCCAGTGAGGAGGTAGGCTCAACACCCAAAGGACTCAAGGCACCAGCCGCATGGCGAAGAAGTCGATGATTGCGCGCAACGTGAAGCGCCAGAAGATGGTGGATCGTTTTGCGGCCAAGCGCGCCGCCCTGATGACCGCCTTCGAATCGGCGGCCGATCCGATGGAGCGCCTCGATATCCATCGCCAGATCCAGGGCCTGCCCCGCAACAGCGCCCCCACCCGCCTGCGCAACCGTTGCTGGGCCACCGGCAAGCCCCGCGGTGTGTACCGCGATTTCGGCCTGTGCCGCAACCAATTCCGCGAGCGCGCCCACAAGGGTGAACTGCCCGGCGTCGTCAAGTCCAGCTGGTAGGTGGCCCCGGCGGCGCCCGCGCCGTTCGCCATTCCATTTCCCCACCCTGGGTGCCCGCCATCCAGGAGCCTGATCAGGCCGCCCATGGGCCTTGATCAGGCTTTTTTGCCGCTTGGCGCCAGGGCCAACGGGGGGCCGATCTCCCCTGGCCGTGCCAACGGTCAGGAAGCCCGGATGCGACAATGGTGGGTGACACCAAAGCGGACATAAGGTCAAGTGCAAGGACAAACTCAGTCGATCTCCTTCGATGGTCGGGAGATCCGGCTGACCACCGGTCGTTTCGCCCCCCAGGCTGGGGGTTCGGTGTTGGTCGAGAGCGGTGATACCTCGGTCCTGGTGACCGCCACCCGCTCCAAGGGCCGCGAGGGCATCGATTTCCTCCCCCTCACCTGCGACTACGAGGAGCGTCTCTACGCCGCGGGTCGCATCCCGGGCAGCTTCTTCCGCCGCGAAGGCCGTCCCCCCGAACGGGCGATCCTCACCACCCGCCTGATTGACCGCCCCCTGCGGCCCCTGTTCCCCGCCTGGCTGCGGGACGACATCCAGGTGGTCGCCACCGTGCTGTCCCTCGATGAGCGGGTTCCGCCCGATGTGCTCGCCGTCACCGGCGCCTCGATCGCCTGCCTGCTGGCCAAGCTCCCCTTTGCCGGGCCGATGGCCGCCGTGCGGGTCGGCCTGCTCGGCGACGACTTCATCTTGAACCCCAGCTACCGGGAGATCGAACGCAGCGAGCTCGACCTCGTGGTGGCCGGTACCCCCGATGGGGTGGTGATGGTGGAGGCCGGCGCCAACCAGCTGCCCGAGCAGGACGTGATTGAGGCGATCGACTTCGGCCTCGAGGCCGTGGGCGAATTGATCAAGGCCCAACAGGCCCTGCTCAAGGACCTCGGCATCGAGCAGGTGCTACCCGAGGCCAAAACCGAAGACCCCACCCTGCCCGCCTTCCTCGAGAAGCAGTGTGCCAAGGGCATTGGCGAGGTGCTCAAGCAATTCAGCCAAACCAAGGCCGAGCGCGACGAGAAGCTCGATGCGATCAAGGCCGAAGTGGGCGTGACGATTGCCGCCCTCAAGGACGACGACGCCATCAAGCAGGCCGTGGGCGGTAACAGCAAGCTGCTGGGGACCAGCTACAAGAGCCTCACCAAGAAGCTCATGCGCGAGCAGATCATCAAAGAGGGCAAGCGGGTCGATGGCCGCAACCTCGATGAAGTGCGTCCGATCAGCGCTGCTGCTGGGGTTCTGCCCAAGCGCGTCCATGGTTCGGCCCTGTTCCAGCGCGGCCTGACCCAGGTGCTCTCCTGCGCCACCCTCGGCACCCCGAGCGATGCCCAGGAGCTGGACGACCTCAACCCCTCCACCGAGAAGTCGTACCTGCACCACTACAACTTCCCCCCCTACTCGGTGGGTGAAACCCGGCCGATGCGCTCCCCCGGCCGCCGCGAAATCGGCCACGGCGCCCTGGCCGAGCGGGCGATCATCCCCGTGCTGCCCAGCAAGGAAAGCTTCCCCTACGTGCTGCGGGTCGTGTCGGAGTGCCTCAGCTCCAACGGCTCCACCTCGATGGGTTCGGTGTGCGGCAGCACCCTGGCCCTGATGGATGCCGGCGTGCCCCTGAAGGCGCCCGTGAGTGGCGCCGCCATGGGCCTGATCAAGGAAGGCGATGAGGTGCGCATCCTCACCGACATCCAGGGCATCGAGGATTTCCTCGGCGACATGGACTTCAAGGTGGCCGGCACCGAGAAGGGCATCACCGCCCTGCAGATGGACATGAAGATCACGGGTCTGGCCATGAAGACCGTGGCGGAAGCCGTGAACCAGGCCCGCCCGGCCCGGCTGCACATCCTCGAGAAGATGCTCGAGGCGATCGATAAGCCCCGCGATGGCCTCTCCCCCCATGCCCCCCGCCTGCTCAGCTTCCGCATCGATCCGGAACTGATCGGCACCGTGATCGGCCCCGGCGGCCGCACGATCAAGGGCATCACCGAGCGCACCAACACCAAGATCGACATCGAGGATGGCGGCATCGTCACGATCGCCAGCCACGACGGCGCCGCCGCTGAGGAAGCCCAGCGCATCATCGAAGGCCTCACCCGCCGCGTCAGCGAGGGCGAAACCTTCACCGGTGCCATCACCCGGGTGATCCCGATCGGCGCCTTTGTCGAAATCCTGCCCGGCAAGGAAGGCATGATCCACATCTCCCAGCTCTCCGAAGCCCGGGTTGAAAAGGTGGAAGACGTGGTCAAGGTGGGCGATGTCGTCACCGTGCGGGTGCGCGAAATCGACAACCGCGGCCGCATCAACCTCAGCCTGCGGGGCGTGCCCCAACAGGAGCCCGGCGTCGAGTGAGCCGCTGGTGATTCGTTGAGTGATTGATCAGCGAGGGGCCTTGGTGCTCTTCGCCGCATGCCGGCCCTAGGGGCCGGCTTTTTGCTGGGCGATCAAATTTGCCGGGCGATTAAAGGGGCCGATTAGCCGCCGCTCCCCTCGCCCGGCATGGGCCGGGCCCAGGTCTCAAACGGCAAAGCCGGGATCGATGCGGGCCAGGGCGGCGGCGCTGCGGGCGCAGAGCTCCTGGTGGTTGGGGCCGTGGCTGGCGATCAGGCAGCCGGCCTGGCGCACGTCGCCCGTGTTGTAGGTGAGGGGCCGGCCATCGGCGTGGCTGAAGGCGCCGCCCGCGGCCCGCAGCACCGCTTCGGGGGCGGCCATGTCCCAGTCCTTGGGGGCGCTGCGGCCCGAGAGGGAGAGGTAGAGGTCGGCCTCGCCCCGCAGGATCGTGGCCACCTTGCCGCCGACGCTACCGATCGCCCGGCTAGCGCCCAGGGCCAAATCGGCCACCAGGGCTTCGAGGCGTTGGTCGCGGTGGTTGCGGCTGGCCACCAGCACCAGCTCCGGCAGCCGGCTGCGGGAGCTGAGGGCTGGCGCGAAGCGCTCGCCCCCCCGATTTTCACGCCAGGCCCGCGGCGTTCCGCCCCCCAGCAGGCCAAACCAGAGTTCTTCCGGTTCGGGCAGCAGCACCACCCCCAGCACCACCTCCTGGCCCCGCACCAGGGCCAGGTGTACGGCGTACTCGCCCGTGCCCTGGAGGAAATCCTTGGTGCCATCGAGGGGATCGAGGATCCAGAGCCACTCGGCCTCCAGGGGCACGCCCTCGGTGAGCTGCTGCTTGGCGGTTTCCTCACTGAGCAGGGTCCAGGGGGCCGATGGGAAGGCCTGGGCCAGGCCGTCGAGCAGCCATTGGTTGACGGCCAGATCGGCCGCCGACACCGGCCCCTCGCCGCCGTCCTCCACGCTCAGCACCGGCGCAAAGCCATAGGGGGGCTGCTCGCCGCGCCCGTAGGCCCGCAGGATGGCAGCCGCTCCCCAGCTGAGGCGCCGCAGCTCGGCCAGCAGGGCCGCCTCGCCAATCCCCTCGGGCAGCCAGGCCTGGGGCTCCATCGGGCCGGTGGCTGGGGGGGCGAGCGCCATCATGGAACCGGCAAACGGGCATTGTGATGCAGGGCGAGGAACCGGCCGCAGGCGTGCTCTACCTGGTGGGCACGCCGATCGGCAACACCGGCGACCTGTCGCCCCGGGCCCGCAAGGTGCTGGAGGGGGCCCACCGCATTGCCTGCGAGGACACCCGGCGCAGCGGCCTGTTGCTGGCGGGCCTAGGCATCAAAAGCAAGCTGGTGAGCTTCCACCAGCACAACCAACTCGGCCGCATCCCCCAGTTGCTGGAGGCCCTCGAGGCCGGTGAAGCGGTGGCGGTGATCAGCGATGCCGGCCTGCCGGGCATCTCCGATCCGGGCGAGGCCCTGGTGGCCGCCACCCGGGCCGCCGGCCGCACGGTGATCTGTATTCCGGGCCCCTGCGCCGTGACCACGGCCCTGGTGAGCAGCGGCCTGCCCAGTGGCCGCTTCTGTTTTGAGGGCTTCCTGCCGCCCAAGGGCCAGCAGCGCCGCGCCCGGCTGCGCCAGCTCGCCAGCGAAGAGCGCACCCTGGTGCTGTTTGAGGCTCCCCACCGGCTGGTGGACCTGCTGGAGGATGTGCTGGCCGAACTGGGCGATCGGCCCCTGCAGGTGGCCCGGGAACTGACCAAACGCCACGAGCAGCAGGTGGGGCCCACCGTGGGCGCCGCCCTGGAGCATTTCCGCCACACCGCTCCGATCGGGGAGTGCACGGTGGTGCTTGGCGGCGCCCCTGAGGCCGAGATCAGTCGCCCCGATGACGCCAGCCTGCGGCGCGAGCTGGAGCAGCGGGTGGCCTCAGGCCTGAGCAACAGTGATGCGGCCCGCCAGTTGGCCTTGGAAACCGGGATCTCACGCCGGGAGCTCTACGCTCTGCTGCATCAACCGGGCCCGAGCTGATGTTGCTGCGCCTGCGCCTGCTGCTCACCTGCCTGGGGGGAGGGGCCTTGCTGCTGCTGTTGCTGTGCCTGGGGTCCCAGAACCTCAACACCCGGGTGAGCCTCAACCTGGGGGTGGGACGCACCCCCGAGCTGCCCAGTGGTTTTGTGGTGGGCGTGGCCCTGGTGATCGGCGTGATCAGCGGCGGCAGTGCCACCGCCCTGCTGCTGCCCCGGGGCGATCAGCTGCCAGGCAGGGAATAGAGGGCCCCTTCCACCACCAGGCGGGTCACCCCCTGGGAGAGCAGGTAGGGGGCCGTGCGGGCCAGCACGCCGCTATCGGGCACCTTGATCACCCGCTGGTTGCGGCCGCAGTAGCGCTTGGCCTGGCGAGGGTTGGCATACACCACTAGGGCCTGGCGCTCGCCTTCGCCATCGGGCAGGGCGCCCAGTTCGGGCAGCTCCTTGAGGGGCTTGATGTCGAGCTCCACGGTCTTGTCCACCAGCATGTAAACGCTGGCGGGCAGGTCGGCGGGCTCCAGGGGCTGCACCGTCAGGCTGGGGCGATCCTCGATCGCCTGGCCCAGGGGCAAGACCATAAAAGTTTGGCCGTCGCCCTCGCGAGGGTCCCCGTAGCTGCCCAGAAAGCTGTCGCCGTCTTCGGCCCCGTCGCCGTCCTCGTCGCTGTCATCACCAGCGTCGTCGGCAAAGTCATCGGCATCGTCGATGGCCAGGGCGGCATGGCCCTGGTCCCCATCGGCGAGATCCTGGGCATCGGCTTCAGGCCCAGGGGCCTCGCAGTCAGGGGCGCTGACCTGGCCAACCCCATCGACCTGATCGCGTACCCAATCTCCGAACTGGGGCGGCTCCTCTGGCATCCCAGGCTCGGAGGATCCCGATGTCAGGGCCCCAGGGATGGTTGACGGCTCGGCCTTGGCGGATTCAGCGGGGGCTGCAACCTGGACTGCAGAGCGTCCCCGCTGCTGCTTTAACGCCTCGTAGTCCTCGGGATCTAGGGCCGTGCGCACCACCCGGCTGACCGTGTTGGCACTGCAGCCAAAGGCTTCGGCCAGGCTTCCAGACGCTTCGCCGTTCCGGAAGCGAGCCACGAGCTCCTGTTTCTGGCTGTCGCTGAGCCGGGTGGCCGCCATGACAAGAACGCTCTGCAACGACCGACTCTAGGCACCCATCTCCAGGACTGGCCTGCTTGGGGCCTGGCTTTTGCTTTCGGGGCAGGGCGTCCCAGCGCCTTGTTGGGCCCCAGAAGCCCCCAGCTTGCTGGCCTAGGGCTTCTGGGATGGGCCTGTCACAATGGGTCTGCCTGCCCGCAGGTCACCCGCTCCCTTAGCTCAGCTGGATAGAGCAGCTGCCTTCTAAGCAGCCGGTCGTGTGTTCGAATCACACAGGGGGCGTCAGCAAAAAGCGAGTGCTGGAGAGGCATCTCGCAGTTAGAGCTAGCTCTTTCGGGAGTGCTTCCGCATCTGCCATGGGTGAAAAACACCCCGCAAACCCAAGGCAATGCCGGGATTTCATGCGTATCGAAAGCAATGGCGGCTCCCCTCTGGCTGCGCAATGGGAGCGAGGCCAAGCAGGGCTGCCTGGTGGTCCTGAGGATCAAGGCCAGGCGGATCCATCACCTCGGGCCCAGCCCCCTTGGGTCTGTCGGTGTTGCGCCAATCCTGGGAACATTTGCTCACTGGCGATACGATCAACTTCGAGCATCTCAATCCCTTGAAATCGTGGAAGGTCTTGAGGTTGGGTGCAGTTAAGCCTTGAAGGTCTAGTGACCACTTCAACTCAAAAGGATTTAAAGCGCCTCTCGCCGTAACCCACCTAGGCAGGTTGAAGAGAGGAATCCAGGGGCTTGGGAGTGCTTTTCCCGGCCAAAGACTGAAGATTGGAGCGCTTATACCATGGCGCAGGCGGTAGGCGACGATTCGTAGATTTGTGGGGATTTCCTTCCCATTGCCCTGTGGGCCGCATCATTGACTCCCCCAGTTTCCCTGCAGTCCCGCGCCACAGCGCAAAGCCCAACGGCAGCTCCCACCTATCCCAACAAAGCTGAACTGCTGGCCTGCCTGCCATTCGAGCTCACCCAGATCAAACCACTTAAGGCATGGGGAAGTCTGGCCATGTCCTTGGGTTTGTCTTTCGTGGCCTATGGACTGGGAAGCCTGATCCCCCTGCAACTCAGCGCTGCGCCCCTATGGCTGCTCTACGCCGCAGTCACGGGAACAGTGGCGACAGGTTGCTGGGTCCTTGCCCACGAGTGCGGGCACCGCGCCTTCCATCCCAACCCCAAGGTGGAAGCGGTGGTGGGATTTGCGCTGCACAGCTTGCTGCTTGTGCCCTACTTCAGCTGGCAGCGCAGCCATGCGGTGCATCACGCCAACTGCAACCACCTCGAGGCAGGCGAAACCCATGTGCCGCCCCGCTCCGATTCCAAGGACGGACGCTTTGTGGCCGGGGTCAGGGAGCACCTTGGCAAAAAACTCTACGGCGTGGTCTCGCTGTTTACCCACCTGGTGCTGGGTTGGCCGCTCTATTTATTCTTTGGTGTTGCCGGTGGCGAAGATTACGGCAGCCCCACGTCCCATTTCACCACAGCAGCACCCTTCCGCAATGGACGGCGCCGCCTGTTTCCCGATTCCTTCCGTCACCTGATGGTGGTTTCCAACGTCGGCCTACTGGCGATGGTGATCGCCCTTGTGGTGGCCTCTATCCAATTCTCCCTAGCCAGGGTGCTGTTGGTGTATGGACTCCCCTATCTGGTGATCAATGCCTGGTTGGTTACTTACACCTGGTTGCAGCACACCGATACCAACATTCCCCATTTCTCTACCAGCGATTGGAATTGGGCAAAAGGTGCTTTACAGACAGTGGATCGTCCCTATGGCCCCCTTCTGAACCTGCTGCATCACGGCATCGGCTCCACCCATGTGTGCCATCACATCAACCCCACAATCCCCCACTACAACGCCTGGCATGCCAGCGCCTTGCTTAAAAATAGTTTTCCAGAGTTGGTTCGCTACGACCCCACCCCTATCCACAAAGCCCTGTGGCGTATTGCTACCCGCTGCACCGTCGTGAGCCAAAGGGGCGAGAATGGGGGCTATTTCTATCAGCCCCAACCCTCTCGCTGAGGACACTCCGAGCAAAGCGCGTTTGAGGCGTACCCCGTGGCTAGCCGACCAGCTCAGTCGAGCATCCGAATCCAGACCCACCACAGCACTGCCACCGGCACCAGCGCCAGGGCCAGGGCCAAAATAGCCAGGCTCTGGAGCTGTTCGGAGCTCATGGCTTCACCCGTTCAGCCTCAGGCTGGGCACGACCGCAACCTTAGCTTCCTGCTCACATCCGGGGAAGCCTCACGCTTGCTTCCAGTGGCACCAGTCGTGCTTCGTCTTTGCAACATAGCCTTCTAAGCAGCCGGCCGATGGTTCGAATCCATCAGCGCAGGTGACTAGGCACCGTAGGACCACTGGGTTAATTCTCGGCGCTGCTGCCATGACGATGGACCATGGCCTGACTGAATCAACGAGTCAGGATATTTTGGACCCTAATGATAATGATTTAAGAAGATCAAGGATCTCTGTGAAGGCCCATTCCAGTCTGGTCTGTGCCTCAAAGGCAGTCGCCATTGTTCCTCTCATAAGGGGTATTTGGAAAGACACATGGGCCTGACTGCTAGCGTTTTGATGGGGCTTGCCTGGCCTTCCCGTTCGCAGAGTGTATCGATTTCGATAGGAGTGCTTGCATGATTAGGCGAGAAACGATGAACTCTAAGGCGCGCTGTTGTCGAGAGTGAGGCGGCATCGCAACAACGCCAGGGCTTCATCGGGCAAGCCTAAAAAACGATCCAGCCAGCTATCGCCGGTTGGGGGCACCGTGGCGATCCCGACTAACAGGGCCTTGCCACCGGCCCCAATCCGTTCCCCCTGGGCGTGATGGCGCAGGCCCTGGGCCGTTTCCGTCTGCAAGCGTGTTTGCACGATTAAGGGGGGCGCTTGGTAGAGACCCGCCAGGGAAAAATAAAAGCGGGAGCGAAACTCCAGTTGCACCTCGCCACTGCTGGGGTGCCATTGGCCCCGGAGCTGCTCGGGCTGAATGGAGATCGATAGGCCCGGCGGCAGGGGCAGGCCGAGAACGCGGGTATTGCGCCAGGAGAGGGTTGGGATGGGCAGCTGCTCTGGATCGAAGCCCACGGGCTGCCAGCCATGGGCATCGCTTTGGCCCAGGCTGGCGATGCCGCCGCCGCCACGGGCGTCGTAGGTAAATCGGGGATAGGCGCCGATGGCTAGGCCGCAGTGGGCTTCCGTCTGGAGATGCAGGGCCGTCAACGCTCAATCGATCCAATTCCCTCATTTAACCTCAATGGAGGATCATCGACATGGGGCTCGGCAGTGCTGGACTCAGTCAGCAGCTGCCCTGGCTGCATTCTCTCCGCCTATTTTAAAAGATTGCTTTGCTATTGAGTAATAATCTGAGGGCAAAAAATCCTCTTGCCCTCAATTGATGAAGTGCGTTTTTGTCTGATCCGGCTTGATCAGCGGGTTTATGGGCATCCTCTTTTCAGCTAGACGGATCTCGATTTGAAATGTTATTGAGGATGGCATCGGTTACCGCGATATGGCAAGTTGTCCTTTGTATTGGGGCTTGCGCTTCTTGGTTTTTGCCGCCTGTCTTTTGGTGAATTCTTGGCGTTTTCAGGGTGTTTCTGGGTTAGGCTTTTGCCGGCGATCGGAGTGGACTTGAGGGGAGTGATCTAATTTCTGTTGGGTTCACTGGGTTGGGTCTGAATGATAATGGCAGCTGTTAATGTGTTGAGGTGGATAGTCTTCTCGTTTAGCCACGTCTGTCTTTGCCAATGGGGCGATTGGGCTTCGGCCTAGGGGCTTGCTGTGATCAGGTTGGGCCGGATGAAACGCCAGCACCTGGCTGTTGCCCGGATGCAGGTTGACTTGCGGGGGCCCGTGCCGTCTCTTTTCGCCCAAATTTGATGCTGTGCGACTTGGCTTAAGCGGCGTTTGTTAAGTAATTGTTCACAATCCCGGCTGGAGTCGCCCGGCAGCTATCTGCTTGAGTCTGAATCGGTTATTATCTTAGGGCTCTTGGTTTTGAGGTTTGAAGCCATCTTCATAACTCCCTTCCTCGACCGCAATAGTCTTGTTCGGGTTTTGCTTGCCCCCTGGTATTTGCGTCGATCTGGTTTCCTAATGCCTGCTGCAAGGTTTCTTTCAGCTGCTTGATCTGCCCTTGGTTAGCTCTAATGATTAATCCTCACGTAGTACGCCTTTCTTCGTTGTTCCGTTTCCGGACCTGCTTGAATCGGTGGCGAAGGCCCCATTGGCTATTGCTAATGGTTGGTTTCTTGGCCATCGGTTCCGAATCTTTAGCCCAGGTGAATTTGCGAGGTTCTTTCCCGGGGCGTCGGGTTGGCGGGGGTACCCGCGGGGAGTGCACAGCAAGGCTTGTCGCTAACTTAGTGCCTCCATCGAATGTTTTTGCGCCTGGATCCACGGGTTTGATTGCGATCTTGCAAGGACCCAGCGCCAATCTTCATCCCCTTTCTATGTCCTTTAAGGCAGCCAATGCCTCTGGCGCGGTTGAACCCGCAACTAAGGCCCTGCTTAGCCGCGAGCTTGCGCCGACTCCAGTTGGCATCGTTCTTTTAAAGGCCCCACCTCTGAGTGGCAATACCCTATGGGAATCTAGCTATCGCTGTGAAGGCGGGAGTGGCGATGCCGATCCCCTTGGTTTCATTTCGGCTGGGGCGCCACCTTCCGTGAGTTTGTTGGTGAAAACTAGTGAGCCCGTTGATAAGGAAATGCAGCTCAAGCTTTCGCAGCTCAACAAGCATTGCGGTGGCACCATGGCGAAGCAGCAGATTGCCAAGGATTTTGGTATTGACGAGCTTCTTAGTAGCGATTGGCCCGACTTGATTCCTGTTCGTTGTTTATGACAATTTCCTTTCGCAAGTTTAGTTTAAACCTCAGGGCGAAACGATTGTCTTGGCGTAGGATTGCGCGGGCGATAGTGCCATACGGCATCAGTCTTGGCTGTCTTGCCGCCCTGCAAGGGTCCGGACTTGGAGAAGCCGCTAACCTGCTCATTTACGATACAGCCGTATCGATTCGCCCAGCTCCGTCTGGCGCCAAGACCCCGATTCGAATTATCGGTCTGACGGAAAGCGATATTCAACGTTTCGGTTGGCCCCTTAATGATGGGTTGATGGCCAAGGCCGTCGATCGTTTGTTGGCCCAAGGGGTGCTTGCCATTGGCATTGACTTCTATCGGGATCGGGGCGTTGAGCCTGGAGTGCAAGAACTCCGCGCCCTCATTCAGCGCCATCCCCGAATTATCACGATTTTCAATGCTGGCGAATCGATTTCCAGTCCGCCTGGAACCCCGTTGCGACAACAATCGTTCAATGATTTAGTTGTTGATGACGATGGTGTGATTCGACGTGATTTGGTGCACGTTGAGGGTCAGCCGACCCAAACCATGGCCTTGCCCCTGCGCTTATTTGAGCTCACACAAGGCAACCATGACTTGCGCGACAAATTTAATAAGCCACCCTTGGATGGTTTTTGGTTGCATGGCGATTCGGGTGGTTATCGTCAGCAAGATGCTGCTGGTTTGCAGCGCATGTTGTCTTTTTATCAGCCCAATAGTTTCCCAAGTTGGAGTTTTGCGAGCTTGTTGGATGGGGCGATACCCGCCAGCCAATTCAAGGGATCGATCGTGTTGATCGGCAGTCGGGCCGCCTCCCTTCGCGATAATTTTCATACACCCTTCACCCGTTTCAGTCGTCAGGCCAACCTGGCGACGATGGATGGGGTTGAAGTCCACGCCCACCGTCTTGCCGCTTTGCTGGATCTCCAGGGCGGCGGCCGGTTCCAAATGGTGTCCTGGCCAGCCTGGGCGGGATACTCCTTACTTGGGGCGGCCCTTTTGATTGGGGTTGTGATTGGGGAGAGACCCAAATCTCTGATCACCAGTGCCCTCGTCCTGGTTGTTGCTGAGGCGGGCTTACTGCTTGGTTCGGGGGGGCTATTGCTAGCTGGGCAATGGGTTGGGATCAGCCTGCCGATGGCCGGCTTGGCCCTGATGACGATGACGAGCTGGATTCGCCGGGCGACAGCCAGTCAGGAGCAACGCCGCCAGTTTGAACGCCTGTTGGGCCAAACCACGTCGCCAGCGGTCGCCGCTGAGCTTTGGAACCAGCGCGAAACCTTGCTCACGAATGGTCGTTTCCCTGGTCGGGAATTGCCCCTCACGATGATGCTTGCAGACACGGTGCGTTTCAGTTCCGTGGGTGAGTGGATGGCACCTGCGGAGCTGCTTGATTGGATTAATATTGGCATGGAAAAATTCGTTGAAATTATTAATCGTCATGGTGGCATGGTTAATAAGTTCACGGGTGATGGTTTTCTGGCCGTGTTTGGGGCTCCCCTTTCCGTCGACGCCTGTGCCAATGCTGAGGCTGCCGTCGCTGCTGCTAGGGAGATTCAACTGGCAATCACCGACTTGTTGGTCGAGCTCAAGGGTCGGGACCTGCCACCCATTCGTTTACGCATCGGAATCTGCAGTGGCCCTGTGATCACCGGTTCGATGGGGGGGAGTTCGCGGATGGAGTATGCGGTGATTGGTGATGCTGTCAATATCAGTGCCCGCCTTGAATCCCTCCTTAAGGAGCGTATGACAAACGATTGTCGCGTCTTGCTTGCATCCGAAACGAAGGATTTGCTTGTAGAAGGGCGTTGGCGCTTTGCTGATTGGGGCCCCCAGTTGGTTAAGGGACGGGAGCAGCCGGTTGAGGTCTATGAATTGGAAGGTGCTATGGATGGCCCCCCTAGCCAAGCTCCTTAGCCGCCACGATCATCCTGTTTGTTTGTGTTGATCGGGTTGTTGTCTGGGGTTCTTGTTTGGATCAATTGGTGGCCAGGCCTTCCGGTTAGATCATGGATTTTTGGGGGAGGTGGTTGGAGTTCGTGGAGTCATTGTGACGCCCTACGCTGGCATCTTCTTGATGGTGGCATGATGGTCTGATGCTTGCGTTGGGCGGAATGGCTTTATTGGGTCGACCGTTGTTTCGTAGGCTTAGCCAACTGGGGCCCGTTCCCCTGGTGCTAGTTGCGGGCCTGGCCTCGGCCCAGCCGATCCCGACGGGGCATGGGATGCACCATGGCGGTGCCGCCCCCTCCACCCCTGCGGTGAACGGTAGCCCTACCACTCTTGGTGTAGATCCGGGTCTCCATGCAGCCCATGACCATGGCCATGACCTGGGGCCCGCTGGCGACACCTACGACCTGCGTTTCATCGATGGCATGGTGCAACACCACACCGGTGCCCTGCGCATGGCCGAATTCGTCTTTGACATCGGCTCCCCGGGCGTGGGTGCCCTGGCGGCGTCGATCTGGAGCGATCAGGCCCAGGAGATCAAGGCCATGGGGCAATGGCGCAAGGCCTGGTATCCCGAGGCACCGGTGTATCCCGTGGCCTATTTGCCCGGCGGAGACCCTAATTCGATCGCGGGCCTCCAGCCCATGACCGCTGAGCAAATCGCGTCCATGCGCATGCTTAATAGTCTGCCAACCAAGGCCAACCGGGTGACCTGGTTCCTGGAGGGCATGCTCCACCACCATGGCAGCGCCTTGGCCATGGCCCAGGATGCCCTGCGTAAAAGCCGTAACCCCACAATCGTGCGACTGGCCCGCTCGATTATCACGGCCCAGCGCCAGGAAATCGTGCGCCTGCGTCAGATGTTGCAGCATGATGGCCTAACGAAGCCTGAGTATTTTCAATATGATCGGCTATTCTTATTCCCTTGATTTCTGAATTCTAAGTGTTGTCATGGCCGCCCGCCTGATTCTTTTCAAGCGGCCAGCCCAGCGCTAGTGACCTAGGCCGGTAATAGCTCCGCGGCGGAGAGATCGGGCCGGCGCACCAGGGCAAACAGGGTGCCGGCATTGCCTCGGCAGATGCGTAGCTCCTGATCGAGCACGGTGATATCCAGCCAGGCGGGAAAACTTTGGCGCACGGCGGCGAGCAGTTCCAGCCGGTTGCCCCCCCATCGCGGCCCGATCCAGCCGCCCCGTTGGAACTGCACCGACACCCGTTGGGGCGGGCAGACCTCTAGGGCCGCCACCACGCTGATCGCCGCGATCGAGCCGAGGGGGCCCTTGAGCCGCAGCAGGTTCATGCCCAGGCCCCGGTTCGGATCAAGCACCTGCAGGTTCTCCAGCCAGGGGGCTTCCCGCAGCCAGGGCTGGCGGCTGGAGCTCCAGCGCAGCTCCCACACCCCCGCCAGCAGCGCCCCGTCCCGCCCCAAATCGGCGGGCTGCTCCCGTTCGAGTTGCTCCACCAGGTCCCGGGTGGCCGAGTCCGCCCCGGTGGATGGCCGGGCTAGGGGGCCGGCGCTGGGTGCCTGCAGGGCCTCGAGTAGGCGTTGGCGAGGGTTGCTCACCCCGTTACCAGGAGGGGTTGAGCAGCCAGGCCAGCCCCAGGCCCAGCTGGCCCACAATGCCCTTGCCAGTTAGCCATTCGCCCAGCAGGGCGGCGCTGAAGCCCACCATGGCGGCGCGGCCATTGAGCTGCTCCACCCCGGCCAGGGCGCTGACGTTCCAGGGCCTGGCGGTGGTGAGGCTTTCGCCGAACTTCTCCACGGGTTCGTACTGGTAAGCGTCGTTGGCCACGGCTCTTGATGGGGATCAGGACGCCGAGCCTATGGCGCTTGGCCGGGTTGCTGCGGGTGGACAGCCCTGGGCGGCGCAGCCCCCTAGCGCCATTGACGCCCTGCTGGCGCCGCGCCTGGCCCTGGGCTCGAAAGGGGCCCGCTAGCCCTGGGGTGTGGCTTCTCTGGAGCAGATGGGGACGGGCGAGATGGCCAGCGCAGAGCCAGTCCCCCCCCGGCCCCTGGCCAAGGCTGGGCCCGGGCCGGTGGGCGCCGATCCGCGCATCAGCCAACTGGTCGCCGACCAGCAGCACCGACCGGAGGGCCTGATCGAGGTGCTGCACCGGCTGCAGGCCCTCGACGGCTACCTGGCCAAGGCGAGCCTCCGGCAAGTGGCCGAGGAGCTGGGCCTGCCCCTGAGCCGGGTCTACGGGGTGGCGAGTTTTTATCACCTGTTTCGCCTGGAGCCGCCCCAGGGCCACCGCTGTGCCGTCTGCCTGGGGAGCGCCTGTTTTGTGCTGGGAGCCTCCCGCCTGGCCGCCCGGCTGGAGCAGCGTCTGGGGTTACGCCTTGAGCCCCCCGCGGGGTCGGCCAATGGACCCCCTGTCGGCCCAGGCCAGGCCAGGGCCAGCCGGGTGGGCCAGCTGGCGCAAGGCCCAGGTTCCCCTCCCCTTGGGCCCGCCCGGCACCCGGGGGGATGGAGCCTGGAGCCGGTGAGTTGCCTGGGGGCCTGCGGCCAGGCGCCGCTGCTGGTGGTGGATGGCGCCTTGGCCCTGCGCTTGCCGATCGGCTACCCCGCTGCCCTGGAGGCCCGGCTCGATCGTTTGGGGTTGCCCCGCTCGCCTGGTCCCCAGGCCCCTGGGGCGAAGCAGCCAGGGGCATGGGGGCCCGAGCTGGTGCTGGCCGGGGAGCGCTGATGGCACCAGGTGGGGCGCTGCCCAGGCCCAGGGAGCCAGCTGGTGAGCCACCGCAGGGGAGCCCCGTCACGCCTGGACGCCAACTGCGCTGCTGCACGGCCAGTGGCTGCCGGGCCGTTGGCGCTGCGTTGCTTGGGCAGGCCCTGCGCCAGGCCCAGGCGGTTGCCGATCCAGCCGCGAACGGCCTGGTGATCAAGTCAGTGGGCTGCCTGCGGCTCTGCAGCCGCGGGCCCCTGCTGGCTTGGGATGGCCCCGGCGGCCCCGCCCTGTTTGCCCTGGGCAGCACCGATCCCGGCACTCCGCCTGGGGCGGTGATCGGCCCAGAGCAGGCCCGGGCCCTGGTGCTGGCGGCGGCCACGGCCCCCGGCCCCGATGCGCTCGCGGCCTTGGATCTGGAGGCTTGGCGGCCCCAGGCACTCCTGCCCCAGGGGCCCCCTTCCCCTGGAACCTCGCCGGTGGGGTTCGCAAGCGCGCAGCCCCCTAACGCCAGGGGCTGCGGCCTCACCTGGGACCAGCTGGACCTGAACCATCCCTTTTTTGCCCTGCAGCAGCCCCTGGTGCTGGAGCACTGCGGCTGGATCGACCCGGACTCGATCGACGAGGCCCTCGCCCAAGGCACCTATGGCCAGTGGCGCCGGTGCCGCTCCCAGCTCAGCCCCGAGGCGGTGCGCGCCACGGTGCGCCGCAGTGGCCTGCGCGGCCGCGGGGGCGCCGGCTACCCCACCGGCCTCAAGTGGGACACGGTGGCCCTGCAGCCGCCGGGACCCCGCTATGTGGTGTGCAACGCCGATGAGGGTGATCCGGGCGCCTTCATGGACCGCAGCGTGCTCGAGGGCGATCCCCATCGGCTGCTCGAAGGTCTGGCGATCGCCGCCTTTGCCGTTGGCGCCGAAAGCGGCTTCATCTATGTGCGGGCCGAATACCCCCTGGCGATCGAGCGCCTGCGGCGGGCCCTGGAGCAGGCCCATCAACGGGGGCTTCTGGGGCCGGGCACCGGCCTGGAGTTGGAGCTGCGCGTGGGGGCGGGGGCCTACGTCTGTGGCGAGGAAACGGCCCTGCTGCAATCGATCCAGGGGCAGCGGGGCCAGCCCCGGCCCCGGCCGCCCTACCCGGCCCAAACGGGGCTCTGGGGGGCGCCGACCCTGATCAACAACGTCGAAACCCTGGCGGCGGTGCCGGTGATCCTGCGCCGGGGCGCCGAGTGGTTTGCCGCCATCGGCACGGGCACCAGCAAGGGCACCAAGGTGTTTTCCCTTTCGGGGGCGGTGCGCCGCACGGGCCTGGTGGAGGTGCCGATGGGCACCAGCCTGCGCACCGTGGTCGAAACCATGGGCGGCGGCGTGCCGGCGGGCCCTGGTGCGCCGGGCGGCGGTGTGAAAGCGGTGCAAACCGGCGGCCCCTCGGGGGGCTGCATTCCCGCCCACCTGCTCGATACACCGGTGGACTACGAGAGCCTCCAGGCCCTGGGCTCGGCCATGGGATCGGGCGGCATGGTGGTGGTGGGAGAGGCCATGGCGATGCCGGAGCTGGCGCGCCATTTCATTCACTTCAGCGTCGAGGAGAGCTGCGGCAAATGCCTGCCCTGCCGCGCTGGCACCGTGCAGCTGGAGCAGCTGCTCGACCGGCTGCTGGCGGGCCTGGCCGAACCGAGCGAGCTGGAGCAGCTCGAGCAGCTCTGCCGGATGGTGAAGGCCACCAGCCTCTGCGGCCTGGGCCAGGCCGCCCCTAACCCGGTGCTGAGTGCCCTGCGCCACTTCCGCCCCGAGTTCCTGGCGGCCTGCCGGGCCGAATCCCCGCAGGCAGCCCTAGCCAGGGCGCCCTTCCCCGCGGGCCCAGCGCCGGGGCCCCAGCCTGGAGGCCGCCCCTGATGGCGGTGGTCACCCTGCGGATCGATGGCCAGGCGGTGGCTGTGCCGGCGGGCTCGAGCCTGCTGGCCGCCACCCGGGTGGCGGGGTTAGCCCTGCCGGTGTTGTGCCACCTCGATGGCCTGACGCCCGTGGGCGCCTGCCGCCTCTGTTTGGTGGCGATCGAAGGGCAGGGCAAACTCCAGCCCGCCTGCACCAGCGAAGCCCTGGAGGGCCAGGTGGTGGCGACCAACACCGCTGAACTGCGGGAGCTGCGGCGGATGGCGGTGGAGCTGTTTTTCGCCGAGGGCAACCATGTGTGTGCCTACTGCGTCGCCAGCGGCGCCTGCGAACTGCAGGCGATGGCGGTGACCGTGGGCATGGACCACAGCCGCTTTCCCTACCAATACCCCCTGCGCCCGGTGGATGCCTCCCACCCCCTGTTCAGCCTCGATGCCAACCGCTGCATCCTCTGCAGCCGCTGCGTGCGGGTCTGCGCCGAGCTGGAGGGGGCCCATGTGTGGGATATCGCCGGCCGGGGCCGCCACTGCCGGCTCGTGGCCGGCCTGGACCAACCCTGGGGCGAGGTGGACGCCTGCACCTCCTGCGGCCAATGCGTGGAGGCCTGCCCCACCGGCGCCCTGTTCCACAAGGACGACAGCACCGCCGAGAAGCATCCCCACCCGGCCCGGGCCCTGCAGCTGCGCCGGGTCCACGACCTTCCCCCCAGGCCAGATCCATGACCCAAGCCCCTGTGCCTGACGCAACTGCTGCTCCAGAACCAACAGCCGTGCCTGACGCAACAGCCGCAACTGGTTCAACGGCCCCGGCAGCCCCACCGCGCCTGCGCCTGGCCACCGCCTGGCTGGCGGGCTGCTCCGGCTGCCACATGTCGTTTCTCGACCTCGATGAGTTGTTGTTTGTGTTGGCCGAACGGGTGGAGCTGGTGTATTCGCCCGTGGCCAGTGACATCAAGACCTATCCCGAGGCTGTGGACATCTGCCTGGTGGAGGGGGCGGTGGCCAACACCGCCAACCTGGAGCTGGCCCTGCAGCTGCGGGCGCGCACGGCCTTGGTGATCTCCTTTGGCGATTGCGCCGTGACAGCGAATGTGCCGGGTCTGCGCAATTTGCTCAACCGCGATGGCCGCGGCGGGGCGGCGGCGGTGTTGCAGCGCAGCTATGTGGACCTCGCCGATGGCAGCGGCCGCCATCCCCACGCCCCCGGCCTGGTGCCCGAGCTGCTGGATCAGGTGCTGCCCCTGCATGCGGTGATTCCGGTGGATCTCTATCTGCCGGGCTGTCCGCCCTCGGCTGAGCGCATCGCCGCCACGCTCCTGCCCCTGCTCGATGGCCAGCGCCCGATCCAGGCAGGGGCGGCGATGCTGAGGTTTGGCTGATGGGAGATCCACCCGGGAGCCGCACGGTGATGATTGATCCGGTCACCCGGATCGAAGGCCACGCCAAGATCAGCCTCCATTTGGATGGGGATGGGCGGCTCACTGATGCCCGCTTCCATGTGGTCGAGTATCGGGGCTTCGAGAAATTTTGCGAGGGCCATCCGTTTACGGAGATGGCCGGAATTACGGCCCGGATTTGTGGCATCTGTCCGGTGAGTCACCTGCTGGCGGCGGCGAAAACGGGCGACAAGTTGCTGGGCCTTACCATTCCACCGGCGGCCCAGAAATTGCGGCGGCTGCTCAATTTGGCCCAGATCTGCCAGTCCCACGCCCTCTCCTTTTTTCACCTCAGCAGTCCCGATTTTCTGCTGGGCTGGGAGTGCGAACCGGCTCGCCGCAACCTCTTTGGCCTGATGGCCGCCGACCCCGATTTGGCCCGCGCGGGCATCCGGCTGCGCCAGTTCGGCCAGCAGATTCTTGAACTGCTCGGCGGCCGCAAAATCCACTCCGCCTGGGCCGTGCCGGGGGGCGTGCGCAGCCCCCTCAGCGACGACGCCAAGGCCTGGATCCTGGAGCGTTTGCCGGAAGCGCGGGCCACGGCGCGGCTGGCCCTGGAACGGTTCAAGCCCCTGCTCGATGGGCCCTTGCAGCGGGAGCAGCAGGTGTTTGGCCAATTCCCCAGCCTGTTCATGGGCCTGGTGGGGCCGGATGGCGCGTGGGACTGCATCGATGGCCAGCTGCGCCTGATTGCCAGCGACGGAACCGTGCTGGCGGATCACCTCAAGGAAGACGATTACGCCAGTTTTTTGGCCGAGGCCGTTGAAGACTGGAGCTACCTCAAGTTTCCCTATTACAAGCCGCTCGGCCCTGCCGCCGGGATGTATCGGGTTGGGCCGCTGGCACGGCTGAATGTGTGCGAGCGGATTGGCACCCCCTGGGCCGATGCCGAACTGGCCGAACTTCGCGCCCGCCATGGCCGGGTGGTGACCAGCTCCTTTGCCTATCACCAGGCGCGGTTGGTGGAGATCGTCGCCTGCCTGGAGGCGATTGAACAGTTGGTGGGTGATCCCCAGCTCCAGGACCGGCGCGTGCGGGTGCGGGGATCGCTGCGATGCCCCGAAGCCGTGGGCGTCAGCGAGGCACCGCGGGGCACCCTGTTTCACCACTACCAAGTGGATGACAACGGCCTGATCACCCGCGTCAACCTGATCATTGCCACCGGCCAGAACAACCTGGCGATGAATCGCACCGTGTTGCAGATCGCCCGGGAGGTGATCCCCGGCCCCGTGGCCGCCGGCGCCGAGATCCCCGAGGCCCTGCTCAACCGGGTGGAGGCGGGCATCCGCTGCTACGACCCCTGCCTCTCCTGCTCCACCCATGCGGCCGGCCAGATGCCCCTGCGGCTGCAACTGCTGGCGGCCGATGGCCAGCTGCTGGCGGAGCGCAGCCGCGGATGAGGGCCCAGCCGCCTGGGCCGGAGGGCTTGGCCCGAAGGGCTGACAAGGCTTGCTACACCCAGCCCTTGGCGAATGGCCCAGGGGCCGCCTCCCTGGTGATCGGCATCGGCAACCCCCTGCGGGGCGACGACGGCATCGGCTGGCGGCTGGCCGCCCTGCTGCCGGCCCAACCGGGCCTGGCTGTGTGTTGCCGCCAGCAACTCACTCCCGAGCTGGCGGTCGAGCTGGCGGAGGTGCAACGGGTGCTGTTCCTCGATGCCTGGCTGGAGCCGTCGTCTGCGCACCCGCGTCCGCGCCTCCTAAAGCTCCAGGAGCTTGGGGCCCCTGATGGGCCAGGCCGTTCCATGCAGGTCTGGGCCGGGGCAACGCCCTGGGGCGGCGCCAGCCATGGCCTCAGTCCCCAGGTGTTGCTGGCCCTCAGCCAAGCCCTCTATGGCCGGGCCCCCCGGGCCCACCAGTTGCTGCTGCCAGCCCACTGCTTCGGCCATGGGGATGGGATCTCCCCGGCCCTGGCCGGGCGCTTGGGCGAGGCCCGGCGGCTGATCGAGGCCTGGATCGCGGCGGGATCGGCCCTGCAGGGAGGGGGCCATGCATGAATTGGCCCTGATGGAGGCCCTGCGCGAGCGGGCCCTTGAGCAGGCCGAGCGCCATGGCGGCGGTGTCATCCGGGCGATCACCTTGCGCGTCGGCAGCCTGGCGGGGGTGGAGTTGGACGCCCTGGAGCTGGCCTTCCTGGTGGTGATGGAGCGGGAGGGGCCTGAGGGGGCGGCTCCTGTGCAGCTGCGGATCGAACCTGTGGCCGCCAGGTGTTATTGCCATCGGTGCATGTGCGACTTCCTGGTGAAGGATGGCTGTTGCGAATGCCCTGTTTGCGCCACCATCAGCCGCGATCTGCTCCAGGGGCGGGAGCTGGACCTGGTGTCCCTGGAGTTGGACTAACGAAACCAGCCAATCAAGGTGGCAAATGGGCAGCAGTCGGCCAGGTTGGTCAGGGCGCACTGACCAGCAGATAGGGTGCAGATACGTCGAACAATAATTGCATCAATAGGTAGCAATAATCGGCTGCATAATGCGCTGAAGCTATAAATTTGTAGGCAGGTGAGGTCTTTGGTGATGCAATCCGTGATGCAATCCATGATGCAATTCGTGCGGACATCGATGCGCCAGATGATTGCTTTGCGTAGGCAGCAATTCCTGGGCCGCCCATCGGCAATGGCCCCCCGGCAGGGTCGGGTTGCCGATCCGGGCATGGTTCGCTGGCTGCTCGCACCGCTCCTGCTCCTGGCCAGCCCAACTCCAGGCCTGGCCGCTGGCGGTGGGGGAGTGCAGGTGGACCCTGGCGCGGCCAAAGGCCAACACTTCCACCCCAAGGGCCAGGCCGCCTCAGCGGCCACCATCCAGTTGTGGCAGCATCAACAGACCAGCTTGCCCTTTGAAGACAAACGCGACTTTGAGGAGGCCAAGCGGGGCTTCATCGCCGCACCAAGCTTCCGGCAGATCAAGCGGGCCGATGGGGGGGTGGCCTGGGATATGGCTAGCTACGACTGGCTGTTATCGGGCCAGGAGTTCAAGAGCATCCATCCCTCGCTGCAACGCCAGGCCTTGTTGAACATGGCCTATGGCCTCTATGAGGTGGTGCCCGGCAAGATTTATCAGGTGCGGGGCTTTGATTTAGCCAATATTTCGTTTATCAAGGGCGAGAAGGGCTGGATTGTCTTTGACCCGCTGACGTCTCAAGAAACCGCCAGGGCTGCTCTCGACTTTGTGAATCAACAACTCGGTGCCCGTCCTGTGACGGCCGTGGTGTATTCCCATTCCCATGGTGATCACTTTGGCGGCGTGCGTGGGGTTGTTGATGAGGCCGATGTCCTTAGCGGCAAGGTCCCGGTCATTGCCCCCATTGGCTTCATGACCCATGCCATTAGTGAAAATGTCTATGCTGGTAATGCCATGAACCGGCGTCTTTTTTACCAATATGGGGTGTTGCTGCCGCGCAGCCCCTTTGGCCATGTTGATCAATCGATTGGTAAAAATGTTGCCGCAGGCACCTCCGGCCTGATCGCACCGACCCGCATCATCGACAAGCCGTTTGAGGAGCTCACCGTCGATGGCGTGACCATGGTGTTTCAGAACACGCCGGGCACGGAAGCGCCGGCTGAAATGAACACCTGGTTCCCCCAGTACAAGGCCTTCTGGGCAGCAGAAAACATCACAGGCACCATTCACAATATTTATACCCTGCGCGGGGCCCTGATTCGCGATCCACTGGAATGGAGCAAGCAAATCAATGAGGCCCTCTATCGCTTTGGTGGCCAGGCCGATGTGATGTTTGCCTCCCATAGCTGGCCGCGCTTTGGCAATGGCCGCATCCAGGAGGTGATGCGCGCCCAACGGGATACCTACGCCCACCTGAATAATAACGTGCTCTATTACGCCAACAAGGGCGTGACGATCAATGAAATTCAGAACGTCTACAAACTGCCCACCAGCCTGCAGAAGCAGTGGGCCGCCCACAGCTACCACGGTTCAGAGCAGCACAACAGCCGCGGCGTGATCAACCGCTATCTCGGCTACTGGGATGGGAATCCCACCACCTTGGTCCCCCTGTCCCCCAAGGACTCTGCGCCCCTGTATGTGGAGATGATGGGCGGTGCCAAGCCCATTCTGGCTAAGGGGCGCCAGCTGATCACGGCAGGACAGTACCTGCTAGCAACCGAAATCCTCAATAAGTTGGTCTATGCCCAACCGGGCAACCAGGCGGCCAAAGATCTTCTTGCTGATGCTTTTGAGCAGCTTGGCTATAGCAAGGAAAGCCCCAGCTTGCGCAACAGTTTCCTGGCCGGGGCCCTGGAACTTCGCTCGGGTATTCCTGGCGGTGCCACGCCGAAATCGGCAGGACCGGATGTGATTCGTGCCATGGGCACCAACCTCTGGCTTGATTTTCTGGCGATTCGCCTTGATCCCAGTAAAACTGCCGGCCAACGCTTCAAGATTAACCTCATCACCCCCGACAATGGCGAGCGCTATGTGGTGGAACTCAATAACGATGCCCTCACCAACATCAAGGGGTTCACGGCAGCCGATGCCGACCTCAGCGTGACCCTGAATCGCCCTGATCTGGAAACCCTGATGATGGGAGCCGCCACGTTTGGCGACCTCGTTAATAGCGGCAAGATCCAGTTGGTTGGTAATCGAGCAGTGATTGAGCAACTGCAAGCCATGCTGGTGCAGTTCAGTCCCGATTTTGAGATCATGCCGGGCACCAAGCCTGCCATGAAGGCGCCCGCAACCCAGCCAGCCCAGCCGCCGGCAAGCAGCTACCCCTTGGAGCAAAAACCCTTGGGAGATTCCACAGGCGGCTGATCGCTGCATGCCCTGACGAGAAATCACAGGGGCCAAGTTCCCCTGGACGTGTCAGCAAACGCGTGGAATAGGCTTAACATCCGTAACATATTGAGCCCTAAGATGATGATGAAGTACTGTTAACCCCAGTTGGGGGAATGAAATTTGCGCAATCTGCCTTTGTTACGGTCTTTTCTGAGGTTGCTGCGGTTGTCGCCGTTGTTGGCCCTGTTGCTGGTGCCTTCCCTGGCTAGGGCAGCCCAGCTCGACCCTGAACCCCAAGTAACCTCAGCGCTGGACCAGCCTGTTGCGGCTGTTGACGGTGTTGGGGCACCCCAGACGCAGACAACGGCTGGGGAGTCCCTTGCTGTTGCCCCTGATGCTTTTGGCCAACAGTCCCAAGGGCAGGGGGATGGGCCAGCCGGTGCACCTGCTGGTGCGATTGCGGCTGGGCCCGCTGCCGCAGGTCCTTTGCCTTTGGAGAATCCCTTTGGTCTGAAGCTCAGGCCCCCCACCACTCTGGCGGAGCAACGCCACCAGTTGCATTGCGATGTGCTGCGACACCTGAAGGTACCGATCACCAATCGTCGCCTGGATTCCTATATGCGGCCCGCCTTTATTCTGCCGGCCAAGAATGCGGATGGCAAGCGCGATCGGGTGCAGCTTCTCGGGGATCTTGGCGGCGAACGGGATAGGCTTTACGAAGCTGGTTTTGATATTTACGGATGCACCGCCCTCGATTACGCGGTTGACCTGCAGAGCAATACCCAGTCTGGGAACAAGGTTGTTACTGGCCCAGGAGAGCTGCATAACTGGCAGGGGAACCTCAATCAACTGATCGGTGTTGATTTCTATTCCAGGCTGGTCTCTAAGGACTGGAAAGGCGGACAGTTGCACCTGTCCTTTGCCTGGCCAGAGCCTCTCAATGGTGGGCCTTTGTATAACTATGGCAATGCCGTCAACCCCGGCTGGTATCAGGCTCGCCAATACAATGGTTATTTTTACACCGATGTTGGTGGCGAGCGCTCCCAGAATTCCCAATACCAGGGCTTCAGGCTATTTGAGTATTGGTTGCAGCAGACCTATGGCAAGGGAGGCCAATCTTGGATTCGTATCGGTGCGATCAACCCCTGGATCACCTTCAACACGTCCATCCTCTCCGGACTCTTCGGCAGCTGGTCATTTGATGAGCCCGGCTTAATCGGCACCACGCCTGGGCTTCAGAATGGTCCCCTTCTGGTGGCGCCGCCCCCGGGGCTGTCGATCCAGCATGTGGTCAACGACAGGATGGTGGCTAAACTCCAGGTTAACAGTGGCTACTGGGATCCTTCCGGCGGCCTCTGGAACCGCCGGGGCACCAATCAATACTGGGATCTTTCCAATTACGGCCTTGAGTTCATTTACGAGCTCACGTACAAAGGGGGGACCTATAGTGGTAACCCAGCTGATTTCGGCCAGCCTTGGTTTGTGCGGATCGGTGGACAGAACCATACGGGGCAGGGAACAAACAATTATCTAGCCACCGATGGCCAGCCCTACCTGCTGACCTCTGCCCCCCAAGCCACCTATTGGGGCAACAGTCAATATTACGCCATGGTGGAAGCGATGCTTTATCGCGAGAAGGGCAACTATAATCGGGGCTTGACAGGTTTTCTGAAGCTCAAGTACAGTCCCTGGGATTATAAAGGTACGATTACCCGCTTCTGGGCCCTAGGTTTTGGCTATGAGGGTATCTTCAAGCGTGATCGTGACGTGTTGTTTGCGGGAGTCTCCCGTTCTTACCTTAATTACGGGACCAACCAGCTGTTGGCGATTTCACCATCCTGTCAGCAGGTGTCCAACTGTGGTGTAACCGGCTCTGAAGGGGTGGTTGAAGTCGGTTACAGCGCCCAGATCACTGATTATTTCACGGTGACACCGAAGCTTTTCTGGGTTCTGAGCCCTGCTGGGATTAGCGCCTTTGGAGACATTGTCAGTTTTGGCGTTGAATTTCGGGCTTCTTTCTGAAATCCGGAACTGTCCCCTTTGAGCATGGGGTAAACTGATAGGAAGATTTCCATCAATTTGGTAATGAGCACCCTGCGCACGCTGACCACGGCCAAGACCAGTCAGTGCCTCAAGTCTTGGGCCGTTGCAGTGGCCGCCACTCTGGCCACCACCTCGGTCGCTGTGGCCCAGGCCGCTCCGGCTCCAAAACCTGCCCTCAAGCCGCTGAAGTCCTGTGCTCCCAAGCTGTGCACCACCAGTTTCGGTCAGTCCGTGCCGATCGGTCAGGGGTCGGTGCAGGGCTACGCGATCACCAGCGGTGGCGATCGGGGGCCTGCGCTCAAGGAGATGGGTGTGCTGATCACGGCAGCTGCCCTCAAGGGGCTCCCCCAGAATTGCTCCACTGACAAGCCTTCCCCCCAGGCCAAGTGGTTGATCTGTCAGCCTCCCACCGCCCAAAGTCAGGGTCGTGGCCAAATGAACGACACCATGGTTACCACCTTGAAGATGCCGGCGGTGGCCGCCAGCCTTGCCAATGTGGCCAATCTCGATCTCAGCTGGCTTCCCTATGGCCATGCCCCCGAGAAGGTATGGGACAAGCCCCAATTTGATATCCACTTCCCTTTTGTTGCTCCTAACGGAGGCCAGTCTGACCAGGCCTTCTATGCTCCCAAAACTTCGGCTGACCAGCTTCCGCCCGGCTATATGGTGCTCCCTGGCAGTGGTTTCCACTGGGACACAGAAGCTCTCCAGGGCCATTCCCATGCGGCTGATCCCGCCACGTCACCGGAATTCGCTGGTGGCCCCTTCCTGGGGAATTTCCTCTATCTAAATTACGACGGGCGCGCCATTGGTTACGAAGTTTATGCAAGCCAAGCGTTGCTGACCAGTAAGCAGACCTACACCAAGGATTTGCCGACTCCCCAGGTTTCGTTTGGCACCTCGATTGTTCCCACTCAGATGACCATTCGCTACGAGCCGCTCCTGTCGTTGTATCGGGTTGCCCTCACCGGCTTCAAGCCTGTTGCCAAAGCAGCAGCAGCAGCAGCTAGCCATTCCCATTGAGCTAGCAAGCTAGTAGGTTTTGATATTAAGAGCCAGGGCCAGCTTATGGCCCTGGCCTTTTTCTTGACTTTCAAAAAGGCTTCAGAAACGACATTCATTGGAGGACTTTGAACAGATGGCCCAATCCGCTTGGTCTTTTAAAGCCGAATCTATCGAGATTGTCGCGCTGCGCAAGTCTCTTGAGCCTGCAGATCAAATGGCAGCAGACTTCTGGGAACGCGACGATCTGACCTACCTCGGCGATCTCACCTGGTGTGAGCAGGACGCGATGCGGGGGCATGAATACATCGCCAACCTTTGTTTGTTGGATGAGCAGCTTACTTATGACTATGGCATGATTAATTTGGATGCGGCCGATGCCGTAGCCGGTACCCTCGTCTGCAACGTGCGAGCGAAGCGGCAAGAGGGTTATCCGTTTGAGATGCTGATCAATGGAGAATGGCTTGAAGGCCCCCTTCATTTCTGGTTGGATCAATTGGCGCCGGCTATTCAGGATTTGGCACGGGAGCGTTACCGCCTTGTGATTGCCTGGGCCGAGGGGCAGGCTGCGGAGTGAAGTCCGAACCTCAGCATTCAACCAGAGTGCTGAGGTTCGCATGCCGTATTTTGTGTGATTTTTGGTGATCACTTTGCTTTTAGAAGGTTGGTCTTGGTTCCCTGACAGAGCATTTTTGCGGCCGTTTCGCGCCTAAAATCTCTAGACTATTTTTGTAAATTTTGACAAAGCTCACTATATTAGGCAGGTTTTTGGTTCCTTTCTTGGGCATTGGTCTCATGCCCGCAGAGGTTCTATCTGCGCCACTTGCTCGATCACTATCGCCATCAGGTTCGAGTCAGCTCGTGCCCATTGAGTCACTAGCGAAGGATACGGTTCAGCAGAAGTCTTTGTTGGTTCCCCAAAGCAATGATGATCATCAGGGAGAATTTGTAGCGAGTTCAGCTGGGATCCAGCCGGCATCTGAACGACCGAATGGCGATCTCATCCGTGATGGTGCTGATCAGCTCAATCCTCAACAAATTGAGCAGCGTCTCATCAAGGAAGAGGCAATCAATCGTGATTCACCCAGCTTTCAATCCTTGTTCGGTATCCCTCTGCGGGGGGCAGATTACAAGCCAACTCAGCAGATTCGCTGTGATGCGCTTCGCCATCTGAAAACACCTTCCACCTACCGCCGGTTAGATTCCTTTTTTAGGCCGGAGGTTGTCTTGCCTCAGGCTAAGCAATCCGATTTCGTCAACCGCGATTTCATGACTGGCGATTGGGGTCATGTCCGGACGGATCTCTACAAGGCTGGAGTGGACATTTATGCCTGCCTGGGATTCGATAATCTAAATGTTTTGCAAGGCAATTTGTCCTCCACTCCCGCCGTTAGATCGGCTCCGCCAAACGTTACCGATCAGCAGAATTATGTTCAGCTGTATGGTCTTGACTTTTATTCCGAGCTTGTACAGAAGGATTGGAAAGGAGGTCAGCTGCACTTTTCGTTTGCTTGGCCTGAAAGCAAACCGATCTGGCTGTTTGGCAATGCACTGACCCCGATTAAGACCCAATCCGTGCATGGCAACTTCTACTATGACGTAGGCACCGCTCGAGATAGTGGTGGCACTGCAAATTCGGCCTCGGCTTATCAAGGCTTCCGGGTCTTTGAGATTTGGGGCCAACAGCGCTATGGCAAGAAAATGCAAAACTTTGTACGCGTAGGCAATATTTATCCCTGGATTAACTTCAACAAGTCCATGCTTGCTGCAATGTTTAATTTCTGGACATTTGACGAGCCTGGCAGTCTTGGTACTAATAAGAATACAGGCCGTGGCCCAATTTATCCAACCGCTCCGTTGGGGATTCAATGGCAGCATATCATTAATGACAACATGGAATTTCTTGCGCAAGTTGGTGCTGGCTATTACGACCCCACGTCGGGAATCGCCAACAGGCAAGGACTGACCTGGTTCCTTGACCAGAACAATGGCATTGAGGGTGTGGTGCAGCTTACTTTTAAAGGTGGTACCTATAGTCAAAATAAATCCGATTTTGGCCTCCCTTGGTTAGTCCACCTTGGTGGCCAGTTCCACACTGGCGAATTGTTTAGCAATTACTTGGATGTGAACGGCAATCCTTTCCAGCTGACAGGCCTTCCCAGGCGTTCTTATAATTTCAACGGCGGCTTCTATGTTACTGTCGAGTCGATGTTGTTTCGTGAGAAAGGGAGTTACAATCAGGGCCTCACCGCATTCGTCAAGACAGCTCAATATTTCCACGATTATGCCAACCTGCTGCGCAGCACCTATGTGGCAGGCTTGGGTTATGAAGGGTTGATCCCTGGGCGAGATACCGACGTCTTCATGGTCGGTCTGGGCGCGGTCAACATGACCCAGGGCGCTGCAGCGTGGAACCGCCTTGATCGCTCTTGCACATCCACCCCCGCCTGCAATAACACTGGCATTCAGTATGTTATTGAAATTGGCTACTCAGCCAAGCTCACCACTTGGATGTTCATCCAGCCGAGCATCCAATACCTCGTTCAGCCCTATGGCAGAACTGACCTTGGCAACCTCACAAGCGTTACACTGTCCTTGGGGATCTCCTTTTAACCCCAGTTGCCTGCGGCTACCTGCTGCGTTGTTGGCGGTTGCAACAGGTTGATGACCACTGCTCTTAGTCAGGCATCAGGGACCTGCCTCCTGGCTGGCCTGGAAGACTCGTTGTACCTACGACATCAATCCTCCTGGGTTTTGCTGCAGGCTACCGAGATCACCCACTTCCCATTTCCTGAACCAATGGCTCGGCCGAGATGTTCATTCTTGCGCCGTGCCGTTAATGGGCTGACTTGATGCCGTTCCAGAATTCTGAAGAGCGGAATGTCTCGCTAGCCCCTGTCCTGTTGATCGATCACTGGCGGGGTGACCCATGTGTTTGGCATCCTGGGAGCCAAGGTCGACAGCCTGTTCATCGCCCTGCTGGATTCGCCGATGGAGCTGGTGCTCTGCCGCCACGAGCACAACGCTGTCTTCATGGTCTAGGCCTTTGGCCGGCTCACCGGCAAGGTGGTTGGGTGGCTGGTCACCTCCGGCCCAGGTGTCACCAACCTGGTGACGGGCCTGGTTACCGCCACTTCGGTGGGGGATCCGGTGTTGGCGATCGGCGGTGAGGGACTCCTCGACGACAGGATCAAGCACACTCACCAGGTCCTCGATGGCGTGGATGTGATGAAAATGGTCACCAAGTACGACCAGTAGGCCCTCACCATCCATTCCCTGGCGGAGGTGTTTGGCAATGGGGTACGTGCCGCCGAAAGCGGCCGGCCGGGCGCCGCGTTTCTCGGCTTGCCCAAGGATGTGGGCCTGGCCGACTTCCCTCCCGCAGTCGCCCGGGGCCGCTCCTTCCCAGCCGGCTCCGAGCAGCCACCCCTTCGAGCAAAAACCCTTGGCCAATTCCGTCGGCGGTTGATCGAGCGGAGCCATCGCGGCATCGTCCGTCCCAGAGTCTCCTTTGGGGGATGGTCGGCAAGGGGAGAGCGACCATCCCCATCGCTTGGGGACCTTGCGATTGGGTATCCCTCAACTCTGGTAGATTGCTTGCGCTTAAGTACAACAGAGCCACGATGACTTGCCCCCAAGGAATCGCCCTAGTGACTGGCGCCAGCTCCGGCATCGGCCTGGAGTTTGCCCGCCAGCTGGCTGCCCGGGGCCACGCCCTGGTGTTGGTGGCCCGCAGCACTAGCAAGTTGGAGGCCTTGGCCAAGGAGTTGCAGGCCGCCCATGGCACTGTTGTGACGGTGGCCACGATCGACCTGGGGATGGCCGGCGGCGGCCAGCAACTCTGGGACTTCACCGAAAGCCGGGGGCTTGAGATCGACATTTTGATCAACAATGCTGGCATTGGTCTTTATGGCAATCACACGGCCCTGGATCCGGCAACAGTAGGCAGCATGTTGCAACTGAATATCCTCAGTCTCAGTGAACTCTGCAACCGTTACGGCACCGCGATGGGACGGCGCGGCAAGGGTTGGATCCTCAATATTGCCTCCACCGGGGCCTACCAGCCCACCCCCTATCTCGCCGCCTATGGGGCCTCCAAGGCCTATGTGTTGAATTTCTCCGAGGCCCTGGCCATGGAACTGGAGGACCAGGGCGTGGTGGTCAGTTGCCTGTCGCCCGGCCCCAGCGACACGGGCTTCTTCAGCGATATTGACCAGCGCGGCATCGCCATCGACACCTTCGCCAAGGGGGGGCGCCGGTCAGCGCGGGCGGTGGCCGAGGCGGGCTTGGCGCGGCTGTTTGCGGGCAGGCTCTCCAGCATTGATGGCCGGATGAACCGACTCAAGGCCCTCTCCCTGCGCCTGATGCCACGCTCGGTGGTGGCAAGATTTTCCAAGGCGCTGATGACGTCCAAGCCATCCACTTGACGCCATCAACATGTCGATCAGCACTTGAATCAAGGTGTCGAGCGAAACGCCACCTTAGACTCCAGGCGACACTTCACGCGAGACTTCGAACGATTAAATCGCTGATTGGCTAGTTGCTAAGGCGAAACGTCTTGGCGATCGGGTTTCAATGGTTTGCCAATGGGATCAAATCACCTAGGCTGCTTAAATCAGACTCAGTTTGGTCGTCATTCCTGGAGATTTTGTGCTGAATGGAGCCCAGGCCCTGGTCAAGATGCTGGAAAACCATGGGGTGACCCATGTGTTCGGCATCCCGGGAGCCAAGGTCGACAGCCTATTCATTGCCCTGCTTGATTCGCCGATTGAGCTCGTGCTCTGCCGCCATGAGCAGAACGCCGTTTTCATGGCCCAGGCCTTTGGCCGGCTCACCGGCAAGGTGGGCGTGTGTGTGGTCACTTCCGGCCCGGGTGTCACCAACCTGGTGACGGGCCTGGTCCCCGCCACTTCGGAGGGGGATCCGGTGTTGGCGATCGGCGGTGAAGTGCCCTTAGACGACCGGATTAAGCGCACCCACCAGGCCCTCGATGGCGTGGATGTGATGAAACCGGTCACCAAGTACGCCCAGTCGGCCCTCACCATCCATGCCCTGCCGGAGGTGTTTGGCAATGCGGTGCGCGCCGCCGAAAGTGGCCGGCCGGGCGCCGTGTTCCTCGGCCTGCCCAAGGATGTGGGCTTGGCCGACTTCCCGGGCGAGATTTCGCCCCTCTGGGGCCGCAGCGCCCCCTGCGGACCGGCCGCCAGCCCCGAACTGCAGCGGGCCGCCCTGCTGATCAATGCAGTCC
Source organism: Pseudanabaena sp. UWO311 (assembly GCA_943370385.1). Classification (GTDB taxonomy): domain Bacteria; phylum Cyanobacteriota; class Cyanobacteriia; order PCC-6307; family Cyanobiaceae; genus BAIKAL-G1. The sequence continues at coordinate 64,800 of CALRQT020000011.1, forward strand.
GCCGGCCCCTGGTGTTGATGGGCCTGCAGGCTTCGTAACCTGCTTCTGCCGACACCACTAAGCGCTTTTTGGCCGCCACGGGCCTGCCCTATCCCTCCACCTTCCAGGGGCCGGGCGGCTGGGCCGCCGCCAGCCAATACGTCGGCAAGCTGGGCCTGTTCCGCAACCAGCCGGCCGATCGCCTGCTCAATGACGCCGACTGTGTGATCACCTTGGGCTTCGATCCAATCGAATTCGATCCCAGCCTCTGGAACAGCGGCCAGGCCAGGCCGCTGGTGGCGATCGATGGGCAGGCGATCGACCAGGACCAGGCCTTTCTGCCCCAGGCGGAACTGATCGGTGATTTAGACGCCAGCCTCGAAGCCCTGGCGCCCCTGCCGCAGGTGCAGGTGGAGGAGACCTTCCGCCGCAGCGCCGATGCCGATCGGGCCGAGCTGGCCGTCACCGTGGCCGAGGGGGCCCAGCTCGGCGGCATGCCGGTGCACCCCCTGCGGGTGGTTCAGGCGCTGCAACAGGTGGTGACCCCAGACACCACCATCGCCCTTGATGTGGGCTCCCATTACATCTGGATGAGTCGCTATTTCGCCGCCGACCATGCCCGCCAGGTGTTGGTGAGCAATGGCCAGCAGACCCTGGGGGTGGCCCTACCCTGGGCCATGGACGCAAACCTGCTGCGGCCGCACCAGCCGGTGATTTCCGTGTCGGGTGATGGCGGCTTCCTGTTCACGGCCACCGAACTGGAAACGGCCAAACGGCTCGGGAGCCGCTTCGTTCACCTGATCTGGAACAGCGCCTCTTACAACATGGTGGAGTTCCAGGAGCAGGCCCACTACGGCCGCATTGCCGGCGTCAAGCTGGGTCACTACGACGTGGAGGCTTTTGCGGCAGCCTTTGGTTGCAAGGGCTATCGCATTAGCGATGCCGACCAACTGGGCCCGGTGCTACGCGAGGCCCTGCAGGCCGATTGCCCCGTGCTGATCGACATTCCCATCGATTATTCAGAGAATCTCAAGTTGATGCAAAATGTCCACCAAGATTTCATTCACTGAGTTTCTCCTGAGTTTCCCCTTGTTGCCGCCAAGATGAGCCATCCCGATTCCGTTCACGACCTGCATGTGCGCTTGCCGGCTGGCCTCTGGGCCGCCCTGCAAGCCCATTGCGCCAGCACTGGCGAAAGCCTCAACCATGCCGTGAGCTCGGTTTTGGCGGAAGGCCTCGACATCGAGCACCACACCCTTTACCAGGTGTCCACGTCTGGCGCCCTCGTGGAGGGGGTTTACCAGGGATGTGTCTCCGTTGGTGATATTCGCCGCCATGGTGATTTCGGCCTGGGCACCTTTGATGGCCTCGATGGCGAGGCGATTCTGCTAGATGGCACCTGCTGGCAAGCCCGCGGCGATGGCTCGGTCCGGGTGGCTCCCGATTCGGCCCTGGCGCCCTTCTTCGTGGCGACCCATTTTGTGGCTGATACGGAGGTCACTTTTCAAGGGGTCAGCAGCTTCTCAGACCTGTGCCACCGTCTCGATGGCCTGCGTCCTAGCGCCAATGTGTTTGTAGCTATTCGGATCCACGGCTACTTCGAACGGATCAAGGTGCGCACCGCCTGTAAAAGCGCTCCTGGCACAGATTTGGTCAGCGCCACCAGCCACCAGGCGGAATTTGAACTGCAAAATATCAGCGGAACCCTGGTGGGCTTCTGGACCCCAGGCTACGCCCGCACGATCAACGTGCCCGGCTACCACCTGCATTTGCTCAGTGATGACCACCGCCATGGCGGCCACCTACTGGAACTGGCGGCCGATTCTCTCCAGTTGGGCTTGCATACGGAATCGAATCTGCACCTGGCCCTGCCGGAAACGGCCGCCTTCTTGGCCGCCGATCTCAGTGGCGATCCCAGCGCTGCCCTGGCCACTGCCGAAGGGAATCGCAGCTAGGCGGCCTTGAGAGGCTATTCAATGTAAGGGCAGCACGGCAAAGTTGCTGGCTGGATTCCTTGTGGTTGGACGCCTGGTTAACTATCGGGCGACGGCAAGGCGCATGGCGCGCATAACTAGCTCGACCTTGCTTTTGACGCCAAATTTACTACGGAGCACCTTGGTATGGTCTTTGACCGTCGTGAGGGAAATGCCCAATTTGTCGGCGATTAGGATTTCCGTGTCGCCGTTAAGCAGCAACGAAAGGATCTCATCTTGGCGACCAGTTAGCTTGATGGTGTTGATCGGATTGCCTGGGGATTGTTGCTTGAGCAGCAGCTTGGCCGTCGGCGAGAGATAGGTTTGACGATTGGCAATGGCCAGAAAACCCCGTGAGACTGGCTGACTGAGATCGCCAATGTCACCCGCAAAGATGATTGCGTCCACGTTGGATCGCACTGCCTTGGCCACATCCGGATTGGATTCTTCAAGAAACATCATGATGCGGATATCGGGCACCAGCTGGCGGGCCTGGCGGACCATGGAATAGCTATCGCCAGCATCTAATCGATCGCTGCAGATCAAAAGCCCTGGCAGGCCAGTCATGAGGTAGGTCAAGGCTTCAGCTTCGGTCGTCATCGCACCGACCAAAAGCCTGCGTACCTTTAGGCGCATGGCTATCATCGTTAGGCCGAGCCGATTGGCTGAGACCACTAAGACTTTTAAGCGCAGATCACTCGACAGCAGCGCCTCCAGCACTAAGTTGACCCGCTGGGTTGGGTGCACGGCCTCCAGGTTAGGAGTTAGATCCATGGGGGCAAGCAGCTGATCAAGGGGCTGATCTCCGGGGGATCAAGGCCTTGAAGGCAGCCCCACCATCCCCGGCGTGGCAAAGCACCATCAAGTCCCTTGGATGGGTGGGATGGTTCAAGACGGCTTGAATTTATTCTCCCATTCTAGCGCCGATCGCTGCGGAATTGCTGGAACTGCAATGATCTCTCCTTGTTGGTGTGATCTGCAGCTCGGCCCAGCGCAACCAGCGATGGGCTTCCCTCGCCAGGGGCCAACAGGATCCTGTCTGTCGATCCGCTGGTGGGGAGGGGTGATGGTTGGAGCCGATCGGCGCTGGATTGGTGATCTTGGCCCCTGCCTCCGACGGCTGGTGGGCCTCCTTGCCTTGGCGCGGAGTCTGGATGCTGACGATCGTCACCCATTGATATACCCATCGACAACATCGACGATGGGTTCGCAAGCGCTCGATGGCCAGCCAGTGTGGTGTAGATCCCGATTGGTGATCCCCTGCCTGTAGGTGTCTACGGTCGGCTAGCGATTGACACTGGTGATGTGCACTAGTTTCTTGGCGCCGGTTTGGCTGATCGTCGTGTTGGTGATGGCGATGGAGCTGGCCCAGGTGAAGCTTTTACCCGTTGGTGGATATCACTATCGGGCAACGATGAGGGATTCGCTGGTTGTTGATTCGGCCGCGTTGGGTTGTTCCGCACTGATCGAATTTTGAGGCGGGATTGCGTTGCTGTAACCGGCCGCTGCCTGGGCGTTATCGAGTCGCGGCAGGTGAGTTGAATTCCCTAGGAACAGGCCCTTCACCATCAAGGAACCATCAGCAATGGCTCCCTTAAGCCATCCATGGCAAGGCCCAACTAGGTGGCGCCGCAGATCTGTTCCCGCTGTGCCGCAGGCCAGCCCTCCTTGGTGGCTTCGGCCTAGCTTTGGCTTGACCTGAATCCAGCCTTAATCCAGTCGTCCTAATCGGGCAATTGGGCTGGCTGGTATTCCTGCTGGGAGCGGTTCGCCATGCACTCCAATAGCGCGGGATTTGGTGACAAAAAAGATTGGGTGAGTCTCGAATATTTGCGACCTGGTTGCCCTCGAAGGTGGTCCCTTTGAGTCCATCTTGCGGTTGCGCCTGCGGGCTCCTGTCTGCTGACCATGGCGCCCGTCCTGGCCCGGCGCAGTCAGCCACGGGTCGCCCCCTCCCATCGCCTGCAGCCCATGTGTGTCGATTGCCGCTGCGGCCAGAGCGCTCCCGAGCCGGCCGCACCCCGGCGCCTGGACCTGGGCGAGCGCCTGTTGCGCCGCAATGACCAGAGGGCGGCCGCCAATCGCCGTCGATTTAGGGAGGCCCAACTCCCGGTGGTGAACCTCCTCTCGGCGCCGGGCTCCGGCAAAACCGCCCTGTTGGAGAGGCTGGCCCGCGATTGGCCAGACGCCAGGGACCCTGGAAGCAGGGGCGCAACACCCCAAGGCAGCAACGTTCCCCAGGCCCTCGTCCCCAAGGCCCGAACCCCCATGGCCGTGATCGTGGGTGATCTGGCCACCGACAACGACGCCCGGCGTCTCTGGGCCGCCGGCCTGGCGGCCGTGCAGATCAGCACCGGCCAGGCCTGTCACCTGGAGGCGGGGATGGTGGAGCGGGGCGTGTTGGAGCTGGAGCAGCACGGCGTTCCCCTGGCGGGCCTGGAGCTGCTGGTGATCGAAAACGTTGGCAATTTGGTCTGCCCCGCCGCCTACGACCTGGGCGAAAGCCTGCGGGTCGTGATGGTCTCGGTGACCGAGGGCGAGGACAAGCCGCTCAAGTACGCCGCCAGTTTCCATGGCGCCGATCTGGTGCTGATCAACAAAATCGACCTGCTCGGGGCGGTGGAGTTTGATCTCGACCAGTGCCGCCGCCACATTGCCCGGGTGGCGCCCCGGGCCCGGATCGTGCCCGTGTCGGCCCGGTCTGGCGCCGGTTTCAGCGCCCTGCGCGCCGCCCTGGGTCTGGGTCGGGATGGGGGTGGGGGTCTGGGCCTGGATCTGGCCCAGGCCGCCACGCCCGTGCTGCAGCCATGAGCGCCCTGCTGCCCAGGCTGGCTCCAGACGCTGGGGCGGGCTCCCGCAACGGCTTAGGGGGCGGTTTTAGGCGTGAATCAGGGGCTGTTTTAAGTCCCTCCTCAAGTCTTGATTCAGGGCCTGATTCAAGGCCTGATGGGGGCCCTGAATCCCTGGGCTCCAGCCGCCTGCGGCTGCGCTGCCACGGCATTGTTCAGGGGGTCGGGTTCCGGCCCTTTGTGCACCGGCTGGCGGTGGAGCTGGGTCTCAGCGGCCAGGCCCAAAACGAAGTGGGCACGGTGGTGTTGGACCTTCAGGGCTCCCGATCGGCCCTGGAGCGCCTGCTGGAGCGGCTGCCGCGGGAGTTGCCCTTGCCCGGGCGCCTGGAGCCGTTGCAGCCGCATTGGCTCGCGCCCGAGGCGGGGCCCCTGGCTGGCGCAACAGGCGATCCGAGCGGCATCCAGAGCGGCATCCTGATCAGCGCCAGCCCCCCCGAACCCCTGGGCATCGGACTGGTGGCGCCAGCCCTGAGCGCCGACCTGGCCCCCTGTCCGGCCTGCCTGGCGGAACTGGCCGATCCGGCCAACCGCCGCTTTGGCTACGCCTTGATCAGCTGCTGCGCCTGCGGTCCCCGCTACAGCATCGCCACGGCCCAGCCCTTCGCCCGCGCCCACACCAGCCTGGCCGCCTTCCCCCCCTGCGCCGCCTGCCTGCGGGAGTTCCACGACCCCGGCAACCGCCGCTTCCACGCCGAAACCATCGGCTGCCCCGATTGCGGTCCCCAGTTGGCCTGGTGGGAGCCCCCGGGCCAGGGGGTCAGCGAGCCGGACGCGGGCGGGGGCCAAGGGCGGGTGGCTGGCAAGGCCCCAACCACCCAAGCCCCAAGCACCGACGCCCTGATCGAGCGGGCCTGCGCCCTCCTGGCCGCCGGCCGGATCCTGGCCCTGCAGGGGGTGGGCGGCTTCCAGTTGCTGGTCGATGGCACGAATGCCGCCGCGATCGAGCGCCTGCGCCAGCGCAAGTGCCGGCCCAGCAAGCCCCTCGCCCTGCTCGTGGCCGACCTGGCCTGGATCGGCCCCAGCTGCGTGATCTCGGCGGCCGAGCAGGCCCAGTTACGGCATCCGGCGGCCCCGATCGTGCTGTTGCGGCGGCGACATGAGGCTGGCGACTCGCCAGGCGCTGCCCCCCTCCCCGAGCTGTACCCCCGAACCCAGGGCCCGTCCTTTGCACGGGCCCTGGAGGCCCTGGCGCCGGGCTGCGCCGATTTGGGTGTGATGCTGCCGGCCTCGCCCCTGCACCAGCTGCTGGCGGTTCGCTTCGGCCGGCCCCTGGTGGCCACCAGCGGCAACCGCAGTGGCGAGCCCCTGGTCAGCGATCCGCTGGCGGCCCGCCGGCTTCTGGGCGAGATCGCCGATGGCTTTCTGGTCCACAACCGGCCGATCGCCCGCCCCCTGGATGATTCGCTGCTGCAGCTGATCGAGGGCCGGCCAGCCCTGCTGCGCCGGGCCCGGGGCTACGCCCCTGAGCCCATGGCTTTGCCCGGGGCCACGACCTTGCCCGGAGCCACGGCTTTGCCCATGGCCACGGCTTTGCCCGGGGCCACGGCGCCCCTGGGGGTGCTCGCCCTCGGTGGCGACCTGAAAAGCGCGCCGGCCCTGGCCCTGGGCGACCAGCTCGTTCTGGCGCCCCAACTCGGGGACCTTCGCGCCCCGGCCTGCCTGCAGCGCCTGGAGGCTGGGGCCTGCGAACTCCTCACCCGCCACGCCCACCAGATCGGGGCGATCGCCATCGACGGCCACCCCGGTTACCTCAGTCACCAGTTGGGCCATCGACTCAGCCAGTTGGGCCATCGCCTCAGCCAAGGCCGGGTTGCGTCGCTCCAGGCGGTGCCCCACCACCTGGCCCACGGCCTGGCGGTGGCGGCCGAACACGGGCTGGACCTGCCCCTGCTGGTGCTCAGTTTCGATGGCCTGGGCTACGGCGCCGACGATCGGCCTGCGGCTGGCCTGGGGGGGCGCAGCGGTGAGGCCGGGGCTGGAGTGGATGGCCCTGGGGCGTCCGTTGCCCCCCCGCTCTGGGGCGGCGAACTGCTGCTGGTGGAGCCGGCAGGCTGGCGGCGCCTGGCCGGCCTGCGGCCCTTCCCCCTGCCGGGGGGCGAGCGGGCCATGGCCGAACCGCGCCGGGCCGCCCTGGGCCTGCTGGCGGCCAGCGGCCCCGCCGCCCTCGCCCATCCGGGCGCCCGCCAAACCCTGGCCGCCTTTGCTCCGGGCGAGGCGGCCCTGCTCTTGCAAGCGATCGAAACCGGTTGCAACGCGCCGGCCTGCTCCAGCGTTGGCCGCTTGTTCGATGCGGTGGCCTCCCTGCTGGGCCTCTGCCAGCGGCTCGACCACGAAGGCCAGGGCGGCCAGCTGCTGCAGGGGGCCGCGGCCCCAGCCCTGGCGGCGGCGGAGATCAGCCCTGCTGCCTTGCCGGGCTACCCCCTGCCCCTGCGCCACCCGCCCGCCGGCCAGGCGCCCCCCCTGGGCTGGCTCGACTGGCAGCCCCTGCTGTCGGCCCTGCTCGACGACCTGGCCCTCGCCGCTGGGGCTGGCTCCGCCACCGGGGTCAGCCGTTTAGGGGGCCCCTCCCTTGGGCCCCATCCCCAAACGATCCAGCGCTGCGCCGTCCGCTTCCACCTGGGCCTGGCTTGGGCCGCGGCCGAGCTGGCCGCCGGGGCGGCGGAGCTCAGCGGCTGCCGCCAGGTGGCCCTTAGCGGTGGCTGCTTCCAGAACCGGCTGCTGCTGGAGGCCACGATCGCGGCCCTGCGGCAGCGGGGCCTCAGCCCCTTTTGGGGCGAAGCGGTGCCCTGCAACGACGGTGGCCTGGCGGTGGGCCAGGTCTGGGCCCTGCGGCACGGCTTTGCCTTGCGCCAAGGGTTTGCCGGTCCCCCGATCGGGGATTGGGCCGGCCAGGAGGGAGCGCCATGTGCCTAGCGGTGGCCGGTCGCATTGTTTCCATTGGGACCGGGGTCCCCCAGCCGGCTGGCGGCCAGCCAGCCAAGGCCGATGACGCCCTGTGGCGCCAGGCCGAGGTGGATTTTGGCGGCGTGCGCCAGCAGGTGAGCCTGGCCTGCCTGCCCGAAGCCCGGGTGGGCGATCGGGTGCTGGTGCACGTGGGCCTGGCTTTGAGCCTGGTGCTCGATGACGACGACGAAGCGAGCGGGGAGCAGCCATGACCGACAGTTCTCTCCAGACGGCATCCCCTGGCCAGCCCGCTCCCCCGGAGCGCTGGCTCACGATCGATGGCAACGAGGCGGCGGCCCGGGTGGCCTACCGGCTCAGCGAGGTGATCGCTATCTACCCGATCACCCCGGCCACGCCGATGGCGGAGGCATGCGACAGCTGGAGCGCCGCGGGCCAGTCCAACCTCTGGGGCACGGTGCCGTCGGTGGTGCAGCTTCAAAGCGAGGCCGGGGTAGCCGGCAGCGTCCATGGCGCGCTCCAGGCCGGCTGCCTCACCACCAGCTTCACGGCCTCCCAGGGGCTGCTGTTGATGGTGCCGATTCTCTACAAGCTGGCCGGCGAACTGACCCCCGTGGTGATCCACGTGGCCTCCCGGGCCCTGGCGGCCCAGGGGCTCTCGATCTTCGGCGACCACAGCGATGTGATGGCCTGCCGTGGCACCGGCTGCGCCATCCTCTGCGCCGCCTCGGTGCAGGAGGCCGGCGACTTCGCCGCCATCGCCACCCGGGCCAGCCTGCTCAGCCGTTTGCCGTTCCTGCATGTCTTCGACGGCTTCCGCACCTCCCACGAGATCCAAAAAATCGCGCCCCTCAGCGATGCCTTACTGCGGGCCTTCATCCCCAGCGGCCCAATCAGCGCCCTGCGCCAGCGGGCCCTGAGCCCCGACCACCCGGTGATCCGCGGCACCAGCCAGGACCCCGACGTTTATTTCCAGGCCCGCGAGTCGGTCAATCGCTTCTATAACGCCGCTCCGGCCCTGGTGGGGGAGGCGATGGCGGCCTTCGCCCGCCTCAGTGGCCGCGCCTACCGCCCTTACGAGTACGTCGGGCCGGCCGATGCCGAGCGGGTGATCGTGCTGATGGGCTCCGGCTGCACCGCGGCCGAGGAGACCGCCGCCGCGCTGCAGGCCCAAGGGGAGCCGGTGGGGGTGCTGAAGGTGCGCCTGTTTCGGCCTTTTGCCGCCCGCCTGTTCGTGGAGGCCCTGCCGGCGTCGGTGCGGGCGATCGCGGTTTTGGATCGCTGCAAGGAGCCCGGATCCCTGGGCGAACCCCTTTACCTCGATGTTGTGGCGGCCCTGGCCGAGGACTGGGCCGGCTGCCATGGGGCTAAGCCCCAGCCCCTGGTGCTCGGCGGCCGCTACGGCCTGGCCTCCAAGGAGTTCACCCCGGCCATGGTCAAGGCCGTGGTCGACCACCTGGCCCTAGCCCAAGCCAGGGCCCTGGCCCAAGGCACGGCCCAGGCGGGCCAGTCCCTGGCACCCCTGAACCATTTCACCGTCGGCATCCACGACGACCTGACCCACCACTCAATCCCCGTTGATCCCACCTTCATCACCGAAGGGTTGGAGCTGGAAACCGCCCCAGGTGGCGGTGCCCGATCCGAAGTGCGGGCGGTGTTCTACGGCCTCGGCTCCGATGGCACCGTGGGCGCCAACAAACACACGATCACGATCATTGGCGAGCACACCGATTTATTCGCCCAGGGCTATTTCGTCTACGACTCGAAGAAATCGGGCTCGGTCACCGTGTCCCACCTGCGTTTTGGGCCGCGGCCGATCCGCTCCAGCTACCTGATCCAGCGGCCCACGCTGGTGGCCTGCCACCACTGGGATTTCCTCGAGCGTTTCGACCTGCTCGCCGGCCTGGTGGAGGGCGGCGTGGTGCTGCTCAATAGTCCATTTACGGCGGCTGAAAGTTGGCGGCGCCTGGGCGAGCGGCTGCGCCAAACGATTCGCGCCAAGCGGCTCGTGGTGTGGCTGATTGATGCCTCTGCGGTGGCCCGCCAGGCCGGTATGGGCCACCACATCAACACGGTGATGCAGGCCTGTTTCTTTGCCGTCAGTGGCGTGTTGCCCCGCGACGAAGCGATCAGCCGGATCCGCGCCTCGATCGAGCAGGCCTACGGCCGTAAGGGCGAGGCCGTGGTGGCCATGAACCTGCGGGCCCTGGACTCCAGCCTCGAGCACCTGCACCAACTCGACCTGGCGGCAGCTGTTGCGGAGCTGGAAGCGGTGACCAACCCAGCCCAGCCGCCCACCGAGTCCGGGCCGCGGCCCGCCCTGCCCGAAGCCCCCGATCCGAGCCTGGGCGAGCGGCTGGCCTCAGCGCCTGCCTTCGTGCGCGAGGTGATCGGGCCCCTGCTGGAGCGCCGCGGCGACAGCCTGCCGGTGGGCGCCCTGCCCTGCGATGGCACCTGGCCGGTGGGCACGGCCCGCTGGGAAAAGCGCAACATCGCCGAAGCGGTGCCCGTGTGGCACAGCGACCTCTGCGTGCAGTGCGGCAAGTGCGTGCTGGTTTGCCCCCATGCCGTGATCCGGGCCAAGGTGGTGGATCCCGCGGCGTTGGCTGGGGCGCCCGAGGGCTTTCTGCAGGCCCCCGCCCGCGATCCCGCCTTCGCCGGCCAGAGCTTCAGCCTCCAGGTGTCGGTGGAGGACTGCACCGGCTGCTCGATCTGCGTCGAGGTCTGTCCGGTGCGGGACCGGCTCGAGCCCCGCCGCAAGGCGATCACCATGGCGCCCCAGCGGCCCCTGCGGCAGGCGGGCCGCGGCCACTGGGATTTCTTCCTCTCCCTGCCGGAGCAGCCCCGCTCTGGCCTCAACCTCCACAAGCTCGGCCAGCAGCAGCTGCAGCAGCCCCTGTTCGAGTTTTCCGGCGCCTGCGCCGGCTGCGGCGAAACCCCCTACCTCAAGCTGGCCAGCCAGCTGTTCGGCGATCGCATGCTGGTGGCCAATGCCACCGGCTGCTCCTCGATCTACGGCGGCAACCTGCCCACCACCCCCTGGAGCGCCAACGGCGAGGGCCGGGGCCCGTCCTGGAGCAACTCCCTGTTCGAAGACAACGCCGAATTCGGCTACGGCCTGCGCGTCGCCCTCGACCAGCAACGGCGCTCGGCCCTTGACCTCCTAGCTCGCCTGACTGGTGGCGGGGGGGCTGGTGATGGGGCATCGGGCGACCGTTCCCCTCGCCCCTCGCTCGAGGTCCCGCCGGCCCTGATCGCGGCCATCACTGGCACCAGCCAGGAGAACGAGGCCGAGATCTTCGAGCAGCGCGAACGGGTCGAGGCCCTCAAAGCGCTGGTGGGCCAGCGGATTGCCAGCGCGACCGATCCCAGCCAGGCCGGCCCCCTGCAGCAGCTCCTGGAGCAGGCCGATGCCCTGGTGAAAAAGAGCGTCTGGCTGGTGGGCGGCGATGGCTGGGCCTACGACATCGGCTTCGGCGGCCTCGACCACGTGCTCGCCAGTGGCAGCGACGTCACCGTGCTGGTGCTCGATACGGAGGTCTATTCCAATACCGGTGGCCAGGTGTCGAAGGCCACCCCCTTGGGGGGCGTGGCCAAATTCGCCGCCGCTGGCAAGGCGGCCGCCAAGAAGGATCTCGGCTTGATGGCGATGACCTACGGCCATGTGTATGTGGCCAGCGTCGCCATGGGCGCCCGCGATGAGCACACGGTGCGGGCCTTTCTGGAGGCCGAAAGTTATCCCGGGCCCTCCTTGATCCTGGCCTACTCCCATTGCATCGCCCATGGCATTGAGATGGCCCAGGGCATGGCCCACCAGCAGGCGGCGGTGGATTCGGGCCGCTGGCTGCTCTACCGCTACGACCCGCGCCGTTCGGATCGGGGCGAGAACCCCCTGCAACTCGACAGCCCGGCGCCGCGCCGGCCCCTGGCTGAGGCGATGGCCCTGGAAAACCGCTTCCGCCTGCTCAGCCACAGCCAGCCCGGGCGGGCCCGGGAGCTGGCCGCCGCCGCTGAGCTCCAGCGGCAACGCCGTTGGGCCACCTACCAGGCCCTGGCGGGGCTGGCTCCCGGGTCAGGGGCGATGGCGCCAGGCCCTGCCCTGCCGCCAGGCCAGGAGCTGCAGCCATGACCAGCGTTGATCTCTCCACCAGCTACCTCGGCCTGGAGCTCGCCAACCCGCTGGTGGTGGGGGCCGCGGCTCCCCTGAGTGAAACCCTCGCCCAGCTCCAGGGGCTCGAGGCGGCCGGGGCCGGCGCGATCGTGCTCCACTCCCTGTTTGAAGAGCAGATCGAGGGCGACCAGCTGGAGCTGCACCGCCACGCCATCGCCGGCAGCAACAGCTACGCCGAGGCCCTCAGCTACCTGCCGGAAGGCGCCCTCTGCCACGGGGGCGCCCAGTCCTATCTCGATCTGATCGGCCAGGCCCGGGCCCGGCTGGGCGTGCCGGTGATCGCCAGCCTCAATGGGTTCCGGCCCGGCAGCTGGGTGCAGCTAGCTCGGCAACTGGAGCAGGCAGGCGCCCAGGCGATCGAGCTGAACATCTATTCAATTCCCACCGATCCCGGCCTTAGCAGCGCCGCGATTGAGGCCCAGGTGGAGGAGATCGTCGCCGAGGTGCGCGCCGAGGTGGCCGTGCCGCTGGCGGTGAAACTGAGCCCCTTTTTCACCAACCTCAGCGCCATGGCGGCCCGCCTGGTGGCCGCCGGCGCCGATGGGCTGGTGCTGTTCAACCGCTTCTACCAGAGCGATCTCGACATCGAAACCCTGGAGCTGCGCCCCAACCTGCTGCTCAGCACCCCCCACGACCTGCGCCTCCCCCTGCGCTGGATCGCCCTGCTCCATGGCCGTTTGCCGGTGCAGTTCGCCGCCAGCGGCGGCGTGCACCGGGGCAGCGATGTGGTGCGCCTGCTGATGGCCGGCGCCCAGGTCACCCAGGTGGTGGCGGCCCTGCTGCGCCATGGTCCCCAGCGGCTGGCCGGCCTCGAGCAGGAGCTGCGCCACTGGCTGGAGGAGCATGGCTACGCCACGGCCCGGGAGCTGGTGGGCTGCATGGCCCAGGAGCGCTGCCCCGATCCGGAGGCCTACGAACGGGTCCAGTACCTGCGGGTGCTGGGCAGCCCGGCGCCGCCAGCTTGGGGCGAAGGCCTGGCCCAGCCCTGGTCCGGGGCGGGAGAGGGCCCCCCATGACCCCAGCGGCCCCCAGCCCAGCGGCGCCTGCGGCGACCCCGGCGATCCCCTCCAAGCAGACCAACCGGACCAACTGGTCCAGCCCGTCCAACCCGACCACAGGGACCGACCCGATCAGCCCACCCGCCCCTGCCCCGGGGGCTGAGCTTGTAGCCCAACTGGTGGCGGAACTGGCGGCCACCACCACCCGCCCCTGGACCCTGATGGAGGTCTGCGGCGGCCAGACCCACGCGATCGTGCGCTGGGGGCTCGACCAGCTGCTGCCGCCGGGCCTGCGCCTGCTGCATGGGCCCGGTTGCCCCGTTTGCGTCACGCCCGCCGAAACCATCGACCAGGCCCTGGAGCTGGCGCGCCGGCCCGAGGTGATCCTCTGCTCCTACGGCGACATGCTGCGGGTTCCCGGCAGCGGCGCCAGCGCCGATGGGGGCCTGGGCCTGCTGGGGGCCCGCGCCGGCGGCGGCGATGTACGCCTGCTCACCTCGCCCCTGCAGGCCCTGGACCTGGCCCGGGCCGAACCGCAGCGCCAGGTGGTGTTCCTGGCGGTGGGCTTTGAAACCACCGCCCCGGCCACCGCCCTGCTGGCCCACCAGGCCCGGGCCTGGGGCCTGGCCAACCTGTCGTTGCTCGTGGCCCACGTGCGCGTGACCCCCGCCATGGACGCGATCCTGGCCGGCGCCGACGACGAGCTCGGGCCCCTGGATGGGGCGGACCCGTCCGGTCTGCCGGTTCCAGTTCAGGGGGGGCAATCGCCTGCCACGGGAACCCAACCCCACGACCTGAACCCTGGCGTGCAGGGCTTTCTGGCCGCCGGCCATGTGGCCGCGGTGCTGGGCACCGGTGACTTGGCCGACCTGGTGCGGCGCCGGCGCCGGCCGGTAGTGGTCACGGGCTTCGAGCCCGCCGAGCTCCTGGCCGGCATCCTGCGCTGCGTGCAGTTGCTGGAGGCGGGCACCCCCGAGCTCGCCAATGCCTACGGCCGGGTGGTGCGGCCCGGGGGCAACCCGGCCGCCAGGGCCCTGCTGGAGCGCGTCTTCCAGGTGGTGGACCAGCCCTGGCGGGGCCTGGGCCCGATCGCGGCCGGCGGCCTGGCCCTGGCGCCGGCCTACGCCAGCCTCGATGCAAGAGCGCGCTTTGGCCTGGCCAGCCTGGGTGGTGCACCGCAGCTCGCCATGGGCCTGGGATCCACGGGCCGCGGCCGGGGCCCAGCCCAAGGCAATCTCGCCGCAGCGGGTCCCGTAGCGGGCCAGCCCAACCCCCCGGGCCAGCCCGCCAACCCCTGCATCAGCGGCGCCATCCTGCGGGGCCGGGCCACCCCGCCCGACTGCCCGGCCTTTGGCGGCGCCTGCACCCCGGAACGGCCCCTGGGGGCGCCGATGGTGTCCAGCGAGGGGGCCTGCGCCGCCTACTACCGCTACCGCCGCCATGGTTGAGCTCCCCATGCCTGCGAGCCCGCTCCTTGGCTGGGGGGCGGGCCCCGCTGGGACGCGGGCCGTCCGTCCTGGGGCCTGGGCCCTCGATGGCGAGCTGGGGAGGGAGCCGTGAGCGGCCCTGCCGAGATCCCCGCGGCCCCGGAAGCGCGCATCCAGCTGGCCCATGGCGGCGGCGGCACCCTGATGCAGCAGCTGATCGACCAGGAGCTGCGCCGCCTCTACGACCCCCCCGACCTGGTGTTGCATGACGCCGCCCGGCTCGAGCTGCCCTGCGGCCCCCTGGCCTTCAGCACCGACAGCTACGTGGTCCAGCCCCTGGAATTTCCGGGGGGCGACATCGGCAGCCTGGCGGTGATCGGCACCGCCAACGACCTGGCCATGGCCGGCGCCCGGCCCCTGCACTTGAGCGTCGGCCTGATTCTGGAAGAGGGCCTGCCCCTGGCCCTGCTGCGCCGCATCGTCGCCTCGATGGCAACCGCAGCCCGGCGTTGTGGCCTGGCGATCCGCACCGGCGACACCAAGGTGGTGGAGCGGGGTAAAGCCGATGGGCTCTACATCAACACCAGTGGCCTTGGCCCGATCGAGAGTCCCCACCCGATCCAGCCCCAGGCGATCCGCCCCGGCGACCGGATCCTGGTGAGCGGCGACCTGGGCCGCCATGGGGTGGCGATCCTGGCCGCCCGCCACCGGCTCACCCTCGATCCCCCGATAGCCAGCGACTGCGCGCCGCTCTGGCCCCTGGTGGAGCAGCTGCTCGCGGCTGGGGTGGTGCCCCATTGCCTGCGCGATCTCACCCGCGGCGGCCTGGCCAGCGCCCTCGAGGAGCTGGCCCAGGCGAGCGGATTCGAGCTGGCGGTGGAGGAGGGCGCCATTCCCGTCCTGGAGCCGGTAGAGCGAACCTGCGAGCTCCTGGGCTTCGATCCCCTGCACCTGGCTAATGAGGGCCGCTTCGTGGCCTTCGTGGCCGCGGCCGATTTGGCGGCCGCCATGGCCGTGCTGGCTCCGGGGGGCGGCGCCGTCATCGGCAGGGTCCGGGGGGACGGCGGGGCTCGCGGCCGGGTGCTCCTGCGCACCGTCTATGGCAGCGAACGCCTGTTGCTGCCCACCAGCGGCGAGCTGTTACCCAGGATCTGCTGAGCCCTGCGTCAGGTCTCGTTGCCACCAAACATGTCGTCGTAGCCCTGGTAGGGCTCGAATTCATCCCAGCCCGGACTGGCCTGGTCGAAGAGGCCGTAGCGGGCGGCTTCGTCGTTCATCAGGGTGTTGCCCTCGGGCCGGGTGTCACAGGTGATGCCGCCACCGGCCACTGGCACGCAGTTCTGGAACACCACGTCGGCCCGCACCGGGGTTGGGCCTGGCGTCAGACCCAGGGCCAAGCCCACCAGAGCGAGGCTGCTGGCCAGGTTGCGCGTCAGCCGGCCTGTCCCCAGCGTCCAGGCCGGCCAGGGGCCCTGCCGGCGGGCCGACTCCTGAAGATTGCTGCCCATTTGAACGGCGGCCATGGCGGAAGCGGCGGGGATCCTGAAATGATGGCCGGTGCCTACGCCCCTGCCGTGATGTACACCGATTGGACCGCCGTGATCCTGCTGTTGCTGACGGCGGCCCCCCTAGCTGTGGTTGTGGCCACGGCCGGGTTCTTTATCTGGCGGCAGAAGCGGCAAAAAGGCTGATCCTTAAGACTTTCAGCGGCAGCCAGGCGGATCGTTGCCCCACTGATTCTTCAGCCAGCTTGATCTGGAAGCCAGGCTGGTCCTTAGAAAGCCTGGTCCTTAAAAGCCTGCTCGTGAAGACAACGCGTCGTTAGTTGGGCAGATCCTGGAACAGCCCCTCGGCTGGAAGCCTGGGTTTAACCGCTCCCCGGGTGCTGGCCATCAGCTGGTCGAGGGCCTGACCCCATTGGGGTTGGGGCTCAAAGGCGCTGCGGGCGGGCACCACCGGCAATAGGCCCTGGCCGGCGCAATCGAGGCAGGTGCGAAAGCGCATGGCGCTCAGCCGCAACACGCCGCTGCCACCGCAGCTGGGGCAGCGGCGGGGACCGTTTTGGGCCTCAGGGATTTGGAGAGGGCTGGGGGCTGGACCGATCTCCTGATCCATCTCCGGACCCACCTCCGGGACCATGGCTTGGGGCAGAAGCTCCAAGGCCTTAGCCATGCCTGGCTGGAGTGAAGTAGGGGGTAAAGCCAAAGTGTGTGTTCATTTGCTGTCAAAGCAGTGTGGCGGATTTTTGGGCGCTTAAATCCGCACCTTTCCTTAAGTCTGAGGCGGGTTCAAAGTTGCACCCATCTGGGTGGCCACAAGGCGCCTCAAGGGCTGTTCCAGGCTGAATTGTTGTCGGCTAGGCCCCTCAACTTTGGAGCCCCCAGGATTTGAATCTTGAAGTTTTAAGTGCTGCGCACTGACCTGCCGATTCTTGAGATCGTCCAGCAATTCGGCCGCGCTGATGCGGCTGCCCCGGGGCACCAGATCCAGTTCCGCCGCCAGAAGCCCCACCACGGCCGGGCCATCGAGCCCCTGGTCCCGCAGGGCCCCCAAGCCTTCGGCCCCGCTGCGCTTGGCCAGGCGCTGGCCGCTGCCATCGAGCAGGAGGGGCCCGTGCCAGTAGGTCGGTGGCGGGGAGCCCAGGGCCGCCATCACGGCCACCTGGGCGGCCGTGGCCGGCCAGAGGTCGTGGCCCCGCACCACATCGCTAATGCCCAGGCTGAGCTCATCCACGGCCGTGGCCAGGTGATAGGCCACCAGACCATCCGCCCGGCGCAGCACCACATCGCCCACCCGGCTGGGGCCATCCAGGTCGCCCGCTACCGCCAGCTGGTCTTGCCAGCGCAGGCGGCCGGGCGGTAGGCGCAGGCGCCAGCTGGGTAGGCGCCCGCCGATGGGCCCCCAGGCCGGATCCAGGCCCGCGCAGGTGCCGGGATACACCGCAAAGGCGCCATGGGGGGCCGAGATGTCGGCCAGGAGCCGGCGGCTGCAGCGGCAGGGGTAGAGGGCGCCGCTCCGGCGCAGCCAGGAGAGGGTGCTGGCGTACAGGCCGCGGCGCTCGCTTTGCAGCAGGGGCGGTCCGTCCCAGCCCAGCCCCAGCCAGTGCAAGTCAGCCAAAATGCCTTCGAGCGCCCCTGGCCGATTGCGGGGGCGATCGAGGTCGTCGATGCGGAGCAGCCACTCGCCCCCCTGCAGGCGGGTCACCAGCCAGGACAGCAGGGCCGTGCTCAGGTTGCCGCGATGGAGCGGCCCCGTGGGTGAGGGGGCATAACGGCCGCGGGGCCCCTGGCGTCGTCGCCGCAGCCCCGCTTCAAACAAGCGGACCAGATGGTCGGGCAGGGGCCTGGGGGGGTGGATCAACACCCCATGGCCAAGCCCTGGCACCGGCTGATCAGCTTTGGACCAATGAGCCTTGGACCAATCAGCCTTGGACCTTGTCCTTGAACAGCTTGCCGGCGGTGAAGGCGGGCACGCGCTTGGCTTCGATCTTGATCTTTTCGCCGGTCTTGGGGTTCAGACCCTGACGGGCGGAGCGGTCGCGGGGCTCGAAGGAGCCGAAGCCCAGGATCGAGACCTTTTTGCCGTCGACCACGGAATCGATGATCGTGTCGATCAGGGTGTCCACCACCTGGGCCACTTCGGTCTTGGTCAGCTCGGTGCGGGCAGCCACGAGGTTGACGAGGTCAGCTTTGTTCATTGGAAAGGAGTTTTCTGGGTTCAGCGGGAGTCAGGCGAATCGGAAAGCCCGACAGGCACTGGAGTCAGCGCGCCAATCGTATGGGGAGTCGCCAGATGCGGCAACCCGAGAAGGCCAGCGCCAGCTTGCTTTTAGCCCGAACGGTCGTCAATTCGACTCATTCGAGCCCATCCAGCAGGGGCCGTCCCGGGCCGATCAGCTTCTCGCCGGCCAGGGCGCCCAGGCCGGCGCCGCTGGCAATCCAGCGGGGAGCCCCCTGTGGCAGCCAGGCTTTTAGCGTTTTGAGGCTGCGCTGCCAGCGGCCCCAATGGAAACTGCGGGCCGTGGGCAGGGGCGCGGCCGCCCCTGGACCGGTGGGGCTGAGTAGCCGGCCGCAAAAGAGCACATCCGGCTCACCACTGGCATGCACCACGCAGGCTCCTGGGGTGGGACCGGGGGTCCAGAGCAGCCGCAAGCCCGGCGCCAAGTCCAGTTCGTCGCCAAAGGTTTGCAGCTGTTGCACCCCCGGCAGCAGGTAGGCCTCCTGCTCCTGCACCAGCACGGGCCAGCCCAGGGCCTCCTGGAATCGGCGGGTGCGGCCGTGGCCCTCGCGGCTGGTTAACAGCAGCATTCCGGCCGGGCGCTCGCGCAGGAAGGCCAGGTTGGCGGCGGTGTAGGCGGGGCAATCGATCAGGAGCGCGCCGTCGGCGTGCTCCAGCCACCAGGCCGTGCCGCCCTGGCAGTCGCGGTTGGGGCCAAAGGCCCAGAGGCCGTCAAGCACTTGCTGGGGCGGCCGGCCCGCCTCCGCCGGAAAGGAGGTCTTGGCAGGGGCGGTGGTGTCTGCGAAGGGGCGCGTCAGCGAGCTTGAGGGGCCCCCCGATGGGGATCCCGAGTCGATCCCTGGCATCCCGTTCTGATCAAGCTCAGAGTTGGTCGCCAATTCGGCCGCCAATGCGGCCCCCACTTCGGGGCCCGTTGCGTCGCTCTGTTCTGGCATGGGCACCATCCCGCTCAAGCCTGGATTAGGCCCAGGCACCGGCCTAGCTTGGGCCCAGTTCAGCCCGCTGCCTTGGCAACGATCCGTAGCGGACAGCCCTGGCCCCTAGGGGCCGCCACCACCACCGCCGGCGTCAACTTTTCGGTGGTGGCACCGCTGGCGACCCGGGTCGAGCTGCTGCTGTTCGCCGATGGCCAGGCACCGGAACCGGTCCAGGTGATCGCCCTCGATCCCCAGCTGCATCGCTCCGGTGACCACTGGCACGTGGAGGTGGGGGGCGTCGGCCTCGGCTGTTGCTACGCCTACCGGGTGTTTGGCCCGCTGCAACCCGGTCGCCACGGCTTCAATCCCTCCAAGGTGCTGCTCGATCCCTGCGCCCGGGCGATCACGGGTTGGGAGGTGTACCGCCGTGAGGATGGGGTGGGGGCGGCCCCGAATACGGCCTCCTGCCTCAAGGGGGTGGTGACCGAACGGGATCGCTTCAACTTCCACGATTTTCCCCGGCCCCGCCACAGCTGGCAGCGCAGCGTCATTTACGAATTGCACCTCGGTGGCTTCAGCCGCGGGGCTGGTTCGCCGATTAGCCCGGAGCGGCAGGGCACCTATCTGGGCCTGATCGAAGCCCTGCCCTACCTGCGCGACCTGGGCGTCACCACGGTGGAGCTGCTGCCGGTGATGGCCTTCGACCCCCACGACGCCCCCCACGGCCGCCAGAACTACTGGGGCTACAGCCCGCTCAGCTGGATGGCGCCCCACCATGGCTACCAGCTGGGCCGCGATCCCCTCGAGATCCGCCACCAGGTGCGGGCCCTGGTCCAGGCCTGCCACCATCACGGCCTCGAAGTGTTGGTGGATGTGGTCTACAACCACACCACCGAGGGCAGCAAGGCCGGTCCCACCCTGAGCTGGCGCGGCTTCGACGATCGCCTCTACTACCACCAAAACGCCCGCGGCGACTACCTCGATGTCAGTGGCTGCGGCAATTCGATTGCCGCCAACCGGCCCCTGGTGCGGCGCCTCATCCTCGAATCGATGCGCTGCTGGGCCCTGGAACTGGGGGTGGATGGCTTCCGCTTCGACCTCGGCATCGCCCTCAGCCGCGGCGAGGAACTGGAGCCGCTAGACGAGCCGCCCCTATTCGAGGAGATCGAGGCCGACCCCGAGCTCAGCGATCTCAAGCTGGTGAGTGAACCCTGGGATTGCGGCGGGCTCTACCGCCTCGACGACTTCCCGGCCCGGCGGGTGGCCAGCTGGAACGGCCGCTTCCGCGACGACCTGCGCCGTTTCTGGAAGGGCGATGAGCGCAGCACCTGGCCCCTGGCCCAGCGGCTGGCGGGGAGCCCCGACCTGTTTGGCAACCAGCCGGCGCCGGTGGGTCGCACGATCAACTTTCTCACCGCCCACGACGGTTTCACCCTGGCCGACCTGGTCAGCTTCAACCGCAAGCACAACCTGGCCAACGGCGAGGACAACCGCGATGGCGATAACCACAACAACAGTTGGAACCATGGGGTGGAAGGTCCCTGCAGCGATGCCACGATCAATGCCCTGCGCGACCGCCAGCTGCGCAACCTGCTCGCCACCCTGCTCCTGGCCCCCGGGGTGCCGATGTTGCTGATGGGCGATGAGGTGCGCCGCAGCCAGGGGGGCAATAACAACGCCTGGTGCCAAAACAGCCCGATCGGCTGGATGCACTGGCAACCGGATGGCGGCGATTTGGCCCTGCGTCTGTTTCTGCAGCGGCTGCTGCGGCTGCGCCAACACCTGGCTGCCCTGATCAATCCCCCCCTGCCCCACAGCATCGCCAGTCCCCTCTGGCGCCTGGAACCGGGCCAGCTGCGGCTGGAATGGCATGGGGTCCAGCTCGACCGTCCCGACTGGGCCAGCTGGTCCCACAGCCTGGCCTGGAGCCTCAGCGATGACCGCAGCGGCCCCCTGCTCTGGTGTGGCCTGAACGCCTATCACCAGGCCATGCACTTTGAGCTGCCCAACCGCACCCCCGGCTGGCTGGCGGTGATCAACACGGCCCTGCCTGCCGGCGACGATTTACCCAGCCAGCCCCAGCCCTGGTCCGAGCCGGCCACCGTGGTGGAGAGCCGCAGCCTGGTGCTCTTGGCCGCTAAGCCCCTGTTGGAAGGTGTCAGCCTTTAATCGGAGTTAGCCCCAGCCATCAACAGAACTGTCTGGCCCAGGCTTAGCTTGACATCTCCTAGGCCTGCGGTTGGCGAGTCGGTCAAACTCTGCTGCGGGAGTTATGTTGTTGGTCTAAAATGGTTGGGTTAAAGAGCTGGGGAATGTTGAAATATGGACCTATGCCGTGGCGGCCCCAATGGCGGTCCCTGAGGTCGATGGCCAGTCCGGCCACCATCACTGGATTGGCCAAATCTTTCCTGAAAACAACAAAAGCCCCCAGCGAATGAGACAACACCATTGTCGAGAGAAGACCTTTCAGCAAGTTCTGATGGTTTGCAATAACCGCCGGCGTAAATCAAGAAGGCTTCAACGTATTTTCATTGTCCTTGCATGCGGATTCCTTTCGTTGGCATTGCCTGGGTGCAGCTACTTGTATGCTCCGTTACCAGATGCACTTGGCGGCGGCGGCAGTAAGGATGATGTCAGGATAAGCGGTAGAATTAAAGAGGGTCGGTATTATTCTCGCTATTCAAATTTCTCATGCGCAGTGCCACCGCTGATCCATCCTGGCGCCGTCATTGAAGATGATTATTACACCCAAAGCGGTACCGTGAGTTTTTCGGATGACCTGGGCGCGCTTGTGCGTATTGACTATTGGGAGATTCCCAAGCCTTTGGCGGTTCATGCAGGGACAGCGTCAGGAATCAAATCCATTGAGAACTGGTTCTTTGACTCCATTGTTCTTGGTCGGATGTACAGACCATTTTCCAGTGTTTTGAAAATATTTTATCGGGGTGACGTTGAACTTGTTGATGCAAAAACGGGTCAGCGTGACATAGCTCTTTTTGCGGTTGTTTGGTTGCCGAAAGGGTCCACGATTTCGGAGGATACTACCGGACGCCTTGATGCGATGCGGCCCTCAATCCTTTTTGTTAAAGGACGATATGCCTATCTTATCGCAATTCAGGATATGTCTGGGAGCTCGGGCGTTGGCGTGAATAATCAATTGCTGGATAGGTTAGAGCAGCTTTATCAGACATGCGAGTTTCACTGATGCGAGGAGGATTGGATTCGGGTCGTCCAATTCTTTCTGTTCTGGGGATGTCTTGCGGTCTCGCACCCAGGGCTTGTGGAAGACATTAAGAATGATCCGCTCCCATCGTTGAGCCCGGTGAAAAGAGGCTGCTAGGTAGGTGTGATAACGGCTGGCCAATGAACCCGTCGAAGCCTGTGCCGAGTAGGGTGAACGCAAGCGCTGGCAGGCGCTTAAGCGATGCTTGTCGCAGCACCCCTGTTGGAAGGTGTTGGCCTTTAGGATAAAATTACGTCAGTCATTAACCTGTTGGACCAAGCGGCTCGCCCACTATTGCCGAGCCCTCCCGAGCCCTCCTGTGGAGGAATCACGATGGTTTCTGGTGCAGGAGTTGGTCTGTATCTCTAGAGTTTAGAGGCTGCCACTTAGTATAGGGATGGCAATTCTGGCGCCTAAGCCCGTCAAGGCTTTGTTGGCGGGGTTGGTAGGGCTTGCTTGTTTTTTGCCTTTGGGGGCGATTGCCTGCACTGTGTTGGACAGTGATAGGGATGCCCTGGCAAGCAGGCCAATTCGAGATCCATGGAGCTGGGTGCGTCAGATGATCCGCAGGGACTGTCCTTCCAGTATCAAGTATTGGGCAGACAATGGAGACGATAGTATGAATCTCAGAGTCCGGGATTTTGTCCAGTGATGTTTGTCCGTGATCCCTGTAGGAGTGGAACGGAGAGTGTTTTTGTGGTCTTTGAAAACTATCTGGGTCGATCTGGGTCTGAAAAGTATTGCCTGATTGGCGATGTTCTGGGGTCTCCTTAGGGGGGCAGGAGGGGCCCCGTGGTTATGTGCAGGTCAAGGCGCGGTGGCATATGAGCGCTAGAGATGTCATTGTTTGAATTGTTGAATTACGCCCCACTGACGTCATCCAAATCGGTACATCTAGGGAATCAAGTGCGGCAATGTTAGAAGGGCAAAGATGGTGAGAACGTGTTGGCAAAGCTTCAGCCGATAGGGTGGAAAGCCGCAGCCCGGTGCTGCAGGGCGACGCTCCCCTTCTTAAGGGGGCCGGTTTTAAGCACCACCCCATGGCCAGCAAACTCACCCTCAACGCCAAGAACCTGGAGGCCCTAGGGGCCGCCCGCTTGGCGGAGTTGCTGCTGGAGCTCAGCAACGGCAATGGGGCGGCCAAGCGCCAGCTGCGCCTGGCCCTGGCCGCCGGCAGCAGTGTGGAGGAGGCCGCCCAGGAGGTGCGCAAACGGCTGGCCAGCATCGGCCGCTCGGGCACCTATATCGACTGGCGCAAGCGCAAAACCCTGGCCAGCGACCTCCAGGCCCAACACCGGGCCATCACCGGGCCGATTGCGGCGGCGGATGCGGCGATCGCCCTCGACCTGCTCTGGCGCTTCCTCGACCTGGCCGATGGGGTGCTGGCCCGCAGCTCCGATGGCAGCGGCACCCTGGCCGATCCGTTCCGCGCCGCCCTGGCCGACCTGGGGCCCCTGGCGAGCGCCGCCGGGGCTGACCCACTCGCCATCGCCGACCAGCTGTTTGAGCTGTTGGGGACCAACGACTACGGCCAGTTCGATGGGCTCCTGCCCGCCGTGGCCGCGGCCATGGGGGAACCGGGTTTAGCCCGGCTGGAAGCGTTGATCCTCCAGCAGGGCTTGGCCGATGGCCAGCGGGTGATGCTGCAGATCGCCGAGGCCCGCGGCGACCTCGATGCCTACCTGGCCCGGGTGCCGGCCCAGCAGCTGCAATGGCCCGATGGGGCCGCCGCCGTGGCCGACCGTTTCCTCGCCGCGGGCCGGGCGGAGGAGGCCCTGGCGATCCTGGATCAGGCGGCCCAGGCCGCCAAGTCTTGGTCTTCGCCCCATTGGACCGAGAGCCGCATTGCCGCTCTTGATGCCCTCAGACGCAGTGATGAGGCCCAGGCGCTGCGCTGGCAAGCCTTTGGGCGCACCCTCTCGATTCCCTATCTGCGGGCCTATTTGCAGGGCTTGCCCGCTTTTGAGGACGGGGAAGCCGAGGAGCGGGCCTTTGCCCTGGTGGAGCACCACCCCAACCCAAGCGAGGCCCTCGCTTTCCTGGTGGCCTGGCCGGCCCTGCCGCGGGCGGCCACCTACGTGCTCTACCACTGGGACCAGGACAGCTGGGATGGGCAGGACCAGGCCCCCTTGGCCGCCGCCGCCGAGCGCCTCAGTGGCCCTTACCCCCTGGCGGCCACCAAGCTCTACCGGCAGCTCCTGGTGGAAGCCCTCTGGCTGGGGGGCGCCAAACGCCATCGCCAGGCCGTCAGCCACCTGGGCACCTGCAAGGACCTGGCCGCCGCGATCACCGACTGGCAAGGCCTGGAGGATCACGGGGCGTTTGTGGCCGGATTAAGGGAGTCGTTTGCCATGAACTGGAGCGTCCGCGCCCTGCTATGCGACTAAGGGATTGGCCCCTGGGCCATCGATGGATTAGCTGTGATCTAGGGCCAGCCCAGCCCAGGGGAGGCGAGCGCAATCGGGGCGATGGGTTGCCATGGGTTAACGATCAAGATTGTCCTCAATAGGGCTGCCGTGGTTGCCAGTCTGGGCCCGGGGGTTTGATGTTGAAGGGATGTTTTCGGGATGGGCCCCATTGCAAAGGGGCCCCACCATTGCCAGCATGGGCTACACCGCCAAGGCGGCTAGGCAAAGCATCCCCTGCTGGTGCCAATGCCAGCGTTCTCCCCCAAGCCAGTGATCACGAAAAAGGAGCTCCATGCCTTTCCAGGCACCTTTAGTTCGCGTCGACTGGAAAGCCGTCCTGGGAATTTACCCGCTGCCCTCTATGTCCACGGCGGCCTGGCGCCAACCCGTTGTTCGGTTGTGGAGATTAGCCCCGAGGGCGTGATTGTTCACGACCAGGTGAAGGCCAGTGGTATGGCCGTAATCCAGGCCAAGGGTAATCCCCTATGGGTTCGCATGACGGGGCTATCTGATCTGGGTGAATTGAAGCGGCTATTGACTATTTTGGAAGTGCCGGATGTGGTCCATCCCGCCCTGCTGGAGACCCCCCAGGCTCCCCAGCTTCAGGAGTATTTGGATGGCTTGATCGTGTGCGTGCACCGACTGGGGTGCAGCCGGGATCCCTCCCATTTGATCAGCGAGCAGGCCAGCTTTTATTTGCGCGCAAACCTGTTGCTTTCGGTGGACGAGTTTGAGCGGCAGGAAACCTGTGACAAGCTCGCTGTGTGGCTGCAAAACAAGATGCCGGCTGCCAATGCTGATGATTTGGATGATTTGCTCCATGCCTTTTTTGAAGAGATTCTCCATCAGTATTTTCCCCTGCTTGAGGTGATGTCGGACCGCCTGGATGATTTGGAAGAATCGGTGCTGCGTTCGCCCAAGCCCAAGCTGTTAACCAAGGCCTTCCAGATCCATTCCAGCCTCCGCCATGTGCGCCGTCAGCTTTGGCCTTTGCTAAGCCAGATCCGCTTGTTTATACGCCAAAATCAGGCGGATTTATCACCTGAGTCGGCGGAGCGTTATCAGGATATTGAGCAGCATCTCAACCAGCTTTTCGAAGTGAGTGAATGGCTGCGTCAGCAGTGTGATGCCGTCACCCAGGCCTACATGGCGAGCGTTGGCAACCGCATGAACCAGGTGATGAAGACCCTGACGATTATTTCGGTGGTGTTTGCACCCCTCACCTTTTTGGCTGGCATTTATGGCATGAATTTTGTTGATATGCCGGAGTTGAAGTGGTCCTACGGCTATCCCCTATGCCTCCTGTTTATGGCCATCATTTCCGCGGCCATGATCGCTTGGTTGTCCCAGCGGGGTTGGTTTCAAGATTGGACCACCAGTCGGGGCTAGCCGGCGGGCGCAGCCTGGCTTGCCAGGCTTTTGATGGGTGCCGGGAGACTGCGCTTTAGGCGGCCCGCAGGCCCGCAATCCCTTCCCAGCCCAGGTAACCAGCCAGGGCCAGGCTGAGCAGGCCCACCAGCAGATCGCCCCGGGCAAAGAGCAGTTGCTTGCCGCCTTCGAGCAGGGGAATCACCCGATCACGGCGGATCGTCACGGCCAGCAGGGGCAGCAGCAGGGCCAGGCTGGCCACCAGGGTGAAGCCCCCTGCCAGGGCCAGTTCCGCCTTGGTGCTGAGCCCTGCTGCCAGGATTGCGCCCGCACTTTTGGCGAACAGGAACAGGTCATCGGGGCTGGCCAGTTCGATGCCGACCCCTGCGGCGATCAGCAGGGGCAGGGGGAAGGCGCTGAAGCGATTCAACTGGCGCGTCCAGGCGGGTGGTTCGTCCCCCTCCTCACGCCGTTCCAGCAGTTCCTTGATCCCCAGGGCCAGGAGGGCCCCGGCGGCGAGCAGGTCAAGCCCGGTGCGGTGGGCGCTGCCCTGGTCCATGGTCAGCAGCAGGCTGTGGCCCACGGTGAGCAACACCACCACCACCCCGCCAATGGTGACCATCCAACTGAGCACGAACCAACTGCCCCGCTGGATCGGGTTGGGGCCCAGCAGCATCAACAGCAACAGGCCGATGTGGATCGGGCTAAGGCTGACGGCGGCGGCGTAGGCGACCAGCTCGGCCCCCAGGGTTGCAACGGAGGTCATGGTCAGGTCTTGGGGCGCTCAGGAGTTGGTAAGGGTTCTAGGCAGCCGGGTGGTTCGGCCCCACTGCTGGCTCGCTAACCGCCGGCCCGCCAGCCGCTGGCGGGGCTGTTCCAGTGCTGGATCACCCGGGTCTGCCGCTCCTGGCCGAGCACGCTGATCGTGGCGGTGCCTAGGGCCAGCAGGCGCCCGCCGCTGGCGCCCAGGCCCAGCCAGGTGGCCGCCAGGGCCCGCAGGATGTGGCCGTGGGCAAACAGGGCCACGGCCCCCTGGTCGCCGGCCGCTGCCAGGGCCTGGCCAATCACCGCGTCGCAACGGGCTTGCACGGTTTCGGCCGTGTCCCCCTCGGGGCAGCCGTGGCTCCAGACCGTCCAGGCCGGCACCGTTTGGCGGATTTCGGCGGTGGTCAGGCCTTCGTAGGCGCCGTAGTCCCATTCCCGCAGGTTGGCGCAGGGGCTGGCCTGGGCCCCGAGCCCGGCCAGGTCGCAGGTGCGGCGCGCCCGCTGCAAGGGGCTGGTCAGTACGGCGGCAAAGGGGCGGCCGGCTAGGGCCGGGGCTAGGCGGCGGGCCTGCTCTTCCCCCTCCGGCAAGAGGGGAATGTCGGTGCTGCCGGTATGGCGGCCATTGCGGGACCATTCGGTCGCCCCATGGCGCAGCAACCAGAGTTCAGGGGAGTCCAAAGGGGGGATGGCTGGGGGGGGTGGCCCCGCCCTGACCAGGGGGGCTCGGGATGGCTCAGTGGCGCACTTCGAACCAATCATCCCGGCAGGGGGAGAGCAGGCTGGAGGTCACCCCCAGCACCTGGGCCCCACTGGGACCCCTCTCGCACCAGAGGCGCAGTTCGTTGAGCTGGTTGATCGGCCCTTCCGCCTCGATGGCCACCGAGCCGTCGGGGCAGTTGCGCACCCAGCCGCTCAGGCCCAATTCCCGGGCCCGGCGGTTGCAGGCGGCCCGGTAGCCCACCCCCTGCACCTGGCCCCGCACCGTCAGGCTCCAGCGCTCGAGGAAGGTCGGGGCGCGGGGTTCGCCCCGCTCCACGTGGTGCCAGTCCCGGCGGAGGTTTGCGCGGCTGCGTTGCGCAGCCGGCGAGGGATCATCGAACATCCAGCCCAATGAAGGTGAAGCCAGCTGGCGTGCAGAGTCGCTGTGCTCCATCCTTCGATCCTCGCGGGATGACCCCAGCCTTCAAGCTGCCATAGGGGCTGGGTGCTGCACAAGGCTGTTGCAGGTTGTGACAGGGGCTCCGTGCCCTGGGGGGGTGGCAGGGCCTGGGGCCAGCCCGCCGTGGCGCCGCCGTCCAGGGGCTCCAGTTGCCAGCGATGGAATTCATGGCCCTGCCAGGTTTCACCCCGGCGCACCACAAGCCCGTCCCCTTGGGCGATCGCCTGGCGGTAGCCGAGGCTGAGGCTGCCTCGCCGGGCCCGGAAGGGCAACAGCCCTGCCATCGGGTGGGCCTGGCCGGCCGGATCGACCAGCTCCTGGCCGAGCAACAGCAAGCCACCGCATTCCGCGTAGATCGGCAGCCCCCCGGCGGCGGCCCGGCGCAGCTCCCCGAGGCTGCGCTGGCTGTGGGCCAGTTGGGCCCCATGCAGTTCGGGGTAGCCGCCCGGCAGCACCAGGGCCCGGCAGCCCGCCGGCAGGGGCTCATCGGCCAGCGGTGACCAGGACCGCACCGCTAGCCCCTCGGCCTCCAGCAGTTCGGCCGCCTCGGGGTAGCGGAAGTGGAAGGCCTGGTCGCTGGCGATCGCGATCGCCAGGGGTTCGTCCGCCGGTGCCGGCCCGTCTGGGGAGTCGCTTCGGCAGTCGCTGGGGGCCTCCCCCTGCTGGCGCAGCCAGGGGATCGGGGCCAGGCCATCGCCGGGGGCCTGGGGCGGCTCCAGCAGGGGCCAAAGCTGCTCCAGGTCCAGGTGCCTTTCGCCCAGGTCGGCCCATTCGCCCTGACGTTGCTCCAGGTCGGCCAGCTCCCCGGGGGGCACTAGCCCCAGGTGGCGGGAGGGCAACGCCAGGCTGTCGTGGCGAGGCAGGACCCCCAGCAGGGGCATGGCAATCGCCGCTAGGGCTTCGCCCAACAGTGCCCGGTGCCGTTCGCTGCCGACGCCATTGAGCACCACCCCGGCGATGGTCAGGCCCGGGTCATGGTCGCGGAAGCCGCGCACCAGGGCGGCCAGGGAGCCCGCCTGGCGGCTGGCCTCCACCACCAACACGATCGGCAAGTCCAGCTGTTGGGCCACCGCCGCCGAACTGCCCTCGCTGCTGGAGCCGCGGCCATCGAACAGGCCCATCACCCCCTCCACCAGGCAGCGGTCGGCCTGGCTGCCGAATCCCAAAAAGCTGCGCCGCACCCAGGCCTCGCCGCAGAGCAGGGGATCGAGGTTGCGGCAGGGCCGGCCACTGACCCGGGCCAGCAGTTGGGGGTCGAGGTAATCGGGCCCCACCTTGAAGGTCTGGATGGTCTGGCCCCGCCGGCGCACTAGGGCACTGAGGGCCAGGCTGACCAGGGTTTTGCCACTGCCGCTGCAGGGGGCAGCGATCAGGCAGGCCATCGGGTCCGGCAAGCCATGGGATCAGGCGCCCGCAGGCGCGGGCTTGCGTGTCAGTTGGCCAGCAGCTTGGCAGCCAGGGGCACGGCGGCGGCCATCAGGGGGTTGGTGGTGTCATGGCCGCCCCCCAGGAGACGGGCCACTTCCATCTCTTCGCTTTCGTTCGGCAGGGGCACCACCTCTTCCACCAGTTCCATGCTCGCCATGCCGCCCGATTCGAGTCGCATGCAGCCGCCCGATTCGGAGCAGAGGATCACACACAGGGGGGGCTGCTCCCCGGGGGAGCAGATCAGGCGCAGGCCCACCAGGGCGCCGGGGTGGGCCTTGGGCACACCCACCGGCACCGGCATCAGCCGGAAGCGCACGCTTTCGCCATCGGTGCGCTGGAATTCGGCCCCAAAACCATCGCCGCTGGATTCGCCCGTGGGGATCAGGAAGCTGTTTTCGAGGTGCCAGCCGAGCCGGTCAGCAATCCAGGCGGCCAACAGCAGGCCCTTCACCGGGTGGTTGCCCTCCACATCGATGTCGAGCTGTACCACGTGGTTGAGGGCATCGCGGCGGCTGGGGGGGTCAAACACCATCGCCAGGGATTCGCGCCAGCTGCGCAGCCGCAGCCAGTTGAGGTCGTTCACGGCCTGGCCGGCGCTGATGCGCTCCACCAACAGGTCGAGGCAGCGCCTGGGGGTGCCCAGGGAGCTGTCCACCATCAGGCGCCGGGGGATCGGGGCCAGGGCGTCCAGCATCTCCGGGGCCTCATCGAGGGAACCGTTCCACCACACCCAGCAGGGCATCTCATCGCCCACCAGGGGGGAGATCAGGCCCAGGCCCTGGCGCAGGGCCCCCATGCCGCCCCGCAGCACCACCACATCGCCACAGGCCCCGCCCGTGCCGCCCTCCTCTGGTAGGGGGCAGTAGGCCGCCACCATGGTTTCAAGCGGATGGTCATCGGCCAAGGTGGCGGCCAGGGTGATCAGGCGCCGCGGCATCAGGGCGCTGAGGGCGCCACTGACGAATTGGCCGCGCAGGTCTTGGGCCTGCTGATCGCCGCCCAGCTGGCCCAGGGCCCAGGCCAGGTCGGGTGCCATCGGCGCCGTGGAAAAGGGCAGGCCGCAGTCGCTCACCGCCAGCCGGGCGGCCTCCAGTCGCTCCTCACTCACCAGGCCGGTGATCGGGCCATCGCCCCGGCCGGTGCGGATCAGGTGTTGCTCTAGCCAGGCCGGCTCCCACACCACCAGGGTGAAGGTGGCCGCGCCGGTGGCGCCCTGCAGGCCCTGGCTCCAGAGCTGGGTCAGGTAGGGGGAGACCTCGGTGGGGGGCAGTCCCAGGGGAGCCTGAAGGGTGAGCTGGGGGGCCATGGCAGGGCGAGGGGGGAACGGAGTCGGAGGTGGAACGGAGTTGGGATCGGGCTCTGGAGCGGGCGGTGGTGCTGACCTGGATCGGGCTTGGGCCCGGGCCGGATCAGGGCAGCCCGCTCAGGGGCGGCGCCACATCAGGCCGTCATTGGCCAGCAGGCTGTCGGAGGCGCCGGGGCCCCAGGTGCCCGATTCGTAGGGATGGATCGGAAGCTGCCAGGGGCTGTCTTCAATCAGTTCCAGTAGGGGTGTGTAGAGGCGCCAGGCCGCTTCCACCTCATCGCTGCGGGTAAACAGGGTGGGATCGCCGAGCATGGCGTCCGCCAGCAGGCGCACGTAGCCCTCATCGCTGGGTTCGCCGAAGGATTCGTCGTAGGAGAAGTGCATGTCCACCGGACGGCTGCGCATGCCGGAGCCCGGCGCCTTCACCTCAAACAGGAAGCCGGCGCCTTCATCGGGCTGGATGCGCAGGATCAGCTGGTTGGCGGTGGGGCTGCCGCCGGCCGCATCGAAGAGATGCACGGGCGCCTCCCGGAAGGTGAGCACCACCTCGCTCATGCGCTTGGGTAGGCGCTTGCCGGTGCGCAGGTAGAAGGGCACCCCCTGCCAGCGCCAATTATTGATAAACAGCTTCATCGCCACGTAGGTCTCGGTGGTGCTGTTGGTGTTCACCCCCGGTTCCTGGCGGTAGCCGCTCACGGGCCTGGCCTGGCTGCCGCCGCTGCTGTACTGGCCGCGCACGCAGCAATTCCAGGGCTCCTGGTCATCGGCCAGGCGGGCGGCTTGCAGCACCTTGGCCTTCTCGTTGCGGATCGCCTCGGGATCGAAGCGGCCCGGGGCCTCCATGGTGGTGAGGGCCAGCATCTGGGTCAGGTGGTTCTGCACCATGTCCCGCAGGGCGCCGGAGGTTTCGTAGTAGCCGGCCCGCTCCTCCACGCCCACGGTTTCGGCCGCCGTGATCTGCACGTTGGCGATGTAGTTGCGGTTCCAGATCGGCTCGAAGATGGCATTGGCAAAGCGCAACACCAGGATGTTCTGGACCGTTTCCTTGCCCAGGTAATGGTCGATGCGGAAGATCTGGCTTTCCTGGGCGCAGGCCCCCACCACCTTGTTGAGCTGCTGGGCGCTGCCGTAGTCGCGGCCGAAGGGCTTTTCGATCACCACCCGGCTGCGGCTGGGGTCCGCCAGTAGGCCGGCCGCGGCCAGGGAGCGGCAGCCGCTGCCGTAGAAGGCCGGTGACACCGACAGATAGAAGGTGCGGTTGCCCCGGGTCGCCTTGAGCCGGTCGATCGCCTCGAGCCGCTGGCCCAGGCGCACCACGTGCTCGGGTTGCTCCAGATCCACGGGCTCATAGAAGAGGCAGCTGGCGAATTGATCCCAGGCGGCCTGGTGGTTGCGCACCTCCTCGCCCAGGGCCTCGGTCATGCGGCTGCGGAACTCCTCATCGCTCCAAGGCCGGCGGGCGCAACCGAGCACGGCGAACTCGCTGGGCAGGCGCCGCTGGCGGAACAGCTCAAACAGGGCCGGGATCAGCTTGCGGTGGGTGAGGTCGCCGCTGGCGCCAAAGATGACGATGCACTGGGGCGAGATCACCCGCTCCTGGCGAAGCCCCACCCGCAGGGGATTGGTGAGGATGGCGTTCATGGAAGGGGGGCTGTCCTCCCTGGTTTAACGGCCAGAGCCGGCTCTGGCTGCCCCGAAGGCCCGCTCTGGTCCGTCTGTGAGGGTTCTCGGATCGGCTTCGGGAGTCGCCCGCCAACAAAAAAGCCCGCCGGTGGGCGGGCCTGGGCCCCCTTGGGGCCGATGGCTTGGGGGATGGGGCTAGGCGTTTGCCTGGCCCAGCCCCTGGAATCCTGGGAATCCAGACCTCAATAGGTCTCAACGTGCCAGCGGTCGGCTTTCTTGAGCTGGGGACGCAGGGTGGACCAATCGAGCCCCTTGGCCGCGGCTGCGGCGGCCATGGCCTCGTCGATGCCGGGCTCCATGCCTTTGAGGCCACACATGTACACGTGGGTTTTGGGATCTTCAATCAGGGCGAAGATCTCATCGGCATGCTCAAGCACCCGGTCCTGGATGTACATGCGGCCACCCTTGGTGTTTTCCTGCTCACGGCTGATCGCCGTGGTGTAGCGGAAGTTGTCGGGGTACTCGCTGAGGTAGCGCTGGAAGTCGTCTTCGTAGAGCAGGTTGGCCGTTTTGGGCACTCCCATGAACAGCCAGGCCTTGCCACGGAAGGCGTAGTCGGGGTTTGTGGCCCGTTCGCCCGGCTCGAACATGCGGCGCAGGTAGGTGCGCATCGGCGCGATGCCGGTGCCGGTGGCCAGCATGATCACGTTGGCCTCTTCATCGGCCGGCAACAGCATTTCCTTGCCCACCGGGCCGGTGATTTTCACCTTGGCGCCAGGCTCGAT
Organism: Pseudanabaena sp. UWO311; assembly: GCA_943370385.1. Taxonomy (GTDB): domain Bacteria; phylum Cyanobacteriota; class Cyanobacteriia; order PCC-6307; family Cyanobiaceae; genus BAIKAL-G1. The sequence goes on from CALRQT020000011.1 coordinate 97,818, forward strand.
ATCGCACAGGAAGGTGGAGCAAACGCCATTGATGGTTTCTCCGTCTTTCTCGTACTGCAGCTGACGCACGCAGAGGGACACGGTCTTGTCCTCTAGGTTGTCGCCGTGGCGGGTGCTGGCGATCGAATAGAGGCGCAGTTTGTGGGGCTTGCCGTTGGCATCTTCGCCATCGGGAATGATGCCGATGCTCTGGCCTTCGACGTAATGGAGATTGCCCTCGGAGAGGTCAAAGGTGATGTGGTTGACCCGGCCGATGGCCCCCTCGCTCAGGAGGCTGTAGTTGCCCAGCACCGTGCCGAGGTAGGGCTCCTTGGGTTTGTAGATGTTGACTGGAACGGAGGCGTGGCTGGCGGGTGGGGTCACGGGGGTCGGAGCTGGGGATGGGGGGGCGACGGCGGCCGCGGGGGCAGGGATTTCGGTATCGGCTTCGGCGGGGATCACTTCCAGGATGCGGCCGCCGGTGAGGGCGATCGAACGGATCAGGGCTTGAAGGCCGGAGAAGGCCACCTTGATCTGACGCTCAGAGCGGCGTTGGCTACCAGCTCCGTAGCCCTGAACCACCACGCTGAACATGCGGGAGTCGGACTGGCGGGCTGGAGCGGTCGAGACGCGCATGAAGCCTGGGTGGTGGGAGAGAGTCGCGCGATCATAGGCACTGCCAATCCCTGCCCTGGCGGGCCTGGACCTCGGGTCGTCCTTGACCCTGGCTTCGGGGTTGCCGGCCCAACTGAACTCCCGGGCCAGGATCAGCCCAGGTGACCCATGGCCTGGAAAAGCCTTCGGCCGGGATCCATGGCTGGCTCTTGTCAGGAAGTGCTGGCAGCCGGTCCAGTTGGGCTGTCTGGGGGCCCGGACCCGGCCCTTTGACTGCCCACCTAGATCACGTCTTCTGGGTTTTAGAGGTTAGGTTTGTCACAGACGTTTGCCGCGTACGGCACCCGACTGTTCTTGGCGCAGCTTTCAGCCCAGCTTGTAGAACCAGCTCCTGCAGGGCTTCTGGGTCTTGATGCGATTCAGCAGGAGATGGAGCGGCTGCCCCAGGGATGTCGGCGTCTGGCGGTGCAACTGCGACTAAATTTGGCGCCCGACTGGATCTGGGGAGTTCTTACAGATTATAACAACCTAAGTCAGTTTATCCCCAACCTGCTGTACTCGCGCCAGCTCTGGCGCCAGGGCTCGGTGGTGGGCTTGGAGCAGGAGGGCGCCCAGCAGTTCATCGGCCTGCGCTTCCGCGCCAAGGTGGAGCTGGAGCTCACCGAGCACCTGGAGGACAGGCGGCTCACCTTTGTGATGCGCAAGGGCGATTTCCGGCGCTTTGAAGGGGCCTGGCAGCTCCAGGTCGACCGAACCGGGGCCACCTCCCTGCTCTATGAGCTCACGGTGCAGGGCTGCATTGGCATGCCGATCGGTCTGATCGAGCAGCGCCTGCGGGACGACCTGGCCGCCAACCTGCGCGCCGTCCAACGGGAAGCCCAGCGCCGCGCCGCCCTGGCCTAGGTCTCCGGCCCAGCCTGAAGTGCCAAGGCCAATTCAGCAGGTCCAAGACCAAGCCTGACCAAGCAAGCTGATCCGGCCAACGGATCAAGCCAACCGATCAAGCGATTAAATCCTTTTGGAAAATGCACAATCCTTGGTCAAAAGACCAAAGGATTTGTCATACCCCCAAGGGGATTCGAACCCCTGTCGCCTCCGTGAAAGGGAGGTGTCCTAGGCCTCTAGACGATGGGGGCGAGGCCACAACTCCACGGCTTGCCAAAGGCTTGCCCTGGGGTCGATCTATTGAAACTACGGGGCGAACCCGCCCTTCGTCAAGAAACGCTCTGGCCATCCCAGACCGGAACGGTGAAGTGAAAGCAGGCCCCCTCGTCTGGCTCCGACACCACCCAGATGCGGCCGCCATGGACATCGCAGATGCGGCGGCAAACCGAGAGGCCCACGCCGAAGCCCGAGGTGGTTTTCGAGGTTTGGGGCAGGCGCACCCGCTCTTGGAAGATCCGATCCTGCTCCTCCCGGGGGATGCCCGGGCCCGAATCGCAGACGCTCACCTGCAGCCACTGGCTGGTGCGATGCAGAATCGTGAGACTCACCCTGCCCCCATCGGGGGTGAATTTGAGGGCGTTCTCGAGCAGGTTGAGCAGCACCTGGCGCATGCGCCGTTGGTCGGCGTAAACGTCCGGCAGGTCGGTGGGGATGTCGGTGACCAGCTCCAGGCTCCGGCCGATCCAGAGTTTTTCCAGTTCCAGGATCGCCTCGGCGGCCACGGCGCCCAGGTTGAGGCGCTGGGGGTTGAACAGGGCCTCCCAGCGGGTTGTGCCCACTTCAAGCAGGTCCTTGGAGAGTTGCTCGATGTCCTCCAGGCGCCGGCCGAGCACGTCCCGGGCCTTGCTCTGGTCGATCTGGCCGAGGTTGAAGCTCTGCAGGGCGAGTTTGGCGGCGGTGAGGGGTGTGCGCAGTTCATGGGCCACCATGCGCAGCAGCCGTTCCTGCACCCGCAGCCGCTCGATCAGGGTTTCGTTTTCCTGGCGCAGCACCAGCAGCTGGTCTTCCAGCTGCAATTCCCGCTGGGTGCGGCTGCCATCGCTTTCCGGCGGCCGCAGGCTCATGCCCAGGGCGCTCACCACTTCCATTTGTTGCCAGCGGGGCAGCCAGCTGCGCAGCTGCTGGGTCACGGTGTTGCCGGCAAACACCTGCTTGGGCCCCGGCGAGAGTTTGACCAGGGCGGGGGTGGCCACGAGGCGATGCAGTTCCAGCAGTTCCGGCCGCTGGGCGGGATCGGCCACCTCCAGGCTCACGTCAAAGCCGAAATCTTCGCTTTCGAGAAAAGCCACCAGCCCCCGGATGTCTGGTGTGGCCCGGTGGCGGGGGGCCGCCACCAACAGCAGCTGCAACTCTCGCCGCGGGCTTGGCGGGGCATCCCGTTGGGCCTGGTCCCGCTGGCCAAGGGCGCGCGGACCCTCCTCGGGCCTCAGGGAGGCCCGCCGATCGCCGCCGGCCCGGCGGTCGGGCCCACTCGATCTGAGAAAGGATGGGGGGTGTGGTTCCCCTGCAGCTGGCACCGGAGTGCAGAGGGCAAGTATGGAGCCACCCTATGGGTTTTTGGCAGCGGTCGCCGTTCTGGCTATGACGACTGTGACGAGGCGTTGTCCGGACCCCCCACTGCTTTCCCTGTTTTGACCCAGACCCGCGATCCAGGCAGCCGGGTTCCCCCAGCCAATCCCCGCCCAGGTCCGCCGGGGAGCCGGATCCAAATGGACAACACCCATCGCCGCTGGTTCAACCGCAATCTCGGCCTTTGGCGCTCCCGTCGTCAGTACTTCTTCCCAGACGATGAGGTGCTGCGCGTCGACATGGTGCTGCTGGTGCAGGCCTATGCCCAGGGGGACAGCCAGGAGGCCCGATACCGCTTCAGCTGGTGGCCGGAGGCGGAACACGGCTTCTTTGAGCGCAAGCCCGAGTACAGCCGCGAGGGCAGCATCGATGCCCTGTTGCACGGTCACCAGCTGCAGCGCAGCGCTGGCTTCCATGGCGGTCCGCCCCACCGCTCCCAGATTCGCCAGGTGGACGAGCACGAGCTGGTGTTCGAATCCCGCTATCTGCACTGGGACGTGCTCGAGCACATTCGCCTGATCGACCAGGACCGCCACCGGGCCCGCTCGATCTATTCCTGGCGGGAGGGTGCCCTAGATCTGGTGGAAATCCACCATGAAATCCGCCTGGAGGGTGCGGGTTCCCCTCTGCCCTCCCCGGACTGACAGGATCCGCCTTCGTGCATCAGGATTGGGGTTGCTTCTCCCTTTCTGCGTGCCCTTCCTCAACGGCCGACTTCGGGCCCTGTTGGCGGCCCCCCTGGTGCTGCTGCCCCTCCTGATTCAGCCCGCCGTGGCCCAGGCCGCTCCGGCCACCGAGGCTGACATGGGCCTCTACACCCGTATTGGTGCCATCAACGTTTGCATCGCCCGCACCGCTGGCATTGAGTTCGATAAGGCCGTGGCCATCGCCGGCGAAACGATCGCCCAGGTGATCCAGGGCCAGCACGGTGGTGTGATCCAGCAGGTGGGCACCAAGCCCCTCACGATCGATGAACTGCGCAAGGGCTCGATCAATTCGGCCGTGCTCGGCGCGGTTCAGATTTGCCCCAAAGAGGTGCCTGCTGATGTCACCAAGAAGGTCAATGACCTGATTAAGGCCAAGGGTGCCGCCGGTGGGGCCAAGGCGCCTGCGGCTGCTCCTGCCGCCAACTAGGCCTGGGCGCATGGTGCCTCAGCCGGCTTCAGGCAGGTTGGGGCGCCTTTGACTGGCTCTGGGGCCAGGCTCTGGGTCCAGGCTCTGCTGCTAAATCCCTTGGGCCAAGTCCCTGGGACTAAGCACCCAGCCCCTCCCACGCCCATTCCCTGAACCATCCCGCCCCCTTTAATCGGGGGCGGCCCAAGGGCTGGGGCGACACACTGGGGGAACCCCTGGTTGGCGCCGTGTCCCTGGTTCGTCTCGCTGATTACAGCCCGGCTCCCTTTGTGCTGGATCGCACCGACCTGACGGTGCAGATTTTTGAGGACCACAGCCTGGTGGCGGCCAGCCTGGAGTGCCGGCCCAACCCGGCGGCCGCTCCAGGACCCCTGCACCTCTGCGGCGAAGGCCTGGAGCTGCTCGAGTTGCGCCTCGATGGGGAGCTGCTGGCCCCACAAGCCTACCGGCTCGAACCGGGCGGCCTGGTGCTGCTGGCGGCGCCACAGCGGCCCTTCCGGCTGGAGTCGCTGGTGCGCATCCACCCGGAAACCAACAGCAGCCTGGAGGGGCTCTACGTGAGCGGCGGCATGGTGACCAGCCAGTGCGAGGCCGAGGGCTTCCGCCGCATCACGTATCACCCCGATCGCCCCGACCTGCTCAGCCGCTTCCGGGTGCGGATTGAGGCCGACCGGGTGCGCTGCCCCGTGTTGCTCTCGAATGGCAACGGCATCGGCGCCGGGCCCCTCGAGGATCCGGCCCGCCACTACGCCATCTGGGACGACCCCTTCCCCAAACCCTCCTATCTCTTCGCCCTGGTGGCCGGGAAATTGGAAGAGGTGCGAGACCAGTTCACCACCGCCAGTGGCCGCGAGGTGGCCCTGCGCATCCACGTGGAGCCAGGTGATAGTGCTTATACGGCCCATGCGATGGCGTCGCTGAAACGCTCCATGGCCTGGGATGAGCAGGTGTATGGGCTGGAATACGACCTCGATGAATTCAACATCGTTGCCGTGCGCCACTTCAACATGGGTGCGATGGAAAATAAGAGTCTCAATATCTTTAATTCCAAGTTGGTGCTCGCCGATGCCGCCACCGCCACCGATGGCGAACTGGAGCGGATCGAAAGTGTGATCGCCCACGAGTATTTCCATAACTGGACCGGCAACCGCATCACCTGCCGCGACTGGTTCCAGCTCTCGCTTAAAGAGGGACTCACGGTGTTCCGCGACGCCTGTTTTACAGCCGATTTGCATTCGGCGGCCGTCAAGCGCATCGAGGATGTGTCGCTGCTGCGCAATAGCCAGTTCCGCGAAGATGCGGGCCCCACGGCCCATCCGATCCAGCCGGATCAGTATGAGGCGATTGATAATTTCTATACCACCACCATCTACGAAAAGGGCGCCGAAGTGATCCGGGCCCTGCAGACCCTGCTGGGGCCTGAAGTGTTCATGGCCGGCATGGCCCTCTATGTGCAGCGCCATGACGGCACGGCGGCCACCTGCGACGACTTCCTGCAGGCCATGGAGGATGCCGCCGCCGCTGCGGCCAGCGCAAGCGACGGCGGCGCGGGATCGGGTGGGGCCCGTTTTGCCTTCGCCCAGTTCCGCCGCTGGTATCACCAGGCCGGCACCCCGCGGCTCGAAATCGAGCGCCACTGGGATGGGAAGGTCGGCAGCCTGCGCCTAACGGTGCGCCAGCACACCCCGCCCACCCCGGGCCAGGTCGAGAAGCAACCGCTGGTGATCCCCCTGGTGCTGGGCCTGGTGGGCCAGGCGGGCCAGCCCCTGCCGGTCCACCTCGCCGGCGAAACCGCCCCCCAGGCCGCCGCCAGCCAGCTCGATCCGGCCTGGGGCCAGGCCTCGCGCCTGCTGGTGATTGACCAGGCCGAACAGGCGTTCCAGCTGGAGGGGCTGGAGCCCCACAGCCACCCGCCGGCCCTGTCGGTGTTGCGGGGCTTCTCGGCGCCGGTGCGGCTCAGCCTGGAGCGGCCCCTGGCCGAGCTGCTGCACCTGCTCGCCTGCGATAGCGACCCCTTTGCCCGCTGGGATGCCGGCCAGAGCCTGCTGCGCCAGGCGGTGCTGGAGCGGGCGGCGGGGGCGGTGAACGAGGAGCTGGAGGAGGGCCTAGTGGCTGCCTTCGAGCAGATCCTGGCCGATGGCAGCCTGTGCGATGCCAACCGGGCCATGCTGCTGGCCCTGCCCGGGCTGGCCGAACTGGAGGATGCCGTTGCGGAGCCCGATCCGCCGGCCCTCCATGGCGCCCTGCTGGCGTTGCAGGCCCGCTTCGGAACCGCCCTGGCCGGTCCCCTGCAGCGCAGCCTGGAGCGTTGCCGCCCCCAATGGGACCTGGCCTGGCCGGCGGGCAACGGCGATCGCCAACTCACGGCCACGGCCTGGAGCTGGCGGGTCGCCGCCGGCGATGGCGCCATCCGCCAGCAGGCGGCAGCGGCCGTGGCGGGGCCTTCGATGACCCTGGCCCGGGCGGGTCTGCGGGCCCTCCAGAACCAGCCCACTCCCGAGCGTCAGCAGGCCATCGACGCCTTCTATCAGCGCTGGCAGGAGCGCCCGGTGATCCTCGATGCCTGGTTTGCCCTCGAAGCCTCAGCCCCCTTCGCCGATGGGCTGGAGCGGGTCGAACGCCTGCTGGCCCATCCCCGTTTCGATCCGGCCGCCCCCAATTCCCTGCGGGCCGTGCTGGGCGGCCTGGCCGGCAATGCGCCCGTGTTCCATGCCATCGATGGCTCGGGCTATCGCTTCCTGGCCGGTCAAATCGCCGAGCTCGATGGTCGCAACCCGATCACGGCCTCGCGCCTCGCCAAGGTGTTCAGCCGCTGGCAGAGCTACGGCAGCGAGCGCCGCGCCCGCATGGCCGAAGCCCTCAAGCAGCTGGCCGCTAGCGAGCTGTCCACCAACACCCGCGAGGTGGTGGGGCAGTGTTTGGGGTAGGGGTTACGCGGAGTGGGAAATTGATAGAGCTGTTGCAACTCCATGAAGGGGTTGGGAAAAGTGTCTGGGCAGATTGATTACGGCTTATGGATGTAACATTCCGATTTAGACACTGCAGGATTGCCGTGATCTGCGCACTGTCCCTGCGCATGATTTGGCTGTCCTCAGCCAAGCGGAGCTCAGAGATCTCTCTCGTCAGCACAAGCTCAAGGTTTGGCCGAAGCGAGGGCGTGATCTTCTGATCGACGTCGCTTTGTTGTTGTTTTGCTGAGGCCAGGAGAGGTGCACCATCCCTTGTTACAGCCGCCAGCCTCCCTTGCGGCTGCTCCCCTTCGGCTGGCAGGGCTGCCTAGGGTTGGCTTCTCAACAGCCCATGCTCCCCATGCAATCGTCCGGTTCCAGTCCCTTTGGTGGCCAAACCAGTTGGTTGCAGTTGGCGGGCATCGGCCTGGTGCTGGGCTTGATCCTGATCAGCCAGGCGATTTTCATCGTGCCCGCCGGCACCGTGGCCGTGGTGACCACCCTGGGCAAGGTGACCGGTTCCCCGCGCCTCCCCGGACCCAATTTTAAGACGCCCTTGGTGCAGGCAACCTCTTTATTTGACGTGCGAACCCAGGTGAAGCCGGAGCAATTTTCCACACTCACCAAGGATCTACAGGTGATTCAAGCCACCGCCACGGTGAAGTACGCCATGAAGCCGGAGGAGGCGGGCCGGGTCTACGAAACGATCGCCACCGACGACCAGCAGATCTATCCGCGGGTGATCCAACCCTCCCTGCTGAAGGCCTTGAAATCGGTCTTCTCCCAGTATGAGTTGATTACGATCGCCACCGAGTGGAATTCGATTTCTGAGCAGGTGCAAGATAAGGTTGCCGAGGAGCTGCAAAAATTTGGCTATGTCAATGTGCAGGGATTAGATCTCACCGGCTTGCAGATTGCCGAGGAGTATCGCTCCGCCATCGAGCAGAAGCAAATTGCAGAGCAGCAACTCCTGCGCGCCCAAACCGAAGTGCTGATTGCCGAGCAAGAGGCCAAGCGCTATCAAACCCTCAATTCCAGCCTGGATAACCAGGTGCTTTACAAGCTCTTCCTTGATAAGTGGGATGGCCAAACCTCCGTGGTGCCGGCCTTGCCCGGTACGGGTGGGAGCTCCATGAGCCCGGTGATTGTGAACGGGCGTTGAGGGATTGGGGCACCCCTTGGGGTGCCCTACCGGTTGGGGTGCCAGCGGGTTGGGGTCCAAGTCTGAGCGGGCTTCGCCCTCAGCGCGGCAAGCCCGGCAACTCCCCGGGCCCAATCACCGATCCCCCTAGCCCATTGATTTGCCGGAAGCCTGCGCGGCGCAGCTGGGCGCCTTCCGGTCCGGAATATTGCCCCCAAAGCCCTTCCCAGTAGAAGTAGATCACGCCCATGCCCCGCTCGTTCACCTGTTGCACCTTGTCGCGCAGCATCGGCAGGGAGGTGGTGCGGCCGCCGAAGCCGGCTAGGACGCCGATCTCCACCGGGATGCCCCAGGTGCGGGCCTTACGCAAGGCCGGCTGGTCGAGATCTTTAATAAACCCGGGCAGGGAATAGGCATAGTTCTGCACCACCAGCTCCTCGATTTGGCCGCCTAGGGCCCAGATTTCCCAGTCCTGGAGCCAGTTGTTGTAGGCGAAGCGAAAGGGGCCCGGCGAGAGGCTCACATACACCCGGCCCTTGCCGGCCTGTTTGAGGCTTTCGCGCAATTCACCCAGTAGGTCGCTGAGCCGGTGGCGGCGCCAGGTCATCCAGGCCCGATCGGTGTAATTGTCCGGGGGCTGCCGTCCCGTGTCCTTGGCATAGAGCTCCCGGGTAAACGCGTCGTACCCCAGTTCCACGGGCCAGGCGAAGTGGTCATCGAGCTGGATTCCATCGACGCCGCAGCGCTGCACGATTTCGCTAATTAGGCCAATGAAGCGTTGGCGCACGCCCGGATGGGCCGGGTTGAGCCACACGCGGTCGTTGCGGCCATGCATGGTGGTGAGGCTGGAGCCATCGAGTTTTTGCAGCACCCACTCCGGGTGTTGGCGCACCACCTCGGCATCGGCGGGCTCCATCAGGCCGTATTCAAACCAGGGGATCACCTGCAGGCCCCGCCGGTGGGCGGCCTGGGTGAGGCGACAGATTGGATCAAGGCCCGCGTTGGCCTGGCGCAGGGCCGGCTCCATCGGCGCCCAGCGGCTGGCGTGGAAGGTGCTGCCCCGGCTCCACACATTCGGGTAGAGGGTGTTGAAGCTCGCCTCCGCCAGTTCGTCCACGGCCCGATCGAGCCGGCCGGCGTCGTAGTAGAGGGGGCTGGGGCTATTGGTGAGCCACACGCCCACCCGGGGCGCTGCCCAGCCTGCCAAGGGCTGGGCCCAGGCCTGCAGGCCCAAGCCCAGCAGGGCGGATAGGGCCCCCCAGCGGACCGCTGCCAGCCGTCGCCGCCGTGCCAGCACGGGCAGGGCCACGGTTAGCGAAACATCGAGCTGACCGAACTCTCCTCGTGGATGCGCCAGATCGCTTCGCCCAGCATCTTGGCCACCGAAAGCACCTGCAGCTGGGGAAAGAGCCGCTCCGGCGCAATCGGGATGCTGTTGGTCACGATCACTTCCTCAAACAGGCCCGGCTCGGCCATCCGCTCCAGGGCCGGCGGCGAGAACACCGGGTGGGTGGCGCAGGCAATCACCCGGCTGGCGCCGCGCTTGCGCAGTAAGCGGGCCCCCTGGCAGATCGTGCCGCCGGTGTCGATCATGTCGTCGATCAGCACGGCCGTTTTGCCGGCCACATCGCCAATCACCGTGAGGCTTTCGGCCACGTTGTGGCCCGAGCGGCGCTTGTCGATGATCGCCAGGGGCGCATCGTGCATCTGCTTGGCGAAGGCCCGGGCCCGGGCCACGCCGCCCACATCGGGGGACACCACCACCACCTCGCCTAGGTCGCGGCCCATTAGGTAGTCCACCAGCACCGGTGAGCCGTAGATGTGGTCGCAGGGGATGTCGAAGTAGCCCTGGATCTGGGCCGAATGCAGGTCCATGGCCAGCACCCGGTCCACGCCCGAGGTCACCAGCAGGTTGGCCACCATCTTGGCCGTGATCGATTCGCGGCCGGCGGTTTTGCGGTCGGCGCGGGCGTAGCCGTAGTAGGGCACCACGGCCGTGATCTGGCGGGCCGAGGCGCGGCGGCAGGCATCCACCATGATCAGCAGCTCCATCACGTGGTCGTTGACCGGCGCGCAGGTGGGCTGGATCAGGAACACATCGCAGCCCCGGATCGACTCCTGGATCTGCACGTAGAGCTCGCCATCGGCGAAGCGTTTGATTACCCGCGGCCCATCGGGCACGCCGAGGTAGTCGCCGATCTCCCGGGCCAGGGCCGGATTCGAGGTGCCGCTAAACAGCCTGAGCCGGCGGGTGTCATGGTTGACACTGACTTGTTCAACCCGCTCGGCGGTCAGGAAACTGGTCACGGCGGGTGCTGGCGTGATCGGCTGGCCTTGATCGTACGAGCCATCCGGTGCGGATCGGATCCATCTGAGCTAGCAGTTGCAGTCCATGGCCGAGTCCAACGCCGATTCAAGAGCTGGGGTGAGGGGCGATGGCCCAGCCAGCTCCCGGGCCGTTCCTGGTGTCGATGCACCCCCGCGCCCCGGCTCTGGGGCCGGGTTAGACCCCGGGGTTGGGGCGCCTGCAGTGGTGCCGATGACCCAAGCCAGCGGTGGCCCAGGCGCCCCGCCAGGCCTGGCCCGGGGCTGGGTGCTGGTGGCCCCTGCGGGGGTTCCAGCAGCGGCCCTGGCACCCATGGCCGCCCTGCTGCCGGCCCTGGCACCGCCGCGCCGCTTGCTGGCGTTGGAGCGGGGCGCCGGGGCGGCGGCCGCCGATCCAGGGGCGGCTAGCTGGGCCGATGGACCGGCCCAATTGTCTCGAAAGTCTTCCGATTCGGGCCCGGGGAGCGGGCCTGCGGCCTGGGCCGATCCAGCGCGCCTGTTGGCGGCCGCGTCCGAGCAGCCGGGCCTCTGGTTCTGGCCCCTGGCCGGCGATCCCGGCGCCTTCCTCGGCGACCAGGGCAGCTGGGCCGAAGCCTTGGGGGCCTGGCGCCAGCCCACGCTCTTGCTGATCCCGGCTGCCGCCGCCGCCACGGGACCGGCGGCGGCCTATGCCGCCCTGCTCGAGCGCCAGGGCGTGCCCCTGGTCGGCTTGATCCAGTGGGGCGGCCCCTGGCTGGCGGCGGACCGGCGCCGTGATGGCCTGCCCTGGCTGGGTTGGCTCGCCGATCCCCAGGATCCGGCCGCCTCCCAGGACCAGGAGCAGGCCTGGGAAGCGGCCGCCGATCTGGCTCGGGCCCTGCAGCTCGCCAGCCACCGTCTCGACCTGGATTGACGGGCCTGGGCCCGCTCAGATCTGGGGCCAGTCGCTTTGGCCCACCGGCCCGCCCAGTTGGCGCAGGGCTGGCTTGGCGCCGGCCTTGGGGGCGGTGAGCGGCGGCAGCAAGGGCAGGCTGTGGAACCGGGGCGTTGGGCCCGCCTGCAGGGCGGCGGCCACCAGGGAGAGGGCCTCGTTGGGGCTCAGGTTGGTTTCCACCTTGTCCTGGAGGGAGCGCAGCAGGTCGGGCAGTTGCTGCAGCTGCCGGGGCTGGCCCATTTGCAGCAGCAGGGCCGGCAAGCTGGCTTTCAGCCGTTGGCGCCGGCCCTCCTCACTGCCATCGGCCTCGCGGTAACGCAGCAGCTGCTCCAGTTCGGCGCCATCGAGCAGCTGCAGGCCTGGCTGAAGGTCGATCTGCAGCTTTTGGCTCTTGTCGTCGTAAAGCATGGCCCGCTCCGGGGCGATCTCCACCTGGCCGAGGCCGTCCACCAGTTGGCGCAGGGCCAGGCGCGGCACCACCAGATAGCGGTCGGGCTGGCCCTTGGGCAGGCCCAGCAATTCGGCGGTGACGGAGCTCACCAGGGCCGCGCCGCCGCGGCGGTAGAGGCTGCCTAGGGCCACCGGCTGGGTTTCACCCGGCAGCTTGATTGCCGCCTCGATCGGCAACACCAGCACATCGATGGGCTGCTTCGGTGCCAGCCGCACCAGCATCAGGGCATCGCTGTTGGCCGCACCGGCGGGGGCGGCGCCATTGCTGGCGGCCCCGCGCCGGTCGGCATCGGAGCCGATCAGGAGCACGCTGATCGGCCGGCTGGGCAGCTCGGCGTTCAACCCTTGTGAGGAGCCCTCCTGGGCTTGGTCGGCCGGATCGCCCTGGGGCCACACCAGGCCCAGCAGGCCGAGGCTGGCCCCCATCCCCGCTGCCGCCAAGCCCAGGCGCCGGGCCGCCCGCAGCCGCAGCCGCCAGCGCTGGGCCGGTTGGGCGCCCGCCCGGCCCCGGGCCCGTTGACCCCGGCCCGGGGCCGGAGCCGGTTCGGACCGGTTCCGGCGGGGGCGGCCCGCTCGGTTGGGGGATTCCCCTGGGGGGACCATGGCGGCGTTGCACTGGGAGTGGGGGTACTCTGGCCCACCCAAATCGACCGGCCCAATTGGCCGGCCCAGGCGCCCGGCTGGGGCAGGGGCTGCGGCTAGGGGCGCCATTGGCCGATAGGTTGGTCGGCTTGATGTTTTGACCGGCTGGAGCCCGCCTGTGACCGCCGTCTCCAGTACGCCCGAACCGGCCCCTTTGGCCCCCCATGAGCGGGCCCGGCCCCTGGCCAAGGGCAGCGCCAAGCCCGCCAAGGACCTCTGCAGCGACTGCGGCCTCTGCGACAGCCGTTGGGTGGCCTATGTGCGCCAGGCCTGCGCCTTTTTGAACCAGCGCTTCGAGGCGATGGAAACGGCCGCCCACGGCCGCGCCCGCGATCAAAGCAACGAAGACGAGCTCTATTTCGGCGTCAGCCAGCGCATGCTCAGCGCCCGGCTGCAGCAGCCGATCGAGGGGGCCCAGTGGACCGGCATCGTCAGCCGCATCGGCGTGCGCGCCCTGGAAACGGGCCTGGTGGATGCGGTGCTCTGCGTGCAGCAAAGCCCGGACGATCGCTTCACTCCGGTGCCCGTACTGGCCCGCACCCCGGCCGAGGTGTTGGCGGCCCGGGTGAATAAGCCCACCCTCTCGCCCAATTTGGAGGTGCTTGAACAGCTGCCTGGCAGTGGCATCCGCCGCCTGCTGGCCATTGGGGTGGGCTGCCAGGTCCAGGCCCTGCGGGCCGTCCAGGCCAGCCTGCCCCTCGACCAGCTCTACGTGCTGGGGCTGCCCTGCGTCGACAACGTCAGCCGGGCCGGCCTGCAGACCTTCCTCGAGAGCGCCAGCGCCTCGCCGGCCACGGTGGTGCACTACGAGTTCATGCAGGATTTCCGCATCCACTTCCGACACAGCGACGGCCACAGCGAGACCGTGCCCTTCTTCGGTCTCGACACGCCCGCCCTCAAGGATGTGTTCGCCCCCAGCTGCCTGAGCTGTTTCGACTATGTGAATGGTGGCGCCGACCTGGTGGTGGGCTACATGGGCGCCAGCTTTGGCCGCCAGTGGCTCACGGTGCGCAACCCCCGCGGCCAGGAGCTGCTCGATCTGGTGGAGGCCGAGCTGGAGGTGGGGCCGGTGGAGAGCAAGGGCGACCGCCGCGCCGCCGTGCAGCAGGGCATCGGCGCCTACGACCAGGCTGTCAAGCTGCCCCGCTGGCTGGCCGAGCTGGTGGGCTTCATCGTCCAGCGCGTCGGGCCCAAGGGCCTCGAATACGGCCGCTTCTCGATCGATTCCCATTTCACCCGTAATGCCATTTGGCTGCGGCGGAACCACCCTGAGAAGGCGGAGCAGCACATTCCCTCCTTCGCCAAAACGATCATCAGCCGCTATCGCCTGCCGACCCTGTGATGCCTTCCCCAACCCCAGGCCGTCGCTGCGGAGTGCTGCTGCACCCCACGGCCCTGCCCGGAACCCCGGCCTGCGGCAGTTTTGGAGAGGCCGCCGCCGCCTGGATCCGGCTGCTCGCCGCCGAGGGGGTGGGGGTGTGGCAGCTGCTGCCCCTGGCCCCCACCGATGGCGGCGGCTCCCCCTACAGCTCCCCGAGCGGCTTTGCCCTCAACCCCTGGCTGCTCGATGGCCAGGCCCTGGTGGACGACGGCCTGCTGCAGGCCGCTGACCTGGCGAGCCTGCCCCCGGGCCGCACCGATCTCCTCGACCTGGGTGCGGCCGCCCTGCGCTCCGACCACCTGGCCCGGCTGCTCCTCGAGCGTTGGCCCCAGCAAAGCGCCGCCCAGCAGCGGGCCTTTGCGGGGTGGTCGGCCAAGGAGGCCTTGTGGCTCACCGACCATTGCCGCTTCATGGTGCTGCGCCGCCTGCAGGGCCAAAAACCCTGGTGGCAATGGCCCAAACCCCTGGCCCGCCGCCAGGCCCGGGCCCTAGCCGCGCTCGACCGGGACCAGGAGGACGCCCTGTTGCAGGAGGCCCTGGTGCAATGGCAGTTGCAGGTCCAATGGCTGCGGTTGTTGGAGTTGGCCCGCAGCCTGGGGGTGGAGATCCTCGGCGATCTGCCCTTCTATGTGGCCCACGACAGCGCCGATGTCTGGAGCCATCGCCGCCTGTTTTCGCTGGGCTCGCGCGGCTCCCTGCGCTCCCAGAGCGGCGTGCCGCCCGATTACTTCTCCGAAACGGGCCAGCTCTGGGGCACGCCGGTGTACTCCTGGTTCTGGCACCGGTTGGGCGGCTTTTCCTGGTGGTTGCAGCGGCTCGAGCGCCAGCTGGAACTGTTCGATTGCCTGCGCCTCGACCACTTCCGCGCCCTCGAGGCCAGCTGGTGTGTGCCCGGCGCCGACCCCACGGCGGAACACGGCACCTGGCGGCCCTCGCCGGGGCGGGCCCTGCTTAAGGGGCTGAGGCGGCGGGTCCTCAAGGCCGGTGGCGGCCCCGTGGTTCCCCTGGTGGCCGAAGACCTGGGCGTGATCACCCCCGGTGTGGAAGCCCTGCGCGACGACTTCCAGCTGCCGGGGATGAAGATCCTGCAGTTCGCCTTCGATGGCGATCCCGCCAATGCCTACCTGCCCGAGAACTACAAGGGCACCAATTGGGTGGTGTACACCGGCACCCACGACAACGCCACCTGCATCGGCTGGTGGGCCAGCCTGGCTGAGGACGAACGGCGCCGGGTTGAAGCCTGCCTGGGCGAGGCGGTCCACGCCCCCGGCTGGCAACTGCTGCGCCTGGCCCTGGAGTCGCCCGCCGATCTGGCGGTGGTGCCCCTGCAGGACCTGCTCCACCTCGATGACGGCGCCCGCTTCAACACCCCGGGCACCACCGAAGGCAACTGGCAATGGCGCCTGCAGGACCCCATCGCGTCCTTGCATGGTCCCCTGTTGGGCCTAGGCCAGATGGCTCGCCACTACGGCCGCGGCAGCCGCTGAGCGGGAGCCGCTGAAGCCTAGGGCCAGGGCTAAGGGGTCCGATCCGCGTCCTCCAGGGGATCCTGGCGGCCCCACTCCTGGGAGTCCACCCGGCGCCAGCGGCCCTCCGGCAGGGGCCCGAGCCGGATCGGGCCGATGGCGACCCGCTCCAGGTCCAGCACCGGATGGCCGAGGGCCAGGGCGGTGCGGCGGATCTGGCGGTTGCGGCCCTCGCGCATCACCAGCTCCAGCAGGGTTGAGGGCCGTCCCGCCCAGGCGCCCTGGTGGAGCAGGCGCAGCTGCACCGGCGCCGAGGGCTCGCCGTCGAGGGGCAGGCCCCGCCGCCACTGCTCCAACACCCGGTCCGCCGGCTCGCCTGCCACCCGCACCCGGTAGGTCTTGCGGTGGCCAAAGCGGGGATGGGTGAGGCGCAGGGTCAGGGCGCCCTGGTTGGTGAGCAGCAGGGCGCCCCGGCTTTCCTGGTCGAGCCGGCCGACGGGGTGGAGCCCCTGGCCCTGGGCCAGTTCGTCCGGCAGCAGGTCCAACACGGTGGCACGCCCCTCGGGGTCGCTGCAGCTGCACACCACCCCGGCCGGTTTGTTCAGCAGGATCAACAACGGTGCACAGGCGGCCGCGATCGGCTGGCCGTCCAGGCTGATCTGGTCCCGCAGGGGATCGGCCCGCTCGCCCAGCTGGGCCACCTGGCCATTCACCCGGATCCGGCCATCCTGCAGCCAGGCCTCCACCTGGCGCCTGGAGCCCAGGCCCGCCGCCGCCAACACCTTCTGCAGCCGTTCTTGCGCCATCAGCCTGGGATCAGCCTGCCCATCAATCCCCCTTCGGCAAGACCAGTTCCATCACGGTGCCGCCCTGGGGATGGTTGCGGCCCTGGATGCGGCCGCCATGGGTCACGGCGATCTGCTGCACGATCGCCAAACCCAGGCCACTGCCGGCCCTCTGGCTGCGCACCCGTGAGGGATCGCCCCGGTAGAAGCGCTCAAACATGTGGCTGCGGTCCTCGTCGCTGAGGCCAACGCCATGGTCGCGCACATCGATCAGCCACCAATCGCTGCTGCTGCGCAGGCCCACCTCAATGGCGGAGCCATCGGGGCTGTAGCGCAGGGCGTTATCGAGCAGGTTGAGCAGGGCCCGGTGCAACCGGGGCCCATCGCCCCTGGCCGGGCAGGGGGAGGGGCCGGCCAGGGCCAGGGAGATCTGGCGTTGCTCCGCCAGGGGCCGCAGGCTGGCCCAGGCCGCCTCCACCAGCTCCCGCAGCTCCACCTGGTCGTAGCGGCCTCCTTCGCGGGGCAACAGGTTTTCCAGGCGTGAGAGCTCCAGCAGGTCGCTGACCAGCTCCTGGAGCCGTTGCAATTCCCGTTGCAGCCGCTGCACCAGCAGGCCGTGGCGGTCCTCCACCTGGCTGGCCAGGCTCTCGCCCACCAGCAGCAGGGCCGTGAGCGGCGTTTTCAATTCGTGGGCCACATCACTCACCCAACGCTCCTGCTGTTCCAGTTGGGCTTCGAGCGAGCGGCGGCTCTGCAGCAACAGGGCCACCCAGCCGTCCTCGCCGGGCAGGGCATAGGCCTCGAGGGCATCGCTGTCGATCAGCCATTCCACCCGTTGGGGCCGCTCCTGGGCCTGGGCCAGCCGGGCGATCGCTTCCAGTTCCGCCACGGCCACCGCATCGGTGAGGAGGCGACCGCGGGTGAGCTGGGTTGGGGGCAGCTTCAACAACTTTTCAGCCCGGGGGTTGATGTCATCAATGCGCAGCTCGGCATCGAGGCTGAGCCAGCCCACCGGAGCCGCCTCGATCCAGGCCTGCAGCTGGGCGGGCTTCACCCGCTGTCGGCTCGGGAGGCTGCGGCGGCGCGGTTTGGCCACGGGCCGGCCGTTGGGTTCCCGAGCTAGGGCGTAGCCCAGGGCAAGGCCGATCAGAAGGGCCAGCAGGAGGGCCATGGGCCTGGAAATTCAGCCAAAGCGGTAGCCGAAGCCTCGCACCGTGAGGATCAACTTGGGGGCGGAGGGATCGGTCTCGATCTTTTCGCGCAACCAGCGGATGTGCACATCCACGGTCTTGCTGTCGCCCATGAAGTCGATTCCCCAGATCCGCTCGAGCAACTTGTCCCGGCTCCACACCCGCTTGGGGTTCTGCATGAACAGCTCCAGCAGCCGGTATTCCTTGGGGGACAGGTTGACCTCCTGGCCGGCCCGGGTGACCCGGCATTCCTCGGGAAACAGGCGCACGTCCCCGGCAAGAAGCACGCCGGCGCCGTCATCGCTGGCCTGGCCCTGGGCCTCGCCCTGCTGGCGGCTGCGGCGCAGCAGGGAGCGGCAGCGGGCCACCAGCTCGCGCATGCCAAAGGGTTTGACCAGGTAATCGTCGGCGCCCACTTCGAGCCCCAGCACCCGGTCGGTTTCCGTGTCCCTGGCGCTGACCACCAGGATGGGGATCCCGTTTTGGCGTTGGCGCAGCTGGCGGCACAGGTCGAGACCGCCCAGCCCCGGCAGCATCACATCGAGCACCAACAAATCAAACAGGACACCGCCGTTCTCGCTCGAGCCTGGGCCGCTGCCGTTGAGCAGGGCCATGGCCTGGAGACCATCGCCACAGGCTTCTACCGCAAAACCCTCCTGGCCCAAGGCCTCGGCCACCGTCTCCCGGATCGTTTCGTCGTCTTCCACCAGCAGCAACCGCGCCGGCGCAGGGGCCTGCAAGGGGCCGGTCTCGGCGCTAAGGGGCATGGGGCCGGCGATGAAGGCGCTTCATCCCATTCTGGCGGGGCGCCGCTCGTCCGCTTCGGCTCGCCTGAGAGGTTCGTCTCAGAGGCCCGACTCAGGGGCCCGACTCAGGGGCTCGACTCAGGGGCCCCAGCGCCGCCCCGTCCGGCTGGCCGGTAATCCCCTCCCATGCGCCGGGGAAGCACCGGGAGGAAAGCTTAAAAAAGGTGGTACCTTTGCGAAACAAAAAGGTTTCGTAATTCACCGGCGCCATGCCTTCCCTGCCCGTTTTCAATTCCGATTCCGCCTCGATGGCGGCAGGCAGCGACCTGGTGCGGTCCTACCTGCGGGACATCGGCCGGGTGCCGCTGCTGAGCCATGAGCAGGAGATCACCCTGGGGCGGCAGGTGCAGGAGCTGATGGCGATCGAGGAGATCGAGCTGGAGCTAACGATGCGCGCCGGCGGCACCAAGCC
>CALRQT020000012.1:0-102535 GCA_943370385.1 Pseudanabaena sp. UWO311
GCCAGCGAACTCAGCCAACTGGCTCTCGAACCCATCCTCCGAAAGCTCGGCTGGAGCCAACCCAAAACCGACTTCCTGCTTCTAGAAGCTCAGGCGGACCAACTCGCCGCCGTTCCTTGGGCCACAAACCACCCCATCGGCGAGCCCTACCAACTCAAGCCCTGGGCTGAACTCAACCAGCAGCAGCTCCAGCAGATCCACCACCTCGGCGCTCCAGCAGCCACCCTCCCGCCGGCCGATCCAAACCGGATCGATCCACACGTCTCCCTGGCGCTCCTCCACCACGGCAATCTCGTCGGCTGGATTCTCGCGGAACGCCTCTCCCAAAGCAGCCTGCGCTACGGCAGCCTCTTTATCGCCCAGCAGCACCGCGGCCGCGCCCGCGGACCTGCCCTCCTAGCCGCTGCCTTCTCACGGCAACAGCACGCAGCCATTCCCTACGCACGCGCTGCCATACCCGCTGACAATCAGCCCATCCTCCGGCTTCTACAACGCCATCTCAAACAGCACCTCAACAGCATGGGACGATCGCGCTTTAGCGAGGTGCTCCTGCTGCAGCCCCAAGGCGTCTAGCAACTGCCATTAGTGAAAGGAGAGCGGCCCATGCCTGTAGCCAAGCACCATCGCGAGGCCTAATCCGCCGCCCCGGTTGAGCCCAATACAATGCCGATGAGATTTAGCGCAGGGCTGCTTTGGGCTTGGAGAATCTCCACGCCAACCAGGGCTCCGATTCGACATTCACTATCACCAAGATTAGGGTGGGCGTCGCCTTGGGATTCAATGGAAACCGTTGCCGATTACCCCCGCCCGCCTTTGCTGGTGCCCTGCCAGGACCAAATCCTGGTCAAAGCAGGGGGTGTCGTGATTTGCGAGACAACCAACAGCTATCGGGTGCTGGAAACCTTCCATCCCCCCACCTACTACCTGCCGCCAAACTCCTTTCGCCTCGACCTGCTCCAACCAGCGGTGGGAGCCAGCTTCTGTGAATGGAAGGGGGTGGCCCGCTATTTCGATCTGGTGCTACCCGCCCCAGGCGGCGAGCCGGAGCAACACCTGCGCAAGGTGGTTTGGCAGTATCCCCAGCCCAGCGAGGCTTTTGCCGCGATCGCCGGTTGGCTGGCCCTCTACCCGGGCGCCATGGACGGCTGCTGGGTGAATGGGGAAGCCGTGATCGCCCAGCCGGGGGGCTTCTACGGCGGCTGGATCACCTCCCAGGTGGAAGGCCCCTTCAAGGGGGACCCCCTGCATCCGGAATTGCGGTAAGGCAAGCCCGCCCACCAGCGCAGGGTGAGGGCCTTGTCTTAGCCGGGCGGATAGCCCCTTGATCCAGGGGGACTCGTCAAGCTTCAACCCCCCAGGGAGCACTTGCAGCAATCACCTTGAGACAACAATTTGCTCAGCTTATTCACTGCAACTGGATGCAGATTTACCCCATGGTCAGCTTAAATCATAATTGCCGATAGTCTTCCCAAAACCAATCCCTACCACCATGGTCTCGGGCCCTTTCCTGCGCCGCTCCAGCCTGCTGGCAAGCCTCATCCTTGGCGTTGCCTTACCGCTTGCAGCCCCGGCCCAACCGATCAGCCAGGCCCAAACCATTAGCCAGGCCCAACTGCGGGCGGCGAACTTGGCGCGGATGGAGGCAGAGCGCCTTAACGGCGGATTAACTAAATATTTTGCGGGCCAATGCATGCACCAACGGGGTGGGGCCAACTGCTTGATCCAAGCCAATGAAAAAGGATTCCTCTTCCGGTTCCCTGGTGGAACTCCAGGCTGGGAGGCGAACCGCCGGGCCGCCACCGTGGAGTCGCAGATTTTGATCTCAGCCGATGGCAGAACGATTGAGAAGGTTGAATACAACGGCGTGCCAAGGAGTCAGTGAGCGTTGCAACTCACCCTGCTGGGGCCCTCTTCAGCGGATTGCCCGCTCACACCCTCACCCCACCTAGCCGACTGGCCGCCGCCCCATCAACCATCACCCTCAGGCGCGGATGGCGCTGCAACCAGCTGGCCGGCAGCTGGGGCTGGGGCGGCTCCTCCAGGCTGCGCCGCAGCACCTCCGCCTTGGCCTCACCGCTCACCACCAGCACCACCGTTTCGGCCGCCAGGATTTCGGCCAGGCCCACGGTGATTGCCCGCTCGGGCACGGCAGCCAAACCTGCCGCAAACAAACCGGCGTTCTGGTGGCGGGTGGCATGATCCAGCTCTAGGCAACGGGTGGGCGCATGGGGAACACAGGGCGGTTCGTTAAAGCCCACATGGCCGTTATTGCCCAGCCCTAGCAACTGCAACCCCAGGCCCCCGGCCGCCGCGATGGCCTGGCCGTAGCGGCGGGCTTCCCGCTCGGGATGGGGGGCCAAGCCATCGGGCAGCCGCAATTGGCCAGGGGCCAGGCCTAGGGGGGCGCCCAGGGAGTGCTCCATGCTGGCCGCGAAGGACTCGGGATCATCCGGTCCCAGCCCCACGTACTCATCCAGGTTGAAACTGGACCAGCCCGCCAGCAGCTCCTGGCGCTCCCGGCTGGGCAGGGCTTGAAGCTGCTCGACGAGGGCGCCATAGACGGGCTCCATGGTGCGGCCCGTGGCCAACCCCAGGGGCTTGGCCGGCCCGCCAGCCGGGGCGGGGCGCAGGGCTTCCAACAGCAACGCCGCCACCCGCTGGCCCAGGGCCTCGGGGCCAGGGGCCACCTCCAACGACCAGCGTGCCAAGCCCGAAAACCCCAGTCCTGGCGCCAGCCTGTCAGGGCCTGGCGCCGAGCGTGAGCGCCAGGGGACGTTGCGGGATTGGGCCCAGGCTGAGGCGCGGCTGCAGCAGCGGCGCTAGGGCCGCCAGGCTGGCGTAGGGGCGCAGCTGGGTGCCCCGGTAGTAGTGCTGCAGGATCTGCTCGAAGCCCTCGCCGCGCCGGGCCATCGCTAGGGCCCCCCACTGGCTCATGCCGATGCCATGGCCAAAGCCACGGCCGATCGCCACCCACTGCAGGCGGGGCATGGGGAGACGGCCGTCCCCAGGGGGTGGGGGGGGCGGCACCAGGAGGGGGGCCGTTGGGCCTGCGGAGCCTGGGCCAAAGAGCAGCGAAACCGGAGTGGTGCCTTGGCCAGCAGGGCTGGCCAAGGCCAGGGACGGATTCAGGCCAGACGTGGAAGCAAGGGCTGGGCCAGAAGTGGCGGCAGCGAGCTGGCCACCAACGGTCCCAGCCTGATCGGTGAGCAAGGGGACGTTGATCGGCTCTTGGGCGAACTGCACCAGGGTGCTCTTCAATCCAAGCCGGGAGCGCAGCTCGGCGCCGGTGAGCACCAGGGAACCGGCCGAGCCCACCACCCGGGCCTGGCGCACGCGGCCGCTGGAGCTGGTGGACAGCACCTCGATGCGCTCCAGGCTGCCGATCTCCGGCAATCCCTTACGCACGAGCTCATCGGCCAGGGGCAGGCGCCAATCGCGCACGGGCGACTCGTTGTCGAAATCGGCGACGCTCACCAGGTAGGGCAGTTGCTGGGCCCAGAGCTCGCCGCTGTTTTCCGTAGTGCCACCGGCGCTGCTGTGGAACACGGCCTCAATCAGGCCATCGCCGTAGGTGAGCACCAGGCCGCGGGTGCCGGCCACGGCCGCCTGGGTCGAAGCGGTTTCCGCCTCCACCCCCAGGTACACCTGGCTAGCCACGGTGGCCTTGAGGTCGTAGGCGCGGCCGCTGCCGGGGCGCAGGGCCCGCAACGCATAGGTGCGGGCTGCCACGGCCTGGGCCCGCAGGGCCTCCAAGGGCCAGCTGGCGGGCATCTCGCTGCCCACCACGCTGGCCAGGTAGGTCTCTAGTCCCACCAGGTTCACCGCCTGCAGGGCCTCGCCCTGGGGCCGGATCCACAGGCTGCCCCGGTAGCGGCGCTTCTGCAGCCAAACGCTGCCCCCGGTGCCGGCAGCCGGCAGGGGCTCCACCACCAGCTCGCCCACCCGCAGGCGCTGGGCGACGGTTGGGCTAGGGCGGGCGACGGCACCCTGGGCAGCCGCTCCAAGATCCGAGCCGGGATTGGCCGCAGAACCCGTCGCCAGGGCTGCCGAGCCAGGGCGGGGAGCCAGGGGAGTGCCCGTGGCCGAGTCGAAGGCGGGAGATGGGGCGGGCGTAGGGGCCCCCTCCGCGGGGGACCGGGCTGCCCGGTAGGGGCTGCTGGTGCTGGGGCCTGGCCCAGCGGCGGCCATCGAACTGGGAGCACTGGCGCCAGAGACACCTGGAGCGCCGCCCCCCTCCCCGGCCTCGGCCAGCCCCAGCACCTGGGCCCCGGCCAACTGCAGGCGCAGGGGCTGCTCCGGCCCCAACTCCATCAGCACCTGGCCAGCGCCATCGCGCAGGCGCAGGCGGCCGCCAGCCGGGGCCCGCAGGGTGAGCACCGGGGCTTCCCGCAGCAATACCCGCACCTGGGGGCCCCCAAGGGCCACCGGATCGGCCCGGGGGGGCGCCGGCTCCAGGGCCGCCCAGGCCCGGGGCAAGACCACCAGCAGGCCCCCTAGGAGCAAGGTGGCGCCTAGGGCGCGGCGCTGGTGGGGAGGGATGGACAACATCGGCTCAAGCCCCAGGGCACGGCAGGGGAGACGCGGCCCGGCAACCGCGACAGGATTTTCATTGTGACCAGGCCCTAGCCGGTGCGCCAGCCAGCCGCCGCCGGGACCGGCACCCTCCCCCGGAACTCCAGCGGCAGGCGTCAGGCCTCCCCAACCAGGTGCCTGCCCAGGCCCCAGTTCGCCATGGCAGCATGCGGATCCTGATCAACCGGTGCGGCACCGGGGAGACACTCCAGCCGTGCAGGTCACCTTTTTAGGCACGAGTTCGGGCGTCCCCACCCGCTCCCGCAATGTGTCAGCCGTGGCCCTGCGGCTGCCCCAGCGGGCCGAGCTCTGGCTGTTCGACTGCGGCGAGGCCACCCAGCACCAGTTCCTGCGCAGCGAGCTGCGGGTCTCCCAACTGCGGCGGATCTTCGTCACCCACATGCATGGGGACCACGTCTTTGGGTTGCCGGGACTGCTGGCCACCTTGGGGTTGGCGGGCGCCAGCCCCGGCATCGACCTCTACGGCCCCGATCCCCTGCGCGATTACCTCGAAGGGGTGATGCGCACCACCTCCACCCGGATCAGCTACCCCCTGCGCAGCCACCGGGTGCGCAACGCCGCCAGTAGCGGAGCCCTACTGCTCGACGACGGCGACCTCACCGTGCGCTGCGCGCCCCTGACCCACCGGGTGCCGGCCTACGCCTACCGGGTCGACCAGAAGCCCAAGCCCGGCCGTTTCGATGTGGAGCAGGCCAAGGCCCTGGGCATCCCGCCTGGCCCCATCTACGCCGCCCTCAAGGCGGGCCAAACCGTCACCCTCGAGGACGGCCGGATCATCCGCGGCGAGGCCCTCTGCGGCCCGGAGCAGCCCGGCAAAAGCCTGGTGTATTGCACCGACACGGTGTTCTGTGAGGCCGCCGTGGAGCTG
Organism: Pseudanabaena sp. UWO311; assembly: GCA_943370385.1. Lineage (GTDB taxonomy): Bacteria > Cyanobacteriota > Cyanobacteriia > PCC-6307 > Cyanobiaceae > BAIKAL-G1. Next base: position 5,462 of record CALRQT020000012.1, read on the forward strand.
GCCCAAGGGGCCGACCTGCTGATCCACGAATCCACCTTTGCCCACGGCGAGGCGGAGATGGCCTACCAACGCCAGCACTCCACCAGCACCATGGCGGCCCAAACCGCCGCCGAGGCCGGCGTGAAGCAACTGGCCCTCACCCACCTCAGCCCCCGCTACGTGGCGGGCAATCCCCTCACCCCCGACGACCTGCTGGCGGAAGCGCGCACGATCTTCCCGGCCACCGTGATGGCCAAGGATTTCCTCACCCTGGAGGTGGGCGGCGCCTAAGCGCCGCTGCAACAGTTCGTGATTCCGCCCCGGGGGGCCCATTCCCCGTGATACAAGGGCTTTGCTGCGGTTCATCCCCGCCTTATTGCCGGCTTTTTCGATGGCCCCTTTCTTCTCCTCTGCGCTGCGATTCCTGGCGCGAACCCTGCTGGTTCTGCCCCTGGTGCTGCTGGTGAGCTTCGCCGGCCCTGCCACCGCAGCCCAGTGGACCACCGATCAACTCACGGTGCCGGCGGATCCCGCGGGTACGCCTGTGACCTTCAGCGAACAGGACATCAAATCGGGTCGCAAGCTGTTTAACGACAGCTGCGGCACCTGCCACGCCGGTGGGATCACCAAGACCAACCAGAACGTGGGCCTGGACCCCGAAACCCTGGCCCTGGCCTCCCCACCCCGCAATTCGGTGGACTCCCTCGTGGACTACATGAAGGACCCCACCTCCTATGACGGCGAGTACAGCATCTCCGACCTGCACCCGAGCCTGCGCAGCAGCGACGTGTTCGTGAAAATGCGCGACCTCGACGAGGACGACCTGCGCCTGATCGCCGGCTACATCCTGGTGGCCCCCAACGTTCAGGGCGTCCAGTGGGGCGGCGGCAAGATCTACTTCTGATCTGGCCTCCAGCCTTGGGCGCCTGACTGGGGCCCCAAGCCTTGAAACCGGATTCAACCCAGCCTTAGCCCTTGGCTCTGGCTCCTGAACCCCAATCAACCCTTGAGCCGCGGCCCCCACCGCGGCTTTTTTGTGGCCCCGGCCTCGGTGGGCTGGCCTAGCCGCGTCAGCCCCTAGGCCAGCGCGAGCTCAGGCCCAGCAACTCGGTCTCGGCCACGCATTAGGCCTTGGCTTTGGTCTTGGTCTTGGCCTTGGTCTTGGTCTTGGCCTTGACCTTGGTCTTGGCCTTGGTCTTGACCTTGGCGGCGGCGGGGAAAGCGTTTACGGCTCTTGGAGAGGTTCCGCCAGGAGCTCTGGTCCGGCGTCCGGCAGGGGGGCTGGCGGCTGACTGTTGGCCGGATCCAAGGAGGCGGGCTGCTTGCTGTACCACCACTCCTGCAGGGCCGGGCTGAGGCGCTGGGCGAACAGGGTGAGCACCGTGCGGGTGGGCCGGGAGCCCGGCTGAAGCAGCTCCACCGCGTAGGAGGGGCAGCGCCGCGAGGCCAGGTCGGCCACGAAGCGGCGACCGACGCGCCGCCAACTGGGCTCCTTGCTGCGCCAGGCCAGCCGGCAGCAGGGCCAGGGCAGCTCATTGCGGTCAAACAGCCGGCAGCAGGGGCCCAGCACCCGGTAGCTGTACTGGCCGCCCAGGCTGGAATGCTCACTGCCCAGCTCAGGCAACTGCTCCAGCAGGGGCACCTTCTCCCCCAGGGGCAGCTTCGCTGCCGGGGAAGACGGAGAGCCGGCAGAGGCCACGGACACGGCGGGCGGCGCAGGGGGACGGGAACAAAAAAGCCACCCCGCAGGGTGGCAGAGGACCGGAACCGGTCAAGCCCGAGGGCCCAAGCGGCGGCTCAATAGAGCTCTTCTTCGGAGTGGGTCTTGATCGTGCAATCGGAGGTGGGGTAGGCGACGCAGGTCAGCACGAAACCGGCTTCGATCTGGTCGTCGTCGAGGAAGCTCTGGTCCGACTGGTCGACGGTGCCGGAGGTGAGCTTGCCAGCGCAGGTGCTGCAAGCGCCAGCGCGGCAGGAGTAGGGCAGGTCGATGCCCTGCTCTTCAGCGGCGTCGAGGATGTACTGGTCGTCGGGAACTTCAATGGTCTTGTTGAGGCCCTCGCCTTCATTGACGAGGGTGACCTTGTAGGAAGCCATGGAAAGAATTGGGGCTCACAGGCTCCTGGAGGATCCGGGCCTGTAGGACCGCCCCTTCCTACATCCTCCTGAGGCTGTTCCCGTGGATCCGGGCCGCCATTCCCCGGAAGGCCAATCAAAACCAGGCCTCCGATCAGTCTGCCTTATGCAACGCGGCGGGCCGAACGGATTTCGAGTAAGCCCCATTGGCTCTGCTGGGCCACCAGCTCGGCCCGCCAGCCGGCCGCCGCGAGGGCCTGGGTTAGCCCCGGCACCTGGCTCACCAGCAAGCCGCTGAGCAGGCCCACCCCGCCCGGGGCGAGCACCGTGGCGAAGGCCGGCGCCAGGGCCTCGATCACCGGCGCCAGGATGTTGCAGAGCAGCAGGTCGGCCGGTTCCCCCGCCAGCAGCTCGGCAAGCCCCTCCACCGACCCCTGGGCCACCTGGAGGGAGGCCGCCTGGCCCTCGGCCTCCAGGGGTGCCCCCGTTGTCCCTGGCGTACCGGGGGCAGTGGGCGCCCCTGGCACCACCACGCCATTGCAGGCGGCATTGGCCCCGGTCGCCCGCACGGCCAGGGGGTCGCTATCGACGGCAAACACTTGGGCGGCCGGGGCTCGGCGGCCAGCGGCCCCAGGGGCATCGCTGGCGCTGAGGAGTTTCAGGGCTGCGAGGGCCAGGATGCCGCTGCCGCAGCCCAGGTCGGCCACCCGCACGGGCCGGGTCAGCTGCGCCCCTGGCCCAGCGGCCCAGCGCTCCAGGGCTTCCAGGCACAGGCGGGTGGTCGGGTGGCTGCCGGTGCCGAAGGCATTGCCGGGATCGATGCGGATAGCCAGCCGATCGGCAAATTCGGCCGGGCACTCCAGCCAGGCGGGTAACACCAGCAGCCGGGTCCCGACCGGATCGGCCTGCCAATGCTGCTTCCAGCTCAGGCTCCAGTCCTCATCGCCTTGCTGCCGCCAGCTGATCGCAGGGAGGGTGAGGCCAAAGGGCTCGCTCAAGGCGGCCAGGGCCACCTCCAGCTGCCGCCGCTCAGGCTCAGGCCAATCCACCGCCGGCAACCAGGCCAGCAGCTGGCGCTGGTCCGGGTTCCTGGGGGTGTGCTCAAGCGCCACCCGGTGGATTCCCAGGGCCTGGAGCTTCCAGAGCAGGGATTCTTCGAGCTCCGGCAGGGCCTGGAGCTCCAAGCGCCACCAGGGCTGGCCCGGGCCAGGCCCAGGCTCCGAACCCGGGGGCACCGGCGCCGGGCTAGCGCTCAAAGGGTGACCGGATGGGATTCCTGGATCCCATTGATGGCGTGGATCGTGGCCAGCAGGCTGGCGGGGATCGGGTCATCGAGGCTGAGCACCATCACGGCATCGCCGCGCACGATGCGGCGACCCACCTGCATCGAAGCAATGTTGACGTTGTGCTCGCCCAGCACCGTGCCCAGGTTGCCGATGATCCCGGGCATGTCCCGGTGGCGGGTGAACAGCATGTGACGGCTGGGGGTCACATTGACCGGGAACTCATCGATCGTGGTGATGCGCAGGTCGCCATCAGCAAACACGGCTCCGGTCACGCTGTGGTTGCCCTTGGAGCCCGTCGACGAGAGCTGCAGGGAGCCGCCGGCAAAGTCGCGGCTGGCGTCATCCTTCACTTCCACCACGTGGATGCCACGGGCCTTGGCCTCCAGGGTGGCGTTCACGTAGTTGATGCTGTCGCCCAGGGCGGCCGAGAGCAGGCCCTTGAGGGCCGCCACCACCAGGGGCTGGGAGGGATGGCTGGCGAACTCGCCCTGGAGGCGCACCTCCAGCTGCTCCACATCGCCACCGGCCAGCTGGCTGAGCAGCAGGCCCAGGGTTTCGGCCAATTGCAGATGGGGCTTGAGCTGCTCCATCACCTCGGGGGTGAGGCCGGGGATGTTCACGGCGCTGCGGGCGGGCAGGCCCAGCAGCACATCGCGGATCTGCTCGGCCACATCCACCGCCACGTTCTCCTGGGCCTCTTCCGTGGAGGCGCCCAGGTGGGGGGTGAGGATCAGGCGTTGGGGCACGCTGCGCAGGGGCGAATCGGCCGCCAGGGGCTCCTTGGCGTACACATCGAGGGCGGCGCCACCGATCACGCCGTTTTGCACGGCCTCGGCCAGGGCCGCCTCATCCACGATGCCGCCGCGGGCGCAGTTGACGATGCGGGCCGTGGGCTTCATCGTCGCCAGCAACTCGGAGTTGACCAGGTTCTCGGTCTCGGGGGTGCGGGGCAGGTGCAGGCTCACGTAGTCGGCCTCGGCGAAGAGGGCCGGCAGGGCCATCAGGCGCACCTGGAGTTGCTGGGCCCGTTCGGCCGAAATGAACGGGTCGTAGGCCATCACCTCCATGCCCATGGCCTTGGCAACCCGGGCCACGTGGGAGCCGATCTTGCCCAGGCCCACCACGCCCAGCTTTTTCTTGTAGAGCTCGTTGCCCACATAGGTTTTGCGGTCCCAGCCGCCGGCCATGGTGCTGGCGTGGGCGTGGGGCACGTGGCGGGACAGCGACAGCATCAGGGCCAGGGCGTGCTCGGCCGCGGCGATCGTGTTGCCCTCGGGCGAATTCACCACGATCACGCCGCGCTTGGTGGCTGCCGGCACATCGACGTTGTCGACACCAACGCCGGCGCGGCCAATGATGCGCAGCTTGGTGGCGGCCTCGATGATGTCGGCGGTCACCTGGGTGCCGGAGCGGATCATCAGGGCGTCGTACTCGCCGATGATCGCCTTGAGCTCTGCCGGCGGCAGGCCGGTGCGCACATCCACCTGGGCCACCTGGGAGAGGATGTCGATCCCCGTCTGATCGATGGGATCGGAAACCAAAACCTTTGTCATGACCCGGCCGGTGGGGAGCTGCCGGGGGCAAGTGTAGAGAGGCGCCGTAGGGGACCCCAAAGCGTCGCCGGAGCGGCCCCGCCCGGCAAGGGAGAATCGGGGTTCTTCATCGGCGCTGAACCGTGGCGAACTGCGTGGTGGCGGTCCTGGCCGCCCATGACCAGCTCCGGGCGCTGCGCAGCCAGCTGGAGGAGTTGAGCCCGCCGCCCCTGAGCCTGGTGGCGATCGGACCCGGCGAACTGGCCGTGGAGCAGGTGGAGCGACTCAATCCGTCCCAGGCCAGAACGCGGCGCCAGAAATCGATGGCCCTCTGGTTGATCCCCTTTGGCTTTTTCGCCGGGGTGATGTTCACCTTCATCACCGACCTGCAAACCTTCGCCTTCGCCGGCCCCCTGGGCGAACCCCTGATCGGTGGCCTGCTGGGCCTGGGCTCCGGCTGGATGGGCAGTTTTGCCGCCGCCGCCAGCGTGCCCTCGGAAGAGGACGACCAGGTGCGGATCCTGCGCAATCGCCTGCAGGAGGGCAACTGGCTGCTGCTGCTCGAAACCCGCAACGGCGTGGAACTGCCCTGGCGGCTCCTGCAAAAGGCCGGCGCCAAAGCCCTGGTGCGCCTGTCCGAGGACTGATCAGGCCCAGGCGTCCCGCCGTGGCGGGACGCCGTGCCGGGGCTCCGTGGCGGGGCTCCGTGGCGGGACTCCGCCAGGATTGGATCTCCTTACCCCCTAACGATGCTTCCCAGGGACCGCCTGCTCCAGGCCAGTCGCCATCCCCAGGAGTTGGCCAGCCTGATCGACCTGGCCGAGCAGGCCCTGCGCACCTGGGAGCCGCTCTGGAGCGACTTCCTGGCGGCCGAGGTGCTCGAAGAGGCCGAGGCACGCCTCGGCGACCTGGCCGAGCTGGCCCTGGAGAGCAGCGGCGGCTGGCCCCAGGCCGAACGGCGCCGGCTCTGCCTCAAGCGCCGGGAGCTCGAAGCCGACAGCTCCGCGGGGGAGGCGGCCGGGTCCCCCGCGCCCTTGATGGGCCTGGCGATCGCCGGAAATTTTCTCTTTGATCCGGCCGAAGCGAAGGACATGCGCCAGGCCCTGATCGCCCGGGGCGCCGCCCCTGGAGCCCTTGGCGACATCTGGATCCAGGGGGATCGGGGTGCCCAGCTGGTGGTGACCCCCGAGCTAGCCGCGGCCCTCGACCAGGGCCTGGCCCTGGTGCGCAGCGTCGAGGTGCGCCTGGAGGCCCTGCCCATCGACCAGCTGCAGATCCCGGCCCAACGCCTGCCCCGCCAACTGACCACGGTGGAGGCCTCCCTGCGGCTCGATGCGGTGGCTTCGGCCGGCTTTGGCCTCTCCCGCAACCGCATGGCCGAACTGGTCCGTGCCGGGGCCGTGCGCATCAACTGGCAGCCGGTGGGCAGTCCCAGCCGGGAGCTGGTCCTGGGCGATCGGGTGCGGCTCGAGGGGCGCGGCGAGCTGGAACTGCTGGAGGTGCAGCTCACCAAACGGGACCGCTGGCGCCTGGTGCTCCAGCGCCGCTAGCCGCGGCCCAGGGGCTGGGACCCGGGCCGGCCCTGACTAAGCTGGCTGCTAGGTTGCTTCCACATTCGCCGATTGGGGCCCACGCCGCTGGTTTGTCCAGGGGATGGGGTTCAAAATTGTGAGTGAAGCCGGGCGATTAGCTCAGAGGTAGAGCACTACCTTGACACGGTAGGAGTCACTGGTTCGATTCCAGTATCGCCCACTCTTTTCCATTCAGCTGTTTTATTGATTCGCCCAGAGATGGCCGAGCCGAGACAACCCTGCACCGTTGTCCTAGGCCTAGGCCGCTCCGGATTAGGCGCCGCCCGATTACTCCATCACCTCGGCCACTCGGTGGTGGTGCTCGAAAGCAGCACAGCTGAACCGATCCGCCAACGGGCCCAAGAGCTCGAGGCCCAAGGCATCGAGGTGCGCCTAGGCACAGCCCTGGAAGGGAGCAGTTTCTCCGCCTTGGGCCAGCCCTTAGGGCGCGTGATTGTCAGCCCCGGGATCCGCTGGGACCACCCCACCCTCGAGCAACTGCGTCAACAGGGCGTGGCCGTGCAAGGGGAACTGGCCGCGGCCTGGGAGGCCCTGCCTGCCACCCCATGGATCGGCATCACGGGCACCAACGGCAAAACCACCGTGACCCACCTGGTCAACCACCTGCTGGGCTGCGCCGGCCTCGATGCCCCCATGGGCGGCAATGTGGGCAACTCGGCGGCCGAGCTGGCCCTTGAGCGGCTGGCCCCTGGCCAGGCGACCCCCGATTGGCTGGTGGTGGAACTGAGCAGCTACCAAATTGAAGCCTGCGCCCTGGTGGCGCCCCGCATCGGCGTCTGGACCACCCTCACCCCGGACCACCTGGAGCGCCACGGCACCCTCGACAACTACCGCGCCATCAAACGCAGCCTGCTGGAGCGCAGCGCCTGCCAAATCCTCAATGCCGATGACCCGGACCTGCGCTCCCAGACCCCCAGCTGGCAGCGGGCCCATTGGGTCACGGCAGGCGATCGCAGCGATCTGCCACCGGGCCTCGATCCCCTGCTCTGGATCGAAGGCCACCAGGTGACCTCAGCCGATGGTCCCCTGCTTGATGCCCGGGCCCTGGCCATGCCCGGAGCCCACAACCGCCAGAACCTGCTGCTCGCAGCGGCCGTGGGCCTGGAGCTGGGCCTCTCGGGCGCCACGATGGAAGCGGCCTTCCGCCGCTTCCCTGGCGTACCCCATCGCCTCGAGCGAATCGGCACCCACCAGGGGATTGCCTACTACAACGACAGCAAGGCCACCAATTACGACGCCGCCGAAGTGGCCCTGCAGGCCCTCCCAGGCCCCCTGGTGCTCCTGGCTGGCGGCGAGGCCAAGCAGGGTGATGCCAGCGGCTGGATCGGGCAGATCAAGGGCCAAGCGGCGGCCGTGGTGCTTTTTGGCGCCGCCGGGCCCTTTTTTCAAGGCCTTCTGCAGGAGGGCGGCTACGGCGGACGGGTCGCCGTTGTGGCCGACCTGGAGCAGGCCGTGGCGCTGGCCAGCCAATGGGCCGCTGCCCTAAACCAGGTGCCCGATAGCCAGGGCTGCCAGGCGGTGTTGCTCTCACCAGCCTGCGCCAGCTTCGATCAATACAGCGATTTCGAAGCCCGCGGCGACCATTTCCGCCAGCTGGTGCAGGCCCTGGCTACCGGAGCATCCAGCCAGGCCCTGGGTCCTTCCGTTCCGGCCTAAGTGGTCCTGGCCTAGGTGGTCCCGGCCTGAGGGGTCCCGGCGTAAGTGGTCTTGGCTTGAGGGGCTTCGGCCTGAATGGTTCTGGCCCCGGCGGCACTCCCAGCGGGCTACTCTCCGGCCCAACCCAATGCCCTCCGGCGATGGCCCACTGGCTGATGAAAAGCGAGCCCGATGTCTACGGGATCGACCATCTCGAGCGTGAGGGCACGACCCTCTGGGATGGCATTCGCAACTATCAGGCCCGCAATTACATGCGCACGATGGCCATTGGCGATCGGGCCTTCTTCTATCACTCCAATGCCAAGCCCCCCGGCATCATTGGCCTGATGCAGGTGGTGGAAACGGGCCTGGTGGACCCAAGCCAGTTCGATCCAGCCTCCAAGTATTTCGATGGGGCCTCGAAACCGGAAGCCCCGCGCTGGGATTGCGTGCGCCTGGGCTTTCTCGAACGCTTTGATGCCCTGCTCAGCCTCGACCAATTGCGCCAAGAGTTCAGCGCCGAAGACCTGCCGGTGGTCCGCCAGGGCAACCGGCTATCCATCTTGCCCGTGAGTGAGGCCAGTGCCCAAAAGCTCCTGGCCCTGCTCAAGCCGGCCTAGGGGACCTCAGGCCGGCGCCGAGCGCTCCGCGTCATCGCCGTCCCCACCGGCGTCTAAACCGATCACCAACCTGGGGCCAAAGCCCCCTTTCTGGGGAAACAGGTTGGCTAGGTAGCAGCGGGTCACCTCCCGGCTCTCCAGCCCGTTTTGCACCAGGAAGCCGGCCAAGGCCGCCTGGAAGAGGCGGTACTGGTCCCAGTTGGGGTGGGCTTCGATGAAGCCCCGCATCGACTGCAACAGGGGCTCGGGCACATCGGCCTGCAGGCTCACCATGGGCATCGGGTCCATCCAACTTCCGGGTCAGGGGCCCAGTTCCCCACAGGAATGAACCCGCGTCAAATCGCCAGGGAGCCCAATGGGCTCAGGCCTCTCAGCCCTAGACAACCCACCCGCCCAGGCCTGGCTGCGCTGATCCGCAGGCCAGGGAACCCCCGGGACCCCATCCTGCGGGCCTGTCAAGGCGGGTCCGCCCAGGCTGGTGATTTCCCCAGGCTTTAGGGACTCCCGGGACTCCGGTCAAGGAGCCTGGGGAAAACGGAGGCAAAACCGGGGAAGGAACGTTGGCAAGTCCGGCAAAGCCAGGGCCATCAGCAGTGCTGATCGGCGCCGGTTCGCTGGACCAGTCTCAGGGTTGGCCGCCCAGGCGTTGCAGGGCCTGGCAGAGGGCCGGGCTCGCCTCCACCGACCAGGACACCTCCAGGGCCCGCTGGCCAGCTTCGGGACTCAAGACCCCCTTGAGGCTCCACTGGAGGCGATCCCCCTCCAGGGCCAGCCACCAGGGTCCCCGCTCGAGCTCCAGGCTGATCGCCTCCTCGGCCAGCAGCTGGTCGACAAGGGCCTGGTGTTCGCCGGTGAGGTCAACCACCGCCGCGGCCAGGGCCTTCGCTTCGGCTGCCGTGAGCTCCACCGCCCAGCCCTGGCCGCCGATCAACACCGGAAACAGCTGGACCCCAAAGGGCTGGTGATCCTCCCTCCAGGCCAAACGCCAGCCCTGCCCTTCCAGCTGGATCACGGCCGCCCAAGCTCAAGCGGATCTAACAACCAGCCTTCCAGGCCGAAATAAGCGTGTCGAACAAGCGCTCCATCGGCAGGGGCTGCCGACCGGGGACTGGCTTGATAGGACATCAGCCGAAGGGGCCTGGGCCGAGGCTCAGCCGGGCAACAAGTCGGGCTGGTCCTGCTCGTCGCTGAGTTCAACGATGGCCCGCTGCACGGGCTTGATCATCGAATCTTCGAGCAGGCCGTCGAAATCATCGAAGCGGCGTTGCTTGGCGCGAAAGGCAATGCGCACCGTGGTCAGGTAGCGGTTGCTGGAGTGGCGAATCAGGCTTTCGGCCCGCTGGGCCAATTCCTTCGGACTCACATCGACGCCGATGAACATGAAAACCCAGCCATTAGTTCCACCTTAAGCCAGGGCCCAACCGGCCCCGTCCTCCCGGCGACGAAGCACGCGGGCGCCGGCACCACGGCCCAGGGGCCTTCCCATCGAGTCCCGCCCGGGGGAGCGATCCAGCTGCGCCACAATCCAGCGGCGCGCCCCCCACCTTCCAGGCACTCCATGGCCGGCACCCTCGCCATCGACCTGGGCAGCACCAGCACCGTGGTGGCTTTCCAGGAGGCCGGCCAGCCGCCACGGCTGCTGACGATCGAGCCCTTCGCCCTAGGCGAGCCGCCGGTGGTGCCCAGCGTGATCTGGCTGGCCGATGCCGAGGCGGGCATGCCCCTGATTGGCCGCCAGGTGCTGGAGGCCGGCCTGCTCCACCGGGGCGGAGCTGCCCTGCACCGCGATTTCAAACGGGCCATCGGCGGCCAGACCCATGGGAATCCGAGCGGATCGGGCGCCGACCTGGAACACGATGGGGAGTCAGGAACGGGGCATGGGGTCCACACCCTGCCAGCCAACACCTTGAGCCCGGAGCAGGCCGGCAGTTTGCTGCTGCAACGGATCTGGCGCCAGCTGCCCGCTGGCATCGCGCCCGATCGGCTGGTGCTCACCGCCCCGATCGATGGCTACCGGGACTACCGGCGTTGGCTGGCCACGGCCAGCGAGGCCCTGGCGGTGGCCGAGGTGGCCCTGGTGGATGAACCCACGGCCGCCGCCATCGGCGCCGGATTGCCGCCGGGCAGCCGGGTGCTGGTGGTGGACCTGGGCGGCGGCACGATGGATCTGTCGCTCGTGGCACTGGAAGGCGGCGAAGGCCGGCCGGCGCCGATCGCCCAGTTGCTGCGCTTCGCCGGGCGCGACCTGGACCAGAGCCGGCAGGCCCTGCGCCTCGCCCGGGTGCTGGGCAAGGCGGGGCTGGCCCTGGGGGGCCGCGACATCGACCACTGGATCGCCGAAGTCCTCTGTCCTGGCCAGGGCAGCGATCCAGGCCTGCTGGAGGTGGTGGAGCGGATGAAATGCAGCCTCAGCAGCCAGGAGCAGGCCCTGGGGGTCTGGCTCCCGGGGGCTGCCCCCCCCCAAGAACTGCGCCTGAGCCGGCCCCAACTCGATCGCCTCCTGCAGGAGAAAGGATTCGTGGAGCTGCTGGACGACTTACTCGAAACGGTGCTGGCCTCGGCCCGGGCCCAGGGCGTTGCCCTCAAGGACGTCGATGCGATCTTGCCGGTGGGGGGCACCAGCCAGCTGCCCAGCGTGCGTCACTGGCTGCAGAGCCGCTGCGCCGGAGTGCCCCTGCGCGATCAACGGCCCATCGAAGCGGTGGCCCTGGGGGCCCTGGGCCTGACGCCGGGGGTCACGGTCAAAGACCTGCTCAGCCATGGCCTGAGCCTGCGCTGCTGGGACCGGCGCAGCCGCGAGCACCGCTGGCACCCCCTATTCAGTGCCGGCCAGGGCTGGCCGAGTGAACGCCCCTTCGAGCTGGTGCTGGCCTGCAGCCAGGACGGCCAACGCTCCCTGGAACTCGTGCTGGGCGAACCCCGTCCCGACCAGCGCAGTGAGGTGGTGTTCGAGGCGGGATTGCCGCGCCTGCGCCGCCGTCCCGCCGGCGAAGCGCCCGTGGATTCCTGGCCCGAACCGCCGGCGCCCGTGCCCCTCGACCCCCCAGGCCATGCGGGGGTAGACCGGCTGAAACTGCGGTTTTCCATTGACAGCACAGGCGACCTGCGGCTCGAGGGCGACGACCTCTTGACGGGCCTGCCCCTGGCCCAGCGCCGGCTTGGGCGGGTGCGCTGAAGTGAGCCCCGCCGGTGGACAACAGCCGGGCTGCCCCCAACGACGGGTGGCGGGCAGTCCCAATCCATAGAACGGGGGGGCGCATGCACACCGCCTTGGCCCTACGCCACCACAGGCTCCCCCGTTACTGGCTGGGTCTCACGCTTGGACTGGTGGCGGCAGCCGTGGGTGGGGTGCACTGGTGGGAGCAGCAACTTCCCTTAAAACTCCAGGAGGCCGCCCGAGCCGGTCGCCTGGATGCCTGCATCCGCTACGCCGACCAACTGGCCGCCCTGCGCTGGTTGGGCGGCCTCGCCCCCCAGGAACAGGGGCTCTGCCGACGCCGTAAGGCCGCCCAGCTCTGGGACCAGGGCCAGTGGTCAGCGGCGATGAAACTTCAACTCCAACTGGTGAATTCGGGCGCCAGCCAACCACCAGACCAACAGCAACTGGTCCAGTGGCATCGGCAACTGGAAAGCAGGGCCCTGGGCCTGTTCCAACAGGGGGACCTGCAGGGGGCCCTGGTGCTGCTGGCGGCGATCAACGCCGATCACCGCAGCGATGGCGCCGCCCTGGGCGACAACCTGCGGGAGAGCTGGACCCGCAACCGGATGCTGCGGGACCGGGGTCAGCAACTGATCAAGCAGCAGCGCTGGTGGGAGGCCCTCGATGCCCTCAATCGCATCGATCACCCCTGGTGGAAGGATCAGACCAAGGAGCTGCGCCAGCAGGTCCAGACCGGCATCGCCAGCCTGCGCCGCCAGGAGGACAAGGAACACGAAGGTCACGGCAACACCAACCCCTCCAATGTGTCGATTGCCGAGCTCGATGCCCTGATCTCCCGCAAGATCGCCGCCGGCATGGACGACGGCCAGGCCTTCGATCGGGCCTGCAAGGAACTGGGCGGCAAGGTGGTGGAAACGGGTCCGGAGAGCGCCTGTCGCCGCTAAGGGCCCATGGCAGGATGGTCCCCATAGCAGTGTTGCGCCTTCATGCAAGCGGGAGATCAGGTCAAGGTCAGCGCCAGTGTGGTTGTGTTCCACCACCCTGAACACCGCGGCCAGGCCTTCGATCTGCAGGGGCAAACGGGCGAGGTCAAGGAGGTTCTTGGCGACTGGAAGGGCCGGCCGATCAGCCCAACCCTGCCGGTGATCGTGGCCTTTGGCCGCTTCAAGGCCCATTTCCGTAGCGACGAACTCGAGCCCGCCAGCTGAAGCCGCTCCCAGGCCGGACGCGCCCCCTTAACCGGCCCCATCCACTCCCTTGAGCAGGTAGACACCCTCCTCACCGTCGGTGGCCTGCAGGCAGAGGGCAATGGTTTCTTGGCGGCTCGTGGGCACGACCCGGCCACAGAAATCGGGTTGGATCGGCAATTCGCGATGGCCCCGGTCCACCATCACCAGCAGGCTGACCCGGCGCGGCCGACCCCAGGCCTGCAGGGCTTCGAGGGCCGCCCGCACGGTGCGACCGGTAAAGATCACGTCATCCACCAACACCACGCTGCGGTCCTCCAAATCGGCCGGCAATTCCGTGGGGATCCCCAGGCGGGTGCCGACGCGCCCAAGGTCGTCGCGGTGGAAGGTGGGATCGAGGCTGCCGTGGTCCACGGCATGGCCGGCGATGGTGCCGATCTGGTGGGCGAGCACCTGGGCCAGGGCCACCCCCCGGGTGGGAATCCCCAGCAACACCAACTCGCGGCTATCGGCAACGCTCTCCAACACTTGGGAGGCCAACCGGATCAGGGTGCGGGAGAGCTCCAGGGGCGACAGGATTTCGACCCGCCCCTGGGTCCCAGGGGCGCTGCCTGGGGCCCAGGGCCCCGATTGCGCCGCGAAACCCTGCTGAGGAGAAGGCGACATCACGGCGCAACGGGATCCCTGGGACGGGACAAGCACTGGCGCAAGCCTGGCAGAGCCGACGCCCAGCAGGTCGGGACCCCGGGACGATTCAGCCCCCTCAGATTCAGCCCCTCAGGTTCAGCCCCACAGAGCGAGGGGCATCCTCCCGGCCCAGGGCAAGGGGCCCATCCAGCCGGACTCGCCACCGATGGCCCCAGTTCAGGCCAAAGGGCCATCAGGGGACTGGAGGCCAGACCCAAGGGGGTCTTGATGACCAAAAGCTGACCCGCCCAGGGCCCTAGTGGGGTCCTTGGCCATAAGGCGGTAAGTTTGTAAGTGGTTGAAGTTGTTGAGGGTAGGGGCAAGTCCGGGTGAAAGCAGCTCCTTCCTCCGATCGCAACCCTGGCCTTGATCCCAGCATGGCTGAATCCCCTGTTTCAGATCCGCCCCTCCAACTCGGTGCTGGGACCCCAGCCCAACCGATGACCGCCAAAGCGGCCATAGCGCCGGTTGTGCTGGCCATCCTTGACGGCTGGGGCTATAGCCCTGCCCATGAACACAACGCCATCCGTAACGCCGAGACCCCGGTGATGGATGCCCTGTGGCATGCCTATCCCCACACCCTGATCCAGGCCAGTGGCGCCGATGTGGGCCTGCCCGATCAGCAAATGGGCAATTCCGAGGTGGGCCACCTCACGATTGGCTCCGGCCGGATCATCCGCCAGGAGTTGGTGCGCATCGGCCAGGCCGTGCGCGACGGCAGCATCGCCCGTAACGGTGCCCTGAACCATCTCGCCGACGAGTTGCTTGCAAGCGGCAACACCCTGCACCTGATCGGCCTCTGTTCGAACGGGGGCGTGCACAGCCATGTGAACCACGTGGGGGGGCTGTTGAAGTGGGCGGCGGAGCGGGGCCTCAAGGACGTCTGCATCCATGTCACCACCGATGGACGCGACACCCCAACCCAGAGCGCCCCGGGCTTCATCGCCAGCCTGGAGGCCCAGATCGCTGCTGCTGGCGTGGGCCGGCTCAGCACCATCTGCGGCCGTTACTGGGCCATGGATCGGGACAACCGCTGGGAGCGGACCGAAAAGGCCTATCGCCTGCTCACCCAAGACGACGGCGCCTGTGGCCTAACGGCCCTGCAGGTGGTGGAGGCCTCCTACGCCGAGGGCGTTACCGATGAATTCATCGAACCGACCCGGCTGGGGCCTGGCCACCTCAAGCCCAATGACGGAGTGATCTGTTTCAACTTCCGCCCCGACCGGGTGCGCCAGTTGATCCGGGCCCTGGTGATGCCCGAGTTCGAGCCCTTTGAGCGGGTCCAGATCAGCCCCCTGCATGTGGTGACCTTCACCCAATACGAGCGCGGCCTGCCCGTCGAGGTGGCCTTCCCGCCGGAATCCCTCGATGGCCTGCTGGGGGAAGTGGTTTCGAGCCATGGCCTGCGCCAGTTCCGCACAGCCGAAACGGAGAAATACCCCCACGTCACCTACTTCCTCAATGGGGGCATCGAAAAACCCTTCCCCGGCGAAGACCGCCATCTGGTGCCCTCCCCCCGGGTCGCCACCTACGACCAATCGCCGGCCATGTCCGCCGATCAACTCACCGACAACTGCATTGCGGCGATCCGTAAGGGCATCTATTCCCTTGTCGTGATCAATTACGCCAACCCGGACATGGTGGGCCACACCGGCCAGATGGAGGCCACCACCCAGGCGATCGCCACGGTCGACCACTGCGTCGGCCGCCTGATGGAAGCCACCAACCGCATGGGCGGCACCCTCTTGATTACCGCCGACCACGGCAATGCCGAGGTGATGGAGGGTCCCGATGGCCGGCCCTGGACCGCCCATACCACCAATCCGGTGCCCGTGATCCTGGTGGAAGGGGAGCAACGCAAGCTGCCCGGCCATGGCACCAACGTGCAGCTGCGTGAGGGAGGTGGCTTGGCCGATGTTGCCCCCACCCTGCTGGCGATCCTGGGCCTGCCCCAGCCGAGCCTGATGACGGGCCAATCGCTAGTGATGCCAGCCCCCCTGGCCGTGAGCGAAAGCCGCCAGCCCCTGAGCCTGGGCGCCTGATTCCCCCGGGCGCAATCGCCCCCCGCCGCTAAGACCTAGGCTGAACTCATGCTTCAGAACATTCTTTCCTGGGTCTGGATCGCCAGCGGTCTTCTGCTGATCGTCTCGGTGTTGCTGCACAGCCCCAAGGGCGACGGCATGGGTGGCCTGGCCAGCAGTGGCGGCTCCATGTTCAGCAGCGCCCGCAGCGCCGAGGACACCCTCAACCGCATCACCTGGACCCTGCTCTCCCTCTTCCTAGGGCTAGCTGTGGTGTTGAGTGCCGGCTGGCTCAAATAGGTTGGCCATGAAGCGGCGCGGCCTGTTTGGACTGCTGGGATCGGCCCTGGTTCCCTGGCTCGGGGCCAAGCCAGCCCAAGCGGCATCAACGCCTACGGATCCCCAATGGCAACTGAGCCCAAGCCAATGGCGCGCCCGGCTGAGTGCGGAGGCCTTCTCGGTGCTGCGCCAGGCCGGCACCGAACGGCCCTTCAGCAGCCCCCTCAACAAGGAAAAACGCCAAGGCACCTATGCCTGCGCCGGCTGCCAGCTGCCCCTGTTCAGCTCCAAGGCGAAATACGACAGCGGCACGGGCTGGCCGAGTTTTTACGAGGCCCTACCCAACGGCATCGCCACCAAGGTGGACTTCAAGCTGATCATTCCCCGCACCGAATACCACTGCCGCCGCTGTGGGGGCCACCAGGGCCATGTTTTCGATGACGGCCCCAAGCCCACGGGCAAGCGCTACTGCAACAACGGCGTGGCCTTGGTGTTTCTAGCCAAGGGCAACTGAACACTGCCAAATCTTGGCCTTTGCTTTGCCATGAAGGCCAATCCGTGTGTGCTCAAGATCGTCCCTGAAATAGGGACCTGGCTGAACCGCTGAAGGTAGGTATGGAAGGCAGCCCTGCTCTGATCAAGCCCGGGGCTTGGCCGGTTGGGCGCTCCAACTGGGGCACTGGTTGGGCAAGGACCAATCGGCACTTAGCACGGTGCTCCAAAGGCGGCAGTAGCCCAGGCCGCCGAGGGAGCGGGCATCAAAGTAGCGGCAGCTGCTGCATTTGGCGTGAATGGGGGGCAAGCAAGCGGCAGCAAGGCCAGCAGATGGTAACGAAATCAAGACCTAACCTGCCGATCCCAGGGGGCCTGACCAAACCTCTCCCGCCTAAAATCAAAACAGATAAAACATCAGCCATGCAGCGCCTTTTCACCGCAACCCTGATGGCGACTGTGCTGCTGTTCGGCTTCGGGGCCCAAGCCTGCGAAAAGCATCTGCAAGGCCACCAAACCAGCTCGAACACCGCTGCCGAAGCCGCCAAAAACTGACCAGCCTTCGCTGCTTGTTCTGTATTGGCCGTGATCCGATCCCGTTTGGGATAGATCCGTCCTTTTTTGTTGCACTGAAGCTGCTGCCCATCTCAAGCGGCAAGCCCTACTAACGACCCCTATGTCCCGGCAGAGAAGCCCATGCCATGGGACCTTTTGTGTTGGCTTGAATCGCTAGGGAAAATCCCATCCCAATCGATCAATAAATACCATCTAGCGCAGACAAAATATATCGACAAATTGACATGAGTTATGACCTTGATTCCTTGCAATCATTATTACAACCAATCCAAGCCCCAAGGGAGTGAAACGCCCCACGACGGCGGGGCGGAACTGGGCAGCCGTCAGGACTGGCGCTGCTTGGAGCGGCGCTGTTTTTCCTTCCACAACAGCTGGGCCGTGTCATGCAGGGACGTTTGAACCTCGCCCATGAACCGCTTCAACCGGCGCTGGGTTTCCTTTTCCGTGGGCAGCATGTCCGAGAAGGTGGCCGCATGGCAGAGGTCAACCAACAGGGCGACCTCCTCGGAGGACAGGCAAAGCAGGTGTTCCCGCTCAAGGTGGGTAACCTTCACGGCTGGCTTGCGAATAACCCACTTTAGCGGTAAAGCGCCTTTCGGCCCAAATGCAAGGCCGCCGTTACGTTCAGCAATGCGGTGATCGTTCCCGCTCCCGGGAACGTCCCTGGCCTGGCCCACTCACCTGCGCCGGGGCCTGGCTCAAGCCGTCGCCTGGATCAGGGCTCGGTGGCCTCTGGACGGCGCCCCTCATGGAGGAAGTAGCGGCGCCACTGGCTGGGTTTGCCCGACCAGACCCAGCATTCGGCGGTGAGGGACACCGCGTAGGCAATCAATTCCTGCTTGGAGACCTCAAAGCCGCAGGCAGCCGCCAACGCCAGGATCTCGTCAGGCGATTGGACCTGCTGGAGCTGGCCGCAGATCTCGCCATGGGCATGCACAAAATCCTCAAACCGAAAGAGCACATCCGACATGCTGGGGCGGGTTCAAGATCTGGGGTTGGGGCCAGTGGGTTGGGGGGCCAAGGCCAGCCTGCTCCAAGCTCGCTGACCCATGCATGGCCCCCAACCTAGGGGGTTTGGTCCGGTTGGCCTTCGCCTCGCTGACAATGGCCAGGCTGGTGCAAGCGGCGCAAACGAACAAAAAAAGGGCTGGGGGGCGAACCCCCCAACCCAACTGGCTAGTCAATCCGGCGACAGGGGCCTGGACTCAATAGTCGAAGTCGCCGCCCATGCCGCCGCCGCCGGCGGGAGCTGCTTCCTTCTTCTCGGGCATGTCGGCCACGATGCACTCGGTGGTGAGCACCATGCCGGCGATCGAGGCGGCGTTCTGCAGGCCAGAACGGGTCACCTTGGCGGGATCGACAATGCCGGCGGCCAGCATGTCGACGTATTCGCCGGTAGCGGCGTTGTAACCCTCGTTGAAGGGCATGTTTTTGACATGCTCAGCAACGACGGCGCCGTTGACACCGGCGTTCTCAGCGATGCGCTTGAGGGGAGCGGTGAGGGCCGAGGCCACGATCGTGGCGCCGATCAGCTCTTCGCCCGTGAGGTTGGCAGCCGCCCAGGCTTCCAGGGCCGGAGCCAGGTGGGCCAAGGTGGTGCCACCGCCGGGAACGATGCCTTCTTCAACGGCCGCCTTGGTGGCGTTGATGGCATCTTCGAGGCGCAGCTTCTTGTCCTTCATCTCGGTTTCGGTGGCAGCGCCCACCTTCACCACAGCCACGCCACCGCTGAGCTTGGCCAGACGCTCCTGCAGCTTCTCCTTGTCATAGGAGGAGTCGGTTTCGTCCATCTGCTTGCGCAGTTGCTCGCAGCGAGCCTTGACGGCCACCTCGTTGCCTTCGGCCACGATCGTGGTGGTGTCCTTGTTGATCGTCACCCGGCGGGAGGTGCCCAGCATCTCGAGCTTGGTGTTTTCCAGCTTGAGGCCGGCGTCCTCGGTGATCAGTTGGCCGTTGGTGAGCACGGCGATGTCCTCGAGCATGGCCTTGCGGCGATCACCGAAGCCAGGGGCCTTGACGGCCGCCACGTTGAGCACGCCGCGCAGGCGGTTCACCACCAGGGTGGCGAGGGCTTCCTTCTCGATGTCCTCGGCGATGATCAGCAGGGGACGGCCAGTGCGGGCGATCTGCTCAAGCACGGGGACCAGGTCCTGAACCAGGCCGATTTTCTTATCGGTGAGCAGGATGTAGGGCTCTTCGAGCACCGCTTCCATCCGCTCGGTGTCGGTGGCGAAGTAGGGCGAGATGTAGCCCTTGTCGAAGCGCATGCCTTCGGTGACCTCCAGCTCGGTGGTCATCGATTTGCCCTCTTCGAGGGAAATCACGCCTTCCTTGCCGACCTTGTCCATCGCATCGGCGATCATGCGGCCCACTTCTTCGTCGTTACCGGCGGAGATGGTGCCGACCTGGGCGATGGCGTTACTGTCGCTGATCGGTTTGGCGTGCTCCTTGATCTTGGCGACCAGGAACTCAGACGCCTTGTCGATGCCCTTTTTGAGGGTGATGGCGTTGGCGCCGGCGGCCACGTTGCGCAGGCCCGCCTTAACCATGGCGTGGGCCAGGACCGTGGCGGTGGTGGTGCCGTCACCGGCAGCATCATTGGTTTTGGAGGCGGCCTGACGGATCAGGGCGACACCGGTGTTCTCGATATGGTCTTCGAGTTCGATCTCTTTGGCGATCGTGACGCCATCGTTGATGATCTGGGGAGCGCCGAACTTCTTCTCCAGCACCACGTTGCGGCCCTTCGGACCGAGGGTGACGGCAACGGCTTCGGCCAGGATGTCGATACCGCGTTCGAGGGCCCGACGGGCTTGCTCGTTATAAATGATTCGCTTAGCCATGGAGGGCCTGGGAAAGGAGGATGGGGAGGGGGGACGAAAGCTGGGTGAAGGAGGCGCCTGGGCCTCAGTTCACGATCGCCAGGATGTCCTTCTCGGAGAGCAGCACGTACTCATCGGTGCCGAGCTTGATGTCGGTGCCGGCGTACTTGCTGTAGAGCACCTTGTCGCCAATGCCCACTTCCGGGGTCTGGCGGGTGCCGTCGTCGTTGCGCTTACCGGGGCCCACCTGCACCACCTCGCCCACCTGGGGCTTTTCCTTGGCGGTGTCAGGCAGCAGGATGCCGCCGGCGGTTTTCTCCTCGGATTCGGAGACCTTGATGAAAATGCGATCTCCGAGCGGTTTGACCGTGGAGACGCTGAGAGAAACAGCAGCCATGGAGGGATTGCGAGAGCAACGGCATGGCGCCAATGACGCCAATCAACGGTCGAGTTAGCACTCTCCCGTCTTGAGTGCCAACCTAGGTCTGCCCTTGCCGGGCCCACAACCGGCCGTCTGTGCGGGTGACCGAACCCGGCCAGCCACCGCGCCCACCAGCCGGCACTCAGCCGGCACTCATCCAGTTCTGGCCCGGAGCGACCCGGGCGGGGGATCCCAAGGGGCCCCCATGCGCAGTGGTAAGGTGACGCCGCTTCGGGCGGGCTTCCCAGACTCCCGCTGCGACCTCCGCGACCCTCCTTACTTATGGCTGCTGCTGCACCCGCCGCCTCCGGCATCAAGGGAATCGTCCGTCAGGTGATTGGTCCCGTTCTGGACGTGGAATTCCCTGCCGGCAAGCTGCCCAAGATCTATAACGCCCTTCGCATCGAGGCGAAGAACCCCGCTGGCCAGACCGTGGCCCTCACCGCTGAAGTGCAGCAGCTCCTCGGCGACCACCGGGTGCGCGCTGTGGCCATGAGCAGCACCGACGGCCTCGTGCGCGGCATGGAAGCCCTCGACACCGGCTCCCCGATTTCCGTGCCCGTGGGTGAAGCCACCCTGGGACGGATCTTCAACGTGCTCGGCGAGCCCGTTGACGAGCGCGGTCCCGTGCAGACCACCCTCACCGCTCCGATCCACCGCGAAGCCCCCAAGCTCACCGACCTGCAAACCAAGCCGAAGGTGTTCGAAACGGGCATCAAGGTGATCGACCTGCTGGCCCCCTACCGCCAAGGCGGCAAGGTCGGCCTGTTCGGTGGTGCCGGCGTCGGCAAGACCGTGTTGATCCAGGAGCTGATCAACAACATCGCCAAGGAGCACGGCGGCGTGTCCGTGTTTGCCGGCGTGGGCGAACGCACCCGCGAAGGCAATGACCTCTACGAAGAGTTCAAGGAATCGGGAGTGATCAACTCCGAGGACCTGAGCAAGTCGAAGGTGGCGCTCTGCTACGGCCAGATGAACGAGCCCCCCGGCGCCCGCATGCGCGTGGGTCTCTCAGCGCTCACCATGGCGGAGCACTTCCGCGATGTGAACAAGCAGGACGTGCTGCTGTTCGTCGACAACATCTTCCGCTTCGTGCAGGCCGGCTCCGAAGTGTCTGCCCTCTTGGGTCGCATGCCTTCGGCCGTGGGCTACCAGCCCACCCTGGGCACCGACGTGGGCAGCCTGCAGGAGCGCATCACCTCCACCCTCGAAGGCTCGATCACCTCGATCCAGGCCGTGTACGTCCCTGCGGACGACCTGACCGACCCGGCTCCCGCCACCACCTTTGCCCACCTCGATGCCACCACGGTGCTGAGCCGCGGCCTGGCCTCCAAGGGCATCTATCCCGCCGTGGATCCCCTGGATTCCACCAGCACCATGCTGCAGCCGGCGGTGGTGGGTGATGAGCACTACCGCACCGCCCGGGCCGTGCAGTCCACCCTGCAGCGCTACAAAGAGCTCCAGGACATCATCGCCATTCTGGGTCTAGACGAACTCTCCGAAGACGACCGTCGCACGGTGGATCGGGCCCGCAAGATTGAGAAGTTCCTCTCCCAGCCCTTCTTCGTGGCTGAAATCTTCACCGGCATGCCCGGCAAGTATGTGAAACTCGAAGAAACGATCAAGGGCTTTAACCAGATTCTTGCTGGCGAGCTTGATGATCTGCCCGAAGCCGCTTTCTACCTCGTCGGCAATGTCGATGAAGTGAGAGCCAAGGCTGCCAAGATCACCGCTGATGCCAAAAAGGGCTGATTTCGGCGCAACCCAACGCCCAGCTCCACCTTCTGCGTCCTGATCCCTGCTGCCCATGCCTCTCACACTGCGCGTCCTCTCCCCTGATCAGAGCGTCTTCGATGGCACTGCCGACGAAGTGATCCTGCCCAGCACCACTGGCCAAATGGGAATTCTTCCCGGCCACGTCTCGATCCTGGCGGCCCTCGATACGGGGGTCCTGCGGGTGCGGGAGGGCAAGGATTGGAAGGCCATTGCCCTGCTAGGCGGTTTCGCCGAAGTGGAAGCCGATGAGGTGACCGTGCTGGTCAACAGCGCCGAGCTGGGCAGCCGTATCGATGCAGCCAAAGCCACCGAAGAGCTGGCCGCCGCCGAACAGGTGGCCGCCAGCTTCCAAGGCCAGCCCAACAGCACCGAACAGGTGAAAGCCAAGCAGGAGCTGGCCCGGGCCCGGGCCCGCAAGCAAGCCAGCGGCGCCTCTGGGGCGTTTTAAGGGCAAGCGCATCGGCCCTAGCCCTATGGCCAACCAGCTCTTAGATAATCCCATGGCCTTCTGGTCAAGGGATTAGGGCCCAAACAAGGGCACCATCTTTAAGCCAAAAAGCATCCTTCAAGCTGGCAACCCTTGGGGTTGCCAGCTTATTTTTTTGTCGATCGTCCCTGATGCTGTGGTGATCGGAGGTGGGGCGCTGGAGGGGAACACTCCCCCAGCGCTGGGAGGTGCCGCTTACAGATCCTTCCCAACCGCGTTGGTTGGGCCAATGACCGAATCCATTCACAATGGCAGCCAGCCCCTCCCAGGGATTGGTGAGCCCGACACCTGGGGGCCATAAAAAAGCGCCCTTTACAGGGCGCCCTAGATACGAAATAGGAAGGTGATGAAGCCTGGACCCTTGAGCCTAGAAGCGGTCTGCCCAGGCCAATCCCAATACTCAGGCGGTCCCGCAGAAGGTGACATCGGGGAACTTGAGCTTGGCCTCTTCGAGGCTCTTGCCCTTGCCTTCCTCCTGCCAGTAGTTGATCACCTCGGTGGCCTTGTTGAGGATCTCAACCCGTTCGTTTTCGGTGATCCAGCTCTTGCCTTCGATCTCGGATTTTAGGGTTTCCCAGGCATCTTCCCGGGGCCAGAAGAAATAGGCCGTCAGGGGGCTGGGGCCGCCACCAACGATCTGGTCAACGGCGAGGGCGACGTTGTCCGGAAGCCAAAGAATCTTCAGCAGGAAACGGCCCTCATCGGCCTTGGGGGTACGGCCGGAGGGCACCCCGTTCTCGTCGATGGTGGCGGTGGCCAGGGCAGCGCTGGCGCCGCGCAGCACCGGACGGCCCTGGGTGGGCTCCTCAGCGGAGATCTCGATTTCTGCCGTCAACACCGCCGCAACCGCACCGGTGGCTTCGGTTTCAAGGGCGCCGGGGGTGCCGCTCATGGGTTCAGCGCTCAAGGCTTAGGGACAAACAACTAACCTACCAGCCCCAGGAGCCCTCACCTGACACCGCGCGCCATTCTGCTGTTCGACATTGATGGGGTGGTGCGGGATGTGTCCGGCAGCTACCGGCGCGCCCTCAGTGAAACGGTGCACCATTACGGCGGTTGGCGCCCCGAACCGGCCAGCATTGATGCCCTCAAGGGGGAAGGGCGCTGGAACAACGACTGGGAGGCCTCCCTAGAGCTGTTGCGCCGCGGCGGCCACAGCCCCCTGCCCGCCTTCGACGCCCTGGTGGCGGTGTTCAGCGCCTTCTATTTCGGCGGCGACCCCGAGGGTGATCCGGCCCGCTGGCGGGGCTTCATCGGCAGCGAACCCCTGCTGGTGAGCCAGGCCTTTTTTAAGGCTCTCTCGGACCAGACCATCGCCTGGGGCTTCGTCAGTGGCGCCGAACCGCCCTCGGCCCGCTACGTGTTGCAGCATCGGCTCGGCCTCGCCAATCCACCCCTGATCGCCATGGGCGATGCCCCCGACAAACCCGATCCCACGGGACTCCTGAGCCTGGCCGAGGCCCTGGCCGGCCGCCCCCTGGGGCCGGAGGCCCCACCGATCGCCTACCTGGGCGACACCGTGGCCGACGTGATGACGGTGCAGCGGGCCCGCCAGGCCCTGCCGCAGCAGCGCTGGCACAGCCTGGCCGTGGCGCCACCCCACCTGCACGGAGCCGAGCGCCTGGAGGCGCGCCAGGCCTATGAACAGGGCCTCCTGGACGCCGGGGCTGACCGGCTGCTCAGCCACACAGCCAGCCTGACGCCGGCGCTGCTACTCGATTGGCTGCAGGACAGCCCTTAGGGCGCCGGGCCGGGGCCTGGCCCCAGGCCCTACTGGCTTACCGCTTGAGCCCATGGAGCCTTAAGCCTTAGGGCCTGGCCTAACGCTCCATGGCCGCCGGTGCCTTCAGGGCGGCAGCACTGAGCACCTCGTGGCCGAGCGCTGTGACGGCCACGTCATCCTCGATGCGGATGCCGATGCCCTTCCAGCGCTCCTCGATGGCGGGTTGGCCCTCGGGCACGGGCAGCCGATCACTGACGTAGAGGCCAGGCTCCACGGTCAACACCATGCCCGGCTCCAGCACCACCGGGTGTTCACCCAGGCGGTAGGCGCCCACATCGTGGACATCGAGCCCCAGCCAATGGCCGGTGCGGTGCATGTAGAGGTGGCGGTAGGACCCCTGCTCGATCACCGCATCGATCGAACCGCTGAGCAGGCCCAGGTCCAGTAGGCCCACCACCAGGGTGCGGACGGCGATGTCGTGGATGGCCTCGGCCGTGGCCCCGGGCCGCACTGCGGCCACGGCCGCCTCCTGGGCCGCCAACACCAGCTCGTAGAGGGCCCGTTGCTCGCCGCTGAAGCGGCCGTTGATCGGAAACGTGCGGGTGATGTCGCCGTTGTAGTAATCGCTGAGGCTGCAGCCCGCATCGATCAGCAGCAGGTCCCCATCCCGCAGGGGAGCCGTGTTGCTGGTGTAGTGCAGCACGCAGGCGTTATCGCCGCCGGCGACGATCGAGCCGTAGGCCGGTCCGCGGGCGCCGTTTTCAAGAAACACCTGGTCAATCACGCCCTGCACCTGGCGCTCGTTGAGGCCGGGCCGCACCACGTCCCGCGCCACCTCATGGGCCAGGGCGGAGATGCGGGCCGCCTCCCGCAGCCGGTCCAGCTCCTCGGGCGACTTGCGCAGGCGCAGCTCATGCAGCAGGCCGCAGGGCGCCACCAGCCCCAGGGCCGCCTGGCCGCTGCGGGGGGCCCGATCGAGCTGGTCAGCCCAGGCCTTCAGCACCAGGGGCTCCACCGCCCCATGGCGACCCACCCGGAAGGCGATGCCTTCCGCCCCCTTGAGGTACTCCGGCAGCCGCTTGGCCAGCTCCTCGCGGGGGTGGGCGACGCTGGCGCCGAACTGGGCCACGGCCCCCTCGCAGCCCCAGCGCCGGCCGGCCCAGACCTCGGCCGAGGGCTCCTTCGGCTCCACGAACAACACGAAGGGGGTTTCCGGGCGGTGGGGCAGGAACAGGGCCACCGCCTCGGGCTCGTCGAACCCGGTGAGATACCAGAAGTCGCTGGCCTGGCGGAAGGGATACTCCACATCGGCGTGGTGGCTCACCAAACTGGCCGCCGGAATCACCGCCGCTGCTCCGCCTAGCTTCGCCAGGAAACGCTCGCGGCGCTGGGCATACAGCTCAGGGGCAATCACCATGGGGTCCTGTCCAACAGGCGGGGACAGCGCGACGATGGCACAACCCAACCCGATCGAGGCCGGCTTCGCCATGGGACCTGCTCCCAACCCCGCTGTTGCCAGAGTGGCCGTCCCCAGCGCCAGGGGCCCCCTACATGAATGAGTTCATTGGCCTCGGCGCTCTAGTGCTGATGATCCTGCTGGGATCAGCGGTCAGTTCCGGTGTGGAGGCCGCCCTGCTCACCGTGAACCCGCTACGGGTGCATGAACTGGTGGGACGGCCCCACCCCCCCCGCGGAGCCCTGACGCTGCAACGCCTCAAAACCCGCATGGGGCGGGCCCTGGCGGTGCTGGTGATCGCCAACAACGCCTTCAATATTTTCGGCAGCATCATGCTCGGCGGCTATGCCGCCCAGGTGTTCCACAACCAGGGCGTCAAGGGCATGGCCCTGGCCCTGTTTTCGATCGGCCTCACGGTGCTGGTGATCCTGCTTGGCGAGATCCTGCCCAAGGCCCTCGGCAGCCGCTTTGCGCTGCCCGTGGCCCTGGCCAGCGCTAGCTCGGTGAGCCTGCTCTTGAAGCTGATGCTGCCGATGGTGTTGCTGCTGGAGCGGTTGATGCCCGCCATCACCGCCGAAAACGAACTGACCACCGACGAAGAGGAAATCCGCCTATTGGCCCGGCTCGGCTCCCAGAAAGGCCAGATCGAGGCCGATGAGGCGGCCATGATCGCCAAGGTGTTCCAGCTCAACGACCTCACCGCCCGCGACCTGATGGTGCCGCGGGTCTCGGCGCCGACCCTGCCGGGCCAGGCGGAACTGGCCAGCCTGGAGGCCACCTTGGTGGGCACGGGCGCCAGCTGGTGGGTGGTGCTGGGGGAAGGGGTGGATGAGGTGCTGGGGGTGGCCAGCCGGGATCGCCTGTTGGCCGCCTTGGTCCAGGGTCTGGGTCCCACCCCCGTCGCCCAGTTCAGTGAGCCGGTGGAGTTCGTGCCGGAGATGATTCGGGCCGACCGCCTGCTCACCGCCTTCCGCCGCCGCAGCCAGACGCCCAGGGTGGTGGTGGATGAATTTGGCGGCTTTGTCGGCGTGATTGGCTCCGATGTGGTGTTGGCGGTGTTGGCGGGCTGGTGGCGCCGGCCCCAGTCCCTACCGGCCGAGTCCGCCCCGGCGACCAACAGCGTGGTGGACCGGGGATGAGGAGCACGCCGCGGCCGGTTCAGGAGCCCCCCGCCGTGGTCGAGCGCTGTGACCAGCTGCTGCGGCGCTGGCGGGCCGATCTGCAGCTCAGTGGCCGGGAAGAGTCGGTGCTGGCGCCCGAGTTGGTGGGCCTCGATCGCCAGCTCGGGGCCCTGGCCGATCGGCGCCTGCGGGTGGCCGTGTTTGGCCGGGTGGGCGTGGGCAAATCGAGCCTGCTCAATGCCCTCCTCGGCGCCCCCCACTTCGCCACAGACGTGGCCCATGGCTGCACCCGGCTCCAGCAGCGGGTGGCCTGGCCCGTGGCCGTGCCTGGCCTGGGCGGGGTCGAGCTGGTGGACACGCCCGGCATTGATGAAATTGCCGCCCGGGCCCGCCAGCGCCTGGCCGCCCGGGTGGCCATGGGCGCCGATCTGCTGCTGTTCGTGGTCGATGGCGACCTCAGCAGCCCCGAGCTCGAAGCCCTCGAGCTGATGCTGCAGGCGGGCAAACCGATCCTGCTGGTGCTCAACCGCATCGATTGCTGGCCCGAAGACGAGCGCCAGGCCCTGGTCGCCAGCATCCGCAGCCGCCTGCCCCCCGAGGCGCGCCAACTGGAGCTGGTGACGGTCGCTTCAGCGCCCCGGCGGGCCAGCCTGAAGGCCGATGGACGGGTGCGCAGCCAGCCGGCCGCGCCCCAGGTGGAACCCCTGCGCCGCCAGCTGCTGGACCTCCTGCGCGAGCACGGCCCCCTGCTGCTGGGTCTCAACGGCCTGCGGGCTGCGGATCGCTTCAGCCAGGCCTTGCACCGCTGGCGCCTGGGCCAGCAGCGTGATGCCGCCCAGGGACTGATTGGTCGCTTCGCCGCGGTAAAGGCCACGGGCGTGGCAATCAACCCCCTCTGGCCGCTTGATCTAGCCGGTGGCTTGGCCCTCGACACGGCCCTGGTGATGCAGCTCTGCCAGCTCTATGGCCTGCCCATGGGCGGCGCCGGCGCCCGCCAGCTCCTGGGCCGGCTCTCCACCCAGAACGCCCTGCTTGTGGCCATCCAGCTGCTGCTTGGGGGGATGCGCTCGCTGCTAGTGCTGGCGGCCCCGCTGACGGCTGGCCTCAGCCTGGCCCCCGCCGCTCCGGTGGCCCTAGCCCAGGCCGCCTTGGCGGTCCACACCACCCGACTCACCGGCCGCCTAACGGCGACGGAACTGCTGCGCAGTGCCGACCGGGGCCAGCAGCGGCCCGGTTCCCTCATGCGGCGCCTGGCCCGCCAGGATCCCCAGGTGCGGGCCTGGCTGGTGCAATGGCGGGGTCTCGACGAGCCCGCGACCAGGGACCCTGCCGCCCCGGCGCTCCAAGCCCTGCTTCCATGAGCACCGGCCAGACCATCGCCCTGTTCGGCACCAGCGCCGATCCCCCCAGTACCGGCCACCGGGCGCTGCTGGAGGGGCTGCTCGACCACTACCCCCAGGTGGTGACCTGGGCGAGCTCCAATCCCTTCAAGCAGCACGGGGCGCCCCTTGGGCTGCGGGCCGCCCTGCTGCAGGCCCTAGTCGAGCAACTGGCCAATCCGCGCTTGCGTCTTGAGCAACAGCTCAGCAGCCCCCGGGCGATCGAAACCCTGGCCCAAGCCCAGCGGCTCTGGCCAGGGGCCGATCCGGTGTTTGTGGTGGGCAGCGATCTGGTCACCCAGATCCCGCGCTGGTACCAGGCCCAGCAACTCCTGGGCCAGTGCCGGCTGGCGGTGGTCCCCCGCCAGGGCTGGCCCCTACACGAGGCGGATCTAGACCACTTGCGCCAGCTCGGTGGCCAAGTTGAGCTGCTGCCCTTGGCGATTCCAGCCAGCGCCAGTTCCCAGATCCGCCACCATCCCAGTCCCGAACTGGTACCACCGGCCCTCTGGCCCGAATTAATTAAGTACAACCTCTATGGCTCCGGCCAACTGGACCCCACCAGCGCCAGCCCAACGGGCCCAGGCCCTGGCCGTCTGACCAGTCCAGCGGCGGCCCCATCGCCGCCCCAGCCCTCGGTTGAGCCCTCCATTGAGGCACCCCTGCCGCCCTCACCCGTTCCCCAGCCCCGGCCCTGATGCGCCTCGCCCTTTGCCAGTTCAATCCGCTTGTGGGCGACCTGCGCGGCAATGGCGCGCTCCTGCTGGCCGAGTGCCAGCGGGCGGCCGCTAACGGCGCCGACCTGGTGGTGGCCCCCGAGCTGGCCCTCTGGGGCTATCCGGCCCGGGACCTGCTGCTGCGGCCCTCCCTGCGCCAGCTCCAGGGGGAGGTGCTCGATCAGCTGGCGAGCGCCCTGCCGGCGGGCCTGGGCCTGGTGCTCGGCATCGCCGACCCGATCAGCGACGGCAACCAACCCGACCTGAGCAACGCTGCCGCCCTGGTGGACGCCGGCCGCTGGCAGGTGGTGGCCCGCAAACAGCTGCTGCCCAGCTACGACGTGTTTGATGAGCGGCGCTACTTCCGCTCCGGCTCCGGGCCCTGCGTGCTCGAGCTCGAGCGCCAGGGACGCCGCTGGAGCCTGGGCCTGACCCTCTGCGAGGACCTCTGGGTGGAAGAACGGATCGCGGGCCACAGGCTCGCCGGAGCCGATCCGATCGCCAGCCTCGAACCGCTCAAGCCCGACCTACTCCTTAACCTCTCTGCCTCGCCCTTCAGCCAGGGGAAAGCTGCCCTGCGCCAGCAGCTAGCCGGCGCCGCCGCCCGGCGCTTGGGCTGCCCCGTGGTTTACGTGAACCAGGTGGGCGGCAATGACGAATTGGTGTTCGATGGCGCCAGTTTTGTGGTGGACGCCAGCGGCGCGATCTGCCAGCAGTTGCCCTGCTCCCAAACGGCCCTGGCCTACTGGGATGGGGGCCTTCCCCCTGCAGTGGCCCAGGCGCCCCTTCCGCCACCGGCGGTGCTACCGGGCCCGGAGGAGCAGCTGTTTCGGGCCCTGGTGCTGGGGGTGGCCGACTACGCACGCAAGTGCGGCTTCCGGCGGGCCCTGCTCGGCCTCAGTGGCGGCATCGATTCGGCCCTGGTGGCCGTGATCGCCTGCGCGGCCCTGGGTCCCGGGGCCGTGCAAGCCCTGTTGATGCCCTCGCCCTACAGCTCCAGCGGCTCCCGCAGCGACGCCGAAGCCCTGGCGGCCCGGCTGGGGTTTGGCCAGCACACCGTGGCGATCACGGCCCTGATGGGCGCCTTCGACGACGCCCTGACCCCGGCCCTGGGGGCCCCACCGGCCGGACTGACGGCGGAAAATCTGCAATCGCGCATCCGCGGCACCCTGCTGATGGCCCTGGCTAACCAGGGCGGCCAGCTGCTGCTCTCCACCGGCAACAAATCGGAGCTGGCCGTGGGGTACTGCACCCTCTACGGCGACATGAACGGCGGCCTGGCCGTGATCGGCGATCTCTACAAAACCACCGTGTTCGAGCTCTGCGCCTGGCTCGATAGCGACGCCGCCCGGGCCTGCCGGGGCGACCTGGGCCTGCCCGAAGCAGGCGAACTGATCGGAGCGGCGATCCGCTTGAAGCCGCCCAGCGCTGAATTGCGTCCCGACCAGCTCGATAGCGATTCCCTGCCCGATTACACCCTGCTCGATCCCCTGCTCCAGGCCTACATCGAGCAGCACCGCAGCCCGGAGGACCTGGGCCCCGAACTAGGGGGGGTGGATCCGGCCCTGGCCCAGCGGGTTGATGGGCTGGTGCGGCGGGCCGAATTCAAACGGCGCCAGGCCGCCCCGGTGTTGAAGGTGAGCCCGCGGGCCTTTGGCAGCGGCTGGCGCATGCCAATTGCGGCCGGTCCCTAACGGGATCCTGGCCAGGGGCCGCCGCCGGGGCCACCCTGGGGGGAACGGGATGGCGACATGGCGAGCCCCAACTCCAGCGCGTTGAGAGCCGGTTCCAGCGCGTTGAGCGCCAATTCCAACGCCCCGATCGCCAGCATCGGCGTGCCGACCGAGATCAAACGGGATGAGCAGCGGGTCGCCCTCACCCCGGATGGCGTGCGCGAACTGGTGAGCCATGGGCTCGAGGTGCGCATCCAGAGCCAGGCGGGCGCGGGGGCCGGCATCAGCGACGCAGCCTTCGCCGCCGCTGGGGCCGAGCTGGTGAGCGCCGAGGAGGCCTGGGCCGCCCGCCTGGTGGTGAAGGTGAAGGAACCCCAGCCCCAGGAATTTGGCTTCCTGCGCCAGGACCAGGTGCTGTTCACCTACCTGCATCTCGCCGCCTACCCCGAGGTGGGCCGGGCCTTGCTGGAGGCGGGCACCACGGCCGTGGCCTACGAAACCGTGCAACTCGATGACGGCAGCCTGCCCCTCTTGGCGCCGATGAGCGAAATTGCCGGGCGGCTGGCGGCCCAGGTGGGGGCCCACCTGCTGGAACAACCCCATGGCGGCCGCGGCGTGCTGATGGGCGGCTGCACCGGCGTGCAGCCGGCCCGGGTAGTTGTGCTCGGGGCAGGAACCGTGGGCTGGTATGCGGCCCGGGTGGCGGCCGCCATGGATGCGGAGGTGGTGCTGCTCGACCGCTCACCCCAACGCCTGCGCGG
This sequence comes from Pseudanabaena sp. UWO311, assembly GCA_943370385.1. Classification (GTDB taxonomy): domain Bacteria; phylum Cyanobacteriota; class Cyanobacteriia; order PCC-6307; family Cyanobiaceae; genus BAIKAL-G1. The sequence goes on from CALRQT020000012.1 coordinate 36,916, forward strand.
CCTGGAGACAACGCGGATCGGGCGATTGGTGAGCCTGGTGAGCAGCCGGGGGCTGATCGAGCGGATCGTGCCCAGCGCCGACCTGCTGATTGGGGCCGTGCTTACCCCCGGGGACCGGGCCCCCACCCTGGTGAACGAGGAACTGGTGCAGCAGATGCGGCCCGGATCGGTGATTGTGGATGTGGCGATCGACCAGGGCGGCTGCATTGCCACCAGCCGCGAAACCACCCACACCGATCCGGTGGTGACCATCCACGGGGTGCAGCACTACGCCGTCGGCAACATGCCCGGGGCCGTGCCCTTCACCTCCACCGAAGCCCTGGTGAGCGTGACCCTGCCCTACATCCTCGCCATCGCCGGCCGGGGCCTGGCCGAAGCGATCACGGACCGGCCCGAACTGGCCTCGGGGCTGAACACGATTGATGGGGCGGTCTGCCACCCCGGCGTGGCCAAGGCCCTAGGGGTGCCCAGCCGCCATCCGATGGCCTGCCTGCGCTGAAGGGGGTGGCTCCAGGAAGCCACTTGTCTGAGCTGGAGGGCCTGACCCAGGTGCAACGCCTGACCGCCAGCACAGGCCTAGGTCAGCTGGGCAGGGGCTCCAAGGGAACGAGGGGCCTAGTGAGGGCCGCGGGGCTGATGCCCTCACGCAGGGCCAGCAGCAGCCCGGCCGCTTCGCCATAGCTCGAAGCCGCCAAGGCCGGCAAACCCAGGGCCCCGGCCGTCACATCCAAGAGGCAAGGGTTGGCCACGGCAATGAGGGGTACACCCCGTTCAGCGCAAGCCAACACGGCCCCACCCCCCAAGGCCCCAGCCGGGGCAACCACGGCACCGATGGCCCCTGGCCAGAGCAGGCCAGGATCGGCCAGGGCCACCCTGGGGTCTTGCTCAGCCCCCAGGCTGACCAGATCGGGGGCCCGACTCAAGCCCACCAGCACACAGGCCAAAAACGTGTAGCCCAGCTCTTCGCCGGCGGCGCGGGGATCGAGCCGGGGATCCGGCTCCAGGGGAGCCAGGGCCGGGGCGTGGGCGCTGGGCAGGCCCAGGTGGCCACTGAGCAGGTGGCTGATCACCGCCTCGGCCCCGGCCAGCCCATCCACCCCACTGCCCTGGCGGTAGGCCTGCAGGGCCTCACTGCCGACGTCATCGGGGAAACGGCTGACCACCGCAATCGCCGTGGCGCCCAGGGCCTTGAGGCGCTCCCCCGCCCGCAGCAGGGACTCGGGCTGCCCCAGGCGGCCCCAGCTCATGCCGCTCGGCCCCCTGCTGAGGCTGACCTCCAGGGGCCGGTCCGTCGTGACGACCGGACCAATCTCCAGGCCCAGGCTGGCGCGGCAGCCCTCAGCCACCTGGAGGTGCCGCAGCCGCAGGCTCTCCTCGATGCCGGCATCCAGCAACAACCCCAGCCGCTGGCGCCGCACCGGCCGCAGGGCCAGCTCGCCAGCGGCAAAGCGATCCAGGGCCGAACCTTCCACGTAGTGGATGCGGGGATCACTCCAATAGAGGGAGGCCCCATTCATGACATTGGGGTGGGTCACCAGGCAGCCACTGGCGGCCGCCAGCAGCCGGGCCGCCGGCAAACCGTCACCGGCATAGCCACCAATGGCACAGCCAATCCCCGTGGGGATCACCAGCAGGGTGGGAAGCGGCGCGGCGGACGTCATCGCAGCATCACCGCCTCTAGGCGGAGCCGACCTGGGCCATCACCCCTTTGATCCGCTTGGGCGCAGCCATCGCTGGCCAGGGTTGCCGGGGAACTGGACTCAACCGCCGTGATCGCCCAGCGCAACGGCTCGCCGTACGGGCGCAGAGCGGCCAGGATCTGGGGGCGCAGCGGGCCAGGCACCGGCTCCAACCAGAGCTCCAAAGGCTCCAACCTCACCGAAGCCGCCTCACTTCTGGAATTTGCCGAACTGGGCCTCGTAGAGGCTGTCCTCCTGGCGGGCCAGGACGGTGAGATCGCTGCGGGGATAGGACACGCACAGCAGGGCGAACCCTTGCTCCTGCAGGTCGGCGCGCACGCCCATGGCATCGCTCTGGTGCACGCTGCCGCTCTGGATCAGGGCCGCGCAGGTGGTGCACACCCCGGCGCCACAGGAGGTGGGCAACGCCACCCCGGCCGCTTCGCCGGCGGCGAGCACGGTTTGGTCGGCGCGACAGGCGAAGGTGTGGGAGGTGCCATCCAGATCGACGGTCACGGAAAAGCTGTCACTCATCGGCAAGGGGGCCCCTGGGGCGCTCGATCTGGGTGCCCCCATCTTCCCGGATGGCGAAACCGGCCGGAGCCTCAAGCGCCGTCCAGTCGCTGGGGTGGGGGGAGAGATATTCCGGCGCCGTCCCAGCCCGGGCACCGGAACCAGCCAAGGGCCCAGAAGCCCGAGCGGGGGCAGTGATCACCAGATCGAAGCTGACCGACAGGCGCAGCTCCTCGTCCTCGTCGTTGCAGGTCACGGCATGGTCGGTGCTGGAGGGGAACAGCACCAACAGGCCGGCCTGTGGGGCGATGTCGACCCAAGCGGAATTGAGCGGATGGCCGGCCGCAATCGGGCCGCCATGGCCCACGGCCAGGCCCGGCACCAGCTCATTGGCCTGGCGGTGGGGGTACAGGCGCAGGCTGCCACTGCGACCCGTGCCATCGCCATTGACGTAGTACACGGCGCTGAGGTGGGCGTTGGGATGGTGGTGGCGCCCCACCCCCTGGCCCGGGGCACTCACCACGGGCCAGGAGCGCTGGATATGGACAGCCAGCTGGGCCGGATCGAAGCCCAGGGCCAGTAGGTAGGCCCACACCTGCTGGTGCAGCTGGTCGGTCAGCCAGGCAAAGGGGGCCAGCCGGTGGATCTGGGCGACGCCATGGAGATCGCCGGTCCAGGCGTAGCCGGGGTTGGGATTGCCCTCCTGCTCGCCCCGCAGCTGCAGGAGCGCCTGCAGCATCACGGCCGAATCGAGCGGATCAGGCCGCAGCTGCACCTGGGCCAGGGCCAAGGGAAAGAGCTCGCGCAGCTGGAGCTCGGGAACGGGAGGGGCCATGGAAGATGGTCAACAAAAAGCCGGCCCAGGGGCCGGCTCGGGTAACAGGGACAACAACTGTCCTTGAAGTCGTTAAAACTAAGCGCCTAACTCAGGCCATGGCTGCAGCACCACCAACCACCTCAAGAATTTCCTGGGTGATGGCCGCCTGACGGGCCTTGTTGTAATCGAGCGTGAGGCTCTTGGCCAGGGCCTTGGCGTTGTCGCTGGCGTTGTTCATGGCCGTCATACGGCTAGCCAGTTCACTAGCCGCGGCTTCCTGGAGGGAGCGCAGCAGCTGGTTCTGCAGGTAGAGGGGCAAGAGCACATCGAGCAGCTGGTCAGGGCTCTGTTCAAACACAAAATCAGGCTTCAGCGCCGGCTGGGGATTCTCCCGCTTGCCGAGCTCAACGCCAAGGCGACCATCGCGGGTGGTGAGACGGAAAATCTCATCATCCGGGGTGGCAATGCCCTGGGGGTCAAGGGGCAGAAGGGTTTGAACCACGGGGGAAGAGCTCACCAGGTTGATGAACTTGGTGAAGATGATCTCAACCCGGTCGGTGCTGCCAGAGAGGAACTCAGCCAGGATTTCATTGGCAATCGAGCCGGCCTCATCGGCATTCGGCACCTGCTCCAGGCCAGTAAAAGTGGCGCGAATCGTATAGAGATGGGCGCGGTTCTGGAAGTAGGTGATGGCCTTACGGCCGATCAACACCAGATCCACATTGAAGCCCTGGGCCTTCAACTGGGCAAAGCGTTGTTCGGTGCGCTTGATGATGTTGGCGTTATAGCCCCCACACAGGCCCCGGTCGCCCGTAACCGCCATCAGGGTGATGTTGGCCACATCGCGCAGCTGCAATAGCGGCGATTCCGATTCGCCAGAACCCATGTGGGACTGGAGATTTTCCAGCACCCGGGCCAGACGGTCGGCAAAGGGGCGGCTGCGCAGCACCTGTTCCTGGGCACGGCGCACCTTGGCGGCGGCCACCAGGCGCATGGCCTCGGTGATTTTGCGGGTGTTCTTGACCGAACTGATGCGGTCGCGGATGTCCTTGAGGTTGGCCATGGATTAGGGCTCAGGCTGCAGCCAGCAGGGACGATTTGACTTCGAGAATGGCGGCCTTGAGTTGGGCTTCGGACTCGTCGCTGAGCACCTTCTCGGTTTGAACCTTGGTGACGTAGTCAGCCAGGTTGGTCTTGAGATACTCGCGCAGTTCGCGGGCAAACTGGCTCACCAGTTCCACGGGCACGTCATCAATCATGCCCTTCACACCGGCATAGACCACGGCCACCTGCTCGGCCAGGATCAGGGGGCTGAACTGGGGCTGCTTGAGCAGTTCGCGCAGGCGCTTGCCCCGGCCCAGCTGGGCCTGGGTGGCGGCGTCGAGGTCGGAGGCGAACTGGGAGAAGGCGGCCAGTTCATCGAACTGGGCCAGCTCCAGCTTCAAGGTGCCGGCGATTTTCTTGATCGCTTTTGTTTGGGCGGCACCACCCACCCGGCTCACGGAGATGCCCACGTTGATGGCGGGGCGCAGGCCGGAGTTGAACAGGTCGGAGCTCAGAAACACCTGGCCATCGGTGATCGAAATAACGTTGGTTGGGATGTAGGCCGACACGTCACCGGCCTGGGTCTCGATGATCGGTAGGGCGGTCATGCTGCCCTTGCCCATGGCATCGGAAAGCTTGGCGGCCCGCTCCAGCAGGCGGCTGTGGCAATAGAACACGTCGCCAGGATAGGCCTCACGACCGGGGGGACGGCGCAGCAGCAGGGACATCTGGCGATAGGCCTGGGCCTGCTTGGTGAGGTCGTCATAGACCACCAAGGTGGCCTTGCCCTTGTACATGAAGGATTCGGCAAGGGCGGCGCCGGTGTAGGGGGCCAGGTATTGGAGGGCCGCCGACTCAGAGGCGCTAGCCGCCACGATGATCGTGTAATCGAGGGCGCCGCGCTCACGCAGCACTTCCACCACGTTGGCCACAGAAGCCGCCTTCTGACCGATGGCGACGTAGACGCAAACGACGTCTTCGCCCTTCTGGTTGATGATCGTGTCGATCGCGATAGCGGTTTTGCCGGTCTGGCGGTCACCAATGATCAGCTCGCGCTGGCCGCGGCCGATGGGGATCATGGCGTCGATCGCCGTGATGCCAGTTTGCATCGGTTCGTGCACCGATTTGCGCTGGATGATGCCAGGCGCCATCGATTCGATCAGGCGGGTTTCGCTGCTGGCGATTTCACCCTTGCCATCGATCGGCTGACCCAGGGAGTTCACCACCCGGCCGAGCATGGCGTCGCCCACGGGCACCGAGGCGATCTTGCCGGTGGCCTTCACCGTGCTGCCTTCCTGAATGCCGCGGCCTTCGCCCATCAGCACCACACCGACGTTGTCGTCCTCCAGGTTGAGGGCGATGCCTTCGGTGCCATCTTCGAACTGCACCAGTTCGCCGGCCATGACCTGTTCGAGGCCATAGACGCGGGCGATGCCATCGCCGATTTGCAGCACGGTTCCGACGTTGCTGACCGAAACCGACTTGTCGTAGTCAGCGATCTGCTGCTTGAGAATGGCGCTGATCTCGTCGGGGCGGATGGAAACCATGGGAGGAAGTCCCCGGCAGGGGAGGAGATGGGATGGGTCGGAGGTGTAGGGGGAAGCGGCCGGGCGTTAGGTCACCTTGGCCAGGGCCAGTCCAAGGCGGCGTACCTGACCGGACAGGCTGGCGTCGATCACCTGGGAGCCCACGGAGACAATGAAGCCGCCAATCAGGGCCGGATCGACCTGGTGCTGGATCTCCAGCTTGTCGGAGCCGACAACGGCCTGGATCTTGAGGGCAATCTCGGCCTGCTGGGTTTCGTTCAGGGCCGTGGCCGAGGTGACCTGGGCCAGGGAGATATGGCGCTGCTCGCGGTAAAGCTCCAGCAGGCGCTCCAGCACCGCATCCAGGAAGCCGATGCGCTGGCGGTCGGCCAGCAACTTCAGCAAGTTCAGGAAGGACGGGGTGACTTGGTCAGTGAACAGGGCCTGGAGGGCTGCCTTCTTAGCGCCGACCTCGAGGATGGGAGAGGCCATCGCTTCCCGGAGTTCCGGGGACTCCTGCCACAGGGCCAACACCTGGCGGGCTTGGTCCACAATCTCGTCGGTTTCGTTGCGGCCATCAGCCACCTGCAGGAACGCCTCGGCGTAGGGGGTGGTGATGGAGTTGAGGAGTGGCATCAGGCGTTCCCCAGATTCGAAATGGACTGGTCGATCAGGCGGGCCTGGGATTGGGCATCCAGTTTGTTGGTCAAACTGGCGAGTGCCTTCTCGATGGCGAGCCGGGCGGCCTCACGACGCAGTTGGTCGCGAACCCTGGAAACCTCGGCGTTGACATCGGAGTCAGCACCCTCCTTCAACAGGGCCATTTCCTGGATCGTGCGGCGGTCGCCTTCGAGGCGAATCGCCTGGGCCCGGGCTTTGCCATCGATCCGAATCTGGTCGGCCTTCGCCTGGGCAGTGCTGAGGTCCTGTTGGGCGACAGCCAGGGCTGCCGTGGCCTGGGCCAGGCTCTCTTCAGCATCTTTCAGGTCGGCGAGAATCAATTCCCGACGGCGCTGGAGAATCCCCCCAAGGAAACCTGGCAAAAACTTCACCAAAATGGCGATGACAATCGCCAAGTTGATGATATTGGTCTCGAAGAGATCAAGATTGAGGCCAAAACTGCCGTGGGAGGCAAAGACAAGGGCGGTCAAGGATGTCATTGCGCTGCCAGCAAACGGTCAACAATCAGGTCTCCGAGCTGCTTGGCATCGGCCTGAATCTGGCCGAGGGCCCCATCACGCTGGATATCCAACTCGCGGCGGGAGGCTTCCCGGGCCGCATTGGCAGATGCCGTTGCTACCGCCAGGGCCTCTCGGTAAAGCTGGTCGGATTCCTGCTCGGCCTCAACGATCAGGGCCTGGGCGGCCTTGCGGGCGTCCTTCAGCTGTTCCTTGAGGTCGGCTTGGAGCCGTTGGACCTGGGCAAGCTTCTGCTTGGCGTCGGCACGGCTGGTAGTGATGTAGCCCTCCCGCTCCTCCACGGTGCGACCAACGGGGCGGAAGAACAGAGCATTGAGAATCAAGGTGAGGAGCACCACCTGAACCGCCATCAGCGGCAGGGTGGCATCGAGGTCAAACAGACCTCCCTCCGTGGCACCTAGCAGAAGCCAGCTGGTCATGAGGCGGGGGTGCGGGCGGATGATCCGACTTGAGGCCGACACTCCAGACAATCCTCTGCCCCAGGAGATCCGGAACGTCGGGCTTGAAGCGGAGTGGCGATGGCGTCGCCCTTAGGGGCGACGGGGGTGGCTGTCGCCCGAAGGGGCGAAGGGGCCGGAAAGCAGAAGGCGACGGGAGGGGGATAGGGGGAGGAAGGCCGGGTCGATCAGGGAACGATCGACCGCGGCAGGCTCCTGCCCCCACTCACCTCCGTTCGCGATCAGGCGAAGGGGTTGGCGAACAGCAGCACCAGGGCGACCACGAGGCCGTAGATGGTGAGAGCTTCCATGAAGGCCAGGGACAGCAGCAGGGTGCCGCGGATCTTGCCTTCGGCTTCAGGCTGACGCGCGATGCCTTCGACAGCGCCGCCGGCAGCGGTGCCCTGACCGATGCCGGGGCCGATGGCGCCCAGGCCGACAGCCAGGCCAGCAGCCAGGACAGACGCAGCGGAGGTGATGGAATCCATGGTGGAACGGGGAGTGTGGAGCGCTGGGATTGCGCGGGACGGACCGGGGACGAAACCCTGCGCTAAGGACATCTCAGAGCTGAGATGGGCCCGATGCAAACCGGACCTGCGCGAAGGGAGTTTGCCAGACCGGCGGACCGGCCTGGCGGGATCAGCAGCTGATCAGTGGTGGGACTCGTGCACCGCTTCGCCGATGTAGTAGGCGGCAAGGGTGGCGAAGATCAGGGCCTGGATAGCGCTGGTGAAAAGGCCCAGCAGCATGGCAGGCAGGGGCACCACAAGCGGTACGAGGAAGGCAAGCACCGCCACCACCAATTCGTCGGCCAGGATGTTGCCGAACAGACGAAAAGATAGCGACAGAGGCTTGGTGAAGTCCTCAACAATCTTGAAGGGCACCATGATCGGAGTGGGTTCCACGTAGTACTCGAAGTACCGGAAACCCTTGCGGCTCAGGCCTGCATAGAAGTAGGCGAGAGACACCAACAGGGCCAGAGCAATCGTGGTGTTGATGTCAGCTGTGGGGGCTCCCAGTTCACCGTGGGGAAGCGAAATCAGCTTCCACGGCACCAGGGCCCCACCCCAATTGCTGACGAATATGAACAAGAAGAGGGTGCCGATGAACGGCAACCAATCGCGGTAGGCCTTCTCGCCAATCTGCTCGCGAGCCAAATCACGGATGTAGTCCCAGAGAAACTCCAGGAGGTTCTGAACACCGCGGGGATCGCGCTCGAGCTTGCGGGTACCGGCAATGACCAGGGCCAGCAGGGCACCGATCACAACCCAGGAGCTCAGGAAAACCTGGCCATGGATCTTGAGATTCCCGAGGTGCCAGTAGAGGTGTTGGCCCACCTCCAGTTCGGCTAGGGGAAGAGCGAGAGGCAAGGGAAGCATCTGGCTGAGATGTGCGGTGTCGCTAAGGCGACGGGTCGGGAACAACCGGCGGGGCCGGTATTAAGGGCCGGCGAAGCCGGTGGGGATGCGGCGAACGCTCAGGAGTCGAACAGCGCCTGCAGGATCAGGGCGGGCTTATAGAGCAGGAAGCCGAGAATGGCCGGCAACAGCTCCAGCTGGGGGAAGCGGGATCCCGCCAGGACCAGCACCGCAGGCACGAGCAATTGGATCTTGCTCACCTTCTTGGAGCCGTTGCCGAGCTTGTTGACACTGCGGGCAAGGAGCCACAGATACAACATCCCGGCGAGGGCTCCCACCAGCACACTGCCGGCGGTCGGTAGATCAAAGACCACAGCCGTGACGGCCACCGCCGCAGCGGAGACGATCAAGGTGGCCAGGATCAGGCGCTGCTTGAGCCTGGCGTAATCCTCCATTCCGTTACTGCCGACAGCCGAAGCGATCGGAGTGGCTGCGGCCGGGGTGGTCGCAGCCGGTAGGGAGGCACCTCCAGGCGGCTCATCACGGCTCTCCAAACCGAGCTGGACCCCCTGGGAGGGGGCCTCTTCGGAAGGAGAAACGGAGATTGCCTGCAAGGGCACAAAAGCTCTGATAAGCGCGCGGAATCTATCACGCAGCACTGGCGCCGGTCCCAGGGGGCCGTAGCAGCAGCACCCTTTGGCCCAGAAGGGTGCGGGCCGTAGCCAGCACCTGCGGCTCGGACCAGCCCAAGGGGAGCTGGCCAAGGGCCGTGTCGGGCCCAGCCGCCTCGATGGCCTGGAGCAGGGTGAATCCCTCAGGGCTGAGATCCAGGGGCGCCATGTCGGAGTCCAGTAACGCCGTGCCTGGCCAACCCCAGAGACAGGGGTTACGGCTCCCTCTGGCGGTCAACAACGTGGCGTCGACCTGCCAGTTGGGCTGGGCCATGGAACCGCGGCTAAGGAAAAACTCGAAGTGGCTGATGTCCGGATCGAGCTCTTCGACCAGCTGCCACTGCTGGCGCTGGGGCAGGGCCCGGGCCCGCTCCAGCAGCTCCCCCTGCAGGAGGCGGGCGGGATCCCAAACTTGGGGATTGGAGAAGCCGGCAAAGACCAGATCAGCCGATTCCACAAAAGCAAACAGGCTCGCCAGGTTGTAGCTGGTCTCCTGGGGGTGGAGATACATGTCGGCGAAGTTGGCATCGGCCGCCGTATCAAGGGCCCAACGCTGCCGGTGATGGCGGGCGAGGCGGTTGCTTTCGGGCAACTTGTCAAAGAGTTGGCGGCCCAGGCGCAGCCCTTCCTCCCCCGTGCCCACATCCAACAGGCCCAGGGCCCGCTGGCTGCGATGGATTTCCCAGCGGCCACCATCGGCATAGAGAAAGAGATGGAGCACACCCCCTGGCTTCAGCAGGGCCGCCAGCGAGGCCAAACCCGCCTCGGGTTGCCCCAGGTGGTGCAAGACCCCCACAGAATTGATGTAGTCGAAGGGCCCTTCACCGCCCAGCTCCAGCAGGCTGCGCTGCTCGATCCGTACCGCGGAACGCTGGTCGCCGCCGGAGCGGCGCAGCCGTTCGCGGGCCACGGCCAGGGCACCGGCACTGATATCCACCGCCAGGAGCTCTGATCCGGGGTTGAGATGGGCCAGGTAATCGGTACTCACGCCCGTACCGCAACCCGCATCAAGAATCCTCCTGGGCTCAGCAGCGGGACCCTGGGGCGGTAGGGCGCCCGTGCAGAAGGCCATCGCCGCATCCACGCACCAGCGCCAGTTGTATCCGGGCGGCGGTCCGTCCTGGAGCGGATCAGCGGGATAGGGGAAGCGGTCGTAGAAGGCACTCACCACGGGGGTGGCGCCATCGGCGGGGGCCTGGGTCATCAGCTGGAGGGGCGCAGGGCGGCCTGACATGGCGAGCTTTTCATGAACCCCGCCCAGCTGGACAGATTTAGACCCCCAGGCTGCAAACATTTGTTCAAGGGGCCCCGATCGGCCCATCGGCGAGCCGTAACGTGCCGAGGCCCGGTTCGCTCCCGTTCATGACCGTGACCGCAAGCAGCGGCAGCACCAGGGTTGCTCCCCAGCGCTACGACACCCTGCCGCTCTCCAGCGTCCGTCAAGCGGAGCAGCAGGACCGTTTCCCAGATGGGGGGGAACTCGACACCCTCACCACGTTCTTCCAGAGCGGCCAGCTCCGGGTCGCTGCTGCTAAGCGGCTCTCGGCCAACGCCGAGGCGATCGTGGCCCGCGCCGCCAACCGCATCTTTGTCGGTGGCACGCCCCTGTCTTACCTGGATGCACCCCTCAGCCCTGCTACGGCTGACGCCACCCCCCTGGCCACCGACCAGGCCGCCTTCCAACGCTCGGTTCAGACCTTCGCCGGCGGCACAGCCAGCCGCGGCAACCTGATCACGCGCCTGCTGGAAGGGGCTGGCGGCGATGCCGACGTGCGGGTGGTGCTGCCCACGGGCTTCAACCCCATCAGCGTCGGTCCCTACGGGACCGAGCGGATGAAGAAATCGATCCGCGACCTGGCCTGGTTCCTGCGCTACGTGGGCTATGCCGTGGTTGCCGGCGATCCCAGCATCCTGGCCGTGAACACCCGCGGGCTACGCGACGTGCTCGAGAAGGGCTGCTCCCTAGCCGCCACCAACGTGGCCCTGCAGGAGATGCGTGCCGCCTCTGCCGACCTGCTCAAGGATCTGCCGGAAGCCCGCCAGCTGGTGATCGACAGCTTCAACGTGCTGATCAAGGAACTGGACGTTCCCACCCCGTCAGCCCGCCAGCGCCTGGGCAGCCCCGAGAACCAGGGCCTGCAGCTGCCCGCCACCTACGCCTTGGCCGCGGAAGGGGCCCAGCGCTTCATCATGCGCAAGGTGCTCACCGGCGCCCAAAAGGCCGAAGTGGTGCGCGCCGCCTACCGCCAGGTGTTTGAACGGGACATCGCCAAGGGCTATTCCCAGGTGGTGTGCCCGGTGGAAGCCACCCAGGTGCGCCAGGGCCAGCTCTCGATGCGGGAATTCATCCGCGCCCTCGGCCACAGCAAGGAGTATCGCCAGCAGTTCTACGGGCGCTTCTCCAACAGCCGGGCCGTGGAACTGGCCTTCCGCCACTTCCTCGGCCGGGGCATCAGCTCCCGCGAGGAGTTCACCCGCTACTTCGACATCGTTAGCGCCCAGGGTCTTAACGGCCTGGTGGATTCGCTGATCAACACGATCGAATACGGCCGGGTGTTTGGCGAAGAGACCGTTCCCTACCTGCGGGACATCGGCGAAGAGGCCCAGGAGAGCGCTGGTTGGGGTTCGAACCGCAAGCTGTTCCGCTTCAGCGCCCCCTTTGAGGGCGCTCCCCAGTACGTCACCCTCTACGCCAGCTACCGCCACCCCTTCGCCGACCAGCATCCCTACGGCGGTGGCAACGATCCCCTGGCCCTCAACTACGGCGCCATCTTCCCGTCGGGCACGGCGTCGGTCGCCACCCGGCCAGCCCCCTTCAGCTACGACAGCCGCAGGATTTTGGTGGGCAATGGCATGCGCCAGCCCGGCCAGATGAACAGCCCCCAATTCCGGGCCTCCAGCCCCCGCAAGGTCGGGCCCAAGGTGGTGCGACTGCAGCAGATCGCCACCGGCGGCAACTCGGTGCCCCGCCGCAGCGGCCAACCCAGCGTGCGCAACACCGAATCGAGCACCCAGGCGGTGATTCGGGCCGTGTATGTGCAGGTGCTGGGCACCGCCGGCTATGCCGGCGAACAGAACAAGGTGGAGGAGATCAAGCTCGAGAACGGCGATATCAGCCTGCGCGAGTTTGTGCGCCAGGTGGCCCGTTCCAACGCCTTCCGCCGCCGCTATTGGAGTGGCCTCTACATCTGTAAGGCGATCGAGGTGATGCACCGTCGCCTGCTGGGCCGCCCCACCTTTGGCCGCTGGGAAATCGACGCCTACTTCGATATGGCGGCCCGCAAGGGCTTCTATGGCGTCGTCGATGCCATGCTCAACAGCAACGAGTACGCCACAGCCTTCGGCGAGGACACGGTCCCCTACGAGCGCTTCATCACCCCCACGGACCTCAACACCCGTCGGGTGCCGGCCCTGAAGCGGGAGCTCGATGCCAGCGCCGTCGACCTGCGCCCCGGCAGCCGGCCCGATGTGCCCGTGCCCGCCGACTTCCGCTTCAGCGGCGAGCTCACGGCCCGCAACCTGAGTGGCCGCGGGGCACCGATTCGCGGTGGCTGGAGTGTCCAATTGGCCGGTGACGACCAAGGGTTCCGCAGCAACGAGCCAGCGGTGCCCCAGGGTCCCGGCAGTATCCAGGCCGACCCGGAACCCAGCCGCCGCTGGAGCGCCCCCCGCTGGCAACCCGGTGGTGGCGTCACCGCCCTTTGGAGCTCTGGAGTGAGCGGCAGCTGGAGCGCCTCCACCACGGCGCCCGTGAGCCCCACGGCCCCCCAGCCCTTCAAACCGTCGATCCGGGGCGATTGGCGCATCTCGGTGGCCACGGCCCCTGGCCTGGCCACCGGTCCGGTCCAGCCCAGCTCGGCCATGGCCAAGGCCCTTAGCAGCAGCGGCCGTCCCCAGGGCTTCGCCAAGCGGGCAGGCCTCTCCCGTCCCCTAGAACTCCCCGTGTTCCCCAGCGACACGGAGTTCCAACAGGTGATTGACGGGGTCTACCGCCAGCTGCTCAACCGACTGCCCCTGGCCGCCGAGCGCCTCGGCGATGCGGAATCCCAGCTGCGCAATGGCGGCCTCAGCGTCGCCGACTTCGTGGCCCGGGTCGCCGCCAGTGACCTGTTTGAGCGGCGTCTCAACCGCATGGCGCCCCTACGGGCGGCCACCGCGGCCCACATGGCCCTGCTCGGTCGGGCCGCCCAGGCCGAGGAAACCAGCCGCTTCCTGGCCACCCGGGTCAGCCGGGGCCTGGCCAAGGCGATCGACGAACTGGTCAGCAGTGCCGACTACGCCAACAGCTTTGGCCGCGATGGCGTGCCCTATGTGGCGGGGCTCGAGACCCAGGACGGCATCCCCTTGAGCACCGTCAACCGCACGGCCAGCCTCTATGGGGGTAACGCCGCCCTGAATCCGCCTAGCCGCGGCGCCATCTGAACGATCGAAGGATCGAAGCCCAGCCAGCTCCCGGGGCCGATGCGGTCCAAGGGAGTTGGCCAGCCAGTCGGGCCGTCCCCAGGGACGAGCAGCTGACGACCATCCCCACCTTGACCCAGGCCAAGAGCCTGGGTCTTTTTGTTTTTGAGCCAAATGGGGCTAAGTCTGCCGAATTGCAAGATGTCTTTACAGGCCAATCAAGCCTGGGAATTGTTGACAATCCCTATCCGGCAACCCTATTCACAATTTCAGCGAAAAGCATTGCGGGCCAAGGACTTTCAGCAATCAGGCAGCCGTGAAGAACTGTTACCAAGGCGGCTCTTGCTCCGGCTCCCTAGCGCAGAATGACTCGGCGAACAGCACTGCTGACGCCTCCCCCGGACCCAGGTCAAGCAAGCAAAGCTTGCAAGACCAAAGCCGAGGGTGCCACCCTTACCCACCGGATATCGGTCACCATTCTGGCGACCGCTTGTTTCGAGGCAGAACTGCATGAGCATCGTCTCCAACTCGATCATCAACGCGGACGCCGAAGCCCGCTACCTCAGCCCTGGCGAACTCGACCAGATCAAGTCCTTCGTGAGTGGCGGTCAGCGCCGTTTGCGGGTGGCCCAGGTCTTGAGCGAGAGCCGCGAGCGCATCGTCAAGCAGGCCGGCGGTCAGCTGTTCCAAAAGCGTCCCGATCTGATCTCCCCCGGCGGCAATGCCTACGGCGAGGAGATGACCGCTTCCTGTCTGCGGGACATGGACTACTACCTCCGCCTGGTGACCTACGGGGTCATCGCCGGTGATGTCACCCCGATTGAAGAAATCGGCATCATCGGTGCCCGTGAGATGTACCGCTCCCTCGGCACCCCCCTCGAGGCCATGGCAGAAGCCGTGCGCGAGATGAAGGCTGCGTCCACGAGCCTGCTCACCGGCGCTGATGCCGAAGAAGCCGGCTTCTACTTCGACTACGTCGTCGGCGCCCTCTCCTGAGGCTGCTTCCCTTCACCCCTCCGCCTCTTTTCAAGGTTCCATGCAAGACGCCATCACCAACGTCATCAACCAGGCAGACGTCCAAGGCCTGTACCTCGACACCTCCTCCATGGGGCGTCTCGAGCAGTATTTCGCCAGTGGCGAGCTGCGCGTGCGTGCTGCCACCACCATCAGCGCCAACGCCTCCTCGATCATCAAGGAAGCCGTAGCCAAGTCGCTGCTGTACTCGGACATCACCCGTCCCGGCGGCAACATGTACACCTGCCGTCGTTACGCGGCCTGCATCCGCGACCTCGACTACTACCTGCGCTACGCCACCTACGCCATGCTGGCCGGTGACACCTCCATCCTGGATGAGCGGGTGCTCAATGGCCTCAAGGAGACCTACAACTCCCTGGGCGTGCCCATCGGTGCCACCGTGCAATCGATCCAGGCCATGAAGGAAGCCACCGCAGCCCTGGTCGGCCCTGATGCTGGTCGGGAAATGGGTGTCTACTTCGACTACATCAGCTCCGGCCTGGGTAACTGATCCCTGCCAACGGCACACCCTGCGGATCCTTACCCATGCGCCTGTTCAAGATCACAGCCTGCATTCCCTGCCCTGAAAAAACTCGGAGCCAACGGGAGCTGCAGAACACCTTCTTTACCAAGTGGGTGCCCTATGAAAGCTGGTTCGCTGAACAGCAGCGAATTATGAAGCAGGGCGGCAAGATCCTGAAGGTGGAACTGGTCTCCGGTCGCCGCCAGGTCAACGTCGGCAACTGACCGGTTCGCCAGCTAACCGGTTCGCCAGCTGACCGGTTAGCTGGCGAACCAGACAACAACGCACTGGTTCCCCCCACCCTTGATCCCCCTATCGATCAAGGTTGTGACAGCTGCCCGGCCCCGGCCGGGCTTTTTTTTGTCCCTGGTCTGGCACCAACGGCCAGCTCCAAGCGTCTGAATGGACTCACCCGTGGATGCAACTGTGGATGCCACCGAGGCCCTAGGGCCCAACCCAGGCCAACGCCGCAACCTCTTGCCCCTTCCCTTTGGGCAGTGGCCGGCCGAAGCCAGGCTGCTGCTGGGCATGGTCGCCCTCTGGAGCCTGGTGGGCCTGCTGGTGCTGGCGTCGGCAAGCTGGTGGGTGGCCTCCCGGGAAATGGGCGATGCGGCCTACTACCTCAAACGCCAGGCCATCTGGCTGGTGGCCAGCTGGGGCCTGCTCTGGCTGGCCATTCGCCTCAACCTGCGCCGCTGGTTACGCCTTGCCGCTCCAGCCCTCTTGATCACGGGCCTGATGGTGGCAGCCACCCTGGTGGCGGGCAGCACGGTGAATGGGTCCAGCCGCTGGCTGGTGGTCGGTCCGATCCAGATCCAGCCCTCAGAATTGATCAAACCATTTGTGGTGCTGCAGGGAGCCACCCTGTTCTCCCACTGGAACCGGATTTCCGTCGATCAAAAGCTGCTTTGGCTGGGCGTCTTTGGCGGCATCATCCTGCTGATCCTGAAACAGCCCAACCTCAGCACGGCAGCCCTCACGGGCTTGCTGCTCTGGCTGATGGCCCTGGCCTCGGGCATCTCCCTGCCGGCGATGCTGGGCACGGCGGTCCTGGGGGGCAGCGTTGGTGTCGGCAGCATCCTGCTCAACACCTACCAACGCATCCGTGTTACATCCTTCCTCAACCCCTGGAGTGACGCCCAAGGGGATGGCTACCAGCTGGTGCAGAGCCTGCTAGCGATCGGCTCGGGCGGCCTCTGGGGCTCGGGCTTTGGCCTCTCCACCCAGAAACTTCAATACCTGCCGATCCAGTCCACCGATTTCATCTATGCGGTGTTCGCCGAGGAATTCGGCTTTGTCGGCTCGTTGATGATGCTGCTGTTTCTGCTGTTGTTCGGCCTGGTCGGCCTGCGGGTGGCCCTGTCTTGCCGCAGTAACCAACAACGGCTCGTCGCCATCGGTTGCACCACCTTGCTGTTGGGCCAATCGATTCTCAATATCGCCGTGGCCAGTGGCGCCATGCCCACCACGGGCCTGCCCCTGCCGATGGTGAGCTACGGCGGCAATTCGTTGCTATCGAGCCTGTTAACCGCAGGCCTCCTGATCCGCTGCAGCCTGGAAGGGGCAGGCCTGGAGGCCCCGAGGCCCTCCGGACGGCGCCGCCGCAAGGATGCACCGATAGGCTGATGGCATGAGCCTTATGCCCGTGGCCGCCTGGGCCAGAGCCAGTGAGGAGCTGCTGCAGAGCTCCCTGGCCGCACCAGGCCCCCTCACCTTGGGCCTGGTGTTTTGCGGTGGCCTGCTCACCAGCCTGGGCCCCTGCTCCCTCTCCCTGCTGCCGGTAACCCTGGCCTACCTGGCTGGCTTCGGTGACCAGGGCACCAAGGCCTGGGCCCGCAGCCTCAGTTTCGTGGCCGGCATCATCGCCTCGCTCGTGGTGCTTGGCCTGGCCAGCGGCCTCCTCGGGCGCCTCTACGGCCAGATTCCCGGCTTCATCCCCAGCCTGGTGGCCGTGCTGGCCGTGGTCATGGGCCTCAACCTGCTGGGGCTGGTGCGGCTGCCCCTGCCGGCGGGCCCGGATCCGGAGCGCTGGCGGCAGTGGGTGCCGCCAGCGCTCGCTCCCCTCGCCGCTGGTCTGGCCTTTGGCCTGGCGGCCTCCCCCTGCACCACGCCCGTGCTTGCGGTCTTGCTGGGCTGGATTGCCCAGAACGGCCGGCCCCTGGCTGGCGTGGTACTCCTCACCGCCTTTGCCTGCGGTCAGGTGATGCCCCTGCTCCTGGCGGGCACGGCGGCAGCAAGCTTGCCCCGCCTGCTGGCCCTCAGGTCCCTGGGGCAATGGGTGCCGCCGATCAGTGGCGTGGTGCTGCTCATCACGGGCGCCCTCACCCTGCTGGCCAACTGGATCTAACGCGCAAGCCACCCTGATGTTTGACCTGAAGTCCCTGGAGATCGCCAAGCGCCCATTGGGCCGCCTGCTCGGCGTGATCTCCGACCTGCGGGTGGCCATCGGCCTGCTGCTGGTGATCGCGATCAGCAGTGGTCTTGGCACCCTGGTGCCCCAGAAGGAGCCCAGCGCCCTCTATCACCAGCTCTATGACAACCAGCCCTGGCTGGGCCTGCTCAAGGGCGATGCGGTGCTGCGCCTGCAGCTGGATCATATGTATTCGAGCGGCTGGTTTCTGGCCCTCCTGGCCTGGCTGGGCCTGGCGTTGATCCTGTGCAGCTGGCGGCGCCAATGGCCCGCCCTGCAGGCCTCCCTGCGCTGGATCGACTACCAATCGCCGCGCCAACTGGGCAAGCTCACCCTGGCGGAAACCATTCCCAGCGCCCATCCGGCCGCCAGCCTCGGCCAATTGGAACAGCTGCTCAAGCGCCAGGGCTGGACCCTCCAGGTCCAGGCCGATCGCCTGGCGGCCCGGCGCGGGGTGGCGGGCCGGGTGGGGCCCCTGCTGGTCCATGCGGGCCTGGTGGTGCTGATGGTGGGAGCCGCCTGGGGCTCCCTTGCCGGCCACCGCCAGGAACAGTTCCTGGCCCCCGGCCGGCAACTGGACCTGCTCAATAGCCGCGGCGACAACCAGATCACGGTGGCCGTGGACCAATTCCAGATCGAACGGGATCCGGCCGGGCGGCCCGAACAATTCCGCTCCGCCCTCACCCTCAAGGGAGCCGATGGGGCCACCCTCAAACAGACCGAAATCAGCGTCAACCACCCCCTGCGCTTTCGCGGGATCACCCTCTACCAGGCCGACTGGACCTTGGCGGCGATTGGCGTGCAATTGGGCCGCAGCCCGGTGCTGGAGTTACCCCTCCAAACCTTCCCCCAACTGGGCGATCAGATTTGGGGGATCGTCTTGCCAACCCGTCCCGATGGCAGCCAGCCCGTGCTGCTGTCCCTCAGCAGTGAACAGGGTCCTGTCACGGTTTTTTCGGCCGAAGCAAAGCAGATTGCCAGCCTGGTGCCGGGGGGCGAGGCGGTGGAGATTGAAGGATTGCCCGTGCGGGTGGACCACGTGCTGGCCGCCAGCGGCATCCTGCTCAAGCGCGATCCGGGCGTACCCCTGGTCTACGCCGGCTTTGGCATCGCCCTACTGGGAGGCGTGTTGAGCCTGGTGGCGACGCGCCAGCTCTGGGCGATCAGCGACCCGGCGAACGGCCGCTTGCACCTGGGCGGGCTCTGCAACCGCAACCTCACCGCCTTTGCCCGGGAACTACCCATCCTGATCCGCTCTCTGCAACAGGCTGACCAGGCGAGCTAATGCCAAGGGGGCCAGGCCTTCCCTTTCAGACTCACCTCTGCGGGTTGATCCAGAAGCAAAAGGGGGCAATACAATGCTTGGCAAAAGTATCGTATTGCCCAACCAAATTGGGCCAATCAATGAACATAAACTGGCATTTATTGCCACCTAAACTTAGGCGATCCCAGCCCCAACCCTCAACAGGGCTGGCGCTGGCCGTGGCTCACCTTGATCACCGTATGCACATTGCCACGGGGATTGAAATCGGCCTCCAACTGTAGCCAGGTGGGCGCGCAGGCGGCCACCCAGTCATCCACGATGCGATTGGTCACCTCCTCATGGGAGATGCTGCGATCCCGCCAGCTATTGACATAGAGCTTCAGGGCTTTGAGCTCCATCACCCGGGGGCCGGGCTGATAAATCAGGCGCAGGGTTGCAAAATCCGGGTAGCCTGAAAAGGGGCACAGGCAGGTGAATTCAGGAAAGGTGATTGCAATCTCATAGGGCCGCCCCGGCCGGGGATTGTCAAAGCAGATCAGCTGGGCCTCAGCGATGGCCCGTTGGCCGTAGGCGGGCGTTTGGGTGAGGGGCTCGGACGGATTCAACACGGCAGGGCAAGGGGGCCAGGGGCCAGGGTCCAGCGACGACTTCAATCGCTGCGCCACCCACGATAGGGACTTGGCCTGGCGCCGCCAGCTCTGCCGCCCCAGGCCAGCCCAGCCCGGTCCTGCCAGCCAGCTGGTGAACTAGCCAAGGGGCCTAGAAGGCCCATGCTGGCTGGCACGGCCTGGGCCCATGGGGCCCTTCCCCTGCCCGCAGATGCCGAAACAGGACGGGATGGGCAAGCGCGGCGAGGGCCCCCAGGTGTGGCTCCTTCCACAGATCACCGGCATCGGCGGCCTCCCCGTAGCTATAGCTACATCAGGTGTCGGTCGACTGGCGCCTAATGGACTGGAGCCAGGCCGTTCCTGGGCCCCAGGCCCTCCCCTTCCGCTCCTGGCGTTTTGCTGGGAGACTTTCTTCGATTGACCCCCGGATCCATGAAAAAAATCGAGGCCATCATCCGTCCCTTCAAACTGGAGGATGTCAAGCTGGCATTGGTCAACGCCGGCATCGTCGGCATGACCGTGAGCGAAGTTCGGGGTTTTGGTCGCCAGAAGGGCCAGGTCGAGCGCTACCGCGGATCGGAATTCACGGTTGAGTTTCTACAGAAATTGAAACTTGAAGTGGTGGTCGATGACGACCGGGTCGACACGGTGGTGACCGCGATCCAGGATGCGGCCCGCACCGGCGAAATTGGCGACGGCAAGATCTTCATCAGCACCATTGATTCGGTGCTCCGGATTCGTACCGGCGATCGGGACAGCGACGCGATCTGACTCCCAGGGCCCTAGTCCCCCCCCCAGGGATCAGGGGCTGGCGAGGGTGTGGGCCACAAGCGCGCGAATCAGGCCCCCATCCAAGCCGCCAGCCCCCTGCGCCAACACAGCTGTTGGCATCGCCGTTAATGGCAACGCCGTTGATGGCACAGCAGCCACCACGGCACCAGAACCAGTTCCAGCACCAGCTCCAGCACTGGTGCTTGGCCCAGCCCCACATTTTGGCTCCGGGCCAAGGCTTGGGTTCTGCTCCAGGTCTGGTCCTAGACAAGGGGCGGGTCCTGCGCTTGTGCTAAGGCCAGGGCCCTCCCTAACGCCTTCGGCCCCTAGGCCGCTGCCGAGCCAGAGCAGGTACTCGTGGTTGCCCGCCGGTCCCGTAATCGGCGAGGCCACCAGGCCCAGGGCTTGCCAGCCCAAGGCTGCACCAGAGCGGATCACCCCCTCGATCGCATCCCCATGGGCCGCGGGATCGCGGACGACACCGCCCTTGCCCACCTGGGAGCGGCCCACCTCAAACTGGGGCTTGACCAGCAGCAGCGCCTCGCGGCGCCCCGGGGCCAGCAGGGCGCCCAGGGCCGGCAAGACCAGCCCCAGGGAAATGAACGACAGATCGGCCACGGCCAGGTCGGGCCAGGGGTCCTCCGGGCCGTAGAGGTCGTCCGGGCTCAGGTGGCGCAGGTTGGTGCGCTCGCGCAGGACCAGGCGCGGATCGGTGCGCAGGCTCCAGGCGGTCTGGCCATAGCCCACATCAATGCCATAGATGCGGCTGGCGCCGTGCTGCAGCAGGCAATCGCTAAAGCCGCCCGTGGAGATGCCGCCATCGAGGCAAACCCGGCCCGCTACCCGAATCGGCAGGGCATCCAGGGCCGCCACCAACTTCTCGCCACCGCGGGAGACAAAGCGGGGCGGTTGCTCCACCTCCAGGGGGAGGTCCGGGGCGATGTTATGGCCCGGCTTATCGAGCACCTGGTCCGAGCTGCGCACCCGGCCGGCACGAATCAACTGCTGGGCCTGCTGGCGGCTGGCGGCCAGGCCCCGCTCCACCAGCACCAGATCCAAGCGCTGTTTGCGAGCCATGGGCTTGTCAGCCACCTGGCGTCATAAAACCACAAACGAAACCGAACAAAATCCTTTGAGCCGCCGGCCGGCCCAGCAATCGATCGGACAATGGCGTTCCACCTCGGGCGGCCCCGGATGGCACAAGCAGTTCCCCTCACCCCCGAACGGGCATCCTGCCGCCCCAGGGCCGTTTCCCCTGGTCGGCCGGCCGCGCTTGAGCCAGTCGCCCTTGACCCGGTCTCCCTTGACCCGGTCTCCCTTGACAACGTGTTGGAGCTGTTGCGGCCCGGCAGCTTTGTGCGGCTGCTGGACCAGCCCAGTGACCTGCCGCCCTTCCAGCTGATCCACTGCCGCGGCGGCCGCTGCTGGGTGCGGCAACAGGGCTGGGGCCCCTTTGTGCACTGGGAAGTGGCCCATCGCCGCCTGAGCCGGCTCGCCTAGGCCGAAGGCCCCCTGTCCGGGCGCCCTGGCAGGCGGAACCCGCCCAGCAACCCTGGGAGACTGCAGTCGGTGCCGCCGCTGACGCCCGAGCCATACATTGGACGGGCCGTTGCCAGGCGCTGGCCCTTGATTGAGCGTTACACCCTGCCCGAGATGGGCAGCATCTGGAGCGACCAGGCCAAGTTCCAGAGCTGGCTCGATGTGGAGATCGCCGCCACCGCGGCCCAGTGCCAACTGGGCCGCGTGCCCGCGGAAGCCCTGGCGGAGATCCGCGCCAAGGCCAACTTCACGGTCGAGCGCATCCTCGAGATCGAGGCCGAGGTGCGCCACGACGTGATCGCCTTCCTCACCAACGTCAATGAGTACGTGGGCGATGCGGGCCGCTTCATCCACGTGGGCATGACCAGCTCGGATGTGCTCGACACCGGCCTGGCCCTGCAGCTCAAGGCCTCCGTGGCCCTGCTGAAGCTCGAACTGGCCAACCTGGCCGATGCCCTGCGCCTGCTGGCCCGGGAGCACAAGGGCACGGTGATGATCGGCCGCTCCCATGCCATCCATGGCGAGCCGATCACCTTTGGCTTCAAGGTGGCCGGCTGGCTGGCCGAGGTGCTGCGCAACCAGGAACGGCTCGAGCGCCTCGAGCAGGTAGTGAGCGTGGGCCAGATCAGCGGCGCCATGGGCACCTACGCCAACACCGATCCCCAGGTGGAAGCGATCACCTGCCAGATGCTGGGCCTGGAGCCCGACACCGCCAGCACCCAGGTGATCGGCCGCGATCGCCACGCCGAATACGTCCAGACCCTGGCCCTGGTGGGCGTCGCCCTAGAGCGCATCTCCACCGAAATCCGCAACCTGCAACGCACCGATGTGCTGGAGGTGGAGGAAAACTTTGCCAAGGGCCAAAAGGGCAGCTCCGCCATGCCCCACAAGCGCAATCCGATTCGCAGCGAGCGGATCAGCGGCCTGGCCCGGGTACTGCGCAGCTACACCATTGCCGCCCTGGAGAACTGCGCCCTCTGGCATGAGCGCGACATCAGCCACAGCTCGGTGGAGCGGATGATGCTGCCCGATTGCTCGGTGACCCTGCACTTCATGCTCCGGGAAACCACCGCCGTGGTGGCTGGCCTGGGGGTCTACCCCGAGAACATGGCCCGCAACATGAACGTCTACGGCGGCGTGGTGTTCAGCCAGCGGGTGCTACTGGCCCTGGTGGACACGGGCCTGGCCCGGGAAGAGGCCTACCGGATCGTGCAGCGCAATGCCCATAGCGCCTGGAACCGGCCGGGCGGCGATTTCCGCGCCAACCTGGAGGCCGATGCCGATGTCAACAGCCGCCTCAGCCCGGCCGAGCTAGGCGAGTGCTTCTCCACCGCCCTGCACCAGCAGAACCTCGAGGTGATCTGGCAACGGCTGGGGATCTAACCGTGACGGGAAAGGGGAGTTCCAAAACGGCTGCGAATGGCTATGCCCCCCGCTGAAGGGATGGCCCCTCAGCCGTTCGGCTTGTTGCTGGGGCTCTTCTGGACCCCCTATGCCGACTGGATCTACACCGTTGTCAGCATCAGCGGCCTGCTGCTGATGGTTTGGCTGGTGCTGAGGCCGCCTAGGCCGCCCGCACCGTAGCCAGGTTGGGGCCAGCACCCCCGGGGGCCAGGTCAATCGGCTCGCACACCGGGAAGCGGTTGATCGCCTTAAGGGCCTGGCGGGCATTGGTGCGCAGCTGTTCGCTCACCGCTTCGCAGTAGGGGATCTGGGCCAGCAGATCGACGGTGCGGCGCATGATCCGCACCACATCGCCCTCATCGAGGGAGCTGTTGGCGATCAGATCGTTCCAGCTCACCCCCTTGGCCCAGGCCTGCACCAGGCCCATCAATTCGGCCTCGTACCAAACGGGCACCACCACCTCGGCCTGCTCCTGCTGGCGTAATAGCTCGCGCCGGATGCCGCGCAGATCATGCAGGGCCTCATCGGCGGCCGGCGGCGGCGGATAGCCACTCCAGAGGTCGGGGCGGTTGACCTCGGTGGAAATGGCCTCAAGCACGGCGGCCAGGTCGGCGGGCTCCAGTTCATCCAGGTGGCCGCTCATCAGGGCCAGGCCGATCCACAGCTCGTTATCGCCGCGGATCGCCGCCACGGTGCGGCCGATTTCGGTGGGCTCAAGCCCCTCGCTGCCAGCCAAACAGCCAAAGAAACGCAGGATGTCGATCAGGGAGAGGAATGTCTCCCAGTGGCGGTTGGCGCGGTGATGGAGGATTCGCTGCCGCTCCTCGATCTCGATTTCCAGCTCCTCCATGCGCTGGCGCTGCTTGTTGATCTTCTTGCGGTCGCCGCGCAGGTGGGCCGGGTGCAGTTCCAGGGCCAGCTCGAGTTCCCGCACCAGGTGGGCCTGGGCCTGCACCTCGCCGGCCAGGTCGTACTGGGGGGTGGCCATGTCATGGCGGCGGGCCATGTGGGCCACGGCCAGGGCCAGGCCGCCACTGGCCTGGTCGCCATGGCGAATTTCGCCGATGTGGTGCAGCACCGGGGGCTGCACCCCCTGCACCTGCAGGCAGCTCAACTCGGCATGGAGGCTCACCACCGCGTGGCAGGGCACCAGGATCCAAACGTTCTCATCGGTGAGGCACAGCAACTGGGGAAACTGGCCTGGCCCCTCCAACTTCTCAACGATCACCGCCGGCGTGACCCGGCCCTTGAGCTGGGGGGATTTCAGGCTGAGCAGGGTGCCTTCGCTGGCGAAGCGCAGGGCGAGGGTGAGCTCATGGGCCAGGGTTTCCTCGGCCTGTTGCTGCAGGATCCGCTGAATGCGCCGTTCTTCGCGCAGACGCCCCCGCTGCTTTTCGTAGTCCTCAAAGTCGTCCCAGGCCACCTCCTCACCGTTGCCCGTGAGCGCCTCCAGTTGCTGGAGTAAGTCCGCGATGCGGGCCTCATCTTCGACCAGGTCGAGGGTGGCCAGATAGCGACCGAAGCTGCGCTCCACCAGTTCCTTGGCCTTGGGCAACTCATTGCGCTGCAGCAGGTTGAGCACCATCCCGTAGCTCGGGGTGAACTGGCTCACCAGGGGATCGGCGGGGCTGGTGGCCAGCTGGCCCGCCTCACGCACCCCCTCAAAACGGCTTTGAACCGTGACCACATAGCCCTGGGTATCGAGGCCCCGGCGGCCCGCCCGGCCGGCCATCTGCAGAAATTCACTCCCCATCAGGGGGCGATGGCCCCGCTCGGTGCGTTTGCTTAAGGCCGAGATCACGGTGCTGCGGGCGGGCATGTTGATGCCGGCCGCCAGGGTTTCGGTGGCGAACACCACCTTGACCAGACCCTGCTGGAACAACTCCTCGATCAGTTCCTTCCAGGCGGGCAGCACGCCGGCATGGTGGGCGGCGATGCCCCGCAGCAGGGCCTCGTCGTGGCCGCCCTCGCGCACGGCCTCGGGGGTGGCCCGCACGTAGGCCTCGAGGCGGGCGCGGATGCGGGCCTGCTCGGCCTCATTCACCAGGCAGATCTTGCCCAGGTCGCGCATCGCCTTGTCGCAGCCGCGGCGGCTAAAGATGAAATAGATGGCGGGGAGCATGTCCCGCTCGGCCATCTGGGCCACCACAAAGGCCAGGGGCGGCGGCTCGGGCTGGGGCGGCCTGGGCGACTTGCCCTTGCGGTTGGAGCCCTTCGGCGCCCGCCAGACCTTGCAGTTGGGATGCAGGCCGGTGCGCTCGTCGTTGAGCAAGGGATGGAGCCCCTTGGCGCTGCAAAAACTGAAATCCAGGGGCACGGGCCGGAAATCACTGAGCACCAGCCGGGTGGGCCCGTGCACCCGCTCGATCCAATCGGTGAGCTGGCCCGCATTGGCCACCGTGGCCGAGAGGGCCACCAGCTGCACTGAGGGCGGGCAATGGATGATCGATTCCTCCCAAACGGTGCCCCGCTGGGAATCGTTCATGTAGTGGCACTCATCGAGCACCACCGCCTCCACGTCGGCGAGGGGGTCATCGCCCCGCTCGACCTCGGCATAGAGCATGTTGCGGAAGATTTCCGTCGTCATCACCACGATGCTGGCCTCGCGGTTGACGCTGAAATCGCCGGTCATCAGACCGACATTCTCCACACCGAATTGTTCGCGGAAATCGCGCAGCTTCTGATTGGAGAGGGCCTTCAGGGGAGTCGTATAAAACACCTTCTGGCCATGGGCCAGGGCCCGGTGGATGGCGTACTCACCCACCAGGGTTTTGCCCGAGCCCGTGGGGGCACTGACCACCACCGATTGGCCCTGGTTGAGGGCATCGATGGCCTCCAACTGGAAATCATCCAGGGGGAACGGAAACAGCTCACCGAGGGGGGGGACGTCCCTGGTGGGAACCTCGTTGGTGGCGCTGCGCATGAGCCAATCCTATGGGCTAGATGCCAGGGGCGCCTGCGCCCCGGAAGCCGCAGCCCAGGATGGGGCACCCCATTCCCTGCCATGGAGTCCCGCCAGGACCAGCACGCCAACCTGATCGCTGCCCACCGCCGAGCGCTGGCCGAATGCGCCCAGATCCTGCTGGCCCAGGAGCGTTGGTCCCTGGAGGCGCCCATGCTGTTGATCGAGGAGGGCCCTGATGGCACCACGGCGCGGCCGGGGGCCGTTGGCCAACTCTCCAGCTGGCTCGAGCACCTGGACCCGGAGCTCGATGCCTTCGTGCACCTGCGCCAAGCGGGGGTTGACTTCGATCGGGCCCGCGCCCAATGCCTCAAGGACCAAGGCGAGGCCTTTGAAACAGCCTGGGCCAAGGCCCTGGCCGGCAACCCCCTGGTGACCCACGACAACCTGGCCGGGTTTGCGGCCCTCTCCCAAAAGGGCTTTGGCCGTAGCCCGCGGGAACTGCTGGTGGTGGTGCGCTGGAGCGACCGGGTGACGGCCTGCCTGGTGACCTGCGAGCCCCTGGGCTGACGAGCGGACCGGCCGTCCTGCGGCCTTTGAGCCCTGGGCTCAGCCCCGCCGGTGGTGAAAGCGCCCCAACATCAGGCCAATCATGATGGCGATATAAAGCTGGCCGACGATGGTGATCAGGGTGCAGATCACCTGGGCCTCCAGACTCACGGGCACTAGCGCGGGGGTGCCCACGGACGTGAGATAACCAAATGATCCCAGAATCATCTGGGGCAACCTCAGGATGACCCCATCAGAACTGTTGTAAGTATCCTTGAGCGGCGCAAAGCTATCGGATTTCAAATACATCAGGGCATCGAGCACGATGCCGCCACTGAAACCGATCAACAGATAACCAGAGGCCGCCCCCATCACCACCGATGTGGTGACATAGGGCTCCCGCACCAGGGCCCGCACCATGCGAAACAAATAGAGCCCAAAAAAGGCAATCCAGGCGACAACATGGGCAAACGTGAAGGCGAAGCCCGGGCTTATGGCCTGCTTGATCATCACTGCGTAAGGGATCTCTAGGGCAATCGCCAGGCAGCCCAAGCAATAGGCAGGGATCCGGGAGTTCAGCAGGGGCGAGACCCGGGTCAGGCCCACCATCAGAAAGGTCGCCAACAGAATCACCAGGCCACAATTGAGCAGGGGCGCGGCATGGGCCAGGGGCTGGGCCAGTAGCAGCACCACCAACAGCCCCAACACGTAGCGATAGCCGACATGGCGCTGGCGGATCCGCTTGATATTCCAGCGGCGGCGATTCATCAAACCCGGGTCCCCTAGCCAGGCAACCATTCTCCCAGGGGGCCTGGGCGGCACAACCGATCACCCCGAGCCAACTGATTGAGCCGACAGATTGAGCCGACAGATTGGGCCCCCAAGACCCGAGCGCAGGGGGGCAACTCTTGAAGGCTCAGGCCCCAAAACTCCCTGGGCTAGGCGGGATGAGGGCGCCGTAGCGTCAGGTCTTCCGCAGGGCCTGGCCAGCCAGGCCGGCCCGGGGCTGATCCAGCCGTGACCCTTCCCCCCGATCCCCTCGCCCCCCTGGTGGCGGCCCTAGCCGCCCTACCTGCCGAACGGCGGCGCCAGCTGCGCGACTTCCAACCGGGGAGCACCGCCGAACTGCGGCCCCAAGCGGACCCGGCGATCGGGCCCCTGCTGGATCTGGCCAGCAACGACTACCTGGGCCTGGGTCGCCACCCCCAGCTGCTGGCCGCCGCCCACCAGGCCCTAGAGCGCGACGGCGTGGGATCCGGCGGCTCGCGGTTGGTGAGCGGCAGCCGCCCGGTGCACAGCGCCCTGGAGCGGCGGCTGGCGGACTGGCTGGGCCGGGAGCGGGTGCTGCTCTTCCCCAGTGGCTTCCAGGCCAACCTGGCCGCCGTCGGTGCCCTGGCCGATCGCCACAGCCTGGTGATCGCCGATCGCCTCTGCCACCACTCCCTGCTGGTGGGGGTTCAGGCCAGCGGCGCCCGCCTGCAACGTTTCGCCCACAACGACCTGACGGACCTGGAGCGACGCCTCCGCCAGGCCCGGGCCCAGGCGCCCGGCCAAAGACTGCTGGTGATCAGCGAAAGCCTGTTCAGCATGGAAGGCAGCCAGCCGGATGCCGGTGCCCTGGCCCGCCTCTGCGCCGAACACGGCTCCGCCCTACTGCTCGATGAGGCCCATGCCCTGGGGGTGCTGGGCCCCGGCGGCCGCGGCCTGGCCTGGGGCCAACCGGCCGTGACCCTGGTGAGCGGCACCTTCGGCAAGGCATTCGGTGGCGGCGGCGCCTTCCTGGCCACCGGGGCGATCGCCGGCGAATGGCTGCTGCAACAGGCCGGCGCCTTCCGCTACACCACCGCCCTGGCGCCGGCCCTGGCCGCCGCAGCCCTGGCCGCCCTCGACCTGGTCGAGAGCAACCCCGGCTGGGGTGAGGCCCTCAGGGCGCGGGCCGAACGCTGGCGCGGGGCCCTGGCCGGGGCCGGCTGGCCGCGGCCGCCCGGCCAGGGGCCGATTTTGTCGTTGCTCGTGGGCGAGGAGCAGGCGGCCCTGGCCCTGCAACAGCGCCTTGAACAGCACGGTCTGCTGGCGGTGGCGATCCGCCCGCCGACGGTGCCCCCGGGGACGTCACGCCTGAGGCTGGTGCTGCGCCAAGACCTGCCCGCGGGCAGCCTGAAGCGACTGCTGGAGGCCCTGGGGGAGGCGCCATGAAGCTGGACCTCATCGCCATGCACGGCTGGGCCGGCGACCAGCGGGCCTGGGAGCCCTGGCGCCAGGCCGCCGCCAGCCGCGGCTGGAACCTGCACACCGGCGAACGGGGCTACGGCCGCCAAACGCCCCACGCCCCCCGCTGGCGCGGCGAAGGCGGCGCCGTGCTGGTCCATTCCCTGGGCCTGCACCTGCTGCCGGCCGAGCTCTGGGGCCAGGCCAGGGCCGTGGTGCTGCTGGCCAGCTTCGGTGCCTTTGTGCCCCCCGGCCCTAGCGGTAGGCGCACCCGGGCGGCCCTGGAGGCGATGGCGAGCCGGATCCGCCAGGGCGAGCTCGCCCCCCTGCTGGACGACTTCCTGGCCCGGGCCGCCGCCCCGGCCCGCCTGGACCAGCTGCCGGCGGGGGTCGCCCAGGAAGGCAGTGACCCAGCTGGGGTCGCTCGCCTGTTGGAAGACCTGGCCCTGCTGGGCCGTTGCGCCGGCCTGCCGGAGGCCTTCCCCCACTCGGTGCCGGTGCTGATCGTGGAGGCCGGCGCCGATGCAATCGTGCCCGCCACCAGCCGGGCCCTGTTGCGCCAGGCCTTACCCCAGGCCGACGTCTGGGCCCTGGAGGGGATTGGCCACAGCCTGCTGGGAACCCCCCTGGTCGGGCCTGTCCTTGACTGGCTAGATCAATGCCTGCTTGGACCTGGACCTGGCATCCAGCCCCTGCAGAACGACAGCACACCTCCTCCAGCCCATGGTTGAGACCCCCAGGGGCAAAACCAGCACCGCCGATCCACCGCCGCCCCCAGCAGCCTTCAGCGACCGGGTGCGGGCCTGCTTTAGCGGCGCTGCCCCCGATTACGAGGGCAGCGCCCGGATCCAGCGGGCGATCGCCTGGCGCCTGGGCCATCTCTGCCAGCCCCTGGCGATCGGTCCGGGTCCCCGGGCCGACCTGGGCGCCGGCACGGGCCTGCTCGCTCGCGCGATCGCCCTACACCGCCCCGACCTGAACCTGCTGCGTCTGGACAACTGCCAGGCCCTGTTGGAAAGCGAGCCCCCCGGGGCGGGGGCCAGGGACCGCTTGCTCTGGGACCTCAACTGGGGCCTGCCCGCCCAACTGGCCGGCGCCAGCCTGCTGGCCTCGAGTTTTGCCCTGCAGTGGCTGGAGCAGCCCCAACTCCAGCTGGACCAGTGGGCCAGCCAATTGGCCCGGGGGGGCTGGCTGGTCCTGGCCGTGCCCTGCTCGGCCAGCTTCCAGCAATGGCGCCAGGCGGCGGAACGGGCCCGGGTGCCCTACACGGGCCTGGCCCTGCCCGCCGCCAGCGGGCTGATCGAGGCGGCGGAGCGCCAGCTCCAGGTGGTTCGCTGCCAACGGCTGCGCTTCAGCCGCCGCCGGCCCCAGGCCCTGGCCTTCCTGCGGGAGCTCAAGGCGATCGGCGCCCAGGCCAGCCCCACGGGCCAGCTCAGCCCCGCCGAGCTGCGCCGTCTGCAGGCCCATTGGCCCCCCAGAGTGGGCGAATGCCCGTTGGAATGGGAGGTGCTGCTCCTGCTGGCCCGCAAACCCTGAGCCAGCCGCCAACCATCCCCTTGAGCCCCCCCCTGAGCCCCCAAGACAGCCAACCCCTCCGCCTGGTGGTCTGCGGCACGGACACCGATGTGGGCAAAACCGTGGTCAGCGCCCTGCTGGTGCAGGGCCTCACGGCCCACTACTGGAAACCGGTGCAATGCGGCCTTGATGGCGGCGGCGACCGCGATCGGCTGCGCGAGTGGCTGCAGCTGCCCGAGCCCCGGCTGCTGCCGGAGGCCTACCGGCTGGCCGCTCCGGTGTCCCCCCACTGGGCCGCCGAACTAGAAGGGGCCGCCCAACTGGAAGGGGCCGGCCCTGGCGCCATGGGGACGCCGATCGAGCCCAGCCGGCTGGCCTTGCCGGCAGTGGCGGGATCCTTGGTGGTGGAATGCGCCGGCGGGCTGCTGGTGCCCCTGCGCCGGGACCGGCTCCAGATCGAGCAAATCCAGGCCTGGGGCCTGCCGGTGCTGTTGGTGGCCCGCAGTGGCCTGGGCACCTTGAACCACACCCTGCTCTCCTTGGAGGCCCTGGCCCAGCGGCGCATTCCCGTGCTGGGGCTGGTGCTCAATGGCCCCCCCCACGCCGACAACCCCAGGACCCTGGCCGCCCTCGGGGGCGTGCCCCTCCTGGCCTGCCTGCCGCCCCTGGCGACCATTAACCGCCAAAGCCTGGCCGCCCTTTGGCAAACGAGCGGCCTGGGCGATGCCTTAGTCGCAGCAGCCAGGGACCTCCTGTCCCAACCGGACCCCAACCCCCATTCCTGATGAGCTGGCATCCCAACCTCTGGCATCCCTTCACCCAGGTGGCCGGCGCCGATCCGCCCCTGCGGGCCGTGGGCGGCCAGGGCGCCCTGCTGGAACTAGACGACGGCCGCCTGCTGATCGATGCGATCAGCAGTTGGTGGGTGACCCTGCACGGCCACGGCGAACCGACGATTGCCGCCGCCATCGCCGCCCAGGCCCGCCAGCTGGAGCAGGTGATCTTCGCCAACTTCAGCCATCCGGCCGCCGAAACCCTGGCCAGCCAGCTAGCGGCCCTCAGCGGCCTGGAGCGCCTGTTCTTCTCCGATAACGGCTCCACCGCCGTGGAGGTGGCCCTCAAAATCGCCTGGCAGTGGTGGCACAACCGCTCGGAGGGAGGGGAGGGGCCGGCCCGCCAGCAGCTGATCGCCTTTGAGGGCGCCTATCACGGCGACACGGTGGGGGCGATGAGCGTGGGGGAGCGATCGCTGTTTTCCGCCCCGTTTGAGCCCCTGCTCTTCGGGGTGGCCCGCTGCCCCTGGCCGGCCACCTGGTGGGGCGATGACACGGTGGAGGAGCGGGAACGGCAGGCCCTGAACCACCTGGACCAGCTGCTGGAGGTGCCCACCGCAGCCGTGATCCTGGAGCCCCTGGTGCAGGGGGCCGGGGGCATGGCCATGGTGCGGCCCGAGTTCCTGCAGGCGGTTCAGGCCCGGGTGCGGGCGGCGGGGGCCCTGCTGATTGCCGATGAGGTGATGGTTGGCTTCGGCCGCAGCGGCTCCCTGTTCGCCAGCACCAGGGCCGGCCTGCAACCCGACCTGATGGCCCTCTCCAAGGGCCTCACCGGTGGCTTCCTGCCGATGGGGGTGACCCTGGCCAGCGAACGGCTGTTTCAGGGCTTCATCGACACCGATCCCGGCTACGCCCGCACCTTCTTCCACGGCCACAGCTTCACGGCCAACCCCCTCGGTTGCGCGGCCGCCAACGCCAGCCTGGCCCTGCTCCAGGCCCAACCGGAGCGCTACCAGGGGTTCGCCGCCAGGCATCGGCCCCACCTGGAGCAGCTGGCGGCCCATCCCCGCGTGCACCGGCCCCGGCTCTGCGGCAGCATCGCCGCCTTCGATCTGGCGGTGGAAAAACCGGGCTATCTGCACCCAGCCGGGCGGGAGCTGCAACGGCGGGTGCTGGCCGAGGGAGTGTTCCTCCGGCCCCTGGGCCCGGTGGTTTACCTGCTTCCGCCCCTGTGTCTCAGCGATGACCAGCTGGAGCGCTGCTACTCGGCCATCCGCCGCGCCCTGGACGACCTCTGAAGG
Organism: Pseudanabaena sp. UWO311; assembly: GCA_943370385.1. Classification (GTDB taxonomy): domain Bacteria; phylum Cyanobacteriota; class Cyanobacteriia; order PCC-6307; family Cyanobiaceae; genus BAIKAL-G1. Next base: position 69,342 of record CALRQT020000012.1, read on the forward strand.
AGGGCCCGCCAGGCCCGGGACGCAGCCCAGGGTTCCCGTTCAGGGACCCGCCAGGATCGCCGCCTCCACATCGGCCCGGGAGAGGCCGTAGGGAAACTGGCGCCGGGCGGCAGCCGTCGCCGAGCCGTCACTGGCGCTGCCCGGCTGCCAGACCACGGTGATCTCCTCGACCCCCAGCTCCAGGTCGGCGCTCCAACCGCCATGGCGCAGGCGCCAGAAGCAGGGACGCCCCGGTTGCTGAACGGCCCCGAGCACGGCTAACCAGGCCTCAATCGCCGGGAGCGGATGGTTGTAAAGGGGCGTCTGGGCCGGCGGCAAGGAGGGCAGGGACAAGGGCGACTCCAAGGCAGGCTCCAGTCTGGGGTGCTGCCGGGAGCGGCAGGGGGGCAGCAGGGGTCCCGGCCAGTGAGCCCAAGCCAGAACGAAGCCCGGGGAGATCTTGGGGCGAGCACCAGGCCTTGAGGGCGCTGGGCAAGCCCCAAGCCAAGCCGCCGCAACTACATGAGCGCAGGCGCCTGCAGTGATGACGTTTGCAGGGATGGCTCCAACGACGGCGGCGAGGTCGGCCGAGGCAGGGTTGGCTGAGGTACAGCAAGGGACCCTGGAACAAGCTGCGACGACTCCAGGGACTCCTGGGCCGACCACCAACTGGGTTCGCGCACCAGTTCGGTGCCGCGCAGCCAGGCCAGCCCCACCCCCAACACCAGGCAGAACACCAAGGCCACGCCCAGCAGCAACAGGGCAAACCACTCGCCCCCGGAGAGGGTGCGCCGCACCGAATCCGGCTTGGGCAGGCCGCCGTCAACGCCCAGGCTGCTGAAGTCAGGGCCCTTGGCGCCCTGACTGCCGTTGCGCTGACTGGCGTTGACCTGATTGGCGGTGCCCCGACTGGCGTTGCCCTGGCGGTTGGCCGCGCCTGGGGTGTTGCCAAGGGAACTGGCCGGACCAACGGGGTGGGCCATGGGGGCGGGGCCGCCCTGGGAGGCCGGGCTGCCGTTCTGGGGCGGGCCCATCCCCGGTCCGCCCGCCGGCGCCGCCCCAGCCGAGGCAGACCCTGGGGCTCCTGGCGACGTCCTCAGGCCCTGGCCGGCGCGGGCTCGGGCCGCCGCCAGGCTGGCATCATAGGCGCGGCGCCGCTCGGGATCGAGCAGGGTGACATAGGCCTGGCGCAGCTGGCGGAAGGACTCCTGGGCGAGGGCAGCCGGCAGGCTCGTGGTGTCGGGATGGAGCCGTTTGCTCTGGCGCCGAAACGCTTGACGCAGCTCCTCAAGGGAGGCGTCCTCGGCCAGCTGCAGCAGGGCATAGAAACTCAGCGGAGCCGCGGGCTCCGGCGACCCCTGACCGCCGTTCTGGCGCCCGGGGCTGCCACCGCTGGCTGGGCTGCTGAAATTGCCGGCAGCCACAGTGGTCGCCCCTGGTCTGGAGGATCCTAGGGACCAGCACCGTGTCCCCCGTTGATGCCCCGCCAGGATGCCCCCTAACCCAGACACCACCCCATCTCCCATCGCCTCCCCGTTCGCATCCCCCTCGGCGCTCCTGTGGCAAGACCTGGGCTGGACCCCATCAGCCGGGCAGCTGGCCCAGTTCGAGGCCCTGCAGGAGCAGCTGCGCCTCTGGAACAGCCGGCTCAACCTCACCCGGCTGGTAGAGGGGGAAGACTTCTGGATCTCCCAGCTTTACGACAGCCTCTGGCCCCTGGTGGGGCGGCTCAACGGTCCGGCCGGACCCCTGCGCTGCGTCGATGTGGGCACCGGCGGCGGCTTCCCAGGACTGGCGGTGGCGATCGCCCTGCCCCAGGCCCGGCTGACGTTGATTGATTCGGTTGGTCGCAAGGTGGAGGCTGTGCAGGCCATGGCCCAGGCCCTGGGGCTGGCCGAGCGGGTCAGCCTGCGCTGCGAGCGGGTGGAACGCAGCGGCCGGGAGCGCAGTTGCCGCGGCCAGTTCGACCTGGCCCTGGCCCGGGCCGTGGCCGCCGCCCCCGTGGTGGCCGAATACCTGGTGCCCCTGCTAGCCCCAGGTGGCGAGGCCCTGCTCTACCGGGGCCACTGGAGCGACCAGGACGGCACCGACCTGGAGCGGGCCCTGGTCCCCCTGCGGGCCGGCCTGGAGCGCCAGGAGCACCGCAACCTGCCGGCCGAGCGGGGTGTGCGCCATGCCCTGGTGCTCAAACCGCTGGGCCCCTGCCCGGCCGCCTACCCCCGGGCCGTGGGGGTGCCCGCCAAAACCCCCCTGGGCAGCAGCTGAGCCCAGGCACTCCCGACGCCAAGACCTCACCGCCCAGGCTCTCTCCCCGAGACCTTGCGCCCTCAGTCAGCGCTCGAGAGCCGCTGGATAGAGGCCCCGCCCAGGCGCTGGCGCAGCTCGCGCAGGATCGGCGGAATCGCCTCGGTCCAGGGGCTCTCCCCCAGCACCGCCAGGAGCTCAGCTTCGCTCACCGTGTCATCGAGGGCATCGGCGTTGGCGCCGGGAAACCAGTGGCCGCCGGAGCCCAGCAGGCCGTAACGGGCCCGGCCGTAGGCCTCCAGGTCAAAAGCCTGGAGCAGGTTGTGGAGCCAGAGCAGGGTTGGCAGGTTGATCCCCCCCGGCGTGTCCTGCCAGGCGGGCAGGCCCTGGTGCCAGCTGGCGAGCCATGCTTCCCCCAAGCGCTCAAGGCGGGCCCGCTCCAGGCGCTCCAGCACCGGTGGCAGGAGCTCTGGGGCCTCTGCCAGCAGGCCCACCGCCTGCAGGTGCAGGTCGAAGTCGCTGGGCCGCGCCGCGCCAACACTGATCGTGTGGACCCCCGGCCAGCTCAGGCAGAACAGGTCGTTGACGACGATCGGATGCCAGGGGGCGCAGAGCTCGAGCAGGCGCTCGGAGGGGTGGTGCAGGTGGCCGCCCTTGTCGGTGGGGCTGATCAGGAACACGCCCATGTCGTGGCGGTTGGCAGCGGCAATCGCCGCAGCGTTGTCCTGGCGGATCAGGTACCAGTGCAGGTTGATGAAATCGAAGCGGTCGCTTTCAATCGCCTCCAGGATCAGGGGCAGGGGGGCATGGGTGGAAAAGCCCACCGAGCCGATCCGTCCCTCGTGCTGCCAGCGCCGGGCCACCTCCAGGCAGCCACCGGAGCGCAGGGCCTGGTCCAGGTGCTTGGGCTGGTTGATGCCATGGATGGCCAACAGGTCGATCCGGCACGGGGAGCCCGGCCGATCGAGCCCCAGCCGCTCGAAACTGAGGCGGAGTTCGGCTTCAAAGCGAAGCGGATCCTCCTGGGGGGGCAGCTTGGTCTGGAGTAGGCGCTCAGGATCGGGGCATTCGGGCAGCAACCAGCCCAGCTGGCGCTCGGAGGTGCCGTAGTGGCGGGCCGTTTCGATGTGGTGCAGGCCGCTAGCCACGGCCCGATCCAGGGTGCTCCGCAGGTTGGCCTGGCTCTCCGGGCTGATCTCGTCCGCCGGCAGGTCGCTCCAGCTCTGCTGAAAGCGCATGCCCCCCAAAGACAGCAGCGGCATGGCCAGCTCGGTGCGGCCGAAGCGGCGGGTGGGAATCGGCACTAGGGGGGCGGCCAAGGCGGCTCAGGGGCGCGGCAGGGTCCGCTTGAATCGGGCGGGGGAGGGCAAACCAAGGGGCTGGATCTCCTGGCTGGCCAGCTGGGCCTCGAGCCCGGGCAGGTCGTCGTAGGCCACCCAATGGATGCAATCCACCGGACAGGTGTCGATCGCCTCCTGGATCAACTCGGTGCTGTCGCCATCCTGGCGCAGGGCCCGGGAACGGCCCCAGAGGGGCTCCACCAGGAAGGTCAAGCTGGCGACATGGGTGCAGTAGCGGCAGCCGATGCAAACGGCCTCATCGACCCAAACCGCCTTTTGGCGTAACTCACCCCCCAGCAGGGGCTCCGATCCGGTCGGCCCGCCCAGGGGACGGGCGCTGGCCTGGAACGCGAGGGAGGGATCGATCGGACCGGCCATGGGCTCCTGCAGGTTGGCCTGCTTCTGGATCGTCTGCTGGATCGTCAGCTGGGCTTCGTCTGTGGCGGAATGGGCTGGGGGCCTAGCCGTCCCAGCGGGTCACGACCAGTTCAATGCTGCCATCGGCGGCCTGCTGTTGCTCGCTCACTTGGAAGCCCTCCTGGGCCGTGGCCGCCAGGATCGTGCGCAAGGCATAGCGCTGGGACAGCCGGGCCAGGAAGCGCTCCACCGGGGCGGGCTGCTTCCAGAGCTCCAGATCGGCCACCAGCTCGTAGCTGCCATTGGTGCCATTCCAGCGGAAGCCGATATCGGTGCCTTCGGGCTGGGCGATGGCCAAATCGGCGATCACGGTCTGGCCGCGGTAGCCCCGCACCGGCCGCTCGCCCTCGCTGGGCTCATGGCCCATATCGCGGAGGGCCTCGATCAGGGCGCCACGGTCGCGGAGTTCGGTCTTGATGGTGCTGAAGTGGGACATCGGGGGACCCTCAGGAGAACGGCTTAGGGGGAATGGCGCTCTGGGCCGGTGGGCGGACTCCAGAAGCAGGGCTCAAACGGACTGGGTTTGGAACTGGGTGGTGGGGGCTTGCCCTAGGTGGTTTGCTGCTGCAGCGAAGCCTGCTGATGGAGGCTGGTCACGGCATCCTGGCTATAGGCCTCAGCGGTGGGGCGGGAGGAGAGCACGGAGCCCAGGCTGGCCTCGATCGCGCCGGTGAGGGCCTGGCAAGCGGCTCCCTGGACGCCGATCACCTCCTCCTCAACCCTGCCATTGGCCAGGATGCGGTAACGAATCGATTGCTGGCCCATGCCAGATGTGCCCTCAGTGGCCCGGATGCTAACCGGGGTGCCTAGCGGGTGAGGCTCTAAACCCCTACGGGCTCACCATCACCCCTTGGCACGCTCCGCTCCAAATTCTCCGTTCGTAAGGGCTGAATTCCGCCCAAGAGCTCCCCAGCCCAGGTTCAGGGCAACTAGCTGAGCAGCCCCTCATCGACCAGGGTGTGGAGCCGTTCGAGCACCTCGGGATCCTCGAGCTGTTCCAGGGCTAGGCGGGCCTCGTCGCGCACGGTGGGATCGCTGTCCTGGAGCAGGGCCTGCACCAGGGCCTCCTCCACCTCCCGTTGCCGCGGCTCCACCAGGTCGCCATAGAGCCGGCCCAGGGACCAGGCGCTGTTGCTGCGCACCACCGGCTCGCTATCAATACGCAGGCTCACCAGCAACTGGCCGGCGGCCTGGTCGGCCTTGGCCAGGCCCGTGGAGCCGGCATCGGCCAGGGTGCTGGCCGCCCAGAGGCGCACGGCGGCGATGTCGTTCTGCAGGGCCCGGATCAGGGGCGTCATCACCGGCGCATCCGGGTAGCTGCTCAGGCTCCAGGCCACGGCCTTGCGCACGTAGCCATTGCTATCGTTCTGGAGCAGGGCCAGCAGGGGCGACACGGCCTGCAGGGCGGGGTTGCGGCCCAGGGCATAGACGGCGCTCATGCGCTGGATCGGACAACTGGCCCCCAGCAAAGGCAGCAACTTGTCCGGGGCCCGGGGGTCGCGGTATTCACAAAAGATGCGCAGGCCCTGCATCCGTTCTTCCGAACTGCCCTGGAGGAGTTCCAGCCCCAGGTCGCATTCGGCCGCCAGATCGGGCTGGGCAGCATCGATCTCCAGGTCGTCGAGCGGATCGCCAAGCAGCTCCTCCGCGAGCTCGGAAGCCAGGACCTCCGGGTCCAGGGCCAGCTCGGCCGGACTGTGGGAGAACGGGTGCAGGGGATCCGCCATCGGCTGATCGTAAAAGCCAGAGCGGGCCTGACCAGCAAGCCCAGCCCGCTTGGTCAGGCGATCGGAGCCGGAGCCGCCATGTCCCCCGGGAGCCAGATGCGGGCACTGACGGCAAACAAGGCCAGGCCAAACAGCACCACGATCGCTGCCGGCAACAGGGTTGAACGGAAAAATTGCACTGGCAGATCGGGTAGGCAACCCATTCTGGCGTTCTGGCGAGCCATAGGGCTGCCGATTGCCTGATACACGTGGGCGCAGAGAAAAAGAGATTGAACGCAACGGCCCCCTTGAATTAGTGCTCCAAAGAACCCGAGTGCCTGCCGCGGGCGTCGCCCGGGAAAGATGAGCTGGCACTTAGCAGACCACACCTAGGGTTCGACCAACGCAGCCACCTCGCGATGCCCCCCGAGTCCGTCTCCCAAGCCGGCAAATGGCAGCGACTCAGCGCCGTAAGCGCGGAGGGCTTCGCCAGCGGCGCCCCCAACACAGGTCTCGGTGAGGTGTTGCCGATCTGGCTGGCCAACTACGGGGTGCCAGTGGAACTGATCGGTCTGCTGCCCCTAGCGGGGCTGCCCTACGCGATCAAGTTCCTGTGGGCTCCGATGCTGGATCGCTGGCCGATTCCCTGGCCTGACCGGCGCCGGGGTTGGATCGCCCTACTGCAATTCCTGCTGGGGCTAAGCATAGCCAGCCTGGCTCTGCTCAGCCCCAGCACCGACCCCCACACCCTGGCCGCTATCGGGCTGGTGGCTCTGCTGGTAGCGATTCTCAGCGCCACACAGGACATCGTGATCGATGCCTATCGCACCGATCTTTTAACCCAACAGGAGCGTGGAGCCGGTGCAGCCGCCAACTCCCTCGGCTTCCGCGGCGGCACCCTGATCCTGGGCTCTGGCGCCCTGCTGATCGCCGGCGGGGCGGGCTATCCCCTGGCCTTCGCTGCGGCTGGGGCACTGATGCTGCTCCTGATTCCCTGCACCCTGTCGGCCCCGAACCTGCCGCCCCTGTCCCAACCGGTGGACAACCTCTTCCAGGCAATGGTTGGGCCAGTGAAGGAGTTTCTGGCCCGCACCGGCGGCCAACGGGCGATGCAGGTTCTGGCGTTGGTCCTGCTCTATCGCCTACCAGATGGGCTACTGGCACCCATGGGGGGGCCATTCCTGGTGGCTGAAGGGCTCAGCGAAGGCCAAATCGGCATGCTCAAATCAGCCTTTGGGGTGCTGGCCACGATGGTGGGAGTGGTGCTTGGGGGGGTGATGTTTGGCCGCCTAGGCATGAACCGCAGTCTGTGGTTATTTGGCATCGCTGGGGCCGCGGGCAATCTTGGCTACTGGTTGGTAGCCCGTGGCGGGACTGCGTCAATGGAGATGGTGGCAGGGGCGGTGCTACTAGAGAATCTCTCAAGCGGCCTTGTGGGTACGGCCTTCGTGGCGCTGTTGATGAGTCTGTGCAATCCCCGTTTCTCCGCCACCCAGTACGCCCTGCTCTCCGGGGTGTACGCCGTAAGCAGCAAGGTCCTGGCGGCCCCATCAGGGTTGATCGTGAAGCTACTGGGCTGGGAGCACTTCTTTCTGCTCTCCGCCGCTGCCTCGGTGCCCGCTTTCCTGCTGATGGTTCTGGTCACGCCCTGGGGCGAAGACCAGGCTCGCGGGGCCTACTCGGGGGAATAAGCAGGTTCCAGGCGCCGCCGCAGCTGGCCGCAGGCCGCATCGGCATCCAAACCACGACTAGCGCGCACACTCACGGCAATGTGGCGCTGCTCCAGGGCCCGGCGAAAGGCCTCCACAGCCGCCGGATTGGGGCGTTGAAACTCTTCCTCCTCAATCGGGTTGTAGGCGATCAAATTGACATGGCTCTGGAAGCCCCGTAGTAACTGGGCCAGGGCGACGGCATGGCGGGGCTGGTCATTGAGGCCCCCCAGCAGGATGTATTCAAAGCTCACCCGCCGGCCCGTGATCGCCACATAACGGCGGCAATCCTCCAACAGATGCTCAAGCGGATAGGCCCGGGCCGTGGGAATGAGCTCCTCGCGCAAGCGCTGATCGGGGGCATGCAGACTCACCGCCAAGGTGAACTGGGCCCGGCCCAAACGCTCTAGCGACCGCTCCGCCAGGGTCGGCAGCGTGTGGCGCACCCCAACGGTGCTCACCGTGATTTGCCGTTGGGCCATGCCCAGATCCCGACAAAGACAATCGATCGCCGAGAGCACGGCATCAATATTCAACAGCGGCTCTCCCATGCCCATGAACACCACATGGCTGGGCCGTTGCTCCATCACCTCGCGCACACTGAGGACCTGGTCAACGATCTCGTGCACGGCCAATGAACGCTGCAGGCCGCCCTTGCCGGTGGCGCAGAAACGGCAGGCCATCGGACAGCCCACCTGGGTGCTGACGCAAACGGTGAGCCGGTCTGAGGCCGGAATACCCACGGTTTCGATACTGAGGCCATCGCTGGTAGCCAGCAACAATTTGGTGGTGCCATCACGGGCCACACTGCGGTGCAATTCCCGCGAGCGGCCGCTCCAATCGAAGGCCCCAGGGGGAGGCTCGCTCGTTAAGGCTTCGCGCCATGCCTTGGGCAGCACGGAAATGGCCTCCAGGCTGCGGGCCCCCTTGGCATAAAGCCAGTCATGGAGCTGCCGGCCCCGAAAGGGGGCCTGGCCCTGGGCCGTTGCCCAGGCCTCCAGTTCGGCCTGGCCCAGCCCCAACAGGGGGATGGCCGGCTCCATCAGGGCCAGACCAGCAGACCGTGGCCAAGCTTGACTTCTACCGCCAGTAGGGCGATGAAGCCGAGCATGGCGGCGCGCCCATTGAACAGTTCGGTATGGGTATGGAAGCCGAAACGGGGCAATTGCCGCTTCGGCACCAGGGTGGGTTGGAGCATGGCAGAACCATCGAAGGGACAAAAACCTGAACCCGGAGGACCCCGGGTTCAGGGGCTGCCTGTTTCAGGCAAGCCGCACACTCAATCCTCGCTTAACAGACCCTCTTCCTGGAGTCCCTCAAGGGCAGCTGGATCAGGCAGCAATTCCTCCTCCAGCCCCTCTTCAACGCTGGGGCGAGTAAACGCCGCCATGCTGCTCACCGTGGCCTCGATGCCATGGCGGCTGCGGGTGGCCTCGAGCTCATCGTCGGAGGGATCGTCCAGCAGGGCCTGGGCCGTGGCCGCCGGGGCCGCGGGCATCTCCACCGTGTAGTCAGGGCGGAGGTTCTGCATGCGGCGATAGCCGGCCGGCTCCTCATCAAGGATGTCGGGATGGGGACCGGCCTCGGCGCGCAGCTCCTCTTCGAAGCCACTGAAGCCCGTACCAGCCGGAATCAGGCGACCGATGATCACGTTCTCCTTGAGACCGCGCAGCCAGTCGCTCTTGCCCTCGATCGCCGCCTCGGTGAGCACCCGGGTGGTCTCCTGGAAGGAGGCCGCCGAGATGAAGCTGTCGGTGTTGAGGGAGGCCTTAGTGATGCCCAAGAGCACGGGGGTGAACTCGGAGGGGGCCCCACCGGTGATCGCCATGGCGGAATTGACCTGTTCCACCTGACGCAGTTCGATCAATTCACCCGGCAGCAGGGTGGTGTCGCCAGCATCCTCAATCCGCACCTTGCTGGTCATCTGGCGCACGATCACTTCGATGTGCTTGTCATCGATGGTGACGCCCTGGGATTTGTAGACGTTCTGCACTTCCTGCACGAGGCGGAACTGCAACTTGGAAATGGCTTCCTGGGCTGCCTCCATGGTGGGCTTGCGCAGGCGCAGATCCTCGAAGTAGGACTCCAGCAGCTCATGGGGGTTGATCGGCCCATCAGTGAGCGATTCACCGGCGGTGACCTGCTGGCCATCGCTCACCATCACGTTGCGGCCGAGCAGGATCGGATACTCGGTGATCACATCGTCTTCTTCGATCACAGACACGGTGATGGAATCGTCATCGTCCCCTTGCTTGATCTGCACCGTGCCGCTCTTGCGGCAGAGCACGGAGGATTCCCGGGGGCGACGGGCCTCCAGCAGTTCCTCAATCCGGGGCAGACCTTGGACGATGTCACCGGTCTTCTGGCGTTCGAACACCAGCAGGGCTAGGCCATCACCCCGCTGGACCAGTTCGCCATCACGCACGTGCAGCACGGAATCGGGCGACACCATGTAGGGACGGCCGAGCCGCACGGTGATCGAGCCGGGCTCCATGGCTTCCACCTGGCCGCAGCAGGGGGAAAGGATGCCAGCCGCGAGGGGATCGCCATCCACCAGCCGCTGGCCAATTTGCACCAGGGCAGGGTTACCAGCCAGATCAATCGAGCGGGTATCACCAGGACGCTCCACAATCAAACGGCGAATCGGTTCGCCATCTACCAAATCGGGGATTTGAACCACCCCATCTTCCTTGCAAAGGATCTGGGTCGTGGCCACCACATCACCGCTCTTCACGGCAATGCCATCTTGAACCTGCAATTCGGTGTGGGTGGAACCATGGCTGGCATCGGAAAGGGTGTCACGACGCACCAACAAGGTTTCTAATATCACCAGCTGCAGACGCTCGATTGTCTTGGCGCGCTTGTCGGGCACCGCCTCCACATCGACGGTCATTTGGGGAGTGGTGTCGAAGGTATCGAGAATCAGCTGGGTGCGCAGCAGCTCAACGCCCTCAACAGACTTGATCAGTTCGCCATCTTTAAAGGCCAGACGTTGAACGGCCTTAAGACCGAGGGACGGTCCCCCGTTCTGCTTGACGCTGCCAAGATCGGGCAGGTGGGCTGCATCGGGAATGCTGTATTCCTCCACAGGCCGGAGCAACACGGCACCGCCTTCTGGCGTGTCCACGGCCTCCACAAAAACCATGGCTTCCGCCACCAGGCCTGGGGCAATCTCTTCACCGGGATTGACCATCTTGCCGTCGCCGCCATAGCGGGACAGGACCTTGCTATCGGCCACCAGATGGAGGCTGCCGGAGCGCACGATGATCTCCCGCAGAATGTCATTCTTCTGGGTCACCGTGACAATGCCCGCGGTCTGGCTGAAGATGTCCTTGACAACTTCGGTGCCGGCTTCAATCCATTGACCGTCCTCGATCATCAACAGGGAAATGTCCTTGTTGATTTCGTGGGTTTCCTGGGGAACCCAGAGCAGGGTGCCACCCTTGCTGACCTCAAAGCCGTGCTTGGCGGAGCGGGATTTCTTGATCGACAGACCGGGGGCGTACTTCACCAAACCACCGGTTTGGGTACGGAAGCGATCATCGGCCAATTCGGCAATCACTTCGCCGGTGCCAATCTTGCTGCCGGGGGCCGTTTTGAGCAGGTAGCGGATGTTTTCCTTGCCCTCCAGGTGCCAGATCTCACCGGAATGGGTGGATTCACCCACTAACTTGCAGTCCTTCAGGGTGAGGCTTGACGTGACAATCTGCACTTCGCGGGAATCACCGGTGGATTCGCGCAGGCGCACGGCGCCGCCGTATTCGCTCACCAGCCGGCTTTCGGCCAGCACATCGCCGGTGTGCACGGGCACGGTGCCATTAACAACCGGCTGGGCATTAGGCGGCAAGTTATAGACATCGCCACTAAACACCCAGAGGCGGCCCAGTCGTTGGGCCTTGAGGGTGATGTTGCCCTGGCGGTCGGTCACTTCCCGGGGCTGGATCACATCCTCATAGCGCACCTGGCCGGCCAGGTCGCAGATCACATCCTTGGTGGCCTTTTCAACGCTCTTCTTAACAGCAGCGCCTGCAGAGATCTGGGCCAGAATCAAATCGGCCGGCACCTGGGCGCCATCGTCAACGAAGAGAATCGAACCGGTGGTGATCTCCAGCCGTTGCAGCCGGCCCTTGCCAGAGGGCTTTACCTGCAGGTTGAAATCGGTTTCGGCAATTTGGGCTTCGACGCCGTGGGGGGTCCGGAACGCACGCACCCGGGCCTTGGCATCGAATTCCACCGTGCCTTCGATCAAGGAACGGACCACACCGGTTTCGGCCGTGGACACACCACCGGTGTGGAAGGTCCGCATCGTGAGCTGGGTGCCCGGTTCCCCAATCGATTGGGCCGCCACGATGCCGACTGCTTCGCCTAGATCCACCAGCTGGTTGTGGGCTAGGGCCCAGCCATAGCACTTGCGGCAAACGGAACGGGCCGCTTCACAGGTGAGGGGCGAACGCACCACAACGGTTTTGACGCCGGCTTCCTCAATCCGGCGCGATAGGGGCGGATCGATTTCACCATCGCGATCCACCAGGATTTCGCCGTTGGCATCCACCACGCGCTCGCCAGCAAGACGACCGACCAGCTTGGCGAAGAAACGCCCCTTCTCATCGGCGTCAATCGGAATACCACGGGTGGTACCGCAGTCGTCCTCACGCACAATCACATCCTGGGCCACATCCACCAGGCGACGGGTGAGATAGCCCGAGTCAGCCGTGCGCAGGGCCGTATCCACCAGACCCTTGCGGGCGCCATAGGAGGAGATGACGTATTCGGTAACCGTTAGGCCTTCGCGGAAGTTGGTGCGAATCGGCAGGTCAATGATTTCCCCCTGGGGGTTGGCCATCAGGCCACGCATGCCCACCAACTGACGCACCTGGGACATGTTGCCCCGGGCCCCAGAGTTGGCCATCATCCAAACCGAGTTGAGCGGGTCGTTGTCGTTGAAGTTCTTTTTAACTTCCTCGACCAGACGCTCGTTGGTTTCGGTCCAGGTGTCAATCACCTTGGTGTGGCGTTCCACCTCGGTGATCTCACCAAGACGATAACGCTCTTCCGTATCGGTAATCTGCTGCTCCGCCTCAGCCAATAAACGGGCTTTCTCACCAGGAATGCGCAGATCCTCTACCGAGATCGACACCGCCGCCTGGGTTGCATAGCGGAAACCAAGGTCCTTGAGGTCATCGGCCATGGATGCCGTGGCGGCAGTGCCATGGTGCTTATAGGCCCAGGCCATCAAGGTGCGCAGGGCCTTCTTGTCGATAACCCGGTTGCGGAAGGGGGCCGGCGCCTTGCTCAGGGGAGCAACGGCTCCCAAAACGGGCAAGGCGGCTTCAGCAGCGGCTGCCGCTGCGGCGGCTTTCTTGCTGATTTTCTTGGTGGTCTTCTTGGCGGGGGTGGCGGTCATGGCTGCTCGCGAAGCGGGATAAAAAGAAGGAAAAATGTCCGGGATCTCAGGCGGCGGCCACCGCATCAATGATCGTGCGGTTCATCACACAACGACCCACGGTGGTGAGCAGATAGCGACTAATCAGGGCGCCATCGTCATCGAAGCGATCGCGGCGATACTTCCACTGCTCGATGCGGGTGCCATCGGTCAGGGTCTCTTCCTTCTGGGGCTTGTTGTCCTCATCTTCATCATCGGTGCTGCCGTTGAAGCGCACCCAAACCCAGTCATGCAGGGTCAGATGCTTCTCATCGAAAGCATTGAGCACATCATCGAGGCCCGCAAAGGTACGGCTGCGATCACCAAATTCAGGCTTGGTTGCGCCGGGCTGGGTGGCGGTGAGGTAGTAAGCACCAAGCACCATGTCCTGGGACGGGGTGATGATCGGCTCGCCCGTTGCGGGGGAAAGGATGTTGTTGCTGGCGAGCATCAACATCCGAGCCTCGGTCTGGGCCTCGATCGCCAGGGGCACGTGAACGGCCATCTGGTCGCCATCAAAGTCAGCGTTGAAGGCTGGGCAAACGAGCGGGTGCAGCTGGATGGCGCGACCATCCACCAACTTGGGCTCGAAGGCCTGGATGCCAAGACGGTGCAGGGTGGGGGCCCGGTTAAGCAGGATCGGATGGCCTTCGATCACTTCTTGGAGCACCTGCATCACCTCATCATCGGCCCGCTGAATCATCTTTTTAGCGGCCTTGATGTTATTGACGATGTTCTGGCGAATCAGCCGGTGGATCACGAAGGGCTGGAACAGCTCGATCGCCATTTCCTTCGGCAGGCCACACTGGTGCATCTTCAACTTCGGACCGACCACGATCACGGAACGACCGGAGTAGTCAACCCGCTTGCCGAGCAGGTTCTGACGGAAACGCCCCTGTTTGCCCTCGATAATGTCGCTTAGGGATTTGAGTGGCCGGTTATTGGCGCCCACCACGGTGCGACCACGGCGACCGTTGTCGATGAGGGCATCGACGGCCTCCTGCAACATCCGCTTTTCATTGCGGACAATGATCTCGGGGGCGAGAATTTCCTGGAGTCGCGCCAACCGGTTGTTGCGGTTGATCACGCGGCGATAGAGGTCATTGAGGTCGCTGGTGGCAAAGCGACCGCCATCGAGCTGCACCATCGGGCGCAGGTCGGGAGGAATGACCGGGATCACATCCAGCACCATCCAATCGGGCTTGGCACCGGTGGCAATGAAGTTGTCGATCACCCGCAGGCGCTTGATCAACTTGGCCCGCTTTTGGCCCTTGCTGCCAGCAATGTCCTCACGCAATTGCTCGGCAATCTCCGTGAGATTGAGATCTTCCAGCAGCTGCTTGAGGGCCTCTGCGCCGATGCCCACTACGGGCTCGTTTTCAATCTCCGAATCCTCTGCGTAGATCTGGTCTTCAATCTCGAGCCACTCATCTTCGGTGAGCAGCTGCTTGTAGGTGAGATCCTTATGGTCGCCCTTATCGAGCACCACGTAGCAGTTGAAATAAACGATCTGCTCGACATCGCGCAGGGGCATGTCAAGCAGGATCGCCACATAGCTGGGAATCCCCTTCAGGTACCAAACATGGGACACGGGAGCCGCCAGCTTGATGAAGCCCATGCGGTGCCGCCGCACCCGGCTTTCGGTGACCTCAACACCGCAGCGCTCGCAGACGATGCCGCGGTGCCGCACCCGCTTGTACTTGCCGCAATGGCATTCCCAATCCTTGGACGGTCCAAAGATCTTCTCGCAGAAGAGCCCGTCCATCTCGGGCTTGAGGGTGCGGTAGTTAATCGTTTCCGGCTTGGTCACCTCACCAACAACCTGCCCGTTAGGCAGGGTGCGTTGGCCCCACTGCATGATCCGCTCGGGCGAGGCGAGCGTGATCTTGACGTAGTCGAAGTGGTTTTCGGTGCGGAGGTTGCTGTTGGTCATGGCCTAATAGCGCGCGGGCGGACGAAGGGGCGAATGAACGGGGAGAGCGATCAGTCGTCGTCGAAATCCGCGACGCCGAGGGATTCGTAGGTGGGCCGGTTGGGGGTGCTGCGGCGGGGATTGACGTCTTGCATCAGGTCCACTTCCACGCCCTCATCGGTGTAGACGGCGATATCCAGGCCCAGGGACTGGAGCTCGCGCATCAGCACCTTGAAGGATTCCGGCGTGCCGGGACGGGGAATCGGCTTGCCCTTAACGATGGCGTTGAGGGCCTCATTACGGCCCTGCATGTCATCGGACTTGACCGTGAGCAGTTCCTGCAGGGTGTAGGCGGCGCCGTAGGCCTCCAGGGCCCACACTTCCATCTCACCGAGGCGCTGGCCGCCCTGCTGGGCCTTACCGCCGAGGGGCTGCTGGGTCACCAGGGAGTAGGGACCCGTGGAGCGGGCGTGGATCTTGTCATCCACCAGGTGAACCAGCTTGAGGATGTGGGCGTAGCCCACGGTCACGGGCTGGTCGAACGGCTCGCCGCTGCGGCCATCGATGAGTTGGATTTTGCCGGGGTTATCGGGGTTGTAGACCCAATCCTTGCCAGGCAGGGCCTTGGCGGCCTCCAGGAAAGCCTGCACCGTTTCCTTCGATTTCTCAGCGCCGTGCATCTCATCGAAGGGCACCACCTTGACGCGGCAGTCGAGGTGGGATGCGGCCCAACCCATCAGGCATTCGAAAACCTGGCCCACATTCATCCGGGAGGGCACACCCAGGGGGTTGAGCACGATGTCGATCGGGCTGCCATCGGGCAGGTAGGGCATGTCTTCGCGGGGAAGAATGCGGCTGATGATGCCCTTGTTGCCGTGGCGGCCGGCCATCTTGTCGCCCACCTGGATCTTGCGGCGCTGGGCCACGTAGACCCGAACCACCATGTTGGCGCCCGGCGGCAGCTCATCGCCCTGCTCACGGGTATAAATGCGCACGTCGACAACCCGGCCCCGTTCGGTGCTGGGCACCCGCAGGGAGTTGTCACGCACATCACGGGCTTTTTCGCCAAAGATGGCCCGCAGGAGCTTTTCTTCTGGCGGCTGATCCGATTCGCCCTTGGGGGTCACCTTGCCCACAAGAATGTCACCGGATTCCACATAGGCACCGATGCGGATGATGCCCATCTCATCGAGGCTACCGAGGCTTTCCTCGGCCACATTCGGAATTTCCCGGGTGATCTCCTCGGGTCCGAGTTTGGTCTGGCGGGCCTCAATCTCGTACTTCTCGATGTGCACCGAGGTGTAGAGATCGTCTTGAACAAGGCGCTCACTGACGAGGATGGCATCCTCGTAGTTGTAGCCCTCCCAGGGCATGTAGGCGATCAGCACGTTCTGACCCAGGGCGATCTCACCGCCCTCACAGGCCGAGCCATTGGCGAGCACCTGGCCGGCGATCACCTGGTCGCCCAGGGAGACAATCGGGCGGTGGTTGAGGCAGGTGTCCTGGTTGGAGCGCTGGTACTTCTGCAGATAGTGGTTGTGATCCACACCGGCCTCGTCGCGAATGACGATGGCGGTGGCATCCACATAGGCCACGGTGCCATTCACCGTGGTGATCGGCACCATGCCCGAGTCGCGGGCCACCTGGGTTTCCAGGCCCGTGCCCACCAGGGGCCGCTCCGGCCGCAACAGGGGAACGGCTTGGCGCTGCATGTTGGAGCCCATCAGGGCCCGGTTGGCGTCGTCGTGCTCCAGGAAGGGAATCAGGGAGGTGGCCACCGAGATCACCTGAACCGGTGAGAGCTGGACGTAGTCCACCTGCTCGGGGGGCACCTTTTCAAAATCCTGGCGGTAGCGCACGGGCACCAGTTCTGCCGTGATCCGGCCCGTGGAATCGGCCGGGATATCGCCCGGGGCGATGCGGCACTCGTCTTCCAGGTCGGCAGAGAGGTAGATCGGATCGCCTTCTTTGATGACGATGCCGTTCTCAACCCGCCAGAAGGGCGTTTCGATAAAGCCGTATTCGTTCACCCGGGCGTGGGTCGCCAGGGAACCAATCAGGCCGGCATTGGGACCTTCCGGCGTTTCAATCGGGCAAATGCGGCCGTAGTGGGAGGGGTGGATGTCGCGAACGGCGAAGCCAGCCCGCTCCCGGGTCAGACCGCCTGGGCCGAGGGCACTGATACGGCGCTTGTGGGTGAGCTCGGCCAGGGGGTTGGTCTGGTCCATGAACTGGCTCAACTGGCTGGAGCCGAAGAACTCCTTCACCGCCGCCACCAGGGGCTTGGGGTTCACCAACTGGGCCGGCGTGAGCGATTCGGTCTCGCCCACGGTCATGCGTTCCTTGATGATCCGCTCGAGCCGGTTGAGGCCCACCCGCACCTGGTTTTGCAGCAGTTCGCCAACGGAGCGAACGCGGCGATTGCCGAGGTGGTCGATGTCATCGAGGGAGGCACCACCCACATCGAGTTCCAGATTGATCAGGTAATCAATCGTGGAGAGCACATCTTCCGGCGTGAGCGTGCGCACCGCATCGGGGATGGTGAGGCGCAACTTCTTATTGATCTTGTAGCGACCGACCCGGCCCAGGTCGTAGCGCTTGGGATCGAAGAAACGGCTGTGCAGCAACTGCTGGCCGCCACTCACCGAGGGTGGTTCGCCTGGACGCAGCTTCTTGTAGAGCTCCAGCAGGGCCTGATCTTCCGAGCTGATGCCTTCGTCGTTCGCCGCCTCAATCGACTTCTGGTAGTACTCAGGGTGCCGCAGCTTGTCGAGCACATCGTTGTCGGACAGACCGATGGCGCGCATCAACACATGGGCGTTGATTTTGCGGGTCTTATCGACCCGCACGTGCAGCAGATCGTTCTTATCGGTTTCAAACTTCAGCCAGGCGCCCCGGTTGGGGATCAGGCTGGCATTGAAGGTTTTACGGCCGTTCTTATCCTGCTCATCTTTGAAATAAACCCCGGGGGACCGCACGATCTGGTTAACGATCACGCGCTCGGCGCCGTTGATGATGAAGGTGCCCCGTTCGGTCATCAAGGGCAGCTCGCCGATGAAGACTTCCTGCTCCTTGATCTCGCCAGTTTCCTTGTTAACCAGGCGACAGGTCACATACATCTGGGAAGCGAAGGTGGCATCGCGCCGCTTCGCTTCTTCGACGTCATGGCGAGGCCGCTTCAGCCGGTACTCGCTACCGATGAAGTGCAGCTCCAGCTTGCCGGTGTAGTCGGTGATCGGAGAGAAGCTTTCCAGCTCCTCGATCAGCCCCTTCTCCAGGAACCATTTGAAGCTTGCCCGCTGCACCTCGACCAAATCGGGGAGGTACGTAACGGTCTTGGCGACCTGGATCGCGCTGCTCATGCGTTGACCTGCAGGAACTGTAAGGTGAGGAAACGCTGACTGGAGGCGTCAGCGAAGGAAATAACGAAGCCATCGACGCTGGCTAGCGCAGTAACGGGCGATCCACGGAGGGAACGGCTCGCCTGCGTCTAGACCGGCAGAGCTCGGATCAACCCTGCCAACGTCGAAATCCAACGCAAAGACAAAGCACCTGATGGGGTTCGGGGGTGTGCCAGGCCCAGGCAGCATCACGAAGGAGACTGCACTGGCTAGCAAACCAATAAAACATCATACACTGCCAAAGGCAGGCCCAAAGAGGTTGATGGCGTTGCGGGTGCTCTGGGCCGCCACCGCAGCCAAGCTCTCACCCCGCAGGTCGGCCACCCGCTCGGCAACGGCGGCCACATAGGCGGGCTCATTGCGTTTGCCCCGCCGGGGAACGGGCGCCAGGAACGGGCAATCGGTTTCCACCAGATAGCGGTCCGCAGGAACCTGGCGGGCGCAGGCGTGGGTGTCCTCGGCTTTGGCAAAGGTGACCGTGCCACTGAAGCTGATGTACAGCCCCAGGGCCAGGAAGCCCTCCATCTCCGCCGGGGTTCCGCCCCAGCAATGCATCACCCCCCGGGGGCATCGGCCCTGGGCCTGGCGCTGGCCCAGTTCCTGCAGCATGGCCTCAGCCGCATCTCGGCAGTGGATGATCACCGGCAGATCAAGCTCGAAAGCCAGATCCAGCTGGGGCCTCAGCACCGCCAATTGGAGCTCGAGGTTCTGCTCGCGAAACAGATCCAGTCCCAGTTCGCCGATGGCCACAACCCGGGGGTCGTCCAAGGCCGCTTGGCGCAGCTGCTGGGCGGTCTGGTCATGCCAATGCTGCGTATCCAGGGGGTGGACCCCCACGGAATAACGCAGCTCTGGGAAACGGTCAGCTAAGGCCCGGATCGCCGCAATTTCGGACGGCTCGACGCAGGCATGGAGCAAGCGCACCACTCCCGCGTCGCGCCACCGCTGGGCCACCGCATCAAGGTCCGCCTCGAAATTGCGGAACACGATGTGGCAATGGCTGTCCACCAGCTGGGGGTTGGGATCAGCCGCCAGGTTGGGGCTGGGATCAGCCTGCAGCTTGGGGCTGGGATCAGCCGCCGGCCCAGTCGGATGGGCCATGGCCTGGGGGAGCACCTGGGTCACGGTCGGGTCCTTGGGGCCGGTGCGGGGAGTCGGATCAGGCCTGGGGGGCGCCAGCCGGCTCGACCACCTGTTTGACGGCCGTGCTGAGGCGGGCCTTCTGGTGGGCGCCGGTGTTGCGGTGCATCACCCCAACCTTCACCGCCTTGTCGATTTTGCTGAAGGCGGCATTCAGGCTGGCCTGAACCGCTTCCTTAGCGGCATCGCCAGGGGTCTGGCTGAAGGCCGTGCAGGCGGTGAAGCAGCGCTTCATCAAGGTGCGCACGGCCGACTTGTAGGTGCGGTTCTGCAGGCGGTTGCGTTCGGCAACCTCGATGCGCTTTTTCGAGGACTTGTTATTGGCCACAGGCGGTTTCTGCGCTGAATCAGCAAACGAAGATCCTACCCCCCAGCCCGATCCCAGAAGGCTTGGACGTAACTTGAAATCCCGTTCCATCCTCCCAGCGCCGTGGCCGCCAGCCCCTCCCTGCATCCCAGCGGCAGCACCCCTGGGGCAGCCGCCCTGGACCTGGAGGTGTTGAGCGATTTAGGGGCGGCGGCCCGGCGTCTGGACCAGATCGCCGATCGCACCAATAGCGGTCAAGCAGAAGCGGCCATCAAGACCGTGGACGCCATCCTGGCCCAGGTGCGCAACGAAGGCGACCAGGCCCTGCTCGAGCTCAGCGAGCGCTTCGATGGGGTGCGGCCCGATCCCCTGCGCATCCCGATCGAGCAGCTCCAGGCCGCCTGGGACCAGTGTGACAACAGCCTCAAAGGGGCCCTGGAACTGGCCCACGACCGCATCCTGGCCTTCCACCAGCGCCAGCTCCCCAGCGATCTGGCCCTGGACGGCCCCCATGGCGAACGGCTGGGCCGGCGCTGGCGTCCCGTGGAGACCGCGGGGATCTATATCCCCGGCGGCCGGGCCTCCTACCCGAGCACCGTGCTGATGAATGCGGTGCCGGCCCGGGTGGCCGGCGTGAGGCGACTGGTGATGGTGACCCCGCCCGGGCCCGATGGCCAGGTGAATGCCACGGTGCTGGCGGCCGCCCACCTGGCCGGGGTTGACGAGATCTATCGGGTGGGCGGCGCCCAGGCCATCGGCGCCCTGGCCTACGGCACGGCCACGATCCCCCGGGTGGATGTGATCACCGGGCCCGGCAACCTCTACGTGACCCTGGCCAAAAAGGCGGTGTATGGCCGGGTGGCGATCGATTCCCTCGCCGGCCCCAGCGAGGTGCTGGTGATCGCCGACCACAGCGCCCGGGCCGACCAGGTGGCCGCCGACCTGCTGGCCCAGGCGGAACACGATCCCCTGGCGGCCGCCATCCTGCTCACCACCAGCGAGGAGCTGGCAGCCGCCCTGCCGGCCGCCCTTGAAGCCCAGCTGGCCCACCATCCCCGCGCCGCCATCACCCTGGCCGCCCTCAATGCCTGGGGTCTGGTGGTGGTCTGCCCGAGCCTGGAGGCGGCGGCGGCCTTGAGCGACCGCTTTGCCCCCGAACATCTGGAACTGCTGGTGGAGCAGCCCGAACCCCTGGCCGAGCGCATCGAGCACGCCGGGGCGATCTTCCTGGGCGCCTGGAGTCCGGAGGCGGTGGGCGATTACCTGGCCGGGCCCAACCACACCCTGCCCACCTCCGGCACGGCCCGTTTCGCCAGTGCCCTGGGGGTGGAAACCTTCCTCCGCCACACCAGCCTGATCCACTTCAACCGGGAGGCCCTCGAAGCCACCGGCGGAGCCGTGGTCACCCTGGCCGACAGCGAAGGCCTCCATAGCCATGCCCAGTCGGTGCGACTGCGCCTGGAGGGCTGAGGCCAGCCTCTAGAACGCAGCCAAGGGGGACTAGCGGTTTGATGGAGCTTGGGACACGTCTTCAGCGGCGCACCAGCTCCCGCACGCCAGGGACCCCATCGACCACATCGCCCACCAGCACCTGGTCGGTGATGTTGACGAACAGGCCGTTCTCGAGCACGCCGGGCAGGTTGTTGACGGTCTGCTCCAGGCCGACCGGATCGGCGATGCCGCCGGCAAAACGCACGTCCAGCACCAGGTTGCCCTGGTCGGTGACTACGGGGCCGGCCTTGCGCACGGCCATGCGCAGCTGGGCATCGCCGCCGAGCTCGCCCAATTCAGCTTGCACCTGACGCCAGGCTCCGGGCAGCACCTCCACGGGCAACAGGAAGCCCAGGTTGAGGCGCTCCACCAGCTTGCTGGCATCCACCACCACCACGAAGCGGTCGGCGCGGCGGGCCACCAGCTTTTCCTGGACGTGGCAGGCGCCGCCGCCCTTGATCAGCTGGAAATCGGGATCGACCTCGTCGGCCCCATCGATGGCCAGATCGATGCGGGAGATGGCATTGAGGCTCTTGAGCGGAATGCCCAGTTCGGCCGCCAGCACTTCCCCTTGGAAGGAGGTGGTGACGCCGGTGATGTCCTTGAGCTCGCCGCTTTGGAGTTTGGCGCCCAGGCCCTGGATCATCAGGGCGGCCGTGGAACCGGAACCCAGGCCCACCACCATGCCGTCGCGGATCTGCTGCACTGCCGCCTCCGCCACGGCCTGCTTCATGCGGTCCTGCAGATCAGCCATCACCGGGGTCCGAAAGGCCCGTGACCGTAGCAAGGGCCCGGTTGTTGGCCTTTGGACAGCGGGCCGAGGGGAGGGGCCCCAGGGGCCTGGCTCAGCCGGCGGCGGGCAGGGCCTCCGGCCGAATCGTCAGCCGCAGCTCCCGATCCCCCCGCAACACCGTGATCGCCAGGGATTCGCCGATGTGGGAGGCCTCCACCAGGCGCAACAACCGGGCCGGATCGGCCACGGCCTGGTCGGCGGCAGCCACCACCAGATCGCCCCGGCGCAGGCCCGCCCGCTGGGCCGGGCTATCGGGCAGTACGGTCTGAATCAGGGCGCCATCGCGCTCTGGGAGGGTGACAAGGGCATTGGGGTCACGGTTGTGCTCCCGGGCCAGGCGGGCGGTGAGCGGCACCAGCTGAACGCCCAGGTAGGGATGGACCACCTTGGTGCCGCGGCCGAGGTGGCCGGCCACCTCCTTGGCCAGGTTGATCGGAATGGCGAAGCCCAGCCCCGCCCCCGGACCGGACCGCACCAGGGTGTTGATCCCCACCACCTCGCCGGCCCCATTGATCAGGGGG
Organism: Pseudanabaena sp. UWO311; assembly: GCA_943370385.1. Taxonomy (GTDB): domain Bacteria; phylum Cyanobacteriota; class Cyanobacteriia; order PCC-6307; family Cyanobiaceae; genus BAIKAL-G1. The sequence continues at coordinate 91,724 of CALRQT020000012.1, forward strand.
CCTCCCGAGTTGCCGGGATTGATCGCCGCATCGGTTTGGATCAGCTCCAGGCGCTTATCGGAAAAGCCGAGGCTGTTGATGTTGCGGTGCAGGCTGCTGACAATCCCCAGGGTGACGGTGCGCTCCAGGCCATAGGGGGTCCCCAGGGCAATCGCCCAGTCGCCCACCTCCAGGGCTTCGGAATCGCCGAGGGGGGCGGCCCGTAGCCCGGCCCCGGGCTCGATCCGCACCACGGCCAGATCGGTGACCGGATCGGTGCCCAGCACGCTGCCATCCACCTGCTGGCCATCGGCCAGGGTCACCTCCACCCGGTCGACGCCATCGACCACATGGGCATTGGTGAGGACCAGACCCTGGCGATCAATCACCACACCCGAGCCCTGGCCCCGCTCGCGGGAGCGGGAGGAGGGATCACCGAACAGCTCCCGCAGCAGGGGATCGCTGAAGGCCGGATCCAGGCCCCCGGGGGGCACGTTGCGCTCCGTATCGATCCGCACCACCGAGGCCGCCACCCGCTGGACCGCCTCAGCCACAAAACTGCGGGGCTTGGCCAGGGGGGCCATCGCCGCCTGCACAGCAGCCGGGGCGGCGGCCAGGGGGGATGGACTTGGGGCGAAGGCGGGCTGGGCTTGCTCCTCGGCGGGGGCGAAGGCAACGGATGCGGGGTCAGGAAGGGCGGCCCCAGCGTCTGCCGGGGCCGGGAGGGCCGCCGCCAGGGAGGCGCTGGAAGCCCTGGCGGGGGCACCTGACTCGGCGAAGGGGCCCGGCTCGAGAGCCCAGGCGGCACCGCCGACGGGACAGGCGCCCACCAGCAACGCCACCAGGATGGGCAGGAGGCCAGCCAGCGCCCTGGGCAGGATCAGGCGCCTGAAAGGGGGCACGGCGGGCCTTAACAAAGATCCCTCAGGCTATCGAGGGTGCTGCAACGGCCGGCGGGCCGCCCTCCTACAAACCACACCGCAACCGGTTCAGGGGCGGTCAAGCAGGCCTAAGTTTTGCCATCCCGATTCCCCTGCCATGGCAGCCGTCCCCCCTGGCACCCGCGTGCGGTGCAACCTCTGCCAAGTGGAAATCCAGGGGATGGCCGGCGGTAAGGACCTGGTCCATTTCAGCCAGGGGGCCCCAGCCAGCCGGGCCAAGCTCTGGGCGCGGGTCTGCCAGTTCCTGCGCAGCGACGACCAAATCTCCCGCTGCATCAACCAGGACCCCAGCCTGCGCGGCGAGGTCCAAAGCAGTGATTACTACGCCGAACCCCCCGCCGTGGAACTCGGCGTCCCCACCCCCGGTGGGCCGAATAGCCCCGGTGGGCCCTTTTAGGGTTACCAGCCATCACGTAGGTTGATGGGGTGCCCGGCGGGCATCACCGTTCCACAACCTCTTCCTTGGCCCTTGGGCTAGGGACATCCCTAAGCCCTTGTGTCGCTGCGGGATCGGGGGTGGACAGGGCAGATCACTGCAGATGCCGGACGGGCTGCCCGTCTCCTGCTGCCCCTGTCTTGGCCTTGGCCGAAACCCTTCCCACCGAGTTGGACAGCCTGGCCCGCCAGGTGGCGGCCTCCCTGGGCTTCCAGCTCTGGGGCGGCCAGCTGCTCCGCCAGCGGATCCCCATGACCTTGGTGATTCAGTTGCGCCGGGCCGACGGCGGCGATGTCAGCCTGGATGACTGCGCAAGCTGCAGTGGTCCGATCGGCGATGCGATCGAGGCCAGCGGCCTGCTCGACCAGGCCTACGTGCTTGAGATCAGCAGCCCGGGCGTCAGTGAGCTGCTGCAGGAGGAGCGGGATTTCCGCAGTTTTCGCGGCTTCCCCATCGAAGTCCACCGGCGCGATGCCGAGGGCGTCGAAAGCCAGCGGGAAGGGCTCCTGCTGGAGCGCGATGACGACCACCTGCACCTCAATGTCAAGGGACGCACCATCCGCATCCCCCGCCCTGAAGTGCTCAGCGTCCGCCTGATCACCCCCTCCGAAGACTGAGGGCCGCCCACCAGCCGGCGCCCTTCCCTTGACTTCCCAAATTCCTTTTCCCCGCGCAACCGACCAATGGCACTGGTTCTTCTCCCCGGCCTGACCAATCTGATCGAGGACATCAGCGAAGAGAAGAAGCTGCCTCCCCAAGTCGTGGAGGCGGCCCTGCGCGAGGCCCTGCTCAAGGGCTACGAGCGCTACCGGCGCACCCTCTATCTGGGCATCAGCGAAGATCCTTTTGAGGAGGATTACTTCAGCAACTTCGATGTGGCCCTCGACCTCGATGAAGAGGGCTATCGCGTGCTGGCCAGCAAGATCATTGTCGAAGAGGTCGAAAGCGAGGACCACCAGATTGCCCTGGTCGAAGTGCAGCAGGTGGCAGAGGATGCCCAGGTGGGCGACACGGTTGTGCTCGATGTCACCCCTGAAAAAGACGACTTCGGCCGCATGGCCGCCTCCACCACCAAGCAGGTGCTAGCCCAGAAACTGCGCGACCAGCAGCGCCGCATGATCCAGGAGGAGTTTGCCGACCTGGAGGATCCCGTGCTGACGGCCCGGGTGATCCGCTTTGAGCGCCAATCCGTGATCATGGGGGTAAGTTCGGGTCTCGGCCGGCCGGAGGTGGAGGCGGAACTGCCCCGCCGCGACCAGCTGCCCAACGACAACTACCGGGCCAACGCCACCTTCAAGGTGTTCCTCAAGGAGGTGAGTGAGGTGGCGCGGCGCGGTCCCCAGCTGTTCATTTCCCGCTCTAACGCCGGCCTGGTGGTGTATCTATTCGAGAACGAAGTTCCCGAAATCCAGGAAGGCTCGGTGCGGATCGTGGCCGTGGCCCGCGAAGCCAATCCCCCCTCCCGCTCGGTCGGCCCCCGCACCAAGGTGGCCGTTGACAGCGTTGAGCGCGAAGTGGATCCGGTGGGGGCCTGCATCGGCGCCCGCGGCTCCCGCATCCAGCAGGTGGTGAATGAGCTGCGCGGCGAAAAAATTGACGTGATCCGCTGGTCCCCCGACCCCGGCATGTACATCGCCAATTCCCTCAGCCCCGCCCGGGTTGACATGGTGCGGCTGGTGGATCCCGAGGGTCAGCACGCCCACGTGTTGGTCCCCCCCGACCAGCTCAGCCTGGCGATTGGGCGCGAGGGTCAGAACGTGCGGCTGGCGGCCCGGCTTACTGGCTGGAAGCTGGACATCAAAAACAGCAGCGAATACGACCAGGCCAGCGAAGACGAGAAGGTGGCCGAACTGATTGCCCTGCGCCAAGAAGACGAGGCCCTTCAGGCCGAAGCCGAAGCCCGTCTGGCGGTGGAGCAGGCCGCCCGCGCCGAGGAGGATGCCCGCCTGCGCGAGCTCTATCCCCTGCCCGAGGATGACGAGGAGTACGCCGGCGATGGCTACACCTATCAAGGTTCTGGCGACCAAGCCGTCGCCGATGGGTCCCTCGAGCAAACCGAAGCCGATGGCGACGGGGCCCCGATCGAAAGCGAAATCGCTGCAGAGTCCCCTGGCGAGGAGGCTGAAAGCGAGGCAGGGCCCGAGGCCGATCTCGCCGCTGCTGAGGACGGGGCACCAGACCTGGCGGGGGCCCGGTGAAGGGCAAGCCCGTCCTGAGGCGCTGTGTCACCTGCCGGGAGCTGCTGGATCGCCAGTTGCTCCTGCGGGTGATCCGCCTGCAAGACGGAAGCCTCGCCCTCGAGGTGGGGATGGGCCGCTCGGCCTACCTCTGTCCACGCCAGGAATGCCTGAGCGAAGCCAAACGCCGCCGCAAACTGCAACGGGCCCTGCGCTGCCAGGTTGCAGATTCCATCTACGCCGCCTTGGAAGGTCGGCTGCCCAGTGCCAGCCCTTCGGGCACTGGGACAACCAGCCCTTCGGGCTCTGAGGCAAGATGAATAGTGGTCTTACCGCGCGTAGGACCCGGCGGCACCTGTTGCCCCGACCGATTGGAGACCTGAATGACCAGCAGCGGCAAAGTCCGGATTTACGAGCTGTCCAGGGACCTGGGCCTGGAGAATAAGGACGTGCTCGAAGCCGCCGACAAGCTGTCGATTGCTGTCAAGAGCCACAGCAGCTCGATCAGCGATGACGAGGCCGCTGCCATCCGCGGTCTCATCAAGGGCAATGGCAAGCCTGCTGCTCAGGGCCCCGTCACGCCCAGCGAACCCCCTAAGGCCATCCTTTCGTTGAAGAAAGCCCCGACCAGCGACAGTCCTGCGGCTCCCCCGGCAGCCGCTCCAGCCGCTGCGAGCGCGCCGGTGGCCCCCCTGAAGGCGCCGGTGGCGCCGCCAAGGCCCTCCGCCCCGCCCAAGCCCCCGGAAAGCCAGGCGTCGGCTCCCGTCGCCCCACCGGCCCGGCCAGCGGCTGGCTCCCCAGCCAAGCCACCGGCACCAGCGGCGCCCCCATCCCCCAAGCCCCCTGGGGCCAAACCGGAGGTGGTGGCCACCAAACCGGCCATGGCGGCCAAGCCCCCCGTGGCTGGCAAACCCGCCGTGCCGGCCAAGCCCGCTGCCCCGGCCAAGCCAGTGGTGATTGCCACCAAACCGGCCGTGGTCGCCAGCAAGCCAGCGGTGATCGCGGCCCAGCCCCCCGTTGGGGCCAGCAAGCCAGCCCCCGGAGCCGCCAAGCCTGCGGGCCCGGCCAAGCCCACCCTGATCGCCACCAAACCCGCCGCTGCCGCCCCGGCCAAGGCCCCTGCCAAGCCCAAGGCCGACGCGCCCGCAGCACCGGCCCGGCCCGGCCAACCCCAGGCCCAGACGCTCGTCAGTCGCGGCCCGGCGCCCAGCCCCCGTAAACCGGAAACGCCGACCCCCCGCCCGGCCACCAGCCCCCGGCCCACGCCACCGGGTTCGACGGCACCGGCGCCCAGGCCCAGTGGCCCGCCCGCCAGGCCCGCAGCCGGCCAGCCCCAGCGGCCCACCACCCCGGTCAGCCGTCCAGGTGCCGCTGGCGCCAAACCCCAACTGGTGGGCCGGCCCCAACCCGGCCAGCCAGGCCAGGCCAGCCCTAGCGGCGGCAGCCGGCCGGCGCCCCCCTCGGGGCGGCCCTCCTTGAGCCAGCGTCCCAGCCCCGGAGCGCCAGTGCGGCCGGGCGCTGCGCCACCGATTCGGGCCGGAGCCCCAATCCGTCCCGGCCAGCCCGGTAAACCAGGCAGTCCCCCGAGCCGGCCCGAGGGCATCCCCCTGGAATTGGTGGGCAAACCCATCCGCCGCGATGCGGCTGGCCCGGCGGGTGCCGGCGGCAACCGCCCCGCGCCTCCCGGTCCGATCCGCCCCGGCATGCCCCAGGGCATGCGCAAGCCCGTGGCCCCGGGCGAGCTGATGCAGCTGCAGAAGCCCGGTGCCCGTCCCATGGCTGCGCCGCCCCGCCGCCCCGGCGGCACCGCTGAAGCCGGCGGCACCGCCGATGCACCGGTGCGGCCCACCGCCACGCCGCCTTCGGCACCAAGGCGCCCTGGCTTCCGCACGCCCCAGCCGCCCGGCAGCACCAAAGCCAGGCGTCCCGACTGGGACGACAGCGCCAAGCTGGAGGCCCTACGCAGCCGCTCGCCCCAGAAACAGCGCCAGAAGGTGCACATCATCGGCGAAAACGATGATGCGCTCACCGCCGAAACCGGCGGGTTCGCTGGCGAACAGGAAGCCCTGGTGCTGCAGGCCAGCCTGGCGCGGCCGATGAAGCCGAAGCGGGGTCCCGTGGCGGCCGCCAAGCCGACGGCGGCCATGCGCAAGCGCAAGAAGGAAACCACCCGCCAGCGCCAGCGCCGCCGCGCCATGGAGCTGCGCGCCTCCCGCGAGGCCAAGCAGGTGCGGCCCGACATGCTGATCGTGCCTGAGGGCAACCTCACGGTTCAGGAGCTCGCCGACCGCCTGGGTGTGGAGAGCTCCGAGATCATCAAGAGCCTCTTCTTTAAGGGGATCATCGCCACGGTCACCCAAACCCTCGACCTCTCCACGATCGAGACCGTCTCCGATGAGTTCGGCGTGCCCGTGCTCGAAGACGACGTCCAGGAGGCCGCTAAGAAGACGGTCGAGATGATCGAGGAGAGCGACCTCGCTCACCTGATCCGGCGTCCGCCCGTGGTCACCGTGATGGGCCACGTCGACCACGGCAAAACCAGCCTGCTTGACGCGATCCGCAAAACCCGCGTAGCCGCTGGTGAAGCCGGGGGCATCACCCAGCACATCGGCGCCTACCAGGTGGACATCCCCCACGCCGGGGAGAACCGCAAGATCACCTTCCTCGACACCCCGGGCCACGAGGCCTTCACCGCCATGCGCGCCCGGGGCACCAAGGTCACCGACGTGGCCGTGCTGGTGGTGGCCGCCGATGACGGCGTGCGCCCCCAGACCCTGGAGGCGATCAGCCACGCCCGGGCCGCCGAGGTGCCGATCGTGGTGGCGATCAACAAGATCGACAAGGAAGGCGCCTCTGCAGAGAGGGTCAAACAGGAACTCTCTGGCCAGGGCCTGGTGGCCGAGGACTGGGGCGGCGATGTGGTGATGGTGCCGGTGAGCGCCGTCAAGGGGCTCAACATCGACAAGTTGCTGGAGATGATCCTGCTAGTCACCGAAGTGGAGGACCTGCAGGCCAACCCCGGCCGGATGGCCAAGGGCACCGTGATCGAAGCCCACCTGGACAAGGCCAAGGGTCCGGTGGCCACGCTGCTGATCCAGAACGGCACCCTGCGGGCTGGCGATGTGGTGGCCGCCGGCCATGTGCTCGGCAAGGTCAAGGCGATGATGGACGACACCGGCAAACGGGTGAAGGAGTCGGGCCCCTCCTGTGCCGTGGAGGCCCTGGGCTTCAGCGAAGTGCCCACGGCCGGCGATGAATTTGAGGTCTACCCCGACGAGAAAACGGCCCGGGCCGTGGTGGGGGATCGGGCCACCGAAGCCCGCGCCACCCGCCTGGCCCAACAGATGGCCTCGCGCCGGGTCTCCCTGGCGTCCATGTCGGGGCAGGCCAGCGAAGGCCACCTCAAGGAGCTCAACCTCATCCTCAAGGCCGATGTGCAGGGCAGCGTCGAGGCCATCCTCGGCTCCCTGGAACAACTGCCCCAGGACGAGGTGCAGGTGCGGGTGCTGCTCTCCGCCCCGGGTGAGATCACCGAAACGGACGTGGATCTGGCCGCCGCCTCGGGCGCCGTGGTGGTGGGCTTCAACACCTCCATGGCCTCCGGGGCCCGGCGCGCCGCCGATGCCACCGGCGTCGATGTGCGCGACTACGACGTGATCTACAAGCTCCTGGAAGACATCCAGATGGCCATGGAAGGCCTGCTGGAGCCAGAGCTGGTCGAGGAGATCCTGGGCGAAGCCGAGGTGCGGGCGATCTTCAACATCGGCAAGAGCGCCGTGGCCGGCTGCTATGTCACCAATGGCAAATTGCAGCGCAACTGCAAGGTGCGGGTGCATCGCGGCAAGGAGAAGGTGTTCGAAGGCGATCTCGATTCCCTGCGTCGCAACAAGGACGACGTCAAGGAAGTGGCCACCGGCTTCGAATGCGGCATCGGCTGCGATCGCTTCGCCAACTGGAAGGAAGGCGACCGGGTCGAGGCCTACAAGCTGGTCACCCAGCGCCGCACCCTCAGCAGCTGACCGTGACCAGCCTTCGGGGCGACTCCTCCAGCAGGGAACCCCTGCTTTGGGTCCAACTCCTGGGGCTGGCGGCCTGGCCCCTGGAGGCCCTTGGCCTGCTTGTGTTGCTGGCCGGCGGCGATCCCGGTCCCTTTCCCCTGGTGGAGCGCCTGTTCTGCTGGGGATTAGGGGCCTTGCTGCCGGCGTGTCTGTTTTGGCGCCTGCCGCCCGATCCCTGGTCCCTGGTGCTGGTGCAGGTGCCCCTGCGGGGCCGCCGCGAGCGGCAACGGCGCCTGAGTGCCCTGCCGTCCAGCCTCGGCCTACGGCTAGGGGCAGCGGCAGGCACCCTGCCCTTGCTGGCGTTGGTTTGGTGGGCCGATCGCCAGGGGGGCATCGCCTGGAGCCTCTCGCCCCTCGCCACCACGCCGCGGCTGGTGGTGCTGCTGATTTGCAGCCCCCTGCTGGCCCTGATGCTTTGGCAATGGCACCAGCTTGTGCAAGCGATCTGGCTGCTGAGCCGCCCCCCCTCCCTGGTGGACGCCACCGTTCCCCTAGGGCTGGAGCAGGCCCAGGGCCAGCACCTCAACCTGGGGCTACCCCTGCTTCTCCTGCCGCTCCTGGCCAGCCCGCCGGCAAGGGCTAATCAGCCTGTCGAGCAGCCCTTGCCAACACCCGAGGAGGTGCCAGCCCCGGCCCCGCCCCTAGAGCCCATTGCCTCAGCCCCCTCAGTCCCCTCAGTCGGGATCGAGACCACTGCCCCCGGCGAGCGGGCCCTTGCCATCCCGATGGCGATCGACCAGCAACAGCCCCCCGAAGACGGCCAGGGCAGCGACCTGGATCAGCAGATCTGAACCGGGCACCTCAGCGCCACTTGAGGCGCGCATCGCCATCGTGGCCAGGCCGATGGCTGCGGAGGCACTGAGGGCTAACCACAGGGCCCGGCGCAGGCTTCGCCAGGGGGTACGGGCTTCCTGCAGCAACTTGGCCCGCAGGGCCGGATCCAGGGGCTCGGACGATCGGGGAGCCATGCAAGGACCGGAGGTTCGCACCGAATGCTAATTTGCTGGAGATGCCGGTGTAGCTCAGTGGTAGAGCAACTGATTCGTAATCAGTAGGTCGCAGGTTCAAATCCAGTCACCGGCTTTCGAAACAGGCAAAAACTTTTGGATTGGAGCCGACGCAATCGATAGCCGATTGACTAGGGCTTGATTGAGATTAATTAGTCAGCCAAAGGATCCCTAGCCAAGGTTTGCTGGATCACCCCTAGGTTTCCTGGGTTGTTAACAAGCAACCAACCCAAGATTTGATCGGTGATGGCGACCTTGGCGGCACCAGGTGCGTCGCCTCGACCCCATGTCCCCCCGCCAGGTCCGCTTCAGCCGCGAGCCTGGCCCCAGGCGGTGCCGGAAGCATGACCGGGGCCGGGGCAATGTTCATCTAGTACGCCTCCAGCCCCAAAACCCAGGCAAACTGGGGCGGAACGGTTTTTCAGGGTCATCCTGGAAAGGCAACGAGGAAAGTCCGGTGCAAGTCCGGCGCTGTCCCGCAGCTGTGAAGGGGCCCTGCCCCCAGCCAGAACGCTCGCCGCTCCAACTCCCCTCAACCCCGGCGTGGACCGGGATCGTCGATGAACGCCCCACTCCGCACCAGCGTCCGCACCAGCCGTTTGCCCCTCCGGGGCTTGGCCCCCCTGGTGGCCATCGCTGCCTTGGCGGTTGTCGTCTCCGGCCAACCGGCCGCCGCCCATGGCATCTCTGGCGGTGGCGTAGGCAGCGGCTTCCTCCATCCCCTGCTGGGCAGTGACCACCTGCTGCTGCTGCTTGGCGTCGGCGCCGCTGCCGCCAGCCTCTCCGCCCAACTGCTGCTCTGGGGCCTGGCCGGAGCCCTGGTCGGTGGGGTGTACGGCGCCCTGGGCGGCGGCCTGCCCGCAGCCGAAGTATTGGCTGCTTTAGCGATCTCGGCCGTGGCCGCCCTGGTGCTGCGCCGCCAGAACCCCCCTACCACCGGCGCCAACCCAGGCCTGGGGCTTGCCGGCAGCGTGATTGCAACGGCTGTGGCCATCCATGCCATGCTCCACGGCCAGGCCGTTCCCGCCGAATTCGCTGCCAGCAGCTGGTGGCTCGGAGCCCTCGCCGCCTCGACCCTGGTGGCCGGTGGCAGCTACCTGGTGCTGCGTCAGCAAGCGGCGATCTGGAGCCAGCGGCTAGCCCTTGGCCTAGCCCTCGCGGGCGGCCTGCTGGCCTTCGCCCCCGTGCTGGGCTGATCCAGGCGGCGAAGGGCAGGAGGCCCGGAAGGCCCTCTTCCTCCAACTCCGCCAACCTGCCCAGGCTCCCTTCTCAGGGGATCTGGGCTTTTTGCTAGGCAGCCATCCGCCCCAGATCTGCCGATGCCCCCCGAAGGGCTAGGGCCAACCCAGGCCGATACCTCACCAATCGGGCCTCTAGCAGCCGGATCCAGGCCCAGCTCCGGGTCAACGATCACTGTCGGCCCAGCAACAGGCCTGCATGCTGGGGGCATGGAACACGTCCCCCAGCCCCAACCATCGCTTCTGCCAGACGCGGAGGCCGTCCTTGAGCTGGAACGGCGCTGCCGCTACCTCGGCACGGGCCTAGACGCCGAACGGCTGCTTGGCCCTTGGCAGCTCGTGCAAACCTGGGCCAAGGGCCAGAACCAGCCCGCCGCCGCCAGCTCCTGGCTGCTGCGCACCTTGGCGGCCCAATTACGGATCACCGCGGGCCCAAGCCCGGGCCAGCTGCGGCTGGCCAATCGCGTCAGCCTCGGTGCCTTCAGCCTCGAGTTCAGCGGCCAGGGCCAACTCAAGGGGCGCCGCCCCCTGCTGGTGTTCTGGTTTGACCGGCTGCAGCTCAAGTTGGGCAGCATCGCCCTGGTGGATCGGGCCATCAGCAAACCCGAAATGACCAAGCTCCCCTTCTTTGCCCTGATTGCCCGGGGACAAGAAGCGGACGGGGAGGGATTGGCGGCCCGGCAGTGGCTGGCGGCGCGGGGTCGCGGGGGCGGTTTAGCCCTGTGGTGCCTGCCAGCCCCTGCTCCTCAAGCTCCCTAACCCAAGTAGGCCTGAGCAAGGCCAAGCCATGAAAAAGCCCCCTCTTTGCAGAGGGGGCTTTGGATCAACTCAGGCCCTCAGGCCAGGAGGTGATGGATCAACCGATCGCAGGTGCGGTCAGAGCCACGGGGGTGGACTGGGCAGCGGCGAGGTCGAGGGGGAAGTTGTGAGCGTTGCGCTCGTGCATCACTTCCATGCCCAGACCAGCGCGGTTCAG
>CALRQT020000013.1:0-97401 GCA_943370385.1 Pseudanabaena sp. UWO311
TGGTGGTGGCTTTTCCGGTGAGATCGGCGCCGGCTATGACTTTGGCCCCGTGCGCACGGAGCTGACCTATGCCTACACAGGGGCAACCTTAAACTCGTTAACACTAACGGCCTTAGGGGCTAGTGGCAGTGCAACCATCAACAATGGCAGCGTCAGCACTAATTCGGTTCTCGTGAGTGCCTACGTTGATATTCCAACGAAAAGCAAGTTCACGCCCTATGTTGGCGGTGGCCTGGGCTACACGAATGTGGGCTGGGGTGCCTATTCAGCTTCTGCTCTGGGAATTACCTTGACTCAGCAATCGGGCAATCAAGGCGTCTTGGGCTACCAAGCCAAATTGGGTGTGTCCTATCAAGCCAGTGCCAAAGCCGATGTGTTTGTGGAAGGTACATACCAAGGAAGCAGCGGCTTTTCGGTTGATCGGGTGAACTACGACTCCCTCAGCGCATTTGGGGCTCGGGTTGGGGCTCGTTATCGGTTCTGAGGATTAAGACAGAAGTGATGGGGTGCCCTGATTGGGCGCCCCAAGGGGCAAGCAGTGGTGTCTCTAATGCGCTCCAGGATGACGTACTCTTCTTAGCGCGTATTAGAAATGCCACCAGCATACTGCAATCTGCTGATTGACCCAAAGTACACGGCAATTCCGAGGTTGTCGGTTCAACTATTGCGCCTGTGCAGACATGGTAACGGCAACATACTCGTCCCAGTTGCTTGATTTGAGATGGGATCTTGGTGGCTTGATTGATTCCATCCACTTGCTGTCATCTCTCCAAGGGCTAGGATGCTGGCAACACTATTTAAAAAATGAATAAAATCAACAGATTGCGCTGTCGCCAACCATGAAGGTTACTATAGATATAGTGATGTGCCTGCCATCTGCTTTCTATCGATGGTCCATCTCTCTCGCTTGAGGCAGGTCAAGGCACCCTTCGATCCAATGGTCATGGTGAGTCATGCCTGAAGCTGTCCTCGCCCCGGGAGCCCGCATCGAGTGCCGTAGCGCCGAATGGCTGGTGCGCAGCCTGGGCCGCAGCTCCGACGGCCAGCAGGTGGTGGACGTGGTGGGCGTGTCCCCGTTCCTGCGGGAGAAGGAAGCCCGTTTCCTTGTGGAGGTGGAGCAGGCGGCCGGCAGTTTCAAGGTGCTGCAGCCGGAAGACACCGAGCTTGTTGCCGATCCCTCCCCCCTCTACCGGGACAGCCTGCTGTTCATTGAGGCCCATCTACGCCGCACGGTTCCCACGGACGCAGCCCTGGTGGTGGGTCACCTGGCGGCGATGGACGTGATGGACTTCCAATTGCAACCGACGGCCAAGGCTCTGGCGATGCCGCGGCAACGGCTGTTGATCGCCGATGCGGTGGGTTTGGGCAAGACGCTCGAGTGCGGGATTCTTTGTAGCGAATTGATTCGCCGGGGCCGGGGCAAGCGGATCTTGGTTGTGACCACCAAGAGCATGTTGGTGCAATTCCAGAAGGAGTTTTGGACGCGCTTCTCGATTCCACTCGTGCGGCTCGATTCCGTCGGCATTCAACGCATTCGCGAGCAGATCCCTACCAACCAAAACCCATTTCACTATTACGACAAGGCGATCGTGTCGGTTGACACGCTCAAGAACGACCGGGAGTACCGCTTTTATCTGGATAATGCCAATTGGGACATCATCGTGATTGATGAGTGCCAGAACGTCGCCGAGCGTGCCCGAGGTGCCCAGAAAAGCCAACGGGCCAAGCTTGCAGAACGCCTGGCGACGCGCTCAGAAACGCTGATCTTGCTCTCGGCTACCCCCCATGACGGCAAGGCAGAAAGCTTCGCCAGCTTGATGAATATGCTTGATCCCACGGCGATCGCTGACCCGTGCCACTACACCAAGGAAGACATCAAGGATCTCTACGTACGGCGCTTCCGTAAAGACGTGATCGCTGATCTGCGGAAGACGGTTAAGGAGCGGGAGAGCCTGGATGTGGAGTGCCAGGCAAGCGAGAAGGAAGAGCGGGTCTTCGCCTTACTTGCTGAACTTGAATTGCCAGACACCGATCGCAAAGCCAAGGCTGGGCAGTTGTTTCGCACCACTTTGGCCAAGAGCATGCTGTCTAGCCCCATGGCAGCCCTGGAAACGGTGCGCAATCGGCTGAAACGCCTTCGTACTGGAACGACACCGGCTCCGTTTGATATTGCAGCCCTGGAGCCCTTAGAGCCCCTGCTGGAGGCGATCGATGCCGAGGACTTTTCCAAGTACCAACGGCTGCTGCGGCTGATTCGCTCCGACTGGAGCTGGATGGGTAAGGACCCGAAGGACCGGTTGGTGATCTTTACCGGACGGCGGGAAAGTCAGCGGTTTTTGGTGGAGCATCTGCCCGCCGACTTGGGCCTGCCTAAGGGTGCCGTTGCGCAGCTGGATGGGGCCATGGCGGACGTGGAGCAGACCAAGGTGGTGGAACAGTTTGCTCAGGAAAAGGAGGCTGTTCGCATTCTGGTGGCCACCGAAGTGGCCTCGGAAGGATTGAACCTGCACTACCTGAGCCATCGGCTGGTGCATTTCGACATTCCCTGGTCGCTGATGACCCTGCAGCAGCGCAATGGGCGTATTGATCGTTATGGACAGCCCCAGCAACCCCAGATTCGCTACTTGCTGACGGCGTCCCGCAGCGAAGGCATGGGCGATACGGAGAAGATCCTGCGGGTGCTCATCCGGAAGGACGATCAGGCCCAGAAGAACATCGGCGACCCTTCGGTGTTCCTGCGGGTGTTCGATCCGGCCGCTGAGGAAATGGAGATCGAGAAGGCGGTGGAAGCCGGAGACTCTTCAGGGCTTGAAGCGCGGATGGATGCCAACGCCGAGCGCTACTTGAAGCAAACCAGCGACGATGCGCTGTTTAACTTTGATGATCTTTTCGGCGTTACGGCTGGCGACAGCACCGATGCCGATGTCACTCAAGGCGATACCACGACTGGCAATGTGATTCCCGATGCAGCGGGCCCTGCGGTGCAGCGAAGCCAGGCCTTCAGCTTGTTTGCCAGCGTCTGGGGCTATGTGGAGCGTTCCCTAGAGGCGGTGAGCGAGCAGATGGAGCGCCGCAATGAAAAGCTCGACCTCAAATCCTTCCCCGCCGAAGAACGGCTCGAACTCACGCCCCCCCAAGACCTGCAACGCCGCTACGACCGCTACCCCCGCGAGCTGCAGCCTCCCCGCGGCCAACGCCTGGCACTCAGCACGGACCCGGAGGCCCTGCAGCGTGCCCTCGAGCAGGCCCGCCGCCAGGACAGTGCCCGGCCCGAACTGGAATACCTCTGGGATCTGCATCCCCTGGTGGATTGGCTGGCCGATCGCGGCCAGATCAGCTTCCCGCGCCACTGTGCGCCGGTGTTGCAGCTGGGCGAGGGGCTGGAGCCGGGCGAGGTGGTGATGGTGCTCCAGGGCACGATCCCGAACCAAAAGGGGGTGCCGGTGGTGCAGGAGTGGGTGGCTGTGCGTTTCCTGGGGGCAGGCCTGAAGGTGGTGGAGGTGGTGCCGTTTGGGGCCGTGGCTGAGCGCTTGCAGCTGGGCCGCAAGACCTATGCCAACACCAACGCCCCGATTCCCGAATCACTCAAGCAGCAACGCCAGGTGGCTGTGGATGCCGCCAACGCCTACCTGCTCGATTGCCGCGACCGCTGGAGTCAACGGATGGAACCCGAACTGGCGGCCCAACGGGAGCGACTCAGGCGCCTGCGGGGTCGCCAGGAGGACCAGCTCCAGCTGGCCTTTGCCACTGATCAACGGCCCCAGCAGATCAAGGAGAAACGCCGGCAAGCCGAGCAAAAGGCCATCAACGCCCGCTTTGAAGACCACGAACGGTTTGTGGGTGATGTGATGACGATCGAACCGGCTGCTTACCTGAAGCTGGTAGCTGTGCTGCACCGGGACAGCAGCTGATCAAGCGCCGTTTCGCTGGCCTGCATAGCATTTGAAGTGCCCCCAAACCAGCAGCCAACCGCCAGGCCCACCGCGACAACCCCTTGTTGAGACCCTGCCATGAGCTTGCCAAGTCCCCTGATTACCTGTTCGCCGGGCGTGCGTAGCGGTAAGGCCTGTGTGGTCGGTACCCGCATCACGGTGACGGATGTGCTCGAGTACCTCGCCAGTGGCATGAACCAGGAGCAGCTCCTTGAGGATTTCCCAGACCTCAGGGCCGAGCACATCCAGGCGGTGTTGCGTTACGCCGCCGAACGGGAAAAGCGGCTCACCGAGCTAACGGTGGCCTGAGGATCGCCATGGCTGGCCGTTTGTTACTGGATGAAAATCTGAGTCCGCGGCTTTGTGCAGCCCTCTCGGACGTGTTCCCTGGCAGCGTCCATGTCCGCGACGTGGGCTTGGTGGGCGACAGTGATCACAAAATCTGGACTTTTGCGGCCGCAAACGACTACACCATCACCACCAAAGACGACGATTTTCGTGGCTTGAGCTTGCTGTATGGCGCCCCTCCCAAGGTGATCTGGCTCGTGGTGGGTAACACCAGCACGGCAGTGATCTTGCGGATTCTTCTAGAACACGCCGCAGCGATCGAGACCTTCATCAGCGAAGACACAACCTCCCTGCTCACGCTGCGCAAGCCCTAACCATGGCCCTCCCCGGCATCAGCAACGCCAACGAGTTCTATTCCGCCCACTACCTGGAGAGCGTGCTCTCTGGCGATATCAAGAAGGTGCGCGAGCGCTGGGCCCAGGAAGCCCGGGCCAAGGCGGAAGCCGACCCCACGGCGGAACTGGGCACCCCGGATGGGGCCTTCAGGGCCCTACGTAAGCCCTGGCAGAAGCTGCGGGAAGCCGAATTCGGCATCTCAGACGATCCAGCTGAACGGTTGCGGCTGCAGCGGCAGCTGTTCTTTCAGCCATTGCTGGACGCCCTGGGCTATCCCTTCTCGCCGCGCTCTGAACCCGTGCTCAATGGGGGGGAGGCCTATCAAATCCCCCTGCTGGCCGAGGTGACCACTGCCAAGGGGGAGCCCTGGCTGTGGGTGGTGGAGTGTTTCAACCCCAGCGATGAAGGGGCTGATCCGCTGGAGCTCACGATTGCGGCCCGCTGGGCCTGCCAGGTGGCCGACATCACCGCCGGCAAGGTGGTGCGGGGCATGGATGGGGAACCGGGTGAAACCTGGGAAGAGCTGATCAGCGAACGGGTGTTCGGCCAGGAGATCCCGCCCCGCTGGGTGCTGGCGGTGAGTCGCGACCAGTTGCTGCTGATCGACCGGCAGAAGTGGGCGGCGTCTCGGCTGCTGCGCTTTGAGCTGGGCACCCTGCTGGGCGAAAACAACCCCGATGCCCTGCTGGCGGCAGCCACCCTGCTGCACCGCGAACACACCTGCCCCACGGGCGGTGGCACGCCGTTGCTGGATGAGCTGGATGAGAACAGCCATAAACACGCCTATGAGGTGAGCAGCGACCTCAAATACGCCCTACGGCGCTCGATCGAGCTGCTGGGCAATGAGGCGATTGAATGGCAGAAGCAACAGCATGAGGGCGTGTTTCGGGGTAAGACCGACGCCAATGCCTTGACGCTGGAATGCCTGCGTTACATGTACAGACTGCTGTTTCTCTTTTATGTGGAGAGCCGGCCGGATTTGGGCTATGCGCCGATGGGCAGTGATGTCTACCGGCTCGGGTATAGCCTCGAAAGCCTGCGCGATCTCGATACGGCCGAGCTGGCCAGCGAAGAAGATCAGGCCAGCACCTACATCAGCGATTCGCTCGATCGCCTGTTTGGGATGATCTGGGATGGCTACCCCAGGCGCGACGATGAAACGGCCCAGCTGCCCTTAGCCGATCGGGGCGATCCCTTGCACGATTGCTTCCAGCTGACGCCGCTGAAGGCCCATTTGTTTGATCCACAGCGCATGCCGTTGCTGACGCGGGTGCGCTTCCGCAATGTGGTGCTGCGGGAGGTGATTGAGCTGATGTCACTCACCAAGGCCGGCAAGGGCAAGCGGCGCGGCCGGGTGAGCTACTCGCAGCTGGGCATCAACCAGCTGGGCGCCGTGTATGAGGCCCTGCTGAGCTTTCGGGGCTTCTTTGCGGAGCACGACCTCTACGAGGTGCAACCTGCTGCCAAGAAGGGGCGTGCCGCTGCGAGCGACGATGACGGGCTCGACGAAGCTGATGACGATGACGCTGAAGGTGGTGAAGGCCATAGCGATGGCGCGGAAGATGGCGATGACGCCAGCGCCCAGGCCAGCGGCCAGGAGCATGACGAGCTGGAGGTGGGCCACTTTGTGAGCGCCGAGCAGCTCAAGGCCTACAGGGCGGAGGAGATCGTGCAAGAGCCCGGCACAGGCAAACCGAAGTGCTACCCCAAGGGCCGCTTCATCTATCGCCTGGCCGGCCGGGACCGGGAGAAAAGCGCCAGCTACTACACGCCGGAATCGCTCACCCAGTGCCTGGTGAAGTATGCGCTCAAGGAGCTGCTGCCTGGCAAAAGTGCTGCTGAGATCCTGCAATTAAAGGTGTGTGAACCGGCGATGGGTTCGGCTGCCTTCCTCAATGAGGTGGTGAACCAGCTGGCTCAGGCCTACCTAGAACGGCGTCAGCAGGAAACGGGCCAGAGCATCGCCCACGACAGCTTCCAGCAGGAACTGCAGAAGGTGAAGATGCGCCTGGCCGATCAGAACGTGTTCGGCGTGGACCTCAACCCCGTGGCGGTGGAGCTGGCGGAGGTGAGCCTCTGGCTAAACAGCATCTTTACCCCCGAGAACGGCCGGGCGTTTGTGCCCTGGTTCAGCCAGCAGCTGGTGTGCGGCAACTCGTTGATCGGTGCCCGGCGCCAGATCTACCGGGTGAAGCAGCTGCCCACGGGCACGGGACGCAAGGCCAAACCAAGCAGCCTCTGGCATGAGCAGGCCCCGGAGGAACTGGCCTGGGATGCGCCGCTACCGGCCGATGGCATCTTCCACTTCCTGCTGCCCGATCCGGGCATGGCCGCCTACAAGGATGGGGTGATTAAGGGGCTAGAGCCCGAGGCGTTCGAGCGCTGCAAGCGCTGGAACAGGGCCTTTGTGGGGGACCCCTTCACCGATTCCCAGATCGCCCACCTGCTGCGGCTCAGCCAGCTGGTGGATGGCCTCTGGAACGACTGGGCCGAGCAACAACGCCAGCTGCGGCTGCGCACCACCGACCCCCTACCGGTGTGGCAAGACCCCACGGGGACCAGCGAGGGCGATTGGACACCGCTGAAACTGAAAGACCGCATCCAGGACCAGGAGGTGCTGGGGCGCGATGTGGCTAACACCAATGCTCGCCTGCGCCTGAAGTGGGCCATGGATTACTGGGTGGCGTTGTGGTTCTGGCCCATCAGCGAAGCAGCGTCACTACCAAGCCGCGATACCTGGCTACTTGAGCTGAGCATGATCCTCGGGGATTTGGAGCAGGGAATAACCTTAGAACTTGGCCAAGGGAATTTATATGCAGATACTCAGCCGAAGCAATTAGCTGCTAATTTTTCTGATCGCCATGGTTTTGTTGATGTTCAGAAGCTAAAAGGCGAATTCAAGCACCTGCAGCAAGTTGAGGCACTTACCGAACGCATTCGGCCGCTGCATTGGGATTTGGAATTTGCAGACTTGCTCAAGGTTGGCGGCTTTGACCTGGTCCTCGGAAATCCGCCGTGGCTAGTGATTACATGGAATATAAAAGCCGTCCTCGGCGATCACAATCCCATCGCAGTTGTAAGAGAAATAACACCTGCCGAATCACAGGTCCTGGTTAGGCAGAGCGCAACAAAGGACAAGGATTTCAAAGGCTCGATTAATGCCCTTTACGCAGAAATATCGGGAACCCAGTCCTTTATTGGCTCAGTCCAAAACTATCCGGCCCTTGCAGGTCAGAGCAATAACTTATATAAATGTTTTATTTGTAAGTCGTGGAGCCTGCAAAGCCAAAACGCCTTTACTGCGCTGATCCATCCCACGGGGCCACTTGATGACGCTGATGGCGAAATCATTCGAGAAGAAATTTATAGCAGGCTGAGGCTTCTTTTCCACTTTAGAAATGAACTCAAGCTGTTTCAAGACATTCAGAACGCAAGGTCGTTTGCCCTCAATGTGTATGGATCAAAAAAATCAAGCCCAAGATTCTCCGCCATCGCAAAGCTATTTCATCCACGCACTGTTGATGAGTGCTTCGATCAAGCTGGAATCATTAACTCTTGGCTCCAACTCGAAGACGGAATTAAAGATAAGAATGGCAAGTGGAATACAAAAGGTGGCACCCAAAGGGTAATAGAGTTTAATAAGCAATCTCTTTCGGTCCTAGCTGAATTAGTAGAAGGCTCAGCTAGTCATTGGCGCCATACGAGGATGCTTAGCCTTTTCGCAGCCCCACTGCTAAGGGTTATAGAGAAACTTTCTCGAGCAAAGACGCGAATTGGGGACATTGCGGGTTTCCATGCAACTACAGGCTTTAGCGAATCCGAAGGAACAAAAAATGGTTCTATATCCAGGAAAAGCGTGTTTCCGAACCAACCAAATTCCTTAGTGCTTAGTGGTTCAAATATTTGGTGCTCCAATCCACTTTACAAGTCGGCACGAACAAAATGCAGCAACGCAAGGCAATACGATCCGATAGACCTTTCCGCACTAGTAGCAGAAGACTTTCCCAGATGCGCCCATACGCTACTTGATCGCTTATCTGTTACAGGTTTTGACGCGGCAATCAATGCGAACGGAAATAGCAAGCCATATTTATCCGCTTACAGGATTGCTGCTCCGAAGCAGCTTGACCTTGAGACAGAAAGATCTCTGCAGCCTGCCATTATTCAGCCAAGTGCCATCCACATTGATGGCCTCATATCCTTTACCGTTGCAGACACATGCGAGTTATTAGTTATGTGCTCTCTGCTGTGCTCAATACCTTATGATTTTTATGTCAAAGTCTCGGGAAAAAAACAACTTCAACGGAAGCCTGCTTCGCTTGATACCTTTCCCGGACATAGCGGAGGGCACTCGAATAGCGCTGAAATCACGTGCTCTTTCTCTCAATTCGCTTACTAAACAGTATTCAGAGCTTTGGAGCGAAAGCTGGGTTCCCGCCATCCGAAACCAGCTGTGGGCGAAGGCAGATTCCCGCCTACCCATAAGCTTCTTCAATAACCTTAGTCCTACCTGGACGCTTAACTGTGCCTTACGTACAGATTACGCTCGCCGCCAAGCCCTGGTGGAGATCGATGTACTGGTAGCCCAGGCCCTCGGCCTCACGCTCGATGAACTGATTACCATTTACCGGGTGCAATTCCCGGTGATGCAGCAATACGAACGGGACACCTGGTATGACCGCAATGGCCGCATCGTCTTCACCGCCAGTAAGGGTCTGGTGGGGGTGGGCTTCCCCCGCAAGGGCAAGGGCCGTGGGGCGGCGAAGGAGATCGGCTGGGAAGATATCGCTGAGATGCAATCCGGCAGCGTGTCGCGCACGATTGTGGATGACACGCTGCCTGGCGGGCCGGTGGAGCGCACGATCACCTATGAGGCGCCGTTTGATCGGTGTGATCGGGTGGGGGATTATCGGGTGGCTTGGGAGTTCTTTAATGGAGCATGACGCCCGCTGGTCGTGCCTCCGGTTAGCGCGTTGTTGGTCGTCACGCCGTTCGACGACTGGACTGCATTGCTAGTCGAGGGGGTTGCAATCGGTTGATCAGTAGGCCTAGCGTTGATCGCCTTCACTAACGCGTTGCGCAGCGCTTCCTCGTCGATGACCGGTTCGAAATGCGCACCGTTTGCTTGAAAATGCTCGGGGGCCACTACGTACAGGGCGGCGGCGTCATCCCAGAGACGCGTGCCGAGCCACCGTGAGGGATCGGCATTGAGCGCAGCACGCAACAATCCTGGCGTGCCTGCACCAGCCAGCTGATCGACCATCTCTTGTGTGGGCGGATAGGACTTGCCGTCTGCCGGCAAATCGACCCACACGGCACTGCGGATCCTGGCCAGGAGCTTAACGGCTTTGTCGCATGCAGCTTGGTCATAGACGCAGTTGAAGTTGTCTGGCTTGTTCTCAGCTACTGGACGCCCAGACACCACGACTCGGTGGATCAACGGTCGAAGCACAGGCGCGTACTGAACGAAGGACGACCATGGGCCGAGCACCAGAACGTCGACCCGCTCGCAACCTTTGACTGCGTCCGTTAGGGCAATGTTCAATCGATTGGGGCTTGAGGCGGAGGATACGGATTCACGGACAAAGTTGTTGATGCGCTCCGCGGCTGCCCGCGCGGACGGCAACCAGTCATACGTAGGAGGCGCGGTGGCGGCAAGCCCTGGTAGGACAGGTGCCAGCGATTGACCGCTCGCAAGGAACAGTGCGATGGCGGTACTACCTCGGGGCACGGAGGCAATGCCTTCGGTGACTACCACAGCACGTAGGTCACGGTGCGGGATCAGCACGGCAAGAGCCCGAAAATCATCAGTGGCCACATCCGTATCCACGACCAGACAGACTTGCTTCGGATGCCTGGGCTTGTTGCCGCCCGCCCAAGCGGTCTCGGTGCAAAGGCTCGCAAGTCCGATCAGCAGTGCTGCAACGGTAAGGCGCTGCACGATGCCATTCATCCGCCTAAAAGAATCTGATGCCATTGGTGCGCTCCCTGGACAAGATCGTTCCATGGGCGATCTTGGCGGCTCCTGCTACCAGGCCTCATCTGTCTGACACGACTTGTGCATCACACGCTGACTGGTTGGTGGCATAGCATTGTTCTGTCATGACGTCCGAAGCTGCCATCACCTGGCCGCAAGCTGATGTTGAAGGTGCTCAGGATTTACGTGGAGGCGGCTCAGGTGAATGGCGACGTTGGGTTGCTATGTAGGTTGCACGAAAAACCCTATTGCTATGCGATTGGAGACACCTTCGACCAATTAGCAATAGCTCTTTCCGTTTGATCCAGCTGTCCCTCAATGCCACGAATCCAATGCTTATACTCATCAGGGGGAAGGCATGATGCTGCGCGAATAAACGTACGACGAATCCATGGGGTCATCTCCTGAAAACTTTGCTTCCTTGCCCGAAACCAGAAATCCAGATGCGCTTGACCCATGGCCAAGAGGAGCTCTCTTCTAGAGAAGTCATCGATAGATTCATTGTAAAGCTGAACTAGGCCATTGCTGGAATGCCATGTAGGCTGCAGTGCAAAAGGCCGCAGCAGATACATGCGCCCATACTCTATGTGTGATATTGAGACATTCTTGTCTGAGTACACTTCTAGCAGGCGCGTGCCGGCCTCTTGCTTAGCAGAGCCGGTAAGAGTCGAGAGCTTCACCAAGAATTGGATCGCTTCTCGCGCTACGGGCGCTAATCTGCCAATATTGTTAATAACGAGATCAACGGCTCCAGCATCATCTAGTTGAGACATGCGGCGGAGCAAGAACCTGAGCATAGAAAGATCAGGCTCTTCACTTGAGAGTTGATCACTCAAAAGCTGTCGCAGATTTAGTTGATTAACGAGTTCCCTGTTCGATGGAGACAAGTTGGTGTAGTCTATTGTCTCGTAAATATCCCTAATGCCAATCTGCGCGAGTAGCGAGTAGAATTGTTGCGATAGAGTTTCAACTTCTCTGGCTTCATACTCTCTAAGGTATACCTGCCGAAACTGATCTATTGGCACGATTCGCGTCTTGCTCTGTTGCAAGGTAAGGCCATGATTCTCGATAAGCACTCTTGCGGTAAGAGCCAGGTATCGATATGCTTCCGCCTCAGACTGGCAAAAGAAGCGAAAGTCATCTGCAAAACGGAGATAGCATGCACCCTCTGATAGTAGTAACTGGTCGATATCGCCAATCGCTGTCTCAGCGACCATGCGTGAAGCGGCTGAACCCACTGGAATCCCATATGAGTAGGATCCAGCCCAATGTCCGAGCAATCGTTTGATAGCAACTGCATGCATATGACCACTCCCAAGCACACTAAGTAGAGCATTGTCAATGCGATGCGTATAGAGCCTAGGAAAGAAGTCTGCAATATCTGCAATGACTACATGTGTCGGCGTAACTGAATCGCATATTTGACGAGACTTTTCTTGAAATGAATGATAATTAAATTGAGCAGAGAACATTCGGCCATCAGGCTTCGGATCAAAACGATATGAATGAACAATGCTCTCTCTAGTGGATACGCGTGATGATTCAAGAAGTCCGCCAACTTCGTAGACAAGAGCTGTATAGACTAGAATATCTAGAGGGTCTAGCTGGGTAGAGATCCTGAATCCGAACCTATGTTTTGGGGCCAAGCATCGCCTGTAAGGCCTAATATTCCATTTTAGAATGTCAACGCTTGCAATACTTGCCTTGACATCTTGCCAACAGTGCTTTATAGCCTCAAACTCAAAGGCCTCTGGAAATATATCTGTATCTCCGTAATTCAGAATATGCTCAAGCGCCCAGTCAATTGCTTTCTCTGTAAGAGTTAATGGCATCGGGACGCTTCAGAGCCAAATAAGGTTGGCCTCTAGCATATGCGGCCAACCCAACGCTCAAGATCAGCGGCGGGGAAAAGCCCAAAATGGAAATGAGGCATCTCCTCTCCCGACCGCTGGATCTTGATGTTAGGGCTTCGATTTAGCTCCATGCACCTTGGCGGACGTGGTTGAAATTAGCCACATTAAGGCCTGAATATGAACAGTGAAGATACAATGGGAGGTCCGCAGTCAAGACAAATACAGTTGAATTGGCTGCCACTGCTATTGCTGTATCGGTAATACCAAGTCTGTTGAACTCGGGTTTTGAAGCTAGTTGCGCCGAGGAATCCACCCGCTCATTGCATCTTTCAAGAAACTCAACCACTGCTTCTCTGCCAACTCGCTTTATGTCGTCTCGTTCCTTTCCCAGTAAATTTGAGACCTCAGTAATTATGTGAGGAGTCGTGAGAAGGCCTGTAAACTTGTTAAGACTTGCAAATTTTTGCAACAGCTCATAATCTTCTTCTGTATAAGCCGAGAGCGTCTTTGCCTTGCTGATGAGCGAAGTGTCTTTTCCTCCGATAAAGAGAAGAAGCAAAAGATTTGTGTCGAGCAAAAGCTCGCTAGAGGATTGAATGTTCACTGTATTACTGCACATCTCTAATCTTCATTGAGTCTGGGGTCCCGGAAACGGCGTCTATGACCACCGTTTTGTATCGACGAGATAATTCGCGACTTGTTTTGACTGGGAAAATTACAGGGGACGATACTTCCTTGGTTTCGGGAAGTGAAAAGCCAA
Source organism: Pseudanabaena sp. UWO311 (assembly GCA_943370385.1). Classification (GTDB taxonomy): domain Bacteria; phylum Cyanobacteriota; class Cyanobacteriia; order PCC-6307; family Cyanobiaceae; genus BAIKAL-G1. Next base: position 13,207 of record CALRQT020000013.1, read on the forward strand.
TAGTGACCAACCACTTGTCGGTGGCATTACTGTACTCAATCTCCTCAAGGAGAACGTCGCGTAAAGCAACGCCCTCATAGAGCTCCTTGACATAAGCGATCGCAGCGGATACCGCATTTTTCACCGGCAATCGAGCTTCTTGGCTTAACATTTCTAGATCTCAGCAGATTTGGAATTCTAGCAATGACCTGGAGGCCTTGTCATGACTGGCCTAATTCTTTCTTGGGCGGATCCGAGGACCACAGTCGCCCTGGCAGTGGCTTTCCGCGAACCATTGGTTTCTGCTCTCCAGCGGCTGTCGAAAGCGACTGGCTGGTTTGGGTCTCAGGCCATGCTCTCCTGAGCCTATCTCTGGTTCCCGGGTCCGAGAACCACTTGTTCGTTTCGATACGGATCATGAATCATCTCTGCCGCTTCCAGCTATCCCCCTGGCAAGGCATCTCGCGATCCCATCCACTGCTGGAGCTCCGATCCCTTTCGATGTGCACCCTCACCCCCGGAAGCTTCGCAATCCGCAGCACCAGCCACTCCAGCTGATCCAGCTGGGCCTGCACAGCCCTTCGCACCAGGGTCGCGGACTCTGCCGTGCCCGGACCACCTGCCGCGCACTCCACCTTCTTCAGGGTGAACCCATCGAGCCCATCGGCAGGCTCCTGGGAGGTTTGCGGCTGAGTTTCCAGAGCACCCCGCCGGGCATACGGCCTGTTCAAAAGTTCCTCGAAGCGCTGGTTGCCCTGGCGCCAGCGTTGGGGCAGCGGATCACCGCCTGCATCAGCACGGGCTTCAGTTCAGGCGTTCCCGCACGTCCAAGTGGAGTTCTTCAAGCAGCTCCAGCAGCCGATGCCGCTCCCCAGGCAAGGGTGTGGGCTCGGCGTCGTAGCGGGCCAGAACAGCAAAGTCATCGAGGTCCAACAGGAGGGGCGCCACGGCTGGCGTATCGCCACAGGCGGCCAGCTCCTGCAGCAGCCGTTGCAGCGAATGGCTCCGCGGCGGCTCCTGGCCGTGCAGCACCAGCAGCGCCTTGATCAGTTTCTCCACCGTCTGCTGCGCCAGAAAACCCCAGTCCTCATCGGCCAGCGTCGCCGGATCCAGGGTGCCCCTCAGGCTGCGGAGATGCCGTTCGGCCAGCCGCAGCAACAGCAGCGCGTCTTCAGCCGGCGACATGCAGCTCCCTCCCCTCCCGCAGGGCCCGCGCCACCACATGCCAGCGGGAGCCCGCGAGGCGCTCGGCGTCCGCCGCTCCCACCACCACCAGATCCACGGCCACCCTCAATGGCAGCGGCCGCAGGGCAGCACGCAGCGACCTTGTCGCCTGCTGCCGTTCCTGTGGTGTGAGCGTGGCCTGGGGCATCACCACCAGCACATCGACATCGGAATCGGGCCGAGCATCCCCCCGCGCCCGGGAGCCAAACAGCAGCAGCCGCTTCGTGCGGGGCTCCACCGCCGCCAGGGCTGCCGTTACCGCCTCGAGCTCGGCGTCGATCGCGGGGGCTGGGATTGCCATCGCTTCAGGGTAGGGCGGGCATCTGGGCCTCAGAGCGCATAGGGATGCGGCACACCCTCCAGCGGCAGCCGCGGGAAGCCCTCCAGCCAGCTCTGCACCGCCTCGCTTTCGCCGTCGCGGCAACCCACCAGCAGCTCGATCCAGGATGGTGCCATCGTTGGTTAAGTCAGGACTGAACAGCATGGCGCTCGCGATTGATCTCAGCGACCATCAGGCCCAGGCGCTTGCCGAGGCCGCTGCTCGCCTCCAGATCTCAGAAACTGATCTGGCTGCTGCTGCGGTGCGGGACCTGATCGCCCAGCCAGCTGACGACTTCAACGCCGCCGCCCAACGGGTGCTGAGCAAGAACGCTGAGCTGTATCGGCGCCTTGCCTGATGCGCTGGTTGCAGCTGGCTGAGGTGCTGGAGCTGCACCGCCGCCTCCTGGCGCAAAGCGGCGGGTCACCAGGGCTGCGGGATCTGGGGCTCCTGGAGGCTTCCCTCGCCCTGCCGAGGCAGAGCTTTGCCGGCGCTGATCTCTATCCAGGCTTGATCGCCAAAGCGGCCGCACTCGGCTTCTCCCTCATCCAGAACCACCCCTTTGTGGATGGGAACAAGCGCATCGGACATGCCGCGCTGGAGATCACCCTCACCCACGCCCCATGGCACCGCAGCGCGTCCTCATCGGAATCGGGCCGGGCATCTCAGCCTCAAAGGGCATAGGGAGGGATGCAGCACATCCCCCAAGGTCAATGGGAAATCGCGGCTGTTGCGGGTGGCCAGGGTCAGCTGCGCGCTGCGGGCCGTGGCCAGGACGATGGCGTCAGGCACCTTCAGGCCGTGCTGCTGGCGTAGCCGCACCGTTTCCCGGGAGATCGCGTCATCCAGGGGCAGGCGCGGAAAGCCCTCCAGCCAGCTCTGCACCGCCTCGCTTTCGCCGTGGCGGCAACCCACCAGCACAGCGAGCTCGCATTGCCCTCGGCCGAGCTGGCCGCCACACCAAAAACAGCGCCTACACCGTCACGCGGCCCTTGACGCGTTTCGCTCGAGTCACGAGAAAAGATCGCCCCCTTGCCTGTACGCAGGGCGACATGCGGATCAGCACATCAGCGGGCAGGTCAAACGTCTCCACCAGCTTGCGAATCATGGCCAACGACAGCGGACGTTGTTTATTCATCACCTCTGAAATACGCCCACTGCTGCCGATCACGCCTTCCAGATCTTTGCGCGACAGACCCCGTTGCTCCAGGACAAATTCAATCGCCGCAATCGGATCAGGTGGATTGATGGGGTGATGCCTGGCCTCATAATCGTCAACCAAAACAGTCAACACCTCAAGCCGCTCCCTTTCAGGGCTGCATGCTGCTGCATCTAGGCAATCGTTGATATCCTTTAGGGCAAGCTCATAATCGGCTTCGTTGCGGATGGGTTTGATGGGTTGCATGGTGTGTCTCAGATTATGGAAGCGTCGATCTTGTCGTAATCAGCCTGGCTGCCCATAAAGCGGATGTAGACCGTCTTGAGTTCGTATTCAGCCTTAACGACAAACCTATAGTTGTTGCCACCAGTGTTTAAAACGACCCTGTTGTTGGCAAGAAAACTTGCGCTTGAGAACTTAGCCTTGATCACCTTGGGATGACTCCAGCTGGCCGACTTGACCAGAGCGTGCCAGGCCCTGAGGGGTTGTTCGGCATCGCCATGCCCCGACTTTCAGAACTGCACCAAGGTTCGCTTGGCGATGACGCGCACTAAGGATCGCAGCTCCTCCCAGAATGGGAGGAGGAGGCCGGGTTGTCGAGTCCTGGGCATGCAGGAAATGCATAGGCCAGAGTCGGGAGCGCCATTGCGATCCCGCCTAGGCTGAATCAGCAGATCTGCCGCATCTCTTGCTCCCCTCCGTTGTTGCCAGCGAACTGGAGCAGGTGGCCGCCGATGCCATCCGCACCGCTTTCCACCCCACCACGCCGGGCTTTTCCGGGCTGATCGATCGCTTCCTGGCCGATCGGGAGCGGCTGCTCAAGGTGGCTTTCGTTCGATCTGGCTTGCCTCAGCCGGAGGATTCAGCTCAGCGGCTGCCGCACCTCAGCGTGGAAGGCCTCAAGCAGCTCGAGCAACAGCCGGCGTTCCGCTGGCAAGGCTGTGGGCTCGGCGTGATAGCGGGCCAGCACCGCAACATCATCGAGCTCTAGCAGTTCTGGCGCCACGCCCAGAGTGATGCCGCCGCTGGCTAGCTCCAGCAGGCGTTGGAGCGAATGGCTACGGGGAGGTTCCAGGCAGTGGAGCACTAGCAACGCCTTGAGGAGCTTCTCCAGGGTCTGTTGCGCCAGAAAACCCAAGTCCTCATCGGCAATCGTTGCGGGATCCAGGGTTCCCCTCAGGCTGCCCAGGTGCCTCTCGGCCAGCCGCAACAACAGCAACGCATCCTCAGCCGGCGACATCCAGCTCCTTCCCCTCACGCAGGGCCCGCGCCACCACATGCCAGCGGGAGCCCGCCAGGCGCTGGGCATCCTCTTCCCCTACCACCACCAGATCGACGCCCACAGACAACGGCAGGGGGCACAGCGCCGCCCGCAGCGAACGCAGCGCCTGTTGCCTTTCCTGCGGGGTGAGCGTGGCCTGCCGCATCACCACCAGCAGATCGAAATCAGAATCGGGTCGCCCATCCCCCCGCGCCCGGGAGCCAAACAGCAGCACTCGCCCTGGCCTGGGGTTCAACACCGGCTAGGGCAGCTGTCACCGCATCGAGCTTGGCATCGATTGGGGGGGCTTGGATCGCCATGCCTGCATGGTAAGCCGATTCTTTGGGCCAAAGCCCATCGGGATTCAGCAGGGCTACCTCTCGAAATCAGCATCCAGCCCCACAGCGGGCATGGAACCCAGCAGTTCCGCCAGTTAGCGCCGTGGAGGGGTCATCATCGCCGCCGCCAGGATTGCCGATATTCCGCCTCGGCACTGCGGCCATGGGCTCCGGTCCGCTTGTTGAGGGCCTGAACGATTCCGCCATCAACCCAACGGACCAGAAGGTGAGCCATCACCCCCCGCATCGAAGCCAGGATCACTGACCCCCACCCGTTCAGCGATCCGCTGCAGCAGGGTTTCCATGCGATCCAGGCGGGCTTCGATGGCGGCTAGGCCAGGGGTCTGGGCTACCACCTTGGCTGCTGCCTTCGCAGCCAGGGGTCGACAGGATCACAAGACCTTTTTCCCTGTAGACTGGTCAGATAACTAGTCAAATGGGGGAGGACATGGCGGTCTGGCCCGTGCAACACGCCAAGGCGCGTTTCAGTGAGTTGCTCGATGCCTGCCAGCGGGAAGGCCCCCAGGTGGTTTCCCGGCGCGGCTCGGAAACCGCCGTGCTGGTGCCGATTGAGCAGTGGAATCGCCTGCAGGCAGCCGCAAGGCCCACCCTCAAAGACCTGTTGCTGGCATCCGAGGCGCGCAGCGAGGTTCTTGTGCCCCCGCGAGGCGGAGCCCGCCGACGGCCCGTGGTAGCTCTATAGCCCATGGCCTTCCTGCTCGACACCAATGTGGTGTCCGAACTACGCAGGCCGAAACCCCACGGCGGCGTACTCGCCTGGCTTGAGACCATCAACGATGCCGATCTTCACCTCGCCAGTGTGACCATCGGTGAGATTCAGGCCGGGATTGAACTAACCCGGGAACAGGACGCCGCCAAGGCGGGCGAGATCGAACTGTGGCTGGATCAGGTGAGTGACAGCTTCAACATCCTCAGCATGGATGGTCGGGCTTTCCGCTGCTGGGCCCAGCTGATGCATCGCCAATCCGACACGCTCTACGAGGACGCGATGATCGCTGCGATCGCCAAGGTGCATCACCTCACGGTAGTCACGCGCAACGTGTCCGACTTCAGCCGTTTTGAGGTGCCCCTGCTTAACCCATTCACGGCGGTTGAGGCGCTGCGCTGACATCGGGCAGGACCCACTCCCCAAAACCGGGGCCCCGTTTGTAGCCGAGACCTGCGTCACTGCCGCTTAGATCTTTGGCCCCAGCCTCGACTGGCTCAGCGCCGATGATGTCCCGTTTGCTTTGGTGGTGTCCTGACGGTCCAGTTCACAACGGAGCCCTAGCTTGTAGCCGGGCGCTGGCCTATGCCTTGAGATGGCCGGCTATGCATGTCATGCATCGCTTAGATCGGGAATTGACACGGCTGGCTCCGCTAGCCTCAGACTCATGATCCGCAGCATCCCTTGCTCCCCTCCGTTGTAGCCAGTGAGCTGGAGCAGGTGGCTGCCGATGCCATCCGCACTGCTTTCCACCCCACTACGCCAGGCTTCACGGGGCTGATCGATCGTTTCCTGGCAGAGCGAGAGCGTCTGCTGAAAGGCCCCTACGTGTCTGTGGCTCTGCCGTTCCTGCAGGGCTCTGGTCGCGATTGGTTCCCCCAGATTCCCCTGCCCTTCCCGCCCTACCGCCACCAGGAGAGGGCCTTTGACCGGCTGCTGCCCGGTACCCCCCGAAACACTCTGGTGGCGACGGGAACGGGCTCCGGTAAAACCGAATGCTTCTTGCTGCCGGTGCTGGAGCACTGCCGTCTGCAGCACAGCCAGGGCCAACGGGGGATCAAGGCGATCTTGATCTATCCGATGAATGCCCTAGCCACCGACCAGGCGCGCCGAATCGCCGATTTAATCCACACCATTGCGGCCCTGCAGGGATTGCGCGCCGGCCTCTATATCGGTTCAGAAGATGAGGCGAATACGGCGGCGATGACCGCCACCAGTGTGATTACTGATAAAGCTGCCCTTCACAAGGCTCCTCCCGATATTCTGCTCACCAACTACAAGCAGCTCGACTACCTGCTGTTGCAGCCACACGTCCAAAGCCTTTGGGAGCACAACGCCCAGCAGCTTGATGGAACCAGCGTGTTGCGTTATTTGGTGGTGGATGAGTTCCACAGCTTCGACGGCGCCCAGGGCACCGACCTCGCCTGCCTGATTCGTCGTCTGCGGGATCGTCTCCACTGCCAGGGCGACCAATTGGTGTGCGTCGGCACCTCGGCCACCCTTGGTGGCCCCGAGTCGCGGGGTGCGATGCGCGACTACGCCGGCCAGATCTTCGCCAGCCGTTTCGAGCCGGATTCGTTAATTGAGGAAGAACGGCTCAGCGCAGAGGAGTTCTTTACGGCCCACACGGCCTTTGGCGAGGAGGGTTTGTTTGCCCTGCCACTGCCAGGACTCGAAACGCTTGCAGCCTTGGATCCGGAACAGGCCAGCAGCGCCGCTGCCTACATCCATCAGCAGGCGCAGCTCTGGTTGGGTGACACCTTGCCTCCTGCCCCAGGCGATGACGTGGCCGATGCGGATTGGCGCCTGGCCCTAGGGATGCGACTTGGCACCCTGCCGGCGGTTCACAACTTGGTGCGCCAGGCCGCCAGCACCTGTTCGATTGAGGAGCTACTGGTTCGCTTTTCTCGCCAGCTTGGCCTCGGCGATCGCTTCCCCCTTGCCTACAGGGTGAGGTTGCTCGAAAGCTTGCTGGCCCTGCTGGCCCATGCCAGGCGAACCACCACCAAACTCGACGGATCGTCCGTTGTGGTTCCCTGGCTAAACCTGCGGGTGCAGCTGTGGCTGCGTGAACTCAAGCGGATGGTGGCATCTGTTGAGGCCGAACCCCCATTGGTTCACTCCGATGATCTGGCTGGTAAGGACAGCAGTGCCCATCTGCCGGTTGTGCACTGCCGCGATTGCGGTGCTACCGCTTGGACATCCACCTTGCTGAACCAGGGCAGCAATCGCTTGGATCGCGCTGGCAACCTGCGGGCCTTTTACAAGGCCTTTTTCGCCGGCCAGAGCGAGGTTCGTTATCTCTTCCCCCAGCACCCGTTCAAACCGAGTACCCCCCAGCCAGATCCCCCATCAGACTCGGGAAGCCTCAAGGTGCTTTGTGCGGACTGCCTCTCGTTGCACGCCCCCAACGACCTCAAGGACGTCTGCCCCAACTGCCAGAGCCGGGAGCTTCTGCTGGTGGACATGCCCGATTGCGGCTATCTCGATGACCACAACCATCCCCGGATCAGTCGCGATTGCCCCTACTGCAATGCCCAACAGGGCCTGTTGTTGGTGGGGACATCGGCCGCCAACCTGACCAGCACCTGGAGCGCTGCCCTATTTGCCTCCGCCTTTAACAGTGACAAGAAGCTGCTGGCCTTCTCGGATTCGGTGCAGGACGCCGCCCATCGGGCTGGATTCATCACGGCCCGGGCTTACCGCACCTCCTTTCGCACCGCCCTGACCCAAACCGTGCAGGCCTGTGGGCCGCTGCCCCTCGATCAAGTGCAGGAGCAGCTGATCAACCGTTGGCAGCAGGAACTGCCCAATCTGGTTGACTTCGCCGCCACCTTCCTGCCGGCCGATCTGGAGTGGCTAAGGGAATGGGATGCCTTGCAACACCAGGACATCCCGGCATTAGCCGTCGATAGCTTTCTGGTGAAAACAGTCTGCGAACGCCTGCGGTGGGAGGTGGCCGCGGAATTTGGCTATCGCTCCCGCCTTGGCTCCTCGGTGGAACAGGCCGGCGCCCTCGCTGCTGGCGTCGATCCAGCCCGCATTGAGCCCCTGTTGGCCCCACTGCTCCAACGGCTGCAAAACGAAGTCGAACCCCTACGAACGGGATCGATCGATCAGCTGCGCCAGCTGGTGGTGGGGATGCTGCATCAGCTGCGCCAGCGAGGGGCCATCGCCGTTCAAGAACTGGTGGGGTTCGATCAAAAGGGGTCTGAGTACCTCAGCAGCGGCGCGGAGAACACCTTCAAGTTCAACCAGATCCTGCACACCCCCAAGTTCGGTCGCTCTTCGACCCGGCCAATCTTTCTCACCAGCTACCGCGGTAAGGGCCATTTCCAGCAGCTGGTCCGCGAGAAAGGGCGCCCCACCTGGAACCAACACTGGCTGACGCGCACCCTGGAGGCCAGCTCGCCCCTGGATGCCGACCAGCAAAAAGAGGCCCTCCAGGCTCTCACCGGTGCCCTGACAGAAGCCGGCCTGCTGCAGGAGTACGCCGGAACCCGGGGGGAGCGCATCTGGGCCATCCCCCGCCAGGTGCTGCTGGTCTCCGCCGAGCCCCAGCTGTTTCGCTGTAGCTGCTGCAACGATGGACAGAGCGTGCTGAGCGACCAGCTGACCGTCTGGGACGGCATGGCCTGCCTGGTGCGCCACTGCCCGGGCCACTACAGCCTTGATCCAGGCGCTGGCCTGCCCCTCTACCGGCGCCTGTATGAGCGCGGTGAAGTGCACCGCATCGTCGCCCGCGAACACACCGGGCTGCTGGCGCGCCCAGACCGTGAGCGACTGGAAACCCAGTTCATCCGGGGTAAGTACCGCAGCGATCCCAACCTGCTCTCGGCCACGTCCACCCTGGAAATGGGGATCAACATCGGTGATCTCTCCACCGTGCTGCTGGCCTCAGTGCCGCCGGAGCCCTCCAACTATCTGCAGCGCATCGGCCGCGCCGGCCGCCGCGATGGCAATGCCTTAGTCGGCACCATCGTCAATGGCACGGCCCACGACCTCTACTTCTTTTCAGAGCCCAACGAAATGCTGCAGGGGCTGGTGAGCCCGCCCGGTTGCTATCTCGACGCCGCCGCGATCCTCAAGCGCCAGTTACTGGCCTACACAATTGATCGTTGGGTGCAGAGCGGAATCACAGCCGAGGCCCTGCCGCGCAAGCTCAAGCCCGTCCTTGATGCTGTTGAACAGGCCGGCAAGGACGCCAGTGGCCAAAGCACCACCCCCGACGCCTTTCCCTACTCCTGGTTGCGCTGGTGCAACAGCGAGCAGACGGCTCTGCTGGATCGTTTCCTGGGCCTCTTTGAGGATCAGCTGCAGACCCCCAGCCGTCAGGAACTGCGGGCCTACTTCCTCAGCCCAGCTGATGGCGGCGAGTCTGGTGAGTTTGCTGCGCCCTACGCCACTAGTCTAATCGTGCGCCTGGAGGAATTAATTGCTGAACGCAAGCGTCTACGGAGCGAAGCCGTCAAATTGCGTGATCGTTTCAACAAGCTGGCCGCCATCCCGGAATCGGCGCTCTTAGAGCAGCAGCGTGATGACAAGGAGTCAATCCGGCGCGAGCAGATCGCCTACACCCAGTTGCGCAAGGACCTCGATGGCCGTCGCCTGCTGGCCATGCTCACGGACGAGGGCTTCTTGCCTAACTACGCCTTCCCAGAAGCTGGTGTAACCCTCAAGTCAGTGCTTTGGCGGCGTCTGCCCGCCCGCGGCGCTAGCCCACGGCGTACCGAGGAGCTACCGACCCTCAGCTATGAGAGGCCCGCCAACGTGGCCATCCGTGAACTGGTGCCAGACGGCCACTTCTATGCCCAAGGGCGCCGGGTGAAGGTGGATCAGATCGATCCAAACCTTAACAAAACGGAGCGCTGGCGATTCTGCCCCTCCTGTGCCTTCGCCTGCCGTGAAACCGACGACTACTACACCCGTAAGGACTGTCCCCGTTGTGGCCAGAGCGGCTACGCCGACCAGGGCCAGATCAAGGAGATGGCTCGCCTGCGCCAAGTGCAGGCCACCACAGAAGACGCCCGCAGCCGCATTGGCGACGACAGCGACGAGCGCAATCCGCTGTTCTTCCACCGTGAGCGTTTAATCCTTCCTGATTTGGACCGCCGGGAAATCTCCCTGGCGGTGGACGATGAAGAGTTTCCATTTGGCGCCGAATACCTGGCTAGCACCACCTTCCGTGAGATCAACTTTGGCGAGCTCACCCCGATCGGTGCGGCCCACACCATCGCTGGCAAGGGTCTGCGCGTAAGGGGTTTTGAACTCTGCCGCAGTTGCGGCAAGGTGCAACGGGGACCCGCCAAGCCTTCCAACCACACCTGGGCCTGTACGTACCGCGACAAGCCTGATGACGCCCAGCTTCGCAATCTCCTGTTTATGTACAGGGAGTTCCAATCCGAGGCCCTGCGTTTCCTGTTGCCTAGCGCCAGCTTCTGGGATGGGGAGGGCCAGCCCTCCTTCGAGGCTGCGTTGCACCTAGGCCTGCGCCATCGCTTCGGCGGCAAAGTCGACCACCTGCACTCCGCCCTCGCAGAAGAGCCCCAGCCCGGTAGTCAGCAGCGCAAAACCTTTCTCTATCTCTACGATTCCGTACCCGGTGGTACGGGCTACGTGCACCAGTTGATGGCGCAGGGCGGTAAGGATTTACGGGAGGTCTTTGACGGCTCGCTTACCGCATTACAAGCCTGCCAGTGCGTCGACGGTTGTTATCGCTGCATCTACATGTATCGCCAGCGTTTCGATCGCGACCGGACAAGTAAGCGCCGCGCCATTGAACAGTTGCAGGCGATCCTGCGTCGCTGGGCCGACCTCAAGGTCAGCGACAGCAGCCTCTCGGAAATCACGATCAATAGTCAGGCCGAAAGCGAACTGGAGTTGAGGTTCCTAGAGGCTCTCCGCAGTGGTAAGGGTGTCCCTGCTGATCTGCCGGTTGTCCTGAAGCAAGATGTGATCCACGGACGCATCGGCTACCTCCTCAAAATCGGCAGCGGGCCAGCAGCCACCACCTGGAAAGTGGAGCAGCAAGTGCCCCTGGGTGAATCCGAGGGTGTAGCGGAGTTCTCCCGGGCTGACTTTCTGCTCACTCCGACTGCTGGCGGTAAGCCGATCGCCATCTACACCGACGGCTGGGAGTTCCACCGTGGCCGCCTCGCCGATGACGCCCGCCAGCGCATGGCTTTGCAGCGCAGTGGCCGTTACATGGTGTGGTCGCTTAGCTGGAGCGACGTGGTCGAGAAGCTGCCCAGCGGCCAGAATCCGCTGCAACCCAATGGATTGACGGTTGGCATGGTGCCGTCATTTGCCACCAGCCCCGGGACTTTCACCGAGCGCTGGTGGCCCGAAGCGCTGCTCCAGAGTCTTCCGCAGCAACCTCTGTTGCTGCCCCGCGAGGCCCAGGGAGCCAACAGCCTGCAGTTGCTGATGGCCTACCTCGCCAACCCCTCCGAAACGCTGTGGCATGGGCTGGCCCAGCTGTTCTGCCTAGCCCAGGGCAGTGCGGTTGCCCTCAATTCGCCAGAGATCCAACAGGCCATCGCTGAGCTGGCCCTGGCTGATCACGTCGATGAGTGGAAAGGCAATGAACCCGGCCGCCAAGTCGGCCAAGTCCTGGCGATTGCCCCTGGCCTAAGGGCACTGAATTTGCTCGATCAGGCCCGCCATGGCAGTCGACACCCCGCTGCCAGCTTCCGCAGCATCCACTTTGACCCTGACATCGCCGATTCAGAGCAGCAGCAGCAACTCGCCTGGCAGGAGTGGCTACGTCAGGGCAATCTCTTCCAGTTCCTTCCCCACGCACTCATCTCAACGCCGGGATGGGGTGGGCTGGAACAAGGCAGTGCGATTGATCCCTACGGCATTTGGGTGGGCGGGCAACCCGCCCCAACCGGGGTGGGCACGACCGCAACCCAAGATCAAGCCAAGCAATGGCAAGTTCTCAGCCAACTCGTACATCCCAGTTGCATGGCGCTGCTCATGGCCCTGCAGTCACCCATCCTCGAGCGTGATCTGGCACCCCCTGAAGTGGGCTATGAACTCGCCGGGACCAAGAATGAAGTTCTTGCGGAGGCTGAGCTGGCCTGGCCGGAGCAGAAACTGGCCGTGATCCTGGCGCCGGAGGATCGACCATCCTTTGAGACCGCTGGTTGGCGTTGCTGGTCGATCGATGATTCGCCAGATCTGATTGCTAGTGAGCTCCTTGCAGCCCTCTAATTGACCATTCAGCAACCTTCCCCACTGCCGCCTAGTCCGCTAGCCCCATGAGCGAATCCCGAGTCACCGTTGCAGTCTCCAACGACTTTTTTAAGTCGCTTAATGCTTTATCAGAGAAGTCGCGCAGCAAGGTGGCGACCTTCATCTCCAGGTTCCGTGCTAACCCTCGCAGCCCTGGGCTGAATTATGAAAGGATCGAGGGTGGCAAGGACCCATATATACGCTCACTTCGGGTCGATCAGGAGATTCGTTGCATCGTGCGGGCCCCGGAGAAGGGCGACACCCACGTTCTCCTCTGGGTTGATAAGCATGACGATGCCTACCAGTGGGCACGCCGGCGCACCTGTCATGTCAACCGGATTTCCGGTGCCTTGCAGGTGGTGGATGTGGACTCTGCAGAGGCTGCGGTTGGCGATGCGATCGAAGCTGCGGTGAGCCAGGCCCTTGCGGCACCCTCCGCAGCAATGCCGATTCAGACGACGACAAGATCCGAGTCCCTGTTTTCAGGTTGTGACGATGACCAGCTGATGTTGCTGGGTGTTCCAGAAGCTTTGTTGCCTGCCGTGCGTGTTGTGACCAGCGATGAGACCCTTAGCCGCTTGATCGAATGGGTACCCCAGAGCTGTGTCGATGGTTTGATTCTTCTGGCCGATGGCCGCGCTATTGAGGACGTGATCGATGAACTTGAGCGCAGAAGACCTGCCAATATCGATCCGGAAGATCTAGCTACTGCTCTTCAGACCCCAGAAAGCCAGGCAGAGTTCCTTGTCATTACTGATGACGATGTCCTGGAGGCGATGCTTGCCGCACCCATGGAACAGTGGCGTGTGTTTCTGCATCCCAGCCAGCGGCGGCTTATTGAAAGGGAGTGGAGCGGACCTATGCGGGTACTCGGTGGTGCTGGAACCGGCAAAACCGTGGTTGCTATGCATAGGGCTCGGTGGCTAGCCAAACAAATGAAGGAGACCCAGCCCACTGCACGTATCCTATTCACTACCTTCACTCGCAATCTTGCTACCGACATTCGCAGCAACTTGACGAAAATTTGCAGTCCTGAGGAGTTGCAGCGGTTGGAAGTGATTCATATCGACGCCTGGGTAATGAATTTCCTCAAAGGTCAAGGCCTCCCCGTGCGTGTATTCAACGAGGGCGCAAGAAAGGCTTGTTGGGATATGGCCATGGCCGTTGCTGATACCTCCCTTGGCCTGGATCGTCGTTTCTATGAAGAGGAGTGGGGGGACGTGGTTCTTGCCCATGGCTACCGCACCCTTCATGATTATATTTCAGCGCGTAGGATTGGTCGCGGTCGACGACTCACGCGCCAAAACCGAGTTGATATCTGGCCAGTCTTTGACGCCCTACGTACTGAATTTCGGCAGCGTGGCTTATGGGAACCGGAAGAAGCAAAGCAAGCTGCAACAGATCTGTTGAGGGAATCCGGCTTGAACGCACGCTACGCAGCGATCGTGGTGGATGAAGCTCAGGATCTGGATGTCGCCAGCTTCACCTTGATTCGAGCGTTAGCCGGTGAACCCCATTCCAATGATTTATTTATTGTGGGCGACTCTCACCAACGCATTTATGGTAAACCAGTGGTGCTAAGTCGCTGCGGCATTGAAATCCGGGGCCGTTCCAGAAAGCTACGCATCAATTACCGGACAACGGAAGAAACGCGCGCCTGGGCTACTGCTGTTCTGCAAGGACTCGACTTCGATGATCTTGACGGTGGAAGCGATTCAACAAGTGATTACCGCTCGCTGATGCATGGTGACTTTCCACTGATCAAGGCGTTCCATGATCCTGCTGATGAGCAACGCTTCCTTTTCGACACCTTGCGTCAGCTCCAACAGGAACAGGGCAGCCTGAGTGCCACCTGCGTGGTCGCACGAACCAACAGCGGTGTTGAGAAACTCAACACCGCATTACAGCGCAATGGATTTGCTACACGCATTATCAACAAAGACGAATCGGATGACCCCAGTGATCCATCTCTGCGCCTGGCCACGATGCACCGTGTAAAAGGTCTGGAATTCGACCAAGTGTTCATCCCCGGCCTGGATGACTCCCAGATGCCCCTACGGGTTGAGCTTAATCAGCGACCCGATCAAGTGTCCAGGGAGCTGTTCGAACTACAGGAGCGCTCGCTACTGCATGTTGCCGCAACACGGGCCAAGAAGCGTGTTGTGGTCAGCTATAGCGGCAAACCATCGTCCCTTATCGCCAATACCCCAGGATCAGACGATGAATAGAGGTTCTGCTAGCTGAAATCCAACACGGTCCAAGTGGTGCTACACACCGGCCCACAGGCCATGCCGCAAGTAGTGATTTCAAAGGCCACCCAGCAGGGCTTATCGACGCTTTTTAGAAACGCCACCACGTCTACACTTTCATCAGCAGCGTCTTGAATGGCGAGGTGTGCTGCCCACTGGAGCTGGAGCTCATCGCACAGGAGCTCTGGTTGCTCAGGCACTTCATGGCACCAGAAGCCCCGAACCGTATGGGCATTGGGCTCGCCGCTCTCCTTGAACACCGATTCTCCGGTGGCTGGACAGAAGAAATTCCAGTCGTCGCGTTCGAGTTGGATCAGTTGCATGGCTGTGCTTTGCTCTGGCTGCACTGTTGCCGGCCCAATCACCCTTCAGCTTTTTTCCGTGCGAAAGACCAATATGGGCAGGCCGCTCCTTGTTGATGACCCCTCCGGAGCCGACCAGCTCGCCTGACCTGGCGGCAGCGCAAGCCGCCCGCACCATCGCCCTTCAGATGCTGGAGGAGCGCGGTCGTGGCGCCGTGCTGGTGGGTGTCGCCCGGGTGGATGCAGCCCTGGAGCACCTTCTGCAGGCGGTGATGGCACCAGGCCCGTCTAAGGCTGATGGTTTGTTTCTGCCGGAGCGGCCCTTGGGGTCCCTGGGCGCCAAGGTCGCCTTGGCATGCAGGCTTGGATTGATTGATGCACAGGTGGAGCGGGCCCTCTCCGCCCTGCGAAAACTGCGCAACGCCTTCGCCCACTCCACTGAATCGGCTTCGCTAAGCGATCCAGTCCATAGCGCCCGCCTGGCCGAGATCTACACCGCAGCCAGCATCAACCCCCTTTGGGCACCCCTGGAGACCGTTCTCACTGCCCAGCCTCCCTCAGCGCACGGACCGTTGGAGCCTGCTCTGCGGGACTACATCCTGCTGATCACGATCCTGGTGGCCTTCCTGGAAGCTAGGGCCCAGCAGCTCAAGCCGTACAGGGCTCCGGTGGTGATGGGCTTCTCTGGGGTGATTCGCGTGGAAGCGGCCAGCTGAGCACGTCAAACGATGGTCTGCAGCGCAATCGATCAGGCTATGGCGCCTGAGTGAGGCTGGCAGCAGCTCGGGCTCCTGAGCCCGTTCAGGCGGGAGATGCCCACTACAGCCTGGGCACCACCGTCCGACCTGGGTCACAATGGGTTCATGGCTATCGAGACTGGCTTACACCTAAACAAACGGCTAGCGGGCATGGCCGCCGAGATCCGACAGGTGATCCCGGCAGCAGAAGTCCGGTTGTTCGGTTCTTGGGCCCGTGGTGATGCTCGACCCGAATCAGATGTGGATCTATTGATCACTGCCCCAGATGATTGGTTGGGTCAAAGGGATCGATTTGCACTCCTTGGCGAACTCTGGGGTGCGGTAGCCCAGCCTGACCTGTCGGTTGACCTGGTCCTCCATTCCCGCAGTGAAGCCGCTAGGCGCGGCCAGGAGCCTGGTTCCCTTGTGTATGAGGCCATTCGCGACGGAGTTCTGCTTGATGACTAGCCCTGAAGCCTCCCGCTTGCTGCGCGTGGCTCGCCGCGATTTGAAGATGGCGCGAAGATTGCTTGACCCGGAAGTGGAGGAGGCCAGTTGGGGATGGGCCACTCAGCAATGCCTGGAGAAGACCTTGAAGGCCTGGCTCCATACGCTAGGGACCAAGCCCCCTCCAACCCATGACCTGGCGCGATTGCTGCTTTTGCTTCAGGAACTAGATGTGAATGTGGGCGATTTACTGCCTTTTCGTGCCTTCACAACCTTTGCAGTCCAGACCCGCTACGAAGACGAACCGGATGAGCTTGGTCTTGATCGTGTCTCCTGGAGCAACCGCGCTGAAGCGTTGATTGAGTTGGTGCAGAGCAAGCTCAGCAGTTAAGGGATTAATATCCCTCTCGGCATGCGAGCTCCTTAGTTCGATGTCCATGGGCGCTGCCCACTGCTTCATAGCTCTCAAGTGGTTACTCTCGCCCGCTGTGTAGCGCCCCATCCGGCGCAATCAACTCCACCGCCTGCCGGGCCTCCCCCAGCACCTGAAAGAGCACCTGGCGCTAGGCCTGGAGTAGGGCAATCCAATGCTCCAGATAGGCGGCATTGAATCGGCACGCACGGATTACTCACCAAGTTGCCAGTAGCCCCCTCGGGGTCCCCCTCTTCCCCCTGCTGATCCTGCAGTGGCTGTACAACCCCATCCAGGCTTGACACCTTTAGATCAGCCCTTGCCCCTCAACAATCCCATCGCTGGGCGAGAGCAACTCTGGATTCAGATGCGCCCCCTGCACCACCAGCGCTACCCGCATCGAAAGACAGACCTATCCAGCCCCCTCGATAAAACAACGACTCACAAATGGAGAGGTCATCGCCCTAAGCAGGCAGCTGTAGCTGACCTGGAAGCGCTGTTCATCGCCAACCGACAAGGCAATTATCGCCCCGCTCACCACCAAGTGGTGGCTGGAGGCGACCTCGATGTTGATGCTGGGGGATCTCAGACCGGCCGGATCGGCATCCTGTTCGCCCTCGCCGCCAATGGCAGCGCCGTGCAGGTGATTGGCGACGACATGCTCAAACTGATCGCCGCGGCATTGATCAACCAGGTGAAAAAGAGCGTGACGATTGACTTGAGCCTGCGCGAAGGCGCTCGCGCCAGGATCCGAGTGATGGTGAAGCACATTCTCAACAAATACGGTTACCCCCGATCTTCAGGAAGAGGCTGTAAAAACCCTCTTAGCCCAAGCGGAACTGCTCTGCGCAGTCTGGGTGTGAAACAGCGGTGGCACTTCTCAGTGCTGCTGCCTTTGCCCCTTGGCCACGCGCGCCGTCTATTCCTTTACCGGCTTCCCCGGCAGGCCAGAACGCCACCTCTACCTCCACCACGACGGCTACCCCACCGGCGCCGCCTGGCGGTTTGCTGTCGCCCTGCGGGACGCCAGGGACGCCTCCGCTTTCTTCTCCTCCTTCCTATACACCCAACCCAAAGCGGAACCCCTGGCCAGTCCTGAGCAGGCCGCCGATGCCGAGTACCGCTACCAGGTGACGTTCATCCCGAGGGCCCATGCCCAGCTTCAGGTGCAGTGCTGGCGGCGCCTACCTGGCGATGACAGCTGGAGCCTGCGCTGCACTCCGATGGCCCTGACCACCTTCATCCAGCGCTTTCTGCCGGGGGAGCCTGCGCCCTGACCAGGCTGTCTTGGCTGCCCTAACTGCCCTGGCTGGCCAGCCAGGGCCTAGCGCCGCAGGGCTTCCCGGTGGGCCGCCATAAAGCGCTCCTGCCCGCGGCTGAACGGTCGGATCAGATTCGCTCCTTCGATGCCCCAGCAGCGCAAGGCCTCCCCGGCCGCCTCGTGTTGCCAGATCAGCGCACCACCAGTGTCAAAGCTGATCCAATGGCGATCAAACAGCTTGTCCACATGGGGGGAGAGCAGCAGGCCATTGAATCCGCTGAGGCGTTCGCTGTTGTCGCAGGATCGCCAGGGTTTGATGTGGCTGGCCACCAGGAACTCCTGCCGTTCCAGCCCCGTGACCCGGCAGGCCGGCTCCAGCTCCGCCACCCGATGGCGAAACAGCCCTTGCCCCAGCCGCGCCTTGGTGAGCGCATCGCGCTCGGTGTTGCTGGGAACCTCCCGCAGTCGCTGCATGTCGTCTAGCAACGAGACCGTGTAGTCCCCTTCCTCGGCCAGCACCAACAGGTGCACCCGCACCGCAGCATCGGCGTGGTTTTCGATCAGCTTCAGCAGCAACTGCCCCAGGGTTTCGCTCAACCCGGCCAGGTACACCCCCTGGTTGCCCCGGCCCGTGCTGGTGCTGATCGGGCTGTGGCGTTCCGGCAGCAGCGGTTGCAGCAGCTCAAAGTAAGTCTTGGGCACTAGGGCCTGGCGCAGCGGCTGCCAGTTCACCCGCACCAGCCAGCCCTCCTGGCTCCAGTTTTCCCCGGCCGTGCCGAACTCCGGCGGCTTGGTGGCCGTGATCGCCGCCGTTTCCACCAGGCCGATCTGGCTGATGCGCCCATTCGCGTAGCTGAACACCCCATCCCCGCGCTGGCAGCGGGTGAGGTTGTCGTAGCTCCCATTGCGGGCGCCGTTGGCATTGGCCTTCGGCGACCAGATGTAGCCGCCGTCGGTCTCCTGCCGGTAGGTCTGCTTGTGGTTCACCCACCAAAAGGCCAAGGCCATTCTCCCTTCTTTGGAGTTGTCTAGCAACAGATAAGTCTGTTGGCCAATTCCGTTTTACAAGGCCCGATGACGTATTTCGCTTCCGATCACGTCACTGCCCCAGGGTGACCTTGCGACCAAACAACTCGGATGGTGTGCCCTTGCCCGATTCACACCTTGGATCGGGGGATGGCCCCCCAATAAAACAACGACTCACAAACGGAGAGGTCATCGCTCGCAGCAAGCAGCTGTAGCTGACCTGGAAGCGCTGTTCATCGCCCACCGACCAGGCCGACACCGCCCCGCCCACGACCAGGTGGTCGCTGGAGGCGCCCTCGATGTTGATGCCAGGGGAACTCAGGCCGGCCGGATCGGCATCCTGTTTGCCCAGGGCAAGCAGCGCTAATAGGCCATGGGCATGGTCAGGTCATGGACCTGTTGTAAAAATGTCAAATAAGCCAGAACCCATCACTATCCCAGACTTGCAACCCGTCTGGATGAAGATTTCAGGGCACAGAAGTGGCCGCTGGATGGGGTGAATAGGTCCATTCTAGGGGCTAGCCAAACGTTAAACCTCTGGGTTTTGTCCCTGCCCTGAGGCAGCAATAGGGCACATTCGGATCGCAGCAGAGCATCACGGCGACGGCCATGGTCGGCTGAGCCTGGAACGTCCCACTTGTTGCTCGCTTAGGTGAGGGGCGCGTAGTGCCTCGTGTCAGCCCTAAGGGGGTATCAGGCTCGATTCTGTGGACTCGGCTTGCATGGCATCCGGGTTGAATCAGGCCCTACGCCCATCCGTCCTCCGGACCTGCCAACCCCTGGTCCTGGGCTAGTACCGCCAGACGCCTGTCCTGGGTCCATAGGCCACTGTGGCTCAGCTTGGCGGCTGCCAGCAGGTGGGCGTCGACATAACCGATTCCTCGACCCATCAGGTTGCTCCTCTCGATCAGCAGCAACACTTCCGAGTCGCTGGCCACCACTGCCGCTGGCAGGCCCTGCAAGAGCTCCAAGACCTGGTTTCGGATGCGAAGGTTGCCGCAGGCGATCTCACCAATCACCCAGGGATGGATCAAGACCTCCCCTTCCTCAAGAAAGTTGGCCAGGAGTGGCAACCCGCTGCGCAGATGGTCCACCCAAACCGAGCTGTCGACGAGGATCAAGCGGCGCTCTGGCGACGGGTGGTCGGCTCCAGCTGGGGTTCACTGCCACCTAGCGCCGCCAGGCGACGGGCACTTTCCCGTTGAACCAGGGCCCCCAGGGCTTCCTTCAACAGGGCGCTGCGTTCTAGATGGCCGCACAGCTGTTCTGCTTTGGCCAGCAGTTGATCGTCGAGGGTCACGGTGGTGCGCATGGACCAGGGCGGAGCTCCCATCATTCTAGTCATCATTTGATGACGCTTTGGATGCTCGCCTGGTCTAGGGCTTGCTAAGGCTGGGATCACTCCCCTGTCTGCCATTGATATCCCCTAGTTCCACCAACTAGAGACAGCAAGAGGGCGGGGCAATGGGGGCCAGCAACCACTGCCCTGGAATTCAGCTGGAAAGACAGCAGGCCTGGCATCGGCCTGGGTCAAGATTGCCCCTGTGCCCCGTTTGATTGCGCCCATGCGTTGCCCTGCTCCCCTGCTGGCCCTTGCTGCAGCCCTCGGTGCCTGGCTGGGCGCGGCCCCTGCGGCGATGGCAGCCCCGGATCCAACGGGCCCAGGGGGCACCAAGGCGATGTTTGCCACGAAGGCCGAGGCGGAAGCCGCTGCCAAGCAGTTCCACTGCCAAGGTGCCCACAAGATGGGAACGCTATGGATGCCTTGCGCCAGCCCCGGCGATGCCACCGGTAGCCACAGCGGCTCGATGGCGCATTGATGGAAGGCTCTGGTTGTGGCTCCAAGCCCAAGCTGATCTCGATCGGCATTGCCCCCCTGGGGATCATCTCGATCGGCATCGTGCCGATGGGGGTGGTGAGCATCGGTGTGGTGCCCATGGGCGTGATCAGCATTGGCGCTGTGGCCATGGGACTGATCAATGCATCTGTGGTGGGGATGGGCGTGTTGATCGCCGGCGTCAATGTGATGGGTGTCTGGTGGGTTGGCTTGGAGGGCATGGGCCCCTACCGCCTGGGTGGCGAAGTGGGCCGGGTCCATCACCACCAGGAACACCAAGGCGGCAGACCCAATCTCTACGCCTATCCGAGCAAGCAGGTGGCCCTTGAAAAAGCGAAGGAGCTGGGCTGCAGCGGCGTCCATGCCATGGGTTCGTTGTGGATGCCCTGCCAGGACCATCCAGGGCTCTAAGCCCTTGATCACAAGGCTTTCCTGGCTGCACCGCTCCGGTTGGGATGAACAGCAGCTACCGCTTTGTAGTAAGTGGTTTGCCGGTTGTGATCAGCCCCAAGGCCGTCAAGTCCAGAGGTTCATGCCAGCCACGGCCCCAACCTCACTGGTCAAGCCGGAGGGGGCCGCGGTTCCAAGGCTCGGCGCCACAGGCCAACGCCTTAAGGGCAACAGGCCAAACAGCAGAAGCCCTGCTAGAGCTGACCAAGCTTGATCGGATCGGAAGGGACTGGTTCGCTGAGGCCCTTCGATCGGAACGGTCCCTGCACCCTGTTTGCGGTTGTGATCTGAAGCCTCGCCTTGGCCATCCCTCCCACTGTTGCACTGCCCTGCCCTCTCTCAGCCGGCTGGGAGCTGGTTGAGCAGCGGCTGATCGAACCCAGCCAGGGGGGCGGCTTCTCGGCTGGGGCCTACCGCGCCGAGGTTGATGAGTTGTGGCTCCTGAGTGATGGACCCCGCGGCAGCATCAGCCGGTGGCGGGGCCTGCGTGATCGGGGGCTCAGGGGGTTAGATCCGCTGCCGCCCCTCCGCCTGGACCAACCCCAACCGATGGATGGCGAAGGCCTCGTGCTGGATGGGGACAACCTCTGGCTGGCTAACGAGGGTCGCTTGCAGCCGCCCAGGCCTGCGGGCCTGCTGCGTTACAACCTGGGCACGGGGCAGCTCCAGCAGACCAAGGCCCTGCCGCCGGCCTGGCAACTGCAGGCCAAACAGGGCCTGCGCAGCAACGGCGGGCCCGAATCGCTGACGCGCCTACCGAGAAGCGGGGCGCTGCTGATGGCTGCAGAAATGCCCCTCCTGCAGGATCCCCCTGACCAAGTTCGGCTGCTGCGCTGGCAGCCCGATGGCACCGGCACGCTGCAGCCGGTTGAGCTGCGCCCCCTCGCCCTGCCGCCAGGGGGCTGGGGCCTAACAGACCTGCTGGCCACCGATCAGGGGTTGCTCGGGCTGTGGCGCCATTTCGCAGCGCCCGACCAGTGGCAGGCCAGGCTCGTGCTGTACCCCGCCGCCGCCATGGCTGCCAAGCCCGCCAAAGCTCCTGCGGGCCAGCCCGTCAAGCCCCTGATCAGCTGGAATCTGTTGCAGCTGGGACTAGCCCCCGACAACTGGGAAGTGCTGTTGGCCGCCCCACCCCTTGGCGATGGCCGTCCAAGCGTGCTGCTGGCGACCGACGACAACTTCAATCTCCTGCAACGCTCCCATCTGGCCAGGCTGGTGCCCCGCCAGCAACCGGGCTGTTCAGCCCCACCCCATCCATGAACGGCTCCGCGCTCAAACGCCGCCAGTTGTTGCAGTTGCTTGGCATCGGAGCCGGCAGCGGCGCAGCAGCGCTGGTCTCCCCCCTACTGGAAGCCCACAGCAGCACGGCAGGAAAGGCGATCTTGCCCTTTAAGCCGGTGCGGGCCCCCTTGCCCCTACCGAACGACGGACTGGGCGCGGCTGAGCAGCGGCGGGTGTACCAAACGTTCAGCGTCGAGGACAAATTACTGGTTCCCGAGGGCTATCGAGCCGAGTTACTTGCTGTCTGGGGGGATCGTCTCGCTGCGGGTCGCTTCGGGTTCAACAACGACTACCTGGCGTTCCAGCCGCTCCCTGGTGGAATGGCTCTGTTGAGTGTCAACTTCGAATCCATCAGCCCCAAGATCTGGGCGGCCGGCTACGGCGAAGCGGTGGGCAGCCCCCTGCCCCTAGATCAGCTCCAGCAGGCCCTGGCCAGCCGTGGCGGCAGCGTCGATTCGGCCAGCCTGGCGCCCGATGACCCCTTGCGCCCCCTGATTAAGGCCGTGGCCCAAGCCGCCATGGCCGATTTGGGCATTGGCGTGATCGAGCTCCAGCAGGGGAGCGACGGATGGCGCCGGATTAGCGGCAGCCCCTACGAGCGGCGGATCGATGGCCTCTCTGGCCTCAACCAGCCGGTGCAGGCCCTGCGCTGCAGCGGCCCGGCGGCGGCGGTGTTTCGTCATGGCGAGTTGCTGGGCTACCGCGACGGCCTGGGGGAGCGGATCATTGGCACCTTTGCCAACTGCGCTGGTGGCCACACCCCCTGGGGCACGGTGCTCAGCGCCGAAGAAAACTTTCAGTCCCAGGTGAGTGAAGCCGTCCATGCCGACGGATCGGCGGCCCCTCCCGCGGCGCGGCCGTTCCGCTGGGATGGATCACGGCTCGATGGGCATGGTAATCCCTTTGGCCTAGCCGGCAACAAGTACGGCTGGATGGTGGAATTCGATCCGCGTGAACCGAACACCGCTGCGGTGAAACACAGCCTGCTGGGTCGCTTTCGCCACGAGGCCGTCGCCGTGGTGGCCCGGCCCGGCGAGCCGTTAGTGGTGTACTCCGGCTGCGATCGCCATGGCGGGCATGTGTACCGCTTTGTCAGTGAGGGGCTCGTGGGCGACCCGGGCGATCGCACCAATTCGCGGTTGTTTGAGGCCGGGCGCCTTGAGGTGGCCCGCTTCAACGCCGATGGCAGCGGCACCTGGATCACCCTGGAGGTCGACACGGTGGTGCAGCCCCAACAACCCAGCCATTACGAACGCTTTGGCTTGCAGCAACCAACCCTGCTGCCCCATAGCGACCGCAAGCGCAGCGGCAGTGAAGCGCTCAACAGCGATGCCGAAGTGCAGTCCTATGGCAGTCGCTTCCGGAACCTGGGGGATCTCTACCCCTTAGGCGGCGATGACGGGGACGCGCAGCTGCGGCAGCAGGGGGCGATCCTGATCGATGCCCACCTGGCCGCCAACGCTGCCGGTGCCACCGCCTGCCCGCGACCAGAGGACACCGACATCGATCCAACCAACGGCGACCTGCTGATCGCCTTCACGGCAGCTGGCCGGGATGAGGGCGGCTGCAGTGATCCGGCGATCTTCCGCGGTCCCAAGGGCGAAGCCCTCTGGCCCCATGGCTGGGTGATGCGCCTGAGCGATGGCGGCACCGGCCGGGGACCTGGCTTCCGTTGGCGGATGGTGGCCTTGGGCGGCCTGCCTTGGGAGGGCGGGCTCGGTTTCAGCCATCCCGACAACCTGGCCTTCGACCCAGCCGGCAACCTCTGGCTGGTGACCGACCACCCGGGGGGGGAAGGCCTTGACGTGTTCGGCAACAACAGCTGCTGGCTCCTGCCGCGAGCCGGTGCATTGGCAGGCCAGGCCCTCTGCTTTGCCATTGGTCCGGTGGAGTGTGAGCTGTGTGGCCCCTGCTTCGATCACGAGTTCCGCACCCTGTTCCTGGCGGTGCAGCACCCCGGCGAGGGCCATGGGGTGCGCCAGGGGAAGAAGGTGGAAGGCCAGGCCCACGCCCTAGTGGACCGCAACGGCAAACGCTTCGAGCAGCTGCGCTGGGTACCGCTCGGCTCCAACTGGCCCTCTGGCGTGCCCGGCAGGCCGCCCAGGCCCGGGGTTGTCGCGATCCGGCGCCTCGATGGTGGTCCCCTGGTGAGCTAATCGGTATCCGTTCGCCCCCTGAAACCGTCTTGAGCCCAGCCAAGTGCTCAAGACGGAAATGGCATGGGCTGACTTGTGGGTCTAGTTGATCACTTGTAGGCTTTTGATCTGCCAACGCCGGATTGCGGCTGCCAGGCTGTTCAGGGCCTGGCGATCTGGAATACAAATGCAACCGACGCCCGGAAAGCAATGGTGAATGCCAAGGGCCGAACGGCTGGTGGCAAATTTCGGCTGTAAGTCAATCCAGAGGTCCTGGCCATGGGGCTCTGGCGAACCGAGGCGATAGGAGCCGGGAGGTAGGGGTGAGCCATTGCCAGGAGACCAACGGCGGTCGAGCCGTTGGCGATTGCTGGATCCTGAGGCTGCTTTCCAACTGGCAACCTGCTTGTTGGGGCCATCCGTGAGCTTGAGAAGCCATACCGGATCGCCATTGCGATAGGTGTCTTTTGTGCGCTCCAGCGTGAGGATTACTGCAGAATTTGCGCTGATCGGCAGCGTGGCAATGCAGAACACCAGTGCGATTCCGATGGTCCTGGGCCACCTCTGATGAGCCATCGACATGGATTATCTGCACTCAAGGTGTAATCAATTTATAGGGCTGATCAGTTGACTTCGCCCAATGCCTAAAGGCCTTACTATCAACGGGGCCTATCAACGAACCATTAGGGAGCTAGCAGCCCCTAGGGATTCTGTAGCCCCGCTACTCACCAATTGATTGCGATCGGCAGGCCCAGGGCTCCTTGCCCCCCTTCCATGCCCCAGCGTTGACATGCTGCTCTATCCAGCCTTCCCGAGCAAATTCAATGCCATCAGACGCGATCCAGCGACGGCAGGGCCAGCCATCCAGGTAGACGCTAAGGACCCAGGAGAGGCCATTGCCCCCTGGGGCGATGGACACCACCATGGAATTCAACGGCTGAAAATCCAGGCCCAACCGGAGCTGGCACCTTCCGGCAGCCAGCGGGGATTGGTGTTGGTAAAGGAGTAGTGCTGGTTCCGGCCGGCCCCCTGGCCTTGGCGGGCCCAGCCACCGTGAATGAGATCCAGTTCGCCGTAGGGGTCATGGGCGAGCCAACCGCTGGCGTCATACCCACGAATGGCGATGTAGTGGCCGCCTCCATTCGGGGCCGTGACTGGGCCGTGGTGGAGGATCCCGAAGGCCAGGCCAAAGCCCTGATCTAGTTCAGCTTTAGCCCGCTCCACACTGCAGGAGGTGATGAACCGCCCCGGGGCCTTGAGTTCCTTCAGGGCAGCGGCATGGGCGGCCTGCTGGGTGGTGTCGCCATGGCGCTGCACGACCTGGAGGTAATCGAGGTCGTCCTTGATGCCTGGAACCCGCAAAAACGCCAAGTTCATGGCGATCGAGGAGCACTGGCAATGGCGCCAGCCATCGGGGCCATCGTTGGTTTGATCAAAGAAGGGCAGGGCCAGGGCGACGGCTCCATCGCCATCGCCATCGCTTTTTGTGTCAGGACGTGGTTTTGGCTTTAACGGCGTCGGTTGCTTGCTGAATTCCCTTGCCCAGGGGGCCTGCCCATCCAGGATCTGCTGCCCTCCTTCTAGGGAAGCGATGGCTGCATGGAGGAGCTTGATCGCTGCAATCTGCTGGGGTTGGGCGCGGTAGTTCTGCCAGCGATCGATAAAACGCTCGACGCCCATTGGCTCGGCCATGGCGATAGCAGGCGGGGACCCTAATGATCACCTGGTTTTTTAGGCAGTAGACCTGCCCCCATGCGGCGTTATGGCGTCTTTACTGCCTGGGGCTAAGGCGCAGACCCATGGCCCGGCAGAAGACGGAGACGCTGCACAGAGTGGCGCAGAGTGGCGTCCGGAAGCGATTGAGAACCGCGATGCCGTGGCCACGCACCGCGGCCAATAAGATCTAGGGGCCATCACCTCGCAAAAGTGGTGGCTCAAGGCGATCAAGTCACGAGGCTGAACAAGCAGCCCAGGGTGAACGGATCGATCCAATCAAGCCCAGACGACATCAGCTGATGTGGGGCTGCTATTGGTAAAGATCGCAATCAATTCATCCTGATTTGAGCCTGTAAGGTTTAACTTGCCATTGCCATTGCGGTCCCAGTAAAGCGAGGTGTTGCCCTGGCTTGCTGACGTTAGGTAGCTGGCGCTAAAGAGTTGAATCTTGTCAACACCACTTGTAAAATCCTGAATGCGGGCATAGTCGCCGATGCCCAAGTTGCCATTGATTCGGTCGTTATAGAAGAGTCCCCGTTTGTCACCCAACACGAAAACATCAGCGCCGGAGCCGCCCGTGAGCACGTCGATCTGACTCGCCCCCATGGCCTTGGCAGAGGTGCCACTGGCCAGAACTCCACTGATTCGGTCATTACCAGTGCTGCCGGTGATGATGTCGGAGCCAGTGGTTCCCCAGAGCACCCGATCGGCTGCCGGGGGAAGCGGGCTATCGATCAGGTTGATGCTGGCCTGGGCAACTGGCTGATCGGGGGCATTGGTTTGAAATAGGGATACCAGCAAGCTTTCGTTCCCTTCAATCAGGTTGTCGGCTAGCACAGTGGTGCTGAAGCTGCCACGGCCACTGGCGTCGATGCTGATCGAGGCCGTGAGACTCCCCGATGCAAAGTCTCCAGCACTGATGCCGCCGCCTGAAAACTGCAGGCTGAGCACCGTTCCAGCAGCAATATTTGTGGTGGTCACTGCGATGGCGAGGCTCCCGCCTTCATTGATGCTCGTTAGAGCCTGCAGCGAGAAGGTTGGCGGGGTTGGAATGACACCTGTAGCTGCTAGGGCAAACGGGTCGGCCGTGCCAGCCACGACAGGGGTCACCAGGGAGCCGGCTTTAACGCCATCAGTGAGCAACAGACCGGCCACATGGGGCGCCGCCATCGAGGTGCCACTCAAATAGGCGAGTTGACCGCCCTGAAAATAAGAAAGCACACCTACGCCTGGTGCCGACAGATCGATGTCGTCAACCGGGTCACTGGCATCGAGCCGATCCCAGTTGGACCAGCTGGCCATTGTGTAGGTTGAATCAACTGCGGAAACGGTATACACATTGGGATGGTCACCGGCATTGGCCGGTGAAAAACCATCGACATCCTGACCGCTGTTGCCAGCCGCGATCGCAAAACGAATCCCCTGATTGGCAGCATTAATGATTGCATTGCTCAGCGCACTGCTCAGACCACCACCCAGGCTCATATTGATCACCACCTTCGAGCGGTCCAGGCCGTTGGTGTTGATCACACCCACGGCGTAGTTAATCGCGTCGATGATCGTGGTGATCGTGGCACCACCACCACTATTGGCAAAGACTTTGAGGGAAACGACCTGGGCACCAGGGGCAACGCCCACGACCCCTTTCCCGTTAGCAAGGGCTGCAATGGTTCCGGCGACGTGGGTACCGTGGCCGACGCCGTCACTGTAAGCGCTTTCACCGGCGATAAAGCTCTTGGACCAAGTGCTATTGAGATTTAAGTCGCCAGTGGTGTCTAGAACCCCTGAATCGATGACAAAAACAGTGCTCCCGATGCCGATATTGCCCTTGCTGCTGACATCAAATCCATTCCAAACAGCCTTGACTCCCCAGGGAAGGGTTTCGCCACTAACGCTAGTTGTGTCACCGTAAGTGGTGGCATTAAGCCCGATGTCTTCGAGGCTGTAACTTGAATTGAAGGCTTGCCCGGCTCGATCTGGCTTCTGCCAGAGAAGTTTCTTGAACGCCAGCGATACGGTGCCCTCGTCCTGGCTGGACTGGCCTGGTTCAACGGTCACCGGGGGCATCATCGGCACCGCTCGATCCGCTTCGACACTGCGGATTCCGGGTATCTGGCGCAGGGACTCGGCCTGGGAGTCGCCCAGGTCGACACTGAAGGCGCCCAGTTGGTCAAACAATTGGCGTGGCTGCAGCTCCACGGAGACGTCGTCTAGCAGGGATCGAACCGTCGCCGCTAGGTTTTTGGGCAAGGGAGCGCGATCCAGACTCACCACATAGGTCCGTGTGCCCGTGATACCTGATGCTGGCTCCGCCTGATTGGCCTCAAGGCCAAGGTTTAAACCAATCCCATCCTGCTGGCTCCAGCCAGGCTGGAGGCTCCACAGCTCGGCAAGGGAGGTGTCAATGAAGGAAATACTTTTAGCTTTTGACATGATGTCTAACTATTTAAGTCGAGCAGGAGCTAGTGGTTATCCACCCATAGGTGGAAGAGTCAATACTAGCGGGCCAGGATGGTTGGCCCCCTAGGTCCTGTCAGCACAGGCCTCCAGCGTGGCTAGAGCCAAACAGGGCAAAACCCTGTGCTGAAGGGCGATTCGGGCTGGAGGCGCCAAGGTTGAGTCACATTCAGACATACGTTCGGTGGTCCCTGTGGTCCCTAGATCGGTCGCCCAAGGCACGGCATCCACCCCGATCGCCAACTAGACGTAGCCCTGCCAAATCAAATGCACGATCGTGGCCGCGTTTGAGCCGAAGCCAAAGGAACCGTCCAAATCAGCAGGGTCAGCGGCGCGCAGGTTCCAATAGGAAAGGATTGGGGTCTGGGTGACTTTCGGCAGGACCCAAGCCACTACATACACGTGGCTGCCCGGTCCCATCCAGTGAGGCGTAAGGAAACCACCCAACCAAGACGACCATTCGCAGCCCTTGAGGCCAGATGCACCATGAAGGCTCCTGCGCGCAGCCCCACCCACAGGGAGTAAACGTCGGGGGGGGTGCTGGTTTGCTGGGCTTCTTGAAGTCCTAAAAGTCCGATTTCACTCTTTATGCCATTCCCGTGACGTTCATCTGCCGGAGAAAGGACAACAGATCTTCGGCGCCAATGGATTCATCGGGCTTGAAAATTTTAGTGCGACACTGATCGATTTCCATGCTCTGCTTTCGTCTGTTTGGTCCCTAAGCTCTGAAGATTAGTCGCGCTATCCCAGTAAGTTGTTTGGGGCCCGCACCTCGATTCTCATCATGGATTGCATGTTGCTAAAATCGATTGCGCAGTTAGATTGTCCACATGCTTTGATTCCTTGGTATCTGCAGCTCATGTCAGGCCGTGGCTGTTATTATTTGGCTGTGGAACCCATGGGCCTACAGGTTTTGCCTAAAACTGCTAGGAGCTCGATGATGCGCCGAACTTTTGCCTACCTGTTGCTGACATTAGTAGTGGTTTTAACGTTAACCGCAAACCTTGTCCACGCGCAATCTACCAGCGCCATGATGTCGCCCCATCACCTGGCTCAGCTGTGGGCTGACCTGCTGGGTGGCGAACCGAGTTCTACGAGAGCGGTCTTGAAGCTGTCTAAGTGCCCAGATTTAACAACGGATTTCTTCGCCTCCAAATTGTCGCCACTGAAAATCACAAAACAGGAGCTTCTTGGCGCTATCACGGAGCTAGGCAGCGACGACGATAAGAGATGGCGGGTCGCCTATCAGCAGCTTAGCTATTTTGATCCAAGACTAGCGATGGGCCTTGAAGAGCTTTTGTCCCTCGATTCTGTTCAAGCGTACCCCGCCCGTCATCGTCTTGTTGATGTGCTCTCGGGACTGTCAATTGATGATCCACGGTCGGCAATCCGCCAGCGTTACAAAGTCATCAAGCTTGACAAGATCAATCGTGTCACTCCTGTCGGCGGCCATTTTTTCAACTTTTGTGGTGGTGATACTGAGAATACTTGTCGTGCTAATTGGTGGGCTGAACCCAGGTTGGAGAGGCTAAACGTTTGGCCCATGAATGAAGGCGCGAAGAAGGAGTGGACGCGGATCATTAGGGCGCTGTCACTGCTTGAAAGTTTTGATTCACCGAGGGCGAGAGAAATCATTGAGTCGGTTGCGACGGGCCATCCAGACGCGCAGCCAACGAAATTTGCGAGGGCGATCCTTTCTGTGCAATCTAAGAAACAATAGGTTTGGCCTAGCTTGTAGGCACTTTTGATTTGAATTCACAATTATTAGACTTGCTTTTAGGCTAGGAATCCATTGTTGATTTAAACGTGCATGCGGCCTAGGTGTTAAGCAAGCGTTCCAGGGTGACAAAGCGATAGCCACGACGTCGTAGAGCGGGCACCACTTGGCGCAATAAAGCCATCGTTGCCGGCAACGTGTCTGGCCGATCATGCAGGATCAGGATCGCGCCAGGATGGGCGTTGGTGAGCACGTACCAGCGCATCCAACGCAGCGGCGGTTGAAAGGTGTCCCACGGGAAGATCGAACCCAACACAAGGTGATACCCCCGTTCAGCGACAGTGCGAAGCATGGAACGTCGTATCCAGCCTCCACCAGGCCGGAACCAGCGCAGGGGAATCTCCTGGGGTGAAACGGCGCGCTGGAGCTCGTTGGCGGCCTGATCGAAGGCCAGGCGGAATGATGCGGCACTAAGACAGGCGGAGATGCTGTCTTCGTTCATATGGTGGCCGATCCCATGGCCTTCGCAGAGGGCTCGCTCGATATAGGCAGAATCGCCCTGATCAAGGTGGCTACTAATGACGAAAAGGGTGGCTGGCACCTCCAGCTCCCGCAGTAGGGAGAGCAGGGCCATGCTGCCGCCTCGAGGCGGGCCATCTGCCCCTGGGCTGGGGCCGTCGTCGATCGTGAGGGCTAGTTCCCGGCGCTGGCCATCGCCACAGAAAATTACATCCGGTAATAGAGGCTTGAGCAGCATCCGCACCAGTAGCGAGGGCCACAACACGATCAGTCCAAGTGTCAGGCCTACGAGTACGGCGATGGAGAAACTGATCGTGATCGCTTGCATGGGCTGGCGGGCTTATGTTGCAGGGGGTTTTACTGTGTTGCGTGCAGCCAGGCCATTGGTTTTCGCCTGGATGATTTGTTTCTCAGCTTTTCGATTGATTGTAATCAGCTGCGCGGCAGTCGATTCTACGATCCAGTAGCGAAGCAAATCGGCATTGAGCATCCGCAAGGTGGTGTCTTGACCTTCCGCCTTGCTCCGTAGCCCGAAACAGGTTGATAGGGAAAGGAACTGAGCTATTACTCTAACTCTGCGTCTGCAAATTGTTGCGGCTGTGTGGTCCCAACCTTAGCTAGGCCGGTATGTAGTTCAGTGATGTGGGATAGAGATATCTAGTACCAGCGGTAACTTTGGTGCCGTCACACCCCCTGGCCGCAGCCACGGTCAGTTCCAGTCTGATGACGATTGTTTCGGCGTGGTGGCAGTGCGCGGTTGCTTCTTCACGCACTGTTTGTATTCCTTGAACGCTCCCGCCCGGGTCCCCAGAGCCGTATGTCAAGGTGTCTTGAATCGAAACGGCCCCCGGCCGTGCTGTGGCCGTGGCAATAGCTGGGGACGTTGCTGGGGCCCGGCCCCGGGGTGAGCATGGGCCTGACATTGATCGAGGCGGCTAAACACGAGACGCGGGTGGAACGGCTGGCCGTGATCCGCACCTTTTCAGAAGGCCAGCTGATCCGGCGGCTGCCGTTCCGCAACCTCACCGGTGGGGCCCTGAAGTTCGCCAAGGAGAAGAAGCTTCCCCGGGTTGGCTTTCGGGCGGTGAACGAAGGCTACCGGCGGGACTACGGGGCGGTGGCCAATGAAACCGAGTTCGTGCACCTATTTGGCGGCGACCTGGATGTAGACCGCTCGATCGTTGACCTCAACGGCACAGAGGCCCGGGCATCGCAAACCGAACAAAAGGTGCACTCGATGCGGCTGACCCTGGAGGCGGCGATCCTCAATGGCGATGCCAATTTCGATCCAAGGGCCTTTAACGGCCTGAGCAAACGGCTCGTCCCAGGCGGGGTGCAGACCGTCGATAACGGCGGCGGCACCGTCAAGTTGACCCGCATCGAGCAACTCGTTGATGCGGTGAACGCCAACGGCGGCGAGAAGGTGCTGATCACCAGCAAGGCCGGAAGGCGTCAGATCAGTGCCGCCTGCCGCGATGTGGGTGGTGAGCTCTACCAGGTGATGGATGGCCGCCATTGGTTTGAGGACGTGGAGATCCTGGTGGTGGACCAGGACGCCAATGGCCAGGACGTGCTCGGTTTTGGCGAAGCCGGTAAGACGACTTCGTTTTACTGCTGCAGCTTTGGCGATGAGCTGATGACTGGCCTTCAAGGCCCGTTTGAAGGTCGCTATGGGATATCGGTGCGGGATTTCGGCGAAGTGCAAGACGCCCCGGTGTTTCGCACCCGGGTGGATTGGTACGTGGGCTTTGCCGTTTGCGACGACAAGGCCGCAGCGCGGCTGTACAACATCGGTCCGGCCGTGGCTTAAGGCCAAGGGCCCAGGCCCAGGCCCAGGCCTTAAAGCAATTTTCACCCTTTCACGCACAACTTCCCCCTTTTCACGAGGACAACCCCATGGCTCCCCTGGCGAATAGGCGCCTTGATGCCCTCACCACCTTGGTGGGCTGGATCAACAGCACCGCCACCGATCCGCTCGAGCGCACGCGCCTGAGCAATGAGGTGGTGCGGCTCACAACGCCCCTTGATGCGGCCGAGCAGGTCACCCTGGTCACATCCCACCCAGGGGCAGGCAGTCCGATCACGGTGGTGTTGGCCCTGGCGCCCCTGCTCAAGGACGGCAGCACCGGCACTTTTGTGAATGCCGCCACGGTGGTCATTCCAGCGGTGGGTGGATTGATCGAAACGGTGATCAACCCGGCCAATTTGGTGCTGGCTGGAACAGACGGGGCCAACAGCAAGGCCCCCTGCTTGTTTTTTGCCCGGGCCACGGTGTCGCCCACCACGCCGCCGGGCGGCCACGTGAGCCTCACCCATTGAGGGGGCGATTGCTCCCCAT
The DNA here is from genome assembly GCA_943370385.1 of Pseudanabaena sp. UWO311. Classification (GTDB taxonomy): domain Bacteria; phylum Cyanobacteriota; class Cyanobacteriia; order PCC-6307; family Cyanobiaceae; genus BAIKAL-G1. The sequence goes on from CALRQT020000013.1 coordinate 46,334, forward strand.
GCGGTTGGCAGACCCTGCCCTGAATTGAGCCCCAACCCTTCCCCTTTTCCCCAACCTTTGCAGTGAATCGATGGAGCCAACCTCTCCCCCTGGCTACCGCCTGAGGCCCCTGAAGCCCAACCCGAGGGGATGCTGCGGATCAGCGATGGAAAGACCTTCCAGGTGATCTGGCCGGTGCACCTGGCCGGCTGGTTGGCGTTGGGCTGGCGGCTGGATTGGCCGCAGCCGGCCGGTGCTGGCCCTGCCCCTGGCCAGGAGGCCGGTGGCCCCTTGGTGGCCCCAGTGATCACGGCCCTGCTGGGGGGGCCTTTCCATGCCCTGGCTGAGAAGCCGTATCGGGCCGTGCTGCAGGGCAGCGGCTTTGCTCCCGCCATGAGCCTGAAGATCACCGCCTCCACCGGCGAGACGATCTCGCCTACCGATCTCACCTACGCCAATGCCACAGAAATGGTCTTTTCGCTTGATTCCCGCCTGCTCCAGGTCGCCTGTCACCTAACCCTGGTGGCGGCGATTGGCTCTTTGGCCAGCCTGCCGTTCCAGGTGCAGCTGCTGGAGCCAGCCGATGCCCCCACTCCTGCTGCGCCAGCCGATCTTGACGGAATGACCAAAGCGGAGCTGCTGGCCTTTGCCCGCAAGACCTATGGCCAGAAGCTCGATAGCTCCTTGAGCAAGGCGGAAGTGCTGGCGGCTGCCAAGGCCCTTGGCCGGGACCCCGAGGCAGAAGCGGCCGCTGGGAGCGTGATTGCCCTCGATGGCGTCCAAGCGGGCCTGGGCCAAGACCAGGACCCCCAGCCGGGCTGGTTGCTGGGGGATGACCAGGACGCCGAGGAACCTGAGGTGGTGCCTGGAGTGCCGACGGATCTGTTGATTTGAAGGGCTGGGCTGGGCTTCTCGCCCATGCGGCCTGCTGTGGAGAGGCTGCCCCATCGAGAGCTGATTTCGCTTGGAATTGGCCTGATGAAGGGGAATAACCCAATTGAGAGAACGGTTGTCGGCGATCCAGGACTTGCCTCGGCCCATTCGGTGGCTGGAAGGGACGCCTAGCCCCTGGCTGATGCCAGAAATACCGCCTGGGAGCCCCCGGAGAAACGGTTTTGTGCTCATTTTGTGCTCAAACGCCCCCAAAAGCCCAAAAATGAAGGGTCCCCGGAACCCCGAGAACCCTTGCTATAACTGAGATCGGGGCGACAGGATTCGAACCTGCGACCTAGTGCTCCCAAAGCCCTTGAAAAGGGGTCCCTCAGACCGGCTGCAATGACTGGATTTGCAGGCCCAAAACCATTGCTGTTACTGCCTTTTGCCCTGCCAGTCGATGGCGGGCTCTGGCGGAGCGTGCCAAGCTGAGAAGGCGATTCTCTTGCAGATTCTCTTGCAAGGGGTGTCGTGCGTGCCTGATTCTCTGGAGCCGTGCCAAAGCCCGCCACCGCCCCTCGACCAGCCAGGCAAGCCAAGGACCGTGGCTGGATCGCGGCCTTGCGGTTATCGCTCACGTCAGATCTGGGGCCTCGTAGTGGCTGGACCGTCTCGGAGATGCGGGGGCGGGTTCTGCTCAACGTCTCCGCATCTGCCGCAGGTGGTGCACGCCAGCAGCGGGTCTTGGCATTGGCCTGGGCTGCATCAGAGCGGCAGGCCATCCATGCAGCAGTGCTTGCCATCCATGCCGATTTCAGCGATGGCGTGCCCCTTGATCTCGCCATCGAAACACACGCACGGAACCCGTCAGACGAAACAAGTCCCCTCGGTACTACGGTCAGCGAAGCTATTAATTGGCAACAGCTGATCGAAACTTTCAAGCAGCATAAACTTAGCAGCGGAGCGATCAAGCAGAGCACCTGGGATGGGATCTACTGGCGGCGTATGGCTTTGATTCTGAATGCAGTTGGAGGCAAGCAACGACCCATCTCACCCAAGCAACTTTTACAGGCAGTGATTGAGTCCTGGAAGGACAAGCCTGGATCGCGTGGGCGTCAGCTACAAGTTCAATTTACAGCTGCGCTTTTGCGCTGGGGCATCGATTCAGAGCGCCTGCCCTCATCCTGGGCTCCGCCCCTTGATCTCTCTGACTATGTTGGCCGCAAGCGTGATGAACGAGGGATTACCACACCCATTGATGTCAGCCATGTTCTTGGATTGGTGGAAGCCATCCCTGATCCGCGTTGGCGATTGGCATTTCAGCTGATGGCTGCCTACGGCCTCAGGCCAGAGGAACTGCAGCATCTGGAGAATCGGAAGGGGCAGCTCTGGACGACCTACCAGAAGGTTTCCAGCCGTGGCCGCACCCGATCCAGGATGCTGCGACTGTTGCCCTGCGATGCCTGGGCCCAGGGCTGGCAGCTTGAGAAAGCATTTCGACCCGAGCTCATGCCACCAATGCGGCCGGGCCATGGAGCTGAGGACCTTGGCACCTACATGCGTCGCCGGACTCTCTGGCAACAACTCCGGCGAGAGTATGAGGAGCAGGGCGAGAAGCTCGTGCTCTACTCCTGCAGGCACGGCTATGCCCACCGCGCCCATGTCATCTGCGAACTTCCGCCCAAGGTGGTAGCAGCTGCCATGGGTCACTCAGTGGAAACCCATCTCGCGGCCTACAGCCGATGGTGCGGTGATGACGTCGTGGATGACGCCTTTGCCAAAGCAGCGCGCAGGCTGGAGCCTGGAGCTCCCGCAGAGGTGGCCTAACCCTCACCCCAAGAGCCGGTCTGGTTCCGTGTCGCCGGCGGCAGTCGGAGCGATCCTGATCCGTTCGGTTCATCTTGGATAAGATCAGACCTGCTCAGCGACCTGTTTGACGACCTAGATTGAGACTCCTACCTGGTCTGATCCGCTGATGGCGCACCGCGTGCTGACCGAGACCGCCGTAAGCATCTCGGAACACAAGAAGAACCCCATGGCCACCGTGGCTGCCGGTGAAGGGATGGCGGTTGCAGTGCTCAACCGCAACGAGCCGGCCTTCTACTGCGTTCCGGCCCGGGCGTACGAGGAGCTGATGGATCTCGTGGAAGACCTGGAGCTGGGCCGCATCGCCGATGCCCGGCTGGCGGATGGGCAGGAGCCGCTGCGGGTCAGCCTCGATGCCCTTTGATCTGGCCTTTCACCCGCAGGCACTACGGGAGTGGCAGAAGCTGTCGGACGGGATCCGGGAGCAGTTCAAGAAAAAGCTGGCCGAACGTCTGATCGAGCCCCGGATCCCAGCCAGCAAACTGCGGGGATCCACCAACCGCTACAAGATCAAGCTCCGTGCCGCTGGATTCCGTCTGATCTATGAGGTGCGGGATCAGCAGGTGCTGGTGCTTGTCCTGGCGGTGGGCAAGCGGGACCGCAATGCTGCTTATCACCAGGCTGACCAGCGCTGAGGTCCACACCCCATGGCTGACTCCGGACCCAGTGAGCTGGATCAGTTGCGCCGCGAGAACGCCCGGCTGATCGCCCTATTGGAGGCTCACGGCGTGGCCTGGCGCTCCAGCGGACCGGCCCCATCACCACGGCCGCTCGCATCGGACGAGATCACAGGCAGCGAGCCGCGCTCGGCCCAGGAGAAGGTGGCGCTGTTCCGGCGTCTGTTCCGCGGCCGTGACGACGTCTATGCCTTGCGCTGGCAGAGCAACAGCAGCGGGCGCTCCGGCTATGCGCCGGCCTGCGCCAATGAGTGGCGACCAGGAATCTGCGAGAAGCCAAGGGTGGCCTGCCGCGACTGCAGCCACCGGCAGCTACTACCTCTCAGCGACGCGGCGATCTATGGCCATCTGGCCGGTGACCACACCCTCGGCCTCTACCCTCTGCTGGAAGACGACTACTGCCATCTCCTGGCCGTCGACTTCGACGAGCAGGATTGGCGCGACGACGCCCGTGCTTTCTGGCGCTCCTGCCGGGAGCTTGGGGTGCCGGCAGCGCTGGAGATCTCGCGCTCCGGCGAGGGCGCCCATGTGTGGCTGTTCTTCGGGGAGGCCGTACCGGCGCGGGAGGCTCGCTTGCTGGGGGCGGCCCTGATCAGCCACACCTGCAATGCATCACGCCAGCTGACGCTCAGCTCCTACGACCGACTCTTCCCCAACCAGGACACCATGCCCAAGGGCGGTTTCGGCAACCTGATCGCCTTGCCGCTGCAGAAGGATCCCCGTCAGCGGGGTTGCAGCGTGTTCGTCGATCACGACCTGAAGCCCTATCCCGATCAGTGGGCCTATCTGGCCTCGTTGCAGCGTCTGCCCGTGGCCGCGCTGCAGACCGTGATCCAGGGCGCCACCGGCGGAGCCCATCCTCTGGATCTGCGCTTCATCGATGATGAGGATCTGGCGACGCCATGGCAGGCACCTCCGCCGGACTCAAAAATCAGTGGGCCCTTACCCGCCTCGCTCAACCTCACCCTGGCCGATCGCCTCTACGTGGAGCGCTCGGAGCTGCCTCAGCCGCTGCTCAATCGTTTGATCCGCCTGGCTGCGTTTGCGAACCCCGCCTTCTACAAAGCTCAGGCGATGCGTCTGTCGGTGTGGGACAAGCCGCGGGTGATTGGCTGCGCCGAGAACTTCCCCCAGCACATCGCCCTGCCGCGCGGCTGCCTGGAGTCGTTGCAGGCCCTGCTGCAGGAGCAGGGGATCGGCTGGGAGCTGGTGGATGATCGCCAAAACGGTTCACCACTGGAGCTGGCATTCGCGGGTCAGCTGCGGGATGACCAGGAGGCGGCGGTGGCGGCGATGCTGCGCCACGACATCGGCGTGTTGCAGGCGCCGACAGCCTTCGGGAAAACGGTGGTGGCGGCGGCGATCCTGGCGCGCCGTGGAGTGAACACCCTGGTGTTAGTGCATCGGGCCGAACTGCTGCGCCAGTGGCAAGAGCGGCTGCAGTCTTTCCTGGACGTCCCGCCAGAGGCGATCGGTTCCATCGGTGGGGGTAAGACCAAAGCCACCGGCCAGCTCGACATCGCCGTGATGCAGTCGCTGGTGCGCAAAGGGGAGGTGAATCCCGTGGTGGAGAGCTACGGCCAGGTGATCATCGATGAATGCCACCACATCGCTGCCGCCTCGTTTGAGGCCATCCTCCGGCAAGTGAAGGCCCGATATGTGCTGGGGTTGTCGGCCACCCCGGTGCGCCGCGACGGCCTGCAGCCGATCCTGTTCATGCAATGCGGACCCATCCGGCACACTGCCGAGCGGCCCGCCGGCGCGCCCCAGACCCTGGAACTGGTGAGTCGCACCCATGAGCTCAGCGGTCTGCCTCCCGATCTACCGATTCAGCCGCTGATGCGCAGGCTGGCGGAGGATCAACAGCGCACGGATCGGATTGTGGTCGAGGCGCTGAAGGCCTGGCAAGAAGGCCGAAAACTGCTGCTGCTGAGTGAGCGCACCGACCACATCACGGCGATCGCTGCTGCTCTAGCTGGGCAGGTAGCGAACCTGTTCCTGCTGCATGGCCGCCTGAGCGCAAGGCAGCGCAGCGCCACCCTGACCGCGCTGGAGGCCCTGCCGCCGGAGTCGGCCCGCATCGTGCTAGCCACCGGCCGTCTGGTGGGTGAAGGGTTCGACCATCCACCACTCGACACGCTGCTGCTGGCGATGCCCGTGTCGTGGAAGGGAACTGTGCAGCAATACGCGGGCCGCCTGCACCGTCAGCAGACCGGTAAGACCACCGCGCGTATCATCGATTGGCTTGATCTCGGCCATCCAGTGCTGCAGCGAATGTGGGAGCGGCGACTGCGTGGGTATCGAGCGATGGGTTATACCTTGATTTCAACTCTCTAGCCCATGCCCAGCTGCTGAGCCTGGGCACATTGGGATTCGACGGTGAAGTCAAGCTCCGGCCATGGATTGGTGACCTAGGCCAGTGCCGGACTCAAGCCCAGGGCAGTAGCGGCTTGCTGCATCCGCCCATCGAAGCTGGCCAGCTGGGTGCAACGACTGTGGAGCGCCACCGCCAGATGCAGGGCATCACCGGCCCGCAGGCCGAGGGCTGGATCCTGCAGCAGTTCGGCCGCCTGCCGGAAGCGGCCACGATCGAGGGGGCGCAGCTCCACACCGCCCTGCAGGAGCCGCTCGAACTGTTCTCCGGCGGCCTGACGAGCCTGGGTGCTGAGGCCATGGTGGCGCTGCTTGAGGCCCAGGGCGCTGTGGGTCTCGGTGATCAGCCAATCGCTGCTGATCAAGGAGTCACGGCATTGCCCAAACCAGTCGAGTGCGAGGGGGCTCCGTTCCTCTGGTGTCAGCAGGGCTACCACCACGCTGGTGTCGAGATAGATCATCGATGGGCCACCCCACGAAGCCTTCGTCACCAGCGCTCACCGGCGCGGCAGTCCTCGATCACCGCAGGGGTGAGGGGCATGGTGGCTTGCAGCTGGCGCAGATCAGTGGCCAGGGCCGCGCGATCCAACCTGCGCAGAGGCTCCAGGCTCAGGCGGCCGTCAGGGCCAACGACGATGTCGATCTCATCCCCTTCTTGCAGCCCCGCCTGACGCAGGCAATCGGCCGGGAGCCTGACCGCCAGGCTGTTTCCCCAGCGGCGGATCGCCTGCGGGAAGTGCTGGCTGGCGTCAGCTGAACGACCTTGAGGCTTGGACTGTGTCAAGGAACGCCCTTGGCCGTTCACGGCCACCTGTAGAGACGTGACTCTACGCCCGTTTTGTGGCGTTCAGTGCTGCAGATGCCGCCGGCTCCAGCCAGTGATGGTCGCCTCGACGTTCTCGAGGTGCCACTGCAGGGGCCCTTTCCCCTGGGTGCAGCCCCAACGGCGGTAGTGCTTGCCGGGCGTGAGCACCCCGCGGAGACGCAGCTGTCGCAGGGTTTCGCGGCTCATGCCCAGTTCGGTGCAGGCCTCGGCGGTGGTGACCCAAACCCGATGACGCCCGGATGGTGCGGGAGCTGGGCTATCCATCAGCCGTGCCCCCGCACGATGTCGAGCACGGCTGGGTTCCAGAGGATCTGGTAGCCGCTATGGCCATGGCGGCAGTAGGGCAAGGCCTCGGCCCACTCCTGGCCCCGTTCGGTCAGCTCCCATTCATCGCGGGCGTTGCGGACCTGCAGACCGCAGGCCGCTAGGTGCTGGTTCATCACCCGGGCTGCCATGCCCAGCTGGCGCCCGAGCCCGGTGGCGTCGCACCGGGAGGTGCGCCAGGCGGCGCGATGTGAGCAGATCGGGGCCTCCGCTGCTGGCAGGGCTCGCCGCAGGGTTTCAGTCGCCAGCCCAGTGTTCTCCTGAATGCAGGTGAGCGTTGCTGCCATGGCAATACCGGGTTTAACGCCGGGGATCTGGGCGATGGCCTGACCAATCAGCAACAGGGCGCCGACGCTGTCCTGCTTGTCTGAGGGCAAGCCCGGCTGCGTGGAGGCGAGGTTCGGCACGGCATAACTGCCGGTGCGACGGATCGCCGGCAGCACCTCATGGGTGATCCAGCGCTTGAAGCGCTTGGCCTCCGGCTTGCGGCTGCCGAGAACCAAGGTGTAAAGACCAGGTTCATTTACCGTGGCCACGACCTGCAAACCGCCAGGGGTGTCGGTTGAAATGACACCCTTCTCGTCGGCATCCAGTCGGGTCGTGGCCTGACGAGGATTCCCGATCTCCAGCACGCTGCAGACATCGGTGGCGACAAACCAGGGGTCGCCGTGGCTATCGGTGAGGACCCGGATCTGAGCGCCCTCGTAGTGGAAGGGCAGATGGGTGGAAAGGCTGCTAGTCATCACTGAAAAGCGGTGGAACGGGTGCCAGCGGCGGTGGTTCTGACCCGGAGCTGCTGGCGTGTGGTTGGGGTTGGGGTTTGTATCAGCGATCGGCCAGCTGATCGCGCAAGCGCTTGAGGGTGAGCAGCAACCAGATGCGGCGGTAGCTCTTGACCTGGCGGGGGGCGCCGTCGACGAACTGTTGGCGCACCGGTGGCTCCTGGTGGAACTCTTTGCGGTAGGTCGCCGCGACCAGCTTTCCCACTGAGCCGTACTGGTTGCGGGGCAGCACCTGCTGGAACACCTCCAACCAGGCATCGCTGAGGGTCATTTCCTCATCGATAGGGGCAGCTGGCAGCAGCCCGGCGCCTGTGGTGATCAAGTTGCCCCGCACGAAGTCCTTAAAGAGGAGCTCATCGCGCTGATCGAGGCCACCGAGCCGCTCGAATAGGCCGATGCTGCGCTCGACCAGGGTAAGCAGTTCGGCTGCCCTGAGCCTTGGCGAGGACATTGGCGCTGGTGCGGTTGGTGCCTGCTGGCTGGTTTCGAGGAACCAGCCGTCCATCCAGACGGCAAAGGGTGCACTGATCCAGCGGGCCAGGTCGACTGCGACCTGGGGATGGACCCAGGATCCGCCGCCTTGGCCCTGGCGGGACTCAATCAGGTCAAACACCGGAATTTCCGTTGTTTGGGACAGGGCGCCTAGATAGGTCTGGCAGCGGTCTGACTCGCGGTAATCAGACCAGCGCTTCTTATTTGCTTTGCACATCGCCGTGGCATTGATGTAGCCATCGCTAGTGCGGCGTGAGATGGGGGTGTCGTTCCAGGACCGGACGACCAGGGACTGGGACTCCATAGAGAGGACTGGGGTTGGTGGGTTTGCAGTTGCCGATGGTTTGTTCAGCGAGCCGGCAGCGGTTTGACAGGAGCAACCCCCGCGGCAGTCCCCGATGCGGAATCGGCATGAGAGCGGTCGAGCTTGGGGGTTGCCTTGGTGGCCGTCGCAGAAGCTGCGGTTAGCGATGGCAATAGGGGCCTGGCAATCACCAGCAGGGCGGTGCCGAGCTGGCAGAGGAGCACCAGCAACAGCAGGCGCTGGAGGTTGGAGAGGCTGGTGAGGGCGACCAGGACGGTGGGCCGGCGGCTGTTGCAAAAACGAGGCAGCTGGGGGCCGGGCCGGTGAGAGGTGGCGCCCCTCCAGGTGCCGGGGCCTGGGCTTGGGCGATCGGTTGCCATCAGAAGGGGACCTCCTGGTCGTCGCTGTCGCTAGCGGCGGACCAAGTTGGGGTTGGATTGCCAGGGGCCTGGTTAGGGGCTGGGCCGTTGGCCTGGCTAGCGACAACATCTGCCGGGGGCGCGCTGTAGCCCTCGACCTGCTCAAAGCTGTCGGTGGGATCGAGCTGCTCATAGGGGATGTAATCAACCACCTGAACGGCACGGGGCTGGAAGGTCATGCCGCAGCCGTTCTCTCCATCCCAGTCGTAGGTGTCAAAGGCGACAATCAACTTGGAGCCATTGCCGATGGCAGCGCCAGTCCAGGGCTGCTTTTTGGCATCGACGATGCGCGGCCCCTCGGACAGGGAGCCATCGCGCCTCAGAAATTGCGGCACCTTGAAGCGCAGCACGGTGATCTCACTGGGCCGCTCCTTATCGGCCTTCCAGGGGAAGCCCTTTTCGGCGCGGCGTTTGCGGCTGCCGTGTAGGGCAATGAACTGGTCCTCCATCGCTAGCAGGAAGGATTGGGCCTGCTGGTCGTTGCTTGGCAGCAGCAGATCGCAGGTCCAGGCCATGGGTTTGGCCCTATCGAGCTGGTGGCGAGGGGTGATCAGGTGGGCCCAGCGCACTGCAGCGAGGGGGGTGCGAAAGATGTCCTTAGCCATGGGTTAACGCGGTGCAAGGGATCTGGTGAGCGGCTGGCAGCAGGGTTGCTCGCCTTAGCGGCGGAGTGGCCTAGGGCTTGGGCAATCGCTCATGGGAGCGGCGGCACCGGGGCGGTGTTCTGCATTGGGGCTGGGTTCTGGCCTTGGGCTGGGTTTTGGGCCTCGGTAAGGAAGTGCTCCAGGAAGCGGCCGTGTTGGCGCTGGCTGATGCGATCACCGATCGAGCGGGCATTGCGCGGCACCAAGAAGTGCTCGCGGAAGGCGGTGGTGAGCTCGCGGCGGGTGCTTTGGGGCAGGGCCAGGATCCGGCGGTGGTAATCGCCGATCTCATCAGGGCTCAGGGGCTCAAGGCCTGAATCCGGCGTGGCGCCTGCATTGGGGCTGCCTGGGGCAGGCCCCGGCTCAATCGGCTGGTGCTGCTGGTCTGGGCTCGCCTGCTGAACAGGAGGCGCCAGCTGGGCCTGCTCACCAACAGGTTCGCCAGCAGGCTTGCTGGTGGCAGCGTCGCTTTCAGCGTCACTGGGCTCTACAGCCCAAGGCACCTCTGCCACGGGAATCCCCAGCAGTAGGGCCAGCATTAGGCCGGTCATGCTGGCCAGGTCGCTGGGCTCGCTCGCCCAGGTCTCGCTGCTGAGTTCGGCGCCGGATGCATGCCGAACCGTGACCTGGAGCCTGGGGCGGCCGTGTTGTTCGCCGAGGCGGGCGGACCAGCCGATGCCCTGGCGCAGGGCCGGCTTGGCCGCTGCCGCGACTGCGCCGAGGTCGCTTGTGGGGATGGCGGTGACCTCGGCCTGGAAACGGGCTAGGGCCCAGGTGAGTTGTTGCTCGGGCCCCTGGGGGTTCTGGATTGGCGGCACCAGAGGTGCCTGCTGGGATGCGCCTCCCGGGTGGCCTGGCGCAGCAGTGGTGACGGGGACAACTGCCGCCGGGCTGGCCCCGGAGGGCCGGGCTGTGGAGTCCATGGCGATTGCGATCGGGCGGTTGCCCGCTGATCGAAAGCTTAGAACTCCTAAAGCAAAGGAGCACTAGTAGGGACTGTTAATTCCTAGTTGCTTGCTCTGTTCGTGGTTGGCCAGCGGGCCTCAGCCCTGATGTCTATGGCGGCGCCATGGGTTTCTTGCCCTTGCTGCCGCCGGGCTGGCGCCGCTGGCGGTTGCTGTCCTCCCACTGATCCAGCCAGCGCTTGGGCAGGTAGTGGTCGGCCTCGATCCAGAGCGGCGCGAGCTCCTCGGGCTTGTAGTCGCCAAAGCCGGTGAGAACGGCATAGAAGCGTTTGCGGTGCTCCTCGCTGGCGACGGCCGCCAGGGTTGTGATCGCCTCGCTGGGATCGAGCTGCCATTCCTCGACTACCCGGCGCAGCTGCTGGCGCCACTTGGCCGAGAGCTCGGTGGCCTTGCGCTGGCCGATCGTGGGTGGGGGTGTGTTGAGGAAGGCCGCTGGCACCTCCCGCAGGCCGCAGTAGCAAGCCCAAAGCTCCAGGGCGGTCCAGACCGGGCAGTCGCCATCGCCCAAGGGAATGGCGCCCTCAAGTTTTTGCTTAATCGCCTGGGTTTTGACCGCTCCCCACTCCTGTTCGGCGATGCGGCGGTTGAGCTCGGCCAGCTGCCAGAAGGCCTTTTGGCGCAGCTCACCGGCCTTGCCCTGCTCGATCACCGAGAGGTTGCCGTAGGAGATCGTGTCAAAACCGGCCTCGTCGGCCCAGCTGCAGGCGGTGTACTGGGTCCAGCCATTGCGGCGGCGCCAGTTGAGCAGCATGCGGCCAAAGCCGGTGCGGTTGGCCTCCTGGCGCTCCAGCAGTTGGGCGTAGGTGATCGCCACCGGGTTAATCCTGAGTTAATGGGCCGATTCTAAGCCAAGCTTGCTGTAGCTAGCCAGAGCCTGACTGGTCTAGGCCCGTCAGGGCCGTTCAGGGCCGAGCGGAGAGAGGAGCTGCTTGGCCAGCTTGCCTGTGATGATTTGGCCTGTTTCCACCTGCACTCTCAAAGCCAGGCTGTAGGGATGGTCGCCCGGGTGGGCCCGGCTCAACCGGTAGAGCCGCTGCCGTAGGTCGGCCCGGTCCATTAGGGGATCTGCGGCAGCGGGTCCCTGGCTGGCCAGGTTGCCAGCTCCAGGGCCTGCTCGGCCGCCTCGACGGAGCGGCAGATGGCCGCCAGGCCGCCCAACTGCTCAACGAGCTGCAGAAAGGCCCGCTGCTCCGGGCTGACGACACCGCGGGCGGTCTTGATCTCCAGGGCAACGAACTGGGCGATGCGCTGGCCGACCAGATCTGGGGTGATCTCAAGCGAGCGCAGGCCGATCAGGTCGCTGCTGCCCTTGGCCAACCCAAAGCGCACTAGCCGGCCTTGCTGGTCGACCAGGGCGCCGCTGTTGTTGCGCCACAAGCGCACTGGGCCGTGGCCGCAGGCCAGGCGGATGCGCTGCTGGATCTCGTGTTCGCCCATGGAGGAGGCCATGGCCCCTATTGCCAGCGGGGGCGGGCGTCAGCGATGGCCATGTATTCGCTGTTTTGCGAATACCTGCCTTGTATTCGCCGATCTGGCCTGGCTGCTAATTGCACAGGACCTGAGCCGGTTGCTCCTACTCGTAGTGGCTCCAGAGACGCAGGACTTTCACGATGCGCTCCTCCTCCAGCACCTGGTAGACGAGGCGGTGCTGGATGGTGATGCGGCGGGAGCAGCCCCCGCGCAGCTTTCCGACTAGGGCCTCGTAGGGCGGCGGTTGGACATAGGGGTCGTTGGCCAAAAGCTCAAGAAGGGCCTGGGCGTTCTGCTTGAGGGCAGGCGATGCGGACGCGAGCTTGCGGGCGTCTTTTTGAGCCTGCTCGGTGAACAGAATCGTCCAGCTCACCAGCCCGGTTCGGTGCTGAGGTCGGAGACATCGGTCGCCATGCCATCCAGGATCGACTCGCGCATGCCGGGGATCGAGACCAGGTGCAGGGTTTCCTGGATGGCGCGCCAGTCGTCTTCTGAAAGCAGGACGGCATTGCCCCGCTTGCCGGTGATCTGGAGCGGCTCGTGGGACTGCCCCACCTCATCGATCAGGGCGTAGAGCCGCTTGCGGGCTTCCGTGGCTGAGACGGTGGCCATGGGTTTCCTGCTGCCCGTACGTCAAAGCGTACCGTGTTGGGCCATGCTGCGCTGCCGGGCCGCCCGGGCATGGCGTGCCCAGGTCAGCTTGTTGCCTCTACTCGATCAGTGTTCAACGGGAGGGCTGCTGAAAACCCTCGACCTGGCACGGGAGCTTGAGCGAGTCCTGGCACCCTGCAGGGGACTGGTGGTTGCCCGATGCCCCTCAGTTCTGATGACGCGCCGAGTAGCCGGCCACGGCTCCAACCAATGCGGCAGCCATGCTGCCAAGTCCTTGGAGTCCTTGCTGTCGCTGTTCGGCGCTGTATCGCCCCTGCAGGTCCACTGCCACCCAACTGCAGACCGCTAGTAGAGCCAGTACGGAGATACCTCCTAGGCGAAGGACGACCCTCTCAAGCCCACGACGGTGTGCATGTTCTGCTGGATCGCTGCGGCGCCCCTGCAGCCGCTCGAAGGTGTCGGCTAGCTCGACCAGGGATTGGGGGTCAGGCAGCTGGTTCACAGGGTCACGACTTCCTTGATCCGGGGCAGGCCGCCTTCCTCCACGAAGAACCCCATGCTGCGGCCCTCTTGCTTTTCCTTCTTGGCGAAGGCGAGGAGGGCCACAGCCCGCCTCACCACCTCCGCCCTGCTGAGCCCCTCGGCTTCTGCCAGCTGATCGAGGCCTTCTAGGAAGGCATCCGACACCCGCAGGGCCAGCCGCTCCGTCTTCATGGTGTGTGCGTACATCCGTTGCCCAAAGCTACGGCGTTTGGTGTCTTTTGGGTCGGCTCGGCTTGTCTGTCCTGGGCTTGCCCCTTGGGCCTGCTGCTGGACCACCCCTGCGAGCCTGGTCAAGATGGGATCACCTTGCAAGGGAAGCGGCTCAGGTCAAGCTCCAGGGATTGATCAACTCCAGGCCGATCTCGGCGAAGTCGTGGATGTCCCGTGTGGCCAGGGGCACCCCGTGGGCCAGGGCCGTGGCTGCGATCACCGCATCGGCAGTCGCCATCGGCCGGGCCAGCACTTCGCGGCGCCGCAGTAATTCGGCGTACCAGTGGGCTGCGTCGCTGGTGAAGGGCCAGATCCGGCCAGCAAATAGCTCGGCCGCCAGGGCATCCCAGCTCTGCTGGAGTTGTTGCTGACGCCGGCCAGCTGGGAGCCGGGCTAGGCCGTGCAGGATTTCGGCCTCGTTCATGGCCGTGATCGCCACCGCCTCTGGATCAAGGCCATCGGCCCAGGCCAGCACCTTGGGCTCGGGCACCAGACGCATCAGCTCCGAGATCACATTGGTGTCGAGCAAAATCACCGGGACGGCTCCGCTTGGGAATCGATCTGCCTCAGGGTTCCAGGTTGGTTTCGTGTTCGAACTGGGCTGGGGTTGGCAGGGAGGAACGCTCCGGCAGGTCCAGCTCCACCCCGCCGAGCCGGGCGAAATGGTCATGGATGCGACTGCCTAGGCCCTTGCCGTTAGGGGCGGGCTCCCCAGCTGCGATGGCGGCCCGAAGAATTGTGCGGGCCTCCTCCTCCATCGAGCGGCCGTGGCGGGCGGCCTGCACGCGGAGCTGGGCCTTGGTGCTCTCGTCGAGGTTGCGGATGGTGAGGGTGGCCATGGAGGACGACTGCTGGCGCTGCTAGCAATGCTGTCAACGCTAACGCCGCTGGCGACTGCTCGCCCTGCCAGCCCATAAGCGTTGCGCTGCCGAGCCACCCAGACATGGCGGACCCAGCCGGGTTTGTAGCCCCCGTTCCGGCTCGCGTTGGAGGAGCTGCTCAAGGCTGCGGCAGCAGGCTGATGGCGACTGGGGGCGGGACGACAGGGAGTGGCAGGTATTGGCTGTTTGGCGAATACATGGGCAGTATTGGCTGAACTGGTCGCACGGCTAATCGCTCAAGTGATGGCGCTACCGAACCTCTGGGGGCTCTACAACCTGCGCTCCTCCCCCTTCTTCCAGGCCACGCTGCGCTCAGACACCGAAGCGACGCCGCTGCGTCTGTTTGTGGGCCGGCAGCGGGAGCGGCAGTTGCTGCTCACCACCATCGGCAGCAGCCGCAGCTCCAGGCAGGCCCTGGCCGGGCGGCCCGGCATTGGCAAAACCACCCTGGTGCAGGCGGTGAAAGCCGACGCCCAGGCGGCGGGCTACTGGACATCAGCGGAGATCATCTCCCTGGGCAGCGAAGGTAGTCCAGAAGACCTGCTCGGCCGGCTGCTCAGTGGTGCCTACGACGCGGTGCTTTCCAGTTGTCCCAGCGCAGCCGGGCCAGCGGTGGAGGCCGCCCAGCAGCTGGTGCGCAGTTTTCGACTGCGGGGTGGGGGCTTTACGGCGTCGGCCTTTGGCTTTGGCGCCGGCGGCAGCCAAAGCGAAAGTGTCTCGACGCCACCCAGCGCCCTGGTGCTGGATGGCCCGCGGGTGCTGCGGGACCTGCTGGCCTACGGGCAGGGGCAGGGGGCCCAGGGCCTGGTGCTGCATCTCAACAACCTGGAGAACCTCAGCGAGGCCGACGCCGGCCGGGCGGCCGATTTGTTGCGCAGCATTCGCGATCAGGCCTTACTCCTAGATGGCCTGCACCTGATCGTGGTGGGCACCACCGATGCGGTGCGGACGGTGGTGCAGACCCACACCCAGATCCGCTCGGTCTTTAGTGAGCCGCAGCAGCTTCTGCCTCTGGCCCTGGAAGACGTGCAGCAGCTGTTGACCAATCGCTACGCCGCCCTGCAGCTGGAGCCAAGGCAACCCTGGCGCAACCCGGTGGATAACACCGTGGTCGAGCGGCTTTACCAACTCTTTCGCGGTGATCTGCGGGGAATGCTTAAGGCGTTGGAGGACGGCATGACGGCCCTATTGGGCTTGACCAGTGCCGCAAGCCGTGAAGGCGCGGCGCCCGTCGGCATGGATGACCTGCTGCTCGTATTGCGGCAACGCAATCAGCGGGAGCTGGCGGACCAGCTGGGGCCAACGGCCTGGGAGCGTTTGCAGGCTTGG
Source organism: Pseudanabaena sp. UWO311 (assembly GCA_943370385.1). Lineage (GTDB taxonomy): Bacteria > Cyanobacteriota > Cyanobacteriia > PCC-6307 > Cyanobiaceae > BAIKAL-G1. Next base: position 61,903 of record CALRQT020000013.1, read on the forward strand.
GGCAGCCTTGATCCAGAAGGGCTGGAGACCCAGGCCGAACTCAAGACGCTTTGGGGCGTTAGCCAATCGGCGGTCTCCCAGACGCTGCAGCAACTGATGGCCGCCGGTGCGGTAGAAGCCCTACCCCGGCGGGGCCGAGAGCCGATTCAATACATGCTCACCGGCACGGCACGGCTGGCGTTTTAGGGCTAACTGGCTGCAAGCAGTGGCAGGGCTTGCGGCAGGCAGGCCTGCCGGTATTGGCTGTTTTGCGAATACCTGCCTTGTATTCGCCGTTCTGGCCTGGCTGCGAATACGTGGGTTGGGCCAACGCCCTGCCAAGGGCGGGAGCGACTGGCCGTACTGGGTGTACAACTTGCTCTGGGGCCTTCCTTCTTTGCGAGCCCGAACAAGATGGGATCACCTTGATGGCCAAGGGCCATGGTGCAGGTGACGGTGGCGCAGGCCAAGGCCCAGTTCTCGAGCCTGCTGGACGCGGTGGAGGCCGGTGAAACCGTGGTGATCACCCGCCGCGGCAAGGCGATCGCCGAGTTGGTGCCGTGCCGCAGCGTGGGCGATCTGCTGCCCCAGCTGGCGGCCCTGCGGGCTTCCCTGCCTGAGCAGGCCTGCAACGGTGTGGAGACGATGCGGGCGTTGCGGGATGACCCCAGCCCCTAAGCGTTGCGCTGCCTTGCAGCCCAGACATGGCGGGCCCAGCCGGGTTTGTAGCCCCGTTCCTGTTCGCGCTTTAGGAGCTCCTCCAGGCTTCGGCAACCGGCGGAGGGCGACTGGGGGCGAGGCCGTTGCTGGTGGGACTGGCTCGGCTTGGGCCGGTGGCGGGCGGCGCCAGAGAAAAGGGCCAATTCGCCCTCGAGCTGCTGGAGCCCTCGGCGCTGCTCATCGCGCTCGTCCTTAAGAAAAAGGTGGCCGCAATCGGGGCAGAGCTGGGTAGCGCTGGGGCAGCTGCAAAAACATTGGGGGCAGTCCTTGATGGGTATCGCGACCCCCTGGCGGCGGCGGCGGCCGGCCAGGGTCCAGGTTCGCTCCTCGGTGGGTAGGCCGTGGCGATGGGCATTGCCGACGTGATCGAGGATCACGGCCCCAGCCTTCCCAGGGGCAGGACGCAGGGCCCGGCCGACCATCTGCAGGTAGAGGCTCAAGCTGGCGGTGGGGCGCAGCAGGATCGCGCCGCCAACTGAGGGGATATCGGTGCCCTCGGAAATGAGCATGCAGCTCGTGAGCACCTCCACTTCGCCGGTTCCTAGGCCGGCGATCAGGCGGCGCCGCAGCGCTGCTGGGGTGGTGCCACAGACCGCAGCAGCGCGGAAACCAGCGGATCGGAAGGCGCCGGCCAGTTGCTCGGCATGGGCGGTGGTGCAGCAAAAGACGATCGCGGTGGCCGGGTGCAGCCGGCGCCGGTAATGGGAGATGGCATCACCGATGGCGGCCCGATCGCCAAAGACCACTGCGGCGGCTTGCAGGTCGAACTCGCCTTGGCTCAAGGGGCCTTGCCCTTTGGGGCTTTGCCCCTGGCTGGCTTGGTTGAGGGGCCAGGAATAGACCTGGGGCCGGGCCAGCCAGCCCTGCTCCACCAGCTCGGCCGCTGAGGGTCCCAGGACCAAGGCCTCAAAGAAACCACCCGCCTCAACGCCCAGGCCTTTGCCATCAAGGCGTTCGGGGGTGGCGGTGGTGCCGATCAGGTGGGCGCTGGGCCAGGCGCCGATGACCTGGCCCCAGAGGTTCCCCGCCACTAGGTGGTGGGCCTCGTCCTGAATGATCAAATCCGGCGCCTGGAGCTGCTCGAGCCGGCGGGCGACGGTCTGCACCGAACCGACCGCCACCTGGCGGCCCTCGAATGGGTTGCCGGGGGCGATCAAGTCGGGCTCTAGGCCCCAGGCCTGGAGGGTGCCGCTGAGCTGGTCGATCAACTCACAGCGGTGGGCCAGGACCAACACTCGCCGGCCCTTGGCGACGGCACCTTGGGCGATGGCGCCGATGACCTGGCCCTTGCCAGCGCCGGTGGGCATGACGGCGCAGACCCTCCGGTGGGTTTTGAGGGCCGCTCGGAGACCTGTGAGCAGCTGCAGCTGGTAGTCGCGCCGCACGACGGAACTACCCAAGACGACACCGCCCATGGCACTACAAAGCCGGCATGTGATCAGCGTAAGCTAACAAGCCTTGCGGGCTGTGCTTAGGCTGGGCTCCAAGTTCCTGGTTTGCATGGCCTCGTTTGCATCTCCCCTGAGCATCTCGATCACAGAGGCGCAGCTGGCCTGGCTTGAGCAGCGCCGCCTCCATGGCGCCCTCAGCCGTTCGGCGGTGCTGCGCCAGGTGATCGATGCCGCGATCGCGGCGGAGCAGGGCCCAAGCAGCGCCCGGCCCGGGGCCGCCTGGGACTCAGTCCAGCCCAATCCCTGAACGGAGGACAGCTCATGGCTATTGATGGGATCACGGCGGCCCAGGGCCGCTGGAAAGAAATCCTTGCGGTGCTCGCTGCCCTCAGCCCAGAGCAGCTGAGCAACCGCCACCAACCCTGCCCGCTTTGCGGCGGGCGAGATCGCTACCGCTTTGATGACCTCCAGAGCAGCGGCTCCTGGTTCTGCAACCAGTGCGGCGGCAAGGACCAGCTGGGGGGTGGCGGCACGGGGATCGATTTGTTGATGCGGCTGCGGCGCTGGAGCTACCGCCAGGCCTGTGAGGCGGTGGAGCGCTACTTGGAGCTGGCGCCAAACCCAGAAGAACAGCAGCGGCATCGTCCCCAGCCTGTGTCTTACCCATTGCCAGCTGCCCTGCCAGCGGCACGTTCAACTGAAGGTTCAGCTGCAGGTCCAGGGGTAGTGAGCGGCCTGCCGGGCGGCCTACCCGGCCACGGCAGCAGGCCCTGGCGGCAACCGGAGATCCCACCAGCTGAGGCCCCACCGCCGGCCCTGGACCAGGGGGCAATCGCCCAGTGGTGCTACCGCGATGGGGGTGGTGCCCAGCTGTTCTGGGTGCAGCGCCTCTGCCTGGGCCAGGGGGGCCGCAAGGCCTTTTTGCATCGGGTGTGGCTGGATGGCGCCTGGCACCGGCCTAGCCGCCGCGATCCCTTTGCCTGCGAGTGGCCGGCACCTCGGCCCCTCTACGGGCTGCCGGCCCTGGGCCAGCGGCCCGAGGCCGCCGTGCTGGTGGTGGAAGGGGAGGCGACGGCAGATGCCGCTGCCCTGCTGTTCCCTGAGTTGGTGGTGATCAGCTGGGCAAACGGCACTAACTCGATCGAGAAGACCGATTGGCGTCCTTTGGCGGGGCGTTCGGTGACCCTCTGGCCCGATGCCGATGCTCCGGGCCGCAAGGCGATGGCGCGGCTGGCAACCCTGTTGGCGGAACTGGGCTGCGAGTTGCAGCTGGTGGAGCCGGCAGCGGAGCTGCCCCAGGGCTGGGATCTGGCCGATGCCGACTGGAGCACGGCTGAGGCGGCCGAGCACCTGCGGCAATGGGCCAGGCCCGTGCTGCCAGCGGAAGAAGCCAAATCAGCAGCTGCAACCCAGTTGCCCAGTGCCGGAGCCAAGCGAAGCGAAGCCGATGACCCCAGGGCGACGGCCCCCGAGGCGGCTGGCCCGAAAGCGCAGGCCTCGGATGGGCAAACCACCGCCAACAGCTCAAGCCCCATGGCGGCCGATCTCTCCGGGGCGGCTCCGTTCCAGTGCCTCGGCTACGACAGCGAGGCCTGCTTTTACCAGCCGAGCAGCACTGGCCAGATCCTGCGGTTGGGCCGTTCGTCCCACACCGCCACCCAGTTGGTGGCCCTGGCACCGCTGCGCTACTGGGAAACCCTCTACCCCAGCCGCACCGGCGTGAACTGGGCCGCGGTTGCCAGTGACCTGCACGAGCGCTCCGCTGCGATCGGCATCTTTGCCCCCGAGCGCATCCGCGGCCGTGGGGCCTGGTGGGATGACGGCCGGAGCGTGCTGCACCTGGGCGATCGGCTGGTGACTCCAGAGGGGGAGCATCCGATCACCGAACCCTTCCGCTCGCGGCACATTTACCAACGCCTCAGGCACCTGGAAGGGCCCGGGTGCGTCAAAGCGCTGTCGGTGGCTGAGGCGGCGGCGATTGTGGGGATCGCCAACCGCTTCCGCTGGGACGTGCCGGCCTCCGGCACCCTGCTCGTGGGCTGGGTGGTGCTGGCCCCGATCTGTGGTGCCCTGCCCTGGCGGCCCCACCTCTGGCTCACCGCTGGGGCGGGAACGGGCAAGAGCGCGATCCTCGATCGCTACGTGGTGCCCTTGGTCGGGGATTTCGCCCTGGTGGTGAGTGGCGCGACGACAGAAGCGGGGCTGCGCCAGACGATTTGCAGCGACGCCATGCCGGTGGTGTTCGACGAGGCGGAAAGCAACGAAAAGGGCGACCAGCAGCGCATTCAGGCCATCCTCTCGCTGGCCCGGGTGGCCAGCAGCGAGAGCAGCGCGGCGATGCTCAAGGGCTCGCCTAGCGGGGACGTGAGCCGCTATCGGGTGCGCTCGATGTTCCTGCTCAGCTCGATCGCCACCGCCCTCAAGCAAGGAGCGGACCAGGGCCGCTTTGCCCAGCTAAGCCTGCGTAGCCCCGGCGACATCGCCAAGCAGGAGCGGGAAGCCCATTGGGCGGCGTTGGATCGGGACCTGGAGCGCCAGATCACCCCGGAGCTGGGCCGGCGCCTGATCGCCCGCACCGTGGAGATGATCCCGATGATCCGTCAGGCCGCTGCGGTATTCAGCCGCGCCGCGGCGCGGCATTTCGATTCCCAGCGCCTGGGGGACCAGTACGGCACCCTGCTGGCTGGGGCCTGGTCGTTGCTGAGTGATGTCGCCCCGACGGAGGCGGAGGCGGAGCTTTGCATCGCCTCCCACGACTGGGAGAGCTACAGCCAGAGCTGCGAGTCAGCGGATGAACGGCGCTGCCTGGAGACGATCCTGCAGCGGCCGCTGCGGGTGGAAACCAACGACAAGCCGCTGACTCGCACGATCGGCGAACTGGTGGAGCTGGCAGCCCACCAGGCCCATGACCTGGAGATCGGCGCCGAGCTGGCCTCCCAAACCCTGGCCCGCCATGGCCTGCGGGTCGAGCCGGAGCGGCTGCTGGTCAGCAACACCGCTAAGGCGATAGAGCAAATCCTTGCCGATACCGCCTGGGTGAATAGTTGGCCGTTGGTGCTCTCCCGCCTGCCTGGGGCGCAGCGCCACGCGCCGGTGCGCTTCTGCGGCGCGGGGATGGTGACCCGGGCGGTGGCGATCCCGTTCAGCTCGTTTTGAGCCGCGATGCGATACGCCATCGGCGCCTCAAAAAGCGCCAGTTATCAGCAAAACGATTGCAGCCAAAGGGTTGAGGTCACCTGCAACCGCGTAACGGTGCTGGCCGGCCATAGCCACCCCTATAGAGATCAAGAGATACCCCTTCTCGTCTTTTCTTGCTTGCTAAAGCTTCTATATAAAAGTAAATGGTTATTAAAGGAGGAGGGGCCCAGATCGCTGCTGCCAGATGGGATCTGGGCTGTGACGGCCTTTGTTATCTGCCGTTGCAGGGGGGAACGGCGATGCTGACCAGTCCCTGGCTGGAACCGGTTCCCGGCCTATGGCGGGAGGAGGCCTCGCACCGCTACTGGCTGGGGGAGCACCTGTTCCCGGTGTCGATCACCGGCGTGCTGGCCCATGGGATGAGCGCGACGGCCAAACGGGCGATCGCCGCCAAGCGGGCGATCTGGGAACCCCGCGGCGTGATCGTGCATGCGGCACTGGAGCGCTACTGCCAAGCCCGCTTCCGGGAGGGCAAGGGCGCAAACGAGGCCCTGCTGGAGGGCTGGGACCTGCCGGGCCAGTACCGCTACCGGGACTGGATCCTGCCGCTGCTGCAGCTGCCGCTCTGGGACGAGGTGCAGGTGATCGCCAGCGAACGGCTGAGCTGCTGCCTGGAGCGCAACATCGCCGGGGCCTTTGATGGCGCCTACCGTTCAGCGGCCTTGAGCGAACGCCAGGGCCGTGAGGTGCGGGTGCTGTACGACCTCAAGACCCTCTCGGCCCACGGCCGGCCCTATTCCACCACCGCCCAGCTGGGGGGCTACATGGTCCTTGAGGCGGGCTATGGGAATTTCTATGAGCTGGGCCAGACGCTCTGGAGCAAGCCAGGTGCGGCAACGGCCAGCCGCTTCTACAGCCGGGAGCAGTGCCTGGCGGCCTGGGCGGCGGCCTGGAGCCCCTACTGCCTGAGCCAAAGGCCGTTTTGAAGGCTGGTAGGCGTGATTAGAAATTAACAGCCCTTGTGCTTGCGGCTCTCACTAACAAGCCCATAGAGTTTATTTGAGGCCCAGCTCTGCTCTGCTGGCCCTGGTCCTAGTGGCCCAACGATCTCGCGACGATGGTGATGGCTCTTGCCCCTGCTGCTGCTCCAACGGCCACTGACACCGCCCCGGCTTCTGCCGTGGCCGGTAACGCGGCAGCTGGCACCCCCGCTGCGGTGGCCATTGCCCCCGCCCCGCTGGCGGGTGATGACGCCATCGAGCGGTTGCTTGATCAGATCACGGCCCTCAAGGCCGAACACAAACGGCTGGAGCAGCAGCTGGAAGCGCTGCTGGAGTCCCTCAGCGCGGCGATGGCCGCCGGCCAGCTGGATCCGGCTTTTTCGCACAACGACTGGGCGTTCTCCCATAGCGCCGGGCGCTTGAGCTACGACTACCCGGAGGCGGTGGGGCAGCTCGAGCGCCAGCTCAAGGCCGCCAAGGAGGCCGCGATCCAGCAGGGCAGCGCGACGGAGAAGCGGGGCAAACCCTTCTGGACGATCCGGCCCCCCAGCGCCCCGGCCCTGCCCTTCTAAAGCGATGCCGCAGCGCGCCCACCCCAGCAAGGCCGCGAGCGATCCGGTGGAGGAGCTGCGCGCAGCGGCCAGCGCAGAAGACGAGAACGGCAACCCCCTGTATGAGCCGACCGATCCGGCCCGGCCGATTGGCAATGCCAACCCACCGCGCCGGCTCCAAGGGACCAGTTTCCAGTTGCCACCGAGGCCCTCCAGGCTTGAGGTGGAGCGGCGGATTGCTGAGGCTCAGCTATGGATTGCCCAGCGTCGTCCGCTGGCGCAGGTTTACGAGAAAGCTCGTGAAAGCTGGGGGGTAAGAAATACCCAAACGATCAACCGTTATTTCAACTTGGCCCGCCAGCGAATGGTGGAGGAATTGATCACCGACCGGCTGCGACACCAGGCCGAACAGATCTTTGCCCTCAATGACTGCGCCCGCCGCGCCATGGACGCCGAGCAGTTTTCTGCTGCAGTGGGTGCCTTCCGGGTGATTGCCGAGATCGGCGGGATCCTGCGGGCACCGCTCAAGGCTCCGGAGGCCAGGTAGTCATGGCTCCCGTTGCTGCTCACCAAAGCCACCAAGAGCCCTTCCTCAAGGCTGTAGACCCCTGGGCCGACCCGGGCCTACTGGCCTACCGGGATCCGGCTGATTGTGACACCCCTGCCGCCCCCCAAACCCTGCGGGAGTTCATCCGCGAGGCGTTCCCCCGCTATGGCTTCCACCGCTGGGCGGAACTGCTGATCGAACGGCTGCAGGCCGTGGCCGATGGCGAGCTGGGCCGGCTGATCGTGACCTGCCCGCCGCGGTTGGGCAAATCGCTGCTGGTGTCCAAGCTGTTTCCGGCCTACTTCATCCAGCGCCACCCCCAGCTGTTTGCGGCCATTGCTAGTTACTCAGCCGAGCTGGCCTATGCCCACTCCCGGGAGGCGAGGCATTACTACCGGCTCACCGGCAACTTGCTGTCCAAGGACTCCGCAGCCGTCGGCAACTGGCTCACCCCCCAGCGGGGCGGCTGCATCGCGGCGGGCGTCAGGGGCCCATTCACCGGCAAGGGCTACAGCCTGGGAATCATTGACGACCCCTACAAGGGCCCAGAAGATGCCAAATCGGCATTGCAACGGGAGCGGCTGATCGACTGGCTGCGCTCGGTGTGGCTGACCCGGGCCGAACCGGCTGAAGTGGAGGACGACAAGGGGGTACTGGTGCCGAACCTGTCGGCCCAGGTGATCGTGCTGACCCGCTGGGACCACCAGGACGTGGTGGCCTGGCTGATGGAGCAGGAGCGTGGCGAGGCGCCCCAGCACTGGCAGGTGCTGGATCTACCGGCGATTGCTGAACCGCCAGAGGATCGGCCAACTTTCCCCACCACCTGCACCCTGGTGCCGGATTTGCGCAAGCCGGGCGAGGCCCTTTGCCCGGAACGGTTCCCCCTGGGGGAGCTGCTCAAGATCCGGGCCCGCCTGGGCTCCTACTGGTGGCAGGCCCTGTACCAGCAGCGACCCTCCCCGGCAGCGGGCTCGATCTTCCTAAGGGCCTGGATCCGGCCGCCGTTTGAACGCCAGGGCCCACGCCACTACGGCCCGTTGATCCTGAGCTGTGATTTGTCGTTCAAGGGGGAAGAAGACAGCGACCACTGCGGCTTTGTGCTGATGGGCCTACTGCATCCCGATCCGAAGGCAGAGGCGCAGCGAGACCAGAGGGCTAACCCTCCGGTGAAACCCCAAGGCAGGCCCATCGCCTCTCCCGTTAGGGAGCTGGAGATCGAGGTGCTCTGGGCGGCCCGCCATCGCTTTGGCCTGCCGGAAACGGTGAAATTCCTTCTGGCTTCTATGGCGGCCCTCCAGCAACAGGGCCTCAAGCCCGATGCGGTGCTGATTGAGGACGCCGCTAATGGGCCGGCGGTGCTGCAGCTGCTGCGCCGCAAGGTGCCAGGCCTACTGCCGATCACGGCCCGGGGCAGCAAGGAATCACGGGCCCATGCGGTGGCACCGCTGCTGGAGGCGGGACAGGTGCGCTTTCACCACCGGGCCGCACCGTTGGTGGAGGAACTGCCGCGCTTCCCCAAGGGCAGCAAGGACCTGGTCGATGCCTTTGGCCATGGGGCCCTGTGGCTGGAGGCCCGTTACTGGCGGGGCCTGGGCCTGAAGCAGGGGCCGATGCCGCTGTTGCTATCGCGCTGATGGAGATGAACCAGCTGGCACTGGCAACTGATGGGGAAGTGGAGGCCTGCCATCGGCCCGGGGGCGAGAGGGAACGGGGCCATACCCCCGGCATTCGCTGCGGTTCCGCGGAGCACTCCGGGGCATCGCCCGCCCGGCCATGCCCCAGTGCGCAGTCTCAGCCGCAAACACAATCGACCCACCCAAGGCCCCGTCGCCAAAGACCCGTCCATCCCCATGCCGCTGCCCATGTCTTGGCCCTGGCCCATGGGGATCTGGCCGACAAGATCGCCGGCAACTTTGCCCGGCGCACCAGCCATCCGTTTGATGACCTGCGCCAGCTGGCGATGATCGGGCTGCTCAAGGCTGCCCTGCGCTTTGACGGCAGCGGCGGTCGGCAGTTCCGGCCCTATGGGCGCACCTTTGCCAATGGCGAGATCACCCATTACCTGCGCGATCACGGCTATGCGATCAAGGTGCCGCCGACCTGGCGGGATCTCTTTGCCAGTGGGCAGAAGCTGCTGCGGCAGGGGGTAGAGGCTGCGGAGGTGCCGGGGAGGTTGGGGATAAGCCCTGAGCGCTGGGGGGATATTTGCTTGGCCTGCAGAGTGCGGGTGGTGGCGTTTGATATTTTGGAGCCATGAAGCTAAGTTCAACGGGCGAAGAGTAGCGTAGCTCTGTTGGATCACTTGGTTAGGCTTAGTTGATATATTTGCTAGAGATTGGCAAGCCCACAGTAGCCTATGGCGCGAAATCGTCAGTACCAAACAAGTTGGAACCATATCTCACTTGGTAATCAGAACTAATTAATTTTGCCAAGTGATGAGCTTCGGCTTCAGTCTTAAAAAATCCTTCTAGATGCCAATGCTCAGGCGTGCTTTTCAAGACAGCCCAGCCACGTCTCCATCTAGGATTTAACGCATCCAATGTTGGTACCAACTCATTGAAGTTCGGTATCAAGTCGAAAAATGTTGCCCAACCAACACCTGGCAAATCATTGTCAGGTGGCAATGAACGACTTACAAGACCAACTACTTCTCCAGAGGAATTAAAAACTGGGCCTCCACTCATTCCCGAACGCCAATTGCATTCGACTTCAAAAACAGGGGTAGGATTTGATCGATTTGTTCCATTAGCGTGTATTTTTGTGATGCGACCATAAGCCCCAAACATTCCTTCGCTTAATAAAAACTCTTGTTCATGCTTTTCTAATCGCTGACATTCCAGTTCAGGAAAACCGACAGCCAAAATTATTTCACCGATCAAGGGTTTCCAGCGTGATGCTCGAACAGGAATAAAATGAGGAGGAGGCACTTGAGGATGAGGTACAATTTCAGCATTCATTACGGATAAATCCACTGCATGTTCTGGTCTTACAACGCCTACCAGATTTGCCATTGGATCGATTCTTTCCTGCAAAATTGTAGCTATGGAGGCGACCAAAGCAAATGACTCTTTAGGGATAATAATAGAGCCATAAATCAATCCCATGCCGAGAAATAAAGCAGGATGTTCGCCGCTTGAATGTTGCGAAATATCCTTCCAAGACGATGCTGTTCTTTGAATGTCTCTTGCAAACTCTATAACATGATCTGCTGTTAGGAATGTTCCCCATCCATCGACATGAAAAGCTGTTCCCATCCCATATATGTGACCGTTCATATCCCGCTTAAATACAGGCACCACTGCCTTCCTTAGTCCAAACGGGTCTTGTATAAGGAATGGTTCAAAAGGCGTTGCTTCTGAAATAGGTTTAAATGCCAAAGGTCTTTCATTGTTGGCAATATTCTCGCATGTACCAACATGAAATGGTTTAAATGACATTGCTACTCCCTATCAAGTAATTAATTGAATGCAATTGGCAAGCCTAATGCTAAAGCTAGCCGGCGCCCGAACGCGAAACGCGTAGGACGCCAACACTGGCCATGAATATGGCGAAGCCATGGACAGTGTTGGCGTCCGCGTTGAACGACGTTAGCCCTCACGCGATTGCCCACGTGAGCATTTGCTCAATAGAATCTGCGTTTGGACAGCACGCATGTAGGCCGCGAACCTCAAGGTCAGAATTGAAACGTGCCCATTCCCGTTCTGTTTTTTCAGCAAGCCCAAGGTGGGCCTCAATATCGCCAAGTGGCCAGAGCCAAACATTCTGGGTGAGAAATTTTGCACTCAGAGACGCAATAGAAGTCTGCGCCGATGGCTGCTGAGCAAGCAATACAAACGCCTCAGAAGGTAAGGTTAGACCCTTCTGAGGTAATCCGTTTGTGCCGACTGAAATGAGATTGGAGGCAGCTAGCGCGGCTAGCTCCACCTTGAGCGCGGCGATGTCTGGATCAGTAGCGACAAGGTACCCATCACGAACTGCGTTGTTGAACGCGTAATCTAGGTCAACGACAGCCTTGCAAGGAATATCCATTGCCGCAAGAATCTCGACGGATTTTTTTGTATCGTTTACGCCGCTCTGTGCTACAAGTGCACAACGCTCTTGACCCAGGCTGCGAGACCGGAGAGACTGAAATATAGAAGGAAGCAGTCGAAGTTCGGTTTTTCCCTCAGTGAGCAGCACTCTGTCGGCGAAGAGCACGTAGCTGGAGTTCCCGAGCGTGAAGAGTTGCTCCATTTGGTGCGTCGAGTTCGGAACTACTGTCTGAATTGCATCCCTGAGTCGTTGTCTAGCGTGAGTACCTCTCCCTGTATCCTTACGCATCAGCAATGCGTATTGGGCATCAGACGCTTGAACCAACTGCGCGGAATGCGTGGAAAAGATGACTTGGTATCCACTATTTCCAAGTGACTTTAGTGCGGCACGTACCTGTTCGACCGCAAATGGATGTAAATATAGCTCGGGTTCGTCTATCAGTAGCAATGTTGTGCCATGCGCCGGGGCAGGTCCCCGCCGAACCTCGGCAAGATGGCGAATGAGTGCCATTTGAACTGAGCGCTGCGTCCCATGACCGTAGGAAGAAAAATCTCGGGCTGCTGCGGAACCTTCTTGGAGCCGGAGTGTTCCGCCCTTAATCAGGTCTTCGAGCTCCGGCACGGGGAAATGTAGTTTCGCCCCAATCCCTGGGAAAAGATCATTGATTTTGCTGGTGATCTGATCCTCGATTGACACCAGCTGGGCGAAGCGCACATCGCCGTTTGAGGCTACCCTTCTGGTAATCTCTTGCAAGAAGTATGAGAGTTCAGCATGATGCGCAGCCCTGACAGGGGCAATGAATTCAGCCAAAAGCTTTCCGATAGTTGTGGATGTCTTTGCTTTTGAAGCATCTTCGGCGGCGTCTTCCATGGCACCAATGCGAATTGGCTCTGGTAGCAAGACGCCAAGTGCGTTGTCAATTCCTGTTGGATTCGTGTTCCAAGTGGCCGCTGTTTCGTCCCACACGTAGAATTCGATATCACTTGCTTTTGTGGCAGTAGGAGCCTGCGCACGCTTGACCTTCATCGACTCATCAGTGATGTACGGGGTTATCTGCCGTTGTTGCACAGAATGCATGGCGCCGATGTGCGCTGGGCTGATACCGGTTATTAACGCAGTTACCTCAATAGGCAATAGCGGGTCATGGAAGTCAGACCTTCGCAAAAGTGAGCGGCGAAGCAACCATTGAATCGCTGTAATTGAGTTGCTTTTTCCCGAATTGTTGTAGCCAATGAGGGGGGGGTGTAAGAGCTTAGAGGAAGAGTACAAGAAACAATTGACTTGAAGTTTTCGATTTTGACCCACTGAAGTTGTATAGCCATTGACGCCTCCCAGCGTGCATTGTTAGTGAGTCCTAAGGCTGGCCATCACCTGCCCACAGAGAGGGACAGGAAAAGACCATCAGAGGGCACACTAAATGTATGGTGGCGGGTCAAGTGCATGACCGTGTTAGTGGGATTCATGCTCCAGTTCATACTCCTGCATTGCAAAATCAATCACATTCGCCAGTGCCCCGGCTTGATCTAGGAAAACTGAGCAATCGCTCATGTGCCTGACTCCAGCATCTCGAAAGAGACTCTGAATATGCTGAGCAAACTTGGAATCTAGATCTCCAATCTTAATGGATTCCCCGGTCATCCGCACCATTTCATAGGCAAATTCAGGATGGTACTCATGAGAGATATTGCTACCACTTTCGTCCTCAATCTTGCATACCGCCTTTGCGCCAATAAAGTGCTTTGTGTACTGGCAAATTTCGCTTCTGGTAGCAGAATGCTGATATGCATTAACTTGGCTAAAAATACATCACCTACGTGATTCGGAGTTACGTCGCCTTGACGCTTAAAGACCTTTATTGCAGTGCTGTCAACAAAGAACACCGTCGCATAATAACCATCGACATGGCTTCCAGCCCTTCGGACAAGGTTCATGCGGCTCCGTCCTGCACTGAGTGGGCGGTTCGTAGAGGCTGTAGACAGCCCACTGCTTGCCATATAAACTGCGGATGCATGACTTTTGGCATTGCAAATGTTCTTTGCGGGCATCCCTTTTCGGATGCTTCCACTGGCTTCATGGGTTGATACGCGGACCGCAGAAGATATCTCTTTTAATAGCACAGAACGGTAGAGCCTAGTAGCCCTTGTCACTCCCAGTGGGGCATGTTGGCATAGAACAAGGTCAATGGCTTACTATAGGGCTCAGTCCTGAATCTAATGGGCATCGGCTCTTCTGGTCACAATTCTTGCGGCCTGCTGTTCTCCTGGATACACAACTGCAAGGGCATCCTCTTGGTTTCAAGCTAATGCTCCCGTCTGGCAGAAGCCCATGGTGATCTAAGCGGCCTCCCGGCCCGAAAGGACTGTGCTGATAAGCCAAGGCCTGTCTAGCGCGTTCATCGACTAGACGATCCCTGGTGCCTGTGCTTCAAAGCAGCTAACGCCTGCCCCACCCTGGCAATAGCCCCCAGCCACCCAAGCACCGTTGCCGCGCAGCAGTCCGAGTCGCCCACGCCGCCGCAACCGCTGGCGGGCGTTGAGTCCTGACGAGCTGCAGGCCCAGGCGGCAGAGCAGCGCATCCAAGGTGGCGGCCCCGGGGCATTGCCCTGGCAGCCCCACCCGACCTTGGTGGCACTGCAGGACCGGCTGCAGCTTGTGGCCGACTGCTGGAACCTGCTCGATGGCACGGGTGGCCAGTCGCGGCGAGGCCTGTACCTGCCCCAGGGCAGCAAGGAGCCAGAGGCCGCCTACCGGCAGCGGCTAGCCAATGCCCGGCCCAGCGGCTTTTTCCGCGATGCCCTGCGCACCTACGCCGGGATGCTGGCCTCGGTGCAGTGGCGCGACCTCCCGGGCTCCCTGGCGGGGGTGCTCAGCGATGTGGATGGCCTCGGGACGGACCTGGGCGTGTTCTTGTTTTTGGCCGACCTGTTGGTGCTGCGAGATGGCGGCGCCTTGGTGCTGGTGTTGCCGGCGGAGCACCGCTGGCCGTCAGAAGGCCAACGGCAAGAGGCGATCCGGCGGGGTGATCGGCTGTCCTTGCCCAGGCTGGCGTTGGTGCCCCGGCGGGATTGCTTGGATTGGCAGCTGGCCAATGGCGACGGCCTGCCGCAACGGATCCGCTGGCGGGAGCGCTGCACTCAAGGCCAGGCCCAAGCCAAGGGACCCGACCCCCAGCTGCCAGGAGGTGTGGCCGTCCACCTGCTGGGCCCGGGCTCGCCTCTTGAGCAGCCCGAGTCCCCGGAGGACTGGATCTACCGGGAGGCCCTGCTGCAACCCGGGGGCTTGGAGTTCAGGAGCTACCGCGCCGTGCCCAGCCAAACGGAACCCGCCGGCTACCGGGCCGAACGAATCGGCCGGCCGTTGGTTCTGCCAGGCCAGCAGCTGCTGCCAGCGGTTTGGTACGCCGCCGATGGGGCGGCCTTTGGCGAGGGCGACCTGCCCCACCTGGGCCTGGCCAACCAGTACCTCAACCACTACCAGCTCAAAAGCGACTACGAGGATTTACTCAGCCGCTGCGCCCTGCCCGTGGGGGTACGCACCGGCCTGGTGGACCAGTTCGGCTACCAGCGCGATGAGGACGGCGCCGGACGCCAGCCGGAACAGCTGACGCTTTCGACCAGCACCTTCATGGACCTACCCGAGGGAGCCGATTTCCAATGGAAGGAGATCCGGGCCCAGTCCCTGGCGGAGCACCGGGCCTATCTGACGTTGCTGGATGAAACCATGCACCGCGACGCGTTGGTGCCGACCCAGAACCGGGGGGCGGGCCGCAGCGACAGCGAGATTTCGCTGTGTGCCGGCCAGGCCTATGCCTTGCTGCAATCACTGGCCACCCAGAAGAGCTCGATCTTTTCGTCGCTCTTGGGCCATTGGTGCCGCCAGAGCGGCGAGGCGTTGGCGCCAGGGGCTGGGATCTCGCTGAGCGTGACCCCGATGACGCCACCGGTGCGTCCCCAGCCGAGCGTGGCCGAATGGCTGGAGCTGGAGGCCCGGGGCGTCATCAGCCGCGACGAACTGCGCCAGCAACTGGCGATCAGCGCGGCACCCGGCCAAGTGAACCCGGTGGGTCAAGGGGCATTGCCATGAGCACAGGAGCTGCGAGCAGCTGGCGAGCCGGCGACCTGGAGGCGGTTCGCTCCGCTCTGGGCATTCCGGTGACGGTTGCCGCCATTGGGGCGATCGGGAGAGCGATGGCGGAGCTGGAGCGGGACTACCCGGCAGGCGTCGCCGTGGCCGTGGGGTGCTTGGAGCGGATCGCCACGATCGACCAGGAACTGGCCAGCACCCCGGTGGCTGAACCGGTGGTGATCAAGACCAGCCGCAAGGGGGCCGCCAGCCCCGTGCCAGCCGAGCTGCCCAAGCGGAAGCTGGATGTGATCGAGTTCGCCACCGAGCTGCTGATCGAGGAGGTCGCAACTGAGTACGTCCTGCCGGAAAGCCAAGGTCCGAGCCTGGCGGCCCAACGGCGCCAGCAAGTGGAGGCCTTGCTGCTGGTGCTGCCGGGACTGCGGGTATGGCAACCCCAGGCTCCGCCCCGGTTCCAGGGCCGGCTAGAGCGCAGCTGATGGCGACCCCAGCCCTACAGAGCGTGGCTAACGCCCGGTTGCTGCTGCGCCAGCTCGATTACCCGGGCGCCGTGACCGCAAAGCCAATCGCACGCCAGGCCTGGGAGGTCTCCTTGAAGCAGGTGGATCTGATCTCCAGCCGCGATAACGGCCCGGGGATCGATACCGGCGACATCCTGTGTGAGGGCTACCTGTGTCGGGCGGCCGTGCTCCCGGCAAGGACAACGGAGCCCTGGGACTGGTTGGCGAAGGAACTGCCCTGGCAGGAGCCAGGCCTGCGGGCGGTTTTGGAACAACCGCTAACCGGCCGGCGCTCAACGATCGAGGTGCCGGCAGAAGGTCTCTGCTGGTTTGGCGATCTGGGCGGCCTGACGATACCGGGGTCGTTGCCGGACCAACCCCGGGCCGTGCTGGCGGGAGTGTCGCTGCTGCTGGTGGGGGCGGCCTATGGCCCGGGCGGGATTGGGGCGTTGCTGCAGGCGGAGTTGGGGGAAGCGATCACGGTGGCGATCAAGCCCAACCGGGTGCAAGTGATCGGCCCCGGCGACAGCTTGGCGGTGCTGGCGGCCCGCTATGGCACCACCACAGATGCCCTGCGGCAGGTGAACCCGGAGCTGCAGGACCTCAAGACCATTGCAACGGCCAAAGGTGATTCGCTCTATCGGCTGGCGGGAAGGTACGGCACCAGCGCAGGATCCCTGCGCCAGGACAACCCGGCCTTGATGCAGTCGATCCCCTACTTGGTGGCCGAGGGCGACACCCTCGCCAACCTGGCGAGCCGCCAGCAGGAAACAGTCAGTGCCCTGCGCCTGATCAACCCCCAGCTAGCCCGTTACCCGGCGTCTGCGCCCTTGCCGGCAGGTGTGGTGATCCAGCTGCCGGCGATCGGTGTGGCGGATGCGTTGGCAGTGGGCCTCCCTTTGCTGGTGCCCCAGGTTGAACCAGGCGATCAGCTGCCGCTTGGGGGCTGGGTGTTGCTGCCGCCCCAGCGGGGGGTGGGTGGGTTGGCGGAGTTTTGAGGGGGAATTAGCTGGGGGTGGTTTTGGTCCAAAAGATCTGGCATTCGAGACTGCCGCTTCGTCTTGCTTGAGACGGTGCTGTGCTTTGGCGGGGTTGGGGTTGGAGCTGTGGGAGGCGGACTGAGGCGACGGGATCCAGTTGATGGTTCAGGAGTAAAACGAACGCAACAGGCATAGAATACGCTGTACAACGTTTTGTTTATTCAAAGTGAGTAAAGACATCGAAGAAGAGCAAACAAAAGAAAATCAAAAGCAGCAAGAGAAGATCCCTTCCAATTCGCGGCTCACTTTTTGGTTGGTTTTATGCTTTGCGTTGCCGCTGTGGGTGCTTTTTCGGGCTTTCTTGAATGGTATTTTCAGCCAATCGCAAGTTCAGCCATCCATTCAATATCAACCGGGCTATGTGATCCCCCAGCAACAGCAATCGTTGCCTCCTGATTTAAGAATGCCTGGATCTCAAGGTGGCGTGACATGCTCTCAAGAGGTAGACGATATTTCCGGTCAGTTGGTTACCAAGTGTGTCCCTAACTGAATTGAAAGATTAAAGTAAACGCTAGCAACTTTTGCCAGGTAGTTCGGTAGTTGCTGGAATTCCTCACCTAAGAGCGTCAGCAGGCGCCTGGTAAGCCGACACCTTGCACCCACGCTTTAGCAGCACCAGCAAGTGCCCCGGCTTGTCGTTGAAGCCTTCCAGTTCCGAGCTGACCCACTAGACCAGGTTGTCGACGCTCGCCACAGCACCCTTCGCCAGGTTTTGCTGGGCCTCGTCCCAGTTCGTAGCAAACTCCTCACCCTCCTCACTATTTGCCAACGACTTGCAGGCTGCCTCGGCTACTCGGTCATGTTGTAGTTCCAGCCACTGCGTCAACACCCCAGACGCCTTTGCAGCGCTGGCCATGGCTGGGCCCCGAGGGGGACTCCAGAACCACCCTCAATTTGCCGCCAATCCCTAGGGCGGAAGCGTATTGAGGCTGAGCTTCGCTTCCCCCACCTGTTTCCGGGCACCTACGCCGGACGGCTCCCTCCCCTGGCAATAGCCCCCGTAGGTCCAGCCCGGATGGGGGACCTGCAGCAACCACAGCCGTGATGGGTGGACCGATGAGCCGCTTTTTCAACTTCAGTGCCCTGGGCGCAACTGTCCCTGCTGGCCAGGACGACCAAGGCCAAATGGCCAATGCCCAAGCCAGGCATCCCCTGCAGGACTACTGCCAGCAGCAGCAATGGCAGAACCAGGACCAGAGCACCGACTCCGATCCCCTCGACGGAACCGACCCGGTTGGTGACCAGGACGATGACCTGGAGTCCGACGACGATCTGCCGGTTGACCTCCCCGAGACCAAGGGATCCGAGGTGCCAGAAGCCCTTAAGGCGGAACGGCGCAAGACCAACCAGCTCGAGCACGACATCCGGGTGCTGAAACGTCAGCTGCAAGAGTTCTCCAAGATCAACCCCGACGAATACGAGCGGCTGCAGGACGCCGAACGCCAAAAAGTGGAGCTGGAGCGGGAACTGGCCAGCCGCGAACGCCAACTAGAGGCCGCCGCCCAACGCAAGGTCAGGGCTGCTGCCAAGGAACGGGACGAAGCCCAGGCGGAAGTGCTGAACCTGCGCAAGGAGCGACTGCTGGAACGGTTGTTCCTCGATGCCGATGGCCGCGCCGGTGGCGATAACCGGGGCTCCTTCTTTGAGATCTTCCAAAAGCAGGTGGGCTCCGAGTTTCGGCTCACCACGGGCAGCAACGGCCGCGATGTGCTCGAACCGATCGACTCCAAGGGCAACGTGCTGCTGGGGGACCACGGCAACCTCGATGCCGCCAGCCATGTGGAGACCCTGCGCACCCACCCGGTGCTGGGGTTCCTCTTCAACCAGCGGGGCGGCCTCGGGCCGGCAACGGTGATCGCCGAATTTGATGGCAACGGCCAGGCCACCAACCTCCAGGCGATGAGTGCCAGCGAGCTGTACCTAGCTAGCTACGCCCGCAAGCCCGCCGGCCCTAGGGGCTAGGGGGGGGGCAGAGCCCCCTTGCGATGGGGAAGGGCAGCCAGCAATGGCCAGCTGCCCAGGGAGGAACCCTCCCAGAAACCAGCGGCTCAGGCGGCCTTGGCAAGCAGCGCCCTAGCCGGCCTGGCCCTGGATGGGGCGATCAGCTCCGCGAGGACGAGGGCCGGCAAGGCCCGACGACCGCCGCCGATCGCTTCTGCTAGATGGGCCTACCGGCGCCTAATGGGCGCCAAAGCCCGGGGCCTGGACTCAGACTGGTTCTGTCAAAGCCCCACGAGGGGCCTTGAAAACAGACAAAGAACACTGAGTAGGCAACCCTAATAGACAGCATAGATAGAATGGAGAAGTAAAAGTATGATCTTGCAGATCAGCTTGCGCTGAAAGCACCCGAAGCGACACATCACCAGTGGACAAAAATCTTCTGTTTGACTTCAAGGCTGATTTGGGGGGTGATCAGGGTGTCTTTGCGGATGATCCACAAGGAACCAAAGGTTCTCTGTGGGGCGCAGAGCTCCACCCATTGAGCACCAATCTGGTTTTAATGACAGTGCCAGGCACTTTTCGGCAACGCGGTCCAGGAATCTATCTAATTGATATTTTCAAAAAGACGGCAACCATTGAGCCCTGGTTTCGACCAGAATTCTATAAACCGCGAAGCAAGTTCACAGGTCCTACCTATGGAGAGAATTTATGCTCGCTATCCTCAAACAGAAATAATAAAGAATCTACGGCTGCCTTTGCAAGCGGCTATGGATACGCTTCTTACTGGAAAGTAGGCACACTTGAAGGCGGATATCTGGAAACTTCAGGCGATGCTCATGCAACAGCAGTTAACCCCGGCGGTGACACATTAGTCATTGGGACAGGGGGTTTTGTGCTGGATAATGCCTCGGTAGCAGAAGCGGCGGTTGAGCTCTGGGACCTTCCAAGTAGCCTTGAAGAAAGTTCATCACTGGTTTTACGAAGACGGCTCCCGGGAAGCGTTGTCGCCAAGCTCCTATGGGTCCAGAAGAAAGACGGCCTGTTAAGGTCCAGTATTTACAATCCATTAAAGCAACACTCTTTGCAAGAGGTGATTCTTGCGGTAAGTATCAGCAGGGATCAACGCACTGGCTACGTAACTATGATTGATCCTGGCCACTTTGAAATCCTTGAAACATGTGATTTTCGCTTACCCAGCCTTCATGCCAGTATTCAAGCGTGGCCCGAGGAAGGTGAACCGTTTTTTCGAGTTGATGGGTACGGAGTCAGATACTTCTCAAGCTTTTATGAGGACGTTTGCCCTGATTCGAGCCTTGATACTCTTGCGGCACCACTTAGAACGCCTCTTCCCAGTCTTCTCTCAACTCGACTAAGTGCATCATTGGAACAGTCAATCTCCAGCGACTTGGAGAATGGACTCTCGGTAATTGAAGTGCGACAGATCGTTGTTTAACAGGAATCCTGCCTTCACTCTGGAACATTCAGCCTATGCCTGGCATTCTGCTTGCTGACAAGCGCTACTCCTTCATCAACGCATAGAGATTTCCCGGGGAATGGATCAGAAGGAACTGTTTGGAATCATCGCTTGCTGTTGTATATACCTGAGCAACAGTGCATCAGGTTGCCGCCGCCACTCACATCACTGGGAATCGAGCTGACTGAGCTCCAGCTCCAATTGGGAAGTGAGAGCTTTGGGCAGAGCCAGGGGCGGCCGCCTCCGATCCCACCAGGCAGCTGCCAGATCCCAGAGGGCCCGCTGCTGGCGAAGCAGACCGCGCTGGCCGAGCTTGCTGATCTCAACCTCCAGCCAGCGCCCGGAACCAGAAGGCACCAGGGCCACACGCCAACAGATCCCTTTGGGGGTGGAGCGAACAAACAGCGGACTTGCCATGGCGCAGACAGGCAAAGGACCACCTAGCCCGGCGCGGCGAGGACAAGGGGCGCGATAGCGCCTCGCGTCAGCCCTTGGCCCGCCGAGCAAGCTAAGGAGGGCCGCCGCCTCAATGGGTGGGGTGAGCGAGAGGCCAAGCTCAAAGGGTTGCCAATCAGGTGTCCCAAGCAAGAGCAGCTCAGCGCACCTATAGGGCGGCTAGATCGCCGAGATGGTGGGATTCGCTCACCCCCGCAATTTGCGGTCTAGCTCATGAGCGTGGATTTCTCAACTATGTCTTATATAGTCATGGAACAAACTTTATGAGACCAGATTAATCGCGATTGCAGCAAATAACTGAACCATTGGTTTATTATGCGGATATGCCAATATCGAAAAATCGGCTTTCAGGAGCCCATGCAGCAAATCAGCTCCATATATGCATTAGAGTTTAAGGGCTGTATTGGCTGCAAGCCTGAGATTTAGAATGAAACGGCTTTTACTGGCGCTGTCGATTTCTTTAATCGCTGCTCCAGCCATAGTCCATGCATCAATTCCTGCAAAGGAAGCCAATTCAAAGGCAATTGCCTACAAAAAAGCCAAGGAGGCGATGGCTCCTGACCTTTACGTGGTGTATAGGATAACTGATCGAATTGTTACCGCAAATAATTTAGCAAGGCCCATTAGAGTTGCAGTGCGGAGAGGAGTAGGGCAAGCCGATGGAGCTTGTGATGGCGCGCTCGGCGTAAACAACGCTTCAGGCAAATGCCAAGCTTACGATTTATTGCCTGACGTAGACAAGGCAACTAACTTTGATTTGTGGGCTGCACAAGTTGTTGCAACAATGGCTGGCACTGCAAATGCAGCTGCTTCGAGTGACTCAGGAGCAATATGGATTAACATAGCAATGCTAAAAGAAGTTGCAGGCAAGCCTGATCAACTCGCATGCGTTGTTGGTCATGAGTTAGCGCATGTTACCCAAAATCATCAAGAGGAAAAACGAAAAAAACTCAACCAGTATAATGCGGTTGCAGCAACAAAAATAGCCGCAGCGGCTACTAACGCTCACAACGCTCAGAAATCAGCGCAAACGTGGTCATTGATACTAGCGGGGGTTAGCTCTGGTCTGAGTGGTAATAATAGTGCAATATATCAGACTTCCAATCAAATTGCCCTTTCACAAATGCAGGCAGCAATTATTGCGCCTGAAATCGCAAAAGAAGCATTAAAATATTCTCCTGACATCGGCGATGCCATTAATACAATGCAAGGACTTGCTCCAAATTATGCCAAGCGTACATCGCTTGACATCAATAACTTTCTCAGGGACTCTATGCTGTCATTGGCGGGCTTTTCGAGAAAACAAGAGTATGAAGCCGATCTACTCGGCCTTGAATATGTAGTTACCGCAGGATTTGATCCAACATCATGCATTAAGTTGTGGGAAGAGACCATGCCACATGACAAAAATAAGCTTATAGCCAGGCTTCTGCCTAAAGGTATCAAGGATCCGGCCTTGACTGCGACAACAGACCCAACCAGCGTTGCCGGTGAAAAAGCCAAGAAGCCTGAGGAAGAGTGCAGGGGTACAAATATTGATTGTCAACAAGCAAGGATGAACAAATCTGATGACGGTCCAGATAGTTCAACCGTCCCTTCCGAGGTAATGCAGAATCTAACGAGTTCGCACCCTGAATCGGCAGACCGTTCAACAGCAATTACAAACCATCTTGCTACCTTGCAAAAGGGAAGGTTGGCAAGCAAAGGAAAAGGTGCTCTAACGGGCCAATTAGTAAGAGATTGGAGCTATGATAAGCTTTCTGAGTCAGTTATTATAATGACCAATCTTGTTTCACCAAAGCAGGCTGGAGATGCCAGCGGAGGAACTACAGGCATTGATGTCGACAAGAAGCTTGGGTTTTAAACTTAATTATTATGGTCAGCGATGCGTTGCTTTACAACGCATGTTGCGTGTGCAGCCAAGTAATGCATATACAATATCCTGGCAAAGACAGGCAAAACTCGTTGTTCATAGATGACGCTGATACAATTGTAATTCGATTTGCAAAAAAGATTCATATCGGTTTCTTGACTAGGGAGCACTGCGATATGCATTCCGAACAAATCCCGGGCCACGACTTGAGTGGTTGGCTGAGTATTTATTTGGCAGAATCGAAGACAATTTAAGACAAATGAAGACAAACAAACTAGTACCAAGAAAAGGGGCCCCATCGGGGCCCCGCTGGGCCTAGATCACCGAGATGGTGGTGTTAGCCCGGCCTTGCAGCTTGCGGGCGAGCTCATGGGCCTTGGCCATGGGCATGAAACGGACCTTTTTGACGGGCTTGCCGCGACGGCCCAGGGGGACATCGAGGCGCTCATGGCCAAAGGCCTTGATGCCATCGGGATAGACATGCATCACCAGGGCACGGATTTCGCAGCTGGGGGCCTTGCTGATCGCCATGGAAGAAACGGCGTGGGACACCGCTCTTGAGCCTCGCCCCGCAGGCTTTTGCAAGGACCGCGCAGCGGCCCGGCCTGATCCTTGCAACGGCCGAGGAGTGGGGCATCTTCTGCGGGGCCCTGCCGGTTCTGGGGCGATCGGGGTTGGTCCGGCTGTTGAAGGGCACTTGTTGGTAAAGAGTAGGAATGTGAAAAAATAATGACCAGAAAAGAGCAGCCTGGAAATTGCTTTGAAAATAACTTTAACCTGTTTTAGCAAGCAATATCTCGTGTTCTGTTAACCGTAAGCTCGTGTACTCCTCGACATGGCACAAGCCTATTTCTTCAAGCTATTATAGGACTTGTTAAGATGATTGCAACTTGCCAGCCCAGGAACATGGCCTAGTATGTACCAATAGATGAATGGGTCCCAGGGAGAATTTTAATTAGGCGTATGCGGTTTTGCGACTTGCACTGGTCATCCATAGTTGTCTTTGCTACCTCGATCAGGATGCCGACTTGCTATAGCGCGTTCACGTGCTAAACGTATAAACTCTTTGTTTCTGGCAGCCACCTCATCCGCTTGCTGCCTGCGTTTGATTTCAGTCGCGGTGGGAGCGGTAGCAAGTGAAGCTGCATATGCATAAGCTCCTTCTGAATATCCACAGTCCAACATATGCGAATGGCTGATAATCGCATTAATTGCGTCGATCAATTGAACGGTATTTGCATTTTGACCTGCCAGCTCGTCTGACCGCGCTTGAAGTATCAAAAAGAAAAGTGTATTTATGTCGTCGACAAGTACTAACTCTTGTGGGTAGTCGGTATTCCGCAGTACTGGTGGATGCTGATCTACGACCAACTGCCAATTCCCCCACAGCATAATTAACTAAGCTCAATAGATCATAGATATGCTATCATATCTAATGCATGGCCATCCGGGGGGGGGGGGGTGGGGGACTGGTGGATGGTTTATCGAGGGTATTTTAATGTTAATGTGCGTACTTGACAAGCGAAGTCTCAACAAATCCAAGCCGTCTGTGCGACTAGCAAGCCATGCAAGCGTCTAGACCATCTCCATAGTACCCAAAGCGAAGCTATTTATCTGCAGAGTCATTGAGTGTCAGATTAAAATAAATTTCTCTTCTGCGAAACCTTTTGGCATTTTCCTGAGTCAACAACTGGCGATTGCTTGAATCTATTATCTGTGAACTCAGCTGTTTTAACAAATTTGCCCGTTGACCTGTCAACCTTCCACGTTCTTGTCCAGCCATAAGCGCCTACTTCAACGTGATTTAGCTTATAGCTCTCTAAAGTGATGAATTGGAGAGCTCTTACGGAGATTTCCTTGTTCTGCCTGTCGATCCAGGAGACCACGCCAAAATCGCTGGTAGGATTGATGGTTATCCAGTTGTGTTCAGGTGTATTTCTCCCCCTGTCAACATGATCAATTAAATAAGTGCACTTTAGTGTTATTGTTTGAGCGGCAATTGGCGAAAAAGGTGCAATCGAGAAAACTGCACAGGCTGCGGAAGCTAGTAATCGGCCCATTGTCAGGTAGCGTACGCAGCCATTATACCTGCGTTAAGCTGCTGAAGCTATCTGAATTGCGGGGGTCGCCTGAAGAGTCCTCCATCTTGAAAAGCTCAAATTTTATTTTATAATCACGATCAATTTATATGGTAATATTATTAAATCCGCTTAATCGACTGTTGCGCCAGCCTCCGCGTACAGCAAGACTCAAGCCTGTTCTCATGCTTTGGCTAAGTTTCTGAAGTCAATACCTATCGTATCGCTCCCATACCCTCATTGCCTTCCCTCCACCTGCACTAGGTAAGCCTCTACCCAGTCATGGTGCTGCTTCTGGGTAATCGCCGCCGCTACCGAGGCACCCTCAGCTAGACGGAACCGTTGGCGAAAGGCCGTGACCAGGGCTTCCAGCTGGGGCCGGGGCAGGCCGCGGATGGCGCCATGGAGCTGCTGGATCACCTCAGGCGTTAGGGCCGCCAGGCCAACAGCGCCGGGCTCCGCCGGCGAGATAGCCAGAGTCGGGGCCTGCACTTGGGGCCTGATCGCCCTCGTCTCCGGTAGTGGCCTGGGTTGACCCGCCTGGACAACGGGCCTCTGAGCCTGGGGCGCCCGCTCCTCCCGCACGGAACTGGTGACCTGCCGCTGCTGCTTGTCGTAGAGGGCGAGCCCGAAGGGATTGCCAAAGGTCATCAGGGCTCGCTTCATGGCATCGGTTTCGGCCTCCTTGAGGGCGGATTCATGGGCAAGGCCCAGATCGACGTCGATGCCGTGGCCGGCGCCGCTGCCCTCCCTCACCAGGGACGTGGCCCCATTGGCCTGGCTACCGAGGCGGATGCGGACCCGGGCGACGTAGGTGACGCCCCAGCCTGGCTTCTGGTCCCGGCCGATGGGGCGCTGACTTTCGGAAACGCAGCGCAGCTCGATCGTTTCGCGCTGCCAGCCATCAAAGCCAAAGATCCGGTTCGCCTCGCGAATCGCCACCCAACCCTCCAAGTAGTTCAGGGAACGGCCTGCCTGGGAGCGGGTCTGCACATTGGCTCGGTTGAGGGGAGCGGCCAAGGCGGCGGTTTGCTCAGGGGAGAGCAGCCCGCCGGGTTCTGCTGGGGTTGCGGCCGGGAGATCCGGGAGTTTGGGGCTGGCTGGCCTTTCGGTCTTCTGGATAGCCGTAGCCTCGGCCTCCGGCCGTCGCAGGAACTGCAGGGCGGATGACTTCTGGACCGAGCTGGCAGGAGCGGCTGGCCTGGATCCGTTGGTGGTAGGGATGGTGCTGGTCATGGCCTGGTTTGGATGGATGGGCAGTAGGTGGATCGGAAGGGAATGGGACCTGGCTATTTCGCCTGCCCCCTGAATCGAGACCCCCTGTGGGGGGTCAGTGGATCGACCAGCTGCGCCGGGTCACCAGCTGGGCGCCTTGGATCTGCTGGCCGGCCTTGAGGGCTGCCTTGATGGCTCCTTTATCGGGTGCCGTGGCCGTGGTGATGCGCAGCCATTCGGGCGCGAGCTCTTCCTCGGCGCTGATCTCGACGGCCTCACTGCGGCGACTGGTGAGCTCGTGGTGGGGAAAGGAGAAGCGGGTGGCTGCTGGCTGCAGGCGGGTGAGCACAAACACCAGGGTGTTTTCCAGGGCATCGGCCCGGCGCTGATCGCACTTAGCTAGTTCCACCAGGCGTTTGGCCTGTTGCTGGCGGTAGCTCCCCTGGGCGCGCAGGTGATCGATCACCCAGCAGGTGGCATCGGCCTTCCTGGCCAGGGCCTCGCGGTTGCCTTCCTCCATGAGGAGGGCATCTTCCAAGGCCTTGATGGCAGCCTGCTGCTGCTCGGGCTCATCGGTCTCCAGCTGATCGGCTAGGCGGGCGATGCGGGCGGTGAGCTCCTGGGCCTCGATGCCGAGGTTCCAGAGGCTGGGGACTGCTTTGACTGGTGCTGCTGGACCTAGTGCTGCTGGAGCTGGGACGGCTACGGGCTTGGTAGGAACTGGCGCCAGGCCGGTAGGGGTGGAACGGGACATGGGCTTAGGGCAAAGGGCTGGAACCAAAGAGAGAAACGAAGGGCTTATGGCCCCTCAGGGCTGGATCTCGACCAAGGCGATGGGCTCGCCATCAGCCGCGATCAGGTGACGGGCCTGGCGCACCAGGGAGGCGGTGCCTGAGGCGCCGGGGAAGGCGACCACCAGTACCAAGGCCTGGGCTGGGGATGCCTGCTCCAGGGCTTGGCGCAGCAGCTGGCCATTACGCAATGGGCCCGCGGCCCGGCCATAGCGGCCCCATTCGGCAGGGATGACCTCCACTGGCCAGGCGAGGGAGCGGGCGGCGTGATCGATCAGGCGATCGGCACCGCGGGCACCGCCATGGAGGAGGCGCAACACAGGCCGGCCGGCACTGGCCTTAAACAGCGCGATGGCGATTCGCTCGGCAGGCCAATCGAGAGCACGGCCGCCACCGGCGACGATCACTAGAGGGGCTGATTCATTGCTGAGGGGATCAGAACGGAACCGCGCCAAGGCAGCGGCCTGGAAATCAAGGATCTGGGCCATTGGCAATAGGCAAAACAGCAACGCACCAAGCTCCGATCAGCGCCTTGTGGGGGCGGGATGGGAGGAGCAAGCCCAGCTCCCGGCGGGCTTTCCTGGTGGCCTTAATTCTATCAATACGGGCGTACTATGGGACGCTTTGACTGATTAGGAAGGGTGATCTTTTGCGGTTACGAAAGGGTTTAGGGCGAACCAAAAAGGTGGAACACTGCGGCCGCCCAGGGCGGAGCTTCGGTAATTATCAGAGCGCTAGTGTTAGCGAAATGCCAACACGATTGGAGGAAAATAGATCCGTATTTTCATTGAAAGACCCGTGCCCGCAATGGGTAACCTCAGCCACCGCAGTCGCGGGAGGGGAGCTCTGGCCTTGTTGACCCAACAGCACCAGCCCCCGGCGGCGGCGTTCACAGAACCTCAGGCGAGGGCAAGGGTGCGGCGCAGCCGCACTCGCAACGCCCTTGCGCCGCCTGACACAATCCAGCCACGCCGCCGGATGGTTTAGGGCGAGCTTTGCCGCGTAGACCCAAAGCGAATGAAGGCATGCGCAGGATTTGTCGCTGATGTTTAAGGCTAAACCTGTTTTGCTCTACATCACCTAATGCTATTCCATCGGGGATCTACATTAGAGCAACTTAATCAGACGATTTCCTTGTTCCCTCCCCCCAGTGTAAAGGCATTTGCGCCAATGGATCAAGTAGTAGTAGGCATCGCAAATAAGTATAATCTGGTTTTGCATGAGCGAGTTCATCTGGCGGCTTTCTAAGAAAGCCAAAGAATCCTTGCTCATTAAGCTTCGAGAGCTATCGCTTTTTAGCGGTATACTGTTCAAAGCTCCTCGATTCGGGCCCCTGATGCCCTCGATGGAGATACAGCAGCGCCCGGCGCACGCACTTACTGAATTCCGAAGCTGGCGACAAAAATCCTGACCACCCCCGCACGCTGTGGCACCTACACCTCTCCCGCCTCCTCCCTCGCCACGCGCTTCAAGTGAGCGTGACGCCCGCACGCAGCGCCGCCTCGACGCAGCCCGCGCCGCCCGCGCCCGCCGCCTCCACCGCACCCCCGCCCCCACCCTCCGCGACCGCGCAGCAGCCCTCCGCCACCGCACCCGCCAATACCACACCTTCCTCCAAGTCATAGCCCTCAGCGCCCTAGCCGGCGCCCCCCTGACCCTCATCGCCCTCCCCCACCTCAGCGCCCACCTCCGCATGAACCAATGCCAGGAGATGGTGCAGAAGATGGCGATCATCGAGGGCCGCTACATGACCTCCGACGAAGCCCGTCTGAACTGCGAAGTCGCCCGCGATCGCGGGCGCTAGCCCCGGCGCACCCACACCCCAGCGCCCGGCAACCTCGGCTACCGACCCACCGCCCGCGCCCCCCTGACCCCCACTGCCCCGCCCCCCGCGCCTTCCACCCCCAGCGATAGCGCCGAAGGCGCGGGCGCGGCGCCCCGCTACGCCCCCACGCCGGCGTTCGCCGCCGCCGCCGCCGTAAAACGCCGCCCCGACAAGACGGGCTGACGTGACCCCCGTAGTCAATGAGCACCTCAACGCCTGGATAAAAAGCGCCTCCTAATACAATCAACTCCCGCCGCCGGATGGTTTGAGGGGGGTTGGCTCGTGGGAATGCTCCAGCTGCTTCGAGGCCAAGACATTGCCCCTAAGGCAGTCGAGCTAGGGGCAAATAGGACTACTTCTCTAGTAACTACGCTTCTCAAGACGCTCATCACTTAATTCCTCGGCAAGCGCATGCACGTCAGCAAGCATGGGCCAGTAGGAATCGATGAGGTCGCACTGCTGGGGCGAATCCTTTTTCATCGAACCGATGAGGATGCGCAAGACCTCTAATTCGTCCTGTAGGTCAACCAGTCGTTTTTCGCGCTTGTCCATCGGGCGGCTGCTCTCGGCTGCCTTGCTTCCCTCGGTATCGACCAGCTTTCTGTATTGGATCAATCGGCGTAGATCACCCCGCCCCCCCGGCCAGGCGAACCCGATCTTGGTGGCCTAATTGAGCAGCAAGCAACCCGTAGCGAGAGCGCGCGGCTACTGCGGTGCGGTGGCGTCCATGCCATGGGCTCTCTGGATGCCCTGCGCAGAGCACACCCATCAGGGATTCTTTGGGTTTCATCCGTAGGCCCAGAATGAAGGCAATGGGCTCTCAGCTGATGAACCGCATCCACTGGCAATTGAGTGTGCTGGCCCTTGCTGCAACGGGCCTTGCCTTGGCACCGGCGGCTGCCTGGGCCCATGTCGATGGCCACCACGGCGGTGGTTTCCTGGCTGGCTTGCTTCATCCCATCTCGGGCCTTGATCACGTTGTGGCGATGGTGGCCGTGGGTCTGTGGGGGGCGGTGCTCGGCCCTCCGGCCCTTTGGGTGCTGCCGGTGGCCTTTCCCCTGGTGATGGCCTTCGGGGGACTGCTGGGGCTGCTCGGCGTGCCGATTCCGGGGGTGGAAATCGGCATCGCCTTCTCGGGTCTGGTGATGGGACTGATGGTGCTGCTTGAACTCAGACCACCGCTCTGGCTGGCGGCGCTGATCGTCTCTGCCTTTGCCGTGTTTCACGGCCATGCCCATGGCGCTGAACTGCCCGCCGGCAGCAACGCGCTGCTCTACAGCCTCGCGTTTGTGATCGCCACCGGCCTTTTGCACCTGCTGGGGATCCTGCTGGGCGAGACGCGCCGCTGGCCCGGTGGCCGGCGCTTTGTCCAGGGAGCTGGTGGGGTCGTGGCGCTGGTGGGGCTGTGGTTCCTGGAGCAGGCCCTCACATGATCGCGCTCCTCGCCCACCTCACCCCAACTGGCTTCGGGCCCTGGACTGATGGCATGGCACGGCTGTTTCTGGAGCCCACCGAGCTGCTGCTGGTGATTGCCCTGGTGCTGCTGGCGGCCCAGTCCGGCAGACCCTGCACCAATCGTCTGCCGTTGCTTCTGCCGCTTGCCTGGCTGCTGGGCGGACTGATCGGTCTTCATTTGTCCGAGGAGCTGCTGCAGTCATTGGCCTGCACGGCCGTGGTGGCAGCCACCGGCTTGCTTGTGGCCCTGGGGGTGCGGCTGCGGGCGCAGGTGCTGTTGCCATCCGTCGTCCTCCTGGCTTCTGGGTTCGGCCTAGTGGCGGGTTCAGCGCTTGAAGGACACCCCGGTGCTCTGGCAGCCCTGCTGGGGGAGACCGTCGCCATCGCTGCCTTAACCACCCTGCTGGGCCAGCTGCTGGCTCCGCCCCATCCCCGCTGGCGGGCTATCGCTATCCGGGTGGGCGGCAGCTGGATCACCGCCGCCTCGATGCTGATGGTCGGTTGGCTGGTCCGTCACCCAAGGTGAGGCTCCTGGAGCCGGCCTCACCCTCAATGGAGATCCCAGTTCCAGTTGGTCATCTGGAGGCAACGAGGAGAGTCTGGTGGGCTGCAGGGTTCTCCTGAGCTGAGTCCGGCGCTGTTCCGCAGCTGCGATGGAGCCTGGCTCCTCAGTCAGAACACTCGCTGCTGCAACCCATCCATCACTTCTGGCAGGTCCATAGTGAAGCTCATGCCAGCTCGGCTGGCCAGCCTCCTCGGCATGGATGGCCTGAGTGGACTCTTCGTTGTTCCGACCCCGGCACCAGCGCTGGAGATGCCCATCGCCGAGGGCTTCCTGCCGGTTCAGTGGGCTGCTTTCTGGTGGTTGGTGTCGCTGCCCTTCATGCTGGTTCGTCTGCGCCCCCAGTCCCCCCGCAGGCCCACCCTCCTGACGTGGTCAGGTTTTCTGCGGGGGAATGCCACTCTTCTGTCTTAGCTCCCCTGGTCAGCAGAGCGATTGCGCGATCGCGTTGCACTGCTGCTCCAGCAGGCCGATGCGCTCCATCAAATCGCCGAACGCTGGCACCTGGCCTCGCAGCATCCCCGAGCTGGTCATGGCTGTGTAGTCGGTTTCGAGCGCCTCCCGGCCGTCACCGGTTGGCACCAACTGCAGATCGCCACTGAGTGCCTGGAGGTAGTTGATCGGCGGCTTGCGCCAGAAGTCCTCCTTCTGCTGTGCCACCTCAATGGCGAGTTCCCGATCACGCATCGCGGCTTCCGCGATGCCAGCACTGGCCAGACGATCGAGGTCGTACCAGTGCCGTGAATAACGGTCGCCTTCTCCGCTGCCCCAGCTCCCTTTTCGGCAGGCGACATGAATCGCCGCGGCCTTCTCCAGGAAGGTGCGCTTGGGGTCCATCACCAGGGGGTGGGCCATTGGGAAAGCCAGCATGGTGAGGTGAGTCGCTGCCTCGCAGGCAATCGGCATCGCTCCATGGGGCTCGCCGGTGGAGTGGGCGCCGAACTCCAGCAGCACCGTGGGCCGGATATAGCCAAAGCTCCAGTCAGGAGCCGGGATCAGGGGCTGGTAGCGCAGAACGATGGTGGGTGGTTGCCGGCGATCCGGTTCGGCAGCTTTCAACGACAGATCCAGAGGAAAGCCTGCTGCGGCGACCGCACGCTGGAGCAGCGGCAGCGGGATTTCCTGCACCCATTGCTTGAGCTTTCTGTCGGCAAGCTTGCGGCGAATCTGAGCCTGGCTGGGGCTGGCAGCGGCAGACAGGTCAACCTCAGGCCAGAGGTGCTGAATGTTGAGGGTCAGATCAACGTCCTCCGAAAAGCGCTCGATCAGCCCATGGGCCTTGGAGAGCGACGTGCCCCCTTTGAAGGTGAGGGAGGCGAGCAGCTGCTCGTCTGCCCCGAGTGTTTGCAGCGCCCAGACCACCCAGATGTCCTTTTCTAGGAGGTAGGCCGGCCAGCCGCTTTCGGAAGCCGCCACCTCCAGGGCTTCTCGCTGATCGGCTGCTGACAACGAGATCCAGGACTCAGCCATGCAGCTCATGTGCTGCCTGCTCGTTCAGCAGCTCCACCAGCCAGCTGGGCAGTTCGGCCCGCACTGCCAGCAGCGCATCCCAATCCTGCTGGGGCAGGGCCTTGCGGAGCTTCGGTAGAGCGGCGCCGGCCTGATCGGGGCCCAGCCAGGCCAGGGCGCGGATCGCCTGGCCGGCAGGGCGATCGGCCAGCAGGAACTGCCAACGGGGTGCCTGGCGCAGGGTCACCTCCTGCTTGCCGAAGCGATAGCGCTTGCGGCTCCTGGTGCGGCTCAGAAAGGTCTGCTGCACGGGCACCTGGGTGGTGAGGCCCAGGGCATTGGCCGAAGCCACACCGCTGCTCAGTAGCTGGTCGCCCTGCTCGTCCTGCAGGCGGGCCATCACCAGTTCCGGTGCCGGAGGGCGTGTGCCAAAACGACTATGCACCGGCAGGGCGTACCGGCCGCGGGTGATCTTCACCAGCTGGCCGCGGTTCGCCAGGCGTCGCAGGGCCTGGTCCACGGCATCCCGCTTGCCCAGGGCCAGGAATTCCTTGGCAGCCAGCAGGCTTCCCTCGGGCCGGCGGCCCGCTCTTTCCAGGATCTGGGCACTGAGGGCGGTCATGGCAGTTCAGGTGTGTTGTCTCGTGCGCTGATGTGTCAGAAGTGTACGCAAGTTTCTGACACTTTGTCCACGGCCTTGGCGCTCCTGGTCTCCATTGCCGCAGATTCGGGCGCCCGTACTGGCAGGATTCCGAAACCCTGTCAGCCGGGCTTACGCATGGGAGGCGGTGCATGGGCGATCCCCTCCCCAGGTCAGCGGCCTTCGTCGCCAATCTCGCTATCCCCGAAGAGGACTGGCCTGACCTCGCCAGCGACGTGCTGCTCAGGACCCCCAGCCGCAAGGTCTGCATGACCTGACACTGGTTTCGGCACCACGCGGGGGTGAATTGCATCCCGGTGCTGACCTATCAGCGGCACCAAGGCTTGGTCGCCCATGGCGAGCACCTCACCAGCCGCTGGCAGGGCTGGACTGACGACCTGGAGCGTCAGAAGGGCTGGGCGCCGGAGGTGGCATCAGATCTGAACAATGCACGTCGGCGATCAGTCGCGCCGCGCACCGCTCTCCGCAGGAGGGTTGGATCCGTGATGGCCGTCAGGTGCTGCAGTTCAGGCCGCTCCGCTACGACCGTTGGAGTCAGTCTCTGCCCTCGCCCAAGGCCAACCACGTGCTGGTGGAGGCATTGGAGTTTGAGCCCTGCACCCTGCCCCTGTGGCGAGTGGCTTACAAGCAGCCGGAGGACCTGAACGTGGGCCCGGTGGTTCCTGATGGAGCAGTTTGGAAGGCGTGAGCTGAGCTGCCAATTCACAAGGCCCCGCTGGGCCGTTCAATCGGCGTAGACGACCCCCACCCCCGGCCAGTCCTCAAAGCCAAAGCTCTCCATCGGGCCCTCGGGACCCAACCAATCGCTGGGGGCTGGATCGAAGTTCTCGAGCTTGCCGATCACATGGGTGGTGGGTACTCCCAGCACGTCGCCCGTATCGACATCCAGGACCGCCAGCCAGATGGGATGGCCCTGGGCATGGATCATCTGGATGCGGCCGACCAGCTCGGGCCAGTGGCTGCCGGCCCGCACAGCAACCAGCTCGCCCGGGCGGAAGTCCATGGGGGGAGGGTAGTACAAACGCTCAGGCTGGCAATAGCCTGGTGCCCAGGACCGTTTGGCCCATTGGCGTTGCCTCTGATGACCTTGATGCGGAAGGCCTCGAAAACCCTGCTGGGCCTGGCGGGCCTGGCTATTGCTGCCCATGGCCCCCTGGGCCAGGCGGCCTCCGCCGCCATCGTGCTCTCGATCGGCGATGGCGACACGATCAGCGTCGGGTCCCTGCTCTGAACTGAGGCAGGCGCTGGTTCAAGTCTGCGGATAAACCGCCAACGTTTCCTGTAGTCGTTTCCGGTGTTCCTCCCTCAGCTCGATGGGGCTCTCGATGCGGATGCCGGCGCCAAAACCGAATAGCCAGTTGCGTAGGTCGATGTCCCGCTGCAAGGTCCAGGGGGGGAGATCCAGCTCCACCGGGTAGGGGTGGGTACCTGCTGGGTCGCCTGGATCGAGGACATGGGGTGCCTTGGGGTGGTGCCACCACTGATCGCCGCTGAGGCGTTTGGAGAAGCGGGTGTGTTCGATCGGGTAGCGCTGCAGGCCCTCGCGGATGAAGGCAAAACTCCAGCCTTGGCAGCAAAAGCGCAGGGTCACCAGGGCCTTGGCCCGCTGCTGGGGCGAGCCATGGCAGAGCTGGAGCTGGGCATCGAGGTTGTCGCCGAAATAGATGCCGCCGCTGTGGTGCAGGAGGGTTTGGAGGCGCTGCAGGCCCTTGCTGTGGGCCTCCTCGCCGCGGCGATAGCGGTCCTCGCTGTGGCGCAGGGCGAGTCGATCGAGCCGTTCGCAGCGGATTAGGCCTTCCTCGCGGCCGATGGTGTCGTCTTCAAAGACGAGGTACCAGCCGATGTTGTGGAAGAGCAGTTGCAGCGGCCAGACGCGGAATCTGCCGGTGGGGCTATCGGCAAAGGCGGCAACCGAGCTGTAGCGCTCGAGCTCGATGCGGCGGCGCTCGACGATTGCGGTTTCCAGCCGTTCGGCCTGACGTTCTGCCGCTAGGCAATCGGGCCGCACTAAGGAGGCATCGACAATCGAGCGGTTGGCAAAGGCACGCACTGGCGAGGCCTGGTCGATGGTGATGCCGCCCCACTGCAGCCGTTGTTCGAGTTCGCCTAGGAGGTCTTGGGCACTGGGATCGGCCAGCCTGCCGGCGGCCTGGCTGACCAGGCCATGGATCTCCCGCAAGCGGTTGGCCGAGAGCAGGGCTGTGCCGATGGCGTAGCCGTGGCGCACGTTGTCGTTGCGCGAGCGGAAGCCATAGGGGGTGAGCAGCTTTTCGAGGTCCTTGCGCAGGGTGGCCGCCTCACCGGGGAGGTAGGCGCCGGGAATCGTTTCGCTCTGGGCGATCAGGTGCTCGGGCAGGGGAGTGCCGGCTTGGCGGTCAAACGGTTGCTGCAGCAGGTGGCGCAGGAACACGAACACCCGTTGGAACACCTGGACGTCGGCCAGGGGCGGGTAGCCCCCATTCACGCCACCAACCCAGGGGCCAGCACCAGTGGCCTGGGGCGCTGCTGTGTCTGGAACTGCTGCTGGTTCCGGTGGCGGCTGGATCGGGCCAAGAGTTGGTTCAGCACTGCAGAAGCCGTTGGCCTCCAGCCACGCCAGATCGGCGCGCAGGGCGGTGGGATCTCCGTAGCAACTGCCATGGAGCCGGCGCAGGAAGGCCGCAGCGCGATCGGCCAGATCTCCCGATGGCAGGGGCGAAACGATCGCTTCTAATTCGGCTGCGGTGGCCGGATCGCT
>CALRQT020000014.1:0-97218 GCA_943370385.1 Pseudanabaena sp. UWO311
AACTGATTCCACGCAGAAGCGCCTTGGCGCTGCTGGATTGTGGTGGTCATGAGAACGGGGAAGGTGTGCTCCGAGTGGAGCGGTAAGTAGGACAAAGGCTTTGCGGAAACCCGTAGAAGGAAAACCGCAGGGCGGGAACCCGCCTGGCCATCGCCTCGCCCAACGTAACAGAAGATTGCGCTCAGTGAGGAAAGGTTGAGCAAATTGGTGGGGCTGGGCCGAACCAGGGGCGTCCAGGCCAGGCAACGACTTGGGTCTGGGGCTCCTCGGAGCGCCCCGATCAGCCTTCCAGCCAGGCCCCCTCGTCTCAGGACGGATGCGGCACGGTGTTCAGCGCCTCCAAGGCAGCGATCCCTGGGTCCCATGGCCCCATACGCAGGCCCTGGGAGCCATGGCTGCGCTGGTCAAACAAGGCCTTGTCCCATCTTGGAAGGGGCGGTTCGGCAACAAACCAGCGGGTCCCGGCGGCAAGGTCATCCCCTTCAGGGTTGACTGGAAGGACCCTCAAGGGGATGGAGTCGTGGGACGGATCGATGCACGGGGCCTGAGGCTGGCTGGCCTGCCCTTCGCGGCCCTGGTGGCCGGCAGCCTGCTGCTCACGGCCTGCCAGCGGGGCCCCTCGCTGGACAGTCAGCGACTCGACCAACTGCAGCTGCGGGTCGATCAACTGGAAAAGCGCCTCAGCCTGTCCCACTCCAGCGACCCCGGTGATCGCGCCGGCAAGCCGCCTGCTGGGGTGGTGAAGTCCCTCACCTTCCGCATGGGATCCCAGGACGACCGGCTCCGCATCTACTGGGCCGATGGCAGCACCAGCGACCTGCCCTGCACCAAGGAGCAGGGCACCTGGGCCTGCGGCTGACATCGGGCGGATCAGTCTCGCTTTATCGCCCTGGGACCCCAGGCGAGGGGAGGCAGGGGCACCGCCCTTGGGAGTGGGCCATCGCTTGGCAGGGGCCGCTGCCCAACCCTGGTGGCGCCTTAGGAGATGGCGCCTTAGAACGATGGTTCCCGCCGTTGCGCGCCCGTGTCACGCCGCTTCCTTGCCCTGGCCACCGGATTGGGTCTGCTCGCCAGCCCCCTGGCCCTCAGCCCCGGGCCCGCCCAGGCCCAGGTTGATGCCGAGGTGAGCTTTGCCCGGGTGCGGGCCGTGAACCTGGCCCGCGATACGGCGGTGAAGCTCAATGGCGGCCTCACGGTTTACCGCCCGGCCAAGTGCATGTTTGACACCAGCTTGGGCGGGGGCAACTGCCTGATCCGCCGTGACGACCAGGGCTTCCGATTCCGCTTCCTGGGCGGGGCTCCGGGCTGGCAGCAGCTGGGCCTCCCACCCACTTGGGACACGGAGATCCTGGTATCGGCCGATGGCCGCCAGGTGGTGCAGGTGGTGTTCAACCAGCCCCCCAGCAACCGCTGAGCAGCCCAGGGCCTGGCTGGATTGAACCTGGCCCTAGGCGAGCAGGTCGGCCAAGGCCTGGGCCCAGGTTGGTTCACAGGCAAGCCGTTGGCGCTGGGTGAGGCTGAAGGCGATGCCCTTTTCGCCGTAGGCCGCTTCATTGATGAAGACCGGCCATTGGCTCCCCTTGGGCCCATCGCCCCGGTCCGCCAGCAGATCGTCCAGGCGCACAACGCCGCCATCGGCCAGGGAGAAGATCGCTGCGTTGGCCCCCAAGGGATGCCAATCGCGGCCCTGGAGGCTGGGGTGAAGCATGGCGATCGGTTCGCCGTCGCGGCCCCGGGGCACATCGATGCTGCCGCAGTGGCGATGCACCACCAGGGCGGCCGGCAGCCGCAGCTGGCCTGTTCGGGCCTCGGCCAGGCTGGCCAGGGCCGCCTCCAGGGCCAGCTGGCTCTGGCGACAGATCGGGGCCGTGATCAGGCCCTGGGCAACGGGGCCCACTTCGATCACCAGGCCACAGGGCCACTGCTCCACCAGGTAGCCCACCTGGGAGGCGTCCCCCTCGTGCAGGTAGATCGGCAGGCCGAGGCGGAGCTGGAGGGCGGCCGCCAGGGCCAGATCGGCCGGCCGGCGGCCGTAGACCACCAGGGAATTGCCCATGGCGGCGGTGGTGCTGTGCAGGTCCAGGGCCACCTGGCAGGCGGCCGGACCGCCGGGACCGAAGCGCTCCAGAAGCTGCCGGGCCCGTTGCACCTCCACCCCCTGCTGGCAGGGGTCCGCCAGCAGCTCGGGCACAAAGGTGCGATTGAGGTCGCGCTCGATGTAGCGGCGTTGGGCGGCCAAGGCGGCGGGGTTGCCGATCTCCAACTCCACCTCCAGGCCATGGCGTTGCAGCAGCTCGGGCCGCTGGCGCCACTGCTGAATCAACCAGGGGGCATTGCGCTCATTGCCATGGGTGCCGGCCACCACCAGCACCCGCGGAGCGCCAGTCCCGTTCCCAGTTGCGTTCCCAGTTGCGTCCCCAGGCGCGTCACCCGTACGGGCCCCAGATCCTGCCCCCGGCGCTTCGACCAGCTCAGCCCCTGGCTTACCCCCTTCCCTTTCCCCGGATCCGGCCATCTGTTGCGTCCAGTCGCCACCTGTGCGCCAGCCTGACAGCAGTTCCCTGATGGCGGACCCGATGGCAATCCCGGCATGCGTGGTGGCCACGGCCCGGGCGACCTGGCACTGGCAGTGGCTGCGGCTGATGGCGGGCCTGGGGCCGGCCGATGCCGAGGGCAATTACCGGCGTCCGGCTGGGGCCTTCACCGCCTGCCCGCCCCTACCGGCCACCGCAGGAGAGCCAGGCGGCCATGTGTTGATCGTGGGGCGCAGTTGCCCTTGGGCGCACCGGGCCCGGTTGGTGTGGGGCCTGCGCCAACTCCAAGGCACCATCGAGCTGCTGGTGGTGGAGCCCGATCCCCAGGCGGGCCGCTGGCGATTCCTGACGCCCTTTCAAGGCTGCAACACTCTGCTGGAGCTCTACCGGCTGGCCGGCGCCAATCCCCGCCAGCGGGCCACGGTGCCGGTGCTGTTCAGCCGCGGCGAGCAGCGGATCGTGGTGGGCGAAAGCGCCCGGCTGATCGAGCTGCTCAACGACTGGCCTGCCCCAGCGGGCGCCCCAAACCTCCAAAGCCAAGCCGCAAAAACCGCCTGCGACCAGTGGCGCCAGCGGTTTCAAGGGGCCGTCAACGATGGGGTGTATCGCTGCGGCTTTGCCCGCTGCCAGGCGGCCTACGACCGGGCCGAAACGGAGTTGTTTGCCGCCCTGACTGAGGCCGAATCGGCCTTGGCGGCGGGCGGCCCCTGGCTGTGCGGCGAGGAACTCACCCTCGCCGATCTGCAGTTGTTTGCGACCCTGATCCGCTGGGAGCTGGTCTACGCGCCCCTGTTCGGTTGCAGCCGCCTGCCCCTCTGGCTCCATCCGGCCCTCTGGGCCTGGCGAGCCCGCCTGTTCGCCCTGCCCGGGGTGGCCGAGAGCTGCGATGGCGAGGCCTGGCGCCGCGACTATTTCGGGGCCCTCTTCCCCTTGAATCCCTCCGGCATCGTTCCGGCCGGCCCGGATCTGGCCAGACTGGTGCAAGCGATCCCCCTGCGATGAGCGATACCCCTGCGATAGGCGAAGCCCCTGGGATGGGCGACCCCGTGTTTGAAGGGGTTTACGGCCGTTTCAGCATCACCGCCCAGGACCGGCGCGAGGTGCTCGGCTACCGGCTGGGCCTGCTCACCGCCGCCATCGCCCAGGCCGCCCTGCTGGCCCAGTGGCATTGGGTGGGTCCGGACGCCCTCTGGCCCTGGCTGCTGCCCCTAGCCGCCGGCCTGGGGCTGGCCTTGCGCTGGATTCACATTTATCTGCGGCCCCTACACCGGGCCCTACAGCTGTTCTGGCTGGTGGGCTGCCTGGGCTTCGCCGGCCTGGCCTGGGCCAGCGGACCGGCAGCCATGGCCACCCAGCTGGCGGCCGATGGGCGCTGGATTTGGGCGATCGGCCCCTTCTTCGCCGCCCTGGCGGGCATCGGTTTCAAGGAGTTCTTTTGTTTTCGCCGGCCCGAAGCGATCGGCGTGACCCTGCTGCTGCCCTTGGCCCTCCTCGGCCATCTCAGCGGGCTGCTGGGCGCCTCGGCCACCGGCAGCCTTCTGGCCCTAGAAGCCGCCCTGCTGCTGGTGCTCACCTTGCGCAAATTCCCGATGGAGGCCGCGGCCGACGTGGGCGATAAGAGCGTGTTTGCTTACCTAGAGGGCCAACGCCAACCCTCCAACGCGTGAGCTTGATCAGCCTGGTGGGAGTGCGCAAGGACTTCGGCATCCGCACCCTTTTTGACGACCTGACCCTGCATGTGGGGGAAAAAGAACGCCTGGGACTGATTGGCCCCAACGGCGCCGGCAAATCCACCCTGATGCGCCTGCTGGCGGGGCTGGAGCCCCCGGGTGCCGGCGAACGGCGCACCCAGCCCCAGGCCCGCATCGTGCTGGTGAAACAGGAACCGGAGATGGATCCGGAGCGCACGGTGCTGGAGCAGGTGTTTGCCGAAAGCGGCGAAAAGATGCAGCTGCTGCAGCGCTACACGGCCGTGAGCGACGCCCTGGCCCACGCCAGCGACAACGCCGCCTGCACCGAGGCCCTGCTCGCCGAACTGGGCAGCCTCAATGAGCGCATGGACCAGAGCCAGGCCTGGGGCCTGGAGCAGCAGATCCGGGAAGTGCTCGATCGCCTCGGCATCCAGGACACCCAGCGCCGGGTCGGTGACCTCTCGGGCGGATACCGCAAACGGCTCGCCCTGGCCTCGGCCCTGGTGGCCGACCCCGATGTGCTGTTGCTCGATGAGCCCACCAACCACCTCGATGCCGACTGCATCCAGTGGTTGCAGGGCTACCTGGCCCGCTTCAGCGGCGCGTTGGTGTTGATCACCCACGACCGCTACGTGCTCGACCAGGTGACCCAGCGGATCGTGGAGGTGGACCGGGGGGAGGCCAACAGCTACGCCGGCAACTACGCCTATTACCTGGCCCGCAAAGCCGAACAGGAGGCGTCAGCCCAGGCCACAGAGGCCAAATTCAAGGGGGCCCTGCGGCGCGAGCTGGAATGGCTGAGCAAGGGCCCCAAGGCCCGCAGCACCAAGCAAAAGGCCCGTATCCAGCGGATCGAGGCCATGCAGGAGGCGCCGCGGCGCCAGGCCAAGGGCCAGATCAGCCTGGCCAGCAACCAGCGGCGCCTGGGCAAACGGGCGATCGAAGCCGAAGATCTGGCCGTGTGGGCCACCGATGCCGCCCACGCCGCCGGGGCCAAGCCCCTGCTGCGCAACTTCAGCTACGACTTCAGCCCCGAAGATCGCATCGGCATCATTGGCCCCAACGGCTCGGGCAAATCCACCCTGCTGGATCTGATCGCCGGCCGGCGCCTGGCCCATGGCGGCCGGATCGAGCTGGGCGCCACGGTGAAACTGGCCTACTTCGACCAGCACAGCGAAAGCCTGTTGGGCGAGGCCGGCACCGCCAGCGGCAAGCTGCTCGACAAGAAGGTGATTGATGTGGTGAAGGAGGCTGCCAGCACCGTTGAGGTGGAGGGCAGCCAGCTGAGTGCCTCCCAGCTGCTGGAGCGGTTTTTGTTTCCCCCGGCCCAACAGCACCAGCCGGTGCGCAAGCTCTCCGGCGGCGAGCGGCGGCGGCTCTACCTGTGCCGGCTGCTGATCGAAGCCCCGAACGTGTTGCTGCTGGATGAACCCACCAACGACCTGGACGTCCAGACCCTGACGGTGCTCGAAGACTTCCTCGAGGATTTCCGCGGCTGCGTGGTGGTGGTGTCCCACGACCGCTACTTCCTCGATCGCACCGTGGACCGACTGTTCAGCTTCGACAACAGCGAGCTGCACCGTTTTGAGGGCAACTACAGCGCCTATCTGGAGCGCCAAGCGGCCCTGGCTAGCCCGAAAGGGTCGGCGGCTCCTACGGCGGTTTCCCCTAACCCCGGCCCAGTCCCGACCTCAGCCGGGGCTGGCTCCAGCCCCCAGACGCCCCCAGGGGCCACCCCCAGCGCCGCCAAACCAGCCGCTGGGGCGGCCAGCCCAGTGGCAGCCGCCAAGCCGGCGCGCAAACGCAGCTTCAAGGAAAGCCGCGAACTGGGCGACCTGGAGCTCCAGCTGCCGGCATGGGACGAGGAGCGCAGCCGCCTCGAGAGCCTGCTGGCGGCTGGCGGCTCCGACTACACGGCCCTCGAAGGCCTGACCCAGCAGCTCTCGGAGCTCTTGGAGCGCATCCAGCGCGGCGAGGAGCGCTGGTTGGAACTCAGCGAGCTGGCCGGCTGAACGGGGACCCGCCAAAGGCCTCGGCGACGGCCGATCAGCAGCTGGCCACAAAGCCCCCAAAAGCCCGCAGGGGCTGGCCGGCCCCCCGTAAGGTGTGGGCGACGATGAGCGGCCGGAATTCTCCGGCCTCTTCCATGAACACCATCGACGAACACATTCTTAAGGACCAGAGCGAGATCGAGGCCGCCAAAGCCGTCGGCAACGATGGCAAGGTGCGCCACCTCGAAGAGGAGCTCAAGGGTCTGCAGGAATACAAGGCCCACCACCCGGAAGATGCCCACGACCCGACCCCGCTCGAGGTGTATTGCGACCTCAACCCCGAAGCGGCCGAGTGCCGCATCTATGACGACTGATCCCGAGGGCCCTTCCCCCCGAGAAGTCTGGGCGGCCTGAGCCGCAATCAACGCCGCCTAATCGACTCTTCCCAATCCAAAGGGCTCCCTGGTTATGCCAGGGAGCCATTTTTGTTGGTTTAGGGCTGGGGCTGGGCCGACAGGAGGGCTTGCGTTAGATCCCCAGCTCTTGCCAAACCCGGGCGAGGAGCTGGTCGAGGCCTTTCGAGGTGGCAGCTGAGATCAGCAAAACCGGGGAGCCACAATGCTCCTGCACCCGGCTGGTCAGCTCGTCGAGCTCTTCGCCCAGGAGCAGCTCGATCTTGTTGATCGCCACCACCCGGGGCCGTTCCGGCAGGCCGTGGCCATAGGCGGCCAGCTCGGCCTCCACCACCTCCAGATCGGCGAGTGGATCCTCGCCGCCGGCATCCACCAGGTGGACCAGCAGGCGGGTGCGCTCGATGTGGCGCAGGAAATCGTGGCCGAGGCCCGCCCCCTGGGCGGCTCCCGCGATCAGGCCCGGGATATCGGCAAACACGGTGCCATCGCCGCTGGGACGGCGCACCACGCCCAGGTTGGGCACCAGGGTGGTGAAGGGATAGTCGGCGATCTTGGGCCGGGCTGCTGATAGCACCGAGATCAGGGTGCTTTTACCGGCATTGGGCAGGCCGATGATGCCCACCTCGGCTAGAAGCTTGAGCTCCAGCTGCAAAAACCATTCCTCGCCGTCCTTGCCCTCGGTGAATTTCTCCGGGGCCCGGTTGCGGTTGCTCAGGTAATGGGCATTGCCGAGGCCGCCGCGGCCGCCGGCCGCCGCCAGCAGGCGCTGGCCCTTTTCGGTGAGATCGCCCAAGAGGATGTTGGTGCGGCGATCGCGCACCTCCGTGCCCAGGGGCACCTTGATGACCAGGGAATCACCGCCAGCCCCACTACTGCGGTTGGGGCCGCCGCGGCGGCCCTCCTGGGCCTCGAACAGGCGCCGGTATTTGAAGTCGAGCAGGGTCTGGAGGTTGGGGTCGGCCTCAAACCAGACATCACCGCCCCGGCCGCCGTCGCCGCCGGAGGGGCCCCCGGCTGGCACATATTTTTCCCGCCGAAACGCCACGATGCCGTCGCCACCGCGGCCGGCGTGCACGGCGATGCGGGCTTGGTCAATGAACTGCAAAAGAGAAGGTCGAGGGATGGGCACTCCGAACCCCAACCCTAGGATCGGGCCGTCGCAGGGCTGGTTTTGGCAGAGGTTCGCTTCCAGCACGTGGGCAAGACCTACCCGCCCCGGCGGGGAGCCGCTCCGGTTGAGGTGCTGCGGGACCTGGAACTCACCATCAGCGATGGCGAATTTCTGGTGCTGGTGGGTCCCTCCGGCTGCGGCAAGAGCACCCTGCTGCGCCTACTCGCCGGCCTGGAAAGCCCCACCAGTGGTGAGTTGTTCGTGGGCGATCGCTGCGTTACCCGGCTGCGGCCCTCCCAGCGGGATGTGGCGATGGTGTTCCAGAGCTACGCCCTCTACCCCCACCTGAGCGTGGCCGACAACATCGGCTTCGGCCTGCGGCGCCAGCGCCAGCGCAGCCCCCTGCAGGAACTGGCCGATGGCCTGCACCGGGCCAGCCGCGGCCTGCCAGGCCCACTGCGGTTTCACTCCCGCCGCGAAGACCGGATCGAAGCCGTGATCCAGCAGGTGGCCGAGACCCTGGAACTGGGGGCCCTGCTCGATCGCCTGCCCAAGGAACTCTCCGGCGGCCAAAAGCAGCGGGTGGCCCTGGGCCGGGCCATCGCCCGCCAGCCGGCCGTGTTCCTGATGGATGAGCCCCTCAGCAACCTCGATGCCAAGTTGCGCGGCGGCACCCGCAGCCAGATCGTCGAGCTGCAGCGCCGGCTCGGCACCACAACGATCTACGTGACCCACGACCAGGTGGAGGCCATGACCATGGGCCACCGGATTGCGGTGCTCAACCGGGGCCAGCTGCAGCAGCTCGGCACGCCCCTGGAGCTCTATCGCTGGCCCGCCAACACCTTCGTGGCCCAGTTCATTGGCAGCCCGGCCATGAACCTGCTGCCCGTCACCGCGGTCGGCGGCGCCCAGCTGCAGCTGGAGGGGCGCCGCTTCCTGGTGGAGGGCCCCATGGGCGCGGCCCTGGCCCAGTGGCAGGAGCGGGGCAACCCGGACGGCCTCACCGCCGGCCTGCGGCCCGAACACCTGCGGCTCGGGCCCGCCACCAACCGCAACCTCAGCGCCGAGGTGACCCACTGCGAAGCCCTG
This sequence comes from Pseudanabaena sp. UWO311, assembly GCA_943370385.1. Classification (GTDB taxonomy): domain Bacteria; phylum Cyanobacteriota; class Cyanobacteriia; order PCC-6307; family Cyanobiaceae; genus BAIKAL-G1. Next base: position 8,830 of record CALRQT020000014.1, read on the forward strand.
GGCAATGAACAGCTGGTGAGCTGCCGCCTGCTGGAGGGCAGCCATCTGGTGCAGGTGCGGGCCGAACCCGACCAGCCGCTGGTGCCAGGCCAGACCGTGCACCTGGAGGTGCAGGCCGAGGGTTGGCGCCTGTTTGATGGAGACGGGCTGGCCCTGCCCCAGGTACCAGCGCCCGTGACGGCGGGGCCGGAGCCGGTGCTACCCAAATTCAGCTGAAGCCTGACTAAGGGCTAGGCAAGTGGGGGCTAGGCCAGAGGGCCGGTTCAGCCGAGCCCTATTTCACCCAGACCACGCTGCAACCTTGGCCGCCATCGCCCTGGTCGGCGTCGCTGACCCGCTCCACGTAGGGCACGGTGGAGAGCCAGTCGCGCAGGCCGCGTTTGAGCTTGCCGGTGCCGATGCCATGGATCACCCAGAGGGGGCCATTGGCGTTGCGCAGCCGCTCCTCCAGGGCCGATTCGGCCTCATGCACCCGCAGGCCGCGCACATCGACGGTGTTGCCCTCGGTGCGCACCTCCGGGCCCCGGCTGGCCGGATTGCGGCGGCTACGCACCTGCACCACGGGCTGGGGCGGCTCGGGGGGCGCCGGTTTTTCACCCTGGAGCCCCTCGATCGCCGCCAGTTCCACCGTGAGGCGCAACACGCCGCAACGGACCGTGAGCTCGAGGCCATCGGCGCTGATCGCCAACACCTCGGCCGCCTTGCCCAGGGCCAGCAGCCGGATGCGCTCGCCCACTACGGGCCGCCAGCCGCGGTGGTCGCGGCGTTCGGGCTTGGGGCGGTGGTCCTGCTCGAGCTGCTTGAGTTTCTGGCCCGCCTGGCGGGCCGTTTCACCGGAGGCCTCCCCCTGGCGCAGGCGGCGGATGATCCGGCGCACCTCCTTTTGGCCATCGCGAATCGAATGCTCGAGGGCCTGGCGCCGTTGCTCCTGGAGCTCGGCCGACTGGTCGCTCTGCTGCTGCCAGCGCTGCAGCAACTCCTCGTGCAGCAGCTCGGTGCGGGCCAGCAGGGCCGCCGCCTCCTCGGCCGCCTCCTGCTGGCGTTGGCGCTGGGCCTCCAGGCCGGCGATCACCTGGTTGAGTTCCCCCTCGCCCCGCGGCGCCAACAGCTGCTGGGCCTGGTCGAGCACGGCGCCCTCAAGGCCGAGGCGGTTGGCGATCGCCAGGGCATTGCTGCGGCCCGGGATGCCCCAAAGCAGGTGGTAGGTGGGCGAGAGGGTGGCGACATCGAAGGCCACCGAGGCATTTTCAAAGCGGGAATCGTGGTACTTGAGGGCCTTGAGCTCGCCGAAGTGGGTGGTGGCGATCGTGAGCCGGGCCCGCTCGGCCAGGTGGCGCAGCAGGGCGATCGCCAGGGCCGTGCCCTCGGTGGGATCGGTGCCGGCGCCCACCTCATCGAGCAACACCAGGCAGGCGCCGGCGCTGGGGTCGCTCGGCAGGGCAGCCAGGATCCGGGCGATGCGGCGCACGTGGCCGCTAAAGGTGGAGAGGTTTTGCTGCAGCGACTGCTCATCGCCGATGTCGGCCAGCACTAGCTCGCACCAGGGCACCGAGGGGGTGCCGCTGCAGGGCAGAAACAGGCCGGCGCGGGCCATCAGGGCCGCCAGGCCCACACTTTTGAGCGTGACGGTTTTGCCGCCGGTGTTGGGGCCGGTGATCGCCACCACCCGCAGCTCCGGGCCCACCTGCACGCTCACCGGCACCACCCCATGGCCGCCCTGACGGCGCTCCTGCCAGAGCAGCAGGGGATGGCGCAGGCCTTCGAGCCGGATCGGGGCGCCGGGATCGGCCTCCAGCTCGGGCCGCGTGGCGCCTAGGGCCTGGCCGTAGCGGGCCCGGGCCAGGGCGAAATCCAGTTGCACCAGCACCGCCTGGAGGTGGCTGAGGGCCGGCTGCTCAGCGCCGACCAGGCCACTGAGCTCCAGCAACACCTGTTGCTCCTCCTCCCGCTCCTTGCCGGCCAGCACACCAATCCGGTTGCCCAGGGCGATCACGGCCTGGGGCTCGATGAACACCGTGCTGCCGGAGGCGGAACTGTCGTGGACCAGGCCGGCCAGCTGGGAGGCGGCCCCGGCCTTGACCGCCAACACGGGCCGGCCGTTGCGCTCGGACACAACCGTGTCTTGAAGGAGGGCGCTGTGGCGACGGATCAGCTCTTGGAGGCGCTCGCGCCGGTCGGAGCGGGCGGCGGCCAGCTGGCGGCGCAGCTCCGCCAGGGGGGCACTGGCGCGATCCGCCACCCGGCCACCCTCCTCCAAGCAGAAGCGCAACCGTTGCTCGAGCTCGGGCAAGGTGCGCAGGTCCGCCACCAGGGCCGTGGTCACGGGCCGGATCGTGGGGTCTTCGATCTGGCGGCGCAGGCGCCGGGCCGCCGCCAGGGTGGTGGCCACGGCCAGCAGGGCCAGGCCCGAGGCGGTGCCGCCCTTGGCGCAGAAGAGCAGGGTGTCCCCCAGGTCGGCCACCCCCTGAAACGACAGCCCCCCCTCACTGAGGCCATCGAGACCTACCAACTCGGTGGTTTCGGCCAGGCGCCGGCGGCTTTCCTCCAGATCGGCGCCCAGGGGCAAGCGGGCACAGAGGGCCCCACCGGCGCTGGTGCTGGCAAACGTGGCCAGGTGCTCCCCCAGCCGCGGCCATTCGAGCAGCTCCAGGGCCTCTTGGCCGATCGGCTGGTCCATGCCGTCCGGCTGGGAAGCCCGGGAAGCGGGGGCTTGGTCAGTCGCCCCGAGAGGGAGCTCGGTAGCCAATAGGGAAGGGACCAGGGGAAGCACGAGGCAAGCGGCCTGAGGCGGCGGGAAACGGGGGCTGGGGCTGGAGCGTCAGCAGGCGATTAGGACCGGTTCGAGCCGATACCGGCCGCGGGCTCGTAGAGCAGCTCCAACCAGTTGCCCTCGGGATCCTGGAGATAGAACGAGGCCGTGCCGTCGCGGTGGTCGTGGAGCTCGCCCACCGCCACTCCAGCGGCCTGGAGGCGGGCGTGTTCGGCCTGCACCTGGTCGCGGCTGGAGAAATGGAAGGCGAAATGGGGGCCGGCCGCCTTGTACTCAGGACTCAGCAGGGCGATGCCATCACCGCCGCCGGGGCGCTGCAGGTAGGCCCAATCGCTGGCATCCCAGGTGAGCTCCAGGCCCATGGCGGCGTAGAAGCGCTTGGCCCGCTCCATGTCCTGCACCCGCAGGGCCACGTGCCCCAACCAGGATTGCCGGCCCGGGGGGCGGGCCGCTGGATCACTGCCGGCCGACCTGATGCCGTCCACCCCCTGCCCTTCTGCCGCCATGGTGCCCCTGCCGTTGCGCTAGGGCCATTCTTGACCTCAATAGGCCCTGCCGTGGCTGCGGGGCCAGGGCCTATTGAGGTTTTGCCAATCCCGCCAATCGAACAACAGATGGCGGCGCCGGCCACTCCTGGGGGTTGGGGCTCACCCCTCGGCCAGCCAGGCGGCCGCATCACAAGCGTGGTAAGTGAGGATCAAATTGGCCCCGGCCCGCTTGAAACACAGCAGGGTTTCGAGCACAATCGAGCGCTCATCAATCCAGCCCCGTTCGGCCGCCGCCTTCACCATCGAATATTCGCCGCTCACGTTGTAGGCCGCGATCGGCAATTCGGTTTCGCCGCGCAGGCGATGGATGATGTCGAGGTAGGCCAGGCCCGGCTTCACCATCAAAATGTCGGCGCCTTCCTGCTCATCGAGCAGGGCCTCGGTGAGGCACTCGCGGCCATTGGCCGGATCCATCTGATAGGTGGATTTATCCTTAGGGATCGGCTTGCAAGCCACGGCCCGGGGGGCCGAATCGAGGGCTTCCCGGAAGGGGCCGTAGTAGGCGGAGGCGTATTTAGCGGTGTAACTGATGATGCCCACATGTTCAAAGCCCTCTTCATCGAGGGCTTCGCGGATTGCCCCCACCCGGCCATCCATCATGTCGCTGGGGCCGATCAAATCGGCGCCGGCCTTGGCCTGGGCCACGGCCTGGCGGCAGAGGATCTCGACGGTTTCATCGTTGAGCACGATCCCTTCGGCGCTGACGATGCCATCATGGCCATCGCAGGAATAGGGATCGAGGGCCACATCGGTCATGATCGTCATGCCGGGGTGGGCCGCCTTAATGCGACGGATCGCCCTGGGAATCAGGCCACCTTCGTTGAAACATTCGGCGCCGTCTTCAGTTTTGAGGCCATCGGCCACCTTGGGGAAGAGCACCACGCAACGGATGCCCAGGCCCCAGGCGCGACCCACCTCCTGCACCAACCCTTCCAGGCTCCAGCGCTGGGCGCCGGGCATGGCACTGATCGGCTCGTTGGTGGCGCCCTCGTGCACAAACAGGGGGTAGATGAAATCGGCGGCGCGGAGCTGGTGCTCCTGAACCATGGCCCGCAGGGCTGGCGTGCGCCGCAACCGGCGGGGACGGTAGGTGAGCTCCATGGCGGACTGAACGCTGGGCGGATCCTACGGAGCTGCCATGGGGACGCTGATTGGTGATTGCGGGAACCGGCGACCTTGGGAAGAAGCCTGCCTGGATCAGAGGCGGGCCTGCTCGATCCAGTCGGCGCGGGGGTCAACCCGGCGCTCGGCGCGCAGTTGCTCGAGCAGGTGGCGCTCCGCCTCGCTGAAGCTGGGGGGTAGGCGCAGGCTGAGGCTCAACAGCAGGTCACCGCGGCCATCCTTGATCGGCCAGCCCTTGCCCTTGAGCCGCAGGCTGCGGCCCGGCTCCATGCCGGCCGGCACCTGCACGGTGGCTTCGCCATCGGGGGTGGCCACCCGCACCTCACCGCCGAGGGCCAGTTCATCGAGGCTCAGGGGCAGTTCGGCCCGCAGCAGGTCGCCATCGAGGCTCCAAACGGGATGGTCGAGCAGCTTGAGGTTGAGGTAGAGGTCGCCGCGGCGGCCGGTGCCGGGCTGGAGGTTGCCCTTGCCCTTGAGCCGCAGGCGGCTGCCGGTTTTCACCCCGGGCGGGATCCGCACCTGCACCCGCTCCTCATTGACGGCCAGGGTGCGCTCGCAGCCCCGAAACGCATCGGCAAAACTGAGGCTGATGCTGGCCTCGGCATCGAGGTTGAGGGGCGCGCGTCCAGCGCCAGCTCCAGCCGCACCGCCGGGGAAGCCCCCGGGAAAGCCGCCGCCGGGGAAGCCGGAGGAGAAGCCAAACCCGCCAGGGGCTCCGCCAAAACCGCCGCTAGCGGGCCCGCCGCCCCCACCAAAACGGCCCAGCAGGTCGTTGATGAAGTCGTCGAAGTTGCCGTAGCGGCCGAAATCGACATCGGCGCCGCCGCTGGCCCCGCCAGATTGGTTCCAGTACTGGCCGAATTGTTCATAGCGGCGGCGCTTATCGGGATCGGAGAGCACCTCGTAGGCCTCGCTGATCTCCTTGAACTTCGCCTCCGCCTCCTTGTTATTGGGATTCACATCCGGGTGGTACTCGCGGGCCAGCTTGCGGAAGGCCCGCTTCACCGCATCGGCGTCGGCGCCCCGCTCGAGGCCCAGCACCTTGAAGTAATCGCGATATCCACTGGCTCCCATCGCGGCGTCGGGGGTGAGAGGTCAATGGCACCCCCACTCTCCCAGTTGAAACGCCCGCGCCGGGGCGCCGCCATGGGCGGAAGGCCGAACGTGCGGCCGCCGCTGAGCATCCGCCCTGGGAGCCCAGCGAATCCGCCCTAACCTCCACCCAGCATCACGAGCCGCCATGGCCCTCGCAGCCCGCCCTGCCCTAATAGCCCCAACGTCCCTAAGCAAAGGCCGCCACCGCGGATGGGGCCAGGCCCTGTTGGTGGGAATCAGCGCCGTGCTGATGGGCACCGCCACTGGTGCCATCACCCCCGCCCGCAGCGCCCCTATCCCCAGCCAGGTTGGCCCAGACCCCAGCCCAGTCCTCAACAACGCCGTCTTGGCCCCCACCAGTCTGGCCCTGGCCCAAGCCGGCGGCACCGACCTCAGCGCCTCCAGCCCAAGTCAGCTGGCCCTAGTCGAGATCCTGCGTCGCAAAGGGGTGGTGTTCTACGGCGCCTGGTGGTGTGGCCACTGCTCCCACCAAAAGAGCCTGTTCGGGGCCGAGGCGGCCAACAAGCTGCCCTACGTGGAATGCGATAAGGACGATGCCGGCCGCCGGCGCTGCCAGACGGCCAAAATTCGGGCCTTCCCCACCTGGGACTACAAGGGAGAGCGGCGCGAAGGGGTGCTGGAGCTGGAGGAACTCCGGATCTGGGTGGGCGCGCCCAAGGGGGCAATCCACTCCTCCAGCAAAGGCTCACAAACTTGAGAGGCCGCTGAGGGCCAGCAGCAGGCCAAAGCCCAGGCACAGCCCGCCGCTGATCTGACGCTGGTGCGCCTGGGTCCAGCCCTTGAGCCGCTCCAGCTGGCGCTGTCCTGCGGCCCCACTCACCAACAGCAACAGGGTCGGCGCCAGGGAAGGCAGCAGGGCGCATAGGGCGATCAGGCCCACCAGCAGGGCCTCCTGCAGCCCGGGCAACCGGTCCCGGCCCAGGTCATGGACGGCGGGGAACACCAGCACCAGGGAGGTGAGATTGCTGGCCATGGTCACCAGGCCCAGCCCAAAGGCGCGGCGCAAGGGATGGCGCCGGGTTGCTTGCCGGTCTTGGGGGCCCGTGGCCAAACCGACTGGGGCTGGGCTCGGCAGCTCAGCACTGGCCTGGGCGGGCACCGGAGCCGCCTGGAGGAGCTTCAAGCCGAGCCCGAGCAACACCAGGGCCAGCGCCAACCGCAAGCCAGCCGACTCCGGGTCGGGGCCCGGCGCCGACTGGGGCAGGGCATGGCCCACCACCAGGGCAAGGGCGATCCACAGGGCCACCACCACGGCCGAACCGAGAGCAAACCACCAGCCCGCCCGCAGCCCCGAGCCGCTGCGCGTCACCGTGAGGATCTGGGCCACCAACACCAGGGGACTCACGGCCGAGCCCAGGGCCAGCGGCAGGATCGCCAGGGCAGCGGCCTGAAACGACTCGGGCGATGCGAGGCCCTGGGCGGCGGGGGCGAGGGCGGCCAGGAGCGACATCGGAGCGATCAAATCACACAAACTCAAGGGGATTCTTGCTCGGGCGGACGCGACGATTCGATCGTCGCAGGTCCTAAGGCGGACAGTAATCAATGCGTTATTGAGAGGTACCAATGACTTGAAACGCCCTGAGTTGATTCAATCGACTAGGGCTTTTTGCACCATCCCTTCAGCCAACTCATCCCTTAACATGCCCATTAAAAAGGGCCCTTCCAGGCCCCATGGATCATTTGGGTGATAAGGCTGATCTCACCCCATCTCCCTAACTAGGGTCAGGCAGCCACAGGGGCGGCTTGACGGGAGAAACGAACGATGTTGTTCGCTGTTACGTGTGTGCTCTTACCGAGCAGGCTTCAGTCACCCTCCTCATGCCCCGTCGAAACCATTGCAGCCCCTGAAGGTCCCAGCCCGGGGGCTGGGAGGGCGCCCCACCGAATAGGCGGGGGGCAATGGAGCTGAGCGGAATCGAACCGCTGTCCGAAACACTGGTGTGGACCACCTAGTCCGGCCGAAACCGGACCCCTGCATTGTGACAGCAGAGGATGGCCTGACGCCGCCTGGTCCGAGTGGGCATCCCCGAACAGTCCCAGGCCTCCCAGAGCCGGGCCGAACCCTTCGCCTGCATCGCCGCCGTGCCCTCGGGCCTGGAGGAGTGCGCCGCCGCTGAACTGGCGGCCCTGGGCGCCCAGGCCGTGCGCCCCCTGCGCCGGGCCGTGGCCCTGCAGGCCGATCTGGCCTGCTTCTACCGGCTGCACCTTTGCGCCCGGCTGCCCTTTCGGATCCTGCGCCAGCTAGCCCGCTTCCCCTGCCGCTCGCGCCAGGACCTCTACGCCGGCGTGCAGGCAGCGGCCGACTGGCAGCGCTGGCTGCCGCCGGAAGCTCGGTTCCGCGTCGACAGCACCGGCACCGCCCCGGGCCTGAGCCATAGCCATTACAGCGCCCTGGAGGTGAAAAACGCCCTGGTGGACTGGCAGCGCCAGCACTGGGGTGAACGCTCCTCGGTGGATCTGGAGGATCCCGATCTCGCCCTCCATCTCCACCTCGGTGGCGAGGGGGCCGTGCTCAGCCTCGATGGCAGCGGCGGCAGCCTGCATCGGCGCGGCTACCGGGCCGCCATGGGCCTGGCCCCCCTGAAGGAAAACCTGGCCGCGGGGCTGGTGGCCCTCACCGGCTGGGACGGGTCGGTGCCCCTGGCCGATCCCCTCTGCGGCTCCGGCACCCTGCTGATCGAGGCGGCCTGCTGGGCCCTGGGCCGGGCCCCGGGGCTAGGGCGTTCCTTTGGTTTCGAGCGCTGGCCCGATTTCGATCCCCTGCTCTGGCAGCAGGAACGCCAGGCCGCCTTGGCCCTCGATCGCACCGGCCCCGGGGAAGCCGGGTCTGCAGGGGCCTCCCTGGCCGATGGCCGGACCCTGGCGCCCATCGTGGGGCTGGAGCAGGATCCTGCCGTGTTGGAGCAGGCCAAAAGCAACTGCAAAGCCGCTGGCGTGGCCGCTGCCATCGCCCTGCAGCAGGGCGACTGCCGCGACTTCCAACCGCCGCCAGGCCCGGGGATCCTGGTGTGCAACCCGCCCTACGGCGAACGCTTGGGCCAAAAAGACGAGCTCGAAGCCCTCTATGCCGACCTGGGCGCCATGGTCAAGCAGCGCTGCAGCGGCTGGACCCTGTGGCTGCTCAGCGGCAACCCGGAACTCACCGGTGCCCTGCGCATGAAAGCCAGCCGCCGGGTGCCGATCAATAACGGCGGCATCGACTGCCGCTGGCTCAAGTACGAGCTGCGCTGAGGCGCTCAAGCCAACACGCAACCGGAGCTAGGCCCCTGCTCCGCCAGTTGGCCAGGCGCAAGCCGCCTACCGCCCCAACAGGGCCCGGGTGGTTTTGGTGATGCCGGCGATGGTCTGGGGCAGGTAGGGGCCCTTGGTGAGCTGGCCACCGATGCGCAAGAACAACCCAGCCAGCACCAGATCGATGGCGCCCACCACCAAGGACGCCTGGATCCAGCCCAAGCCCCAGGAGCTCTGGATCCAAAGCAGCAGGGCCACTTCAGCGGCGATCAGGGCCAGGGTCACCAAGCCCAGCCCACCGGCCAGCAACAGCAGGCCACTGATCAGCCGCCGCTTTTCCCGATCGGCCTCCTGCAGGGCAATGCGCACATGCAGATCCATCACCGAGCCCACCAGGGCCGCCACCCGGCCGGCGGCCTGGCGGGGCAAGCCGGCACCGGCCTGGCCCCGCTGGCTGGCCGCCTCTGCGCTGGCCCCATCCCTGGCGGTGTCCTTGGTGGAGCTCATGCGGAACGGCGGCCCGAGGCCAGCAACAATCCGGCCAGCAGGCCCACACCGGCGGCGATGCCCAGGGCCAGCAGGGGCTGCTCCCGCACCGGTTTTTCGATCTTGGGGCGCAGGTTGGTGTTGAGCTCATCGAGCAAACCTTCGAGCTGCTCCTCCAGGGGCCGCAGGGAGTCGGCTAGCCGGCTGGCCTGGTCGCCCGTCACGGTCACGAGTTCCAGCAGTTGGGCCTGCACACCGCTGCTGGTGCAGCCCGTCTGCTCGGCGATCACCTCCACCACACGCTCAAAGCTGCCCCTGGTGGCCTCCAGGGCGGAGCGGGCCACGCTGGGCCATTCCTGCTGGATGAGGGGGAGCAAGCTCTCGAAGCGCTCGCGGAACTGGGCCCCAGACGCCGTCGCGGGATCGTGCTCGGACTCCAGTTCCATGGGGCGGCTCGCAGGCAGGGGGTTGGGCCCAACTTAGGGAGGACCCTTGCCCCTGTCACCGCTTCAGCTAGAATCAGCAAGCTCGGCGCACGGGCCTGTTGGTTCACATCAATCAGGTCGAGCTCACCCATTTCAAATCCTTCGGCGGTTCGATCACCATCCCGCTGGAGGAAGGGTTCACGGTCGTTACGGGCCCCAACGGGTCGGGCAAAAGCAACATCCTTGATGGGGTGCTCTTTTGCCTAGGCCTTGCCAATAGCCGCGGCATGCGTGCCGACCGGCTCCCAGACCTGGTCAATAGCGCCATGCTCAAGGAGGGACGCGCCGCCGAGACGGTCGTCACCGTGCGCTTCGACCTCAGCGATTGGCAGCCCGACGAGGCCGAAGTGGGGCTGGAGCCCCCCCAAGAGGGCCCCTGGATCCGCCAGGGCCAGAGCCACTGGAGCGTGACCAGGCGGCTGCGGGTGGCCCCGGGCGGCACCTACAGCAGCACCTACAGCGCCGATGGCGTGACCTGCAACCTGCAGCAGCTGCAAACCCAGTTGCGGCGCCTGCGGGTCGATCCCGAGGGCAGCAACGTGGTGATGCAGGGGGATGTCACCCGCATCGTGTCGATGGGGGCCAAGGATCGCCGCGGCCTGATCGATGAGCTCGCCGGGGTTGCCCTCTTCGACAGCCGCATCGACCAGGCCCGCTCCAAGCTCGAGGACGTGCAGGAGCGCGAGGAACGCTGCCGCATCGTTGAGCAGGAGTTGCTGGTGGGTCGCCAGAAACTCGAGCGCGACTGCACCAAGGCCCGCACCTACCAGCAGCTGCGTGACCGGCTCCACCTCGGCCGCCTGCAGGAACAGGTGCTCGGCTTTGAGGTCGCCCAGGATCAGCTGGTGGGCCTGCGCCGCCGCCAGGAGAGCCTCAGCCAGAAGGAAGCCGAAGACCGCAGCGCCGTCGCCGCCGCCCAAACAGCTCTGGTGGTGGGGCAACAGGAGCTGGACGCCCTGCAGGCGGAGGTCAAGGCCCTGGGGGAGGACAGCCTGCTGGCCGTGCAGGCCGAACTGGCGGGGCTGGAGGCCAGTGACCGCGAGCTGGCCCGCCAGGCCGAACGGCACCAGAGCCGGGCCGAGGAGCTGCAACGCCAGCGCCATGAGCTGGCCCACCAGCAGGGGGAACTGCGCTCCCAGCACCAGGCCCTCGGCGCCGCCGACGACGGCGCCGCCGCCCTGGCCCAGGCCGAAGCCGATTGCCGTGCCGCCGAAGCGGCGGTGGAGCTCTCGCGGCGGCGCCTCGGGGAAGTGGCCGGCCGCTCCGGCAGCTGGCTGGAGGAGCAGAAGCAACGCAGCCGCCAGCGCCAGGAGCTCCAGACCCAGCTGGCGCCCCTGGTGGCCGAGGAGCAACAACTGAGCGAGCGGTTGCGCCAGGACCAGGAACGGTTGCGGGAGCTGGGCGACCAGCTGCAGCAGGACACCGGCCAGAGCCAGGGGGTGCAGGCCGCCCTGGTGGCCCTGGAGGGGGAATGGCAGCAGCTGCTCTCCAGCCTGGAGCGCCAAAAACAGCGCTTCACCGAACTGGTGGAGGCCCTGGCCCTGCAGCAGCGCACCCGCAGCCGGCTGGAGCAGGAACAGGCCCAGTTGGAGCGGGAGATCGCCCGGCTGGAATCCCGGCGGGAAGCCCTGCAGGAAAGCCGCGGCACCGGCGCCCTGCGCCTGCTGCTGGAAGCGGGCCTGGAGGGCATCCATGGACCGGTCGCCCAGCTCGGTGAGGTCGGTGAGCAACACCGCCTCGCCCTAGAGGTGGCCGCCGGTGCCCGGCTTGGCCAGGTGGTGGTCGATGACGACCGCATCGCCGCCCGGGCCATCGAGCTGCTCAAGAGCCGCCGGGCCGGTCGCCTCACCTTCCTGCCGCTCAACAAAATCCGCGGCGGCGGTAGTGGGGGGAGCTCCAGCGCCAGTGCCGCCTTTGAACGGGGCGCGGGCGCCGGGCGCCCGGCCGGCGGCGAGGGCCTGATCGGCAGGGCCGTGGAGCTGGTGCGCCATGAGGCCGTCTACGGCGAGGTGTTCCGCTACGTCTTTGGCGACACCCTGGTGTTCCGCGACCTGGCCAGCGCCCGCCGCGAACTGGGGCGCTCCCGGGCCGTAACCCTCGATGGCGAACTGCTGGAGAAAAGCGGCGCCATGACCGGCGGCAGCCTCCAGCAACGCAGCAACCAGCTCAGCTTTGGCGTCAGCCGCGACGACGACGAGGCCGAACCCCTGCGCAGGCGCCTGCTGGAGCTGGGCGACACCCTGGTGGCCTGCCGTCGCCAGGAGGCCGCCCTGGCCAAGGAGCTGGAGGAGCTGCGGCCCCAACTGGGCCAGCTTGAGCAGCGCCGCGCCGCCCTCGAGGCCGAACGGGCCGCCGCCCAGCGCTCCCACGCCCCCCTGCTGGAGCGTCACCAGCAGATCGCCGCCCGCCTCACCAGCCTCCAGGCCAGCCTGGCCAGCGATGGCGAACGGCAGGCCACCATCGCCAGCCTGCTCAAGCCCCTGCGCGCCGCCCTGGAGGCCCTCGAACACAGCGAAGCCGAGGCCCGTTCCTCCGGCGATAGCGACCGCTGGCAGGGCCTGCAGCAGGACCTGGAAGCCGCCGACCGGGGCCTGAGCGAGGCGCGCCTGCGCAGCGATGGCCTGCTCACGGCCCAGCGGGAACGCAGCCTCAGCGCCGAGCGGCTCCAGAGCCAACTCGATGCCCTAGGCAGCGACGAACAGCGGCTGGTGGTGGCCGTGCAGGCCCTGGTGGCCGAACGCAACCAATGGAAACAGCAGCAGCAGGCCGACCAGGAGAAGCGCGTCACGCTGGAAGGCCGCCAAAAGGACCTGCAGGAGCGCTTCGGCGCCCGCCGCCGGGCCAGGGATGAGGCCGAAGGCCGGCTCTCTCTGCAGCGCCAGGCCCTACAGCAACAGGAGTGGGAGCTGGGTCGCCTGGGCGAAGAGCGCCTGGCCTTAGCCGAACAGGAACGCAGCTCGGCCCTACGGCTGGAGCAACTGGTCCGCGAGCTGCCCGAGCCCCGTCCCGAGATTCCGGAGGAGGTGCGGCTGGCGGGGCTAGAGGCCCTGCAACAGGAGCTGCGCAGCCTGCAGCAGCGCATGGAGGCGCTGGAGCCCGTGAACATGCTCGCCTTGGAGGAACTGGAGCAGCTGGAGGTGCGCCTGGCCGACCTGGAGGAACGGCTCGACGTGCTCTGCAAGGAACGGGAAGAGCTACTGCTGCGGATCGAAACCGTGGCCACCCTGCGCCAGGAGGCCTTCCTGGAGGCCTTCCAGGCGGTGGATGGCCACTTCCGCCAGATCTTCGCTGGCCTCTCCGAGGGTGAGGGCCACCTCCAACTCGAAAACCCCGAGCAACCCCTCGAAGGGGGCCTCACCCTGGTGGCCCATCCCAAGGGCAAGGCCGTTCGGCGCCTGGCCTCGATGTCGGGGGGCGAAAAATCCCTAACGGCCCTGAGCTTCCTGTTTGCCCTGCAACGCTTCCGCCCCTCGCCCTTCTATGCCCTCGATGAGGTGGACAGCTTCCTCGATGGCGTCAACGTGGAACGGTTGGCGGCCCTGATCGCCAGCCAGGCCGAGGCCGCCCAGTTCATGGTGGTGAGCCACCGCCGCCCGATGATTGCGGCTGCCACCCGCACGATTGGGGTCATCCAGGCCCGCGGCGCCCACACCCAGGTGGTGGGCCTACCCCCGGCCGCCTAAGCCCCCCTCACCAGGCTCCCCGAGGCGAAGCCAACACCGGGCCAGGGGCCACCAGGGCAGCAGGGCAGGAGCTTTGCGCCACAATGGCTTGATGACAACGACGTCCCCTGGCACGCCCGCCGGTACCCCACCCCCCAGCGACCGGCTCTGGCTGCGGTCGGAACTGATGGGGACCCAGGTGATCACCCGCGACACCGGCCGGCGCCTGGGCGTCGTCGGTGAGGTGGTGGTGGATATCGACCGGCGCGAGGTGGTGGCCCTGGGCCTCCGCGATAACCCCCTCACCCGCTTCCTGCCGGGCCTACCCCGCTGGATGCCCCTGGAGAGCATCCGCCAGGTGGGCGATGTGATTTTGGTGGATTCGGCCGATTCCCTCTCCGAGGGCTTCAATCCGGAGCGCTACAGCAAGGTGATCAATTGCCAGGTGATTACCGAATCGGGCGAAGTGTTGGGCCGGGTGTTGGGCTTCAGCTTTGACATCGAAACCGGCGATCTCACCACCTTGGTGCTCGGCGCCCTGGGCGTGCCCTTGCTGGGCGAAGGGGTGCTCAGCACCTGGGAACTGGCCGTGGAAGAGGTGGTGAGCAGTGGTCCCGATCGCATCATTGTGTACGAGGGCGCCGAAGACAAGCTCAAGCAACTGGGCACGGGCCTGCTGGAAAAGCTGGGCATCGGTGGACCCGGTTGGGAGCAGGAGGAACGGGAGCGCTATCGCCTCAACATGGTTCCGGTGGAAAACCAACTGGCCGCCGGCTTGCCCGCCGCCAGCGAACAGCGCCGCATCCAGCCCGCCACCAGCAACCGGGTGATGGAGCCCGAGGCCGAACTCGATTACGTCGAAGTCGAGCGCCGCGCCCAGGAACCCCTGCGCCAGCGCCGCTACCTCGATGAGGAGGACGAGCGCTATGACCGCGACGGCTATGGGGGCGATCGGGGTGGTTCGGACCGGTTTGGTTCTGGGCGCCCGGGCTCGGACCGTTTTGGTCCCGGTCGGCCTAGCTCTGAAGCCGAACGTTGGCAGAGCGACCGATTAAGCGCCGAAGACGTCGAACCCAATCGGTTTGAGGAGCAAGCTTGGCCCGGGGAACGGAGCGGCGGGGACCCCTATGCAGCCCAGGGGCCAGCCCCTCGGCAGAGCTACGAGCCGGAGGCCTACGACCAGGCTTCGAGAGGCCTCGAGCCGGTTGACGAAGAGCCTGGCTATCGGCCCGCGTCTCCCTTGCCCGAACGCCGTTATCGCCGCTCGCAGGAGCCCCTCGACGTGGAGCCCCTGGACGATGGCGAGCCCCTACCTAGGGGGCGCCGGGACCCGGGCGATCCCTGGTGAAGCCGCGGGGCTCCGAGCCCCAAGACCGCCAAGGGCCCCAATGGATCCCTCAGCCCTGGGGTTCAAACGCGAGCGAGGCCGAATTGACGCAGTAGCGCAGACCCGTCGGTTGGGGCCCGTCGTTGAACACATGGCCCAGGTGGGCATCGCAGCTGGCGCACTTGATCTCGGTGCGCACCATGCCGTGGCTGCGGTCGGTGATCGTGGTGATGGCGCCTGGGGTGGCCCCTTCCCAGAAGCTGGGCCAGCCTGAGCCCGATTCAAACTTGGTGTCCGAGCTAAACAGCTCGGTGCCGCAGCAAACGCAGTTGTAGGCCCCCTTGGCCTTGTTGTTCCAGTAGATGCCGGTGAAGGCCCGCTCGGTGCCGCCCTGGCGCGCCACCTGGAACTGCTCGGCAGTGAGCCGCTCGCGCCAGGCCTGGTCCGAAAGGGGCCCTACCGGGGGGGATGGCTCCTGGCTGTTGACGGCTGCCGAGCTGGTGGAATCGCTCATCGGGGCCCTGGGAATTGCTGGCGTGGCCGCAGGCTAATCAGGCTGGCGGGGGGCTGGCGCGGCCTGCAGGGCTCCAGCACCAGGGGCAGGGGGGGTGGAGGGCAGCAGCTGGCGCACGAGGGCCGCCAGGGCCGCCACGGCCCCTGGCTGGCCCCGCAGGCTGCGCAGGTCCTCACGCATCCCCTCCAGCCGCTGGGGTTGGTCGAGCCAATCGGCCGCTTCCTGGGCAATCGCCGTCGGGGTGAGGCTGCCGACCCGCTCCGGCACCACCATGCGGCCAGCAGAGATGTTGGGCCAGGCCAAAAAGCCGTGGTTGCGCATCCGCCAGGCGGTCAGGGCCGCCCCCAGCAACCAGCGCAGCAGGGGCAGGCGGGCCAGGATGCCGATCCCCCCATCCCAGGCCTGCATCACCTGCAGGTGCTGGGTGGGCACCAGCACGATCATCGGCACCCCCAGGGCCCCCAATTCAGCCGTGTTGGCCCCCACCGTGGTCAGGGCCAGGGCGCACTGGCTCAGGGCCCCATGGGCCGGGTGGGTCTCCAGCAGCAGGATCTCGCTGCCGGCGGGGGTGCGCAGGCGCCGGCCGGAGGGCCCCTCCAGCACTTCGGGTTCACCGCAGGCGTAGGCGCCAAAGAGGGGATTGGCCGCACTGGCATAGGCCACCAACTCGGTCACCGAGGTGGTGGGGGCCACGGGCAGCAAGAAGCGCGCCTGGGGGCGCAGCCGCGCCAGCCGATCGGCGGTCTCCAGCAAGAACGGCATGCCCACCTGCAGCTTGGCCCGCTTCGAGCCGGGCATCAGGGCCACCCACTCGCCCGCCGGTAGGGGCGTTTCCTGGCGGGCCGATTCGGAGAGGTCGGCCATCAGGTCGCCCACCACCGTGGCCCGGTCGCGCCAGCGCCTAGGTAGGGCCTCAAGGGCCGTGGGCCCCATCGCCGCAATCGCGTCGTTCCAGCGGGGCCAGCGGGCCACCCACTCGGCGTAGGTGAGATGGCGATAGCCCAGGCGGGCCGAGAGCAGCACGGTCCAAAACTGGTCGCCGCCGAGGAACACCACCACCCCTTGGCGCGGCCAGGCGCCGTAGCGCCGCGGCCAGAGCAAGAGCCGCCAGAAGGAGCGGGCCGGCAGGATCCGATCGAACAGGCCCATCGCCGCCGCCACCTGGTGTTCGCGGCCGGTGGCATTGGGGCAGGGCACCAACACCAGATCAAGGGCAAGACCTGCGGCTGGTTCCAGGGGCCGTAGGGCCAACTCCCGATGCAGGCGCAGGGCCAGGGGCCGCACCCAGGTGCTCAGCTCCCCTGGGCCGTTGCAAACGAGCACCACGGCGCCCGAGGGTCGAAAAGCATCGCCACCACCAGGAGCTTGAACCGGGGCTGACTGGCTCAAACCTGGTTTGGGAAAAAGAATGCGGATGGCGAGACTTGAACTCGCAAGACCGAAGTCACACGCCCCTCAAACGTGCGTGTCTACCAATTCCACCACATCCGCGTGGCTGGATCAGGGCTGACGCCCCGCCAGTCAGCAATATACCCATCGACCTCCCCAGGCCCGGGTGGGGGGCCAAGTGAGCACTGATACAGTCCGCAGCGGCCTGCGTCGCCGGATTGCGCCGGACTGCCACGGAATGTCCATCGGCAAGCTGCTGATCGCCAACCGGGGCGAAATCGCCCTGCGCATCCTGCGCACCTGCCGCGAGCTGGGGATCCCCACCGTGGCCGTTTACAGCACGGTGGATCGCAACGCCCTGCACGTGCAACTGGCCGATGAGGCCGTCTGCGTGGGCGAAGCGCCCAGCAGCAAGAGCTATCTCAATATTCCCAACATCATTGCCGCCGCCACCTCCCGCGGCGCCGATGCGATCCACCCGGGCTACGGCTTCCTGGCCGAAAACGACCGCTTCGCCGAGATTTGCGCCGCCCACGGCATCACCTTTGTGGGCCCCTCCCCCGAGGCGATCCGGGCCATGGGCGACAAGTCCACCGCCAAGGCGACGATGCAGCGGGTGGGGGTGCCCACCATTCCCGGCAGCGAGGGCCTGCTCGAAAACCCGGCCGAAGCCGCCGCCCTGGCGGAAACCATGGGCTACCCGGTGATGATCAAGGCCACCGCCGGCGGCGGCGGCCGGGGCATGCGCCTGGTGCCCTCCCGCGACCAGCTCGACAACCTGTTTAAAGCCGCCCAGGGCGAGGCCGAGGCGGCCTTTGGCAACCCTGGCCTCTACATGGAGAAATTCATCGACCGGCCGCGCCACGTGGAGGTGCAGGTGCTGGCCGATCGCCACGGCCATGTGGTGCACCTGGGCGAACGGGACTGCTCGATCCAGCGCCGCCACCAGAAGCTGCTCGAGGAAGCGCCAAGCGCCGCCATCGACCCGGAACTGCGCCGCCGCATGGGCGAAGCCGCCATCGCGGCGGCCCGCACGATCAACTACGAGGGCGCTGGCACGGTTGAGTTCCTGGTGGATCGCAGCGGCAGCTTCTACTTCATGGAGATGAACACCCGCATCCAGGTGGAGCATCCGGTCACGGAGATGGTGACCGGCATCGACCTGATTGCCGAGCAGTTGCGCATCGCCGGCGGCGAGCCGATCAGCGTCACCCAAGACCAGATCAAGCTCTGCGGCCATGCCATTGAGGTGCGCATCAACGCCGAGGATCCCCGCCAGAACTTCCGCCCCGCCCCCGGCAAGATCACCGGCTGGCTGCCCCCGGGGGGCCCGGGCGTGCGCTTTGACAGCCACGTGTACACGGGCTACGAGATCCCTCCCTTCTACGACTCCCTAATTGGCAAGTTGATTGTGTGGGGCGTGGACCGGGACCACGCCCTCAGGCGCCTGCGCCGGGCCCTCTCGGAATGTGCCGTGACCGGCATTCCGACCACGATTGAATTCCACCTGGCCCTGCTCGATCGGCCCGAATTTCAGCGGGGCGATGTGCACACCAAATTTGTGGAGCAAGAGATGCTGCACCAGATCGGCGGCGGCCCCAAGTAGGAACCGGCTCCCCCCCCTGAGGAGCCCCTTAGCAAGCACCCCTTAACCAGCGGCCGCGACCAGCCCCTGGGCCCGCAGGGCGATCAGGCTGAGCAGGCCCTGCTGGCCCACCAGCAGCTCCCGCAGCAGGCTGATCAGGCCCACCCAGATCACGGGGGTGACATCGACCCCCCCGATCGGCTGGATCAGGCGGCGGCTCACGGCCAACAGGGGCTCGGTGGGGATCGCCACCAACCGCATCACCCCCTTGCCCAAATCCACCTGGGGGTACCAGGTGAGCACGATGCGGAACAAAAACAGCAAAGTCCAGAGGGCGAGCGCCAGGCCCAGCACCAGGTTGAAACCGGGCAACAGGCTGGCGATGGCGCCCCCCGCGGCCGCCGGCAGAGGCAAATCAGCCAGGGGCAGTTCAGCCAGGGGACCTAGCAAGGGGGCAAGCAATGGCACCGGGATCCCCGTCACAAAGCTCTAAGCAGCAGGGGTTCGATCGTAGGGATCCACCATCACTGCCTAGGATCCCAGCCGGATCCACCGGTGCCATGACCCCATCCCTTGCGAACTTCCTGAGCAGCCTTGCCTACGGCGCCGTGATCGTGGTTGTGCCCATCACGATCGCCCTGGTCCTGATCAGCCAGAACGACCGGCTCGATCGTCGCCTCTGATCGCCAAGCGGTGTTGACCAGCGGCGGCCCCTTGGCGCCGACCTAGACTGGAACGAACTGTTTCCCCGGATCATGGCCTCTGCGCTTTGATCTGGGGTCTTGTCATTCAGCGTTGCGACTGAGGGGTCGAAGCCGTGGTTAATGCCAGCCTCAACTGGGCCAGCATCGTCGGCATCGTGCTGGCGGTAGGCGGTGCTCTCCTCTATTTCATGAGGAGCTTCAAGCCCGCCCTGGCCCGGGACTACGACGTGTTTTTTGCGGCGGTGGGCCTGCTCTGCGGCGGGATCCTCTTTTTCCAGGGCTGGCGTCTCGATCCGATCCTGCAGTTCGGCCAGTTTCTGCTTGCCGGCACCACCGTTTTCTTCGCCTACGAAAGCGTGCGCTTGCGGGGGATCACCACCGAGCAGGCCCGCCGCTCCTCCTTCATTGATGACGACGACGGTCCGCCCGTCGGACCCCGCATTGGTGGCCGCGATGCCTGGGGCAACGACCTCGATCGCTTCGACGAACCGGAACCCTTGCGGCGCCGGATTCGTTCGCGCCAGGGCAGGGATGAACCCGCCGACGAAGAGGACTTTTACCGGCCCCGCACTAGCCCTAGGCCCGCCATTCCCGAAAGGGCCGTGTCCCGCAGTGGCCGCGGATCGGCTCCGGATGACTGGAACCCAGGCCCTTCTGCCGCCGGCCCTAGGGACCTGTCGCCCCGCACCGGTCGCTACGGCCCTGACGGGGCAGGCCGGGACAGCTACGGCAATGGTCCGGGACCCAGGGCTGGGGCCTATGGCAGCAGCGGCCCTGGCGCCTCGTCCGATGCCCCTGGCTTTGGTGCCCGTCGCCGCGATAAGGACGAGGGCCGCCGCGGCACCCGCCCGAGTGCCATCAGCAGCGCCGACGACATGCCCCGCTCGGGACGCCGGCCTGGCAGCGGTCCGGTCCAGCCCCCTGGCGCCGCTCCCCTCGGCAACCCTCCCCTCGGCAACCGTGGCGCGGTGCCCCAGGGATCCCCGATTGCCGGCCCAAGCGCCTACGGCTCCAGGCCTGGAGCAGGCCCGGAGCCGGGCTTGGGCAACCGCCCTGGCCCCCTAGGGTCTGCCTCCCGATCCAACCAGCCCCCCCTGGGCCGCCCTAGCAGCCCCCGGTCGGCGGCTCCGGCGATGAGCGATGCCGAGTTCCGGCCCCTGCGCCAAAACGAAGGCCCCGCAAGCCCTGCCGCCGACCGCCCTGGCGTTCGCGGCGATGGCAGCCCTTTAGGGCCTAGCTCAGAATCCGGCCCTGGCCCCAGCGTCAGCTCCTCGGCATCGGCCGCCCCAAGACGGGATAACAGTTCCCGGTTTGACGACTGAGTGCCCAACAGCCCGGGCCCATTCCATCCGGGCCGCCTCTGGTGGGGGCCGACGCTCCTGGGCCCCTCGGTCCTGGGCCTGATGCTCCTGGTGCAGGCCTGCTCCCTGCCCTGGGGGATTCGGCGCCAACCGAGCCCCCGGGCTGGGCTCGGCCTAGGGGCGGAAAGCCGCCAGGATCCGGCCCTCAGCGGTGATGGTCGCCTCCTCGCCAGCCTGGTGTTGCGCTCGGGCCGCACCACGGTGCTGCTCCAGGACCGTCGCTCCGGCCAGGCCATGCCCCTGCCCCTGTTGCGGGGCCAGCAACCCCACAGCTCCCCCTCCTTGAGCTGGAATGGCCGCTACCTGGCCCTGCTGGTCTGGCGGGGCGGGCGCCGCCAGGTCGTGATCAATGACCGGGCCACCAACCGGCTCCTGCCGGTGCCCCTGCGGGGCGACCGGGAGGCCCAGAGGCTCAGCCTCGCCCCCGATGGCCGCCATCTCGCCGTGGAGCTGGTGGAAGGCGGCCAAACCCGGGTGGAAGTCTTTGGATTGGGGGAATGGCTGGAACCCGATCCGGTGCCGGGCTCCCTGTTGCAGGGCCCTCGCTCGGGGGCCCGTCCATGAGCGGCGCTCGCCAGCGGGGGAAGGGGCTCCTGCCAGCAGCGCCCGGGATTGGGCTGGCACTCTGCCTGCTGCTGGGGGGCTGCCTGGACAACGGCGCCCGCCCCCTGATGGGCCTGAACCTGCAATTGGCCCACACCGCCGTGAACCGGGATCCAGCCCTGGGCAGCGACTGGCTGGCCCTGATCGGGGGCCGGGAGGGCCGCGAGCAGGTGCGGCTGGTGCGCCTAAGCCAGGGGGCACCGGTCCCCCTACCGGGGCTTAATCGGCCCGATGCCCGGCCCGTGAGCGTGGCTGTGGACCAATGGGGCGAACGGCTGGCCCTGATTCGCGAATGGGAGGGCCGCAGCGAGCTGGTGCTCTATCGCCGCTCCCTGCAAAGCCTGCAGTTGATCCCGATCGAACCGGCAGGGGTGCCCCATCGGCTGGCCTTGAGTGCCGATGGCCGGGTCTTGGCCGTGGAGGTGGGCCGGGGCGGCCTCAGCCAGGTGGACTTGTTGGAATTGCCCTGAGCCGCGCCAACCCTCGCCCATCAGGCAATCCGCGCCCCAATCCCAGGCTGATGGGCCCCGGGGCCAGGTGCATGAATCGGGGGCAAGGCGCTAGGCAACCAGCGCCTTAAGGATCCGTGAGCTCAGGGCACCAGCCCAGCCCAACGCAGGAACGTCTCGCCACTGAGGGCCTCGATCACCAGGATGGCCGTAAAACCAACCATGGCAAAGCGACCATTGATGCGCTCGGCGTAGCCACTCCAGCCAAAGCTGGGCACATCGAGGGTGGTGGCGCTGGTGGCAGGCGGTTCGGACTTAGCTGGGATTTGTTGAGCCCCGTCTCCTTGGGGGCTGCCTGCTTGGGGCACCTCAGGGTGGCTGGCATCAGGATTGGGGCTGGCCATGGCTCTTAGGCTCCGGTGTTGAAGTCATAGCTGGCGGCCGGAATCAACTTCCAGCCCCCCTGGCCGTCCAGTTCCAGCACGGTGTCATGGAAGCTGCGCAGGGTGGGGCGGTGGCCGACGCTGACGAAGGCCATCTCCCGCTGGGCCAGCAGGTTGTAGAGGTGTTTTTCCGTGGTCACATCGAGGGCGCTGGTGGCCTCATCGAGCACCACAAATCGTGGCGAATTCAGCAGCAGGCGGGCAAAGGCCAGGCGCTGCTGTTCTCCCAGGGACAGCAGCCGGGGCCAATCCTGCTTGATGTCGAGGTCGGGATAGCGGTGCACCAGCTCGGGCAGACGCACCTCCTCGAGCACATGGCGCAGCTGGCCATCACTGAAGCGTTCGGTGCTCTGGGGGTAGCAAAGCTGCTCCCGCAGGCTGCCAAGCAGCATGTAGGGCTTCTGGGGAATGAACATCAGCTCGCCCACGGGGGGCCGGTGCACGCGGCCGGCGCCGGCGGGCCACAGGCCACTGACCAGGCGCAGGAAGGAGGTCTTGCCGCAGCCGGAGGGACCGACCACTAAGAGGCGCTGGCTGGGGCCAACCTCCAGGCTGAGGTCATGGATCAGCCGGCGGCTGCTACGCGGCGGAATCAGATCCACGTGGCTTACCAGGATCGAATCGGGCGGTTCATCGCCGATGGCCAAATCAGAAGTGAGGGCAGGCTGGCCCTGCTCGGCGATCGACTGGGCCAACACCTCACCGCTGATCGACTCGACCTTGCCCTGGAAGCCCTCCAGACGGCTGATCGACGCGGAGAAGGCCGCCAGGCGATCAATGTTATTAACGATATAACTGACCGAAAACAATACCTGGGAGAAGGCAATGCTGGCCTGGCCGAACACGCCAAAATCAACCTGCTTGGCAAAGTAGATCGGGGCAATCACCAGCCAGGGCAGGAAGCGAGAGAAATAATCGTAGGAGCGCTGGATAACCTCTATCAAGGCCTCCCAGATAATCAACTTATTATAGTTCTGAATAACCCCGCCAAGCCGCCTGGTTCCCTCCTTCTGCTCCTGTTGCTCGCCGCGGTAAAATGCAATCGACTCGGCGTTGTCACGGATGTGTACCAGGCCGTAGCGAAAATCTGCCTCCAGCTTCAATTGCTGGTAATTGAGATTCACGAGCTTGCGACTGGCGAAAATGATCAAGCCAGTGCCTCCCACCGAATAACCCAAAAGCCAGAGAGCCAGGGTTGCATTGATGCTCCAAAGCACAATAATGAAGCTGAAAAAAGTAAGCAGAGCCGAGATTATTTCTACCGTAACACTCAGGCTTGTGGCCGTAAAGCTTGCCGCATCCTGGGAGATCCGCTGGTCGGGGTTGTCGATTTCCTCAACGCTTTCATCGTTGGGATTAAGAACATAATAGGCGCGATTGGTCAGATAGCGGCCCAACATTCTTTCGCTTAACCATTCGCGCCACATCAACCCCAGCTTGGGGATCAGGTAACTCTGAAGCGCCCGAATTGGCAAGGCCAGGACCAGGCAAAAGGCGTAAACCGCCACGATCTTCCAGAAGTCCTCGGCCTTGTAGGCCACCAGGGCATTCTCGATGTTGCGGGCGACAAAACTGATGCCCACATTGATGCCGTTGATCACCAGGATCAACAAGGTGATCACCCCCAGCAACAGCCAGGGCAACCAGCGCCCCTGGCGCAATTTGGCGCGCAAGGCCCAAAAACAGGCCAGCCCGGCGCCAAAAAACACCATCACCACCTTGCCCCAGGGCCCGGCCCAGATCGACGCCACCTGTTCGCGCACCCCTGGCACGAAGCGAAGCTGCAACTCGGGGATCCAGGCGCTGCTGGCCGCGATCGCAGCCGTCAGCAGCAGCAGGGTGAAGCCCACCACAACCGCAATCAGGGCCACCACCAACACCAGGAACTGGCCGGAGCTGGCGCCGTTATCCAACGGCAGGAAGTAGGGCTGGGCCAGGCGCTGCAGCTTGCCGAGCTGGCTGCGGAGGGCCTTCAGGGGACTCATGACGACGCTCAAGTGGGGCCATTCTCGCCGCTGGAGTGTCCTGGCCGGAGGTCGGCCCAGGGATCGCTCACCCCGGCGGCCATTGCAGTGGCCGGCCGCCGATCACATGCACATGCAGGTGAAACACCGTTTGCCCCGCCTCGGCGCCGCTATTGATCACCGTGCGCCAGGCCGTGAGCCCCTCCTGGCGCGCCACCTGGGCGGCCACCAGCAGCAGGTGGCCGAGCAGGGGCCCATCGGCGGCGCTGGCGTCGGCCAGGTTCACCAGGGGCTGGCGCGGGATCACCAGGAGGTGCACCGGCGCCTGGGGCTGGACATCGCGAAAGGCGATGCAGAGGTCGTCGCTGTGGACCTGGTCCGAGGGGATTTCACCCCGCAGGATGCGGCCAAAAATCGTGTCGGCGGGCTGGTCCATGGCGGGGGGGAAGGAACGAACGGGGGCGGGGCTGCCCCCAGGTAGGCCCCCCGGAACAGCGGTGGCACTGGTCAGTGAAACCCTGCCCCAGGCTTGATGTTGGCACGTTGCAGCGGCGCGGCCCTGGTGGGTCTCGATGCGGTGGAAGTGGCCGTGGAGGTGGACATCACCCCGGGATTGCCGGGCGTGCTGATGGTGGGCCTGGCCGATGCGGCGGTGCAGGAATCGCGGGAGCGGGTGCGCTCGGCCCTGCGCAACAGCGGCCTGCGCATGCCCCTCACCCGGGTGGTGGTGAACCTGGCACCGGCGGATGTGCGCAAGGAGGGGCCGGCCTTTGATTTGCCGATCGCCCTGGCCCTACTGCTAGCCAGTGGCCAACTCGACCATCGCCGGTTGGCGGGGGTCTGGGCGGCGGGCGAGCTGGGCCTCGATGGCCAGCTGCGGCCCGTTCGCGGTGCCCTGGCCCTGGCCCTGGCGGCCCAGCAGGCCGGGGCCCGGGCCCTGATCGTGCCCCAGGCCAATGGGACCGAGGCCGCCCTGGTGGAGGGGCTCACCGTCTGGCCGGCAGCCAGCCTCGGCCAGGTGCTGGAGCTCCTGGCCGATCCGGCCCGGGCCTGCCTTCCTAGCCCCGTGGCCCCTGAGCCGCCCGCCCAGGACCTGGACCTGGCCGATGTGCGGGGCCAGCCCCATGGCCGCCGTGCCCTGGAGATCGCCGCGGCCGGAGGCCACCACCTGTTGCTGGTGGGCCCCCCGGGCAGCGGCAAGACGATGCTGGCCAGGCGCCTGCCTGGGCTCCTGCCACCCCTGCAACGGCAGGAAGCCCTGGAACTGGGCCAGCTCTATTCGGTGGCGGGCCTACTCGGCAGCCAGGGCCACCTCCCCAGGCAGCGGCCCTTCCGCGCACCCCACCACGGCTGCTCCGGCCCGGCCCTGATCGGCGGCGGCCCGATCCCGAGGCCGGGCGATCTGGCCCTGGCCCACCACGGCGTGCTGTTCCTCGATGAACTGGCCGAATTTCGCCGCGATGTGCTCAACCAGCTGCGCCAGCCCCTCGAAGAAGGGGAGGTGTGGATCAGCCGCACCCGGGCGCGGCTGCGCTTTCCCTGCGCCGTCACCCTGGTGGCCGCCACCAACCCCTGCCCCTGCGGCTGGTATGGCGACCCGGAGCGGGCCTGCGGCTGTGGCGAGGCCCAGCGCCAGCGCTACTGGGGCAAACTCAGCGGCCCCCTGCTCGATCGCCTCGACCTGCAGGTGATCCTGCGCCGGCCCCACGTCCAAGAGCTCGGTCCCGATCGCCAGCCCGGCATCCAGGGCAAGACCATCGGTCAGTCCGGTCAGAGCATCCCCCGATGGACTGGATCAGCGGAAGCGACCCAATCCTCAGGATCGCCTAGCGCCCCTGGATCGACGGCCCAGGTGGCCGAACGGGTCTGGCAGGCCCGCCAGCGCATGGCCGATCGCAATCCCCGCGGCTGCGCCAACAGCCGCCTGAGTTCCAGGGAGCTGGCTGGGTGCGGCCACTTCGAAGCCGAAGCCCTGCACCTCTGGCGCTCCGCCCTAGAGCACCGGGCCCTGAGTGCCCGGGCCGGCGAACGGGTCCTGCGCATGGCCCGCACGATTGCGGACCTGGCAGGGGACACCACCGTGGATGGCCAGGCGATTGCCGAGGCCCTGACCTACCGCAGTTTCGATCGCGACCACCAGCCCTCCGGCTAAGGGGCCCATGGGCTGCAGCCCCTATCGGCGATGGCGGGCAATCTCACCGGTGTAGGGCTGGACGCCGATGGCCGGAGGCAGGTGCTGCTGCTCTTCCCTGGGATTGCCAAAGGCATGGACCAGGGAGCTGCCAAACCAAAGGCCAAACAGGGCCATGAGACGGGTCATGGGTCCAGCTCCAAACAGAACTGGCCCCAGTCTTGAAAGACCGGGGCCCCCTGACAACAGGTAGAAGCACGGATTCAACGCACCCCCTGACGATTCTCCGGTCAGGTTGGGGCCTCATTCACCATCCCGACGCCCTAGGCCAGGGAGAGCAGATGAGAACAGCAGCCAGATATCGAGAAAACCCTACCTATCAGCAGGGAACGCAGGTCAGCGGCAATCAGCGGCGGCGGCGACGCTGTTGGGCCTTGCGCTTGTACTTCTCGGTGGGGGTTTCGTGGTGACGCAGGCGCTTGAGATCGGCGAAAATGCCTGCCTTGGAGACCTGGCGCTTGAAACGGCGTAGGGCCGATTCGATGCCTTCGTTTTCGCCGACGGTGACCTGGGTCATGAAGCGCTTTGGTGCTCAGCAGTGGATTGATCGTAGCAAGTGCCCCTGCCGGGACAGGAGCGGAAGCCCCCATGCCTGGTTTCGGCGCTCCGCCTGGCTAGGGGGCAGGTTTTGACTGGGTCGTGTTCATCGGCGCCGGAACGGCACTGTTGCCGGGCACGGAGCCTGTGCTGGGCACCGATCCTGTGTTCGGGATGGGGGGCACCAGCTGGGGTCCAGACGCGACCGGCTTTTGGCCCAAGGGGGCCTGGGGTTGGCTGGCTCCCTTCTGCTCCGCTGGGGCCTTGGGATCCACCGGAAGCTTGGTCGCCGGCGCAGCAGGCTCGGGCGAGGTGCTGGTGGCGGTGGCCCCCTCTGGCCAGCTGTCGCGATACACGTAGACATGGCCCAGGGCCCGGGTGCCGAAGCTGCGGCGCATCACCCGCCAACCGGGCTCGGCCACCAGCAGCAGGAAGCCATTGCCCTGGCCGCCCGTGCGCGCCACCACCATCTCGGGGCCGGCATCGGGGCGGGTCGGCTGGGCCATCAGCAGGGTTTCCGCCGAGTCCTTCACGACGCTGAGGCGATAGACCGTGCCCAGGTCGGCTGTGCCGATCCGCAGGGAGTAGCCATTGCCATCGATGAAGCGGTTGCAGATGCCGGTGAAGTCGAAACTGGCCAGCAGGGGATCCACCACCGCCGGCCGGCTGCCGGACACCGCATAGCAAGGGCGCTGGGCGCTGCGCTGCTCGTAGATGTTGAGCTGGGCGCGACTGCCATCGCCAATCGGCGCCGCCACGATGATGAACTTGCCCTGGTCCACCTCCTGGGTGCTGAACATCGAGGCCTGGGCGCGGGCCTGGGGCGCCGAGGCCCAGCCGGCCGCCGTAAGACCAAGCAGCGAAAACAAAACAGCCAGGGGACGGACCAGGCGCGTCATGGTCAGGGTTCGGGCTAAGGGGAAATCGTAGAAGTGGCCCACCCCCAAACCAGCCCGATCAGGCCGGTTGGTTGAGGCGGATCGCCACCACCAAGGCCACCAGGGTGCCGGGGATCGAAGCGCCCAGGATCCAACGGGTGGCGGTGACGCCCAGGTCAGGGTCTCCGTAGGCGAGTTCAAAGACGGAGCCTGTGGCGGCAATGCCCATCAGGCAAGCCAGGGCTAAAAACAGGCCAGCTAGGGGGTTCATCGGCTTGGGAATTCAGGTGATCAGAGCAGGGAGCGAACATGGGCCCGGTCAAAGCCCTTCTCCTTGAGGCCTTCCTCCAGCCCCGCCCCATCGCTGACCCGATCAACAAACAACACGCCATTGAGATGGTCCATTTCGTGTTGGATGCAGCGGGCGAGCAGGCCATCGGCCTTGATCCGGCGGCTGCGGCCCATCTCGCAGCGGTAGCTCACCTCCACCACGCTCGGTCGCACCACATCGAGGTACACCCCCGGAATGCTGAGGCAACCCTCTTCGTAGGTGCAGATCGAGCCCCCTTCGGCCGTGATTTCGGGGTTGATCAGCACCATGGGCGGGGTGGCTGGATTCTCAAGATCCAGGTCGATCACCAGCAGTTGCTGATGGACACCCACCTGGGGGGCCGCCAGGCCGATGCCCTTGGCGGCATACATGCTCAGCAACATCTGGCGGGCCAGCTCCCGCACCGATTCATCCACCTTGCCGATGCGCTTGGCCGGCGTGCGCAGCACCTCATCGCCCAGGGTGTGGATCGCCATGGGCGGCGTGTCCAGGGGCTCCTTGGAGACATGCACCCCCTTGCTCGACTGCTCCGCCGAACGCGCCATCCTGGCGAAGCTGCTGGCCAATGGAAAAACCGTTCCGACTGGGGGCGATTCTAGGAGCCGCGGCAGACAACCACCGGTGACGCCAACCCCTGCAGGCCTGCCTGCGTCCACCGTGGAGGGACGCATCCCCAGCCTGCTGGAGCCCAAACTCCTGGCCGGCCAGTTGCACTGGCTGGAGCAGCGACCGGATCAACAGGGACGCACCACGCTGATGCGGCGCCCCTTTGGCGTGGAAACCGGTGGGGCCACTGCCAGCCCCCCGGCCGAGGAGCTGACCCCCGGCGGCTGGAACCTGCGCAGCCGCATCCATGGCTATGGCGGCGGGGCCTGCGCCCTGGGGCTGGTCCAGGGCCAGGCCATCGCCGTGTTTGTCGATGACCGGGACCGCTGCCTCTGGCGCCTGGACCTGGTCCCGGCCGGGGCCGCTCCAAACGAACCCATCCAGCTCACCCGGCCGGCCCCCCGGGCCTTCGGCGGTGGCCTGATCGATACCTGGCGCCAGCGCTGGATCGGCGTGGTGGAGGCTGACGGCCGCGACCAGCTAGTGGCGGTGTCCCTGCAGGGGGGCGAGCCGGTGACCCTGCACCAGGCCTCCGATTTCTGCGGTTATCCAACCCTGAGCCCCCGGGGCAGCCACCTGGCCTGGGTGGAATGGCAGCAGCCCTGCCTGCCCTGGGAGCGCAGCCAGCTCTGGCTGGGCTGCTTCGGGTCGGAAGGGACCGATGGCGCGGGCCTGGGCGAGGGGCTGACGGCCTGTCGCCCCGTGGCTGGATCGGACAACGGCAGCCGCCAGGCCATCTCGGTGTTCCAACCGCTATGGCTGAGCCCCCAGGCGGCACCAGAGGCAGCCAGGTCCACAGACGAAGCCCCGAGCCCAGGCCCGGTGGACGGGACCGGCGCTCCAGGGGCCCTGCCGGCCGATCTGCTGGTGGCCAACGATCGCAGCGGCTGGTGGAACCTGGAACGGCTGGTGGCGGCGGAGGCGCTCACGGCGGCCGACCTAGGGCCCTGCGCCAGCGCCGATGGGGACGGCGAAACCGCCTGGGCCGAGTCCCCACCATCCGGCCCCAAGCCACCCCTGGCCTGGCAGCCGCTACTGCCGATGGAGGCGGAATTTGCCTCGCCCCAGTGGGTCTTGGGCCTCGCCACCACCGCCTGGGATGGCCGCCAGCTGGTGGCCGCCAGCTGCGTTCAAGGCAGCTGGCACCTCGGCCGGATCGACGTCAACATCGACCCTGGCAGCGCAACGGGTCAGGTCCCTGGGAAGCCGGCCGATCCGGCCGCCCCAGCCCAGCCAGGCCGCTGGATCCCCTTCGATCTGCCCTTCAACGACTTTGGCAGCCTTTGCGCCGAGAACGGCGCCCTGGCCTGCCTCGCCAGCGGGGTCACCAGCCCCTCCGGGCTGCTGGAGCTGGAGCTCGCCAGCGGCACCTGGCGCCATAGCCCCGCCGCCGCCAGCCCCCTGACACCGGAAGCGATCAGCAAGCCGGAACCCCTGTGGTTTGCCGGCTTCGGCGGCGCCCCCACCCACGCCTGGTACTACCCCCCAGCCGGCGGCCCCACGCCAGAGAGCCCCCTGCTGGTGAAGGGCCATAGCGGCCCCACGGCCATGGCCCGCTGCGGTCTCAACCTGGCGATCCAGTTCTGGACCAGCCGCGGCTGGGGGGTGCTCGATGTGAACTACGGCGGCTCCACGGGCTTTGGCCGCGCCTACCGGGAACGACTCGATCGCCACTGGGGCCTGGTCGACAGTGCCGATTGCGCCGCGGCCGCCCTGGCGGTGGTGGCCGCTGGCAACGCTTCGGCCCAGCGCCTAGCGATCGAAGGGGGCAGCGCCGGCGGCTTCACCGTGCTGTCAGCCCTCTGTTTCAGCGATGTCTTCCGGGCGGGGGCCTGCCGCTACGCCGTGAGCGACCTGGAGGGCCTGGTGGCCGATGGCCACCGCTTTGAGGCCCACTACCTCGACAGCCTGGTGGGCCCCTGGCCGGAGCAGCGGGCCACCTACCAAGGGCGCTCCCCCCTGCACCACGCCGACCGCATCTCGGCACCGGTGATCTTTTTCCAGGGCCTCGATGACCAGGTGGTGCCCCCCGTCCAGACCGATTCCATGGCCGAGGCCCTGCGCAGTCGGGGTGTGCCGGTGGAAGTGCACCGCTTTGCCGGCGAGGGCCATGGCTTCCGCAGTGGCGCCGTGCGGGTGGCCGTGCTCGAGGCCACTGAAGCCTTTTTCCGCCACCACTTCGCCCTGGGGTGTGGCTGATGGGGCCCCTAATGGCAACGATCTGGGGGGCCCAAGGGGGTGGGCAGAGTCCCGTTCGGCTGACGGAATTGGTGACCCACACCTGGCCCGATCAGCTCGCCAAGCCCCTGGCAACCCTTGTTTCGGCCTTGGGCCCCTGGCTGAACCCACCGTTCTTGCTCTGGTCGGCAGCCGTGGCCTCCCTGCCGAGCTGGCTGCAGGAACCGGCCCGGGCCCTGCCCTGGCTGCTGCTGGCGATGGCCGCTCTGACGGTGTTGCTGGGCCTGGGTCGGGCGATCGGCCAACGGCTCCAGCTCAAGCTGGTCGGCATCCCCGAGGCCCTGGTGGCCGGCCTGATCGGCCTGGCCCTGGCCCCCTCCGGGCCCCTGCCCCTGCTGCCGGCACCCGTGATGCAGCTCTGGGCCGACCTGCCCCTGGTGCTCTTGACCCTGGTGTTCGCCACCTTGTTGCTGGCCAAGCCCCTGCCGAAGCTGGCGGGGCTATGGCAACCGGTCTCGGCCCAAGTGCTGCTGTCCCTGACCCTGGCCTTTGGCCAGTTTCTGGTGGCGGGCCTAGCGGTGTTACTGCTGCTCCAACCCTGGCTAGGGGTGAGCCCGCTGATGGCCTGCCTGATCGAGGTGGCCTACGAGGGCGGCCATGGCTCCGCCGCCGCCATGGGGCCCAGCTACGCCAGCCTGGGTTTTCCCGCCGGCGAAGCCCTGGGGTTAGCCCTGGCCACGGTGGGGCTGTTGACCTCCACCCTGGTGGGCGGCGTTCTTGTGGTGGTGGGCCGCAGCCGGGGCTGGACCAGCGCCTGGCCGGACCCAGCCGCTGCAGGGCCAATCGGCGCCGCCGGGGCAGGCCCCAGTGCCCAGGACGAAGCGATGGGGTCCAAAGTTGCGCCCCAGGGGCCCCTGCAAACCCTGGCCGCCTGGGCCGTGAATCTGGCCCTGGCCGGGGTGGCGGTGCTGGTGGGCGTGGCCCTGTTGGCCCTACTCCGCGGCCTGGCCGAGCGCACCGGCGGCGGCTTCGCCCTGGTGATCGATGCCCTGCCCGTGTTTCCCCTAGCCCTGGTGGGCTCGATCCTGGTGCGACTGGTGCTGGAGCGCCTGCACCTAGACGGCTGGGTGTCGGCGCCGATCCAGGGCCAAACCGGCACCCTCTCGGCCGACCTGCTGATCACCGCCGCCACGGCGGGGCTGGATCTGGCCCTGCTGCGCCAGGACTGGCTGCCCCTGACGGTGCTGTCCCTGGCCGGGTTGCTTTGGAACCTGGCGGTGATTTTGCTGCTGGCACCGCGAATCCTGCCCAAGGACTGGTTTGAACGGGCCGTGATCGAATTCGGCCAGGCCACGGGCGTGGCGGCCAGCGGCCTGCTGCTGCTGCGCATGGCCGATCCGGACGACCGCAGCGAGGCCCTGCAGGCCTTTTCGATCAAACAACTGCTGCTCCAACCCCTGCTCGCCGGCGGCGTGATCACGGTGGTGGCCCCCCTGGCGATTGCCGGCTGGGGCCTGCCCGCCTGGACCGCCCTGTGTTTTGGCCTGGTGGTGATCTGGGCCAGCCTGGGGCTGGCCCTAGCCAGCCGACGGGCCTAGGAGCCGGGGGATCGAACCAGGCCACTCTCGAACCCAGACCCTTGATCCCGCAGCATCGCCTTGGCGCTGGGCCGCCCCTCAGCGCACCATCGCCGCCACGTTGCCGCCATCCACGGTGAGCACCACGCCCGTGCTGCGCTCCAGCAAGGCCAAGGACACGAAGGCTTCGGCCACATCGCTGGCCCGCACCTCCCGGGAGAGCAGGTTGCCGGCCATGTAATCGGCCTCGCTCAGGCCCCGGGCGGCAGAGCGGGTGCGGATCATGGCGTCATCGAGTAGGCCGGTGCGGATGCGGTCGGCATTGATCGCATTGGAGCGGATCCCTTCCGCTCCGCCTTCGAGGGCGTACTGGCGCATCAGGGCCAGCAGGGCCGCCTTGGCGATGCCGTAGGCGCCGAAGTTGGGGCCCGGATTCAGGGCCTGCTTGCTGACGTTGAACAGCAACTGGCCCCCCAGCACCGGCCGGCTGGCGGCCTGGCCGGAATCTCCCGAATCCTGGGCCCTAAACACGGCCATGACCGCCTGGGCCACGGCCTGATGGGCAAACAGATTGAGCTCGAAACTGGCGCGCAGATCAGCCTCGGGAAGGCTGGCCATGGCCCCGCTCCAAGCGGCCCCGGCATTGCTCACCACCAGATCCAGGCCGCCGAAGCGGGCCAGCACCTGGTCCATGGCATGCCGCAGGGCCGCCGGATCGGTGAGGTCGCAGGCGAGGGCCAGGGCTTGGCGGCCGCAGGTTTTGGCCGTGGCGGCCGCGCTCTCGCCATCGCGATCGAGCAGGGCCAGCTCCGCCCCTTGGGCCGCAAAGGCCCGGGCCGTGGCCGCGCCGATGCCGCCGCCGGCACCGGTCACCAGCACCACCTGGCGAGCCAGGGGCTTCTCGCTGCCCTTGCCGAGCTTGGCCTGCTCCAGGCTCCAGTACTCCATGGCAAAGGTGTCGGCCTCACCGACGGGCTCGAAGCGGCCCACGGCTTCCGCCGCCAGCAGGGTGCGGGCCCAGGCCAGGCCGATGTCGGCTGCCACCGAAGCGTCTGCCGCACTCTTGCCGATGCCGACCAGGCCCAGGCCCGGGATCGCCACCAGCCGCGGCAGGGGATCCAGGGGACTCTTGATGCCGCCGGCCCGGGCGTTCTGGCGCTCGAAGTAGGCCTGGTAAGCGGCGACATAGGCGCCCAGGGCCTGCTCGATCTGGGCGGCGGTGGGCGCGGCGGGCACCACCAACGGACGGGCCTTGGTGCGGATCACATGGTCGGGGGTGGCGACGCCGCGGCCAGCCCACTCGGCCAGGCGGGGATCGTTCACCAGCTCCAGGGCCTGGGGGGTGGCCCGCAGGTCGAGCAGCCAGCGCAGCGGCGCCCCTTGGGCCTCGGCGGCCCGGCCCAGGGCCCCCCGCAGCAGCGGCAGCACAGCCGCCGCAGCGCTTGGGGGCGCCGGCACGGGGGCTGGTTGGCTGGGAGCTTGGGCGCCCTGGGCCGACTCAATGCGCTCCTCGGCTTGGCGCACCAGCGCAATCATCCGTTCGTAGCTCTGTTTGGCCGTGGCCCCAAAGGAGAAGAGGCCGTGCTTGAGCAGCACCATGCCCTCGAGCTCGATGCCCTGGGCGGCGGCCCTGGCGGCCGCCTGCTCGTAGGCGGCGGCGGCCGCCAGGGCCAGGTCAAAGCCGGGCATCACGTAGGGCACCAGGGCAACCCGATCGCCATACACCTGGCGGCAGATCGCTTCGGCATCGGGCTGGTCGGCCAGGGCCAGCAGGGCGATCGAATGGGTGTGGTCGACGTAGGCGTGGGGCAGGAAGGCATGCAGCAGGGCCTCCACCGACGGGTTGGGGGCGGCCGGATCGATCAGGTTCTGGCGCTGGGCCGCCACCATTGCCTCATCGCTGAGGCTCTCCAGGGCCCGCAGGGCCTGCAGGGGCTCGAGGCGCACGGCCGGATGGCCGGGGGGCTCGATCGTTGCCAGGTCCCAGCCCGATCCCTTCACGCACAGCACGGGGATCGTTTCGCCCAGCAGCCCCGTCACCGTGGTTTTGACCGAGGTGTTGCCGCCGCCATGGAGCACCAGGTCCGGATCGGCCCCGAGCAGGCGGGCCGAGTAGGTGCGCAGGGCCAGGGCCTCCGCCACCCCCTGGGCCCCATAGGCCGCCACGGCCTCGGCGGCGGCGGCGTCCGACCAGCGGTTAAGAACGGGCATGGGCGGGGGCTGGCGGCGCAGCCGGGAGGCTAGGGGCAGATGGGTCTATCGCCTAGGCCAATGCCCAAACCGCAGGCCGAGAAAGCCAGGATTGCTTGGCCTAACTGCAGTTCACGCAAATCTGCTCCCGAGGGTTTTTGGGAAACAACAGGACTGATGGCGTGAAAACGCTCTGCATAGGGGATTGGTTGGGCCCAACAACGAATCAGCACCCGCCCAAACCGCTGTTCAAAAGTCAATCTTTTTCCAGGCGCACCCTCTCGGTTGATTGGCAGGACAACAACGATGATGTCCATGGGCGAAGGCTGGGTGCCGGAGTTCAGATGGACTGGAGCAGACATCACCAATCCAGGCCCGCTAACAACCAGCCCCAGGCCCAGCCAACTGCGACCAAAAGTTTTCTGCGGACCAGGGGGGAAAGCCCACAGGATTCATGATGCTGGCACTCAATTGTGCGCCGTAGCAAGTATTGGCTCGCACTCCGCTTCAAGATTACCGATACTTCAATGCACGCAATTGGACCTGCCTAAAAGCAAACAATGGCGCAAAGATAGATATCGCGAAGGAATGAGCCTACCCCAATACAGCGGAAAATAAAAAACTACAATTCAACCAAACATCAACCATATGCCAACAACTGGGCCTTCAAAAAAATTTAATCAATTCAATCAAACAATTAAACTCAAATCCCAGCATTCCCGATCTAGAATTTGGACATAGCCGTAATCTTGGCAATTTTCTCAACCTCGAGCCCTGACAATTCATCGAGGTTTAGAAATTTATCTTTCACCAAACTGGCAAATACAAATAAGATGCCATCAAGACGAAAATCAAAATGGCCCTCGATCGAATGGCGCTGGATACTGAGAAAGTCGTGGAGCTGCCAGAGATCCTCTGCGCCCTGAAGGGCCCCGACCCGCTCCCGCAGGGCTTCGGTCAACTGGGCAATCGCGCGGCCATAGGCCGTATCAAAAGCCTGCTTGGCGATGGCCTGCTCCTGATCTGTCCAGCCCGCCAAAACCGTTTCCATCGTCATAAATCAAGTTGTTAGGGACGCTATCGCACCATCTTGGCTGGCGCGAGGGACAGGGGCCAAGAGGCAACCCGATGCATCGGACCGTCGCTGGGCAGGCAAGGCAAACCAGGGCAAACCTGGCGATTGATGGTGCTCACGGTGGTAACCGAAGTGATAGCAGGCCAGGAACGATAACCAGACCGGCAGATCAAGGCTGCGGGCCTGGTGGCCAGGCCCCAAGGCCAGCCCAGCCCCCCGGTGGGGCAAATAGGTGCCAAAGGCAAACAGTTGCAGCGAACTGAGGACCAGGGGAACAATGCAAACCAGACCCACGGCCACTCCGGGAGTGGTGGAGTGGGGCCAGGCGAATAGCAGACATGCAGCCCAGCTTGCTAGCAGGGCGGCCATCTGACCAGCCGCCAAATAGCCCGCCATGAAACGGCCGTACCAGGCCAAGGGCCCGGCCCCCGCCAGCACATCCGGATCATGGCAACTACCCGGGGCCCGGTGGTGCAGGCGATGGTTGCGCAGGCAGCGCTCGTAGGGCAGGCAGGCATAGAGGGCCAAAGCCAGTTGCCCCAGGCGCTGATTGGCACCAGCACGCAGGGGCAACAAAACGCCATGCATGGCGTCGTGGCCAACAATGAACAGTCCCGTTTGCAGAAACGTTCTTAGCCCAATCGCCAGCACCACCAGGGCCAGGGGCTGGCTAGCCAGATCCACGCTCAACAGGGCCAGCAGGGACAGCAACCAAGCCGCCGTGATGGCGGCAGCGAGCACCAACCCCGTGCCGGTCTGGCTCAACGGGCGAACTTCAGCAATTCCGCCGGGGAGGCCAACAGGTCGATGGCCACGAAGTAGATCTTGCCATCGGGATTGAGCAGGAAGCGCCAGGCCACATTCATGCCAATACCCGCACCAAACCAGGGGGTCTGAACCTTGCCGGTGACCTTGATCTGGTTGAAATTGCCTTCAGCCGGCTCTGAGTAGCCACGTTCGGGCAGCAGTTTCAGGTTTTGGCAATCTTCCCGGAAGAACCGCAGGATCGCATCCTTACCCACAATCGGCTTCTGGAACGGAGCCTGCAAGGCACCATCGGGCAAGAAGAGCTCGATCAAGCTATCAAAGTCGTTGGCGTTGAGCCGATCCATATAGGCATTGACGGTGGGATTGATCACCCCCTCAATAAACACCTTTTTGCGCAATTCTTCAGGGGTAGGTGCCGCCACGGGCTCCATCACCCGTTGGCCTTCCCCCTTGGCAGGATCGAAGCCCATGTCCACCACAAAGTTGCGCAGCAAGGTGATCTGCTGACCCTGCTCAACGCCCTTAACGGAACTCAGCACCGCCGAAGCATTAGCCGACAGCTGATAACCCTCAGGAATCGGAGCAACCAGTCCGGCGGCCATCCATTCGCCCAGCTGGTACCAAAAACCTAGCTTGATGTTGACCGACCAATTGGCGTAAGTGCGATTAATGGTAGTGTCGGTGCGGTTAGCCAGATCACACATCACCTGGCTTTGTTCGGAAAAGCCCAGGGCCTTGATCTGGTTGAGCACAGGTTCGGCGAACTGCATGCGGGCCGCTCCCGGAGCAGCCACCGTGATCGTAGAGCCCATCTCCAGATAGGCATACCAAATCAAGGCCAGCTGGTCTTCGGCACTGAGCAGGCGGAAGCGGGCTGTGATCGCTGGAACGACGTCCGCCGAAAGGGTGTCCGGAAAAATCTGGGTAGCCCTTTCAAGCGTGAACATGAGCAACCACTCCAATTGTAAAGTTGGTTTACAAACCCTAGCACGAAGGTCAAATCCTCTGTAAAAGCCAAGCCCCCAGGCGACTCAACGCCTGCCGATCGCCTTGGCCCCTGCCCTTGAACTGGCCAGCAAGCCCCACCCCAGGCCAAGCATTTGGGTTGCCTTCAGCCCCCCCCCCGAAAGGCCCAAGCCTGCTGCCCAACCCTGGGGGCTAGGGGCGACACCGGGGGCTCAGGGACCCAGGGGCTGGCGCAGTGGCAAGCGAGCTAGGGACTGGAAACGGGAGCAGGCCCAGGGCTTGAGCCGCCGCTGACAGCGGCTCGCCAGGGTTGGATTCATGGCCCCATCCATGGACGGACCCTGCCATGGCCGAAGTGGCGGGGCGATTTCGCGGCTGGTTGCGATGAATCGTTGCCCTGGGGCCTCGGGCGGCGAATCGCAGGCCTGGCCAAAGCGACAGGGCTGCGATCCCAGCTCGACCGAAAGGCAAGGGCAGGGCAAACTGTGCCCCCTGAGGGCCCTACACCCCAGCCCTTCACCAGGACCATTCGCCAGGAGATCTCGATGAAAATACTCGTCAATCTTTTCCATTCCGATCTGCAAAAATCAACCGTGAATCGGCGCTGATTGA
Source organism: Pseudanabaena sp. UWO311 (assembly GCA_943370385.1). Classification (GTDB taxonomy): domain Bacteria; phylum Cyanobacteriota; class Cyanobacteriia; order PCC-6307; family Cyanobiaceae; genus BAIKAL-G1. The sequence continues at coordinate 46,498 of CALRQT020000014.1, forward strand.
GGGAGCTAGAAAGCCATTCGGAACTCACAATCAATCAACCCTACAGCCAGTATCCAGACGGAATCATCAACATCGCCAGGGAGCAGCAGCTCCTCCAAGAGCACGACCGCATTGTGTTCCAACATCCCTTTCTTTGGTATTCGGTGCCGCCCCTAATGAAGCAATGGCTCGATGATGTGCTGACCTACGGCTGGGCCTACGGGCCTGTTGGCACCGCCCTACACGGCAAGGACTGGGTCTCAGCAATCTCGACGGGTGGTCCCAAGGAGTCCTATCAAGCGGGTGGCTTCAACAACTTTTCGATGAGTGAACTGCTCAAACCCCTGCAGCAGACCGCCAACCTCATTGGTGCCAATTATCTTGCCCCCTTTGTCTTCCATGGCACGGTGCAGGCCAGCCCAGAAGCGATCGACGCCTCTGCACCGGAACTGTTCAGCCATATCACCAACCCGGAACTAGATCCCAAAGTTCGGCTCAAACGCCTACAGGGTGAACTACAAAAAGCCGGCATCACCATGGATCATTAGCAGGTTGGAGTTGGAGTCATCGATCCATGGGCTGGGCAATCCTTGCTAAGGGGGCACTTTCAAGGATTGCGGCGTTACCCCTGCTGTCCGTTTCGATGACGCTCGGTGCCCTTCTGCCCTTGGGGCCGCCGGGGATCGAACCCGGCGCCTGGGCCGCCGAGGAACAACCCAGCCCCCGCCAGCCGGCCGGCCCTCCCCTGCTCCTGACCTGCTCGGAAGGCCCCCTCAGCCCGGATAGGGGCATGGTTCGCGCCGAAAACAATGCCTGGGGCAAGGGGAAGCTGAAGGGCTGGCGCCAATGCATCGGCCTGGCCTCCAACGGGCCCGGACAAGGGGTGACCGCCCGCTGGACCTGGGACTGGCTCGATGCCGGCGACAACGTCAAGGCCTACCCGGAATTGATCGTTGGTACCAAACCGGGATCGACTCCCACCACCCGCACCCTGCCCAGGCGCCTGTCCCAGCTGGGCCAACTCCAAGCCCGGCTCGACCTCGAATCCCGCCGCAACGGCAGCGGCAACCTGTCCTTTGACCTCTGGCTTACCAGCACGGCCAGCCCCAGCCATTTCGGCGTACCGCCAATCAGCCACGAACTGATGATCTGGCGCGACGCCTTTGGCTCCATGCAGCCGGCCGGCCAGCGGCGCGCCACGGTTCGCATCGATGGCCGCATCTACGACCTCTATGTGAAGGACCGGCACGGCGACGGCTGGCGCTACATCGCCTATGTTCCCCGGGCCTTTGGCGTGAACCCGGCCACCAGGGCAGCTGGACGCTTTCGCGACACTGCCAACATCAATCTCAAGGCCTTTCTTGAGGATGGCCTCGCTAGAAAGCTGTTCAGTGGGAAGGCATTCCTCGCCTCGGTGGAATTGGGCAACGAGCTCATCTCCGGCCAAGGCGAAACCCTGGTTCACCACTACAGCCTGGCGATCAAGTAAGGCGCTATTCAGCTGGCTGGCTGGATAGCGATCTACCCCTCCAGCCCACCAGCCCCCGTCATCCCACCCCGTAGAGCTGCTTAAGGCCCTCTTCGCTGGCGCTCACCACCCCCCGTTCCGTGATCAGGGCCGTCACCAGGCGGGCCGGGGTGACATCAAAGGCGGGGTTGAAGCCCACGCTGCCCGTTGGCGTCAGCTGCACCTGGGTGAGGGTGCCGGAACTGGACTCGCCCCTGGGGCTGTCCCCTTGGGCAGCGCCAGCAGCGTCCCTGACCAGGCCTTGAATATGGGTCACTTCGCGGTCTGAGCGGGCCTCGATCGGGATCTCGGCCACCCCATCGGCAATCGACCAATCAATGGTTGAGGCCGGCAAGGCCACATAAAAGGGCACGCCGTTGTCGTGGGCGGCAAGGGCCTTGAGATAGGTGCCGATCTTGTTGCAAACATCGCCGCTGCGGGTGGTGCGATCGGTGCCGACGATCACCGCATCCACCTGGCCATGCTGCATCAGGTGGCCGCCGGCGTTATCGACGATCACGGTGTGGGGCACGCCCTCGCGGCCCAACTCAAAGGCGGTGAGACTGGCGCCCTGGTTGCGGGGCCGGGTTTCATCCACCCACACATGCACCGTCATGCCGGCCCGGTGGGCCTTGTAGATGGGCGCCAGGGCCGTACCCCAGTCCACCGTGGCCAGCCAGCCGGCATTGCAATGGGTGAGCACATTGAAGGGCTCGTTCTGGCGGTTAGCCGGGCGACGGGCCGCCAGCTCCTGGAACAGGGCGAGGCCATGGTTGCCGATGGCTTCGCACATCAGCACGTCCTCCTCGGCAATGGCGCCCGCCTCCTGCTGGGCGGCCAGGGCCCGCTCCGCCGGCACCAGCGGCAGCACCCGGTCCCGCACCCGTTCCAGGGCCCATTGGAGATTCACGGCCGTAGGCCGGGTGGCCAGCAGCTGGGTGAAGGCCGCCGCCAGGGAGCCATCGCTGGGATCGGCCTGCAGGGCCAGCATCAGGCCGTAGGCGCCGGTCACGCCAATCAGGGGCGCGCCGCGCACCACCATCGTGGAAATCGCCTCGGCCGCCTGGTCCAGGCTGGTGAGCGAGCGGGTGGTGAAGGTATGGGGTAGCTGGGTCTGGTCGATCACAGCGATCGAACGGCCCCCGGCTTCGAGCCAGATGGTGCGCCAGGCCTTGCCGTCGATGTTCATGGGGTTCGGGGCTCGGCCCTAGATCATCCCCTGTCGATCCGGCGATAGCCGAACCAATCGGGCACCTGGGGCTGGCTCAGCCCTTCGGGATGGGGTTCCAGCTGCACGTACCAGCGCTCGCCGCCCCACAGCTCCAATTGCTCGATCGCCAAGCAGTCGTCCACTGATGCCAGGTCATCCTTGTGCTGCTCCCGCGCCCCAACCAACCACTGGCGCTTAGCGGCTGCCTTAGCGGCCTGGGCTGAGCGGGCCACCACCAGCCCGAAGTGGTGCAACTCGGCGAGGCAATCGGGGCGGTAGGCGCCCAGGTTCACAAACCAGAGCCGCTCGGGCCGGGGCGCGGGTGGCGTGGGCCCCAGGCCCACGGCGTAGCCATCGATCGCCCGCACCGCCATGGTGCTGTCCAGATGCAAACCCTCACGCCTCCCGAACCACTGGCGCCGCAGCTCGGGGAGGGTGTCATCGATGCTGCGCCCGGCGACAAAGCGCACATCGTGCTGCTCGATCTGGCAGCCGGCGCTGCGGCCGCCCAGCACCACCAGGAACAGCTGGGGGGAGCCCTCCTCTGGGGCTGGCTGCGGATCGACTTCCGCCAACTGGTCTGCCATCAGCTCTGCCCTCAGATCTGCCATTAGCTCTGCCATTCGCTCTGGTTCGGGGGTCTGGGGGCTCGGCCAGGAGCCCCCGTGAACCGGACCCCTTGGGCTAGCCCAGGGCTGGCGCCGATCCGGGCTCACCAGCACCGTCCTGGGAGGGGACGCCGGGGATCGGCCGCAAACCGGCCCCACGCGAACGCTTCGCCCATAGTGATGCCAGTGATGGCACCGCCATGTCCAGCCTGGTTTTTGCCAATGGCGACCCCATGGCCAGCCTGGGGCTGGGCACCTGGAAAGCGGGTCCCGGCGAGGTGGGTGGGGCCGTAACGGCGGCCCTGGAGCTGGGCTACCGCCACCTGGACTACGCCTCGATCTATGGCAACGAGGCCGAGATCGGCGCCAGCCTGGAGCGGGCCTGCGCCGCTGGAGGGCTCCAGCGTGACCAGCTCTGGATCACCTCCAAGCTCTGGAACGACTGCCACGCCCCTGAAGACGTGCGCCCTGCCCTGGAACGCAGCCTGGCGGATCTGGGCCTGGCCTACCTCGACCTCTACCTGATCCACTGGCCCGTGGCCCATCGCCATGGCGTGATGATGCCCCAGGAGGCCCCAGACCAGCTCAGCCTCGAGCAACGGCCGATCGCCGCCACCTGGAGCGCGATGGAGGAGCTGGTGCGGGCCGGTTTGGTGCGCCACATCGGCGTGTCCAACTTCAGCCAGGCCAAATTGGCCGCCCTCCTGGCGGGGGCCGACCTGGCCCCAGAGATGAACCAGGTGGAGCGCCATCCCTACCTGCAGCAACCGGAGTTGCTGGCCTTCTGCCAGGCCAACGCCATCCAGCTCACCGCCTATGCGCCCCTGGGCTCGCCACCGGTCGGCGCAACCTCGCCCCTGCTCATTGATCCGGTCATCGCTGCAATCGCGGCGGTCCATGGCACCAGTGCGGCCCAGGTGCTGCTGGCCTGGGGAATCGCCTGCGGCGCGGCGGTGATTCCCAAATCCGTCCATCCCCAGCGCCTGGCGGCCAACCTGGCGGCGACCCAGCTGTCCTTGAGCGCCTCCGAACTGGCCCAGATCGCCGCCCTCGATCGGGGCGAACGTTTCATTGACGGCAGCTTCTGGGAGCTGCCTGGCGGCCCCTACAACCTGGCCAACCTCTGGGATGGACCGATGGGCGGGACCTGAACCGGGCTCGGCAGGCGGTCGGGGCGGATCGGAGACGATGGACCAGCGCTGGGGATCGGCATCGGCAGGGCTCCGGGCGCTCTAACCCTGTTCAAGCGACGGGATCTGCGTGGGGAGAGGGTGCTGGTGGAAGCCCTTGCTCGTGCTGTGCCACTTTCTGGGGATACTTCATCTGGGATGGGAGCGTTATGAATTGCGGCGCTAGGTCGTATAACTAGGTTCCCGCAGGATGGCAAGACGACCTTCCCATGCTTCCCCATCGTCGTGCCGTTGACTATACGCCGCTCCTCCATATCACCGAGTCCCTGCTGGGTCGAATCTCTGGCAAGGGCTGGATGGCGGCCATCGCCGATCGACTGGGCTGGCAAGATCAACTCCGCATTGATCGTTGTGCCCTGACCTTTCCCGGGCCGGAGCAGGCACTGGCACCGCTGCGCATCGCCTTCGCGTCCGATTTTCATGCTGGCCCCACCACCCATGCAAGGACCATTACCCAGGCCTGCCAGGTCTTGCGTGATCTCCAGCCGGATCTCCTTTTGCTGGGGGGTGACTTTGTGTCCTATCGGGCCAGCCACATCGAAGCGCTCGCGCAGCAGCTAGGGGAAGTGCCGGCTCCCTGCGGGCGTTTTGCCGTGCTCGGCAACCATGACCTTTGGGCGGATGATCGGCCGATTGTGCAGCATTTACGGCATGCGGGCATCCAGGTTCTTGTCAATCAAAACGTGCAGTTGCCACCGCCCTACAGCCATGTTTGGCTCTGCGGACTGGATGATCCCAGCTCAGGACGTCCCGATGCCGCAGCCATGTTCAGGGGGGCAGGCGGATGCCGGATCGTGCTAATGCACTCCCCTCAAGGAATCCCCCTGATTGAGAAGCATGCCTACGATCTGGCCGTCTGTGGTCACACGCATGGAGGCCAGATTTGCCTGCCCAATGGTCGCCCGATCATCCTCCCCTCGGGGCGATACAACCGGCGCTATCCATCGGGGCATTTTCAGATTGGCAGCCAACCGCACCAGCGACTGTTTGTGAGTCGTGGTGTGGGCTATGGGGGCCTGCCAGTGCGTCTTTTTGCTCCACCTGATGTGCTGAGCTGCGCCATTTCATGGCGTCATGATGGTTAGCCCTGGGGGCATCGCCCTAGCCGAGCCATCCGGTTGCGACGGCCGATCTGCAACGTTCGGGCCTCAAGTGGGCGCCTAGGAGCAGCTCTAGCCCTCGACGCGGCGAGGCTCAGCTGTGCTCGCGCAGGAAAGCAATCGCACCGATTAATTCTTCGGCGAAGCGATCGATTTCCTCGATGGTGGTGGTGAAGCTGAGGCTAGCCCTAGCCGAGGCGGCCAGCCCGTAGTGGCGGTGCAGGGGCTGGGTGCAGTGGTGGCCGCTGCGGATGCAGATGCCGGCGGAATCAAGCAATTCGGCCAGATCGTTGGCGTGCAGGCCGGCCACGCTGAAGGCGGCCAGGGCGCCGCGGTCGGGCTGCTGCTGGGGGGTGGGGCCGAGAATTCGGAGCCCCTCGATCGCCTCGAGCCGGGCAAACAAGTGGGCCGTGAGCTGCTGTTCCCAGGCGTGGATGCGATCCAAACCCAGGCTATGGAGATAGTCCAGGGCCGCTCCCATGCCGATCGCCTCGCCGATGGCGGGGGTGCCGGCCTCAAATTTGTGGGGCAGGCCGGCCCAGGTGCTGCCATCAAGGAACACGTCCTGGATCATCTCGCCGCCGCCCAGGAAGGGGGGCATGGCCTCCAGCAGGGCTTCCCGCGCCCATAGAAAGCCCATGCCGGTGGGGCCGCAGAGCTTGTGGGAGGAGCCCACAAGGAAATCGGCGCCGAGCTGGCCCACATCCACGGGCAGGTGGGCCAGGCTCTGGCAGGCATCCACCAGCAGCAGGGCGCCGGCGGCGTGGGCCAGGGGGGCGATCTCGGCGATCGGGTTGAGGCAGCCCAAGGTGTTGCTCACCTGAGCCAGGCTCACCAGGCGGGTGCGCTCGCTGAGCTGGGCCTTGAAGTCGCCCAGGTCCAGTTCGCCGCTGTCGGTGAGACCGACATGGCGCAGGACGCAGCCGGTGCGGGCCGCCAGCAGCTGCCAGGGCACCAGGTTGCTGTGGTGCTCCATGACGCTGAGCAGCACCTCATCGCCGGCCTTGAGGTTGGCGTCCCCCCAGCTACGGGCCACCAGGTTGATCGCTTCGCTGGCGTTGCGGGTGAACACAATCTCGTGGGGCGAAGCCGCCCCCACAAAAGCCGCCGTTTTGGCGCGGGCGCCCTCAAACCCCTCGGTGGCCCGGGCGCTGAGCTGGTGGGCACCCCGGTGCACGTTGGCGTTGTCGTGGTCGTAGTAGTGCTGCAAAGCGGCCAGCACCTGGCGCGGCTTCTGGCTGGTGGCGGCGTGGTCGAGGTAAATCAGGGGCTGGCCCAGGCAGGCCGTCTGGGCCAGCAAGGGGAAATCGGGCCGGGTCAGGGCGGCCAGGTCGAGCCCTACCCCGTTCGCGGCGCCTGCAGGACTACCGGGCGTGGCGTTGGCGTTGGCCATGGGGTCGGCACTGACTGGGCCGCTGGTCGTGACGTTGGCGCTCGAACCCATCAGCCCCCCTCACCCACCAGACCTTCAAGCCCCGAGCCCAACCCATCGGCTGGCCGAGCTTCAGACCCATCGGCGGCGAGCAGACGCTCAAACGGGCACCATTGGCGGGCCGGAGCCGGCAACTCGCGCAGCACCTCCTCACAGAAGGCCCGCTTAAGCAGGGCCGAAGCCTGGTCGGCGGCAATGCCGCGGCTCTGCAGATAAAACAGTTCGTCCTGCTGCAGGCAGCTCACGGTCGCGCCGTGGGCGCAGCGCACGTCATCGGCCACGATCTCCAGTTCGGGCTTGGTGTCGATGCGGGCCCGATCGGAAAGCAACAGGCTGCGGCTGAGCTGGGCCGCATTGGTGCGTTGGGCGGCTCGGGGAACGCGCACGGCGCCATTGAACACGCTGCGGCCCCGGCCATCGGCCACGGCCTTATGGAGCTGGTCGAGCTGGCCTTCGGGCCCGCCAAAGGCCATGTGGCTGTGGGTGTCGGCGATCTGGTCGCCTGCCACCACCTGTAAGCCCCGCAGGGTGGTGGTGGCGCTGCCATCGACTTGAACGATGCGGGGCTCCAACCGGGAGACGCCCCATCCGGCGCTCACCGCCACCAGGCTAACGTCACTCTCGGGCTCCTGCTCGAGGGCCAGGTGGGCCAGCAAGGCCGCATCCGGCTGGCCCAGGGCCACCAGACCGTGCTCCAACCTGGCGCCCCGGCCTAGGTGGGCCTCCAGCACCAGGCTGGTGAGCCCCGCTTCGCTGGCCGTGAGCCGCTGGCAGAGCTGCAATTGGGCCTTTTCTTCCAGGATCAGCAGCACCCTCAGGGGCCGCAGCCCCGCGGCGGCATCACTCACCAGCTCCAGGCTCACCTGGCTCCGACTGGCGATGCGTAGGGCCAGCAATTGGGAGGCACAGGCATGGTTGAGCTCCACCGGCCAGTGCTGCTCGCAGCCGGTAGCCGCCAGGGTGTGGCCTAGGGCGAGCCCCAGTTCTGATTCGGAGAGCGGAGACACCCCCGCCGGCAAGACGACCCCAGCAAGGGGATCGCTGCTCCCATCGAGCTTCAGGCGCAGGGTCCCTGGCCCGGATTGGGAGGTGCCTTGCGGTGCGAGCCCATCCGTGGCGTCGCCCATAGACAGGGCAGCGCTGGAGTTGGGGTCGAGGCCAGCTAATAGGGCCAGGTCGGTGAACCGCCAGGCTTCCTGGCGCCGGGAGGGTGCTGGCAGGGCCGCAAGGGCCTCGCGCCCGCGCCCCTGGACGGCGGCCAAGGGACCCGATGGGGCTGGCAACCGGGCCAAAAGGTCTGAGGTCCAGCCAGAGAGGCTCTGCGCAGAAACAGTGCTAAGTCCCATCAACCCAGCTCCAGGGCCGCCAGTTCCTGGTCCACCCAGTCGTAGCCGCGCTCTTCCAGCTCGAGGGCCAGCTCACGGCCGCCCGTGCGCAGGATGCGGCCAGCGGCCATCACGTGGACGAAATCGGGCGTGATGGCCTCCAGCAGCCGCTGGTAATGGGTGATCAACAGGGTGGCGGTATCGGCGGTGGCGAGCTGGCTGACGCCGGCGGCCACGATGCGCAGGGCATCGATATCCAGGCCCGAATCGGTTTCATCGAGGATCGCCACCATGGGCTCGAGCAGGGCCATCTGCAGAATCTCGTTGCGCTTTTTTTCGCCCCCGGAAAAGCCCTCATTCACGCTGCGATCGAGGAACGCCGGATCCATCTGCACCACCTTCAGGCGCTCGCGCACCAGGTCCTCAAAGGCAAAGGTGTCGAGTTCCTCTTGGCCGAGCTGGACCCGGCGGGCATTGGTGGCCACCCGCAGAAATTCCAGGTTGCTCACCCCCGGAATCTCCACCGGATATTGGAACCCGAGGAACACCCCCACCCGGGCCCGTTCTTCAGGCGAAAGCTCCAGCAGGTTCTGGCCCCGGTAGGTCACCGTGCCGGCGGTCACCGTGTAGGCGGGATGGCCCGCCAGCACCTTGGAGAGGGTGCTTTTGCCGCTGCCGTTGCGGCCCATCACCGCATGGATCTCGCCGGCCCGCAGGGTGAGGTTCACCCCCTTGAGGATCGCCTTGTCCTCCACGCGGGCATGGAGACCGCTGATCTCAAGCAGAACGTCGGCGTTGGGGCGAATCACGGGCGAGAAAACAAACGAATCAGAAACAGGAACAACCGCCGCCAGCACTGGCAGCAGGGAAGGGCAGATCGCCGGGCTAGCCGACCGACCCTTCCAACTTGAGGGCCAACAACTTGTCCGCTTCGGCGGCGAACTCCATCGGCAACTGGTTAAACACGTCGCGGCAGAAGCCACTCACCATCATGGACACGGCCTCCTCAAAGGCGATGCCCCGGCTCTGCAGATAGAAGAGCTGGTCCTCCGACATGCGGCAGGTGCTGGCCTCATGCTCCACCGAGGCCAGGGGCTGCTGGGAGCGAATGTAGGGATAGGTGTTGGCGGCGGCCTGGTCGCCAATCAACATCGAGTCACACTGGCTGTAGTTGCGGGCGCCCACGGCCTTAGGACCGATCTGAACCAGGCCCCGGTAGCTGTTGGCGGAATGGCCCGCGCTGATGCCCTTGCTCACGATCGTGGAGCGGGTGCGGGGGCCCACGTGCACCATCTTGGAGCCGGTATCAGCCTGCTGGTGGTTATTGGTGAGGGCCACGGAATAAAACTCACCGACCGAATCGGCACCCTGCAGCACACAGCTGGGATATTTCCAGGTGATGGCCGAACCCGTTTCCACCTGGGTCCAGCTGATCTTGCTGCGATCACCTCGGCAGTAGCCCCGCTTGGTCACAAAGTTATAAATACCACCGACGCCATGTTCATCGCCGGCGTACCAGTTCTGCACGGTGGAATACTTAATCGAGGCATCATCTAAGACCACCAACTCCACCACGGCCGCGTGCAGCTGGTTGGTGTCAAACATGGGGGCCGTGCAGCCCTCTAGGTAACTCACCGAAGCCCCCTCTTCCGCCACGATCAAGGTGCGCTCAAACTGGCCAGTATCACCAGAATTGATGCGGAAATAGGTGGAGAGCTCCATCGGGCATTCAACCCCTTTGGGGATGAACACGAAGGATCCATCACTAAATACAGCCGAGTTCAGGGCTGAATAATAATTATCGTTACTGGGAACAACCGTACCTAAGTAACGCTCAATCAACTCAGGGTGCTCCTTGACGGCCTCACTGATTGAGCAGAAGATCACCCCATGCTCGGCCAACTTCTCCTTGTAGGTGGTGGCGATCGAAACACTATCAAAAACGGCGTCCACAGCCACATTGGTGAGGCGCTTCTGCTCACTCAAGGGGATACCAAGCTTATCGAAAGTTTCGAGCAGCTTCGGATCCACCTCATCGAGGCTGGCCTTCTTATCGCGCTGCTTGGGAGCCGCGTAATAAATAATATTTTGAAAATCAATCTGCGGATAGCCAAGGGCGGCCCAATCAGGCGTTTCCATCTGCAGCCACTGGCGATAGGCGCGCAACCTGAATTCCAGCAAAAAAGCAGGTTCGTCCTTTTTGCTCGAAATCAGGCGCACCACGTCCTCACTGAGGCCCTTGGCGATTTTTTCGGTTTCGATGTCAGTCACGAACCCGTACTTGTACGGCTGACTGACGAGATCACCAACGCTGGCTGCCGTGGTCATGGCCTTTTATCCAAGGGAGCAATGGGCCTGAATCTCTTCGACTGAGATGGTCTGCTTGTCACAGCGGAAGGCGTTGTCCTCCGTGAGAAACAGCATGCAATGGCATTCCTTGCGCTCGCGCATGGGGACGCAGGGGCAGTTCCAGAAGGCCTGTTGGACTTCGGCTTGCTTGTCCTCGTAGTGACGGCAAGGGCAGAGGGCACCGCCGAGCTCATCTTTGTGGCGGGCCAAACCTTCCAACACCACCGCCGTCACGCCGGAGTCGATGCAGAAGTAGGTGCCGGTGCGCTGGGCGTAGGTCTCGGCAAACTTGCGAATCACCTCGAGGCTCTCACTGGCCTTGGGCGCCTCTGCGGAGGTCGTGGTGTCGGACATGGGCGGCAAGTGAACGGCGGAGTCGTGCCAGAACCGGTGCCTTTTCGGGCCCCATGGGGCCCGAAAAGGCAAAAGGCATCAATAACGAAACCAAGGGGTTTCGTTACGGTGAAGCCTAGGGCACCGAACCCGGCGCCGGTTGTTGGACGCCAATTGTGCCCCGCGCCAAACCAAACCACCCCAAACCGGGTGTTCGCCCTGCCCGAGCCAGGCCCATCAAGGCCAGGCGCTGCCGTCGCCAGCCCAGTGGCGACGGGCTGGCGACGGCAGCGCCCACACCACAACCGCAAAACAAACGTGGCAAGGTGGTTGTACAGGCTGCGGCCACGCCTAGGGCCATGACACTGTCCGCCCAACCCACACCGCCATCGGCGGCCCAGCAGGGTTCCCGAAGCGAGGGTCCCCCCAATCTTGGGAATCATCAGCCGGGCACCGCCAGCGCCCCCACCCGGGAAGCGGTGCTGACCCTGCTGCTGCGTCAGGGCGAGGCCACGGCCGCAGACCTCGCCTCCCAGTTGGTGGTGTCAGTGCAGGTGATGCGCCGTCACCTGCGCTCCCTCGAAGAGGACGGCCTGGTGCTGGCCAGCCCTAGCTCCGAAGGGCCGGGCCGGCCCAGCAATCGCTGGGGCCTGACCCGGGAGGGCCGTAGCCGCTTCCCCGATGGCAGCGAGCATTTCGCCCTTGGCCTGCTCGATTCCCTAGCCGCCAGCCTGCCCGCCCAGACCGTGGCCGAGCTGCTGGGCGGGCAGGCGGCCGCCCAGGCAGCGGTTTACCGCCAGAACATTGGCTCCGGCTCCCTAGCCGAACGGATCGAGCGGCTGGTGGACCTGCGCCGCCGCGACGGCTATGAGGCTGAATTTCAGCGGGACAGCGAGGGGCCCGGCTGGGTGATGAGTGAATTCCATTGCTCGGTGATGCGGATCGCCGAGCAATTTCCCTTGGTCTGCGACCAGGAGTTGCAACTGATCCGCCACACCTTCCCCGACTGCCAGGTGGATCGGGTGCACTGGCGCCTGGAGGGGGGACACTCCTGTGGCTTCCGCCTCCAACTCAACCCGGCCCCTGAAACAGGGCCAGGGTGCTGAGTCAAGCGGAGCTGGCCGAGCTGGAAGCCAGCTTGCTGCCGGCCCTGGAGCGCCACCACCTGCGGCTGCTAGCCCACAGCCTGCGCAGCCTCCAGGCGGCCGCAGGACGCCGAAGCGGCCCCCTGCCCGAGCGGGCCCTCCTGCTGGCCTGGGCCCTGGAGCAACCTGAACTGCAGGCCGATGCTGGCTTTTGCCACGCCTTCCTCGACCAGTTGCAAGGGGCCGGCATCCAGCTGGAACGCATCGCCCAGGAAGCAAGCGCCCGAGATCAAGCGATCCAACCAACGGAGCCTGACCCCGCCGGCCCCCTGGGCCTGGACCTGGCGGAGCTGGTGACCTGGGCCCGACGCCAGGCGGACCGCCGCATTGAGAAGATCAAGGCATCCGAGTCGTTCCCTTGAGCAGCCCTGAGCCGGTCTCCAGCAGCCCCTTCCCCAGCAGCCCCCAGGACCCAGGGCGCCTGGTGATCAACGATGCCCTCAGCTTTTTCCAGTTGAGCTGTGGGCGCTGGCGTTCCCAGCGCAGTAGCCACCACCTGCTGCACCGCCGCGCCGAGGCCGGCGGTTCCCTGATCGTGGTGGAGGAGCTGCTGGTGGACGATCCCCGCCTGGCGGCGATTGCCCAGCTCCATGGCCAGGATCCCGCCGGCCTGGTGGGGGGCTGTCGGGTGCGCTGGAGCGGCTCGATGGCCTGGGACAAGGCCGGCGAAGACCACCAGGGCGAAAGCGTCTTCGGCCTGATCCCCACCGACGGGCGAGGCCGGGCCGGCCTGCTGCTGCGAGACCGGGGCTACGCCGAAACGGCGCCGGTGGCCGGCCATTTCCGCATGGACGAGAGGGACGACCTGCTGCTGAGCACCGACTACGAAACGATGAGCTCCCTCGAGCGCTTCTCCTTTGCCGGGCCCAACGTGCGCCTACGCACCAGCACGGTGGAGGGGCTCTCGAACACGGCCTCGTTCTGCGTGGAAACCCGCTGCAGCGACGGGGACGGGCCGGACCTGACGGCCCTCCCGTCCGCAGCCGGCGCCAACCCCGGCGCCGGTGCCACCCTGTCCCCCCTGGGCTGGTAGGGAACGTTACGGACTGTGAGCCCTGGCCCGGACCAGCCAGTCCCCCCCAGGGCGGACTTCTACGATCAGCGGCGACGGATACCGAAGTTTCGAGTGGCCCTTCCTCTTCTGAAGTACGCGCCCAGCACGCAGAATTCTCGCGTGAAGGATCTGCGGGTGGGTTCGGATGAGGATCCGAAAGCCGTATCCATGGACAAGGCCATGGACCGGGAAGATCAGAACTTCGTGATCGAAGCGGCCTACCGGCAGATCTTCTTCCATGCCTTCAAGGTGGATCGGGATCGCACCCTGGAATCCCAGCTGCGCGATGGTCAGATCACGGTGCGCGATTTCATCCGCTCCCTCTGCCTGTCGGACACCTTCACCCGCAGCTTCTACAACCTCAACAGCAACTATCGGGTGGCCCGCCACCTGGTTGAAAAGCTGCTGGGTCGCCAGGTCTTCGGCAAGGCCGAGGAAATCGCCTGGTCGGCGGTGATCATGACCCGGGGGATCCAGGGCGCGGTCGATGACATCCTCAATAGCCAGGAGTATCTCGACAACTTCGGCTACGACACCGTGCCCTACCACCGCAACCGGGTGGTGGGATCCAGGGATCTGGGCGAAACCCCCTTCAACATCACCACCCCCCGCTACGAGGCCTACCACCGGGGCGTTCTGGGCTTCCCCCAGATCATCTACACCGGTACTGCCCGCAGCCTGCCCGAGCGCGCCCGCCAGCGTCGCGGCGGCTACCCCGAGGACTACCTCCCCTGGGTTCGCACCCTGCCGGCCACCCGCACCCGCGGCGCCTCCGGCGGCAGTGCCAACATCGACTACCTGGCGAAAGTGCCCTACCGCAGCGTCGGCCGCTAGGGCCCTGCAGCCCATTTGCAGCATGCGAGCGGCGGGTGATCCCACCGCTTTTTTTGTGTCCACCACTCAAATTGGCCCTATCTGGGGGTCAGTGGATCCTGACGACAAAGGGGAGGGACGGGGTGATCAGCGAAAAGGTGTGCAGACTGATCCCGAAAGAAATCTGGAGGCGCTGTGAGCCAAGCCCTGTCTTCGTTGGCCCAAATGACCCTGAGGCAGCTGCGTCAGGTTGCCAGCGATCTGGGCGTGTCCCTCTACAGCCGCAAGACGAAGGAGCAGTTGGTTGACGCCATCAGCACTCGCCAGCCCCTAGCCAGCAGCAGCGGTGACGCCGAGACCACGGCGGCTGGGGCCTGGAATGACCCCAGCCTCAGCAGCCTGGAAGCAGATCTGGCTCCAGCCCCCCGGCCTGAGTCCGAGACCCGGGTGGTGTTCTTGCCCCGAGATCCCCAATGGGCCTATGTGTTTTGGGAGATCTCGGATGGGGATCGTCAGCAGGCCCAACAGGCCGGCGCCAGCCAGCTCTGCCTGCGGGTCGCCGATGTCACCGGCCTGAGCGGCGGCGGCAGCCACCCCCACACCCTCCAGGAAGTGGCCGTGAATAGCCATGCCACCGAGTGGTATCTCCCTGTGCCCCTGAGTGATCGGGACTACCGGGTTGAGCTGGGCTATCGCAAGGCGGGTGGGGGCTGGATCTCCCTGGCCACCTCGGCCGTAGCCCGGGTGCCCGCCCTCCATCCGAGCGAGCAGATCTACGACCAGTTCGTGCCCTTCTCCTTGGAAGCCACGCCGCTCCAACCGCTCCAGGCTCCCCAAGGCGGCACCAGCACCGACAGCCGCAGCGACAACAGCCTGCACGAGCGTCTTTATCAAGCCGCCACCTTGCCTGCCACCCGCTGGCGCCACCTGGGCCGGGGTTCCGAAGCCTTCCACGAGGATGCGCTGAGCGGCTCCGCCGCCCTGGGCGCCGGCGGCCAATCCTCCGGAGTGGGGGTCTGGGCCAGCGGCCGCAACGACTCCGGCGCCGGGGCGATGGCCTCACGCCAACGGGCCTTTTGGCTGGTGGCCGATGCCGAACTGATCGTCTACGGCGCCACCGACCCCTCGGCCCGGCTCAGCATCGGCGATGAGGATGTGCCCCTCTCCAGCGATGGCACCTTCCGGGTTCAGGTGCCCTTCCGGGACGGCCAGCAGATCTATCCGATCAAGGCCGTGGCCGCCGATGGCGACCAGAAGCGCAACATCACCCTGGAATTTGAACGGCGCACCCCGGAAGACAACACCAACACGGCGAGCCAAGCTGTGGCCGAATGGTTCTGAGCCGATGACCTCCCTTATCCCCACCAACGTTCTCAAGCCGATCGTGGCCCTCACCCCCATGGCTGGGGCCGTTGTGGTGCCCCTGTTGGTGCCGATCCTGATGGTGCGTGTCGGCATTGGCGCCGGTGTGGCGGCCGCCGTGGTCGTCAGCTGCATTTGGTTCACCCTGATGCTGCGCACCTCTGAAATGCCGCACCACGGCTAAATCCTTCCAGGCGAAATTTTCAACTAACGGACCCAACCAGGTCCAAGCCTTTAAGGGCAACTCCTAACGACTGGGGCTCGAATTGCGCCCCGGGCAGCAAAACGCCGACTAATCCGGGAACCCTTGCTGCAGTGATGGCGAGGCGATGGTTGGGCGGCAGGATCCGATCTCTGGCTGGCTCCATCAACCGGCAGGATCCCCAACCATGCGGGCGGGCGGACCGGGCCCAGCCCCCCAGCGGCTCGAGCCGGGCCCACCAGCCCGCAGGCGATCCCAACCCAGACTGCCGGCCCCGAGCATCCTGGGCCTATCGGCCTGCCTGGGCCTGGCGCTGTCCGGTTGCAGCCAGGCTGGGCGCATCATCGGCCAGCCCCCCCAGGCCTTGCCCCTGCCGCCGGGCTTCGCCGTGGCCTTCAACCACCGGGCCGAGCACCACTACCGAAGTCCGATCAGCCAGCGAGAGCGCGCCGGCGACGATCTCGAAGCGATGCTGCTAACGGCGATTGACTCCGCACAACGGGAAGTCCTGGTCGCGGTTCAGGAGTTGTCCCTGCCCCGGGTGGCCGAAGCCCTGGTGGCCAAACACCGGCAGGGGGTCCTTGTGCGGGTCGTGCTGGAGGACACCTACAGCACCCCCTGGAGCGACGAACACGCTGCCGATCTCCGTCCCCATCTGCGCCAGCGCCGTCAGCAATTAATGGCCCTGGCCGACCAGGACCGCAACGGCGTGCTCAGCCCAGGCGAGATCGAACGGGGGGATGCGTTGGCCATCCTGCAGCGGGGCAGCGTGCCCGTGATCGATGACCGGGAAGACGGCAGCGCTGGCAGCGGTTTGATGCACGCCAAATTTCTGGTGGTAGACCGGAAATTGGTGGTGACGGGATCGGCCAACTTCACCCCCTCCTGCATCCACGGCGATCCCGATGATCCGCGCACCCGCGGCAACGTCAACCACCTGCTGCGCATCGAAAGCCCGGCTCTTGCCGACCGGTTTGGGGCCGAATTCAAGCGCTTCTGGGGCGATGGGCCCGGCGGGGCCAGCGATAGCCAGTTCGGTCTCTCCAAGCAGGAGGGGGGCGTCGACACGGTGATGGTGGGCCCCACCCGGGTGCGCCTCCTGTTTGCGCCCCACCGCCGCAGCGATCCCCACCACGGCTTGAACCTGCTGGCCCAGGTGCTTGCTGGCAGCAAACGCCGCCTGGACCTGGCCCTGTTTGTGTTCTCCGCCCAGAACCTGGCGGATACGGTGGGCCAGCTCAAGGCCAGGGGGGTCCAGATCCGGCTGCTGGCCGACCCCGGCTTTGCCAATCGCCCCTTTTCGGAAGTGCTCGACCTGCTGGGCCTGGCCCTGCCCGATCGCCACTGCAAATTGGAAGCCGGCAACCGCCCCCTGGCCGCAGCCTTGGAAGGGGTGGCCACCCCGAGGCTGGCGGGGGGCGACAAACTGCACCACAAGGTCGCCGTGATCGACAACCGCACCGTGGTCACCGGCAGCTTCAACTGGAGCCCTTCGGCCGCCCATCAGAACGATGAGATGCTGATGATTATCGACTCGCCCCCACTGGCGGCCCACTTCACCCAGGAAATCGATCGGCTCTGGAGAGGGGCAGAGCTAGGAATCAACCCGCGGCTCGAACGTAAAATTGCCCGGGGCAGACAGCTCTGCGGCAGCGGAATACAAAGGGTTTAAGCGGTTCTTGGGCAAGATCTACGCTGGCGAGGGGAACCACATCCACCAGACTGGATTACAGCCAGCACGGTGAATGAGCCCGATGGAGCGACGGTTCGGAACAGGAACTGACTAGGGATCAAAGATATCACTCAACAACGATCGGCTCGCCGTTGGCATCATGATTGCAAAAGCGGAACCAATCCTCAGCAGAAAGGGCCTTGGGGACAATTTTTTGAAATCCTCCGGGTCTACAGATCGGCCCCAAGTCTCGAACTACAGGCACATGTGGTATGGGTCATTGAGAAAGAGTCTGCGCAAGGCCATGGGCATGGCCAAACGGGCACGAAAGGGCCCCCACTGACGGCTTGCAGGGCAGCGGGGAAGCAGGCGGCGACAATCCAGTGAAAAACTGGAATTGGGCTGATTTCTCAAAATCAGTCCTCCGGTCCCAACCGTTGTCCCCTGTCCCAACCGGAGTCGGCTACGCCCAGGCCATGACTGATCAAGGCCCTGGCCCTCCGGCGATGATGGGTGCCAAGTGCACCCGCTCCATGGCTTTGCTCCCCCGCTCCAACCAGGTCCATGGACGCCGGCGGATCGCCGGCTGGATCCTGCTGCTCGCCAGCTGCGGCGGCCTGGCTGCCCAGGCCGGGGCGGCCCCGGAGATTCCCTATCCCAGTAAGGAGACCCTGCGCAAGGTGCAACTGGGGGCCGTGGCCTGTGCCCGGGAGAACACGGCTGCCAGCTGCAGCCAGGCCAAGGCCCTGGCCGATCCGCTGATCGACCACCCCCAGCTCCCCTCCGGCTGCAAGGACCTGCTTTGGACCATCACCTACAGGGCTACGCCGGCGGATCGCAACACCTACCAACGGCGCGAGGGGCTGGAGCAACCGGCTGAGTCGGTGGTGCGCAGCTGCCAATTGCGGGAGCCCCCCACCGCAGATAGCAAGGGAGGCGGCAAGCCTGCAGCGAAGGACAACGGCTTCAAGTTCGGCAACTAATTCAGAAAGCGCCAGCCAGGCCCCCTGGGCGAACCGTTCCACCCCTGCCAGGGGGCAGCCGCCGGCGGGGACCCTTTGGCCCATAGGGGTCGCCTGGGCAGCAGCAAGGGATGGCCCTGACAGGCGTAACTTGGGGCGACCAAGGCCTGCCCCGATGACCAGCAGCGTGCTCCAGGTGGCGCTCGAGAAGCCCTTTAGCGACCAGAAACCGGGGACCTCCGGTCTGCGCAAAAGCAGCCGGCAGTTCGCCACGCCCCACTACCTGGAGAGCTTCATCGAGGCGATTTTGCGGGTCTTGCCTGGGGTCGCGGGCGGAACCCTGGTGATTGGCGGTGACGGGCGCTACGGCAATCGCCAGGCCATCGATGTGATCCTGCGCATGGCCGCCGCCCACGGCGTGGCCCAGGTGATCACCACCACCGGCGGCATCCTCTCCACTCCCGCCGCCTCCAACCTGATCCGCAAACACGGCGCCATCGGCGGCATCATCCTCTCGGCCAGCCACAACCCGGGCGGCCCCGAGGGCGACTTCGGCGTGAAAGTGAATGGCGCCAACGGCGGCCCCACGCCCGAATCGCTCACCGATGCGATCTACGCCTGCAGCCTCACCCTGGAGGGCTACCGGATCAGCGAAGCGGCACCGATCAGCCTCGATCGCCCTGGCAACCATCAGATCGGCACCATGCAGGTGCAGGTGATTGATGGGGTCGACGACTACATCACCTTGATGCAGGGCCTGTTTGATTTCGATCAGATCGCTGATTTGCTGCGCGGCGATTTCCCGATCGCCTTCGATGCCATGCACGCGGTCACCGGACCCTATGCCAAACGGCTGCTTGAGGGCCTGCTGGGAGCCCCCGCGGGCACGGTTCGCAATGGCATCCCCCTGGAGGATTTTGGCGGCGGCCATCCCGACCCCAACCTCACCTACGCCCATGACCTCGCCGAGCTGCTCCTCGGTGGCGATCGGTATCGCTTTGGCGCCGCCTGCGATGGCGATGGCGACCGCAACATGGTGATCGGCCAGCGTTGCTTTGTGAATCCCAGTGACAGCCTGGCCGTGCTCACCGCCAACGCCACCCTGGCGCCTGGATATGCCGCTGGCCTGGCCGGCGTGGCCCGCTCCATGCCCACCAGCGCCGCTGTGGATGTGGTGGCCAAGGAGCTGGGACTTGACTGCTTTGAGACCCCTACGGGTTGGAAGTTTTTCGGCAACCTGCTCGATGCCGGCCGCATCACCCTCTGCGGCGAAGAAAGTTTTGGCACGGGTAGCAACCACATCCGCGAGAAAGATGGCCTCTGGGCCGTGCTGTTCTGGCTACAGATCCTGGCCCGCCGCGGTTGCTCCGTGGCCGAGATCATGACCGACCATTGGCAGCGCTTCGGCCGCCACTATTACTCCCGCCACGACTACGAAGCGATCGACAGTGGCGCCGCCCATGGCCTCTACGACCGCCTGCGGGAGATGGGGCCTGGGCTCGTTGGCGCCGGCTTTGCCGGCCGCACGATTGCCGTTGCCGATGATTTCAGCTACCGCGATCCCGTGGATGACTCCCTGACCAGCGGCCAGGGCCTGCGCCTGCTGCTCAATGACGGCAGTCGGGTGGTGTTCCGCCTTTCGGGCACGGGCACCCAGGGCGCCACGCTGCGCCTCTATCTCGAGAGCTATGTGGCCACCGGCGGCAACCTCAACCAGGATCCCCAGCTGGCCCTGGGGGATCTCATCAGCGCCGCCGACCAGCTGGCCGAAATTAAAACCCGCACTGGTATGGATCAACCGACCGTGATCACCTGATCAGGGCAGCGGTCAACCAATCCCATGGAAAAGGCCTGTTCAGCTAGTTGCTGAGCAGGCCTTTTTAGTAATTAAAGCAGCTGGTCTAATACCAGCTCAAGCCTCGATGGCAGGCTTGGCGGAGCGGCCCTCGAGGTGCTTGATCGCCACATAGAAGGGCGGCACCACCCCCAGGGACAGGACCGTGGCCACCAGCAGGCCGCCGAAGATCACCGTACCCAGGGATTGCTGGCTATTGGCGCCGGCCGTGGTGGCCACCACCAGGGGCAGGAAGCCCGCCAAGGATGCAATCGCCGTCATCAGGATCGGGCGCATCCGCGATTCAGCGGCGGCAATGGCGGCCTCCACGGCCGTCATGCCGGCTTCCACGTGTTGCTCGGCCACCTCCACAATCAGGATTCCGTTTTTGGCCGCTAGGCCAATCAAGGTGACCAGGCCCACCTGGGCGTAAATGTTGAGATCAATCGAGCGCATGGCCAGGAAGGCCAGGGCGCCCAACATGGCCAGGGGCACGGTCATCAGGATGATCACCGGGGTGACATAGCTCTCGTATTGGGCCGAGAGCACCAAATAAACCACCAGGATGCCCAGGCCAAACACCAGCACACTGGCATTGCCAGCGGAGAGCTGAAGAGAAGCCAGGCCCGTGAAGGCATAGCCGATGTTATTGAAGTTCTGCTCTTTAAAGATCGACTGGATCTTGTCTAGGGCTTGGCCGGAGCTCTTGCCAATCGCCTCGGCACCCTGCACGAG
Organism: Pseudanabaena sp. UWO311; assembly: GCA_943370385.1. Classification (GTDB taxonomy): domain Bacteria; phylum Cyanobacteriota; class Cyanobacteriia; order PCC-6307; family Cyanobiaceae; genus BAIKAL-G1. The sequence continues at coordinate 67,310 of CALRQT020000014.1, forward strand.
AATCGTGCGATAGAGGTTGTAGTGGCTCACAACCGGCGGCGCACTGGTGAGGTCTGCCTTAGCAAACTGGGACACCTGCACCATCTTGTCGTCGTTGCTGCGGACGTAATAGCTCAAGACGTCATCAAGCTTGCTGCGCCCTTGCGCTTCGGCTTGCACGTAGATGTTGCGCACCTGGCCGTTCTCATAGGTGAGACCGGAATAGTTGCCGCCAGCAAGGATGGCAATCGTCTGCATGGCGTTCTGGAAATCCACATTCAGGGCGCCCATGATCGATCGATCGATCTTGAGGCCGAACGCTGGGGCGCTGGGGATGAACTGGGTATAGAGCGTGGAGAAGTCGCCGCTGGCCGTGCCCGCAACCACCAGTTTCTTAGCGAGGTCATTGAGCTGGTTGAAGCTGTAGGCCCCATTGCTGAGGTCATTGAACTGGAAGTAGAAACCGCCCTGGGCCGAGAAACCGGGGATCGCCGGTGGCTGGGCTGCCACGGCCAAGCCGGAACTGATTTTCTCCAGTTTGGCGTTGAGGCGGGCCACGATCGCCGGGGTCTTGTGCTCAGCTCCAGAGCGTTCATCTAAGGGCTTGAGACCAAAGAAGAACACCCCCTGATCCGGACTGGAACCGTTAAAGCCGTAGCCACTAATCACTGAGCCAGCGATGATGTCGGGTTCACCCTTGAGAACCTTGGCCACCTCTTCACCAGTCTTCTGGGTCTGGCTCAGGGATGCCCCATTCTGCAGCTGGTAAATCCCCAACCCATAGCCCTGATCCTCTTCGGGGATGAAGGCGGTGGGCAGGGCCGAGAAGGCCATGGCCGTGACCACAATGCCACCAGCTAAGCCTGCCAGGATCCATTTCTTGCGGGCAATCAAGACAACCAGCAGCTTGGCGTAGCCCTTCTCAAGGCGGGCAAAGTGGTGGTTGAAGCGCTCAAAAATCCAGGCCAGCCGGCTGCCGGCAAAGCCAAACAGCACAACGCCAAAGACGTAGGCGCCCATGCCAAAGGATGCAGCACTAAAACGGCCAAAGGCCAAACCCACCAGGATGCCGCCGATCGCCCAGCCCCAGCCCTTGGGTAGGGGCGGCCGCTCGCTTTTGAGAATCAGCGCCGAGAGCATCGGCGAGAAGGTGAGGGCGTTAAAGGTAGAGATGGCAATCGCGAAGGCGATGGTGAGCGCAAATTGCTTATAAATAATGCCGATGCCGCCGGGATAGAAGGCCACCGGCACAAACACGGCCATCAACACGAGCGATGTGGCGATCAGGGCTCCGATCAATTCGCCCATGCACTCCATCGCCGCCTGGCGGGGCTTCATGCCCTTCTCCAGGTTCTTGGACACGGCCTCAATCACCACAATGGCGTCATCCACCACCAGGCCCGTGGCTAGCACCAGGCCCAGCAAGGTGAGCTGGTTGATCGAGAAGCCAAAGGCCTTGATGAAGGCAAAGGTGCCCACCAACGAAATCGGGATCGCCAGGCTGGGCACGATCGTGGCACGCCAATCCTGCAGGAACAGAAACAGAATCAGCAACACCAGCACAATCGCCAAGCCCAGGGCGTCCACCACCCCTTCAACGGCCGATTCAATGAACTGGCCGATGTTGTAGATCTCGGTAACGGTGACGCCGGGGGGCAGCTGGGCACTAAAGGCATCGATCACCTTGACCACGGCCTCAGAGACATTGAGAGCGTTGCTCTCTGGAGTCTGGAAAACAGCAATGGTGAGGGCTGGATTACCTTGAATGCTGATGGCCTGCTGACCGAAGGTGTTGAAGCCATAGGTGGCTTCGCCCACATCCTGGAGCCGCAGCAGGTTGCCCTGGGGGGTCTTGCCGACGATCAGGCGATTGAGATCCTCAATCGAGACCAAATTGCCGTTGTTCTCAACAATGATTGGGTAGGCAAACCTCTGATCACCCCCAGCGGGAGGGCCGCCCACCAGACCACCAATCGCCACAGTGTTCTGGTTTTTGACGGCCGACACAACCTGGTCGGCCGTGAGCTGGTTTGCGGCCAGCTTGGCCGGATCGACGAACAGCCAGAAGGCTGGATTACTACCACCGAGCAGGTTGATGCTGGCCACGCCAGGCACCCGTTCCAATTGGTAATAGAGATTTTCATAAATCAGGCCGTTGAGATAGGCCGCGTCGTACTGACCTTGCGTTGAAGAAACCTGATAGGCCAACAGGATCGACGGGGTGCTCTGCATCACCGAGATCCCCGTGGCCTGCACCTGCTGGGGAAGCTGGGGCATGGCCAGGGACACCCGGTTTTGCACATTGACCTGGTCAATGTTGATATCGGTGTCTTCGTCGAAGTAGACCTGAATCGTGCTTTGGCCCTGGCTAGTGCTGAAGGAGGAGATGTAGGCGGCCCCTGGTACGCCGTTAATCTGCTGCTCCAGGGGGTTGGTCACCGCCTGCTCCGTCACTAGGGAGTTAGCGCCGCCATAGTTAGCAGTCACCGTGACCAGGGGCGGAGCGATATTGGGCAGGTTTTCAATCGAAAGGCTCGGAATCGCAATGATGCCGATTAAAACAATTAAAATACTGCAAACGGTGGTTAGAACCGGCCGCTTGATAAACCGATCAGACAAGGACATGATCGATCCTCAGTTGGAAGCGCCGGTGCTGGAAGCAGCGGCGACTTTGACGGGCATAAACGATCTCAACAGGGCCGTATTGCTAACCACCACCTGATCCCCTGCCGCCAGACCGGAGATCACGGGGAAGCGATTTTGGTCCAGGGTGCCGAGACGGACCAGGGTTTGCACCACAATCGGAGTCTGGCTAGGTAGGGACTCAAACATGGCCTTTTGGGCAGGCAGCACCTCTGGAGAAGCCTTGATCTTGGGCAGAAGCACAGAGAGGGGGAAAATCTTATAAACAAATGGCTGCTGGGCCTGCATCATCACCGCCTCAACCGGCACGGACAACTGGCGCTTACTGCCGGTAATGATGCGATTACGCACGTACTGGCCCGTTTTCAACGTGCCAGTCAGATTGGGGAAGGAGGCCTTGACTAGCACCGTATTAGGTGCGTTCTGGGTTCCGCTGACACCGAAGTAGGGCGAAATAAACACCACCGTGCCCGTGCCCTTCACCGGCGGCGTGCTTTGGGTGACGAGCTGAACCGGCTGGCCAATCTTGACGCTGCTGGATTGGGTTGCCGGCACATCCATCAGGGTCCAGAGCACACTGTTATCGACGATGCCGGTGATCGCCTGGCCCTGGCGGATGTAATCACCAAGCTTGACCGAATCAAGGTCGCCGATTTCACCGTTAATCGGTGAGGTGACGTATTTGTAGTTAAGGGTGGCCCGGTTGGCGGTCACCTGGTCCCGGCTCTTGATGGCCTGGGTGATGTAGTAATCGCGATCCTTGGTGGAGACGGCTCCTTGATTATTCAAGAAGACATAACGCTCGGCATTGAGATTGTCTTTTAGGGCTTCAGCCTTGCTGGCATTAAGGCTCGCCGTTTCCTGCACATTATCGAGCACGATGATGGGTTGGCCTGCCCTCACGCGCTGGCCCTGGGTGGCCAGGATCTTCACGACCCGACCATCGGCCTCGGGCCGCATCGCCACGTTGGAGGTGGATTCCAGCCGGCTCACCACCTCAATGCCTGGGCTGAAGGCGGCTTCGCCGATGCGCTCCACTTGAACCGAGAGGGGCTCCCGCTCAGGAGGCTTGGACCCACAGCCCCCGAGGGCAACTAGCCCGAGCACGGCCAGGAAGGGTCTTAGTCGCCGCACGGAGGTCAATCAATTTGCCAGCAAGTTACCGGACAAGCAGCGAGATGGCTGCAGCCCAGGCGATGAAATGGGAAGGTTGTGATCCCAATGGGGGCCTTCCCCTGGCGCCGTGGCCGACCTGTTCAGCCATCACCGCGAGATCCAGCTGGCCCAGCTGGCTCCCCTGGCCGACCGGATGCGGCCCCGCAGCCTGGAGGAGTTCCAGGGCCAGGAGGCGATCCTGGGGCCCGGCCGGCTGCTGCGCCGGGCGATCCAGGCCGATCGGGTCGGCAACCTGATCCTGCATGGGCCGCCGGGGGTGGGCAAAACCACCCTGGCCCGCATCATTGCCGCCACCACCCGCGCCCACTTCAGCAGCCTCAACGCCGTGCTGGCCGGGGTGAAGGACCTGCGCAGCGAGGTGGACGCGGCCAAGCGGCGCCTCGAGCAGCACAGCCTGCGCACCCTCCTCTTCATCGATGAGGTGCACCGCTTTAACAGTGCCCAGCAGGATGCCCTGCTGCCCTGGGTCGAGAACGGCACCGTGACCCTGATCGGGGCCACCACCGAAAACCCCTATTTCGAGGTCAACAAGGCCCTGGTCAGTCGCTCGCGGCTGTTCCGCATGGAACCGCTGGGGCCGGCCCACCTCCAGGCCCTGCTGCAGCGGGCCCTGGCCGATCCGGAGCGGGGCTACGGCCAGCGTCGGGTGGAGATCACGGCCGAGGCGGCGGCCCACCTGGTGGATGTGGCCGGCGGCGATGCCCGCAGCCTGCTCAACGCGTTGGAGCTGGCGGTGGAAACCACCGCGCCCGTGCCCCTGGGCAAGCCCGTTCCCCAAGCCGACCCAGGTCCAAGCGCTTCAACCGGCGAGTCCAGCGGTCCAGGGGCCAACCCGGCTGGCGTGATCCGCATCGACCTGGCCATCGCCGAGGAATCGATCCAGCAGCGGGCCGTGCTCTACGACAAGCAGGGTGATGCCCATTTCGACACGATCAGCGCCTTTATTAAGTCGCTGCGGGGCTCCGATGCCGATGCCGCCCTGTTCTGGCTGGCGCGCATGGTGGAGGCGGGCGAAAACCCCCGCTTCATCTTCCGGCGCATGCTGATTTCCGCCGGTGAGGACATCGGCCTGGCCGATCCCCAGGCCATGGTGGTGGTGGAAGCGTGTGCCGCGGCCTTCGAGCGGGTGGGCTTACCTGAGGGGCTTTATCCCCTGGCCCAGGCGGCCCTGTATCTGGCCAGCACCGAAAAAAGCAACAGCCTGCTTGGGTTCTTTGACGCCCTGAAAACGGTCAAGGCCAGCAACCGCCAGGACGTTCCCTCCCACCTGCGCGATGCCAACCGGGATGGCCAGGCCTTTGGCGATGGCGTGGGCTACCGCTATCCCCATGCCTACGCCGAGCACTGGGTGGCCCAGCAATACCTGCCCAGCGCCCTGCAGGGGGAGCTGTTTTGGCAGCCGGGCCAGCTGGGTTGGGAAGGGGAGCGGCGCTCCCGCATGCAGCAACGGCGGGCCGCCCAGTTGGCCGCCGCGGCCGAACAGGAGGCCGAGCAGGGCACCGTGCTCAGCGGCGGCCCCGAGGATCCGGTGCTGGCCCGCTGGCTGCAACGGCAACTTGGTAGCGAGGGCCAACGGCTCGATCGGCTACGCCAGCGCCTCTGGCAGGACACGGCGCCGCGGCGCCAGGACCGGGTATTGATCCTCGAAGCCCGCTCCCTGCTCTGGGCCCTGGATCCCCTCGCCGCTTGCCCCGAAGGGGGCGTGGTCATCCAGCTGGCCCAGGGCAGCGACCGCCAGCGGCTGCAGGCCCAGCTCCAGGTGCTCGACAGTCTCAGCCAGCCCCAGCTGGTGGCTCCCCAGGAACCGCAGGCCCAGGGCCAGCCCCCAAGCCTGGACCGGGATCACGGCCAGAAGCCCAGCCAGAAACACCACCAGAAGCCGACGTCGGACCCGGCGGCTGGGGCGGAGCAGGACGTGGATCCCGCTGGCCTCCAGGCCCTGGCCCGCCAGCTTGAGCCAGGGCAGCAGTTCGAGTGGATCGCCGGCCGCCATCCCTTCCGCCCGCTGGTGGGTGCGGCCCTGGAGGAGGCCGTGGCCGACCTCGATCGCCTGGCGGCGAGCCGCTGCCAGTTGCGGCTGCTGTTCTCCAGTCCGGCCCTGGGTCCGGCCGGGGCGTTGCTGGCGGGCGGACGGAGCTTCAGTGCCGAACAAACCAGCCTGGTAAGGGCCGCCGCCGCTTGCGAAGGGGACGCCTTCAGCGCCCTGGCCGGCGGCCCGGACCTCCAGGCCCTGGATCGGGCCCTACGGGCGCGCGGCTGGACGGTGACGTGGCAGCGCTGGCCTGAGCCCCTGGAGCTGGAGATCGGCGAAGCCCTGCTGGCCCGCTGGTTTGGCCCCCAGGCCGCCTATCGCCAACAGCTGCAACCAAGCTTGGCCCCTGCGGACATCGATGGCCTGGCAAGCCTCCTGCAGGGGCTCCTCGGCCAGCGGCTGCCCCAGCGCCTGCAGCACGAGCTGCTGAACGCCCAGCGCCGGCCCAGGGATTAGGGCATCGAATCGCCCTCGGGCTAGGCGTTGTTAGGGCTTTGGTGGCCTGCCCAGGGGGCTAACCCCGGCGGGAGCGACCTGGCGGGCCTGGTTGGCCTGCAGGCAGGCGGGCAGGAACACGTACCAGGACAGCAGCGAGGTGCACTGGGCCTCGCCCACACACTTGCTGGGGGCGCAGACGCTCAGGCGGCCGCAGCCCTGGCCAGTGCTGAAGTCGGTGGGCAGGTGGGCCATGATCGCCAGGGCCGAGATCTGGCCGCCCGCGGCGGCAGCGATGATCGCCGAGCGCAGGGCTTCCACCGCATAGGTGGTCTTGGCGCTTGGGGAAAGGGTGCTGGTGGACTGGGTGCTTGATGGCCCGTAGCCGCGCGTCTGGGTGCGCAGGAAGGCCAGGCCATCCCTGGAATAGAGGAAACGGGCCAGGGCCACCAGATCGACGCTGTAGGGCTTGGCCAGGCCCAGGCGCAGGTCCTCGGGGCTCCAGCCGGAGCGGTCGATGGCGCTGGCCAAGGAGCGGTCGCCCACGACCCCCGTCTCGACAAAGCGGCGAATCGCCTCCGGCTGCAGGGACCAGACCCCAACCCCGCTGGTCCAGCGCACGGGGATCACCTGGCGGCCGCTTTGGCCCCCATCAGCAATGCTGAACGCCGCGCCAGCCTGGGGCGTTTGGGTCGCCAGCCCGGGGGCAACCGCCTGGGCCCGGGCCCCTAGGGGCGCCAAAGCGATCAGGGCCCCAGGGCCAACCGTGCCGGCGAGCCCCGCCAGGAGCACCAAAGCGAACCTGGAGCCAAGACGGCCTGGCCTCGTGGCCTGGGAGGCGGGCACCATCGCTGAGCCGGGCATCTGCATGGGCCTGATCATCGCTGGCCAGGGCGAACGGAGTTGCTCCAAGCCCCCCGCTCCGAGCCCCCATTGCCAGCCCTCCCCCAGGGATCGGGCCGCAGCGGCAGGGTTGGCGCCCGACGGATCTAGTCGCGAACCGGTAAGACCCAGCAAGCCAAGCTCAGCGGCGCGCCTGCTGGAACGGCAACTCCTGCCAACCCGGCGGACAGAGCAGCTGGCCGTCCTGAAGCACAAAGCTCCCCACCGAACCCCCGCCGCGGCAGGCGACCCCATGGGGAACGCTGCCGGCGGCCACCACCCGGGCCAGATAACGCTCGCGTCCCTGCTGGGGAGTGAGCTCCAGTTGCACGGCTGCACCGGCGAGATCGACCGGAAGCGTCAGTCTCACGGCCATGTCCTCGGGGGGCTCGAGGCCGAGCACATCGAGAGTGCCACTGAACCCCCCCCAGAAAAAGCGCGTGATTTCAGCTCCCACGAAACGTCTTAACAACACGGTGGCCCGCTGGCGCCCATCCTGCAGGGCTTCCTGGCGATCGAGAGTGGCCAGCAGATCGGCCTCTCCGGCTAGCGGCCCTGGGGCCCCTGAAACAGGGGTTGAGAGAGGGGCTGGGGCTGGAACGGGGGCAGCAGCTGCGGAGGGGGCGGTTGCGGGGGCGCCTGGCTGGCTGGCAGAGGGGCGGGAGAGGGGCGGCTCGAGGGGGAGCTGGGCCAGCCCCGCCAGGCCGAGGCCCAGCAACGCCCCGATCACGGCCAACCGCAGGGCCAGCCCCCCGGGGTGGGGGGTCAACAGGGACAGTCCAGCCACGCCAACGACGCTAGGGAGCCTGGACCTCCCGCCTGAGGGGCCCGGCGCCAGCACCCTCCCCTAACCCGCGGTGCCATTCCAATGGCAAACCTGGGCCGTCCGCCCTCCAACCAGCTCCCGCAAGGGATCCCAGACCGGGAGCTGGGGCCCAAACCCAAGCGGACTGGCGCGAATCAACAGCGGAACGGGCGCACCCGGGTGGGGCTGGCTGGGACCGGGCCAGGACGGCAGCTCCAGGCCCGCCCCTCATCCAATCCGCCTAAGCTCCAATCCCGTTCGGCGCTAGTGCCATGGCCCTCCAGATCGGCGATCCAGCCCCCGATTTCACCCTGCCCGACCAGGACGGCAATCCAGTCACGCTCTCGTCGCTCCGGGGGCAACGGGTGGTGATTTACTTCTATCCGAAAGATGACACCCCAGGCTGCACGAAGGAAGCCTGCAACTTCCGCGACCAATGGGCTGCTATCGAAGACAAGAGCATGGTTGTACTTGGCATCAGCAAAGATGGCGCCGCCAGCCATAGCAAATTCATCAAGAAATACAATCTTCCCTTTAGTTTGCTTAGCGACGCCGAGCCCTGCCCAGTAGCCGCATCCTACGAAAGCTATGGACTCAAAAAGTTCATGGGCAAGGAATATATGGGCATGATGCGCCATACCTTTGTTGTGGATCCGATAGGCAACCTGGAGCTGATTTACCTCAAGGTGAAGGCCGAAACGATGGCCGACCAGATCCTCAAGGACCTCAAGCTGGGCTGATCAGCCCCCTGGGGCCTTGGTGTGTTGACTGCGCTGGAGAACGGTCTAGGCAAAAGTCAGGCCAAGTTTAAGTTGCTGATCCGGGCTTGACCATCGCCCATGCTTGGAGCTGAGAGGGGGGACGAGCCCCCCTAAAATTCCCCTAGGGGTTGCGTCCATACAGCGCTGTGAACGAGGCCTTGGCCAAGCTATTGGCATTCACCAGATAGCCAACCAGGGCCGCCGTGGCACCCTCAGGAATCTCCAATGGGGCCACCTTGAGCGCGTAAACGGTGAAGATATACCGATGGGGCTTGTCTCCCACCGGCGGACAAGGTCCGCCATAGGTGGTAATGCCGTAATCGGTTTTCACCTGTCGGATCCCCGGGGCAGCGGCGAGAATGTTTGGGCTCAGGCCCCCGGCTTCCAGGCTCCCCATGCTGGCGGGCAGGTTGATCACAACCCAATGCCACCAGCCACTTCCGCCGGTTGGTGCGTCGGGATCGTGCACCAAAATCGCAAAGCCCTTGGTGCCAGCCGGTGGATTTTTCCAGCTCAACTGGGGCGAAACATTGTCGCCAGTGCAGCCGAAGCCATTAAAAACATACTTCTTGGCAATGACACTATTGGCTGCAATATCACGGCTGGACAAAGAAAAATCCGCTGCCGCAACAGCCCCACCCGCCAAACCAAGACTGGTCGCCATGGGCAAACCCGAAACAAGCCCTGCCGCGAGCCAACGCGCAGCAGACAACTCCCGCAACCAACGGGTTGCAAGCGTGAAAGGGAAACGGGAAAGAGGCATAAAACCATCCAACAAAGAAAACATTGACAAAGCAGACATTTCAAAGTCCGCTCCCTGATCCAGGCAGAATAATTATCCAGTCAGAGTAGCTTTGTAGACACTATTAATTCGAGCCAACAAAAGCCATTCATCCAGGCTTAAATTTAATTAGCATGGACCAGTTAAACCTGTCAAGCCGGGACTTTTAACGGGGCGATTTCGGGCTGACCTGGTGTCGAGGTCGAGCTAAGACAACTTGGCTTTGGTCCTGTTCCAATCAACCCACGGCCGAGCCAATTCGGTCCCTCAAGCTGACTTGTAACCCTCCCCAATCAATCCAGTTGAGCCTGCTGGCTCGCCAAGGCCGCCAGGCTCTCCAGGGCCAGGTTCGGAGCCGCCGTGAACGGCACCCCTTGGTCCGCCAGCAGGGGTGCAAAGGCCTCCCCATCGCCCCCGGTTAGCCAGAGCTGGCAGGTCCCTCCCGAACCACTAGGGCCGTTGGCCTGTCTCCAGGCCTGGGCGATCGCCGCGGCCCCGGCCTCCAGGCAGCCCCGCACCATGGCGTCCCGGGTCTCCAGCGGCCAGGGTCCTGGAATGGGGTCCTGCCACCAGGCTTGATCGAGCTGGGGCAGCAGGGCCGTGCCTTCAGCCAGGGCCCGCAGCTGGAGGGTCACCCCCGCCGCCAACCGTCCACCACAAAAGCGTCCATCCCCATCCACCAGGGTGAGGCTCAAGGCGGTGCCCGCATCGGCCACCAACACAGGCGTCGCTGGGCTGAGGCGCGCCTGGCGGCTCCAGGCTCCCCAGCCCACCAGGGCCCGATCGATGCCCAGCCAGGGGGGCAGTCCCCCCAGGGGCACCTGCTCCAGGGTCAAGCGCCGCGGGGCGGGCAGATCCAGCCCCCCAGGCAGCGCCCCCACCGCCGCCCAGGCCCGCCACCGGGCCGGTGGGATCGGCAGGGATTCGGGCGCGGCAGGGGTGTGGAAGCAGCGCAGCGCAGCAACTTCAAAAGGGGCCTGCCGATCGCTGGTCCCAGCGCCAGAGGCCCCCTCCCAGGACCCAAGCTCAGCCCAGTGCCAACGACTGTTCCCCAGCAGCACCACGGCGCCCAGCCCAGAGCCGTCCTCGGCGGAGCCGTCTGCGGCGCGGCCGGGACCAGCCCCCACCTAGATGCCCTCGCCCATCACCCCGGGCAGGTGGATTCCACATTCCTGCTTGAGGCCCCCGAAGCGGGTGGCCCGTCCCGAGCTGGTGCCGTCATCGGGACCGCTGGAATGCCAGTCGCCCACGGTGGAATAGCCCTGCTCAAACAGGGGGTGCTGGGGCAGGTTGTGCTCCTGCATGTAATAAAAAACGTCCTTGGGCGTCCAATCGAGCAGGGGCCGCAACGACCAGCGCTGGCGCACTAGGGCCAGGGGTTCCATCGCCTGGCGATGGTCGGTCTGCCCCCCGCGCACGCCGCTGGCCCAGCAGCGAACCCCCAGGGCCTCCATCGCCCGGTCCAGGGGTTCCACCTTGCGCAGGCGCAGGTAATGCTCCATGTCCTCGAGCTTGCCCGTGCTCCAAAGCTGGCCATGGAGGGCCTCCATCCGGGCCGGGCTGAGCTCGGCCTGGGCAATGGTCAAGCGCAAATCGAGCAGGTCCGTGAGCGTTTCGGCGTAGCGGTAGGTCTCGGGGGGGAGGTAGCCCGTATCCACCCAGATCACCGGCACGGGCCGATCCAGGCGGCTGATCTGGTGCAGCAACACCGCCGATTGGATGCCGAAGCTGGTGGTGAGCACAAAGCCGGCTCCAAAGGTCTCCAGGCCCCAGCGCAGGCGGCTAGCCGCATCGCCCTGGGCCAGCTCCTGGCAGATCCGCTGGGAATCAAACGCCGGATCGCCAGCCGGACCTAGATCCGAATCGAGGTCCGGTTCGCCACGCTGCTCCAAATCAGCCAAGGTGCTTGTCATGGCCCCATCTTCCCGCGCCGGCGGCCCGTCTTCTCGCGCCTGCGGCCCTGGTTAGGGTTTGGGAAACCACCCCATGGAGACGGCTGCGCCAATGGTGCCGACCCCCAAGCCCGCTCCCGTGGTGATTGCCGGTGGCGGTTTCGGTGGCCTGACCACGGCCCTGGCCCTGGCGGCCCAAAAGCAGCATCCACCGATCCTGTTGATCGAGCCCCAGGAACGCTTCCTATTCCTGCCCCTGCTCTACGAATTGCTCAGCGGGGAATTGCGCCGCTGGGAAGTGGCCCCCCGCTACGACGCCCTACTAGCCGGCCGGGGCGTGGCCTGGTTGCGGGATCGGGTTAGCCACATCGACAGCGCCGGCCACAGCCTGCAGACCGACTCCGGCCGCCAGGTCGCCTACAGCCGGCTGGTGCTGGCCACCGGCGGCCGCAGCGACGACTTCGGCATTCCCGGCGTGGCCGAGCACGCCCTCGACTTCCGCAGCCTGGCCGATGTGGAGCGGCTCCAGGCCCTACTCCAGCAGCTCAAGCAACGCCCGCGGCCCCTGCAACGGCTGGTGGTGGTGGGGGCTGGGCCGAGCGGCGTCGAACTGATCTGCAAACTGGCCGACCTGCTGGAGGGCAGCACGATCCTGGAGCTGGTGGAACAGGGGCCCGAGCTCCTGCCCAACGGCCGGTCCTTCAACCGGGACCAGGCCCGTAGCGCCCTGCTGCGCCGCGATATCCACCTGCGCACGGGCACCCGGGTGGAGCGCATCGATGCGACCGGCCTGGAGCTGCTGCGCGGCGGGGTCACCCCGATAGACCCTGCCGATGGGTCGCCCGATCGCCAGCCCCTGCCGCCCCAACGGGAACGGCTGCCGGCCGATGCGGTGATCTGGACCGCCGGCATGGCGGCCAACCTGCCTCCGATCAGCCCGGCCCCCGAGCGCGATCGCCGCGGCCGGGTGTTCTGCGATGGCGACCTGCAGGTCAAGGGCCTCAGAGACGTCTTTTCCCTGGGGGATGGGGCCGTCTGCGGCGACGACCAGCCCCCCCTACCGGCCACGGCCCAGGTGGCCTACCAGCAGGCCCAACAGCTGGCCGCCAACCTGCTGCTCTCCCTGGCCGATCAACCGCTCAAATCCTTCCAATGGAATGACCTCGGTGAAATGATTGGCCTGGGCATCGGCCAGGCGAGCCTCACGGGCCTGGGCCTCACCCTGGCTGGCCCAGCCGCCTTCCAGATCCGCCAGCTCGCCTACCTGGCCCGCATGCCGGGGCTGTCCCACCAGCTGCGGGTCGCCGCCGGCTGGCTGGCGGACTGGCGATGAGCTCGCCCTCCTTGGCAGGGGACCCGGAATCCCGGGCCATGGCCCCGGCCCAGGGGGTGGCCCTGGCCCTGCCGCCTCCGGAGGGGATGCTGCTCGATGCCATGGGCACCCTGATCGGCCTGCGCCAGTCCGTGGGCCACACCTACGCCGCCCTGGCCGCCGACCACGGCCTCAGCGTGGATGCCGCGGCCATCGATGCAGTCTTTCCGCGGATCCATCGCCAGGCACCACCGCTGGCCTTCCCGGGCCTCGATGGCGCTGCCCTGGAGGCCGCCGAACGGCAGTGGTGGGCCGAACGCATCGCCGCGGCCCTAGCCGCCGCCGGCCTGGAGGAGCCCCTACCGCCGGCCCTGGCCGATGCGTTGTTTGATCGTTTTGCCCAGGCCGATCTCTGGTGGGTCTACGACGACGTGGCCGCCGCCCTGGAGCGCTGGCACCGCCGCGGCCTGCGGCTGGCGGTGGTCAGCAATTTCGATGGGCGCCTGGTCGGCCTGCTGCGGGACCTGGGGCTGGCCGACTGGATCTCGGTGGTGGTGGTGTCGAGTGCCGCCGGGGCCGCCAAACCCGATCCGGCCCCCTTTGCCCTGGCCCTATCCCAACTGGGCCTCAGCCCCAGCCAGGCCTGGCATGTGGGCGACAGCCCGGACGATGAGCTCGGGGCCCGGGCGGCAGGCCTGGCCTGTGTGCGGATCCGCCGACCTTGAAACAGGCCGTCCTGCTCGGGCGCACCGCCGGCCTGCGCCCCTCGGTGGAGCGCCGCCTGGAGCGCATCGCCCAGCGCCGCCATCCCGAATCCCACGGCGCCGACCTGCTCAGCCTGCAGCGCCTGGCCCAGGAAAGCCTGGAGCTGGAGCTGCCCCTCAGCCTGGTGATCGATGGCCGCGGCCTCTGTCGCTTGCTCTGGATCGGCCCACTCGAGCACTCCGGCCGGCTGCTGGAACGCCTGCCCGGCTCGGCCCGGCGCCATGGTCCCGGCCTGCGCCTGGTCACCTGCAGCACCCGGGCGCGCCAGCTGGAACCCCAGGGGAGTGAGGCCGTGGTGGGGCTCGATCTGGGACCCAGCCAGTGGCTCCGTTACGCCCAGCAGCCCCAATCGGGCGGCCACTGGCCGGCCGGGCTCTACGGCCTGGGCGAATCGAGCCCGGGGCGTGCCCGCGCCGGTAAGGACGGCAACCAGCCCTGGCAGGTGCTGGCCGAAGGCTCCCTGGAAGATCTCTGCGCCCTCGACCTGGGCAGCGGTCCAGGGACGGAGCGGGGTGCCTTGCCCGCCGCCACCCCCTCGGGCCGGGAACGGGTGCTGCTACTGGCCCTCAGCAGCAGCGATCGCCAGGCCAGCCAGCGCCAGATCGCCGAACTGGAAGGACTGGTGCGCAGCGCCGGCGCCGATCCGGTGGGGGTGATCGAACAGCGCCGCTCCGAGCGGGCCACCCAGGGCCTCTGGGGCGAGGGCAAGGTGATGGAGGCCGCCCTGGAGGCCCGCAAACTGGGCGCCACCTTGGTGGTGACCGACCGGGAGCTGGGACCCTCCCAGGCCCGCAACCTGGAGCGGGTCCTGGACCTGCCCGTCAGCGACCGCAGCGAGCTGATCCTCGATATTTTCGCCCAACGGGCCGCCAGCGCCGCGGGCCGCCTGCAGGTGGAATTGGCCCAGCTGCGCTACCGCCTGCCCCGCCTGAGCGGCCGGGGTCTGAGCCTCTCGCGCCAGGGCGGCGGCATCGGCACCCGCGGCCCGGGCGAAACCCAGCTTGAGAAAGACCGCCGCGCCATCGCCCGCCGCATCGACAAGCTCCAGGCCGACGTCGGCAAACTCGGCGACCACCAGGCCCGCCTGCGCCAGGGGCGCCACGGCCAGCGGCGCCTGGCCCTGGTGGGCTACACCAACGCCGGCAAGAGTTCCCTGCTCAATGCCCTCAGCAAACCGGCGGCAGGAGAAGGGGTGCTGGCCGAAAACAAACTGTTCGCCACCCTCGATGCCACCACCCGGCGCATCAGCCAGGCCGATCCCGCGGGCGGACCAGCCCAGACCGTGCTGCTCACTGACACGGTGGGCTTCATCCGCGAACTGCCGCCACCCCTGGTGGAAGCCTTCCGCACCACCTTGGAGGAAACCCTGGAGGCGGACCAGCTGCTGGTGGTGGTGGACCTGGCCGATCCGGCCTGGGAAACCCAGCTCGACACGGTGCACGCCATCCTTGATGGCCTGGGCAGCCACAGTCCCCGCCGGCTGATTGCCAACCAGATCGATCGCTGCCCCGCCGCCGCCCTGGACCAGGCCCGGATTCGCGATCCGGAGGCCCTGTTCGTGTCGGCTACCGCCGCTCTGGGCCTGCAGAACCTGCGCGACTGGATCTTCCAGGTGCCCGCCCAGGGACCCGCCGAGTCATCCGCCCAGGGGCCAAGCCAGCCGCCAGGTGCGCCCTAGCCCCCAGCGCGCTGTAGCCGCGGCCACACAAAACCCCACCAATGGCGGGCCAGGGCTGACCTCCTGTGGCACGATCAAAGACGTTGGCCCATTCCGCATCCCTGCCTGCCATGGCTCTCCAGCTCGGCGATACCGTCCCCGATTTCACCCAGGATTCCCAGCTCGGTCCGATCAATCTCTACGACTTCGGCGGCGATAGCTGGGTTGTGCTGTTCTCCCACCCCGCCGACTACACCCCGGTCTGCACCACCGAACTGGGTGAAGTGTCGCGCCTGCGCCCCGAGTGGGAGAAGCGCAACGTCAAGACGATCGCCCTGAGCGTGGATTCGGCCGAAAGCCACAAGGGCTGGATCGGCGACATCAACGACACCCAGCAGACCAGCGTCGATTACCCGATCCTGGCCGATGCCGACAAGAAAGTGAGCGATCTCTACGGGATGATCCATCCCAATGCGCTCAACAACCTGACGGTGCGCTCGGTGTTCATCATCGACCCCAACAAGAAACTGCGCCTGCAGATCACCTATCCCGCCAGCACTGGCCGGAACTTCCAGGAAATCCTGCGGGTGATCGACTCCCTGCAACTCACCGACTACCACTCCGTGGCCACCCCGGTGAACTGGAAGGACGGCGAGGACTGCGTGGTGGTGCCTTCGATCTCCACCGAAGATGCCCGCGCCAAGTTCCCCAAGGGCGTCACCGAAGTGCGTCCCTACCTGCGCTTCACCCCCCAACCCAACAAGTGAGTTGAAGCGGGTCCGGCCTGGACGATGCCCCGACGGACTTGATGACCCAGTGGGCTGCCCCCCCTGGATCACCCGGCGGCCCTCCCATCATGGGAGGGTTTTTTATGGGCCTGTCCCCCCCGCCATGCACGTTCTCGGCCTGATGAGCGGCACCAGTGCCGATGGGATCGATGCCGTGCTGGCCCGTTTTTCTGGCCGGCCCCAGCGGCCCCGCTGGCAACGGCTCCATAGCGTCTCCCTCCCCTATCCGGCCGGCCTGCGCGACCAGCTACTCGCCGTGGGCCAGGGCCAGAGCCTGCCAGCCGCCGCCCTGCTGGATCTCGCCGAGGCCGTGACCGAGGCCCAGGCTGCGGCGGCCCGGGCCTGCGATCCCCAAGGCCAGGCCGAGCTGGTGGGGTGCCACGGCCAGACCCTTTGGCACCGCCCGCCCCAGGGATCCCAGCGCGGCGCCAGCTGGCAACTGCTGCAGGGGCCCCTGCTGGCCGAATTGCTGGCCACACCGGTGGTCTTCGATTTCCGGGCCCAGGACCTGGCCCTCGGGGGCCAGGGGGCGCCCCTGGTGCCGGCCGCCGATGGGGCCCTATGGCCGGCGATCGGAGGTTGGCGGGCCCTGCTCAACCTGGGCGGCATCGCCAATCTCACCCTGCTGCCGCCGAGCTCGGGTCCCGAACGGCAGGCACCGATCCAGGGCTGGGATTGCGGCCCAGCCAACAGCCTGCTCGATCTAGCCGTCAGCCAATTCAGTGGCGGCAGCCTCACCTTTGATGCCAACGGCGCCTGGGCCAGCCAGGGCCAGATCAACGAAGCCCTAGTCCAGCAGTGGCTTCAGGAGCCTTACCTGCAGCAGCCACCCCCCAAGTCCACCGGCCGGGAGCTGTTTGGAGCCGACGATCTGGAGCGCCGCCTCCAGGGCCTGGAGCAGGCGGCCCAGGCCCGGGGCGAAATCCTCCTGCCCGCCGACGCCCTGGCCAGCCTCACCGCCTTCACGGCCGCGGCCGTGGCCCAGGACCTCCACCGGGGCCCCATGCCCCTGGAGCTGCTGGTGGCGGGCGGCGGCGCCCGCAATCACCTGCTGATGGGGGAGCTGCGTCGCCGATGCCGGGGCCTGGCCGTGCGTCCCCTAGCCGAGCTCGGCATCGGCGACAGCGAACGGGAAGCCCTGGCCTTTGCCCTGCTGGCCTGGTGGCATCGGCTCGGCCATCCGGGCTCCCTGGCCTCGGTTACCGGCGCCCGCCAAGCCGCGGTGCTGGGGGTGTGCGCCACGCCCCAGGCCAGCCTCAGGCGCGCGGCCGGTTAAGGCGCAGGCGCCGCGGGGCTCCGCGCAGGCGCTTGGGCTCGGCCTGCTCCTGCTGCTCGAGGGCCTGGCGAAAGCTGTCGGTTTCTTGGGCCGCCGTGGCCGCTGGGCGAGGGGTCCCCGCGCCTGAAGCCCGCACTGAAGGGGTGCGACGGGCCACGGGCGCGGGGGATGCCGCAGGGGCTGGGGGGGCAGCGGCCCGCAGGGCGGCCTGTTGCTGCTCATACACCTCCAGGCCCTGCTGGATCAACACCCGGGCCATGTTGCTGACCGTGCGGGCCTCCGCCTCGGCCACGAGCCCGAGGCGGTCGCAAAGATCTTCCGGCAGCACCACCTGAATCCGGGGCGACTTGGGGCGGCCACTGGTGGAGTTCTGACGGGTCGCCACAGAGTCAGCCCAAAGAGCGAAGGACGAGGCCCCAGGGAAGGGGCGAGAAGCGGAGCAGACCCCAGGGGCACCGAGGGGCACCTAGGGACATCAAGGGGCCCCGAGAGGCACCTAGTGACATCGAGAGGCACCGAGGGGCACCAAGAAGAACGGATCCTCCGGCGTATTCACCAGTGTACTGAGATGCACAAGGGTAGTATCCGGGACTATGCTTGGGTCATTACCACCCAGCCCTGGTCCCGATGGGAAAATCCGTGACAGCGCAAGCACTGGCCAGCCAGGGCGGGGCCCGTCCAGGGTTGGGCGGCCAAGGGGTGGGCAACCAGGTCCTGGATCAGGCCCCTATCGCCCTGCCCCTGGCCGCAGGGGGCAGGGCCCGTCGGGCCGCTGCCACCGTCAAAACCGTGGCTGGGACAACCGGTGCCCCGAAAGCCCCCACCGCCAAGGCCGTGGCCGAAAACGCCAAGGGGGCGGCCAATCAGGCCGGCGCCCTCAAGGGAGGAGCCACCCGGGCCAGCGGCGGCCTGAAAACGGCCAAAACGGTGCAAGCCCGCGCCGACCAGGCCCGGACGGAGCGCCGCCGCATGGCCGAACAGAGCGACGTGCTCGTCTCAGCGGTGATCAGCACCTACCTGCTCACCCACCTGCACCATGTGCTGCAGCGGGCCGAATTCGGCGCCCAGCAGGAGGGCCGCGCCGCCACGGCCGCCAATTACGCCCAGCTGCGCAAGGTGCTCTGCCTCGATGCCCGCACCATGGAGGACGCCTCGGCTAGCGGCCAGCCCGAGGACGCCCCCCAGGCCGCCTGAGACGGGGGCCTATCCCAGGTTTTGGGGCCCCCGCCCGGGCCCGACTAGGCCCCAGCAGGTGCTGCTAGCTGTTTCAAGTTCGGTTGCACCGGGGCTGATCTGCATAGGGTCAGAAGGCGTGCAACCCAGCCATGGCCCAAGACCAGCTAACGCCTGCCCCGGGGGGCGCCACCAGCACTGCCGCTGGCACCAGCTCTGCCGATGGCACCAGCTCTGCCCATGGCACCAGCAGTGACAACGCCGCCAGCCTCTACGACCGCATCAGCCAGGACCCGGACCTCACCCAGGCCCTGTTCCGCCAGGCCCTGCAAAACCCCTCAGGCACGCTCGAGCAGATCTGCCGCCTCGGCGATGGCTGGGGCCTGCCGGTCAGCGTCGAGCAGGTCAAGGCCCACATCCGCTCCCTGGACGATGCCGGCAGCAAACAGTGGCTGCTGAAGGCCCGCGGGGGCCTCTAGGGCGGAGCGCTGGCGCCTTGCGCCGCCGCCCCCCTGGGCCCAGCTGAAGAACAACCAGTAGCTGACGATCGCCAAACCGGCCGCCACCACAAGGGCGGCCACCTGTTCGAGTCGCTTGATCATGGCCCTGGCCGCAACCGAACTGCCCCAGTTTGCCGCTCAGGGGATGATGGGGGCACGCCTGTAGCCCTGCCCCCGTGCTTCGTCTGGAACGTGTTTCAAAGATTTACCCCACCGGCGAGGTGCTCAAGGACGTCACCTGGGAAGTGAAGGGCGGCGATCGCATTGGTTTGGTGGGGGTGAATGGGGCCGGCAAATCGACCCAGATGCGGATCATTGCTGGGCTGGAGGAACCCACCAGCGGCCTGGTGGTCAAGCAGGGGGAGCCGCGCATTGCCTACCTGCAGCAGGAATTCGATGTGGACCTGGCCCGCAGCGTCCGCCAGGAACTGTTCCAGGCCTTCGGCGAAGCCGCCCAGGTGCTCAATCGCCAGCGCCAGGTGGAAGATGAGATGGCCAGCGAGAAGGCCGCCAGCGACCCGGACCACCTCGATGAGCTGATCCACGAACTGGGCCGGCTCCATAGCCGCTTCGAGGCCCTGCATGGCTACGAGCTCGATGCCCGCATCGACAAACTGCTGCCCACGATCGGCTTCACCCCCGAAGGGGCCGAGCAGCCCGTGGGCGACTACTCGGGCGGCTGGCAGATGCGCATTGCCCTCGGCAAAATCCTGCTTCAAGACCCCGATCTGCTGCTGCTCGATGAGCCCACAAACCACCTGGATGTGGAAACAATTCAGTGGCTGGAGGGCTATCTGATTGAGCAAACCGTGCCCCTGGTGGTGATCAGCCATGACCGGGCCTTCCTCGATCGGGTCTGCAACCAAATCGTTGAAACCGAGCGGGGCATCTCGCGCAGCTACCTGGGCAACTACAGCCAACACCTAGAGCAGAAAGCCTTCGAGCGCGAAGCCAGCCAGGCCGCCTTTGAGCGCCAGCAGAAGGAGCTCTCCACCCAGCAGGCCTACATCGACCGCTTCCGAGCAAGCGCCACCCGCAGCACCCAGGCCAAGAGCCGCGAAAAACTGCTCGACAAGGTGGAGCGGATTGAAGCGCCCATCGATGCCCTAGGCGGCCCCCGCTTTAGTTTTCCGCCGGCGCCCCGCTCCGGCCGCCAGGTGGCCCTGCTCGACAACCTCACCCATAGCTACGGCGATCGCATCCTGTTTCTGGGTGCCGAACTGGAAATCGAACGGGGCGATCGCATCGCCTTTGTGGGGCCCAATGGGGCCGGTAAATCCACCCTGCTGCGGCTGGTGATGGGCATGGAGGAGCCCCTTGAGGGGAGCGCCAGCCTGGGGGAACACAATGTGATAGCGGGCTATTTCGAACAGAATCAGGCCGAAGCCCTCGATCTCAGCAAAACCGTAATCGACACCCTCTTTGAGGCGGTGCCCGATTGGACCCAGACCCAGGTGCGCTCCCTGCTGGGCAGTTTCTGCTTCAGCAACGATGCCGTCTTTAAACAGGTGGGCCAACTCAGCGGTGGCGAAAAAGCGCGCCTAGCCCTGGCCCTGATGCTGCTGACCCCCTGCAACTTGCTGGTGCTTGATGAGCCCACCAACCACCTTGATATCCCCGCGAAACAAATGCTGGAGGATGCCCTGATGGAGTACGAGGGAGCTGCGCTTGTGGTGTCCCACGACCGCTATTTCATCTCCCGGGTGGCCAACCGCATCGTCGAATTGCGCGATGGCGAACTGGTGCTCTATCGGGGCGACTACGCCTACTACCAACAAAAGAAGGAGGAAGAGCGACTGGCGGCCGAAGAGGTGCGTCTGCAACGGGAACTCGAAGCCAAACGGCGCGCCAACAAGGACAAACAGAAGGCCAAGGCGGCCTCCGGGAAACTGGCCGCAGCCGGCAAGGGCTGAAGCCGCTGCAGGGCGAGGGATGCCAGGCCTGACGTCGCCAGGGGCCCCCTAACGCGGCCATAGCCCCGGGCAACCAACGGCCCCTTTATCAAACTTCATGCCCCCTTAGGCATGAAGACCCATTTCGCTGGACGCGCCCCAATTGTGTGCATAACCTGACTGTATCCATCGCGACAGTCCGGCCATGGGTTCCGTTTCGAGCAACGCCGCTTTCCAGTCCCAGGCCTCGCTGAACCCAGGCCCCTACAGGGCGCCCCAGGAGCCAGGTCCCTGGGGCGCCAACGCCCACGACCATGTCGACACCTATTTCGAGTGCATCACCGCCTGCTCCCTCGATGACGGCGAGTGCGTCACCCGCTGCGTTGAAACCCTGCGTGACAGCACCTGACTAGCCCCAGACCCCCTGCCTCGCCTGGAAGGTTGGGCCCCGCCCATTCCCCCGCGGGCCCAACCTTCCAGGCTCCCTGGACCCACCCAGGCCCGGCAAACAGCGGGATCGGTGCCGAGACCCTGACAGGAGATCAGTAACTCTGTGGCCATCGATACGCGAGCAGGTGAAACATTTCGTAGTGTTCATGCGGACCCCCTGTCCCCTTGCGTCGTCCGCCATGTCCGAACCGCTCGCCCTCACCCTTGGCCAGCAATTCGAGCTGGAACGCATGACCCGGGTGATCGACTCCACGGCCGATCTTCAAACCCTCCAGGGCCTTGCCAAGCAACTCCTGCAGGCCTGGCACAGCCAAAAAGCCGCCACCCAGTGGGTCATGCGTCAACAGCTCAGCGGTCCACCCCGGATGGGCCTTGACCCCAGCTCCCTGCTGGCGAGCTTTGAGCCCCCCAGTCCCTCCGATTCGGGCAACCAGCAGGGCTAAGGCCCAGCCTTTGACCACTCCCCAGAGAATCGTTCCACTGATGACCGATCCACTGCTGACCGTTCCACTTCTGACCACTCCGAAGCTGACCACGTCGAAGCTGACCGTTCGCAAACCGTCTCCGTAGCAAGCCCGGCCCGCTGCGGCCCAGGCTCCAGCCCCAGCCGCCGCCTCCAAGGGGACCTTCCCTTGGAGGCCCCCATGACCAAGGCTGCGCCCAATCCCCAACAGGACGATCCAGCTAGGCGATCCAGCCCCCCAGTGGATTCAACCCTCCAAGAGCTGGGTTGCCCCGACAATCCGGTCGCCTTCAGGCAGCCCCACCATTCCCTTCTCGAACTGCATGAACGCCCATCCCTACCTGCTTGGCTTCCTGGCCTTCGGTGCCGCCTGCAGCAGCCTCTGGGCCTGGAAGATCGCCCACCGGCGCCCTGCCGGTCCATGATGGCTCCAGCCGAATGGGCTGGGGTCCCTTCGTCGCCGTTGCCGATGACTGACCTGCTCACCCACCTGTTTCCCCTGATCTACGGCGGATTTTTCCTGCTGTTGCTCTGGCAAGCCTTCCGGGTGATGGCCCGGGGTTTCAGCGCGGTGCCCCGGCCGGAAGATCCCCTGCCCAGCCAACGAACCGATCGCACCGGTCGGCTCACCATCCATCCGGAGCTGCTCGACGCCGAGGGCCAGCTGATTCGCGATGACCTGCTCACCGTGCGCTTCAGCGCCGACCAGGATCCGCCCTTGAGCCCCAGCGACGCCCAGCCTTAAGCCCCAGGGACAACCAGCCTTGAGCCGCCAGGTTCACGCAGTAGGAGAATCCCTGGAGCACGCCAACTGGTACAACCATTGGAGTGGACGTGATTAGGCGGAGGCCTCTTTCGGTGGACCAGAGAACCCGCATCGTGGCAGCAGTGCTTAGCAGCCTGAAGCTGCCCCCCCGCTTCCGCCTGCGCATGGTCAAGGAAGACCCGATGCGCCTAGAGCTGAGCATCACGCCGGCCTACGGCAAGGATCCGATCCTGGTGGGCCTGGTGGAATCCCAGGATCTGGTGGCCCGCCGGGACCGGGAAGGCCGCATCCCGCGGGACCTGCAGGGCACCTGGGACTGGACCGTGCGCCACGGCAAGGTGACCACCGGAGGCTGGAACCCCTACCTCAAGGAAGCCCTGCAGACGATGTTTGAGACCGGGCTGCCCGCCATCGTCTACGAAGAAACCACCGGCGAGGCCTACCACCCTGTCGATGGCATCCGCCACGTGCGCTGAGCCCCTTTGGCCGAGCCCCTGCCCGAGCCCCGGGATGCCATCGCCAACCCATCGGCGCCGTTGCGCCCCCCCTTACCGGGGTCCAGCCTGCCGATTGAGAGCTGCCTAGGGGCGATCGTGGCGGGACTGCCCCTGGGGGGCAGCCTGCTGCTGCAGGCCCCCCCTGGCGCCGGCAAAACCACCCGGGTGCCCCTGGCCCTGTTGGAAGCCTGGGGAACCAAGGCCGGCACGATTCTGATGCTGGAACCCCGGCGTCTGGCGGCCAAGGCCGCCGCCGAGCGTTTAGCGGCCAGCTTGAACGAACCGGTTGGGGCCCGGGTGGGCTATCGGGTGCGCTTTGAGCAGCGCTGCTCGGCCGCCACCCGCATCGAGGTGGTAACCGATGGCCTGTTCCTACGGCGCCTCCAGGCCGACCCCGGCCTCGAAGGGGTGGCCTGCGTGATCTTTGATGAATTCCACGAGCGCCGCAGCGAAGCGGATCTAGCCCTGGCCCTGGTGCGGGAAGCGCGCACGGTGCTGGCCCCGGATCTGCGCCTGCTGGTCATGTCCGCCACCTTGAACCTGGCCCCCCTGGCTGGCCAGTGGCCGGAGGCCCAGCAGGTCACCAGCGAGGGACGCAGCTTTGCCGTCGAGGTGACCCACCAGGCGCCAAGGCCCCTGGAGCCCCTGGCCAGCCAGGTGGTTCGGGCCCTGGAGCAGCACTGGCTCGATCAACGCCAGCCCCAGGAAACGGTGCTGGTGTTCCTGCCCGGCCAGCGGGAGATCCTGCAATGCCAGCGGGCCCTTGAGGCCCGGGACTGGGCCCAGGACCTGGAGATCTGCCCCCTGCACGGCAACCTGCCCCTGGTGGCCCAAAGCCAGGCCCTAGCTGGGGCGCGCCGGCAGGCCGGGAAAGTGGTGCTCGCCAGTGGGATTGCCGAAAGCTCCCTCACCCTGCAGGGGGTCACCCTGGTGATCGACAGCGGCCTGAGCCGCCGCAGCCGCTTCGATCCGCGCACGGGCATGGATGCCCTGGTCACCGGACCCGCCAGCCAGGCCAGCGCCGAGCAACGCCGGGGCCGGGCCGGACGCCTGGGGCCCGGGCGCTGCATCCGCCTCTGGTCCGCCGCCGACCAGCAGGGCCGGCCCGCCTTTGATCCGCCCGAACTGCTGGAGGCCGATCCGGCGCCGCTGGTGTTGCAACTGGCCCAATGGGGGGCAGGCCTGGGTGAAGCCCTGCCCTGGCTGGATCCGCCCCCCCGGGCCAACCTGCTGGAGGGCCAGGCGCTCCTGCAAACCCTCGGGGCCGTCGATGGGGCCGGGGCCCTCACGGGCCATGGCCGCCAGCTGGCCGGCCTGGGGGTGCACCCACGCCTGGGCCAGCTGCTGCTGCACGCCCGCACCCTGGGCGCCGCCGACCTGGGCTGTGCCCTGGCGACCCTGCTGAGTGAACGGGATCCCCTGAACCCCCAAACCGACGGCAGCGACCTGGGCCGCCGGCTCGACTGGCTGCGCCAGGGCGGTCGGGATCCCCAGCGCCAACGGCTGCAGCAATTACAGAAGCAATTGGGGGCCCAGCTGCAGGCCCTAGGACCGAGCGAGCCCCCGGAGACACCAAGCGCTTCAACCGGCCAAGCCAGCCCAAAGGTGTCCCAATCGCAGCCCCCAGGGGCCGCGCAGGCTCCTCCAACCGTCCCCTTGGGCCCCGACGCCCTCGCCGGCGAGCTCGTGGCCCATGCCTATCCCGACTGGCTGGCCCTGCTGCGTCCAGGCAGCCAGGAGCGCTATCTGACCCGGGGGGGCCGGGGCGCCCAACTCCACCCCAGCGACCCCCTCAAGGGTTGCGAGGTGCTGGCCATCGCCCGCACCGATGGAGCCGGACGGGACTGCCGCATCCACCTGGCTTTCCCCCTTGCGCGCGCCAGCCTGGACGCCTGGGCGGCCCAATCGGGCGAGAGCGAGGAGCTCGTGCGCTGGGATCCCCAGGGCCAACGGGTGCGCGCCGAACGGCAACGGCGCCTGGGGGCCCTGGTGCTGCAGCGCACTCCCTGGAGCGACCCACCCCCAGCGTTGGTCAAACGGGCCTTGCTGGAGGGATTGGGCCAGGACAACCCGGGGGGCGGCTCCGGCCCCGAGGGGATGCAGCTGCTGCCCTGGACGGAGACCAGTCGTAGCCTGCAGCAGCGGCTTGGCCTAGCCCACCAGCACCTGGGCTCCCCCTGGCCCGACCGCAGCGACGGGGCCCTGCTGGCCAGCTTCGACAGTTGGCTAGGCGAGCAACTCGAGGGGATCAGCTCGGCGGCGGAACTGCAGCGCCTCAACCTGGTCGAAGCCCTTTGGAACGGCCTGCCCTGGGAGTGCAGGCGCCAGCTCGACCACCTGCTGCCCGAGAGTGTGCCGATCCCTTCGGGCCGGCTAGCGCGACTCGACTACAGCTCGGGGGTGCCGGTGCTGGCGGTGAAGCTGCAGGAGCTGTTCGGCTGCAACGACGGGCCCAGGGTTCTTGATGGTCTCCTCCCCGTCAGCCTGCAGCTGCTGTCGCCAGCGGGCCGGCCCGCCGCCATCACCAGCGACCTGGCCAGCTTCTGGCGCTCGGGCTACCGCCAGGTGCGCGCCGACCTGCGCGGCCGCTACCCGCGCCACCCCTGGCCGGAGGACCCCGGCACGGCCCAGGCCACAGCCCTGACCAAGCGCCGGCTGGCCCAGGCCAAGGACCAAACCAAGGCCCAGAAGTAAGCCCCAACGGCACCCAGGGGACTCGGGAAACCGTCCGGTGACGGCCCACCCATACCTGTCAACCAACCTAAACATTTCCTTACGATGGGTCTGTTGTCACACCACTCGACCCATGGCTGACTCCTCTTCCCGTTTTGGCTTTGTGGCCTTTGCTGAAACCTGGAATGGCCGGTTGGCCATGCTCGGCTTCGTGATCGGCCTCGGCACCGAACTGCTCACCGGCCAGGGCATCCTCAGCCAGATCGGCCTCGGTTGATCG
Source organism: Pseudanabaena sp. UWO311 (assembly GCA_943370385.1). Lineage (GTDB taxonomy): Bacteria > Cyanobacteriota > Cyanobacteriia > PCC-6307 > Cyanobiaceae > BAIKAL-G1. The sequence goes on from CALRQT020000014.1 coordinate 93,188, forward strand.
CCTGCCAAGCCCCTGCGGGCTGCCCCAAGCTTCAACACCAGCGCCCCCATCGGGGCGCTTTTTAATGCCCCGCGGCTACGCCCCCCATCGGCCGCCTGATGTCCGCCAGGTCGTTTCAGCCGAGCTCCGCACCAGGCCCCAGACCGGCATCGGCGAGACTGCCCTCGACCCGAGTCCAGGACCTGCCTTGGCCCGCCCCTTCGCCAAGAACCGCCGTGACGGCGCCCGTCAGATCAGCATCGCCGTGGTGATTAGCGCCATTGGCCTGCTCGGCTTCCACCATCCCCTCGGCAAGGTCGTGGTGGTCGTCGCCAGCGCCGTGGCGATCTACTGGGGCATTGGGTACCGGACCCTGGACGAGTGACGCCCATGGCTGAGGCCAATGGCCTGCCCCGCTACAGCGTCGCCCAACTCAACCAGGCGATCGGCAGCCTGCTGGAGCGGGGCTTTGCCCCCAGGTTTCTGATCGACGCCACGATCTCCAGGCCCCAACTCAAGAAAGGCCACCTCTGGCTCACCCTGGTGGATGGGGAGGCGACCATTTCGGCGGTGATCTGGGCCTCCCAGTTGGCCAAACTCAGCCACCAGCCCGCCGAAGGCGATGGCGTGGTGGTGGTGGGAAAGCTGAATTTTTGGGCGGCGCGGGCCACCCTGTCGGTGCAGGTGCTGGACCTGCGCCCCAGCCTCAGCACCGTGCTGCGCCAGTTCGAGCGGGTGCGCCAGATCCTCGAGCCCGAGGGGCTGCTGGCTGCGGAGCGGAAACGGACCCTGCCGCCCTTTCCGGCGGCGATCGCCCTGCTGACCAGCGTTCCCAGCTCCGCCCTGGCCGACATGCTGCGCACGGCGGCCGAACGCTGGCCCAGCACCCGCCTCTACCAGGTGGCGATCCCGGTGCAGGGCCCCGTGGAAGCGGAGATCTGCCGGCGCCTGGCCCAGGTGCTGGATCGGGCCGAGGATCTCGGAATCGAAGCGATTGTGCTGGCCCGAGGCGGCGGCAGCCGCGAAGACCTGGCCGTGTTTGATGGCGAAGCCCTGGCCCGCTTGGTTAGCGCCAGTCCCGTACCCATCGTCACCGGACTAGGCCACGAGGACGACACCACCATTGCCGATCTGGTGGCCGATTACCGGGCTGCCACCCCCACCGCCGCCATCGTGGCCCTGCTGCCGGATCGCTTAACGGTGCTGCAACGCCTGACCCAAAGCCGGAGCCAACTGCGCCAAGCCCTCAGCTTCAGCTTGCAAGCCAAGCGCCAGCAGCTCACCAGCCTCAGGGCCCAACTCGAGCTGATCCGCCCCAGCCGGCTCTTGGCCCACCAGCGCCAGGGGCTCCAGCAACGGCGCGAGCTCCTCGAAGCCCTCTCGCCCCAGCGCCTGCTCCGGCGTGGCTTTGCCCTGGTGCGATCACCGAGCGGCCAGCTCCTGCGCTCGATCAAGCAGATTGGGTGCGGCGAACCCTTCCTGGTGGAGCTCGCCGATGGCCGCCTCCAAGCCCAGGTCACCGATGTCATCCCCGCGCAAAACCAGCCGCCCCCCTGAAAGCGAAGCCAAGGGAGGGCTCCCCGATCAGGATCAACCAACCGATCGGGATCGGGAGTGGCAAGCCGACGTGGCCCAACTCAGTTTTCAGGAGGCGCGAATCGCCATGGAACTGTCCCTCGGCCAATTGCAGGCGGCCGACCTGGAAGTGGAAGCGATGGCGGGCCACTACCGGCGGGCCCTCACCTACCTGGAGCGCTGTGAGGCCGTGCTCGCCCAAGTGGAGCAGGAGGTGATCGAATGGGATCAGGACAGCCCAGCCTCCAGCCGCACCCAACCATGACCATCCCCCTGACCAGCAAACCAAGCCCCTGGCTGGCTTGGCTCTACCTAGGCCTGGCTGTGGCCGGAGCGATCCTTCCCTGGCTGGCCAACCTCGACTTCATCCGCGCAAGCGGCGGCCCCTTTGACCTGGCCCTCTTCATTGCCCAGGCCAATGCCAATCCAGCCGCCCAATCCCTCTCCCGCGATCTATTAATTGGCGCCACAGCCTTCACGATCTGGATGGTGGTTGAGGCCAGGCGGCTACAAATCAAATACTTCTGGATCGCCTTGCTAGCCAGCTTTGGACTCGCCTTCGCCTGCGGGGCGCCCCTCTTTCTATTTCTCAGGGAACGGCGTTTACTAGAACTATCGAAGGGCCAACTAGAATCCACAAAATAGATTTAAGCATCAGGCCAGATTCACTCAATTAGCGCCAAAGCAAGATCAAAAGCATTAAGCCGGCAAGATTTGTTGCGCAAGCATTGGCTCCTTGATGGCCTGGCAAAGGCGGCAGCAACCCCTCAGCGTTTTCCGCCCTCTTCCACCGATTGGGCGACCACGTCAATCGTCACGTCACTGGCATCCACCCCGAGCGGCGCCCCTGCCGACGTGGATCCAGGCCTATCGGTGCCCTGGCCGGCTTGAAGCGGGGCCCCACAGGCTGGGCATTGGCTTTGGCCGAGGCTGGCGGTGCCGCAGGCGGTGCAAGTGATCAGGTTGCGCCGTAACCACCACCAGGCGATCACGCCACCTCCGGCCAACACCAGGGGGACCACCACCACCAACAGGGTGATTCCCTCCAACACATCCACAAAAAGGCGGCCCACCAAGCCAGGCGCCAGCAGTAGCAGGCCAGCGAGGGCAATCCAGAGCCAGGGGACCGGACGGGACATCAGCTGGCCTGGGGAGATAGGAACGTGGAATCCATCCTCACCCCCGGGCGGATCAGTTCGAACGTTGCCTGGGTGTGGATCGCCCCCCAGCCAAGGCCTCCGCTCACCCAGGTGCCTTAGCAAGGCCAGCCGGACGGGCCAGGACCACCGAGAGGGCCAGGCCGTAATAGAAAATCAGGGCCACCAACCAGACCCACAGGGTCAATAACAACACGCCACCAATCACGCCATAGGCCTGGAAACGGGCGCCCAGGGGAATCAGGCTGCTTCCGAGCGCCAGGTTCAAACTGGTCAGTGCAAAACCGACCAAAAGGGCACCAGGCACCAGGGGGGCCAGGGGCACCCGCCGCGAGGGCAATAGGCGCAACAGGGCCAGGGCCACGCCGGAACTAAACAACAGGGACAGTCCCAGGTTCGCCACCATCGAAAAGGGCAGCAGGTGCTGCAAAGGAGCCGGCAAAAAAGCGCCTAGCAGCGCCTGCCAGGAGCCCCGGGCGAGCAACCTCAAGCTTGTGGCCACTTGGCCGAACACCACGAACAGCCCCAGCAGGGCAACCAGGCCAAAGGCCTCGGCGCGCGAGCGCAGGAAGCGAAGCACAAGCCATTGCCAGGGCTGGGGTTGGAGCTGGGAGCGGAAGCCCCAGAGGCGATCGGCACCACGGCGCAGGCTCAGGTAGGCATTGCTGGATGTCACCAACAGCGAGAGAACACCAATCAATCCCGCACCATTTCCCTGACGATATAAGCGCAGCAACGTATTGCGAATCACGGGCAACACACTCTCAGGGAAAATTCTGGCAGCCCAATCAATGATGCTGTCCGTAATGCCATCATCGCGGCCAAGAATGCGGCTGGCCACCGCCAGGGCAATCAGCAGGATCGGGAAGAGGGACTGGAGGCTGTGGTAAGCAAATGCAGCACTGAGATCCACACAATCTTTCTGATCCCAGAGGCGATAGGCCCGCCAGGACAAGCCCGCCAAGGCCTTAAACCGCTCGCGCTTGCCAGGGGGGGAACTGCCCAATCGTGTCGAATTCAACTAGGAATTAGCCCTGAACCCTAACCTGCCGCACCCGAGTGCCTGCAATGGCGCATGCCACCTTATCGACCAGCGCCGCTGAGTCACACTCGATTAGCGAACCTGCACTCCGTTTGCTTAGAACAATGGGGCGACTTCCTACCGCCCCCAAAAATCCCCAACAAAAAAGCCACCCTATCGGGTGGCTTTTCGTCGCCTGCTGATCGCTTCGATCAGCTTGGCTATGGAGCAAAAGTTTTACCTGGCATCGAGCTATTTTTGCAGGGGGCTACCCCCCAACTATCGTCGCCGCTGCTGCG
>CALRQT020000015.1:0-88337 GCA_943370385.1 Pseudanabaena sp. UWO311
TTTCGAACTGTCCCCCTCCTGGTACGTCGAAGCCCTGAACTACATCAAGGCCAACCACGGCATCTCCGGCGACCCCGGCGTCATCGCCAACAACTACATCGACTACGCCATCGCCGCCCTCGTCTGATCCCAGACCCGGCGTCGACATCACCGTCGATCCTTCCTTTGGGCCCCTTTGGGGGCCCTTTTTTTGTGGTTACCCCGGGGGGCATTTGACGAGCCCCGCCATAGCCGCCAAACCGCCCCCAGATCCGATTAGCAGCCGCTCTATGACAGGCACCGGCCAAGGCTGCCCGCTGATGCCAACATCAACGATAACGACGCCCTAATCCATTTCCCATGGCCGACGTTGAGGACAACCGGGTGCCAGGGGCGGAGGGGGACCCGATCAACGAGGCGGAAGCCCTGCGGCGGCTCAGCCTCACGGATGATCCCTCGGCCCAGTACTACGCCGCCTGGTGGCTGGGTCGCAACCGCAGCAGTCACCCAGCCACGGTGCCCCTGCTCTGCCAGGCCCTGCGGCAACGGCGCCCCCGCGATCCCGGCGCCGGCGTGGAGGAGAACGCCGTGGCCCGCAATGCGGCCCGGGCCCTGGGCAAGCTCGGCCCCGCCGCCCAGCCCGCCATCGCCGACCTGCTGGCCACCCTGGAGGATCCCGACGATGGCCTGCGCGAAGCCGCGGCCCGGGCCCTGGGCGACCTGGGGACCCAGGAAGCCGTGGAGCCGATCTGCCGGCGCCTGGCCAGTGGCCTTGAAGGGGCCGGCGCCCTGCGGCCGGGCACGCCCAGGCTCATGGAGCCCTGTGAAGCCCTGCTCGAGGCCCTCGGCGATATCGGCGATCACGATCCGGCCGTGGTGGCGGTGATTACGCCCTTCATCAACCACGGGCGTCCCCTCATCCGCAGTGCCGCCTACCGGGCCCTGCTGCAACTCACCGGGGAGCGCCAGTGGGGCGAGCGCTTGGAGGCGCTGCTGGCCGATCCCCTGCTGCAGGTGCGCCGCGCTGCCCTGATGGACCTGGGGGCCGCCGGCTGGCGCGCCTCCCTGGACGCCATCACCAGCACCCACGCCGAGAACAGCCTCAAGCTGATCGCCCTGCGCGGCCTGGTCGAGAACGGTTCGGACGCCCAGCAAGGCCATGCCCCAGGCACCGAAGCCGTGCTGGCGGCCATGGATTCCCTGCTTTAGGGAGGTCTGGCTTTAGGGCGTCCCCTTTTGGAACGCCATTTTTGGAGAGCGTCCTGGTTCGAAAAACCCTGCGCCTGGCCCGAACGGCTTAAGCACCCCCTTCTTGAGGCCTGCCCTCCTTCATCCCTGGGCCCCCTGGGGCCGGCCCAACCCCCCTCGCCAAACCGATGACCTTCCTCGCCGACCCCACCCCTGCCACCACTGAGGTCGAAGCCCTGATCGCGGCCGTGGCTGCAGCCGATAGCGCCATCAGCCTGCTGCTGGCCACCCAGGCCCTGGCGGCGGCGGTGCACCCGGCCGCGATCGCCTGCCTCGTGGAAGTGCTCGGCTTCAACAATCCCGGCGCTGCCGTGGCGGCGGTGGATGGCCTGATCGCCCTGGGGCCCGAGGCGGTGGCGCCCCTGCTGGGCAGCCTGGATGAGCGCAACTACGGCGCCCGGGCCTGGGCCGTGCGGGCCCTGGCCGGCATCGGCGATGTGCGCGGCCTTGATCTCTTGGAAGAGGCCCTCGGCAGCGACATCGGCCCGAGCGTGCGCCGGGCCGCCGCCCGGGGCCTGGGCCAGTTGCGGCTGGATGCCTTAGATGACAACCAGCGCCAGGCGGTGCAGGGCCGCTGCCTCCAGGCCCTGGTAGCCGGCTGCGCCGATGGCGAATGGGTGGTGCGCTACGCCGTGGCTGTGGGCCTGGAAGCCCTTGGCCTCAGCAACCCCGTCAGTGGGGACCTCGTCCCCGCCAGCCGCCAGGCCCTGCTGGGCCTCAGCCAGCCCGATGGCGAAGAGGTGCCGGTGGTGCGGCTGCGGGCCGCCCTGGCACTGCGGCGCCTGGACGATCAGCCGGGCTCCTGAGCCAAATCGTTGGGACTGGGGCCCGTTGTTGGGGGGATGGAGCGGCTTGATGGGCAGACGATGCTTTGGCCTCGCATCGTTCCAGACCGCAACCCGGACGTGGTTCGGAATCGGTGTCGAGCGATTAGCCATCCATCTGCTGCGCCTAGGGCAGCAGCAAGCCAACCAACAGCTCAGAGGTCGCTGCGCAGGGAGAGGGACCGTCGGACACCGCTCAGGACCGACTCAAGAACAGACTTCTGCTCGATCGGTTCCACGGGCATCCGTCGCACCAGGATGCCGGCCAATCCGTGCACCGCCGACCAGGCCACCATTGGTGCCTCTACGCGCATCAGCGTTGACAGTTCACCCGCCTCGACCAGGGCATCCAGGGATCCATTGAGCACGGTCCAGGCGTCCGGATTATCCGGGCGCGATGGCGGCGCACCCGGCGCCTGAAAGGCGGTGTCGAACAGGTGGGGGTGACTGACCGCAAAGGTCACATAGGCCCGGCCAATCGCGGCAAAGCGACGGGTCGCTAGCAGGCCGACATCGGGATGCTCGGGCACGGCGGCCGCCGCATCGAGCATGGCCTGGGCCAGCCGCTCGCGCGCCAGCCGGCTGATCTCTGCGGACAGGTGGGCCAGGTCGGGGAAATGGCGATACACCGCGGAGGCCGACACCCCCTCGGCTTTGGCCAGATCGCGCAGCTGGAGCGCCGCCGGCCCCTTGGCAGCGGCAATCCGCAAGCCGGCTTCGAGCAGGGCCGCCCGCAGGCTGCCGTGGTGATAGCGGGTCGAAGCCATGGCCAATGTTGACAGCCATCACATTAAAGGGCGACAATGTGCACGTCGTTCACATTGTCGCGGCCTGCGGCACTTCACCCAAATGACAAACGCCATGCCCGCCCGCCTCCTGCCTGCCTTGCTCGCCGTAGCCGGCCTGATCACCACCGGGCAGCCGCGCCCCCTCTCCGCCGCCCCTGCCAAAGACCAGGCCACCCTCACCGTCGTGGTCACCGGGGCCCGCGCCAACGGCGGCGACCTAAGGGCTTCCCTCTTCTCCGGCCCCTCCGGTTTCCCCTTGGGCAAGACCGCGACGGCGGTCCAGCAGCAGCCGCTGACCACCGCGAACGCCGAAACGTTTGTCTTCCGGAACCTGCCCCCGGGCCGTTATGCCGTCGCGGTGCATCAAGACCAGGTCGCAAACGGCAAAGTCGACCTCAACTTCTTTGGCGCCCCGAAGGAGCCGTGGGGCGTGAGCAAAAACGTCCGTCATTCCTTTCGCCAGCCGAACTTCGACGAGGCAGCCTTCGACCTAAGCGGCGACACGCGCATCGACGTGAAGATCGCCCGATGACCGCGCGCCCGCTTGAGGCGATCTTCTGCCCAAACGGCAGGGTGAACGGTGGGCACAGGGGCCAGAGTGATGGCCGTTGAGGACTCATTGAACCCTTGCCTTTGCAAGGGCAAGGGTTCACCTCGATCCCCCCATCCAGCCCTGCTGCGCTGATCTAGACATGTCGCCCCAACGCCTGCTGTTCGTTTGCCTCGGCAACATCTGCCGCTCCCCCGCCGCCGAGGGGGTGTTCTTGCATCTGTTGGCCCGCGAGGGTCTAGATGACAAGTTCGTGGTGGATTCGGCCGGCACGGGCAGCTGGCATGTGGGCAAGCCGGCGGATCGGCGCATGCTGGCCGCCGCCGACAAGCGGGGCATCGTCCTGCCCAGCCGGGCCCGCCAGATCGAAGCCGCCGACCTGGGCCGCTTCGATCGCATCCTCACCATGGACAACGCCAACCTGGCGGCCGTGGAGGCCCTGGCCCGCCAGGGGCGGCCGGCCCCTGGCACGGAGCAGGCCCTGATCGAGCCGATCACCCGCCATTGCCGCCAGTTCCGCACCCAGGAAGTCCCCGACCCCTATTACGGCGGCGAAGACGGTTTCGAGCAGGTGCTCGACCTGCTGGAGGACGCCTGCGGCGGCCTACTCGACGACCTCAAATCCCGCTGAGGACCAGCTGCGAGCAAAGGGGCGGCGCAAACCCGCAGCCAAACACGAGAGGCCTAGGCCGGAAGCTGGCCTAGGCCTGGGCAGGCCCCGGCCAGGCATCCGCCGGCACCCGCTCGCGGAAGAGCAGCTCGAGCTGGTCGATCACGGCCCCGATCGAGAGGCCATCGGTAATCAGCTCCACCGCATCGGCGGCTTGCACCAGGGGGGCCACGGCGCGGCTGGAATCGAGGTGGTCGCGCTCGGTGATCTGGGCTTCGAGCTCGGCCAGCTCGGGCACGGCAAAGCCCCGCTGGGCCAGGTCCAGGGCCCGGCGGCGGGCCCGCTCAGCCGCCGTAGCTGTGAGGAACACCTTGAGCTCCGCATCGGGGAACACGGCGGTGCCGATGTCGCGGCCTTCGGCCACCAGGCCGCCCCGGGCCCCCATGGCCTGCTGCTGGCGGGTGAGGGCCTCGCGCACGCAGCCATGGGCCGCCACCACCGACACCTGGCCGGTGACCTCCGGGCTGCGGATCGCCTCGGTCACGTCCTGGCCATTGATCGATACCCGCTGGGCGCCCTCGGCGCTGGTGGAGAGCTGCAAATCCAGGTCCACCAGGAGGCCTGCCACGGCGCTGGCCTCGGCCGGATCGACGCCGGCCGAGGCCACCAACCAGGTGACGGCCCGGTACATGGCGCCGGTGTCGAGGTAAATCAGGCCGAGGCGGGCGGCAAAGGCCTTGGTCACGGTGCTTTTGCCAGCCCCGGCGGGGCCATCGATGGCAACGATCGGCGGGCGGCGCATCAGAAACACATGGTCGATGAGGCGGGTGGTGCCGCAGAAGGCCGCCGCCGCCAGGAGCAGGGGGCTGGTCTGCAACGTTTCCGCTGGCCGCAGGCTACGGGGCTCCACCGCCTCCACATAGTCCACCACCAGGCCGGCCTGGAGCAGGTCGCTGCGCACCGCCTCGGTGAGGGACGCCATTGAGGGCCCACCCTGATGGTCCTTGGAGCCGGCCTGAACCTGTTGGGCCGCCGCCGCCAGGCTGCGGGGCAGGGCCAGGGCTTGCAGCTGCTGGCCTGGGCCCAGGTAGCGATTGCGGGAGCTCAGGGGCAGGCCATCGGCCTGGCGCTGGGTGGGTCCGCTGCGCACCTGCAGGGGCAGGCCCAGGTCGACCACCAGGCGCCGCAGCACCACCAACTGCTGCCAATCCTTTTCCCCCAGCCAAAGCACATCGGGTCGCACCAGGGCCAGCAACCGGGCCACCACCGTGGCCACGCCGGCGAAATGGCCCGGCCGGCTGCGGCCACAGAGCCCCGCCGTCAGGGAGTCGGGCGGCTGGATCCGGATGAGCTCGGCCGGGCCGCCTGGATAGATCTCGGCCGCGCTGGGGGCGAACAGGGCATCGGCGCCCGCTGCCGCGGCCAGCTCGGCATCGGCCTCCAGGTCGCGGGGATAGCGGTCGAAGTCTTCGGCCGGGCCGAACTGGAGTGGATTGACGAAGACGCTGAGCAGCACCTGGCCACCATGGGCGGCGCGGGCCCGGTCCGCCAGGGCAACGAGGGACTGGTGGCCCTGATGCAGCCCGCCCATGGTCGGCACGAACTGGAGCGGCCCCGCCGGGCGCTCCCAGCCCTGGCGCCATTGGCGCAGCTCGGCGGCGGTGTGAAGCAGACGCAAGGCAACCCCCGGAACTCCCCCATTGAAAAGCCCACCCGTCAACGACGGATGGGCGAAGGGGCTGAATCGGGGATCAGCCTTCAGAACAGGATTCAGCGCAGCACTTCAAGGCGCACGGAAGCCACACCACTGGCGACCAGACCGAGGTGGCTGGCGGCCCCGGGGCCGAGATCAATCACGCGGTGGCCCACGAAGGGCCCCCGATCGTTGATCCGCACCACGGTGCTGCGGCCGTTCCAGAGGTTGGTGACCCGCACCTTGGTACCGAAGGGCAGGCTGCGGTGGGCGGCGGTGAAGTCGCCACGGCGGAGCACGTCACCGTTGGCGGTGCGGCCACCGTAGAAACCAGGGCCGTACCAACTGGCTTGGCCGGTGGTGACGCTGCGAACCTGGAGATTGGAAGACGAGGCGATCGGCTGGCTGGGAACCAGGGGATTGCCGGGTTGCTGGTCCTGGACCTGGATGGGTTGCACCTCGCGGATGGCGAGATCACTGGATTCCGGTTCGTAGGCCTGGGAGGCCTCGTTGGGGCCTGCGAGCAGGGAGGGCTGCTGGCTGGCCAGGGCATCGGCGGTCTGGACTGCGCGGCTGGAACCAGCCAGGGCAGGCAAGATGGCGCTGCTACCGGAAATCAGGAGGGCAAAGCCGCTCAGGAGAATGGATCGGCGCATAACAGGCGAAACTCGCCGCTCGAAAGCAGTAGCCACAAACGAAGTTGTGACCCGCCAGCGTTGTATTCAAAACAGCGTTACGGAAGAGAAGCTGTGATGAACTGACGGCGGAGTTCCTATCGGGAATTGACGACCCGGCAAAGTTAACCCGAATTGCCTGGCGGTTTTGGTCACATTTGCGGCATAAAGATTGATCAGCATTCACTATCTAAAGCCGGATCCAAGGCCGTAGCTGCGATCTGGTCGCCGCGTCAACACGCCAAGGATCAGCAAGTCCGATCAGGCCCATAAGCCAAGCTGATCGTAAAGGCGGCCAATCGGCCAACCGTCCACCCCCTGGGCGCCCTGTGGTCCGATCCGGAACCCCAAAGGCGCGGCACGCCGTTGCAGGATCGGGTCAACAGCAGCTCTGGAATGGACTACCGCACAGCCGGCGTGGACGTGGTGGCGGGACGGGCCTTTGTCGAACGCATCCGCTCCAGCGTTGATTCCACCCGCCGGCCCGAGGTTCTCGGCGGCCTGGGCGGCTTCGGCGGCCTCTGCCGGTTGCCGGCGGGCCTGAGCAAGCCCCTGCTGGTGGCGGGCACCGACGGGGTGGGCACCAAGCTCGAACTGGCCCAGGCCCATGGCGGCCACCACGGCGTCGGCATCGACCTGGTGGCCATGTGCGTCAACGACGTGATCACCAGCGGCGCCCAGCCCCTCTTCTTTCTCGATTACCTGGCCACCGGCAAGCTCAGCCCGGAGGCCATGGCAGCCGTGGTGGAGGGGATTGCCGATGGCTGCCGCCAGAGCGGCTGCGCCCTGCTCGGCGGCGAAACCGCCGAAATGCCCGGCTTCTATGGCCCCGGTCGCTACGACCTGGCCGGCTTCTGTGTGGCGGTCGTCGAGGAAGACGCCCTGATCGATGGCCGCGCTGTGGTCGCCGGCGATCAGATCGTTGCCGTCGCCAGCAGCGGCGTGCACAGCAATGGTTTCAGCCTGGTGCGCCGGATCCTCGAGGCCCACCAGATCGATGGGGCCAGCGAGCTCAGCCCCGGGGGGCCGGCGGTGATCGAGAGCCTGCTCACCCCCACCCGCCTCTACGGCTCCCTGGTGCAGGCCCTGCTGGGCGCCGCCCTCCCCCTCCATGGCATGGCCCACATCACCGGCGGCGGCCTGCCCGAAAACCTGCCCCGCTGCCTGCCGGCCGGACTCCAGGCCCGCATTGATCCGACCAGCTGGGAGCGGCCGGAGCTGTTCCGGTGGTTACAAGAGAAAGGAGAAGTGCCCGAAGCCGACCTCTGGCACACCTTCAACCTGGGGGTGGGCTACTGCCTGGTGCTGCCCGAGGCGGCCGTCGGCGAAGCACTCCAGGTGTGCGCTAACGAGGGGCACCAGGCCTGGCGGCTTGGCGTGGTGGAGCCAGGAGCGGCCAGCGCCGCCGCCAGCTTGGTCGGGCTCCCGGCCTAAGGCGGCTGCCAATGCTCAAGAGCCAACAAGGGCAACCCTGCTGGCTCTTGGGGGGATCGGCCTGGTCGAATCGACTGGAGCCGCCCGGGCGATGGTGCGTCAGATCCGGACAGGGCAACCCCCTACTAAAGCAGGGGTATTTAGGCAATGGATTGGTTAAGGTTCCTGTTCAGTGCGGCGTTGGGAGATCCCTACCCGCATTCGTCTTCCGTTGTCCGTGAGACAATCCCCATAGAGGTTTGCGATGCTCAATAGACCGATCACTAGGCCCCTGGCCCCTGGAGCATCCGAGGGGGTGACTCGCCTGACCCGGCGCCGTAGCTCCGCCGGTCCGATCCCGCCAAACCGCCCCCTAAGCCCCCGCGATCCCCAACAACCCATTCGCGGCGGTGCCCGGGCCACGTTCCTGGCCCTGCGCGACCACGGCAAGGTCTTTGTCGCCGACCTGCCCCGCCTCTCCGATGGCCAGCTCTGCAATGTGGTGCGGGAAGCCCGGGAAGTGCTTGAAAGCCTGAACCGCCGCATCGACGAACTTCAACAGCAGATCAACCTGTCCCAGCTGGAGCAGGAAACGATCATCCGCGCCTCGACCAAACGGGATGTCACCGAGCGCTTCATCCGGGCGGTGGAGGACGAACAGGAGCAGCGCCGCTCTAATCCGGCTCTCAAGGCCGCCGCAGGGGAATCCCTAAGCCGCACCTTCCTGGAGCTGGCCCGCCACCGCCTGCCGGGGGCCACCTTTGATTCCCTGTTGCAGGAAGCGGTGTGCATCCTGGAACTGGAGACCGGCCTCAAGCTTGATCCCGACGCCGCCATCCCCGTTGATGGGTCAACGGCCGCTGATGGCGGCCCGGTGCCGGCTGGCGCGGAGTTGGCTGGATCAGGGCCCGCCGAGGGGGAACCGTTCAACGGAGAGGGGAAATCCCAACCAGGCCTGGAGGCCGGGCCGACCCTGGCCGCCAGGCCCTTGGCACCCCGCAATTTGAATGTGGTGCGCCATGCCCCCAGCCTGGAGAACGAGCGCCAACCCTTGCCCGTGGTGTTGAGCCCGGACCCCTCCCCAACCCTGGCTAGACCCAGCCAGCCCTGAAGCTGGGCCGCCCAGGCGAACTCGCCCTAGCCAGCCAGGTCGGTCGCTTCAACAGCCCATCTCAACGGCTCTGGAAAGGGTTGCTCGGCATGCGCGGGCTGCTCAGCACCAGCTGATCGAGCTGCTGTCGTTCCGCCAGGCTGAGCTGCCATCGGCGCGCCGCGGCCACCGTTTCCACCTGGTCAGGCCGGCGCAGCCCCGGAATCGGCATGGCCCCATGGGCCCGGCACCAATTCAGGGCCACCGCCGCCAGGTCGCTGCCATGGCCAGCGGCGATCGACGCCATGGTGTCGAGCAGGGGCCCCAAACCCGGTTCGAGCCGCCGAAACAGGCTGCCCCGAGGCCCCTTGGGGGCGACGTTCACCTGGCCGGGCGGACGGGCCAGCAGACCCAGGGCCAGGGGGCTATAGGCAATCAGTTCAATGCCCAGCTCCCGGCAAACCTCGGCCACGCCGCCTGGCGCCACGGCCTCGGGAGCCAGCAACGACAGTTGCACCTGCAGGCTGGCCACGGCCACCCCCTGGGCTGCCAATTGGGCCACCACCTGGCGCAGCCGGAGTGGCCCCAGGTTGGAGAGCCCCAGGCTGGCCACCTGGCCGCTGCGCACCAGATCGGCCAGGCCCAGCAGCAGGGGCGGCTCCTGCCAGGGGGCATAGCGGGCGGTGCTCCAGTGCAGCTGCACCCGATCGAGCTTGCCCTGCAGGCGCTGCCTAGAGGCCCGAAAAGCGCGATCAAAGCCGCGCCGGCCCAGGCGCCAGGGGAAGGGTGCCAGCTTGGTGGCGATGCAACACCTGGAGCGCTGGGCCGGCGAGAGGGCAGCAGCGAACTGGCCCAGCAACTGCTCACTGCGGCCGTTCCAGCGGCCGGTGCCATAGGAATCGGCGGTGTCAAAAAAACAGAGATCCAGCTCGAGGCAGCGCTGGAAGGTGGCCGCCAACTGGTGATCCAAGCCTGGGTCATAGCCCCATAGGAACTGGTTCCCCCAGGCCCAGGTGCCGACGCCGATGGACGGCAGGGGCTGGGGAGACTCGGCCGGCAGCGGGCCCGGCGTGGGAGCCGCCGCCGCCCCGGGTTTCGGACCGCCGCTGGAGGGGTCTGGCAGGTCGGAGCACCGGGTGGGCGGCTCGCCCGGCCGGGACATCGGCTCACTTGCCATGATCAATCCTTTAGAGACCCCCTTCGGTGCATTCTCTGCTGCCTGGTCCAGGCCAGCCCCCCGGCGCACCGGCCCCCACCCCAGGCCCGGAAGGGGGAACTGACCCAACCGCGGCCTCGCCGCCAGCCCCCCGCGATCCCGTGCTCTGCCAGCACTGCGGCCGCACGGCCAGCAATGGAATCAGTTGCGAGGGGATCTGCGTCGCCGATTCGGGCTATTGACCCCAAGGGGACCGGAGGCCAGCCTGGTCGAACCTGACCGAGCTGGCCGGCCAACCCTCCTGCTTTTTGCCCTTCCCCCATTCCACTTCCAGGATCAACTCGACCCGGCCATGGCTGCGGCACGCTCCCATTCCACCCAGCGCCAACCCCCAGGCGCCAGGGCCAGGCTGGCCCTCGGCATCGCCAGCCTGGCCCTGGCCTGCTCCCCCCCCCAGGCCGCTGCCCTGCCCTCCGCCAGCACGGCCAGAGCCGCCGAGGAGGCGAGCCTTAACCGGGGGCCTGTGGGTCGGGATGGGGGCTTCGGTTTCTGGGAGAGCGGCACCCGCAGCTGCAGCCGCAACCTGGCCGGATTACCCCAAAGCAACTGCCAGCAGGTGCAACTCGACCAACAGATGGAGGGCCTGCTCACGGTGCGCTTCATCGCCCCTGGTGCCCAGAAAGACAGCCTCAACCAGCTGATCGTGGTGGGGCTGCTGCAGCCCAACAGCCAGCCCCTGCTCTGCCAGCAGGGTCACTGCCAGCCGGCCGGCCCCCTCACCACGGTGGTGAGCACGGTGAGCGAGCGCAGCTTCGATGGCCGGGGCCTGGCCCAGGGCCTGCCCAAGGCCTGGCTAGCGAGCGGCAGCTGCCGGTTTGAGGGCCGCAACGTGAGCTGCGAGGCCGCAGCCCCCGACGGCCAACGCTGGCAGGCGAACGCCAACTTTTAGGGCTGATCCCCTTGGCCCGCCAGGGCAGGTTGGCTGAGCTGGCTTGATCAAAGGCGGCACCCAGATTCGAACTGGGGGTAAAGGATTTGCAATCCTCTGCCTTACCACTTGGCCATGCCGCCATCCGGGAGCAAACTCCCAGGCAGGGATCGTATCAGCCGTGTGATGGCCGCCAGGCTGCTGGTTCTGAGTAATGGCCATGGCGAGGATCTGATCGCCCAGCGGGTGCTCCAGGCCCTGCATGCACGCCGGCCCGATCTGCAGGTGGCCGTGTTGCCCCTCGTGGGGGAAGGCAGCGCCTTTGCCGCGGCCGAAGCGGAGGGCTGGCTGCAACGGATCGGCCCCCGCAAGGCCCTGCCCAGTGGCGGTTTCAGCAACCAGAGCCTTAGGGGCTTGCTACGGGACCTGGCCGCCGGCCTGCCCCTGTTGAGCTGGCGCCAATGGCGGCTGGTGCGGCGCTGGGGGCGCCAGGGGGGCGCCGTGCTGGCCGTGGGAGATCTGTTGCCGTTGCTGCTGGCCTGGGCCAGTGGGGCGCCCTATGGCTTCATCGGCACCCCCAAAAGCGACTACACCTGGCGCAGCGGCCCGGGCCAGGCCTGGCCCGCCGATGCCTACCACCGGCTCAAGGGCAGCGAATGGGACCCCTGGGAATGGGCCCTAATGGGGCGGCCCCGCTGCCGGCTGGTGGCCGTGCGCGATCCGCTCACGGCCCGGGCCTTGGCGCGCCATGGCGTGGCGGCGCTTGCCCCCGGCAATCCGATGCTGGATGGCCTGGTGGGGGCGCCCCTACCCGCCAGCCTCGTGGGCTATCGCCGCCTCGTGCTGCTGGCGGGCAGCCGCATCCCGGAGGCCCGGGCCAACTTCGCC
Organism: Pseudanabaena sp. UWO311; assembly: GCA_943370385.1. GTDB lineage: Bacteria > Cyanobacteriota > Cyanobacteriia > PCC-6307 > Cyanobiaceae > BAIKAL-G1. Next base: position 11,842 of record CALRQT020000015.1, read on the forward strand.
CGGCTGATTGATGCGGTGCTGGCCTGGACCGATGGAGGCTGGGACGGGGGTGGGGAGAATCCCGTGGTGTTGCTCGCCCCAGGCGGCTCCCGGCCGGCCCCCGAGGACCTGGCCCCGATCTTGCGGTGGCGGGACTTCCAGCCCGTTGAGCCCCCGGAAGGCAGTGGGGCCGAGGCGGCCTGGCGGCGGCGGGGCCTGGTGGTGCTCCTCGGTCCGGGCCGCTTCACCCCCTGGGCCAGCTGGGGCGAGCTGGGCCTGGCCACGGCCGGCACCGCCACCGAACAGCTGGTGGGGCTGGGGATTGGCGCCCTGTCCCTGCCAGGACCTGGCCCCCAGTTCAAGCTCGGCTTTGCCCAGCGCCAGAGCCGGCTTCTGGGCGGGGCCGTGGCGGTCTGCCAGACGGAAGCGGAGCTGGCGGACAGGTTGCAGCAGCTCCTAGGAGACCCCGAGCGCCGCCAGCAGCTGGGGGCCATCGGCCGGCGGCGGATGGGGCCACCCGGCGGTAGCGAGGCCCTGGCCGCCCTCGTGGAGGAGCAACTACTGGCCTAGGGCCAGGGCTGGGGAACCGCCCGAACGGGATGGGGACCCGGGCCTGGGGCCAGGGATGATGGGCCCATCCCCGCCCCAGAGACGCCCGCCATGGCCGCCCCCCCCGATCGCGACTACATGGCGGCCTGCAGTCGCCTGGCCAGCCTGATGAGCATCAGCATTTCCGCCGCCCGGCGCCGGGTCGACCTGGCGGCCGTCAAGGAAGGGATCCGCGACACGCCCGGCCGCATCGCCCTGGCCGAACGGCTCCTTACCGAGGCCGAGCCCGGCAGCCAGGCCGCCCGCCTACGGCTCGATGGCCTGCTGGAAGCGGTGGCTTCGGAAGCCAACTTCATGGACGAGGACTAAGTCCCGCCCTCAATGGCCCTGGGCTGAAGGGCCCCTGCTCAACGATGTTCAAAGATCTGGCCGTATTGGCCGCGATCGAGGTCGGAGAACACGGGGATGCAGGCAAAACAGCGCTCGGCCAGCGCCAGCCGCTCCTCGCGCACCAGCATCAAATGGAGCCGGTCCCGGGCCGGCAACAGGTAGCGCACGTCGTTGGCGGCGTAGGCCAGCTGGCTGTCACTGAGCTCCTCAACCCGGCCCCAGTCGCTGCTCTGGGCCTGCTTGTCCAGTTCCACCCCCACCAGCTCCTGCACCACCTCCTTGAGGCCGTGGCGGGGGCTGTAGGTGCGGGCCAGGCGGCTGGCCACCTTGGTGCAGAACAGGGGCGCCACGGCGATTCCGAGCCCCTCGGCCAGGGCCGCCACATCAAAGCGGGCGAAGTGGAACACCTTCTCAATGCCAGGCGCCTCCATCAGCTGCTTGAGCAGGGGCGCCTGGGTCTGGCCCCGGGCGATGCGGATGCAGCAGACGTTGTCCTGGTCGTCGCAGATCTGCACCAGGCAAAGCCGGTCGCGGCCATGCACCAGCCCCATGGCCTCCGTATCCACCGCCAGGGCCTGGGCGGCCCCAAGCAGGCCATGCCATTCGCTCGAGAGGTCGCCATCCAGCACGGCAAAGCGGGCAGGGGCGGAGCCGGGGGCGGGAGCCATGGAGCCAGGGCGAACTGCTGCCATGGTCGCGGATCAGGGACCGGTGCCCAGACCCGCAAGCGCTCCGAACCGCCGCGCCCCAACCCCTTGAGCCCCACCCCGGGAGCCGCCCAGGGACTCCGGCCCAGGACCCGATCAGCCCGCCTGCGTGAAGTTGCATGGTCAATGGGTTGATCAATCGGCCCCGCCGCAGCTACCAGAAGGACAGGACCTTGCCACCCTCCCGTGCGCACCTCCAGCCCCAGCCAGGCCTGCAAGAGCCTTGAGGCCATTCACCACTTCTTCGACCAGCCGCCGCTGGTGCATCTCGGCCTGGAGTTGGCGGTCTGCTGGGTGCTGGATCGCTTGCTCGAAGCCGACAGCTATCCCACCGCCCTGATGCAGCAACTGGGCCAAGCCCATCCCCAGCTGCGCCTCTCGGAAACCGTGCTGCACCAGGCGATCACCTTCCTCGATCACCAGGAGGCGATCAGTTCCTATGCCCAGCGCTGTCCCAGCCGCGGCCGGCCCCGCCGCATGTTGCACCTGCGCGAGGAGCACCGCAGCGGCGCCCTCGACCTGATGCCCCCATGGCGCCTCTGGCTGGAGGACAATGAACGGCCCGCCAACGTCAGCCGCCATGCCCCCAGCCCTGGGCTCCACCCTGCTGCTCACCCTGCTGTTGGCCATCGGGCTGGTGTTCTTCCTGCGGGCTGCCAGTAAGGACCGCACCACGGTGGTGGAGATCCACTCGCCGCGGCCGGCCCTGGAGGTGCTGGCCGGCCTGAGCCAATGGTTGGGGGAACGGGGCTGGCAGGCCGACACCAGCAGTCCGGAGCAGCGGCTGCTGCGCTTCCGCGGCCAGGTGGCCGCCAGCACGCCCCTGGCCTGGCTGCTCTCCCTGCTGGGGGGTGTGGGCGCCGGCTGTCTCGGGTTGGTGCTGCGCCAATTGCTGCCCCAACTGGGCTGGTGGCCCGTGGCCCTGGCCCTGGTCGGGCCCCTGGCGGGCCTGGTGTATCGCCGGCGGGCGGCCCGGGCCGAATCCCTGGAGTTGCGCCTGATCAGCGCCGATGACGCACCCAGCAGCAGCCTGCGGGTTCGGGCGCACCGCGATGAATTAATTGCTATGGAAGTGGAATTGGGCCCAACCCTGCAACTGGCCAGCGATGGCGCCCTGTTGAGTTCGCCAATCTGAAGCGCCCTGCACCCCGCTGGATCGAACCTGCAAGCAGGCAAAACGTCTGCGGGCCCAAGCCGCTGGGGGGGTATTTGGTAATGGATTTAACGGGAATCCAGCTTCGTCGTTGCCAAATCCCTGCCAGGCCGTGACGGGGCCCTCAACAGACGCCATGCTGGTAGCTGTGACGGACCCAACCCCCCAAAAGCGCCCTGGATTGGGCCAACTGCTGCCGGTTCTGGTCAGCCTGGTGGGTCTTTGTGCCATGCCAAGCGCTTCGGCCCAGGGGGCCTTTGCCCGGCTGGCGCCCCTGAGCTTGACCGCCGGTTTCACCGGTCCCCGCGCCGCCCTGGCCAAGGACTGGGTCGGCCGAGTGCCCCTAGCCCAGGAGACACCGATCCTGGTGCTGGCCGGCCATGCCGACTCCCAGGGCATTGCCGGCGCTGGCACCTCCGGCGCCGCCGTGGCCCTGCGGGGCGCCACGCCGATGCAGGCCGATATCCAGGACGAGCTCTACTGGAACCTGCGGACGGCCACTGCGGTGGTGGCCCTGGGCCGCAGCCGCGGCCTCAACATCGAGCTGTATGTGCCGCCGGTGCGGGATATCGCCAATGGCGACGATCCCCGCACCAACTGGAGCGTGGGCAAGGCCTTCGCCGCCTCCGGCGGCTACGCCCTGGAGATCCACTACGACGCCTACGGCCCCGATGGCATTGGCTCGGGCCTGATGCCGCCGATCAACCGGCCGAGCAGCCAGCTCGATGAAAGCCTGGCCCTGGCCTTTGGCGGCTATCCACGCCTGTTTAGGGGCGGCCTGGGCGCTCCGAAGCGGGGCATCGCCCTGCTGGAGATCGGCAAGCTCGAAGGCAAATTGGAGGCCTCGCTTCGGGATCCGCGCCGCCGGGAAGCGAGCATCGCCGGCATTGCCGAGCGGATCGTCGCCGCAATTGAACTGGGGCTGGGGATCAATCCACCGCCTGGTGCGGTTGGCAGCGAGCCGTCAGGGACGGGTCCGCAAGCCAGTTCTGGGGGCGGGTAAACAGATCCGTCAGCAGGGCCTCGCGGCTGCCTTCGGCAGGCTTGTAGCCGTATTCCCAACGCACCAGCGGCGGCAGGGACATCAGGATCGATTCGGTGCGGCCGTTGGTCTGCAGGCCAAAAATCGTGCCCCGGTCAAACACCAGGTTGAACTCCACATAGCGGCCGCGGCGGTAGAGCTGGAACTGGCGCTCGCGCTCGCCGTAGGGCAGGTGCTGCCGCTTCTCCACGATCGGCACGTAGCTCGGCAGGAAGGCGTTGCCGCAGGCCGAAGCCAGGGCAAAGAGCTGCTCCCAGCTCTGGGGCTGGGCCCCTTGGGCCGCACCGGCTGCGGCGGCAGGGCCCTCGGGATCCTGGCCCTTGTAGAGCACGCCCCGGGGATCCTGGTAGTCGTAGAAGATGCCGCCCACACCGCGGGTTTCCTGGCGGTGTTTCAGGAAGAAATACTCGTCACACCAGGGCTTGAACACCTGGTAGTAGGCCGGATTGACGCTGTCGCAGGCGTTTTTGAGGGTCTGGTGGAAGTGCTTGGCGTCTTCTAAGAAGGGGTAATAGGGGGTGAGGTCGGCGCCGCCGCCAAACCACCACACGGGACCGGCCTCGAAGTAGCGGTAGTTGAGATGAATAGTGGGGATGTAGGGGCTGCGGGGGTGCAACACCATCGAGGTGCCGGTGGCGAACCAGCGTTGGCCCTTGGCTTCCGGGCGCTGGCTCAGGATCGAGGGGGGCAGCTGGTCACCCTCCACCTCGGAGAAGTTGACGCCCCCCTGTTCAAACACCCGGCCGCCGGTCATCACCCGCGAACGACCGCCGCCGCCCTCGGGCCGGATCCAGCTCTCTTCGGCAAAGGTGGCGCCGCCATCGAGGGCCTCCAGGCCAGCGCAGATCGAATCCTGCAGACCCATCAGCAGGGCCTTGGCCCGGGCGCGGGAATCGGCCGGGGGACGCTCCAGGGGCAGCTCCGCACCGGGGCTGGCGTCGCCTGGGGCCGAACCGGAGGCGGTCCCGCCCGTGAGGCCGCTCACCTTGGTCTTGGCACGGGACAGCAGGCCCTTCAGCATCAACGCCACGCCCCAGGGGCGCTAGAAACCACCCCACCCTTTCAGCCCACGGTGCCGCCGCACAAGCCTGCGAGAAGGATCGTCACGCCCCCAGGCCGGCAAACGCCCCTAGGGAACGGTCCCTAGGATCCGGGCCCTGCCTTGCCCCGCCGGATGGCCAGCCCAGATCAGGCACTCGAAGCGGCCCTCGCTGCCCTAGCGCCCCTCAAGGACGCCGGCAGCGGTCGCTCCCTGGTGGAGCTGCAATGGATCGATCAGGTGCGCCTGCAACCGAATCGGGCCGTGTTTCGCCTGGCCTTGCCGGGCTTTGCCACCAGCCAAAGGGAGCGGATTGTTAGCGAGGCCCGGGCGGCCCTGCTCGGCCTCGATGGCATCAACGACGTCCAAATTGAATTGGCCCAGGCCCCTGCCCAGGCAGGCCCCAGCGGCCATTCCCACCAGGGGGCGCCGATTGGCGCCGGCGGCCACGGGGGCGGGGCCGAGCGCCAGCCGATTGCGGGGGTGAAGCAGGTGATCGCCGTCAGTAGCGGCAAGGGCGGCGTCGGCAAGAGCACGGTGGCCGTGAACCTGGCCTGCGCCCTGGCCCAGGCGGGCCTGCGGGTGGGCCTGCTCGATGCCGATATCTATGGCCCCAACGCCCCCACCATGTTGGGGGTGGCCGACCGCACCCCCGAGGTGCAAGGCGAAGGGGCCGATCAGCGGCTGACCCCGATCGACAGCTGTGGCATCGCCATGGTGTCGATGGGGTTGCTGATCGGCGAGAACCAACCGGTGATCTGGCGGGGCCCGATGCTCAACGGCATCATCCGCCAGTTCCTCTATCAGGTGGAGTGGGGTGAGCGGGATGTGCTGGTGGTGGACCTGCCCCCCGGCACGGGCGATGCCCAGCTCAGCCTGGCCCAGGCGGTGCCCATGGCCGGCGTGATCATCGTCACCACGCCCCAGCAGGTGTCCCTGCAGGATGCCCGCCGCGGCCTGGCCATGTTCCTGCAGATGGGCGTGCCGGTGCTGGGGGTGGTGGAGAACATGACCGCCTTCATCCCCCCCGACGCCCCCGAAAAGCGCTACGAGCTCTTCGGCAGCGGCGGTGGCCAGCGCCTCGCCGACGAGGCGGCCGTGCCGCTCCTGGCCCAGCTGCCGATGGAACTGGCTGTTGTGTCCGGCGGCGACCAGGGCCTGCCGGTGATGCTCGCCGCGCCGGAGTCGGCCTCAGCCCAGGCCTTCACGGCCCTGGCCGCCCGCTTGCGCGCCCTCGCCCCGGCCCCATGAGCGCCCAGGGGCCCAGCCTGGAGGCCCTCAGGCAGCGGCTAGCCGAGGGGGTCCCCCCGGGCCGCAGCGATGAGGACAGTGTCCGGCGCCAGTGGTGGGCAGCCCTGGCCTGCCTGCAGGAGGAGTTCCTGGTGCCGCTCCAGCCCCGCAGCGGCCTATGGCTGGCCTCGCCCCTGCCAGCCCTCTACGAACCCGACCTGCTGCGTCACCTGCAGGGCTGGGTGTGGGCCCCGGAGGAGCTCGGCAGCCTGCTGCAACCGGCCGCGCCGCTGCTACCCGGCCAGGCCCCAGCCTCAGCCCCAGATAGGGCGGGCCCCTACGACCCCGGCCGCTTTACGCGCCTCCCGCTCAGCGCTGCCGATGGCACCGATCCGGTGCTGCTGGTGATCACCCCCCAACTGCAGATCGCCATGGCCCTCCATGGTCCCGTCGATGGGCGCCAACTGCTGGTGCGCTCGGACCCCGCCAGCCTTTCGGCGGCCCTGGCCCTGCTCGATGAACGCCTGCAACGCAGCGCCCCCGAGGAGGGGTTGCGCCTGCGCCAGGCCCTGCAGGCCCTGGGCAGCCTCGAGAGCGACAGCCACCTGGCCGCCAGCTTCTGGCCGCGCCTGGCCGAACGGCTAGCCGCCATGGCCCCGAGCGTGACGCTCCAACCCCTGGTGCATCGCCGGGCCGGCAGCGACGAGGGCCGGGGCGGCTCCAGCAGCGAGCTGGCCCTGCTCGAAGCCCTCACCCATGAGGTGCGCACCCCCCTGGCCACGATCCGCACCCTGATCCGCTCCCTGCTGCGCCGCCAGGACCTCACCGAACTGGTGCGGCAACGGCTGCAGCAGATCGATGGCGAATGCAGCGAACAGATCGACCGCTTCGGCCTGATTTTCCATGCGGCCGAACTGCAACGCCAGCCGGCCGCCCCCAAGCCCCAGGCCCTGGCCCGCACCGACCTGGCCCAGCTGTTGCAACAACTCGAACCGCTCTGGCGCCACCAACTGCAGCGCCGCGGCCTGGAGCTGGTGCTGGAGATCGGCGCCGACCTCTCACCGGTGCTGAGTGATCCGAGCCGCCTGGAAACGATGCTGGGCGGCCTGATGGACCGCTACAGCCGCCGGCTCACGGCCGGCTCCACCCTGGTAATCAGCCTGGAACCGGCCGGATCGCGCCTGCGGCTGCGCCTGGGCGCCGCGGGCGCCTCCCGCTTCCAAGCTGGCTTTGACAGCGATCTAGGCAGCCGCCAGGCGGTGGGGCCCGTGCTGAGCTGGAACCCGGAAACCGGCAGCCTGCAACTCAGCCGCCAGGCCACCGCCCGCCTGTTCCACAGCCTGGGGGGGCGGCTGACGGAAGGCTCCGGCCGCGGCCTGACCGTGTTCTTCCCCCTGGCCCCCGGCTGAACACGGGCTAGCTCTTGGAACGGCCAGCGACCGTCCAGGAGCCAGCCGCGGGCCGTTTGTTGACGGGTGTGAAGAGAGGGCCCCCTAGGCCTAAATGGCCCAGATCTCGGTGCTAGTTTCCGCTCGAAACGGCCTGCCGACTCCCCCTCTAGGAACAGCCATGACAGCAACGGCGCTGAGCGGTCATCTCCCGAAGTACATCGGCAGCACAGGCGGCCTCCTCAACGCCGCTGAGACGGAAGAGAAGTACGCCATTACCTGGACCAGCAGCACGGCCCAGGTGTTCGAACTGCCCACCGGTGGCGCAGCTGAGATGAACGAAGGCGAAAACATCATGTATTTCGCCCGCAAGGAACAGTGCCTGGCCCTGGGCACCCAACTGCGCACCAAGTTCAAGCCCCGCATCGAAGATTTCAAGATCTACCGCATCTTCCCCGGTGGTGACACGGAATTCCTCCATCCCAAAGATGGTGTGTTCCCCGAGAAAGTGAACGAAGGTCGGGCCATGGTCGGCCACAATGCCCGCCGCATTGGCCAAAACCCCAACCCCGCCAACCTCAAGTTCAGCGGTCGCAACACCTTCGACGCCTGAGTTCCGGTCCTGAAGCGGTCACCGCTGCATCTATAAAGGCGGGGCCAGGCGCCCCGTTTTTTTTGCCTGCCCATCGCCGTGATGCCCACCCCCGATCGCGCCGCCTTCCTGGACCAGGTCGCGGCCGGCAGCACGTTTATCCCGATTGCCCGGCGTTGGCCGGCTGACCTGGAGACCCCCCTGAGCACCTGGCTCAAGGTGGGTTCGGGCTCAAGCCATGGCGTGTTGCTGGAGTCGGTGGAAGGGGGCGAACAGGTGGGCCGCTGGAGCTTTGTGGTCAGCAACCCCCTCTGGACCCTCACGGTGCGCGCTGACCAGGCGGTTCAGCAATGGCGAGACGGCCGCACCCAGCCCCACCAGGGAAACCCCTTTGCGCTCATGCGTCAGGTGCTGGCCCCCTACCGCACCGTGCCCGTGCCGGGCCTGCCCCCGGTGGGCCAACTGTTTGGCTTTTGGGGTTACGAACTGATCCGCTGGATCGAGCCGAGCGTGCCCGTCCATGCCAGAGCAGAGGGGGCCCCTCCCGATGGCTGCTGGATGCTGGCCGACAGCCTGTTGATCTTCGACCAGGTAAAGCGCCAGATCACGGCCGTGGCCTACGCCAACCTCACGGCCGGGGGGGAAGCCGCCGGCGATCCCGAGCGGGCCTACAACGCTGCCTTGGCCCGGATCACGGCCCTGGAGCAGAAGATGCACCAGCCCCTGCCCGCCGGGGTCACCCCCCTGGATTGGCACGACAGCCCCAACCTGGACCTCGACACCCGCAGCAACCGCAGCCGCGACGATTTCGAGGCGGCCGTGGTGAGTGCCAAGGAGCACGTCGCCGCTGGGGATGTGTTCCAGCTGGTGTTGAGCCAGCGACTGGAAACCTGGATCGATCGCGAGCCCTTTGAGCTCTACCGCAGCCTGCGGATGGTGAACCCATCCCCCTACATGGCCTTCTTCAACTTCGGCGGCTGGTACCTGATCGGCTCCAGCCCGGAGGTGATGGTGAAGGCCGATCCGCTCGATCCCAGCGCCCCAGGCGGCCCAGGCGCGGTCAAAGCCTCCCTGCGGCCAATCGCCGGCACCCGGCCCCGCGGCGCCAACGAGGGCGAGGACCGGGCCCTTGAGGCGGATCTGCTGGCCGATCCCAAGGAGCGGGCCGAACACGTGATGCTGGTGGACCTGGGCCGCAACGACCTGGGCCGGGTCTGCCAGCCGGGCAGCGTCCAGGTAACAGAGCTGATGGTGATCGAGCGCTACTCCCACGTCATGCACATCGTCAGCGAGGTGGAAGGGCTGCTGCAGGCCGATCGCGATGTCTGGGACCTGCTGATGGCCTCCTTCCCCGCCGGTACGGTCAGCGGCGCCCCCAAAATCAGGGCCATGCAGCTCATCCATGCCCTCGAACCCGATGCCCGAGGGCCCTATTCGGGCGTCTATGGCGCCATGGACCTGGGCGGTGCCCTGAATACGGCGATCACGATCCGCACCATGGTGGTGTTGCCGGCGCCCCAGGGGGGCTGGCGGGTGCAGGTGCAGGCCGGAGCCGGCCTGGTGGCCGATTCCCAGCCGGCGGCCGAATACCAGGAGACCCTCAACAAGGCCCGGGGCATGCTCAAGGCCCTGGCCTGCTTGCAACCCCGCCCCAGCACCCACTCCAGCGTCGAGGCGGACCTGTGAGCGGCGACCTGCTGCTGAAGGGATTTGAAGTGGAGCTCTTCACCGGCCGGCCCGACGGCACCGTGGTGGGCTGTTCGCCGGCGGCGGCGGCGGCCCTAGAGGGCTTCGTGACCGAACCGGATCACCGCAACCTCGAGTACATCACCGCCCCCGATGCCAGCTACCAGCGCCAGCTGGAGCTCCTCCTCGAACCCCGCCGGCGCCTGCGGGCCTGGCTGGCGCAGCGGGGGTTAACGATCCTGCCGGGCAGCACCTTGAGCCTGGGGGACAGCCGCCGCTTTGAGCGTTCCAACCCGGACAACCCTTACCACGACTACATCGAAACCACCTACGGCACCCAGGTGGTGACCGCCAGCGTGCACATCAACCTGGGCCTCACCGACATGGGGGCCCTGTTTGCCGCCTGCCGGCTGGTCCGCTGCGAAGCCGCCCTGCTGCTGGCCCTCAGCGCCAGCTCCCCCTTCCTCGATGGCGTGGTCACCGGAGCCCATTCCCAGCGCTGGTTGCAGTTCCCGCTCACGCCCCCCCAGGTGCCCCTGTTCCGCAGCCACGGCCACTACATCACCTGGGTGGAGGAGCAGCTGGCCAGCGGCGCCATGCAGAACGTGCGCCACCTCTGGACCTCGGTGCGGCCCAACGGCGACAACAGGCCCCATGGGCTCAATCGCCTCGAACTGCGCATCTGCGATCTGATTACCGATCCGGCCCTGCTGCTGGCGATCACCGCCTACTGCGAGCTGCGCATCCATCAAGTGCTGGCCGATCCCGCCGGGCACGATCCCCTGGTCGCCAGCCAGCTCAACCCCGAAGCGTTGGCAGACCTGGCCGATGCCAACGACCGGGCCGCGGCCCGCTCCAGCCTGCAGGCCAGCCTGCGCGATTGGCGCACGGGCGAGCCGATCCAAGCCGCCGACTGGATCCGGCGCGATCTGACCGCCCTGGCCCCCCTGGCCGAGCAGCTCAACTTGGCCGCCACCCTGGCGCCCCTGCAAACCGTGCTCAAGGGGGGGAACCAGGCCATGCGCTGGCTCCAGCGGGAGGGAGAGGGCCTGCCGATCGCCACGATCGTGGCCGCCAGCGCCGCGGCCATGGCCGCGCGGGAAGTGGCGCTGAAGGCACCACTGGCGACAGACGCGCTGAGCCCTTTGGGATGATCATGGAACCTTCGAGCGCCCCTTCGGCCCCCATGCGGCAGCCCCTGCCCGCCATCGAGACCCCGGGCGACGCGATCGATGCGCCCGCCCCCGGATCCCCCCAACCCCAGCCGGCCCCCCAGGTGACCAAGCTGCTGGGCGAGCGGTTGGACCTGGTGGAGGACCTCTGGCAGACCGTGCTGCGCAGCGAGTGTCCGCCGCAGCAGGCCGAACGGCTGCTGCGGCTGAAGGCCCTCAGTGGCGGCGATGGTCCGGCCGACCGCCGGCCCGGGGCGCCGACCGAAACGGCCGTGGCGGCGGACGCGATTGTGCAACTGATCCGGGAGATGGACCTGGCCGAGGCGATCTCCGCCGCCCGGGCCTTTTCCCTCTATTTCCAGCTGGTCAACATCCTTGAGCAGCACATCGAGGAAGACAGCTACCTGGCCAGCCTCAAGGCCCAACACCCCAGCAGCCTGAGTGATCCGTTTGTGCCGCCCCTGGCGAGCCAGACCCAGCCAGCCACCTTCCGGGAACTGTTCACCCGCCTGCGGGGCCTGGGGCTACCGCCCGCCCGGCTGGAGCAGCTGCTGCGGGAACTCGACATCCGCCTGGTGTTCACGGCCCACCCCACCGAAATCGTGCGCCATACGGTGCGCCATAAGCAGCGGCGCGTGGCGGCCCTGATCCAGAAGTTGCAGCAAAGCGACCTGCTCAACCTCGACGATCGCCGCAACCTGCGCCTGCAACTGGAAGAGGAGATCCGGCTGTGGTGGCGCACCGATGAACTGCACCAGTTCAAGCCCTCGGTGCTGGATGAGGTGGATTACGCCCTCCACTATTTCCAGCAGGTGCTGTTTGAGGCCATGCCCCAGCTGCGCCAACGCATCCATGGCGCCCTCCAGGCCAGCTATCCGGATGTGGTGCCGCCCCAGGATGCCTTCTGCACCTTCGGCTCCTGGGTGGGCTCCGACCGGGATGGCAACCCCTCGGTCACACCGGAGATCACCTGGCGCACCGCCTGTTACCAGCGCCAGTTAATGCTGGAGCGCTACATCAGTGCCGTGCAGGGGCTCCGGGATCAACTCAGCATTTCAATGCAGTGGAGCCAGGTGAGTGCTCCCCTGCTGGAATCCCTGGAAATGGACCGGCTGCGCTTTCCGGAGATCTACGAGGAGCGGGCCGCCCGCTATCGGCTGGAGCCCTACCGGCTCAAGTTGAGCTACACCCTGGAGCGACTGCGCCTCACCCATCTGCGCAACCAGCAACTGGCCGCCAGCAGCTGGGAATCCCCGATTGATGGCTCCACCTCCACCGATGACGGCATCCTCGGCGGCCAGCCCGTGCAGGACCTGCACTACACGGCTGTAGCCGAATTTCGCAACGATCTGGAACTGATCGGCGACAGCCTGGAGGCCACGGGCCTGAGTTGCGAACCGCTGCAGAAGCTGGTCAGCCAGGTGCACATCTTCGGCTTCACCCTGGCCAGCCTCGATATCCGTCAGGAGAGCACCCGCCACAGCGATGCCCTCGACGAACTAAGCCGCTACCTGCAACTCCCCCTGGCCTACGGCGAGATGGATGAGGAGCAGCGCATCGCCTGGCTGCTGGAGGAATTGCGCACCAGGAGGCCCCTGGTGTCGGCGGCAGCCCGCTGGAGTGCGGCCACAACCGAAACCCTCGATGTGTTCCGCCTGCTGCAGCGCCTGCAGCAGGAATTCGGCTCGCGCATCTGCCGCACCTACATCATCTCGATGAACCACACGGTCTCCGACCTGCTGGAGGTGCTGCTGCTCGCCAAAGAAGCCGGTCTGGTGGATCCCAAGACCCAGCACTCCAACCTGCTGGTGGTGCCCCTGTTTGAAACCGTTGAGGATCTGCAGGGTGCCCCGGCCGTGATGGAGCGCCTGTTCAACGAACCCTTCTATCGCCAGCTCCTGGCCAGCAGCAATGGGGCCGGCCAGCCCCTGCAGGAGTTAATGCTCGGTTATTCCGACAGCAACAAGGATTCCGGCTTCCTCTCGAGCAACTGGGAGATCCACCGGGCCCAGATTGCCCTGCAGCAGCTGGCGATCGACCATGGCGTAGCCCTCCGCATCTTCCATGGCCGCGGGGGCTCGGTTGGTCGGGGCGGCGGCCCGGCCTACCAGGCAATCCTGGCCCAACCCAGCGGCACCCTCAATGGCCGCATCAAGATCACCGAGCAGGGGGAAGTGCTCGCCTCGAAGTATTCCCTGCCGGAGCTGGCGCTCTACAACCTGGAAACCGTCACCACGGCGGTGTTGCAGAACAGCCTGGTCACCAGCCATGTGGACGACACCCCCAGCTGGAACGAGCTGATGGTGCGGCTGGCGGCCCGCTCCCGCCAGCACTACCGCAGCCTGGTGCACGACAACCCCGACCTGGTGGCGTTCTTCCAGCAGGTCACCCCAATCGAAGAAATCAGCAAGCTGCAGATCTCCAGCCGGCCGGCCCGGCGCAAGAGTGGCGCGAAGGATCTCTCGAGCCTGCGGGCGATCCCCTGGGTGTTCGGCTGGACCCAGAGCCGCTTCCTGTTGCCCAGTTGGTTTGGCGTGGGGGCCGCCCTCCAGGAGGAACTGGACCGGGATCCGGAGCAATTGGAGCTGTTGCAGCGGCTCTACCAGCGCTGGCCCTTCTTCCGCATGCTGATCTCCAAGGTGGAGATGACCCTCTCGAAGGTGGATCTCGACCTGGCCCACCACTATGTGCAGGCCCTGGGGCGGCCCAGCCACCGGGAGTCGTTTGAAGCGATCTTCCAGGTGATTGCGTCCGAATTTGTCCTCACCCGCGACCTGGTGCTCAAGATCAGTGGCCACGGGCGCCTGCTCGATGGCGACCCGGGCCTGCAGCTGTCGGTGGATCTGCGCAACCGCACGATCATTCCCCTGGGCTTCCTGCAGGTGGCCCTGCTGCGGCGCCTGCGCGACCAGAACCGCCAGCCCCCCATGAGCGAAGCCAGCAGCGACAGCGGCGACGATGGCCGCACCTATAGCCGCAGCGAACTGCTGCGGGGCGCCCTGCTCACCATCAACGGCATCGCCGCCGGCATGCGCAATACCGGTTGAAGACCATCCAATCCCTCTTGATCCCCTTCCGCAACCAACCCAGTCCGCCCGCCCTGCCCGAGGGCTACGGCCTGGAGAGCGGCGATCCCCTGGCTACCGCCGACTTGCAGGGGCTGCTGCTGGCCTGTGGCGATCCCCCGCGCCAGTCCGAGCGGCTGGTCCTAGCCCTCAAGCGCAGCATCTGGCACCTGAGCGTGCGCAATCCAGCTGGCGAGTTGGTGGGGTTCGTGCGCGCCACCAGTGATCTGGCCCTCAATGCCAATCTCTGGAACCTCAGCGGCCATCCCGGCGATCCCCACCGGGACCAGGTGGTGCTGGTGCTAGTGCACACGGCCCTCAACCGGCTGCGGCGGGAGCTGCCCGGTTGCAGCATCTCCCTATCAGCCCCGCCCGAAGCGGTCAAAGCCCTGGCCCAACAGGGATTTGTTGTGGATCCCGGTGGCATCCGGGCCATGGGATTGGGCCTTAGCTAGGACCGCCTTGGTTGGGAAGAACTGGATGGGGAAGGCCTGGTTGGCAGTCCCCTCCTCGTTTTACCGCCTCGATTTCCCAGCCTGTGATGTAACGAGCATGGAGGGACTCGAACCCCCGACATTCAGAACCGGAATCTGACGCTCTATCCAACTGAGCTACATGCCCATGCAGGGGCCCAAGGCTCTGCACAGCACGGCAGGCCTGGGGCCAAGCCGTTGGACTTACCTTAAACCGCAGACGGCCCCAGACCCATTCGGCTGCATCGCCTGGAGCTGCACCACTTCCGCAACTACGGGCAACTGAGCCTGGCGATCGAGGCGCCGCGGCTGCTCGTGATCGGCAGCAATGGCGAGGGCAAATCCAACCTGCTCGAGGCGGTGGAACTGCTTGGCAGCCTGCGCTCCCACCGCTGCAGCAGCGACCGGGACCTGATCCAGCAGGGGCAGCCCACGGCCCTGGTGCGGGCCCTCTGTGGTGGTGGCGGCGGGGACGGAGGCGACGCCGGGGCGGGGGCCAGCCAGGCCGATGGGCTCGAACTGGAACTGCGGCGCCAGGGGGGGCGCCAGGC
The DNA here is from genome assembly GCA_943370385.1 of Pseudanabaena sp. UWO311. GTDB lineage: Bacteria > Cyanobacteriota > Cyanobacteriia > PCC-6307 > Cyanobiaceae > BAIKAL-G1. Next base: position 26,858 of record CALRQT020000015.1, read on the forward strand.
ACGCCGCAACGGCAAGCTGCTAGAGCGCCAACTGGACCTGGTCGGTCCCCTGCGCTGCGTGGGCTTCAGCGCCCTGGATCTGGACCTGGTGCGGGGGGAACCGGCCCTGCGGCGCCAATGGCTCGACCGGGTCGTGCTGCAACTGGAGCCGGTCTACGCCGAACTGCTCAGCCGTTATGGCCGCCTGCTGCGCCAACGGGCCCAGCTGCTGCGCCGCGGCCTCGGTGGCGCCCACTTAGGCGAGCTGCTCGACGCCTTTGACCAGCAGATGGCCTTGATCGGCACGCGCCTGCACCGGCGGCGGCGGCGGGCCCTGCTGCGGCTCGAACCCCTGGCGGCCGCCTGGCAACGGCACCTCAGCGGCGGCAACGAACAACTGCTGTTGCACTACCAACCCGGCACGCTGCTGGAGGGGGAGGAGGCCGAAGCCCCCTGGCGGGAGGCCCTGGCCTGGCAACTGCGCCAGCAACGGGACAGCGAGCTGCGGCTGGGCCAATGCGGCGTGGGTCCCCACCGGGACGAAATCCAGCTGCAGCTGGGCGGCCAGCCGGCCCGGCGCTATGGCTCCGCCGGCCAGCAGCGCAGCCTGGTGTTGGCCCTGAAACTGGCGGAGCTCGAACTGGTGCGCCAACTCTGGGGCGAACCGCCCCTGCTGCTGCTCGATGACGTGCTGGCCGAACTCGATCCCACCCGCCAGCAGCTGCTGCTGGAGGCGGTCGGCCAGGGGGAGGGCTACCAATGCCTGGTCAGCGCCACCCACCTGGGCAGCTTCAGCGATGACTGGTCCAAGACATCCCAAGTGGTTCGGGTCCAGAGGGGGTTAATCAGTGCTTAAGATGGGATGCTGTCTGACTGGATTCGATGACCCAGGCCTGCCTCCACCCCAACCCGGGATGGACCGGAGCTGCGAGCCCCTTCTCCCCAAGCCCCAATTCCAACCTCAGTGCCACCGACATGGTGGGCAAACACTGCATTCTCGAGCTTTATAATTGCGATCCCGCAAAGCTCGATGACGAAGCCTTTCTCAGGACCGCCATCACGACAGCAGCGAAGCGTGCTGGCGCCACTCTCCTGAACTTGATTACCCACCGGTTTGAACCGCAGGGTGTCACGGGGTTGGCCCTTTTGGCCGAATCCCATATCTCGATTCACACCTGGCCCGAATCGGGCTACGCCGCGGTGGATGTGTTCACCTGTGGGGACCACACCATGCCGGAGCGCGCCTGCGCCGTGTTGAGCGAAGAACTCAACGCCGCCCGCTTCAAGTTGAAGAGTTTCCTGCGGGAAACCCCCAGCGAAGTGGCCGGTGCCGACCGTGCTCCCGTGGCAGCGGTGGCCGCTGCCGGGCTCAACTGACGTCAAGGCAGCTCAAACGATCCGACCTAGGGGCCCCAGGGCCCCTTTTTGGTAGGCGCCTGTTTTGGGAGCACCAGGTTTAAGGGCACCTCGGGGGCAGGCGCCAGATTGGGGGGCACCACCGGGGCCCAGTCACCCAAAAGCAGCCCGCTCAAGAGACAGCAAACGCCGCAATCGCGCTCAAGCCAGGGGAGCCTGGGCCTCCCGGCGGCTGGCCGCCTCGAGGTGGTCGCGGTTGAGCTTGCCGCTCACCAATCCCTCCAGATCCAGGCTCACGGCGCTGAAGCCCAGCTGGCGGAAGGCCGCCACCAGGGGCTCGCGGGCCCCATCGGCCAGCAGGCCGGCGATCAGGGACGCCGGCACCTCAATCCGGGCCGCCTCCCCCTGGCTGCGCACCCGCACCTCCGGCAGGCCCTGGGCCCGTAGCCAGTCCTCGGCAGCGGCCACCCGCTGCAGCCTGGTGGCCGAAATCGGCTCGCCATAGGGGAAACGGGAGGCCAGGCAGGGCTGGGCCGGCTTATCCCACCAGGGAAAGCCCAGGGCCCGGGAGATCGCCCGCACCGCCGCCTTGTCGATGCCCAGCTCCGCCAAGGGCGAGACCACGCCCCGCTCCTGGGCTGCCCGCAGCCCCGGGCGGTGGTCCCCCAGGTCGTCGAGGTTGACGCCATCCAGCACCGTGGGCGCCAGCGGTTCGCCGGCCTGCTCACCCCAGGCCGCCTCGGCAAGCCCGACCCGTTCCGCCTCTGCCAGGGCGGCGAGCAAGCCATGCAGTTCCTTTTTGCAGGCGTAGCAACGGTCGATGGGGTTGCTGGCGTAGGCCGGATCCTGCAGCTCGGCGGTGGCGATCTCGCGGTGGACCAGGCCCAGCCAGGCGGCCTGCAGCTGGGCCTCGCTGCGCAGATGGGGGGCCAGGGCGGGGGAGATGCCAGTCACGGCCACGGCCCGCTCGCCCAGCTGCTCGGCGGCGATCGCCGCCACCAGGGCGCTGTCCACCCCGCCGGAATAGGCCACCAGCACCTGGCGATAGCTGGCGATGCGTTCGCGCAGGGCCGCCAGCGCCAGCTGCTGGGCAGGAGCCAGCGTCTCCACTTGGCGGTGGCCGTTCATGGCGTCGGTGCCCCCCAGGGCCGTCGTTAGGATTCAACGGTATGAGGCCTGGCCATGGCCCTGTAGGGCAGCACCTCCGTGACAGGCATCGCCAACCGCCGTTCCAGCAGCAGTTCCACCGCCGGCAGCTCCCGGGGTATCGGCATCCGCACCGCCGCAGACGCCAGTGAGCGCAGCCATGGCCAGCTGCACGTCTATGACGGCGACGGCAAGGGCAAGAGCCAGGCCGCCCTGGGGGTGGTGCTGCGCACGATCGGCCTGGGGATCTGCGAACAGAAACGCACCCGCGTGCTGCTGCTGCGCTTCCTAAAAGGTCCCGGCCGCTCCTACGACGAGGACGCCGCCATCGAGGCCCTGCAGCAGGGCTTTCCCCACCTGATTGACCAGGTGCGCACCGGCCGCGGGGATTTCTTCACGGCCGACGAAGCCACCAAATTTGATCGTCAGGAGGCCCAGAGGGGCTGGGATATCGCCAAGGGAGCGATCGCCAGCGCCCTGTATTCGGTGGTGGTGCTGGATGAACTGAGTCCGGTGCTGGACCTGGGCCTGCTCGACATCGCCGATGTGGTCCAGACCCTGGCCGCCAAGCCCGCCGGCATGGAAGTGATCGTCACCGGCCGGGGCGCCCCGCGCCAGCTGGTGCAGATCGCCGATCTCCACTCGGAAATGCGGGCCCACCGCCGCAAGGATCTCTGGCTCGACGAGGAGGGCTACCCGGACGGGGCCGCCAATCCGGGGCTCGATGGCATCGAGATCTACACCGGCGAAGGCAAGGGCAAATCCACCAGCGCCCTGGGCAAGGCCCTACAGGCAATCGGCCGCGGCATCAGCCAGGACAAGAGCCACCGGGTGCTGATCCTGCAATGGCTCAAAGGCGGCAGCGGCTACACCGAAGACGCCGCCATCGCCGCCCTACGGGAGAGCTATCCCCACCTGGTCGACCACCTGCGCTCCGGACGCGATGCGATCGTTTGGCGCGGCCAGCAGCAGCCGATCGACTACGTGGAAGCGGAGCGAGCCTGGGAGATCGCCCGGGCCGCGATCGCCAGTGGCCTCTACAAAACCGTGATCCTCGATGAGCTCAACCCCACCGTGGACCTGGAGCTGCTGCCGGTGGAGCCGATCGTGCAAACCCTGCTGCGCAAACCCTCCGAAACGGAGGTGATCATCACCGGCCGCTGCAAAAATCCGCCGGCCTACTTCGATCTAGCCAGCGTCCATTCCGAGATGGTCTGCCACAAGCACTACGCCGAACGGGGTGTGGACCTCAAGCGTGGCGTCGATTACTGAAGACCCAAGGGCAGCCCATCGCGCTCGATCCATCGGGCGCCAACCCAATCCATCGCTGAACTGGGAAGGAACACGACCAGCCCGCACGGGCTAATCCTGTCCCTTGCCCACTTCAATAGCGCTGCACGCTGGGATCCACCTCCTGGCTCCAGGCATCAATGCCGCCGGCCACGTTGATCCCATCGATGCCGGCGCGCTTGAGGGCAATCAGGGCCTTGGCGGAGCGCCCCCCCAGCTTGCAGTGGACGTAGAGCGTTTTGCCCGCCGCCAGCTGCTGAACACGCTCGATCGCGGTGCCGTTTTCAATGTGATCGAGGGGAATCAAAATCGCCCCAGGGATCACGGCGATATCGGCCTCGGGCGGATTGCGCACGTCGATCAACACCAGCCCACTGGTGTCGCCATCGAGCAGGGTCTTGAGGGCGGTCACCGAGATGCTTTCAACCGAGCCGGCTTCCTCCTGGCCGGGGGCGGAGCCGCCGACGCCACAGAATTCCTGGTAATCGATCAGTTTCTCGATCACGGGCCGCTCGGGGTTGGGGCGCAATTTCAGTTCGCGGAACTTCATCGCCAGGGCATCAAACAGGAGCAGGCGGCCGCTCAAGGTGGTGCCGATGCCGGTGATGATCTTGACGGCCTCGGTGGCCTGGATCACACCGATAATCCCGGGCAGCACCCCGACCACGCCGCCTTCGGCGCAGGAGGGCACCATGCCCGGCGGCGGCGGTTCGGGGAACAGGTCGCGGTAATTGGGACTCTCGCTGGTGAGGTTGAAGACCGTGGCCTGGCCCTCGAAGCGGAAGATTGAGCCATACACATTGGGCTTCCCCAGCAGCACGCAGGCGTCGTTCACCAGGTAGCGGGTGGGGAAGTTATCGGTGCCATCGCAGACAAGGTCGTAGCCGGCAATGATCTCGAGGGCGTTCTCGCTGGTGAGGGCGGTCTCGTAGAGATCCACCTGGCAGTGGGGGTTGATCTCCAGGATCCGGGCCTTGGCCGATTCGATCTTGGGTTTGCCAACCCAGCTGGTGCCGTGGATCACCTGGCGTTGCAGGTTGCTGTGGTCCACCACGTCGAAATCGACGATGCCCAGGCGCCCCACCCCGGCCGCAGCCAGGTAGAGCAGCAGCGGCGAGCCGAGGCCGCCGGTGCCAACGCAGAGCACCGAAGCCGCCTTGAGGCGCTTCTGGCCCTCCATGCCCACCTCGGGCAGGATCAGGTGCCGGGAGAAACGAGCCACCTCATCGGGGCTCAGGCTGATGCCACTGGTATCGGGGGGAAGCATGGACGGTTTCAGCTCCAGGTAACCACTCTCCCAAATGCCCGAACCGGATCACGATCCGGGCGGCTCGATCCCAAGGGACGGGAACCTGCCCTAGCCCAGGTCCGCCATCCCGGCAGCGGCCATGGCGGGGATTAGGACGCGATCTCGATCGCCAAGGCCTGGGGCGCGGCCCCGTCCCCCGGCAGCCACCAGGCCCCCAGGCCCGCCAGGGGACCGGCAGGCTCACCAGCAGCCCCAGCCCCCGGCAGGCCCGACCGGATCACCATCAGGGTGGGGGCAACGGCCAGGGCCAGGTCGGTGGCGGAGGGCACCGCTGGGCTGGCCGGGTGGCTGTGGGCCGAGCCGAGCACCTGAACCCCCCGCTGCCGGGCCCAGCGTTGGGCCAGCAACTGCTCGCGGGGATCGAGCAGGAAACGCTGGCAACGTTCGCGTTTGGGCTCCCATTTGTTCTGGCAGGGCCAGACCTCGCTTACTTGCAGCAGATGTCCCCCCGAGGCGTCGGGCAACTGCTGTCCAAGCAGCAAGGCACAGCCCTCCTCCGGGGCCGCCGCCGCGAGCACTCCCCCCAGGATCGTCAGCCAATCCAAATTGAGGCGCAAGAGCGCTGGCAATACAGGACTCACCCCGATACCTTATGGGCAATGAGTGTTAAGCACTGTTGACATGAGCGACGAGACCCTCGACCAACAGGAGCAGGGAACCGCCCCTACCGCAGACACGGGCGCCAACTTCACCGAGCGCTACAGCGAAATTCTCGGCAAGGTCAACGCCACCCTCGACCAGGTGGATTGGACCCAGATGGGTCGCCTCGGCAAGGGGCTAGGGGTCCTGGTGGCGGTCATCGTCGCCCAGGTGCTGATCAAGGGCGTGCTCGACACCATCAATCTTCTGCCCGTGATTCCCGGCCTGCTCGAACTGCTGGGCCTGGTGGTAGTGGGCACCTGGAGCTGGCACAACCTCACCACCAGCGACAAACGCCAGGCGGTGGTCACCAAATTGCAGACCCTGCGCCAGGAATACCTAGGCTGAGCTTTGACCTGCCCTCTGGGCCTAAACTCCTGCTGGATGCTTTCCCTGCCCTGGGGGACGTTCGGCAGGTTTTTTCATGGCCAGGTTTTTGCCGATCCAAGTTTTTTTTACTGGGATCACTGGGCTTGGGTTGGGCTGGGTTGGGTCGGGTGCTGATCGACCCAGGCGGCCCTAGCCCATCAAGGCGTCGATGCTGGCCTGGGCCTGGCGCCAGTAGCCGCCGCCGAACAGGTTGGCATGGTTGAGCAGGTGATACAGGTTGTAGATCTCAAGGCGCCGGCCATGGCCGGGGGGCAGGGGCCAGCGGCCCTCGTAGCCGGCAAAGAACGGCGCCGGAAAGCCGCCAAACAACCGGGCCATGGCCAGGTCCACCTCCCGGTCGCCCCGGTACACGGCTGGATCAAACATCGAACCGCGGCCATCAACCAGTAGGCCGCCGTTGCCGGCCCAGAGGTCGCCATGGACCAGGCAGGGCCCAGCCCCATGCTGATCGAGCCAACTGGGCAGCCGGGCCAGCAACGCTTCCGCCTGGCGCAGGGGCCGGCCCGCCCGGGCAGCCAGAAGCAGCTGGGGACCCAGGCGCCGTTCCGCAAAGAACTCCCCCCAGCCGGCCAACCAGCCGTTGGCCTGGGGGCCGGAGCCGATGAAGTTGTCCTGCTGCCAGCCGAAGCGACCGTCGCTGCTGGCCAGGCTGCGGTGATGCAGGTCCGCCAGGGCCGCCCCGAAGCACCCCCAGGCCTGGGCTGGGGTCATCGGGTTGGCGGGGCCAGGCGATCCGGGGAGGGACGTAACAGCCCCGGGTCCACTCCCTAAGCCGCCGCCGGAGCCGGAGGCAGCCCCAGCCAGGGGCAACCACTCCATCAGCAACACAGCCTGATCGCCCAGGGCTTCGCAGGCGAGCGGCTGGGGAATCACCAGGTCGCCGGCCAGGGCAGAGAGGGCCGCCAAGCCGTCGGCCTCGGCCCCCAGCAGGGGCAGTTCAGCCAGGCGATTGGTTTTGGCGAATAGGCGCCGGCCATCGGCCAGATCCAGGCACCAGGCCTGGTGGATGCAGCCCCCGCCCACGGCGGCCTGGGCCACCAGGGGAACCCCCAGGCGCCGCTCCAGCCAGTCGCTCAGGGGGGCCTGCTGCACCGGATCCACGCTGGCGTTACACCCTTGCCAGCATGCCGCCCGCTCCCCGGTGCCGGCTCCTGCCCCTCACGGCTCGCCCCAACCTCGATCGCTCCCCCCTCGATCGCCCCCAGCGCTGCGATGTGGCCGTGGTCGGGGCCGGCATCGCCGGTCTCACCGCCGCCGCCCTGTTGGCCGGCGAAGGGCTGGAGGTGGTGCTGCTGGAGGCCCACAGCCAAAGCGGCGGCTGCGCCGGCACCTTCCGCCGCGGCCCCTACACCTTTGATGTGGGCGCCACCCAGGTGGCGGGCCTGGAGAGCGGCGGCATCCATCGCCGCCTGTTCGACCATTTCGGCCTGGCCCTGCCGGCGGCGACCCGGCTCGATCCAGGTTGCAGCGTGCAACTCGCGGGGGAACGGGAGCCGATCCGGCTCTGGCGCGATCCCGACCGCTGGCGGGCCGAGCGGCGGCGCCAGTTCCCCGGCAGCGAGCGCTTCTGGGACCTCTGCGCCGCCCTCCATGGCAGCAACTGGGCCTTCGCCGGCCGCGATCCGGTGTTGCCGCCCCGCAACGGCTGGGACCTGGCCCAGCTGCTGCAGGCGATCCGCCCCGCCACCCTGGCCAGCGGCCTGGCCAGCCTCGCCACCGTGGCCGACCTGCTGAACCTTTGCGGCTGCGGCGGCGATGGCCGCCTGCGCCGCTTCCTCGACCTGCAGCTGAAGCTCTATTCCCAGGAACCGGCCGATCGCACCGCCGCCCTCTACGGCGCCACCGTGCTGGCCATGGCCCAGGAGCCCCAGGGGCTCTGGCATCTAGACGGCTCCATGCAGGAGCTGGGCAGCGCCCTGGAGCAGGCCCTGGCCACGGCCGGCGGAGCGATGCATTGCAACCACAGCCTGACCGGTCTGCGGCCGATCCCTGGCGGCGGCTGGAGCCTGGAGGGCCGGCAAGGTCGCCTCGGGGCTGGAGAACCCGGCGGGCGGCAGGGAGGCGCGCCCTTCCGCCTTGAGGCCCGGGAGGTGGTGGTGACCCTGCCACCCCAGGCGCTCAAAGGCCTGCTGGGCGACGCCATGCCCCGGGGCTACGACCGCCGCATCAGCGGCTTTGGCGATCCCTCCGGCGCCCTGGTCTTCTACGGGGCCGCCCCCCGCGAGGCCCTCAATCAAGACCTCGGCCTGCACGGCCAATTGGAGTGGGCCGATCCCGGCAACCTGTTCGTGTCGATCAGCCGCGAGGGGGATGGCCGGGCGCCGGCGGGGCAGGCCACGGTGATCGCCAGCGTGTTCACGGCGGCGCGCCCCTGGTTTGGCCTCGATCCGGCCAGCTATGGAGCCCGCAAAGCCCAGGCCCTAGGGGGCATCCAGGCGGGCCTCACCGAATTGCTCGGCATCGCACCTGGGCAGTTTCTGCACCAGGAGCTAGCCACCCCCAGGGGCTTTGCCCACTGGACCGGCCGGCCCTTCGGCTTTGTGGGCGGGCTCGGCCAGCAGCCGGATCGCTTCGGGCCCTTTGGCCTGGCCAGCCGCACACCCCTGCCAGGCCTATGGCTCTGCGGCGATGGCATCCACCCCGGCGAAGGCACCGCCGGGGTGTCCCTCTGCGCCCTGATGGTGTGCCGCCAGCTCCTGGCGGGCCGGGGCCGGGCCCTACGACTGCGGGGACGCTGAAACCCTGCCGCTCCGGGGGGTCAGAGGAATTCGGGCCTCAGGGCCTGGGCCTGGCTGAGGCGTTGCTCCAACCCGGGCCAATCGCCCCCGCGCACCCGCTGCTCCAGGCCGTCCAGGCTGGTGCGATAGCGGGCCAGGGCCGCCAGCAGGGCTTCGCGGTTGTAGCGAGCCATCAGGCTGCCCAGTTCCGGGTTACCGCCGCCGACGCGGCTGGTGTCGGCGAAGCCACTGGAGGCCAGGGCCCGGGCCAGGGGTGCCTGGCCCGCCGCCTCGATCAGGGCGGCCCCCAGCAGCACCGGCAAATGGGAAATCAAGGCCACGGCCTGGTCGTGGTCCGCGGCCGGGCATTCGATCCAGCGGGCGTCCACCGCCTCGGCCAACCCCCGAACCACCGCCAGGGCCTCGGGGTCGGTGGCGTCCGTGGGCGTCGCCACCCAGGGCCGGCCGGCAAACAGGCCCGTCAAACCCGCCTCCACCCCGGCTTGCGCCGTGCCGGCCATCGGATGGCTGGCCACAAAGCGGGGCCAGCCGCCCCAGCGATCCAGCACCGGCCCCTTGACCGAACCCACATCGGTGACCACTGCCCCGGCCGGTAGGGCCGCCAGCAGCTCGGCGCTGGGCTCGAGCAAGCGATCCAGGGGCAGGGCCAGCACCACCAGGGCGCAATCGGCCAGCACGGCTGGATCGGTGCTCACCTGGTCCGCCAGCCCGCGCTGGCGGGCCCGCTCGGCCGTGGCCTGCCGGTGAACCAGGGCCTGCACCGCCAACCCCTGGGCCCGCAAATCGAGGGCCAGGGAGCCGCCAATCAGGCCCAGGCCCACCACACCGATTGGACGCTCGCGCCATGGAATGGTCATGGCAGACCCCCTACGTGGGTCACGGCCCAACCCCTTGGTTGGTCATGGCTGAACCCGTTGGTCATGGCAGTACCAGTTGGTCGTCTCTGAACCGGTTGGTCATCGATGCGCCAGTTCGCTGGCCCCAGCTTCCTACGATCGCCCCATGTTGGAAGCCCTGGCCCACCAGCAGCTCAAGGCACTCCTCCGGCTGGAGGGGGAAACCCGCTGGCCCCACCACCTCACCCTCAGCCGCCTGGCGGCCCGCAGCCTGCGGCGCGCTGACCAGACCCTGGTGCGCCTGGCCCCCGGTAGCGACCCCAGCTGGCTGCTGGCCCTACTCGTGCCCATCGCCCTCACCGACACCGGCCTGGCCCTGGTGGTGAGCCCAGGGCTGCGCCAACGGCTGCTACAGGTGGAGCTGCCCCGGCTCGAGGCCGCCGGCCTGACCCTGCCCTGCTGGGAGGGCCCGGCAGCCCCGCCCCAGGCCCGGCTGTGGCTGCTCGATCACGGCCAGCTGGTACAGGCCTGGCGCGCCCAGACCCTGGGGGATCGCCAGCTGGTGATCCCCGAGGCCGAAAACCTGGAGCTGCTATTGCGCAGCGCCCTGGGCCTGGTGATCGAGAACCACGACTGGGAGGTCTTGCGCCGCAGCCTGCCCGGCGCCTCGGCCGGCCTGCTGGGCCTGCATGAACGGCTGAGCCGCCGGATCTTCGCCCATCCCCAGGGGCCGGTGGAGCAGGTGGGCGTGAGCCCGGAGGAGGAAGCCCCCTTACGCCAATTGCTGGGGCTGATGGAGGCCCTGCCGGAACCCTGGCCCCAATGGCTGGCCTGTGGCGGCAGCGACTGGGTCAGCTGGGCCACGGTGAACCCCAGCCTGTTGCGCTGGCAACTGCACCGCCAACCGCTCGATCCCCTGGCCGCCCTGGCCGGCCTGTTCGCCAATCGCGGCACCCTGCTGGTGGGGGAACTGCCCAGGGGCGGCCGCCTGGGCAGTCCCGGCGGCGCTGGCTCCCGGGCTGGCTTCCGGCCCCAGGTGGATGTGGCCCTGGGCGATCCACCCCTGCAGGACCCCCTGCCCGTCTTTGCCCCGGCCGGCCAGCCCCTGCCCAACAGCCCCCACTTCGCCGGCCACCTGCTCGAGCAAGCGCGGCGGCTGGTGCTGGGCCAGGAGGGCCTCACCCTGGTGTTGCTGGATGACGAGGGCCTACGCCGGGGCCTCACCAGCGGTCTGGCGGCGGAATTCGGCAGCCGGGTGGTCCACCAGGACACGGCCCCCGACAGCAATGGCGTGATCTGCGCCAGCTGGGGCTGGTGGCTGGACCAGCAGGCGCGCCTGCCCGCCCCCTGCCAGGTGATCGCCTGCACCCTGCCCCTGGCCAGCCTGGAATCTCCCCTCACCGCCGCCCAGGTTCAGGCCCTGCGCCAGCAGGGCCGGGACTGGTTCCGGGAGCTGCTCCTGCCCGAGGCCCTGGGCCGGTTGCAGCGGGCGGTGGCCAGCCTGCGCCGCAGCGGCGGCCGCCTGGCCGTGCTCGATGGCCGCATGCGGCGCCGGGGCTGGGGCCAGCAGGTGATGACGGCCCTGGAACCCTGGGTGGCCCTGCCACGGCTGCTGCCCCGGTAATCGGCTGCTGCCCCGGTAATCGGCCCCGGGTTAGGGCTTGGGCTGGCCTGGCGGAGTCCCCAAGCGCCCCCAAGCCCAAGGGCCCCTGGCCAGGGGGGCCGACTTAGCCTGGCCACGACGATCGATGACCAGGCCATGGGCGAAGCCAAACGACGCAGCGACCAGGGCCTGGCCCCCCGCGGCCCCAGGCCCAGCAAGGCCGCCAAGGACACCTCGCCGCGGGTCCTGCCCTGGCTACCCCTGACCCAAAACCAGGGCGAGCGTTTCGTGTCGATCACCACCCGCGGCGCCTGGATCGGCATCGGCGCCCTGTTCGTGTTCTGGGTAACCGTGCGCTTCATCGGGCCGGCCGCCGGCTGGTGGGCCCTGGCGGACGGCTGACCGTCAGCAGGGCCCTTCAGGGATCGCTGCGGGCCTGGAGCCGCATCCAAACCCAGACAGAGCCTGCAAGGTCGGCGCTGCTGTGGGGAATCCAGCACCTCTTGCAACACCCCCAGGACGCAATCCTTAGAATTCCTTCAGAATTTGCGCTCCGGGCTCCATGTTTCCCCGTCTCGCCGAGCACTATCGAGCCCTGGTCGAAGATCTGGTGCTGAGCCTGCGCGCCCTGGCCGACCGTTTACAGCGTCAGGGCCATGCCGCCACCTGCTACGTCTGCGGCGATGGACGCGACGGCCAAGGGGCCTCCTTCGTGGCCGACCTGGGAGAGGGTCACATGGTGCGCTTCCTGGTCTCCGACGACGGCATCAGCTGGGTGGAGTCCCGCAACGGCCATGAGCTGATCAAGCTGGAGGGCGCAGCCGCGATCGAAGAGCTCGACCGGGTGGCCCGGGTCGTGCAAGGCCTGGTCGCCGTGCCGACCGCCGAACCCCTGGGCCCCCAGGAAATCGCCGCCTAACGGCCAACCGAGGACGGTTGTTCGCCAGCCCAAGGTCCACGTTTGGGATCGATCAAAACAAAGCCACCCAGGGCCAAGCCTTGGGTGGCTTTGTGGTGTTCAGCGGTTGGCAAAAGTCTGAGCTGCCAAGACCAAGAGCCATAAGGGCCACGGTGGGCCCCCACCAACCTTGCTGGAGAGCGGTTTGGGCCCCCCAACGCGCTTGCCGAGCAAGGGGCGGTCAGCCAACCGCTCAGCCAGCCGGTCAGTCAACCGCCAAGGGGGTCGCCTCCTCCACCGCTGCGGCTGCGGCCGCTGCCAGCTTTGCCGCCGCCGCTGCAGCTAGGGGCTTCATCGAGTTGGCAGTGACATCGGCCCCTTCTGTGAGCTTCTGGCGCACGAGCACTTCGATCGCGTCCTTCGGCGCCGGGTTTTGCTCCAACCAGATGATCGTGTTGTCGCGACCCTGGCCAATGTTGTCGCCCTCGTAGCTATACCAAGCGCCCTTGCGCACCACCACGCCAGTTTCTTCGGCCAGGTCGAGCAGGCAGCCGATCGTGCTGATGCCGCGGCCAAACAGGATGTCGAATTCGGCGATGCGGAAGGGGGGAGCCACTTTGTTTTTGGCCACCTTCACCTTGGCGCGGATGCCGTATTCCTCGGTGCCCCGCTTGAGGGTCTGGATGCGACGGATATCAAGACGCACCGAGGCGTAGAACTTCAGGGCGTTACCGCCCGTGGTGGTTTCCGGGTTGCCGTAGGTGACGCCAATCTTCTGGCGCAGCTGGTTGAGGAAGATCACGGTGCAACCGGATTTGCCGATATTGCCGGTGATCTTGCGCATGGCCTGGCTCATCAGCCGGGCCTGGGCCCCCACCGCCAGATCGCCCATCTCCCCCTCAATCTCCGCCCGGGGCGTCAGGGCCGCCACCGAGTCCACCACCACGATGTCAACCGCGGCGGAGCGCACGAGCTGGTCGACGATTTCCAGGGCCATTTCGCCGGTATCGGGCTGGGACACCAGCAGGTTTTCGATGTCCACCCCCAGGGCCGCCGCATAGACGGGATCGAGGGCATGTTCCGCATCCACGAAGGCCGCCACACCACCGCGCCGCTGCACCTCGGCAATGGCATGGAGGGTGAGGGTGGTCTTACCGGAGCTTTCCGGGCCGTAGACCTCCACCACCCGCCCCTTGGGATAGCCACCGCCCAGGGCCAGGTCCAAGGTGAGGGCGCCGGTGGGGGTGGTTTCAATCCGCATGCGGGAGGCATCCCCCAGCCGCATGATCGAACCCTTGCCGAAATTGCGCTCGATCTGATTCAGCACCAGGCCGAGGGCCTTGTCCCGTTCGCCGGCGGCGCGGGCATCCGAACCCCGGGTCTCGCCCAGGCGTGTTTCGGCGCCCCGGGCGTCAGCCCCCCGGCCGGAGGCAGCTTTGGACTCGGAGGATTTGTCGTCGGCAGGCATGTCTGCGAATCAGCGATGGAATGGGCCGCAGGGCTAGGGCGGGGCAACGGCAAAGCCGAAGCCGAAATCGAGGCCGGCACCAGCTCTCCCAGGGTGAGTTGCCACCCGTGAGTTCAGCTAGCGAGCTCACGGGGAGGCGTTCACCGGGACGACCCCACGGGAGCCAATGCCACCGGAAGGGCCAGGTGTCCCAGGGGAACGGACTGGGGATGGGGATCCGGCCACCGAAGCCGGGAGGGCCGAACGGGGGAGGGCAGCCCGAGGGGCCGCAACCTAGTACAGACGTACCCTAGCGAATCAGGGCCAGCTCGCCAAGGGGGCCGCAAAGCGATCCGGCTCCAGCAGCGCGATCCCCGGGGGCAAGTTCAGCCGATCCCGCGGACCCAGGTAACCCCAGGACACCAGGAAGCAGCGCACGGACTCAAGGCCCGCTGTGGCGCGCACCTGTTCGAGGGTGGGGCGCCGGTCTTCGACAAACCAGAGCGGCAGGCCAGGTTGCTCCTGGCCCAGGCGCAGCAAGACCTCGGGCTTGCTGCCCTGCTCGTGGCCATACACGGCCCGGGGCTCCAGGCCATGGGCCGCCAGCAGCTCGCAGGCGAAGGCCCGGCCCTTGGTGGTGAGCACGACCCAGTCGGAGCCTTCCGCGGCCAGCTGGGCCAACCGCTTGACCACCCCCGGATAGGGCTGGTGCAGGGCCAGCCAGGCGGCCCGATCCTGGGCCAGGGCCTGGTGGCGCAGGTCTTCGAGGGCCCGTTGCAGCCGCTCGGGGGCCAACTGCCAACGCTCCAAGGCCGCCTGGAGCTGGCCCCGGTACTGGGCCAGATAGGCCTGCAGGTCCAGGTCGGGGCGGGAGAGCTCCAGGGCGGCCAGCACCATCTCCCAGCCCTTATGAATCAGGGGTCGCAACAGGGCAAACCCAGGCGGGGCCATGGACGGCAGCTGAAGCCCAGGCTGGAGCTCCAGGGCGGCGCGGCGCGCGCTCCACCAGTATTCGGCCATGCCATCAACCAGCACCCCATCAAAGTCAAAAACCAGCAGGGGAGCTGTGCTCAGGGCCTTTTAGGAGATTGAAACTGGGTCGCTAGGATTCGAACCTAGGAATGGCGGGACCAAAACCCGCTGCCTTACCACTTGGCGACGACCCAACAGGTTCAGTGGGTCGAAACAGCTCGGCCAACGGCATGAACCGTGACGGCTGAATCTCCCTTGAACACCCTGATAGTTACCCACAGCGGGCCGACCTTCGTCAACGTCCGAGCCCCCAACTAGGCCCAGGCACCAGGCCAAGGCTGAAAAGTCGAGCAGCCCTGCCCGGCTTCCCCCACCCGCCGCCCCTCAGGGCGGGAACACCCGCAGGCGCTGCTGGTCGCCGCGGCCGAACACGGCCGACTCGAGCCGGTAACGGGCCACCAGGTCGGCCTGCAGGGCCCGGATGGGCCCACTGCGGGGCAGGAGCTCGATCGGCCGCCCCTGGGCCAGCACCACCTGCTCCACGGCCAGACGGCACTCCTCCAGGGCCTCCAGGCTGTCGTCCGGGCGACTCAAGGAGCCGCTGAAGAAGCCGCTGAGGGGGCCGCTGGGGGAGCCACTGGACAAGTCGCCAAGCGAGCTGGCGAGCGGGCCAGGCCCCGGTCTGGCCCTCGCCCAGGGGGTCCCAGGGCGCTCCTCGAGTGGACTGGCTTGGCCTGGGCCGCCGCGACGGGTGAGCAGCCGCTCCAGGCCCCGCTGGATCTGGGGCAGGGTATCGGCCTTGATCACCAGGATCGGCAGGCCCTGGCGATGGGCCGACCTGCGCACCTGGGGATCGAAGCCCAACTGCTGGCGCACCGCCAACACCGCCTCGGCCTGCTCAAGCGACTCCACCCGTTGCACGGCCAGGTCACGGCTGCGCACGGCCTGGTCCCAGAGATGGGCACTGACCCCCACCCCATAGAGCCGCAGGGGGCCCGGGGGATCCGGGCCTGGCTGGGCCAAACCGAGGGTTTGGGGCGCGCTTGTCCCGCCGAGAGGGGCCCCTGCAAACGGAGGCGGTCCTTCGGCAGGGAAATGCCTGTTGGCGCCAGCGGGTGCCCTGGGGCGGCGGGGATCGGGCAGGGGAACCGGCGCCAGGGGCACCAAGCGCGGCCGGGCCGGGGCCCGGACGCCGAAGGGACTGGGGGGAGGCGGGGCGAAGGGATCGCCATCGGACCTGAAAGCGTTCGACAGGGAGGGGCCACTGCTGGCCGCAGGCCGCTGGGCGGGGGCGGGCTCCTGAACGAGCACCTGGCCGTCCGCCCCCAGCTGGCGCTGCTCGGGTCGGGCCAGCTGGCCCCGCAGCAGCAGGTCGACCGTGGCCGCCACATCCCGGTGCACCAGCCAGAGGCTGCGGCTGTGCATCTCTACGGCCAGGGGGAAGGTGGGTTCGGCCGCCCGTTCCTGCACGGTCTTTTGGCTGCGGCGGCGGCGCGCCTCCTCATCGCCCAGGGTGACCGACTCAATGCCGCCGACCAGGTCGCTGAGGGTGGGGTTTTTAAGCAGGTTGCTGAGGGCGTTGCCGTGGGCCGTGGCCACCAGGGTCACGCCCCGCTCGGCGATCGTGCGGGCCGCCTGGGCCTCCAGCTCCGTGCCGATCTCATCGATGACGATGACCTCGGGCATGTGGTTTTCCACCGCCTCGATCATCACCTGGTGTTGCAGTTCCGGCCGGGCCACCTGCATGCGCCGGGCCCGGCCGATGGCGGGGTGGGGGATGTCGCCATCACCGGCGATCTCGTTGCTGGTGTCGATCACCACCACGCGGCGCTGCAGCTCATCGGCCAACACCCGGGCGATCTCGCGCAAGGCCGTGGTTTTGCCCACCCCGGGCCGCCCCATCAGCAGCAGCGACTGACCCGTATCCAGCAGGTCCCGCACCATCGCCACCGTGCCGTAGACGGCCCGGCCCACCCGGCAAGTGAGGCCAACGATCTCGCCGGTGCGGTTGCGGATGGCGCTGATGCGATGCAGGGTGCGCTCGATCCCGGCCCGGTTATCGCCACCGAAGGGGCCCAGCTGCTCAACCACAGACCCCAAATCCCGGCGCTCGATCACGGCCGTGCCGAGGGCCAGGGCCCGGCCGGGATAGCGGGCCTCCGGGATGCGGCCCAGATCGAGCACCACTTCCAGCAATTGGTCGCGGGCCTCGGGCGCTGCCAGGGCCAGGCGCACGGGCTCGGGCAGCAGATCCAGCAGGCGATCGAGGTCGTCCGCCATCCGCTGCAGGTTGGCCCCATCGGCCTGGAGAGTCCCAGGGCGCTCTCCAGGAAACCCTCCAACCCGATCCCTCGCCGAGGGCCCAACCCAACCGGCGGCCCCAGGCGACTGGTCGAGCGGAAGCCCTAGGGGCTGATCGGGCTGGGGCCCAGGGGCCGATGGGAGGGCCATCAGGGGCTCTGCGCGTCCGGCCCCTGTTCTAACCAGCGGCGCTGGCGCCAAGGATCCACCAAGCCGCGGGCCAGATCGAGGGCCTGGCGGCGCAGGTCGGCCTGCTCGCGCAGGGGCGCCCCCCGGGCTTCGGCCTCGATCAGCAGGGGCTGGAGCAGGCTGCGGGCCCTGCCGCCAAAGGCGACCCCTGCGGCGCCGGAGTCCGGGGGAAGCAAGGCCAGGCTCGCTCCATTCGTGCCCCCCGCCAGCTGCAGGGGGCCCGGCGGTGCCCAGGGGCGCACCGCCTGCAGCAGGGCCACCGCCGCCCGGGCGGTGCCCACGCCCACATCGCCACTCATGGGCCGGCCATCGAGCTGCCAGAGGGGCCGCAGACCCGCCTGACGCAGCAGGCCGAAGCGCTGCCAGAGCTCGGCGGCCAGCTGCCTGGCGCTGGCGGGCCCGGGCCCGTCGTGCTCCAGCCCGCAACTCACCGCCAGGCGCCGCAGGGGCACGCCACTGGCCAGCACCTGCTGCAGGCGGGCCGCAAAGGCCTCGCCACGACCGATGCGGGTATGGATCTCCACCGCGTCGGGGCGCAGCTCGGCCAGCAGGGCGGGCACGGCGGCGGCGCTGAGCACGGTCTGGTGCTCGCCAATCAGGCCCAGGGGACAGGCGGGCCGGCAACGGCCACAGCCGTAGCAGCGATCGGCCTCCACCCCGCCCGCGGCGCCGATGGCCAGGGCCGGACAGACCCGCTGACAGGGCCTGGGGCAATCCGACGGACAAAGGCGCGGATCGAAGCTGGCCTTGCGGAAATGGGGGTCATCGCCATCGCTCAGGCTGACCATCAACCAGGGGGGTTGGCAATCCCGGGCCTGGTCCTTGAGCTGGGGCTGCCGTTGGCTTTGGGCCTCGGCCCAGGCCATGCCGCGCCGCGCCGCGGCAACCGCCGCCGGATCGGCCGCCACATCAATGCAGTCAACGCCCACCAGGCTGTAGAGGGCGCACAGGTCTTCGATCGCCGCCAGGTCGTGGTTGCTGGCTCCGCAGATCAACTTGACCCACCGGCCCCGGGCCAGGGCCAGCTCCGGCGCCATCCGGCTCAGGCGGCGACCTGATCGAGCGGTTGCCAGCGCAGGGCCCGGGCACCCCCCATCTCCACAACCACCTTCAGGCGCCGATCGCGCTGGGTGAATTCCACCAGGGAGGCCCGTTCGGCGGCGGAGAGCACCTGACCTTCGAGCAACCACAGCAGCATCGGCTGGGGGCTCTCCAACAGGGCACCCAACTGGGGCATCACCCGCTGAATCTCACCGACGGCGGCGCTGCGGCCGACACTCTGGTGGCCCAGGTGGGGCGGGCGAATGCCGTGGGATTGGAACAGAAAGGCCTCCAAATCGCCCAGCCCCCGAGCCGAGGCCATCTGGGCGCGGTAGCCGGCGGCCCGCAGACGCCGCAGCAACCGCGTTTCCGATCCCCCTTCTAGGGGGACGTAGAGGGCCAGGGCACCGGAGCGCTCGAGATCCCGACGAAAACCGCGGCCGGTGAGCAGCAGGGGCATGCGGAGGTCGACGGGGCAGATCCACCCACTTTGCCAGCAGCCTTCCGGTTGTGGGGAGTACGGGCTGCAGGTCTGGACCGCGGCAGCCGTTGGCCCCAGCCCGGTTATCGGGCCGAGAGAAGGGTGTCGGTCCATGGGGTACATTGATTGCTTGTGCTACTGCCTGTGCCCGTCCGCTAGCCGGGCCTCCAGCGCATTGCACAGGGTTGCCCTTGGGGGCAACTCCCTCGGCCAGTGCCATGGAATCGGCTCTTCGGAGCTGGCGCCATCGCCGGGAAACTGCTTCTCACGCTGCTGGGCTGGTTCATTCCAACCCAACCAAGCAGCCCGGATGAGTAAGTCCCAGCCTGCTGCTTCGAGCGTCGCTAGCGCCTTCAGGGAGCCACCCCGGTGGTCCTCTCCAGCCTGCCTCGATCGAACCAGCTTCACCTCAGGGACGACCGAACCGGTCCTTTCCCTAGGTGGTCCTGCTGGCGTTTGTTCAGAGTTCTATGTCCATCGGCATCCTTGGGAAGAAATTGGGCATGTCCCAATTCTTCGACGACACAGGCAAATCCATCCCGGTCACCGTGATCGAGGCGGGTCCCTGCCGCATTACCCAGCTCAAGTCCACCAGCACCGACGGCTATACCGCCGTGCAGCTGGGCTTCGGTGACATTCGCGAAAAGCTCGTGAATAAGCCGGCTGCGGGCCACCTGGCCAAGTCAGGTGACGAGCCCCTGCGCCACCTGCGCGAATACCGCGTTGACAGCGTGGAGGGCCTCTCCCTGGGCAGCAGCATCACCGTCTCCGACTTTGAAGCCGGCCAGAAGGTTGATGTGAGCGGCGACACCATGGGACGCGGTTTTGCGGGCCTGCAGAAGCGCCACGGCTTCAGCCGGGGCCCCATGAGCCACGGTTCGAAGAACCACCGCGAACCGGGTTCGATCGGTGCGGGCACGACCCCCGGTCGCGTCTACCCCGGTAAGCGCATGGCCGGCCGCTACGGCGGCAAGCAAATCACCACCAAGGGCCTGGTCATCCTCAAGGTGGACACCGAACGCAACCTGCTGGTGGTGAAGGGCTCGGTACCGGGGAAACCCGGCTCCCTGCTCAACATCCTCCCCGCCAAACGGGTTGGCTTCAAAGCCGCGAATTGAGGAGGACGTAAGTAAGCCATGGTCAACTGTGTCGTCCGCGATTGGCAGGGAAAGGAAGCCGGTAAGGCCAGCCTTGATCTGAAAGTCGCCAAGGAAACAACTGCCAACGCCCTGGTGCATCGCGCCATCGTTCGGCAACTCGCCAATGCCCGCCAGGGCACGGCCAGCACGCTCACCCGGGCCGAAGTGGCCGGTGGTGGCCGCAAGCCCTACAAGCAGAAAGGCACCGGTCGCGCCCGCCAGGGCTCGATCCGCACCCCCCTTCGCCCCGGCGGTGGTGTGGTGTTCGGTCCCAAACCCCGCAGCTACACCCTGGGGATGAACCGCAAGGAACGTCGCCTGGCCCTGCGCACGGCCCTGATGAGCCGCAGCGCAGACCTGGTGGTGGTGAAGGGTTTTGCCGAGGGTCTCAGCGCTCCCAAAACCAAGGAAATCATCGCTGGCCTGGGCCGTCTCGGCATTGCCGATGGCGCCAAGGTGCTGGTGGTGCTCGATAGCCCCAGCGATGTGGTGCGCCTCTCGGTGCGCAACCTCGAGAAGGTGAAACTGATCGCCGCCGATCAGCTCAACGTGTTCGACCTGCTCCACGCCAGTTCGCTGGTGGTGAGCGAAGAGGCACTCGCGAAGATTCAGGAGGTCTACGGCGATGACTGAACGTTTTGCAGGCCGGCTTGCGGATGTGATCCGCCGGCCCCTGATCACCGAGAAGGCCACCCGGGCCATTGAGCAGAACCAGTACACCTTCGAGGTGGACCACCGGGCTGCCAAACCCGACATCAAGGCCGCCGTTGAACAACTGTTCGACGTCAAGGTCGTCGGCATCAGCACCATGAATCCGCCGCGCCGCAGCCGTCGCGTCGGCCGTTTCGCCGGCAAGCGCGCCCAGGTGAAAAAGGCCGTGGTGCGCCTGGCCGTGGGCAACGCCATCCAGCTCTTCCCCGAGGCCTGAGGGGTCTGAACCGACATGGGAATCCGTAAGTACCGCCCAATTACCCCAGGCACCCGCACCCGGGTCGCCAGCGACTTCAGTGAAGTCACTGAGCGCCGTCCGGAACGCAGCCTGGTGGTGGCCAAACACCGCCGTAAGGGCCGCAACAACCGCGGTGTGATCACTTGCCGTCACCGAGGTGGCGGCCACAAGCGCCTCTATCGCATCGTCGACTTCCGTCGCGACAAGCTCGGTGTGGTGGCCCGCGTCGCCGCGATCCACTACGACCCGCACCGCAACGCCCGACTGGCCCTGCTCTTCTACGCCGACGGCGAGAAGCGATACATCCTGGCCCCCGCCGGCATCGCCGTCGGCCAAACCGTGGTGTCCGGTCCCGAGTCCCCGATCGAGAACGGCAATGCCCTGCCCCTCTCGGCCATCCCCCTGGGCTCCAACGTCCACAACGTGGAGCTCTACGCCGGCCGCGGCGGCCAGATGGTGCGCACCGCCGGCGCCAGCGCCCAGGTGATGGCCAAAGAGGGCGATTACGTCGCCCTCAAGTTGCCCTCCACCGAGGTGCGCCTGGTGCGCCGTGAGTGCTACGCCACCCTGGGCGAAGTGGGCAACGCCGAGGTGCGCAACACCAGCCTCGGCAAGGCCGGCCGCAAGCGCTGGCTCGGACGCCGCCCCGAAGTGCGCGGCAGTGTGATGAACCCCTGCGATCACCCCCACGGTGGTGGCGAGGGTCGGGCACCGATCGGTCGGTCGGGTCCCGTCACCCCCTGGGGCAAACCGGCCCTGGGCTACAAGACCCGTAAGCGGAACAAACCCAGCAATCGGTTTGTGCTCCGGAAACGTCGCCGCACCTCCAAGCGGAGCCGTGGCGGACGCGATTCCTGATGAACCACACCGCTTTGCTTTTCGCTTAAACCGCCATGGGACGTTCACTCAAAAAAGGTCCGTTTGTTGCCGACAGCCTGCTTCGCAAGGTTGAGAAGCAAAACGCCGCCGAAGACAAATCCGTCATCAAGACCTGGTCGCGGGCTTCCACGATCCTGCCGATGATGATCGGACACACCATTGCCGTTCACAACGGCAAGGCCCATGTCCCCGTCTACGTGACGGAACAGATGGTGGGCCACAAACTCGGGGAATTCGCGCCAACGCGCACCTTCCGAGGCCACATCAAGGACAAGAAAGGAGGTCGCTAGGACATGGCCAACCCATCCCCCACCCAGGCACTCGCCCACGGGCGCTTCATCCGAGGCTCCGTGTCGAAGGTGCGTCGCGTGCTCGACCAGATCCGTGGTCGGACCTATCGGGACGCCCTGATCATGCTGGAGTTCATGCCCTACCGCTCCACCGGACCCATCACCAAGGTGCTGCGTTCGGCCGTGGCCAACGCTGAGCACAACCTGGGTCTGGATCCGTCCTCCCTGGTGATCACCACCGCCAGCGCCGACATGGGTCCGTCCCTGAAGCGCTTCCGGCCCCGCGCCCAGGGTCGCGCCTACGCGATCAAGAAACAGACCTGCCACATCAGCATTGCTGTGGCTCCTTCCGCCTGACCCCCGAGGACACCGACCGATGGGACACAAGATCCATCCAACCGGACTGCGCCTGGGGATCACCCAGGAACACCGGTCCCGCTGGTACGCCCCCAGCAAAACGTATCCGACCCTCCTCCAGGAGGACGACCGGATCCGCAAGTTCATCCACAAGAAATACGGCGCCGCTGGCATCAGCGACGTGCTGATCGCCCGCAAGGCCGACCAGCTTGAGGTGGAACTCAAAACCGCACGCCCCGGCGTGCTTGTCGGCCGCCAAGGCACCGGCATTGAGGACCTCCGCACCGGCATCCAAACGACCATCGGCGATCGCAACCGTCAGGTGCGCATCAACGTGGTCGAAGTGGAGCGCGTCGACGCCGACGCCTTCCTGCTGGCCGAGTACATCGCCCAGCAACTGGAAAAGCGGGTGGCCTTCCGACGGGTCATGCGCATGACCGTGCAGCGGGCCCAACGGGCTGGCGTGCTCGGCCTCAAGATCCAGGTGAGCGGTCGCCTCAACGGCGCCGAGATCGCCCGGACCGAATGGACCCGCGAAGGTCGCGTTCCCCTGCATACTCTGCGGGCCGACATCGACTACGCGACCAAGGTGGCCACCACCACCTACGGCGTCCTGGGCATCAAGGTCTGGGTGTTTAAGGGCGAAGTGCTGCCAGGGCAATCCGACAAGCAGCCGGTGGGTGTTTCACCCAAGCGGCGCGCGAATCGGCGGCCCCAACAGTTCGAAGACCGCTCCAACGAGGAGTGATCAGGAAATCTGAACCATGCTGAGTCCTAAAAGAGTCAATTTCCGCAAACAGCAGCGGGGCCGCATGCGCGGTGTCGCCACCCGGGGCAACACGATTGCCTTCGGTGAGTTTGCACTTCAGGCCCAGGAATGTGGCTGGATCACCTCCCGCCAGATTGAGGCCAGCCGTCGGGCCATGACCCGCCATATCAAGCGGGGCGGCCAGATCTGGATCCGGATCTTCCCGGACAAGCCCGTCACCATGCGCCCGGCCGAAACCCGGATGGGCTCTGGTAAGGGCAACCCGGAGTTCTGGGTGGCCGTGATCAAGCCCGGTCGCATCCTCTTTGAGATGGGTGGTGCCGAACTCACCCCCGAAGTCGCCAAGGAGGCCATGCGCCTGGCCCAGTTCAAACTGCCGATCAAGACCAAGTTCCTGAGCCTGGCCGACCAAGCTCCCTCTGGCGCTGCCGTCAAGGCCAGCCCAGAACCCGCCGTCACCGTGGAGTCCTGACCATGGCCCGTCCCGACATCGCCGAGGCCCGCAAGCTCACCGACGGCGAGATCAATGACCAGATCGACGGCATCCGCCGCGAGCTGTTCACCTTGCGCTTCGAGCAGGCCACCCGCCGGCTCGAAAAACCCCACCGTTTCAAAGCTGCCCGCATCCGGCTGGCCCAATTGATGACGGTGAAAACGGAGCGCAGCCGCGCCACCGTCGCCTCCTGAACCCCCACTGAAACGCCATGGCACTCAAGGAAAGGGTCGGCACCGTCGTCAGCGACAAGATGGAAAAAACGGTGGTGGTGGCGGTCGAAAACCGCTTCCCCCATCCCATCTATCAAAAGACCGTCAGCCGCACCACCCGCTACAAAGCCCACGACGAGGAGAATTCCTGCCGCGTGGGTGACCGGGTTCGCATCACCGAAACCCGTCCCCTCAGCCGCACCAAACGTTGGGCCGTGGCTGAGATCCTGTCCCCATCCAGCGCCAGCTGAGGAGTCCCTACCGATGATTCAGCAGGAAACCTACTTAAACGTCGCTGATAACAGCGGCGCTAAGCGCATCCAATGCATCCGGGTGCTCGGCACCAACCGGCGCTATGCCCACGTCGGTGACGTGATCGTGGCCGCCGTCAAAGACGCCATGCCCAACATGGGCGTCAAGAAGTCCGATGTGGTCAAGGCCGTTGTGGTGCGCACCCGCGCCACCCTGCGCCGCGACACCGGCAACTCGATCCGGTTTGACGACAACGCCGCCGTGATCCTGGGCAACGACAACAACCCCAAGGGCACCCGCGTGTTCGGTCCCGTCGCCCGTGAACTGCGGGAGCGGAACTTCACCAAGATCGTGTCCCTCGCTCCCGAGGTGATCTGACCATGGCAACCGCAACCCCCCAGGCCAAGCCCACCACGCGCATCAAGATGCGCGTCAAAAAGGGCGACACCGTCCAAGTGATCAGCGGCAAGGACAAGGGCAAGACCGGTGAGGTCCTGCGCACCCTGCCCACGGAAAACCGGGTGATCGTGCAGGGCATCAACCTGCGCACCCGCCATGTCAAGCCAACGCAAGAAGGTGAGACAGGCCGCATCGTCACCGAGGAAGCCTCGCTGCACGCCTCCAATGTGATGTTGTATTCCACCGATAAAAAGGTGGCCAGCCGCGTCGAGATCGTTGTCAACCCAGACGGCACCAAACAGCGCCGCCTCAAGAAAACCGGTGAACTGCTCCCTTGAGCAGCCCCCGCGTTTTGTCCCATTCCCCATCCCCTGACCCGATCCCGTCCGCCTTCTGACAACGCCCAGAAGCGCACCCCCTTCCCCCCGCCATGTCCCTCAAACAGAGCTATCGGGAGACGATCCAGCCCAAGTTGCTGAAAGATCTCAATCTCTCGAACGTCCACGAAGTCCCGAAGGTGCTCAAGGTCACCATCAACCGGGGCCTAGGTGAGGCCGCCCAGAACGCCAAGGCGCTCGAGGCCTCGATCCAGGAAATCGCCACGATCACCGGCCAAAAGGCCCTGGTGACCCGGGCGAAGAAAGCCATCGCCGGTTTCAAGATCCGTGCCGGCATGCCCATCGGCGTTGCTGTCACCCTTCGCGGCGACCGCATGTATGCCTTCCTGGAGCGCCTGATCAACCTGGCCCTGCCCCGCATCCGTGACTTCCGCGGCGTCAGCCCGAAAAGCTTTGACGGCCGGGGGAACTACACCCTGGGTGTCCGCGAGCAAATCATCTTTCCGGAGATCTCCTTCGACAAGATTGACGCCATCCGGGGCATGGACATCACCATCGTGACCAGTGCCCGTAACGACGAAGAGGGCCGGGCCCTCCTCCGCGAGATGGGAATGCCGTTCCGCAGCAACTGAGCCCTCCTCGGACCCGACCCATGGCCAACCACGACCCAATTTCAGACATGCTCACTCGCATTCGCAATGCGAGTGAGAAGCGCCACCAGACCACCAAGGTGCCTGCCTCGCGCATGGCCCGCAGCATTGCCAAAGTGCTGCAGCAGGAGGGATTCATCAGCGACATCTCCGAAGAAGGAGAAGGCGTGCTGACCACCCTCGTGCTTGGTCTCAAGTACAGCGGCAAACACCGCCTGCCGACCATCCGTTCCGTGCAACGGGTGAGCAAGCCCGGGCTGCGGATTTACAAGAACACCCGCCAGCTCCCCAAAGTGCTGGGCGGTCTCGGTGTTGCCATCATCTCCACCTCCAAAGGTGTGATGAGCGACCGTGACGCCCGCAAGCAGGGCGTGGGCGGCGAAGTGCTCTGCTACGTCTACTGATCTGGGAGGTTTCCATGTCTCGTATTGGTAAAGCACCAATTTCTGTTCCCGATAAGGTCAGCGTCAGCCTCAACGGCCTCGCTGTCACCGTGAAGGGCCCCAAAGGGGAATTAAGCCGCACACTGCCCGAAGGCGTGAGCGTTGCCCAGGACGGCAACACCATCGTGGTGAGCCCGACTAGCAGCAACCGCCGCTCGCGCGAGCGCCATGGCCTCTGCCGCACCCTCGTGGCCAACATGGTCGAAGGGGTGAGCCAGGGCTTCACCCGCAAGCTCGAGATCGTCGGCGTGGGCTACCGCGCCGCCCTTCAGGGCAAAAAGCTGGTGGTGAGCGCCGGTTACAGCCATCAGGTCGAGATGGATCCCCCCGCCGGCATCACCTTCGCCGTCGATGGCAACACCACGGTGTTGGTGTCTGGCGCCGACAAGGAGATCGTGGGCAACGAAGCCGCCAAGGTGCGGGCCATTCGTCCCCCTGAGCCCTACAAGGGCAAGGGCATCAAGTACGAAGGCGAGAAGATTCTCCGCAAAGCCGGCAAGACCGGTAAGAAATGAGATCTGCCTGATCGCCGTTACCCTGCATCCCCATGGCCACCCTTTCCCGCAAACAGCAGACCCAGAAGCGTCACCGTCGCCTGCGCCGCCACCTCAACGGCAGCGCCGAGCGTCCACGCCTGGCTGTGTTCCGCTCCAACAACCACATCTACGCCCAGCTCATCGACGACGACGCCCAGAGCACAATCTGCTCCGCGTCGACCCTCGACAAGGATCTGCGCGTCACGGTCAAAACCGGTGCCACCTGCGATGCCTCCGTGGCCGTCGGCGAACTGGTTGCCCAGCGCGCCCTCGCCAAGGGCATCCAGCAGGTGGTCTTCGATCGAGGCGGCAACCTGTACCACGGCCGGGTCAAGGCCCTGGCTGACGCCGCCCGGGAAGCGGGCCTTCAGTTCTGATCCCTGCTCTCACCATGACCGAAACCAACGATCAAATCCAGTCCAGCGACATTCCGGCGGCGTCCGACGTGCCCGCAGCAGCCGAGGGTCAACCGACCCGCGGTGGCGGTGGTGGCGGCGGCGGCCGTGGCGGTGAAGGCAAGGGCGGCGGCGACCGCCGCGGCGGTGGCGGCCGCGGCCGCGACAACCGCCGGGGCCAGGAGCGTGACTCCGAATGGCAGGAACGGGTGGTGCAAATCCGCCGCGTCTCCAAGACCGTCAAAGGCGGTAAAAAAATGAGCTTCCGAGCCATCGTTGTCGTCGGCAACGAGCGCGGCCAGGTGGGCGTCGGTGTGGGCAAGGCCGGTGATGTGATCGGAGCCGTCCGCAAGGGCGTCGCCGATGGCAAAAAGCACCTGGTCAAGGTGCCCCTCACCCGCCACAGCTCGATCCCCACCCTCAGCAATGGCCGCGATGGCGCCGCCAGCGTCCTGATCCGTCCGGCTGCCCCTGGTACCGGGGTGATCGCGGGTGGCTCGATTCGCACGGTGCTGGAGCTCGCCGGCATCAAAAACGTGCTGGCCAAGCGCCTCGGCTCGAAAACGCCACTAAACAATGCCCGCGCCGCCATGGAAGCCCTCCAGGGGCTGCGCACCCACAAGGAAACCGCCAAGGAGCGGGGCATTTCCCTTGAGCAGATCTACTCCTGAGAACCGCCATGACGCTTCGTCTTGAATCCCTCCAGCCCCAGGCTGGATCCCGTCGCCGCAAGACCCGCAAGGGCCGCGGCATCGCCGCCGGCCAGGGCGCCAGCTGTGGTTTCGGCATGCGCGGTCAGAAGTCCCGCTCGGGCCGTCCCACCCGCCCCGGTTTCGAGGGCGGCCAGATGCCCCTCTACCGGCGCGTGCCCAAGCTCAAGCACTTCACCCTGATCAACCCCAAGAACTTCACCGTCATCAACGTGGAGAACCTGGCTGATCTGGAGGCTGGCAGCACGGTCACCCTGGATTCCTTGGTGAAGGCCGGCATTGTCACCAGTCCCAAGTACCCGCTGAAGGTGCTTGGCAATGGCGACCTGGCCGTCAAGCTCACCGTTCAGGCGGCAGCCTTCACCGCCAGTGCCCGGGCCAAGATCGAAGCGGCCGGCGGCAGCTGCGACGTCACCGACTGATCCGCCTTTGGACGCCCTTTCCTAAGGTTTTTCCGTCTGCCATGCCCCTAGGGCCGGGCAGACGGTTTTTTTTCGCTTCCGCCCCTTCTCCCTCCCCCTTCCCCACCCCTTGTCGTCACCATGCTCGTAAGCCGGGGCCGAAATCCCAGTGCCGGGGAAATCATCAGCCAACTGTTCCAGGCCAAGGCCCTGCGCGACCGGGTGCTGGTCACCCTGGGGCTGCTGCTGCTGGTGCGGCTGGGGATCTACATCCCCGTGCCCGGCATCGATCGCCTCGCCTTCCAGGACTTCATCGCCAAGGGCGGCCAACTGATTGGCTTCCTCGACATCTTCACCGGCGGCGGCATCTCCACCCTCGGGGTGTTCGGCCTGGGCATCCTGCCCTTCATCAACGCCTCGATCATCCTGCAGCTGCTCACGGCCGCCCTGCCCCAGCTGGAGGACCTCCAAAAGAATGAGGGCGAGGCCGGACGGCGCAAGATCGCCCAGATCACCCGCTATGTGGCCCTGGGCTGGGGCCTGCTGCAAAGCATCGTGTTTGCCCTGATCCTGCGGCCCTATGCCTCCGCCGGCACCACCGACCTGGTGTTTGTGGTGCAGACCTCCCTGGCCCTGGTGACGGGTTCGATGGTGGTGATGTGGATCAGTGAGGTGATCACCGAACGGGGCATCGGCCAGGGGGCCTCCCTGGTGATCTTCGTCAACATCGTGGCCACCCTGCCCCAGGCCTTGGGCTCCACGATTGAACTGGCCCAGAGCGGCGACCGCAGCACCGTCGGCGGCATTGTGGTGCTTGTGATCGTGTTCCTGGTCACGATTGTGGGCATCATTTTTGTGCAGGAGGGCAACCGGCGCATCCCGATCATCAGCGCCAAACGCCAGGTGGGGGGCGCCAACCTGCTGGCCGCCCGCCAGAGCTACCTGCCGCTGAAGCTCAACGCCGGCGGCGTGATGCCGATCATCTTTGCCTCGGCGGTGGTGTTCCTGCCCCTGACGATCGCCAACATGACCAAGGCCCCCTGGTTGATCAAGGCGGCTGGCTACCTCAGCCCCAACAGCAGCACCCCCTGGCTCTATGCCCTGCTCTTCTTTGCCCTGATCTGCGGCTTTTCCTTCTTCTACGCCAGCCTGGCGGTCAACCCGATCGATATCGCCACCAACCTCAAGCGTTCCGGCGTCGCCGTGCCGGGGGTGCGACCCGGTTCGGCCACGGCCCTCTATCTCGGCAAGGTGCAGAACCGACTCACCCTGCTGGGGGGCCTGTTCCTGGGTGCCGTGGCGATCATCCCCTCGGCGGTTGAATCGGCCACCCAGGTGAAAACCTTCCAGGGCCTGGGGGCCACCTCCCTGCTGATCCTGGTGGGTGTGGCGATTGACACCGCCAAACAGGTGCAGACCTACGTGATCTCCCAGCGCTATGAGGGCATGGTGCGGCAGTGAGCCGGCCAGCGCCCCGATCCGCCCTTGAAACCGCTCCCGGGCCTGAGCCTGGGCTCCTGAGCCATCCCGGCCTGGCTCTCCCCCGTCCCTTCGCAAGCCCTTGATGAAACAACGCCTTCTCTTCCTTGGCCCCCCCGGCGCCGGCAAGGGCACCCAGGCCGAGCGCCTGGCCGCCAGCCAAGGGCTCTTGCACCTCTCCACCGGCGACCTGCTGCGGGCTGAGGTGGCCGCGGGCACGGAGCTGGGCCGCGAGGCGGAGGCGGTGATGGCCCGGGGCGAACTGGTGAGTGATGGGCTGGTGCTGGCGATCGTGCGCAGCCGCCTGGAGGGCCACGGCGGCGGCTGGCTGCTGGATGGCTTTCCCCGCAACCTGGTGCAAGCCGAAGCCCTCAACGCCCTCCTGGAGGAGCTGGCCCAGCAGATCGAGCTGGTGGTGCTGATGGAGCTCGACGACGACCTGCTGATCCAGCGCCTGCTGGGCCGGGGCCGGGCCGACGACAACGAGGCGGTGATCCGCCACCGGATGGAGGTGTACCGGCAGCAAACCGAGCCCCTGATCAGCTACTACCGCCAGCGCCAGCTGCTGGAACCGGTCGAGGCCTCCGGCAGCGTCGAGGCCATTGCAGCTCGGATCCAGGAGCTGACCCGTTGACCAATGTGGTAGGGTCGTCGTTTGGAAATTGGAGAGCCCACACCCATGAAGGTGCGTGCCTCGGTCAAGAAGATGTGCGACAAGTGCCGGGTGATCCGCCGCCATGGTCGGGTGATGGTGATCTGCACCAACCCCAAGCACAAGCAGCGCCAGGGTTGATCCAACCCTGAGTCCCTTGTCGTTCCATCCAACGCTCTGGATCCCTGTCTAAACGGCAGCCCCAGGCTCCCAAGTCGGCTCCGGCCCACCTGGGTTCGGTCCTGCACCTGCAGGCCCCGCTCCACGGTCCACTCAAGTCAGGCCCAATCGGGCCCCTGAGCTGAACCCACCCCCGCCCAACCGCCTCCGGTTGGGCCCCAACTGCCCAACTGATCGTTTTTTCGTGGCTCGGATCGCCGGTGTCGACATTCCTCGTGACAAGAGGATCGAGATTGCTCTCACCTACGTGTATGGCATCGGGTTGACCCGGGCCCAGAAAATCATTGCCAAGTCAGGCGTGAACCCGGACATCCGGGTCAAGGATCTGGAGGACGCCGACGTGCAGAAACTGCGCGCCGCCGTCGAAAGCTTCACCCTGGAAGGCGACCTGCGCCGCCAGGAGGGCATGGCCCTCAAGCGCCTCCAGGACATCGGCTGCGTCCGTGGTCGTCGCCATCGGGCCGGCCTGCCGGTTCGGGGCCAACGCACCCGCACCAATGCCCGCACCCGCCGCGGTGCCCGCAAAACCGTGGCTGGCAAGAAGAAATAGGCCGCCCACTGAGCCCCATCGAGCGGCTCCTCTCCCGACTCCCCTACCCCCAGGTCCATGGCCAAGCCAGCCAAAAAATCAGGCGCGAAGAAGACCAAGCGCAACGTGCCCAACGGTGTCGCCCACATCCAGAGCACCTTCAACAACACGATCGTGTCGATCACCGACACGGCCGGTGAGGTGATCTCCTGGTCCTCGGCCGGCGCCAGTGGCTTCAAAGGGGCCCGTAAAGGCACCCCCTTCGCGGCCCAAACGGCGGCGGAAGCCGCCGGTCGTCGCGCCCTGGAACAGGGCATGCGCCAGATCGAAGTGCTGGTGCGGGGCCCCGGCTCCGGCCGTGAAACGGCGATCCGCGCCCTGCAGGTGGCCGGCCTGGAAATCACCCTGATCCGGGATGTCACGCCGCTGCCCCACAACGGTTGCCGCCGCGCCAAGCGTCGCCGGGTCTGATCCAGACCGGCGCCCCAGGCCCCAGGCGGGCCCAATTCTTTCCTTTTGAGCCTCAGACCGTGCTGCAGTATCAGATTGATCGGGTCGAGCACCAGATCGCCGAAGACCGTTCCCAAACGGGCGTGTTCGTGATCGGGCCCCTCGATCGGGGCCAGGCCATCACCCTGGGCAACTCCCTGCGGCGGGTGCTGATGGGCTCCCTCGAGGGCAGCGCCATTACGGCGGTGCGCATTGCCGGGGTTAACCACGAATACGCCACCGTGCCGGGCGTCCGCGAGGACGTGCTCGACATCCTGCTCAACTGCAAGGAAGTGGCCGTCAACAGCCGCAACCGCGAGCTTGAGATCGGCCGGCTGGTCGTCACCGGTCCTGCCACCGTCACGGCCTCCCACCTGCAGTTTTCCTCCCAGGTTCAGGTGATCGACGGCAACCGGCCGATCGCCACCGTGGCCGAAGGCTTCGGTCTGGAGCTCGAGGTCCATGTGGAGCGGGGCGTCGGCTACCGCCCCGTGGATCGCCGCCACGAGGACAGCAGCGCCATCGACCTGCTCCAGATCGATGCGGTGTTCATGCCCGTGCGCCGGGTCAACTACACGGTGGATGAAACCGCCGTGGGTGAAGGCGGCTCGGCCCGCGAGCGCCTGCGCCTGGAAATCCAAACCGATGGCTCCGTCACCCCTGACGACGCCATGGCCCAGGCCGCTAACCAGCTGATCGCCCTGTTCCAGCCCCTCGCCAGCCTCACCATGGCTGACGAACCCGGCCTGGAGCCCGAGCCTTCGGCTGAGGCCCAGATCCCCCTGGAGGAGCTCAACCTGTCGGTGCGCGCCTACAACTGCCTCAAGCGGGCCCAGGTGAATTCCGTCTCCGACCTGATGGGCTTCAGCTACGAAGACCTGCTCGAGATCAAGAACTTCGGTTCCAAGTCGGCCGACGAGGTGATCGAAGCCCTCGAGCGCATCGGCATCTCCCTGCCCCAGAGCCGCACCACCGCCTGATCGGCCAGCTCCGGCACCCCCTGCCGATCAGCCCTGAGCCGCACCACCGCCCGAATCGCTTTCTCGCCCCAGACCCATGCGCCACCAGTGCCGAGTCCCCATGTTGGGACGCCCCGCCGACCAACGCAAAGCCCTGCTGCGCGGTCTGGCCACCCAGCTGATCCGCGAAGGTCGCGTCACCACCACCAAAGCGCGGGCCAAGGCCCTGCGCGATGAGACGGAGCGCATGATCACCCTGGCCAAGGACGGCACCCTGGCCGCCCGCCGCCGGGCGATTGGCTACATCTACGACAAGCAGCTGGTGCACGCCCTGTTTGACAAGGCCCAGGAGCGTTACGGCGACCGCAACGGCGGTTACACCCGCATCATCCGCACGGTGCCCCGCCGGGGCGACAACGCCGAGATGGCGATCATCGAGCTGGTCTGAGTACCAGGCCCCCTCGCCCCCGCGGCAGCGGCCCCCGGTTTCTCCCCCCAACCCCTCTGCCGCGCTGGACTCACCTCCATCGCGGCTTTTTCATGGATCCCTCGCTCGTCCAGCCCAGTCCAACCAGCACCAGCCCTGAGGCCAGCGCCAGCCCCGGGGCCGGCCCCAGCGTCGATCCAGGCCCAGGGGCCCCGGGCACCCGGCGCATCGCCATCTGCCTGCAATACGACGGCAGCGCCTACTGCGGCTGGCAGCGCCAACCCCACCACCCCAGCGTCCAGGAGACCCTGGAAGGGGCGATTGCCCAGCTCGACCCCCACCGGCCCGCCACGGCGGTGGCCGCCGGCCGCACCGACAGCGGCGTGCATGCGGCCGGCCAGGTGGTCCATTTCGATGTGGCCGGTCCGATCCCCGCCCAGCGCTGGGCACCCGCCCTCAATGGCCGGCTGCCCGCCAGCATCCGGGTGCGGGCCGCCCGGGAGGTGCCCGCCAGCTGGCACGCCTGCTTCTCGGCCCGCTATCGCCGTTACCGCTACACCCTCTACAACGGAGCGATTCCCAACCTGTTCCTCAGCCCCTGGAGCTGGCACCGCTACCAGAGCCGGCTCGATGAGGGCCTGATGGCGGCGGCCCTGGACGACCTGCTCGGTGAGCACGACTTCTCCGCCTTCATGCGGGCCGGCAGCAGCCGCGCCCATGGCCGCACCACCGTGCAGGCTGTGGAACTGGAGCGCCAGGGCGACCTCGTGGTGGCCGAGATCCAGGCCAGCGGCTTCCTGTACGGCATGGTGCGCCTGCTGGTGGGCCAGCTGGTGGCCGTGGGCGAAGGGCGCTTGAGCCTGGCTGATTTCCAGCGGCGCTGGCGCACCCAGGCCCGCTCGGAGGTGAAGGAGGCTGCGCCTCCCCAGGGGCTCTGCCTGCTGCGGGTTGGCTACCCCGAACCGCTGTTCCCAAAAGCGGCGTGGTACGCTAGTCAACCACGGTATTTGCTTGGGTCAAGCGATTGTCTTGGGTCCAACGCTCCCGGCCCAGCCGCGGAGCCTGGCCCCTGAACCTGGGTACCCCCTTCAAGGCAGCCCGGTTCCAAGGAGATTCCCAAACCCAGGGCCGATCAAGCGATCCAGGCCCCCCGTGCAATCGATCGAGCCCCGATCTCGCCCGAGCCTGGCCCCCAGGCCCGGGACGCCGAAGAGGTAAGGTCGTTTGTACGAGCTTCTGCCACCTGCCCGCTCAGGTGAGCTGCCGTTCCCTGTCCAGCCCCATCTCCCCCGATGGCGCGCTACCCCGATCCGGCCCGCCGGCGCGATGAACAAGACTCTCGTCCCCAACATTGATGCTTCCGACCGCCAGTGGTTTCTGGTGGATGCGGAGAATCAAACCCTGGGCCGCCTCGCCAGCGAGGTCGCCCAAGTTCTTCGGGGCAAGAACAACCCCAACTACGCCCCCCACCTCGACACCGGTGACTTCGTCGTCATCGTCAATGCCGAAAAGGTGAAGGTGAGCGGCAACAAGGCCACCCAGAAGGTCTATCGCCGCCATTCCGGTCGTCCCGGTGGCATGAAGACCGAAAGCTTCGCCGCCCTGCAGGCCCGCCTGCCCGAGCGGATCATCGAGAAAGCGATCAAGGGCATGCTTCCCCACAACGCCCTCGGCCGCCAGCTGTTCCGCAAGCTGAAGGTTTACAAGGGTGTGGAGCATCCCCACGCTGCCCAGCAACCCAAGGTTCTCGCGCTCGATCCCGCCACCACCGCATCATGAGCACCTCCAACAACCGCGTCGTCTACTGGGGAACGGGTCGTCGCAAGACCTCCGTGGCCCGCGTTCGGGTGGTCCCCGGCACCGGCGCCATCACCATTAATGGCCGCCCCGGCGACAACTACCTGAACTACAACCCCGCCTACCTGGCGGCGGTGAAGGCTCCTCTCCAGACCCTGGGCCTTTCTAGCGAGTACGACCTGCTGGTTAACGTGCGCGGCGGCGGCCTCACCGGCCAGTCCGATGCGATCAAGCAGGGTACGGCCCGGGCCCTCTGCGACCTGTCCCCCGACAACCGCAAGCCCCTCAAGACCGAAGGCCACCTCAGCCGCGATCCCCGCGCCAAGGAGCGTCGTAAGTACGGTCTGAAGAAAGCCCGTAAGGCTCCCCAGTTCTCCAAGCGCTGATTTTCGCCATGGCCAAGCCCGACATCCATCCCACCTGGTATCCCGATGCCAAGGTGATCTGCAATGGAGAGGTGGTCATGACCACCGGCTCCACCTCGCCCGAGCTCCACGTCGACGTGTGGAGTGGCAACCACCCCTTCTATACCGGCACCCAGAAAATCCTCGACACCGAGGGCCGGGTGGATCGCTTTATGCGCAAGTACGGCATGGGTGGCAGCCCCAGCGCCGTCGCGGCGGCCGAAAAGGCAGCTGCAGAGACGGCCCCCGAAGCCGCCAGCACCGAAGCCTGAGGTCGGAACGCGCAGTTCCCCCCTTGTACGCCGCCGGATGCTCCAGGGCATCCGGCTTTTTGCTGTCCCTGCGGGGG
This sequence comes from Pseudanabaena sp. UWO311, assembly GCA_943370385.1. Taxonomy (GTDB): domain Bacteria; phylum Cyanobacteriota; class Cyanobacteriia; order PCC-6307; family Cyanobiaceae; genus BAIKAL-G1. The sequence goes on from CALRQT020000015.1 coordinate 61,950, forward strand.
CCCCGAGCCATGGACACCTCCTTTCTGAGTGAACGGCTGGAGACGGCCTGCCGCACCTTTGCCAGCCTCGAGCGCCAACTGGCCGATCCCTCGGTGGCGGCGGACCCCAGCCAGCTCGAACCGATTGCCCGGGAGCGGGCCAAGCTCGAACCGCTCGTTAACGACTACGGCGAGCTGCAACACCTGCAGCAGCAGCAACTCGAGGCCCGCAGCCTGCTCAAGGAGCACCGCGGCGACCTGGAGATGGAAAGCCTGGCCCAGGAGGAACTGGCCAGCCTCGCAGGCCAGATCGAGCTGATCGAAAAACGGCTCACCCTGGCCCTGCTGCCCACCGACCCCCGCGATGAACGCAGCGTGATGCTGGAGATCCGGGCCGGGGCCGGCGGCGATGAGGCCAGCATCTGGGCCGGCGACCTGGCCCGCATGTACGAGCGCTACGCCCAGAGCGTGGGCTGGCGCGTCGATCCGGTGAGTGCCTCGGAGGCCGAACTCGGCGGCTACAAGGAACTGATCCTGGCGATCCAGGGGCCGGGGGTCTACAGCCAGCTCAAGTACGAGGCCGGCGTGCACCGGGTGCAGCGGGTGCCGGCCACCGAATCCCAGGGGCGCGTCCACACCTCCACGGCCACGGTGGCCGTGATGCCCGAGGCCGATCCGGTGGAGGTGCAGATCGATCCAGGCGACCTGGAGATCAGCACCGCCCGCTCCGGCGGCGCCGGCGGCCAAAACGTCAACAAGGTGGAAACGGCGGTGGACCTGCTGCACAAACCCACCGGCATCCGGGTGTTCTGCACCCAGCAGCGCTCCCAGCTGCAGAACCGGGAACGGGCCATGGAGATTCTGCGGGCCAAGCTCTATGAGCTCCAGCTGGCCGAAGCCAATGCCAAGGAAAGCTCCCAGCGGCGCGCCCAGGTGGGCAGCGGCGACCGCAGCGAAAAGATCCGCACCTACAACTTCAAGGACAACCGCAGCACCGACCACCGCCTCGGCCGGAACTTCGCCCTGGAACCGGTGTTGCAAGGCCAGCTGGCCGATGTGATCGGCGCCTGCATCGCCGCCGACCAGCAGCGGCAACTGGAAGCCCTAGCGGACCAGAGCGGCTGAAGCCAAGCCAAGCCAAACCAAGCCAAATCAGTCGTTAGGCGACCTGCTCGACGCCAATCACATACTTGGCCCACTCGGCGTGTTGACCAGCGCGCATCTGGCGAGTGGCCTCAAACGCCAGGCTGCTGCTAGGCCGCCGCGGCACCCGATTGAGGGGCATCTCCGCCTCCCGCGGCGTGCGATTGCCCTTACGCACGTTGCAGCGCAGGCAGGCCGTGGTCACGTTCTCCCACACATCCTGACCACCACGGCTGCGGGGGATCACGTGGTCGATCGACAGCTGCTCGCCTTCGTAGCCGCAGTATTGGCAGCAATGGCCGTCCCGGTGGAAGACGTTGCGGCGGGTGAGGGCCAGGGGCCGGAAGGGCACCCGCACGAACTGGCGCAGGCGGATCACCGTGGGCAGCAGCACATCGGGCCGCAGCTGGCGCCCGCTGTCGTGTTCAAGCCCTTCCGCTTTTCCCTTCAACACCATCACCGAGGCGCGCCGCCAGGTGGTGATGTTCAGCGGCTCATAGGAGGCATTGAGAACGAGTACTCGGCCCATGCCCACGTGCCTGGTTGCCACCATGCTAACGAGACCATCCAGATGCCCCTGTGATGCCGCCTACCGTTGGCTGATGTCGGACCGCTTGTCCCAATTCCCCGGCCACCCCCCGGCCCCCCCGGACCCCATCCCAGCCGACCGCTCCCACCAGCCGGAGCTGGGCACCCACCCGCGCCAGCGCGCCTGGGTGGAGGTGAGTGGGGCGGCGATCAGTGCCAATGTGCGGGCCCTCAGGCGCTCCATGGCCCCGGACTGCCAGTTGATGGCGGTGGTCAAGGCCGATGGCTACGGCCACGGGGCCGTGCCGGTGGCCCGGGCGGCGGCGGCGGGTGGGGCCAGCTGTTTCGGCGTGGCCACCCTGGGGGAAGGGCTGGAATTGCGCCAGGCAGGCGTCCAGGAACCCGTGCTGGTGCTCGGCAACCTGATCCAACCGGAGGAGCTGCGCAACTGCCTGCAGGCCCAGCTGATGCCCACGATCAGCACCATGCGCGAGGCCCTGCTCTGCCAGAACCTGGCCAGCGGCAGTGGCCGGCCCATGGCGGTGCACCTGAAAGTGGATACCGGCATGACCCGCCTGGGCGCCGATTGGCAGGAGGGTCCCCGGCTGGCGCAAGCGATCAGCAACCTGGACTCGATCCAGTTGGCCGGGATCTATTCCCACCTGGCCCATGCCGACGCCCCCATGGACCAGGAGCTCAACCCCCAAGACAACCTGGACGACGACCTCAGCCGCCTGCAATTGCAGCGCTATGAAAGCTTGCTGGCGGAAGTGCAAAACCAGGGGTTGGCGGCGGGCTGTCGCCACCTGGCCAATTCGGCCGGCACCCTGCGCAGCCCCAGCCTCCACTTCGACCTGGTGCGGGTGGGCCTGGCCCTCTATGGCCACCGCCCGGCCTCCCACCTGGGCAGCGGCATCGGCCTGCGCCCGGCCATGCGGGTACGGGCCCGGGTCAGCCTGCTGCGGGAGGTGCCGGCGGGGGTGGGGGTGAGCTACGGCCATCGCTTCATCACCCAGCGGCCCAGCCGCCTGGCGGTGGTGGGCATCGGCTACGCCGATGGGGTGCCCAGGCTGCTCTCGGGCCGGCTCAAGGTGTTGCACCGGGGCCGGCTGTTGCCCCAGGTGGGGGCAATCACCATGGATCAGATGGTGATCGATGTCACCGATGCCCCCGACCTGGAGCTAGGCGCCACCGTGACCCTGCTAGGCGGCGAAAACGACCTCGACCCCGGCATCAGCCCGGAAACCTGGAGCGACGCCTGCGGCACGATCCCCTGGGAGATCCTCTGCGGCTTCAAACACCGCTTGCCGCGCCTAGGCACCGACAGCTGAGGTGCTGCCCCTGGGCCCGATCACCATGGGGACCGCCCCCCCTGACCCGGGCAACGCAGCCACCAACCCGCCCTAGGCAAGCCCACGGCGGGTTGGTGGCCGCCGGGATCACAACAGGGCACCCCAGGGCTGGGCGATCCGGGCAGCCCGCTGATAAGGTGGCAAAGCCCCTGGAGAGGTGGCTGAGTGGTTGAAAGCGGCTCCCTGCTAAGGAGTTACAGGAGGCAACTTCTGTCGAGGGTTCGAATCCCTCCCTCTCCGTTTTAAAGCAATGCCAGAGGAAGAGTCCCTTTCTTTGACACTGCGAAGATCATTTTCGCCGTTTACCGTTTAAATCAAATCAAACCCCATTCGTTTTGCCTGGTTCCAAAGGGAATCAAGAAGAGCGATGCCATCCCATCGAGTCAAACCAATCGACGGAAAGATACCCGACCAAAGGTTGACCACCAGCCCTGGGAACCCTTTTGCGGATTCCGCAGGCCCCAGCGTGTGATTCTTCCAAGCGGGGCCCCAGGAGCCCCTCTTTCGAGCAAGGCATCGATCACCATGAAACGCCTCCTGCTACTTAGCCTGCTGCTGCTGCCGAGCAGCCCTGGCAAAACCATGGCGCAAACGATCCAGTGTCCAGGGGAAAACACCGTGGAGATGCGCTACTGCGCCGAACAGTCTTGGCAAAAGTCGGATCTCCAGTTACGCCGGAAGATCTCGACGCAACTTTACAAACAGTGGCAGGACGCCACCAGGGCCGTGTGCTCGCAGGCCTATGGCCCCTACAAAGACGGCACCATCTACCCCCAATTGGTCGTGGGGTGCGATGACCATCTCAATCGGGCCCTGCTCAAAGAATTTCAACCCTTGGGCAATGAACAACGGAGCTGCCATGGGCGCCAACCCCAACAAACATCCGAGGAGCCTGGACCTGGTGCTCTTGCTTGCTCTTAGCAGCTTGAGCTGGACAGGAAGGAGGCCCTTCTGGAGAAGGCCCTAATGGAGGAGGTCCTAATGGAGCAGCCCCTCTGGATCCTGCTGCCTTGGACAGTGTTCGGAATCGCCGCTGGGTTCAAACTCTGGCGCCTCGGCACTGGCCTGGGCCGCCATCTTGGGGGCCAAGCCGCCGCAACGGAGCCATTCAGGCAAACCCTGGAGCGAATCTGGGCCAAGGGCAAGGACGCCTGAACCGAAGGGCCCCAGCCCAGCCCCCGGGCGAAGGGCAAGGGGGACTGCCTGGCGAAGGATGGACTTACTTGCTGACGACCTTCCAGAGCCAGTAGGCGGCAAGCGCCAGCAGGATCCAGGGCACCAGGGCCCTGAACAGCACGACCACCACCAGCAGGACCCCAGCGGAAACGGCGGTTCGCTTGGTGAGGGCCTTCGCCCCATCGGTCATGAAGCGCCAGCGGGGAATCAGGGCCATGGGAACGGGCAGGGGAGCACTGGCCAAGCAAAGCCCGAGGGGGCAGCGATGGCCAGAGGAAAGACCGCAAACGTTGCCTTGGACGCACCACCGCTCGGGGCTTACGCCTTTCCCCGGGCTTACGCCTTTCCCCGGGCTTACGCCTTGCAAGCCTCCGCCAGCCTTTGGGCTAGGGCCGGCAACAGGCTGGCATCGGCGGCCCGGGCGGGTCCCTCGCTGAAGGCCACCACCAGAAAGGGCTGGTGCCCATCCATTTCGATGTAGGCCGCATCGTGTCTGGCCTGGCTCATCCAGCCGGCCTTGCTCCAGAGGCGGGCAGTCGCAGGAAGGCCTGCGCCCAGGAAGCCATCCACCTGATTCTCCGGATCGGTGCGGCGCAACTCCGGATCAAGGCTGCGCGCAAGCAGCGCCTGCATGCGCTGGCAGGCCAGGGGCGACACCAGCGCGCCGCTGATCACCCCGTGCAGCAGCCTTGCCGTGAAATCCGTGCTGAGCCGGTTGCGATTGGCCAAATCCGGGCCGTAGGACTGGCGCTCCCGGCCAAAGGGGCCATCGCCCCAGGTTTTCTGGCAGGCATTGCAGCCCTGCCATTCCGGCCAAGCCAGGGAGCCATACCAACGGTTCACCAGTTGACGCTGCTCGCTCCAGCTGCTCAAGGGCCCCGGCGGCAGCTCCGGGCCGCTGGTGGTGCCGGTGAGCAGGTCGAGAACCAGGCCGGTGGCGTCATTGCTGGACTCCTGGATCATGGCCGCCAGGGCCCGCTCCAGCTCACTCGAGCGCTCCAACCATTGGCGTTGCAACCAGGCTTCTGCCGCCACCAGATAGGCGAGTTTGACCACGCTGGCTGGATAGCGGGCCCGCTCGCCTGCCCAGCTGGCCCCGTGTACGGCGAGGGCCTGGGAACCATCGCCCCAGGCTGCCGCCAGGGGCGAGCTGGGGTAGCGCAGCCAAGTCACCGACAGGTCGTCCTTCAGGCTGGAACGCCCGTCCGCCTCTAGGGCCGCAATCCCATCGGCGAGGATCGCGTCCATTGCCCCATCCGGGCTGTAGAACCCCATCGGCGCCGCCTGTGGCTTTCACGAACTTAGGCATCCTGGCGCCAGGCACCCCGGCGGCCCCCGAACTCCTCCACCGGGGAACCACCTGGACCCTGCTGGCGGCCCTGCCCTGCTACAGCCGCCCCAGCGGCCGGGGCCTGGCCACCGAGGCCGCCGCCGGGCGCCAACTCACCGTGACTGGCGCCGATCCCGCTGGAGCCGGCCGCCTGAGGGTGCGCCTAGTGGAGGACGGCTATCCCGGCTGGATCGATCCCGCCCAGCTCCTGGGCCAGGCCCGGGCCTCCAGCCCCCGGCCACCCCAGATGTGGGGCAGCGCCGCGATCAGGGCCCGGCTGGATTCGGTGTTGGCCTTCGCGGAAGCGGCCCGCCACCGCCCCAATCACTACCTCTGGGGCGGCAGCCTGGGGCCCGATTACGACTGCTCGGGCTTCACCCAGGCCGCCTTCGCCCAGGCCGGCATCTGGATCCCCCGCGACGCCTACCAGCAGGAACGGTTTTGCCAACCGCTGGCCGTGCGCCCAGGCACCTATGGCCTGTTGCAGCCGGGCGACCTGATCTTTTTTGGCCGGCCCAACCGCTGCACCCATGTGGGCCTCCACCTCGGCCAGGGCCGCTACCTGCACAGCTCTGGCCGCGAGCATGGCCATAACGGCCTGGCCATCAACAGCCTGGACAGGCACCACCAGGATGCGATCAGCCGCCACTACCGCCAGGAGCTGCGGGGTGCGGGCCGGGTGCAGCGTTGCCATGACGGCACAACCCTGGCCTGAGGGAGTCGACCTGGGTTGGAAGGACAGCGGTGGCTGCGGGGGCCTTGGACCTGCCAGCCCTTCGGCCCTGGGCTGCGAACTGCCGCGACCTAAGTTGCTGCCTGCAAGGTTGCTGCAAACAGCAGTGGGGATGGGTGCCTGATCTCTCCGTGGTGGTGCCGCTGTTCAACGAGGAGGCCAGCCTGCCCCAGCTCGTGGCCCAACTGCTCGCAGCCCTGCGGCCCCTGGGCCGCAGCTTTGAGCTGGTGCTGGTGGACGATGGCTCCAGCGATGGCAGCGCCTCCCTCCTGCGCCAACTGGCGGCGGCCACACCGGAACTCGTCGTGGTGCTGCTGCGCCGCAACTACGGGCAAACGGCCGCCATGGCGGCAGGATTTGATGCCAGCTTGGGCAGCGTGATCGTGACCCTCGATGGCGATCTCCAGAACGATCCGGCAGACATTCCCCTGCTACTGGAAACCCTGGAACAGGGCTTCGACCTGGTGAGCGGTTGGCGCCACCAACGCCAGGACGGAGCGCTCAACCGCCTGCTGCCCTCACGCATCGCCAACCAGCTGATCGCCCGGGTCACCGGGGTGGTGCTGCACGACTACGGCTGCTCGCTCAAGGCCTACCGGCGCGAACTTGTTGGCGACCTCAATCTCTACGGAGAACTGCACCGCTTCCTGCCGGCCCTGGCAGCCATCGAAGGCGCCCGAATCACCGAAGTGAAGGTGGGCCACCAGCCCCGGCGCCATGGCAAGAGCAATTACGGCATCGACCGCACCTTCCGGGTGCTGATGGACCTGCTGACCGTGTGGTTCATGAAGCGCTTCCTCACCCGGCCGATGCATGTGTTCGGCTTCTGGGGCCTGGCAGCCATGGCCCTGGGCGTAGTGATCGGCGGCTATCTGGTGGCTGGCAAGCTGCTCACCGGCGCCGACATCGGCACCAGACCCCTGTTGCTGGCAGCGGTGCTGGCGATCATCAGCGGCGTGCAGCTGTTCTGTTTCGGCCTCTTGGCGGAGCTGCAGATGCGCACTTACCACGAAAGCCAGGGGCGGCCGATCTACCGGGTGCGGGCGACGTTGCGGGGCAGCCTGGCGGCCTGAGCCGGCCGGGAGGAGGGGCCGCTGCGGCCGCGGAAGCGATCCAGGCCCCGGGCCGCCAGGCCTGCCACCACGGGATCGGCATCGCGCAGGCCCAGGTGAAGCAGGGGCAGGGCCGAGCGATGGCCCCAGGCCAAACAGGTCTCCAGCGCCTGGCGCCGGGCCGATCCGCCCAGGGCGTAGCTGGCCTTGAGGGAGGCCAGCAGGGCGTTGGTCTCCCGCAGGCTGCGGGGCTGGGGGGAAAGGGTTTGCCAACCCACCAGGGCGGACCCGGCGCCGGCGGACCCCACGGGAACAGGCGTAGGCCCCCTCCCTGGCGGCACCTCAGGCGCCAACTCCCGACCAGGAACGGCCTCGACCCCAGACCCAGCCACCACCAGCTCCATCTGGACCCGGTTCAGGGCCGCCACGGAAGCCCCATCGGTAGAGCGCATCAGCTGGGGCCTCGGCCGGCGCAGCAGCCAGAGCACCAGCAGAACAAGGGCAACGGCGCCGCCGGAGAGGGCCTGGGTCATGGCAAGGATTGAACTTTTATGTCGCCCCTCAAGCCCCCACTGGGCCAGATCGGGAGGCCTTCTTACAGTAACTGCGCTGACTGTATTGGCTTGCCCTGATGACCGGAGACTTTGTCGCCGCCTGGCTTCCCTCGGTGTTTGTCCCCCTTGTTGGAATCCTCGGTCCAGCGGTTGCCATGGCCCTGCTGTTCAACGTGATCGAAGCCAGCGACTGAGTCTGGTCCGCTTCGCTCCAGTCAACCGCTTCCTTCCTTGAACCCATGACCGTGACCCCCGTCGCCGACCCGACCGTCGGCAATCTGGCTACCCCGATCAACAGCAGCTCCTTCAGCAAGGCGTTCCTGAATGCCCTGCCCGCCTATCGCCCTTCCCTGTCGCCGAACCGTCGCGGCCTGGAAGTGGGCATGGCCCATGGCTTCTTCCTCTATGGCCCCTTCGCGATCACCGGCCCCCTGCGCCTGACCGAGTACGCCAGCACCGCCGGCCTGCTGGCCACCATCGGCCTGGTGTCGATCCTCACCGTCTGCCTGTCCCTCTACGGAACCGCCGGCAACGGCCCGAACGTGCAGCCCGCCGACGCCACCATCGACAACCCCCCGGCCGACCTGTTCACCAAAGCCGGCTGGGCTGAATTCGCCAGCGGCTTCTGGCTGGGCGGCTGCGGTGGGGCCGCCTTCGCCTGGTTCCTCTCAAGCACTGCGATCGTGTCTCCCCTGGTGAAAATCTCAGGTGGCGTCTGGAGCGTCGGCTGAGTTTTCAGCAGACCACCAATAAACAGCTCTCCATGCTGTAGTCAATCGACTGATCAAAGCTGATTGAGCAAAAGCCCCGCAATTGCGGGGCTTTTTTATGGCCCAGCTTGGCTTGGATTGGATTGGTTTGGATTGGAACTACTACCACGTCGTACCGCTTCCCCTTGGCCCTGATGCCAGCTGCGAAAAAGGGTCTCAATCGAGATAGAAAGGCGAAAGGAACCAAGGCCAATCTCGGCTCCTAGCCAGCGCCCCAGCCCTTTTCGGACTTGCCTGGCTTGCGACCCAAAGGGACGAACTTGGCCCGGGAGGCCTTACCCCTTCATCGGCATGGAGGCCAGCTTCCCCCCAAGCCGATCCTGCGGATTCCAAGGAGGAACCCTTGGGGATGGGAACCCCATCTAGGGAACAAGCACCGATTCCTTAGGAAGGCAATCAAAGGTCTGCCTTCTTCCCCTGCCAACAAGCCAATCGAGGTTGAACGATGGCAACTTCGAGGGCAGTGGGCCTTGGGGAGCCCTTGATTGCCCAGGCCTTGAGGCCATCTACTGGATTAGGGCTATCGCCATGGCTAGGCCGTTATCTCTAGCCGGGATGGATTCAACACCCTGCCTAGCCATCGGGCGATCTCCCACCATTAAAAAACCCCCGGCTAACGCCGGGGGTGGAGTCGTCCCTCGAGAGGACAGCTAATCCGCTGGGATCAGCCGAACTTGCCGGAGGTTGAGGCGATCAGGAAGGCGCCGTAGGTGAGGATGTAGCCGATTGTGAAATGGGCTAAACCAACCACCCGGGCCTGAACGATCGAGAGAGCGACGGGCTTATCGCGCCAGCCCACCAAGTTGGCGAGCGGGGTGCGTTGATGGGCCCAAACGATGGTCTCGATCAGTTCCTGCCAGTAACCGCGCCAGGAGATCAGGAACATGAAACCGGTGGCCCACACCAGGTGACCGAACAGGAACATCCAGGACCAGACGGCCAGGTTGTTGCTGCCATACGGGTTGTAACCGTTGATCAGCTGGGAGCTGTTGAGCCAGAGGTAATCACGGAACCAACCCATCAGGTAGGTGCTGGATTCGTTGAACTGGGCAACGTTGCCCTGCCAGATGGCGAGGTGCTTCCAATGCCAGTAGAAGGTGACCCAACCGACGGTATTCAGGGCCCAGAAGACTGCCAGATAGAAGGAGTCCCAGGCGGAGATATCGCAGGTGCCGCCACGGCCGGGGCCGTCGCAGGGGAAGGAGTAGCCGAAGTCCTTTTTATCGGGCATCAGCTTGGAGCCACGGGCATCCAGGGCGCCCTTCACCAGGATCAGGGTTGTGGTGTGCAGACCCAGGGCGATGGCGTGGTGAACCAGGAAGTCACCAGGGCCAATCTGCAGGAACAGGTCGCTGCCGCCGTTGATCGCATTCAGCCAACCCGGCAGGTAAACCGCACTGGTGGTGCTGGCTGCGCTAGCGGAATTGGCCAGAAGCACATCAAAGCCATAGAGGGCCTTGCCGCTAGCGGCTTGGACGAACTGGGCAAAGACGGGCTCCACCAGGATTTGCTTCTCGGGGGTACCGAAAGCAACGACTACATCGTTGTGGACGTACAGACCCAGGGTGTGGAAGCCAAGGAACAGGGAAACCCAGCTGAGGTGGCTGATGATCGCTTCCTTGTGCTCCAGCATGCGGGCAAGAACGTTGTTCTTGTTCGCTTCCGGGTCGTAGTCACGGATGAAGAAGATCGCACCGTGGGCGAACGCACCGCACATCAGGAAGATGGCGATGTACTGGTGGTGGGTATACAGCGCTGCTTGCGTTGTGTAGTCCTTGGCGATAAACGCGTAGGACGGCATCGCATACATGTGCTGGGCCACCAGGCTGGTGACAACGCCGAGGGAAGCCAGGGCGAGACCGAGCTGGAAGTGGAGCGAGTTGTTGATCGTGTCGTAGAGACCTTTGTGGCCAGCGCCCAGGTCACCAGGGGTGCCCTTGGGGGGGTTGTGGGCTTCAAGAATCTCGCGAATCGAGTGGCCAATACCGAAGTTGGTCCGGTACATGTGGCCAGCGATCACGAAGATGCAACCAATCGCCAGGTGGTGGTGGGCGATATCCGTGAGCCACAGGGCTTCGGTCTGGGGGTGGAAACCACCCAGGAAGGTGAGGATCGCGGTGCCGGAACCTTCGGTGCTGTTGAACACCTGATAGGCCGTATCAGGGTTCTGGGCATACACACCCCAGTTACCGGTGAAGAACGGAGCCAGGCCAGCCGGGTGGGGCAGCACGTTCAGGAAGTTGTCCCAGCCGACGTGGACACCACGGGACTCAGGGATAGCGACGTGAACGAGGTGACCAGCCCAGGCGATCGAGCTGAAGCCGAACAGAACGGCCAGGTGGTGGTTGAGGCGGGATTCAGCGTTCTTGAACCAGGCCAGGGAAGGCCGGAACTTGGGCTGAAGGTGGAGCCAGCCGGCGAACAGGGCCCAAGCCGACAGGATCATCATGAAGATGGAACCCTGATACAGCTCGGCGTTGCTGCGCATGCCGATCGTGTACCACCAGTGGTACAAACCGGAATAGGCAATGTTCACCGGAGAGGTTGCACCAGCCTGGGTGAAGGCGGTGATGGCCCCTTGGCCGAAGTGGGGATCCCAGATCGCGTGAGCGATGGGACGCACATGCAGAGGATCGGCGACCCACTGCTCGAAGTTGCCCTGCCAGGCGATATGGAACAGGTTCCCAGAAACCCAGAGACCGATGATGGCGAGATGGCCGAAATGGGTGGAGAAGAGCTTTTGGTAAAGCTTCTCCTCCGTCATTCCGTCATGGCTCTCGAAGTCGTGAGCCGTGGCGATCCCGTACCAAATACGGCGGGTTGTGGGGTCCTGTGCCAGACCCTGGCTGAACGAAGGAAATTTCGTTGCCATTGGGAAAGGTCAGGTGGAGGTCAGCCGACCGCGATGATGCGGGCCAGGAAGAAGGACCAGGTGGTAGCGATACCGCCCAGCAGATAGTGGGCAACGCCAACGGCGCGACCCTGGGTGATGGAGAGCGCCCGCGGCTGAATGGCGGGAGCAACTTTCAGCTTGTTATGGGCCCAAACGATGGACTCAATCAGTTCCTGCCAGTAGCCGCGGCCACTGAAGAGGAACATCAGGCTGAAGGCCCAGATGAAGTGGGCTCCGAGGAACATCAGACCGTAGGCACTGCTCGAAGAGCCATAGCTGTTGATCACCTGGGCAGCCTGGGCCCAGAGGAAATCACGCAGCCAACCATTAATGGTGATGGCGCTGTTGGCGAAGTTGCCGTTGGTGATGTGGGAAACGGTGCCGTCGGCATTGACGGTGCCCCACACGTCGCTCTGCATCTTCCAGGAGAAGTGGAAAATGACGATCGACAGGGAGTTGTACATCCAGAACAGGCCCAGGAACACGTGGTCCCAAGCTGAAACCTGGCAGGTACCGCCACGGCCGGGGCCGTCGCAGGGGAAGCGGAAGCCCAGGTTCGCCTTGTCAGGAACGAGGCGGGAGCTCCGGCTGTAGAGCACACCCTTCAGCAGGATCAACACGGTGACGTGGATCGTGAAGGCGTGGATGTGGTGGACCATGAAGTCGGCCGTTCCCAGGGGGATCGGACCGGCGGCCACCTTGCCACCCACGGCCACCACAGCGCCGTTGAACACTTCGCTGACGCTGGCGAGGGCGTTAGGAGCGGTGGTGCCGGCGGCGGCGGCGTGCAGACCCTGGATCCACTGGGCGAAGACGGGCTTCAGCGCAATAGCGGAGTCGGAGAACATGTCCTGGGGACGGCCCAGGGCACGCATGGTGTCGTTATGGATATAGAGGCCGAAGCTGTGGAAGCCCAGCCAGATGCACACCCAGTTGAGGTGGCTGATCAGGGCGTCGCGGGCCTTGAGCACCCGGTCAAGCACGTTATCGACGTGCTTGGCGGGGTCGTAATCGCGAATCATCGCGATGGCGGCGTGGGCGCCAGCGCCGACGATCAGGAAACCACCAATCCAGGTGTGATGGGTGAAGATCGAGATCTGGGTCGGGTAATCGACGCCGATGTAGGGATACGGAGGCATCGCATACATGTGCTGGGCAACGATGATGCTCAGCGAGCCCATCAGCGCCAGGTTCACGGCCAACTGGGCGTGCCAGGAGGTGGTCATGAACTCATAGAGACCGTTGTGGCCGTTGGGGGCCGGGAACAGCAGGGGATCGCCCTTCTGACCCTCGAGGATCTCCTTGATGCTGTGGCCGATGCCCCAGTTCGTGCGGTACATGTGACCGGCCACGATGAAGAGCACCGCAATCGCCAGGTGGTGGTGGGCGATGTCGGTCATCCAAAGGCTGCCGGTGACGGGATTCAGCCCACCTTTGAAGGTGAGGAAGTCGCCGTAGGCCGCCCAGTTGCCACTGAAGAATGCCGAGATGCCAGCGCCGAATCCGGGGTACAGCTGGGCAATGAGGTCCTGGTTGAGGAACTCATGGGGCAGCGGGATATCGGCCACTGAAGCGATGGTTTTGCCATTGAGAACCAGCGGCTTGCCGGCATCAATGGCATCCATCAGGGCAGTGGTGGGCAGGGACACATGGATGAGGTGACCCGTCCAGGACAGGGAGCCCAGACCAAGCAGACCGGCCAGATGGTGGTTGAGCATGGACTCAACGTTCTGGAACCACTCGAGCTTGGGAGCTGCCTTGTGGTAATGGAAGACGCCTGCATTGAGCATCAGGCCGGCCATGACCAACGCACCGATGGCCAGAGCCAGCAGCTGGGTTTCGTTGGTGATGCCCCATGCCCTCCACACATGGAAAAGACCGGAGGTGATCTGAATGCCGTGGAAGCCGGCACCCATATCGCCATTGAGGATTTCCTGGCCGAAGATCGGCCAAACCACCTGCGCACTCGGTTTGACGTGCGTGGGGTCGGCGAGCCAGCCGGAATAGTTGGAGAAACGGGCCCCATGGAAGAAGGCGCCGCTTAACCAGATGAAGATGACGGCCAGATGGCCGAAATGGGCCGAGAAGATCTTGCGAGAAACCTCTTCAAGATCGCTCGTGTGGCTATCGAAGTCGTGAGCGTTGGCGTGGAGGTTCCAAACCCAGGTGGTGGTTTTGGGACCTTTGGCGAGGCTGCGATCGAAATGGCCGGGCTTGCCGAACAGTTCGAAGGTGGCCGGGTTGTTCACCCGGTCGACCTGGGCCTTCGCCGTTTTCCCACGCTCTGGTGGGCTGATGGTCATCGAGACGTTCCTCGAGGGACGGGATCGAGGTGGAGGTCCACCCCTCCGGTTCCGGCAGGGGGCCGGACCGGTGGAGCCGCATGGGGCCGTGGACCGAAGTCCGAAGCGTCCACGGGCGCCAGCCAGGGCAGCGGGATCGGCCGAAGCCGAAACCTATTGCCATGACTGGAGCTTGGGCCCCATGGAGGGGACCGCTGGCCGAAGCATAAGGGCGATGGTCAAGGTTTCAGGGCCCTCAGTTACAAAGGTTCAATCCGGAGCCAAACCAGTCAGGGACTGAGCTCTGGGCGGGACTGTGTATCAGCGAAAAGGACAACAATGCGGCAGATTGGTTATTGCAAATACAAGCCCAATCCAGCGCCGTTCTGATCAGGACCAGGCCGCCGGGGCCAGGCGGTCACAATGGGGCGACACCGTCTGCACTCATTAAGGAGATCGGCTGGCATGGGGGTTGCGCCATTTCGGGCTCTGATCGGCTGGGTTCTCGTGGCCCTGATGCTGGTCAGCTCCGGCTGCGACCGCCTCGGCCGCCAAGCCAGCCCTGCCCAGGGACCAAGCCAGCCCCTTGCCCCCACGGCCCCTCGGGGTGCCCTTCAAGAGGTGGCGCCACCGCCGCTGGTGCAAGACCTACGGGCCCGCCTGGATCGTCGCGATCCCCAGGTGTCGATCCTGGCCCCGGCCGATGGCGCCCTGCTGCCGGCGGGCCCCTGGACGTTGGAGCTCCAGGCGCAGGACTGGCCCCTGGCGGATGCCGGCCCGCTCGGACTAGGGCCCCATCTGGTGGTGCAACTCGATAACGCCCCCCCCCTGCGCATCAGCGACGCCACCGCCGCCAGGCATCTAGGGATGCCGCCCCTGACCCCAGGCAGCCATCGCCTCACCGTTTACGCCGCCAGGCCCTGGGGGGAAGTGGTGAAGTCCCCGGGCGCCAGCCGCCAGATCCGCCTCGATCGGGTGGCCGCCAACCCCCAGCAGGTGCCGGCCCCAGGCTCGCCCCAATTGCTGGCGGCCCTGGCCAGCCCAGGGCCCAGCCAGGAACCCGTGCTGATCGACTGGCTCCTGCTCGATGCCCCCCTGCAACATCTCAGGGACGACGACGGCCGCTGGCGCCTGCGGGTGAGCGTCAACGGCGACAGTTTCTTGGTGGACCGCCAAACCCCCCTTTGGCTGAAGGGATTCCACGGCGGCAGCAATGCCGTGCAGCTGGAACTACTCGATGGCCGGGGTGAGCCGCTGAATCCACCCTTCAACAGCCTGGTGGAGGAAGTGGTGATCCAACCGGGTCCCGGCGCCGCCTGGCAGCGCTCCAGCCTCACGGCCCTGGAGCAGGACCAGCTCCTAGGCGAAGCGCCCCCGGCGCCCGAGCCCGCGGCTTACGCCAGCCCAGTCCCCCCACAGAAGGCCGTGGAGCAGGCGTCCGAGCAGCCACCCACTCCCGCCAGCGATCCAGCGCTCCCGCCAGCAATGCAATCAGGGGCGGATAGCCCCGCCGGGGCTAAGGGGCTGCCAATGGATCAGGCCGCCAGCGGGTCCGGCGACCGCATTCGTTCTCCGAACCCAGGGGCCCTGCCAGGCCCCCTGGAGCCATCCCAAACCGCTGCCACCGTTGACAACAGCCCTAACGACAGCCCGAACGACAGCCGGGCCCCAGAGCCTGCACCGGGGGAGAGTGTCAATCCTGTCGTTGGACTCCAAGCCAGTTCGGCCCTTGATCCTGCAGCCCCTCCCCAGCCCGAGGATCCAGGGACGAGCTCGAGTCCAACCCCACCCCGCGCCCAGCCCCCTGCCAGGGAGCTGCAAACCGCACCAGCCGCCGCCCCAACGTCGGGGGGAGTGGACAGCATCCAGGCCCCCCAGCCCCAGGCCCAAGCCACACCTGGGGCTGGGGGGCCTGGGGATCGGGAGACTGCTGCTACTGGAATCTCCGTAGCGATCCCGCCCGAAACCACCACCGCAGCGCCAGCGACCGGTCGGCCTGACCCACCCCCAGGGCCCAAAACCCAGAACGGCAGCCTCCCCCAGGCCAGGGCAGCCGCGGCCCCGCCCCCGGAGCGCCTCAGCCCCAGCACCAGCCTCAGCGGCCGGGCCCGCGACCAGGTGGCTGCCGATGGTTCCTTGCTCAAAACCCGGCCCGAGGGCCCCCTGGCCCGGCTGCGCCAACGGTTTCAACCATGACGGCCCAAGGACTGCGCTGGGGATTCGGCCTCGGCGCTTCCAGTTTTCCCCTGTTGCAGCGGCTGCTGCAGGCCGGCCTGATTGACCGCCTGGTGCTGCCGCCCCAAACCATCGAGGCCGAACCCTCCCAGCAGCTGTTCAGCGAAGGGGGACCTGACGCCGCGGGGGTGAGCGGCGATCCCGACTGGCACCGGGCCACGGCTGCCGAGCTGCTCGCCTCCGAATGGGAGCGCAGCAGCGCCTTTGTGGCGATCGGTGCCTGCGGCGCCATCACCCGGCTGATCGCGCCCCACCTGAAGGCCAAAGGCCAGGACCCCGCCGTGGTGGTGCTCGATCCCCTCGGCCGCTACGCCATCCCCCTGCTCGGCGGCCATGGGGCCGGGGCCGAGCAGCTCAGCCTGGCGATCGCCGCCCTGCTGGAGGGGCAGGCCGTACTAACGGGCAGCAGCAGTGGCCAGGGGCGCCTGGCCCTGGACAGCTTCGGCAGCCGCTGGGGCTGGCGCCGTGGCAGTGGCGACTGGGACTCCCTAGTGAAATCCGTGGCCCGGGGCGGCCCGATCCAGGTCCATCAGCCCAGCGGCACCCAGCGTTGGCAGGGGCTCGACGGGGCCGCCTCCCTGCTCGAACCCGGGCGCTCCGAGGGGTTGGCCCTGGTCATCAGCGCCGAGCGGGGCGAGGGCTGCCGCTGGCACCCCCCCTGCCTCTGGCTCGGGATCGGCTGTGAGCGAGGCACCAGCTTGGGCCTGCTGGAGCGCCTGGTCGACACCAGCCTGGCCCAACTGGGGCTCGCCCCCGAAGCAGTAGCAGGCCTGGCCAGCGCCGACCGCAAAGCCGACGAACCGGCCCTGCTGCAGCTGGCCGAGCGCAGGGGCTGGCCCCTGCGGTGCTTTGAGGCCACCAGCCTGGCGGCGGTGGCGGTGCCCAATCCCTCCGAAGCGGTGGCCCGGGAACTGGGCACGGCCAGCGTGGCCGAGGCGGCAGCCCTGCTCGCCGCCGGTCCAGGGCCCCAGCTCACCCTCGAGAAACGGATCGAACGGGCCCAGGAAGGCGAACGGGGCGCAGCCACCCTGGCGATTGCCCAAACCGCCAGCCAATGGGCCCCGGGCCAGGGCCAACTCCATTTGGTCGGCAGTGGGCCAGGCAGCCTGAACCTGCTCACCCCCGATGCCCGCCGGGCCCTGGCCGAAAGCACGGTCTGGGTGGGCTATGGCCTGTATTTGGACCTGCTCGAACCCCTGCGCCGCCCCGACCAACTGCGCAGCGACGGCCAGCTCACCCTCGAGCGCGAGCGCTGCGCCGAAGCCCTGGCCCTGGCCTGCCAGGGCCTGACTGTCGCCCTGGTCTCCTCCGGCGACAGCGGCATCTACGGCATGGCCGGCCTGGCCCTGGAGCAATGGCTGGCCCTAGCGCCGGGGGATCGGCCTGGATTCACGGTGCATCCGGGCATTTCGGCCCTGCAATTGGCCGCCGCCCGGGCCGGGGCACCCCTGATGCATGACTTCTGCACGGTGAGCCTCAGCGACCGGCTCACCCCCTGGCCGGTGATCGAGAAACGGCTACAGGCTGCGGCAGCCGGTGATTTTGTGGTGGCCCTCTACAACCCCCGCTCCCTAGGCCGCGACTGGCAACTGGGCCGGGCCCGGGACCTGTTGCTCGAGCACCGGCCTGGCAGCACACCGGTGCTGTTGGCCCGCCAATTGGGCCGGGCCGAAGAAACCCTGAGCCTGCACACCCTGGCCGATCTGCCGATCGGGGCCGTGGACATGCTCACCCTGGTGCTGATCGGCAACAGCAGTAGCCGGGTTGAGGCCGGCCGCATGGTGACCCCCAGGGGCTACCCGGGGGCGGAGCTGGCCTGAGCCCTAGGGGCCCAATCCCCAGGATCGAACCCAGGCCGCTTCGAGCAGAACTGGGCAGGCAATCCGCCAAAAGTCCAGTCCCCTAGGGGGTGGAGCTGGCCGCTGAACAATCAATCGGGATGACAGGATTCGAACCTGCGGCCCCTTCGTCCCGAACGAAGTGCGCTACCAAGCTGCGCCACATCCCGATGGAATGAGTGTAGGAGATCGCCCTGGCCCAGGGCCCTTCCTAAAGTCGGTCGACCCCACCACCGCCGCAGCGCCGCCCCTTGCAGAAACCCGACTGGTTGCGCGTGAAGGCCCCCCAGCGGGAACGGATCGGCGCCGTGGCCGACCTGCTGCTGGACCTGAAGCTAAATACGGTCTGCCAGGAGGCCAGCTGCCCCAACATTGGCGAATGCTTTGCCGGCGGCACCGCCACCTTCCTGATCATGGGGCCGGGCTGCACCCGGGCCTGCCCCTACTGCGACATCGACTTCGACAAGAGCGTGCGGGCCCTCGATCCCAGCGAACCGCAGCGGCTCGGTGAGGCGGTGGCCCGCCTAGGCCTCAAGCATGTGGTGATCACCTCGGTGAATCGGGACGACCTGGCCGATGGCGGCGCCAGCCAATTCGTCGCCTGTATCGAGCAGGTTCGCCAGCGCTCACCTTTCACCACGATCGAGCTGCTGATCCCCGATTTCTGCGGCAACTGGCAGGCCCTCGCCGCGGTCATGGCGGCAGCACCCGATGTGCTCAACCACAACATCGAAACCGTGCCCCGGCTCTACCGCTTGGCCCGGCCCCAGGGGATCTACGGCCGCTCCCTGGAGCTGCTGCAACGGGTCCACGACGGCTGGCCCCGCACTTACACCAAATCGGGCCTGATGACAGGCCTGGGCGAAAGCGACGCTGAGGTGCTGGAGGTATTGGGTGACCTGCGCCGCCACGCCGTCGACATCGTCACGGTGGGCCAATACCTCTCGCCGGGGCCCAAACATCTGCCGGTGGATCGCTTCGTCAGCCCGGAGCAATTTGAGAGCTTCCGCCAGCACGGCGAAACCGAGCTGGGCTTCCTGCAGGTGGTGAGCAGCCCGCTCACCCGCAGTAGCTACCACGCCGGCGAGGTTCAGCGCCTGATGCAACAACACCCTCGCTAAGGCCTGGCTTCACCCAAAGCGCCTGATCCCACGGCCCCTGGGGAGCCGTGGATTCGAAGACTTTGCTCGAAAGATCCTGATCGGAAGCCCCGAAAAGGGAACCCGATCAGGCCGGGACGGCAGCCCGCTCGGCCAGGCCCATGGCGGCCTTCTCACTGGGGGGCACCAACACCTTGAAACGGGTTTTCCAGTGGCCCCAATCGGCCAGCAGGGTGGCGGCCCGCTCGCTACCGGTGGACTCCAGGTGGGCCTCCAGCAAGGGTTTGAGCAGGGCCTCCTGTTCTGGGGTGGTGAGATCGCACAAGGTCACGGTTTCCGGGTTGAGGCGCTCGGCCAGGCCCCCATCCCCATCGAGCAGGAAGGCCACCCCGCCGGTCATGCCGGCGGCCACGTTGCGGCCGGTGGAGCCCAGCACCACCACCACACCGCCGGTCATGTACTCACAGCAATGGTCGCCAGCGCCCTCCACCACGGTGCGCACGCCGCTGTTGCGCACGGCGAAGCGTTCGCCGGCCCGGCCCAGGGCATAGAGCTCGCCGCCCGTGCCGCCATAGAGGCAGGTGTTGCCCAGGATCACCTGGTTGCCAGGATCCTGCACGCCAGCCGGCGGCACCACCGTGAGGCGACCGCCATTGATGCCCTTACCGACATAGTCGTTGGCCTCACCGACCAGCTTCACCTGCATGCCCTGGAGCAGGAAGGCGCCAAAGCTCTGGCCGGCTGCCCCTTCGTAGTTGAGCGCTAACTGGCCGGTGAATCCCGTGTTGCCATGGCGGGCAGCGATTTCGCCGGCCAGACGGGCACCTACGCTGCGGTCGGTGTTGACGATCGCCAGGCTGCGCTCCAGGCGGCCATGGCCCTCGATGGCAGCCATCACCTCCGAATCGGCGAGCAGCTGGTCTTCGAGCACCGGACCATTGCCATGGGCGGTGGGGCTGTGCTTGAGCCAGGTGCGGCCATCGGCCTGGGGAATCGGATCGAGCAGGCAGGAGAGGTCGAGGGCGCTGGTTTTGGCCAGGGCCACCAATCTGGGCTGCAACAGCTCCGTGCGGCCAATCAGGTCTTCGAGCCGGGCCACGCCGAGCACGCTCAGCAACTGGCGCACTTCTTCAGCCACAAAGAGGAAGAAATTGACCACATGGTCCGGCAGGCCCGTGAAGCGCTGGCGCAGGGCTTCCTTCTGGGTGGCCACCCCCACGGGGCAGTTATTGGTGTGACAAACCCGGGCCATGATGCAGCCCTCGGCAATCATCGCCACCGAGCCAAAGCCGTATTCCTCGGCGCCCAATAGGGCCGCAATCACCACATCCCAGCCGGTCTTGAGGCCGCCATCGGCCCGCAGCAGCACCCGATCGCGCAGGCCGTTTTCCAGCAGGCTGCGGTGCACCTCGGTGAGGCCCAGCTCCCAGGGGCTGCCGGCGTGCTTGATCGAGCTGAGCGGCGAAGCGCCGGTGCCGCCGTCGTGGCCAGAAATCTGGATCACATCGGCATTGGCCTTGGCCACACCAGCGGCAATCGTGCCGATCCCAATCTCAGCCACCAGCTTCACCGACACCTGGGCGGCGGGATGGACCTGGTGCAGGTCGTGGATCAGCTGGGCCAGATCCTCAATGGAATAAATGTCGTGGTGGGGCGGCGGCGAAATCAGGGCCACACCCGCCTTGCTGTTACGCAGCCAGGCGATGTAGTCGTCCACCTTGGGACCGGGCAGCTGGCCGCCTTCGCCCGGTTTGGCACCCTGGGCCACCTTGATCTCCAGCTGGCGACCACTGCGCAGGTATTCGGGGGTCACGCCAAAGCGACCGGAGGCGATCTGCTTGATGGCGGAGCAGGCCGTATCGCCGTTGCGCAGCCCCTTGATGCCGGGCAGGGTGGCGGAACGACCTTCCGCGTCCACATCGGTGAGGGCATGGAAGCGGGCCGGGTCTTCGCCGCCCTCGCCGCTGTTGCTCTTGCCGCCGATCCGGTTCATGGCGATGGCCAGCACCTCGTGGGCCTCGCGCGAGAGGGCGCCCAGGCTCATGCCGCCGGTGCAGAAGCGGGCGCAGATGCTTTCGATGCTCTCCACCTCATCGATCGGCAGGGGCACCGCTGCGGGGGTGAGCTGCAGCAGGTCCCGCAGGGCCGTCACGGGCCGGTTCTCAAGCAGGGTTTGGTAGGTAGAGAAGTGGTCGTAGCCCGGGCCGGCCTTGACGGCGGCGTGGAGGGCCTTGGCCATCTCCGGGCTGTTGAGGTGGAATTCGCCGCCGGTGCGGTATTGCACAAAGCCCATGAACTCGAGCTTGGTGCGGTTGAGTTCCGGGTAGGCCTTGGCGTGGAAGGCCAGGGTTTCACTGGCCAGATCGCTGAGGCTCAGGCCGGCCACCCGGCTGGTGGTGCCGCTGAAGGCCAGGGCGATCAGGTCGGCGCCGATGCCGATGGCCTCAAAGATCTGGGCGCCGTGGTAGCTGGCCAGCAGGGAAATGCCGATCTTGGAGAGGATCTTGCGCAGGCCATCTTCGAGGGACTTGCGCACATTGGCCTGGGCCTGGTCGGCCGTGAGGGCAGGCAGTTTGCCGCGCTCGATCAAGGACTGCACCTTGGGCTGGGCCAACCAGTGGCGGGTGGTTTCCCAGGTGAGCCAGGGGCAGACGGCACTGGCGCCGTAGCCGATCAGGCAGGCCAGATGGTGGGTGCTCCAGCACTGGGCCGTGTCCACGACCAGGGAGGCCTTCAAGCGCAGGCCCAGGTTGAGCAGGTGGTGATGCACCGCCCCCACCGCCAGCAGGGGCGGGATCATGGTGGTGGTGGCATCGATGCTGGCGGGCTGGCCACCCTGGCCCCAGCGATCCGATAACAGCACGATCGCGCTGCCGGAACGCACGGCCGCCTCGGCCTCCTGGCGCAGCCGCTCCACGGCCTGCTCGAGGCCACCAGGCCCGGCCAGCACGGGGAACAGGGTCGAGAGGGTGGTGACGGCCAGGCCCTGGTGGGCGATGGCCGCCAGTTCCGCCTCATTCAGCACTGGGGAATCGAGGTGCAACACCCCGGCGGCAGCCGGCTCCGGACGCAGGGCCGAGCCGCGCTGGCCCAGGTGCATCTCCAGGCTCATCACCAGCTTTTCGCGCAGGGGGTCGATCGGCGGGTTGGTGACCTGGGCGAAGCGTTGCTTGAAGTAGTCGTAGAGGAGGTGGGGCTTGCTGGAGAGCACCGCCAGGGGGATGTCATCGCCCATGCAGTAGGTGGGTTCCTTGCCGGCCCCGGCCATGTCGTCGATCACCAGCTCCATGTCCTCGGCGGTGAAGCCGAAGGCGGTTTGCTGGCGCAGCAGCTCCAGTTCGCCCAGTTGGCGCTCCTGCAGCCAGGGCTGGGGGTCCAGCTGGCGCCGGTGCTCGGCCAGCCATGCGCCATAGGGATGGCGGGAGGCTGCCTCGGCCTTCACTTCCCAGTTGCGCAGCAGGCGGCCCTGCTCCAGGTCAACGGCCAGCATCTGGCCAGGGCCGAGGCGACCCTTTTCAACGATGCGGCTCTCGTCGAGCTCCACCACGCCGGTTTCGGACCCCATCACCACGTAACCGTCGTTGGTGATGCAGTAGCGGGCAGGGCGCAGGCCGTTACGGTCGAGGGTGGCGCCGACGCTGCGGCCATCGCTGAACACCAGCAGGGCCGGGCCATCCCAGGGCTCCTGCAGGCAGGCATTGAATTCGTAGAAGGCCTGGATCTCGGGGCGGCTCTCCAGTTCGGGCTGCTGGCGGAAGGCCTCCGGCACCAGGGTCAGCAGGCTGTCGGTGACGGGCCGGCCGCTGCGCACCATCAACTCGAGGGTGGCATCGAGGTTGGCCGAATCACTGAAGGCCGGATTCACCACCGGCTTGAGATCGCCGGCCGCCCCGCCCCAGACCGCATCGAGGTTGGCTTCGGCGGCCCGGGCCCAGTTGAGGTTGCCGAGCAGGGTGTTGATCTCGCCGTTGTGGCCCAGCAGGCGCATCGGCTGGGCCAGGGGCCAGCGGGGCAGGGTGTTGGTGCTGAAGCGGCGGTGATACACCGCAAAACTGACGGCGAAACGGGGATCGCGCAGGTCGCCGTAGAAGGCGGCCAGCACCTGGGAGCGCACCATCCCCTTGTACACAAGGGTGCGGCTGCTTAGGGAGGCGAAATAGAGGTCGATGGAGCCGGCTCCCCAGGCCTCCCGAGCCCGGTCGCCCACCCGACGCCGCAGCCGGAACAGCAGGGCTTCCAGGGCATCGCCCCCAGGGGCCGACCCGCCGGCGGCCGGACCGATCAACCATTGCTCAATCACCGGGGCCGTCTGCCGGGCCATGGGGCCGAGCACGGAGACATCCACGGGCACGGGGCGCCAGCCCAGGCTGGCCAAACCCAAATGGGCCGCTTCGGCATCACAGAACTGGCGAGCCTGCTCGCGCCGAAGCGGATCTGCCGGCAGGAACACCATGCCCAGGCCCCGGGCGCTGCCACGGCTGGCCTGGGCCTGGGGCCACACCGACTCCAGGTAGGCCCAGGGAATGCCGCAGAGGATGCCGGCTCCATCACCGGAATCGCCGTCGCCACCGCAGCCACCGCGGTGCTCCATGCAATCGAGGGCGCGCAGGGCCTGGGCCAGCACCCAATGGCTCGGCTCTCCCTGGAGATGGGCAAGAAACCCCACCCCGCAGGCGTCCTTTTCGCCAGCCACGGCGGCAGGGGCCGGGCTATCGCTATGGGGCCACTGGGGACGGGAGGAAAGCGCCATAGCCAGGCAACAACTTGCGTATGGAACGGCCCTTCTGCAGGTGTGGATCACCCGCAGAGACACCGCATTTAGAGCTTTGGATCTTAGGCAGCTGGTCGCCGCCACTCCATCCCCGGCGCAGGGAGCCTGGACAACCGGCCTAGCGTGCTGACATCTCCCTGGAGTGCCCTTGGCGGCCCTGCTTTCCCTGCTGCGGCTTCTGCCCATGGGCCCCTTGTTTGCCGCCCTGCCAAGCCCGCCGCCGCCCCTGCCGCCGGCCCCCTTGCATGCGCCGCAGCCCAGCCCAAGCCATGAGGGAAGCAGGGCTCCCAGGCTGGGCACCAGCCTCCAAGGGGGGCAGATCGAGATCCACGGCCAGCGCCAGACAGCCCGCTGGCTGTGGAGTGCCGCCGGCCCGGGCCAGGCCCAAAGCGAGCTGTGGTTGCCCCTGGAGGTGCTCCAGGGGCAACTGGGCATCACCAGCCAATCGCGTCCGGATGGCAGTGTGAAGCTGGAGTGGTTCGGCACCAGCCTGGAGCTGCCCGCCGGTAGCCAGCGCAGCCTCGAGGATGAGGTGGCCCTGCCGGTTGGGAAGCTGCTCCAGGCCGCCGGCGCCCGGCTGACGCCCCAGGGAAGCCTGTTGCGGATTGAGATGGCCCCGGTTCCCCTGCTGGCCGTGCGCTCCCGGGAGTTGGGCACCGGCCGGCGCGTGGTGCTCGACCTGGGGGCGGCGGCCCTGCTCTACCGGAGTGAACGCCAGCTGATTCTTGGCGTCAGTAGCAGCCCAGGCCAACGCCAGAGCCTGGCAGCCCTGGGCCTCAAGGCCCAACAGGGGCCAGAGGGCCTGCGCCTTACCCCGCCCAGCGACGCCCCGCCCCACCTGCTCACCCTCGGGGGGCCCACCCGGCTGGTGCTGGATTTTGCCGACAGCGGCATCGCCCCCAACCCCAGCTCCGAGGCCAGCGCCGAGGCCAGTGCTGGCGGCAATGACCTGGCGCGGCCGACCTCCGATCCACGGCTGCAGGCCCTAATCGGCCGTGGCATCGAGCTGGAGCGCAGCGTCAGCCAGGTGGATGGCGAGCCGATGCTGATCAACAGCGTGCGCTTCGATCCCCGCCTCACCGCTTTGGACCTCAGGCCCCTGACCCGGGCCGATGGCATGGAGGGGCTCAGCACCCTGTCCCAATTGGCCCAGGGGGAACAGGCCCTGATCGCCATCAATGGCGGCTATTTCAACCGGATCAAACGGCTGCCCTTGGGCGCCTTGCGCGATGGCGGCACCTGGCTCTCGGGCCCAATCCTCAACCGGGGTGCCGTGGGTTGGGGGGCTAGCGGCCTGCCCAGTTTCGGCCGCCTGGCCCTGCAGGAGTGGATCAGCGATGACCAGGGCCAACGGCTGCCCGTGCTCAACCTCAACAGCGGCTATCTGCAGCGGGGCCTGAGCCGCTACACCTCCAGCTGGGGCCGGACTTACCGCGCCCTCAGCGATGGCGAGAGCGGCCTGCTGGTGCAGGACAACCGGGTGATCCAGCAGCTGGGGGGTGAGGCCATGGCCGCGGGGATCCCCCTTGATCCTGGCACCATGCTGCTGGTGGCCCGCGGCGACAGCCAGCTGCCCTGGGGGCCCGGCAGCCTGCTCACCCTCACGAGCCAGCCGACCAACCCCCTTGGCCTGCAGCCCTACGTGCTGGGGGGCGGGCCGCTCCTGCTCCAGGACGGCCAACTGGTGCTCAATGGCGCCAGCGAAGGCTTCAGCCCCGGCTTCCTGTCCCAGGGAGCGCCCCGCACCGTGATCGGCAGCGATGGCCAAAAGCTCTGGCTGGTGACGATCCAGGGGGTCGGCAACCTGGGTCCGACCCTGTTGCAAACGGCCCAGACCCTGCAGCGCCTCGGCCTGCGCGATGCCCTCAACCTCGATGGCGGCAGCTCCACGTCCCTGGTGCTGGGGGGCGTGCAGACCGTGAAGGGCCGGGGCGTGGTGGCGGCGGTGCATAACGGTTTGGGCCTGATTCCCCGGGCCAGCAGCCCCCTGGCCAGGCCCTGACAGACTGAAATCCGTTTCCCCCTCGCCATGCCCAAGGGCCACAGCCTGCGCCTGACCGCCGCCGCCGCCGCCGAGCTGGGACGGCAGGCGGCCGTCGCCGGCACCCCGGGGGTGATGCACATCGACCTGATCGATGGCAGCTGCGAGCGCTGGGTGATCCGCATCCGGCCCGGACACTTGGCTGGCGTTGCCATGGCCCGGGCCGATGGCATCACCC
This sequence comes from Pseudanabaena sp. UWO311, assembly GCA_943370385.1. Lineage (GTDB taxonomy): Bacteria > Cyanobacteriota > Cyanobacteriia > PCC-6307 > Cyanobiaceae > BAIKAL-G1. Next base: position 87,905 of record CALRQT020000015.1, read on the forward strand.
TCTATGCCCCCCCCGACCAAAGCCAGCGGCTGGCGGGATTGAGCCTCGACTACAAGGGCGACCTCAGTGGCGGCGGCTTCCTGATCCGGGCCAGTGACCAGGTGCGCTGCTGCGCCTGCGGCGCATCCTTCAGTCCGATCACCTGAGCAGGACGGTGACCGCGTAAGGTGACGGATTGACGAATGTGGTCGGACTTCCGGCCCTAACCTCCGGCCCTCGATGCCCACGATTCAGCAGCTGATCCGCACCGAGCGGCAGCGCCTCACCCGCAAAACCAAGTCCCCGGCCCTGCGCGCCTGCCCAGAGCGCCGCGGCGTGTGCACCCGCGTGTACACCTCCACTCCCAAGAAGCCCAACTCGGCCCTGCGCAAGGTGGCCCGGGTTCGGCTGACCTCCGGCTTTGAGGTCACTGCCTACATCCCCGGCATTGGCC
>CALRQT020000016.1:0-57013 GCA_943370385.1 Pseudanabaena sp. UWO311
AACTTGAATCGCCCTCACCCACTAACCTTGCACTGGCGTACAAAATCGCAGTTGGAGCCTCCTTCCTCTGACAGAAGGGTTCTTAAGAGTGCACTCGATTCATCTTGATATCAATTGACTAGCCTTGGTAAACCAATGCTGGTAATCTCTTCAACATTCCCTCAAGTAACTTTCCAGGATCTCAGATCCGGTCGCAATTCAACCCATCGCAGCCTTTCATCTGTTCCGCCTCGTGAGAAGGTTTCCCAGACAACCGCAACAGATCTCTATTGCTTGTTTCTTTTGACGGGACCTCACACCTCTGCTGCTATTCGGCCACGAACTCAAGACTGGCTTTCCCACATCAAGTGAGTCGCTTCAGCCCCAGGTCCATGACGCAGCAAAAGCGTCAGTTCCTAAACTTTTTAGTTGTCCAGGTGCGTCCTTCCAAAACTCTCAAAGCCAATCTCTCGGCTTATCGGGTTTTCTCCAGGCTGCGGCGCCTCTCGGTTCCGCCTTTTGAACCTACAGCATCGGCGGCTTGCGCCTCCCTCAACTGGTTGGTCCAACCACATCAGCGCCTTTCAACTCCTCAGCGGTCCCGCTAACAGGAGCTCAAGGGGGTGAACCCTCTTGCTCCTGCGCAGTCCAAAACCTTACCACCCATGCTGCCCCCTTGACCAGTGCTTCCTCAATCCAGAGGGGACTCGGGCACTTGGATGAAGCCCTCCAGGGCGCAGTCGGGGGCCAGAACCCAGTTGGGGCAAAGGACTTCGGCCACGGCCTTGGCCGATCCCTTGTTGCAAACCGAAACAAGGGATGGCGGTATGGGCAGGGGTTCGTGCGGGTGGGCGCTGGCCAAGCTGGCAGGCGAACCAAGGCAGGCTCGCCCGTTCAAGCGGGCCGGAGTGGTGCGGCGGAGGCAGTGCGGAGGCGGCAAGATCCCCAGCGGCTGGGGCTCCGGCGCCAATGGCCCTGATCTGGCCCTTCCGGGCCCCTGGAGCCCAGTCCATGCCCATCAACGGTGTCGACAGCTACAGCGGCGTTCTGGAGCTTGCAGGGACTTGCGCGGGACCAGGTTCCAGCGGCTGCCCCATGGGGGGCTTCCGTGAGCTGCTGGGCAAGCTGCCGCCAGGGCCACGGTGGCTTGGACTTTCCCCACAAAAAAACCCCGACCAAGGGCCGGGGTTTGAGGGTGAGCGTTAGCTGCTTGACGAACTGGGGAACCCGAATTGGGTTCAGAACAGGCCGAGGGTGAGGGATTTATCGATGGGCATGGCAGCGCCAATGCCGAGATAGATCGCAAACACGGTGCCGAAGAGGAAGGCGGCCATGGCCACCGGACGGCGGAAGGGGTTCTGGAATTTGTTGAAGCTTTCGATGAAAGGAATCAACATCAGCCCCAGGGGGATCATGGTCTGAAGGGCGATGCCCAGCAGCTTGTTCGGCACGACCCGCAGGATCTGGAAGACCGGGTACAGGTACCACTCGGGCAGGATTTCCAGGGGAGTAGCGAAGGGATCGGCCTTGTCGCCCAGCATGGCGGGGTCAAGCACGGCCAGACCCACCACACAGGCAATGGTGCCGAGGATAACGACCGGGAAGATGTAGAGCAGGTCGTTGGGCCAGGCGGGCTCGCCGTAGTAGTTGTGCCCCATGCCCTTGGCCAGTTTGGCCCGCAGCTTGGGATCACTCAGATCAGGCTTCTTAAGGACGTGCATGGCTGGCCCTGGGGAATGGGGTTGGGGTGGTCAGATGGGGTGAAAAGGTGCGGTAGCAATCAAAGGGGACCGGAGATGCCCTGCTTGCGGATCATCAGGAAGTGCATGAGCATGAAGACCGCCAGCAGCCAGGGCATCACGAAGGTGTGCAGGCTGTAGAAGCGGGTGAGGGTCGACTGGCCGACGCTCTCGCCGCCACGGAGCAGCTCCACCATGAAGTCGCCGATCACGGGAACGGCAGCGGGCACGCCACTGACGATCTTGACGGCCCAGTAACCGAGTTGGTCCCAGGGGAGGGAGTAGCCGGTGACGCCGAAGGAGACCGTGATCACGGCCATGGTGACGCCGGTGACCCAGGTGAGCTCGCGGGGGCGCTTGAAGCCACCGGTGAGGTACACGCGGAACACGTGCAAGATCAGCATCAGCACCATCATGCTGGCGCTCCAGCGATGGACCGAACGGATCAGCCAGCCGAAGCTGACATCGGTCATCAGGTACTGGACGGAGGCGTAGGCCTCGGCCACGGTGGGCTTGTAATAGAAGGTCATCGCGAACCCGGTCGCGAACTGGATCAGGAAGCAGACCAGGGTGATGCCACCGAGGCAATAAAAGATGTTGACGTGCGGGGGCACGTACTTGGCGCCGATGTCGTCAACAATGTCCTGGATCTCCAGTCGCTCCTGAAACCAGTCGTAGACCGGTGAGGACGATCCGCCGGAAGCGGGGGAGGAGTTCGCCATGCAGCGAGGTGGTTTGGTTGGCAGAGTCTACCGATCGCCCTGAGCCGGCCGTGAGCCAAGTGACGCCCCATCCGCCCCAGGCTCAACCGATTGCAACAGTGGTCCCAGGAGTGGTCACAGGAGTGGCCCCCAAAGGGACTCCAGAAGTGGCCCCGCGGCTGGGGGAAACCAAGGGGCAGGCCCTGGCCCCAAGAGCTCTGGCTGAGGTCCTGACCTGGCTCAGGACGGCGATCGGGCGTTTTGGCGGTCCCTGTTCCGCCCCCCTTGTGCTGCCCAGGGCAAACCATCCCTCCCGCTTGCTGGCTGGCGCCCTGGGCCTGGTGCTGCTGTTGGGCCACCCTGCCGCCGGCTGGGCCCTCAACGATGCCCAGCAGCTCGTGGTGGAGAGCTGGCGGCTGGTGAACCAGAGCTACGTGGATCCGGAGCGCTTCGAGGCCGTGAATTGGCGGCGGCTGCGCCAGAAGGCCCTAGAAAAATCGATCCAGAGCAGTGAAGACGCCTACGCGGCGATCGAGGCGATGCTGGCGCCCCTGGGCGATCCCTACACCCGCCTGCTGCGGCCAGCCGATTTCGCCAGCCTCAAGGCCAACACGGAAGGCACGGTCAGTGGCGTGGGCCTGCAACTGGGTCTGCGTCCCCAGGCGGCTGGCCATGAGGGGGAGGCGGCGATCGTGGTGATTGCCCCCCTGGAGGAGTCCCCCGCCGACCAAGCCGGCATCGTCAGTGGCAGCGACCTCTTGCGGGTGGATGGGGTGCTGACCAGCGACCTGGGGCTGGAGGGCACGGCGGCCCGATTGCGGGGCCCCGCCGGCTCCCGGGTGTTGGTTCAACTGCGCCTGGCCAATGGGAAGGAGCGCGAAGTGGAGCTGGAACGGCGGGAGGTGGCGATCAAGCCGGTGCGCGAGCGGCTCCTGGAGCGCGATGGCCACCGGCTCGGCTACGTGCGCATCAGCCAGTTCAGCGAGCCCGTGCCCTCCCAATTGCGCGAGGCCCTCGGCGGCTTTGAACGCAGCGGCGTCGAAGGCGTGATCCTCGATCTGCGCAACAACTCCGGCGGCCTGGTGGCCGCCGGCCTGGCCAGCGCCGACGACCTGCTCGATGGCCAGCCGATCGTGGCGACCGTGGGGCGCGACGGCTTGGAGTTGTCCCAGCAGGCCAGCCCCGGCCGCCTCTACGGGGGGCCGATGGTGACGCTGGTGAATGGCGGCACCGCCAGCGCCAGCGAAATCCTGGCCGGGGCCCTGCAGGACGACGGCCGCTCCCCCCTGCTGGGGGAGCGCACCTTTGGCAAGGGCCTGATCCAGACCCTGATCGGCCTGGGCAACGGCAGCGGGCTAGCCGTGACCGTGGCCCGTTACGCCACCCCCAGCGGCCGCGACATCCAGAACCAGGGCATCGAGCCGGACCAGCGGTTGGCGGGCCCGGAACCGCTCGATCCCGGCGGCATTAACGACTCCTGGCTGGACAGCGCTGCCACCAGCCTGGTGGCCCGCCTGGAGGCGTCCCCTGAAGCCTCACAAGACCAACCAGCCCGGGCGATGCAGCCATGAGCCAGCGCACCTACCACGACCCCCTGCATGGGGGGATCCGGCTCGAGCGCAGCCGGCCGGCCGAGGCCCTGGCCATGGACTTGATCGACTCGGCCCCCTTCCAGCGCCTGCGGCGGATCCGCCAGCTGGGGCCGGCGTTTCTCACCTTCCACGGGGCCGAATCGAGCCGCTTCACCCATTCGCTCGGGGTGTTGCACCTGGCCCGCCAGGCCTTTGATGGCCTGGTGACCCTCAAGCCCGCCCTGGAGGAGCACCGCGGCGTGCTGCTGGCGGCGGCCCTGCTCCATGACGTGGGCCACGGGCCCCTCAGCCATTCCGGCGAGGAGATGTATGGCCTGCGCCATGAGACCTGGTCGGCGCGGCTGGTGCGCCAGCAACCCGCCCTGCGGGATCGGCTCGAGGCCTACGCCCCCGGCACCGCCCAAGCCGTGGCCGACCTGCTCGAACATGGCCAGCACCCGGAGCCCGCCATCAAAGCCCTGGTGAGCAGCCAGCTGGATTGCGACCGGCTCGACTACCTGTTGCGCGACAGCTACAGCACCGGCACCCGCTTCGGCCAGCTCGACCTGGAGCGAATTCTTGCCGCCCTCACCCTGGCCCCCGATGGCAACATCGCCATCCATCCCAAGGGCCTGATGGCGGTGGAGCACTACCTGGTGGTGCGCAACCTGATGTACCGGAGCGTCTACAACCACCGGCTCAACATGGTGTGCAACTGGCTGCTGAGCCAAACGATCGCCACCGCCCGCCGGCTCGGGCCCGCCCAGGTGGACGCCGATCGGATGATGGCCCGCTGGCTCTGGCAGCCCGACCAGCTGGGCAACGACGACTTCCTCGCCAACGATGACCTGCGCACCGGCTACCACCTGCTGCGCTGGCGCGAAGAGGGGCCAGCGGGGTTGCGCACCCTGTGCGAGCGCCTGCTGGATCGGCGCCTGCTCAAGGCCAGTGACGTGAGCGGCCTGGCCCCGGCCCAGCGGCTGGAACTGCTGGCCCAGGCGCGCCAGCTCTGCCAGGCCCAGGGCCTGGAGGCCGAGCTCCATTGCGGCCTGCACCAACACCAGAGCCGCGGCTACCACCCCTACAAGGGGGGACTGCGGCTCTGGGATGGGCGCAATCTCAGGGCCCTGGAGCAGAGTTCGGCCCTGGTGCGCAGCCTGATTCAGCCGGTGGAAATCGCCTGGCTGATCCACCCCCAGGAGGTGAGTGGCCCCTTAAGAGGTGCCCTTGGCGCCGCGCTTGCGAGGGCCGATCGGCCGGATTGAGGGCCTGCAGGGCCTTCGCCAAGACCTAAGGCTCTACGCCAAGGCAGGGGGCCTACGCCCAGGCAGGGGGCCCGTTGCCAGGGCCGGCAGGATGCTGGGATAACGGGCTCGCCCACCGACAGGCTTCCAGCCATGGCCTCCCAACTGCTGCTAGCCGCCGCCGCCGGCGAGCCCCACCGGCTGCGGCTTGCCTCCGCCACCAGCGCCGCCGGCAGCCTGGTGGCGGAGGTGGGCTATGCCCTCGGGGCCCTGCCGCCCAGGGGGCAATGGCTCAGCGAGGAGCTGGTGCTGGCCACCGGCGACTGGGTGCTCACCGTGGCGGACCTACGGGATCTCGAACCGCTGCTGCTGGAGCGCGGCCTGCGTCTGGTGCGGGTGGAAGCGCCGGCCCCGGAAGCCCTGGTGGCCGCCGCCAGCCTGGGACTGGAGACCCAACTGCAGCTTTCGGATGACCAGGCCACGGCATCCGCCGCCAACGAACCAGCCGGCCCAACCGCACCCCAGGGCCTGACGATCCACCAGGGCACCCTGCGCTCCGGCGACCACCTCCAAGTGGAGGGCTCGGTGTTGCTGCTCGGCGATGTCAACCCGGGGGCGCGAATCAGCGCCGCGGGCGACGTGCGCGTGTGGGGCCGCCTGCGCGGGGTGGCCCATGCCGGCTGCCAGGGCAACCAGCAAGCCCGGATCGTGGCCCTGCAACTGCGGCCCCTGCAGCTGCGCATCGCCGAGGCGGTGGCCCGGGGGCCTGAGGACCTGCCGCCCCTGGGTTACGCGGAACAGGCCCTGCTGGTGGCGGGCGCGATCGCGATCGAACCGGCCGAACCGATCTGGGGCCTCCCCGATTAGGGCCCCTAGCGATTGATCAGGCCAAAACCACCGAGCAGGCCCGCAATTGCCATGAACCACAGGGGTGAAATCTTGGTGCGCAGCGTCAGGAGACAGACCACGATCGACACCAGGTAGGCCGGAACGCCGTGGTCGGCGGTGTGGAGGATCTTGAGGCCCACGGCAAACAGGATGCCGAGGGTGATCGGCCCCAGGCCCCGTTCAAAGGCGATGCGCCAGGGGGAATCGCGAAACCGGTTCCAACTCAATGCGGCGATCACCATCAACAGGGTGGAGGGCAGCAAAATCGCGATTTCAGCCACCACGGCACTGAGGAGGGCCCAGCCAGGCCCCTCCCTCCAGGCCGCGCCCATTCCGAGCAAGCCCACCAACATCGAACTGGGTCCCGGGGCGGCTTCGGCCAGGGCATAGAGATCGGCGAACTGATCGGAGCTAATCCAGCAGTATTCGCTAACGCTCAGATAGTGATATTCGGAGAGCAGGGTGTTGCCCCCGCCGAGGGAAAACAGCGATAGGGAGAGAAAATCGCGGATCACCGCCAGCAAATTGGTCCAATCCCCCAGGGACTTGGGGGTGCAGGCGCTGACCAACAGCAGGGCGTCCGTCATCGATCCACTCCCGGGCCAGCGGCGCCCCGGGGCCAGTACCAGGCCATGGCCAGGGGACCCGCCACCAAGACCACCGGAATCAGGCGGATGTGAAACACCGCCATCGCCACAAAGGTGGCCAACGCCAACAGCAGGGCGACGGGATCACGCTGGTATTGATGCAGGATCTTGAAACCCATCGACAGGGCCAGCCCTGCCGCGGCGGTAACCACCCCAGCCAGCAGGCGATCGACTAGGGGCAGGCTGCGGAAGCTGAAGTAGGCCAGGCCCACCAGCATCAACAGGCTGAAGGGCACCAGCAGCATCCCCGCCAAGGCTGCCAGGGCGCCGCTGAGCCCCTGGAAACGGGCGCCGATATACACGGCCATATTGATCTGATTGGGCCCTGGAAAGAGGCGGGCCACGGTGAGGCCGGTGAGGAAGCTGGTGTTATCCATCCAGCGCCTTTCTTCCACAATGATGCGCTGACTCCAGGCCGATAGCCCACCGCCAAAGGCGGAGAGGGCCACCTGCATCATGCCGAAGAACAATTGTTGGTGGTCCGGCGGAGGAGCCAGGGCTTCGGCCTCGGGCGAGGGCACGGCGGTGAGGATTCCCTGGGGCTCAATCATGGACGAAATGGGGATCGGGCGGCAGCTCTCCCTCCTCGTGCAGGCTCGGATCGAGGGGATCGGGCGGGTGATAACGGGCGGCCTGCTCCCAATCGGCCTGGAAGGTTTCGCGCAGGCGGTTCACCACATCGGGGGCGTCACTTTCAATGCCCAACTCGCGGCGCAGATCAAAGGCGCTGCGGTCAATATTCATGGAGCCAACCTGGCACTGGGCACCATCAATTAAAATCAATTTGGCGTGCAGCTTTAGATGTTTTTGGCGGCGGATCTTAACCCCAAAACGCTCCATCAAGCGCAGGGAACTGAAGGTGTCATAGATGTCCCAATCACTGATGCCGTGCTTGCCGCCGCAGAGCACCCGCACCTTGACCCCCCGCTCCCGGGCCATGACGATGCGATCGAGAATCACCGCATCCACGAATTTGGGGTGCTGGATCCAGAGGGTTTTGGCGGCGGCATCGATGATGCGAGCCATCTGACCGCGGCTGTGGGAACTGCTCCAGACCAGGCCAGCGCTGAGATCGGGCTGGAAAAACTGCCGGTGCCAGTCGGCCTCAAAGCCGGCGATCACCTGCTGAACCGCCCGTTGGTTGCTGGTCACCACGCCGTAGTCGCGCGTGGCCGTGAAGTATTTGTCGGCCAGATTGAAGGTGGCGATCAGGGCGTGGCTCTGGTCCACCACCATCGATTTCTCATGGGTCACCGGAAAGGCCTCGCTGGTCCAGGCCACAGCGATCCCCATGGAGGTGAGCAGGGCGTAGGCGTCGTCATTCCAGCGGTCACCGCCGGAGGTATGGGGGTTGAGCATCACCCGCACCTGGACCCCGCGCTGCTGGGCCCGCAGCAGGGCCGCTTCCACCGCCTCAGATTGGAGTTTGAACTGCTTGAGCAGCAGCTGCTCGCGGGCCTGGTCGATCAGCTCGACCACCGCCTCGGCCCCGTCATCGGGCATGACCAGCAATATCTGCTGATGGGGGGAAGGGCTACCGTCCATGCCGATTGGAATCTGTCAAGTTGTTCTAGGCCCAGTGGGGCCCCTTGCCACAGTGGCGGCCTGGGCCTGGAGAATCAAGCGCTTGGGCCTAATCTCGCTGCACCCCAACAGGCAACGTGACCCCGCATCGGACCCGCAACATCCTGATCTGCTCCGGGAAGGGGGGGGTTGGCAAAACGACCCTGACCGCCAACCTCGGCATCGCCCTGGCTCGCCAGGGGGTGCGCACGGCAGTTCTGGACGCCGACTTTGGCCTGCGCAACCTGGACCTGCTCCTGGGCCTGGAAAACCGGATTGTGTTTACGGCCCAGGAAGTGCTCGCCGGCAGCTGCCGGCTTGAGCAGGCCCTGGTGAAGCACAAGCAGGAGCCCAATTTGGCCCTGCTGCCGGCCGGCAACCCGCGCATGCTCGAGTGGCTGAAGCCCGAGGACATGCAGGCGATCGTGGGCATGCTCGCCCCCAGTTTTGATGTGGTGTTAATCGATTGCCCGGCCGGCATCGAAGACGGCTTCAAGAACGCCGTGTCGGCGGCCCAGGAGGCGATCGTGATCACCACCCCGGAAGTGTCCGCCGTGCGGGACGCCGACCGGGTGATTGGCCTGCTCAATATCCACGGGATCAAACCGATCCAGCTGGTGCTGAACCGGGTGCGGCCCAAGATGATGGCCAACCAGGAGATGCTCTCGGTCAACGACGTGACCGACATCCTGGCCCTGCCCCTGCTGGGGCTGGTGGTGGAGGACGAACAAGTGATCGTGTCCACCAACCGGGGCGAACCGCTCACCTTGAGCGGCAGTGGCTCCCCGGCGGCCCAGGCCTACACCAACGTGGCCCGGCGCCTGCAGGGCGAGGACGTGCCCTTGCCCGATCCCGCAAAAATGGGTCGGGGCCTGCGCGCCAAGCTCCGCCGCCTGATCAAGACCAAGATTTTCCGACAGCAATGACCCTGCGCGACACCATTTATCGCTTGCTGGGCCTGCAACCGGCCAGCGCCACCACGGCCAGGGAACGGCTCCAGCTGGTGCTCGCCCATGACCGCAGCGATCTCAATCCGGAGCTGCTCGAGCAGATGCGCCGGGAAATCCTGGAGGTGGTGTCCCGCTACGTGGAAATCGACCTCGACGAGGTGGATGTGAGCCTGGAAACGGAAGACCGGGTCACCGCCCTGGTGGCCAACCTGCCGATCCGGCGCGCCAAGGCCGTGGCCCTACCCGGCGTTAAAGCCAACATCACCCTTGGGGTGAAAGCCGCTGGCCTGGCAACAGGGAACTCCCCTGGTAGCCCGGAGCCGGAGGTGGCAAGCAGCGCCGAGGGAGATGCCGATGCCGCCACGGCAGCAGAGGCTGAAAAGCCCGCGGCCCAAGCCAGCCAACCTGAGCCGGCAGCGGAAACGGCGAGCCTGGAGGGCTCCGAGAGCCTGAGCTGACAGCCACGCCTAGCTCCCATCGGGATTGGCCATGGGATTGGGGCTGACCATGGGGTTCGGGCTGGGCAACTCCTGCCTTGGGATTGGACTTGCAAAAGCTGGCGACCGCCAGCCCCCCAGCGGGGAACACTCCAGCCACCTGCTGGAAACAGGCCATGGGCCCCACCACCGAACCGATCACCCCGAGTGAATCGAAAGTGCTGGAGCAGCTGCTGCTGGGATCCTCCAACAAGACCATTGCGGCGGCCCTGCTGCTCAGCCGGCGCACGGTGGAGAGCCACATGGCCAACCTGCTGGCCAAAACCGGTTGCCAGAGTCGCACCCAGCTGCTGCTCTGGGCCCTGGCCAGACGATAGAATCCCTTCGTGGATCGCACTGATCCAGTGCCGGCTTAGCTCAGTGGTAGAGCAGCGCTTTTGTAAAGCGAAGGCCATCGGTTCAAATCCGTTAGCCGGCTTTTAAACAGATCGATTGCGGCATTGCCGGACTGAACTACACCTTCACAAATCCGACAAGACCAAAGCATCAGCCTGGGCCAATCCACTGCATTGATGATAATGCTGAACGAATGGATGCCAGTGACAATCTGACAACATAAATCCAAAACTGAGCCAATCCCGATGGGGCTGCTCCCTGGCAGAGATGATTGTTGGAGGCGGGGCTCGCAACCACCGCATCGAGCGGAATCAGGCTGGGGTGCAGGACCTACTGGATCAGAACAGTCTTGCCGAACCGTCTCGCCAAACCGCCTCGCCGAACAGCCTTGCCAAACCGTCTTGCCAAACCGTCTTGCCGTGACGGATAGCCAGTTCGAACTCCACCATGGGTAAGTCGAATCAATGGCGATGCCTAGATGTGCTTGAGCTGCAGGGCCCAAACGCAACCCAACGGGCCCCTAACGCCTTAGCGGGAACAGGCATAGGTTTTGACGCTGCCGCGATACTCCCTGAAGTTAGGCCGATCGGGATCCTCGGCCTGCCACCACCAGCGGCCATCGGTATAGCTGGGGATGCCGGCGTTGTTGGTGCGGGGCAACTGCAGGCTGAGGCCTCGCCATTGCAACACGATGAAGGCCCCTGGCACGGTGCCACCTTCGCTATTGGGAATCTCGCTGGCATCAACGGCACCGTTGTGGAGCCTGGCCTCCAGGCCATCGCCATCGCACAGGTAGCGCTCGGGCACGGCCGCCGCCCAGGACGCTGGGGCAACTAGGAGCAGCAACAAAACCAAGACCAGGGAGAGCAGGCGAGTCACGGGGTGGGCGTGGTGATGGACATGATGGCGGAATGACCCTGGCTCTCGTTTACGACGGCGGCTGCCCCTTCTGCCGCCAGTTCGCCCTCGCCACCGAGCTCACGGGAGGGATCCCCCTGCTGGAGCTCCGCGATGGCAGGGCCGATCACGCTCTGCGGGCTGCCCTGAAGGCAAGGGGGCTCAACCTGGCCAACGGGGCGGTGTTGCTCGAGGGCGAACAGGCCTGGCACGGGGCAGAAGCCATCGCTGAACTTTGCCGGCGCCTAGCCCCCAGCGGCCCCTTGCTGCAACTTCTGCAGGACCTCTTTAGCGAGCCCAACCGGGCCAGACGGATCTATCCGTTGCTCCTACTGGCCCGGCGCATGGCCCTGCAATGGAAAGGGCTGCCGGTGGATCCCGATCAGAACCGGGGCATGGCCTAAATCCGCCAACAGCCCCGATCCAGTTTTTAGAGCTGGTATTCACTTGCGTTCGCTATCAAGACCCAGGGACGCGAGAACGCCATCGGCCCCCCATGGCAGGCAGGTGTTGGCCAGGCAGCCCATGGACTGGATCGTCAACGTTGGCTCCTCCAGGGCAGCGCTCCTGGCTTTAGGGACTGTCACTCCCCAGCAAGGCAACCAGCCTGGAAACGGGAGCAGTCCTCATCAAGGGGCCAGGGCCCAGCCGGCGATCAGCCAAAATCCAGACGAGCCCTAGAACTTCCGCTGCGTTCCACCAGGGCTGGAGAGTGTTCCCTTAGAAAAGAGTTGCTCCTCCAGCAAGAAGGACGCCAGATTAGAGAGGGAGCGACCTTGGTAATCGCTTGCTTGCACGAGCGCCTCGTAGAGCCCATAGGGGATCGTAATGCTGATGCGCTGGGGCTTACGGGTGAGATGGCCAAGCCGATCAAGGCCCATTGGGCCATTCACCGTGGAGCGTGAGGGAGTAGTCCCAAGACCTGTTTGCATTGCCAGCCGAATTAATGGGGAAACAGAAATGTAGCTGCCATCCACCGACCCCTGCCACCCCCCCAAATGGGGGACCACCAATTGGGGCTGCCCTAGCCCAATCCAGTGATCGCAAGAACTCTCGGCCTTTACATGTACCTGTTGAACGCTATGCAAGCCATGCATTGACAAACAAACTGCTGACGCGGCAAGAGGTCTCAATCAGGAATGCAATTATCGAAAATTAGGGATTTCGCTAAGATGCAGCAGATTGGTAGCGCCATGACTCGCCAGGGGGCCTGGCGGAGGCGCACTTGCAGGGCTTCAGCCGGACAGTGCAGCAGGCTGCAACAGGGCTAGGGCCAGGAAATGGCAAACATTTGCCCCAGGCTCCCGAGCCCGTGCAGACCGATCACCAGGCCCAGGGACCAGAGCAAGGCCACAAACCATCCTTGGCGACCCTGGTCTTGGGCCCCCTTCCACATGGCGCCGTAGATCGTTAGCAGCACAAACAGAAGCAGAAACTCCAGGGGCCAAACCCATAAGGGAGACAACAATGGATGGGCTTGTAGAATTATCATTGTCACCTCAAGGGCCCAGAAAGCTTGGAGGCATCCCCCCGATTTGGGGTGAAGCCGCAGTTGATACAGGTTACTCTGCCACAACAAAGCAATATCCTTGTATCACAAGTTGCAAAAAACGAAAAGAGAAACGAACAGGCTAGATCGGCCTAATCGACCCTGAGCGGCGACTGGGGCTGCCCATGGTGCTTGGATTGCTTGCTTGGGGCTAAGGCACACGACTGGGGCCCGTGCCAACTTGCCAGCCGTTTCGCCGCCAGAGCACGCTCGGAGCCAACATGGCGAACGAGGCAAGGCCGAAAGCAGACCATGGCCGAAAGCAGGCAGTGGTCTTTAACAGTTCCTCCACTTGGCGATAGCGCCCCACTCGACGATCCCTCGACAAACGGTAAGGCCTTCAGGCCAGAACAAAGCGGGCCATGGGGCGACGAATCCCCCACAGCCCGCTGGCCCATGGCCCCTGGGCCTCAACCAGCAGAGGCCTGCCGAACCCGCTGCCTTAGGCGCCGAGACCAGCCAAAGGCTGCACCAGCGCCGAGCAAGGGCAAGGGACCTGGCACCTCAGTGCCGGGAGCATCGAGAACCCAATACCAGTATTTTGCATCGGCATCCAATGTATTTTCAGCGCTATTTTCCCACTTATTGGATTTCGTGTTGTAATAAACAACTTCACTCTTAAGGGAAACCTTTCGCGGCTTCACGTCGATGTCCCAAAGGAAATAGGGGCTGAAATTGGATTGATTTTTGTTATTGCCAATCTTTTCATTGACCAGCATCTTCAAGCCATCGTCTTCCCAATTTAGCCGAGTAGTATCTAGCGGATCCGGGGTTCCCGTATTGGGGATATCCCAATAGCCATTTTCGATGAGGCTATCGGCAAATTCCACCGCGATACTATTGCCGGAGCCCTGGTACCAGGGCTGGAGGGTCAAGTCAGGAAAGTTCAGATCAATACCGGGGACGGGGATGAGCTGGGGAGGCACTGGCTGGCCCGATTGGTTGGCAGACATATAGACAGCACAAATCGGTGTCTGCTTTCCAGCAAATGCTGGCGGCTTGGTGGGGGTCACCCAGACGGGCGTCTGGGGAATCGCGATCGGACCTAGCGGAATCGTGGGGAGGAACGGGGATGGATAGGCCGGCTGGGTCGAACCGAGCACCGGGCAAACACCACTGAATTCGGCAGCCTGTACAGGCTTGCTTGCTGCCATCACAAGGGAAGCCAGGGCTGCACCACTGAACAAAGAGACTGCTGCCAGTCGACTGGCAACAAATGAACGAATTAGTTTTGGCATGGCGGGCAAGAACAGCAATTGAATTGAGATTTAACCTAAAAGGCCCTGGCTTAACCACGCCATTGTTACTATGTTTTTTCCAAGCAGAATTTCAATGGCACCCATGTGACGCATGCAAGCTGCAAAAGGGCACAGACTGTCTTCAATAAATATCCCTATCGGCATTCGAGTCAACGCTCCAACACAAACGAAGGGAGCAACCAACCGTTTTGGAGGCCACTACCGGGCTGCGCAGGGATCAAGGAGGCTAGGGCCGCTGCACAGCCCAGGCAGCCAGCAGGCCACCAGCAAAGCCTGAGGCATGGCCGATCCAGCTCACCCCCGCCGGGCTGAGAAAGGGCACCAGGGCTGGCAGCAGGCCGCCGTACATCAGCAGACAACCAACGGACAACAGCAAGGACAAGGGCCGCTTCTCCAACCAGCCAATCCACAGCAGATAGCCGAGCAGCCCATAGATCACCCCAGAGAGGCCATGGCTGCCCCCCGGCCAAAACAACCACACGGGAATCGACAACAGCCACACCCCGATCCAAACGGCGAGATAGTCCCGGCCCCCTTTCAACAACACCAGCCAGGAGAGGGGCACAAACCAGAGGGAGTTGCTGATCAGGTGGCCAAAGCCGGCATGGCTGAAGGGGGCTGTGAACAAACCCCAAACAGGCCCGCCCTGCACCATGGGCAGGTTCCAGCGTCCCCGGAACAGGAATTGGTCCAGCACTTCCTGTATCCAAGCAATCGAGAGAATCGCAACCGGCAGCAGGGCCTTGCCCTTGAGGCGATCGAGGCGGCTGAGGCCGCTTGGATTCAGGGAGTGTTGCGCTAACTCGTCCATTGCATGGCCAAAGCGGCAGCCATCCTGGCAAGGTTTCTGCAAGACGCTGCTCACCAACGGCTCGCCTATAGCCGGACGCTCCGGCAGCGCCATGGGGCGGTCCATCCCGCCGGCACCCCCACGACTCCTACGGCTTGAACTCCCATCTCCATGGCAGTGCCCCTGAACCGGCCCGAAGCAGTGTTTCTCGATGCCCTCAGCCTGGGGCCGGTGGATCTGGATCCCCTGCGGCAATGGGTTGACCTGCGCTGCTGGCCCAGCACGGAACTGGACCAACGGTTTGAGCGGCTCCAAGGGGCCGAGGTGGTGATCACCAACAAAATCCTGCTGGATGGCCCCTTGCTGGCCTCCCTACCGAAGCTGCGGCTGGTCTGCACTGCCAGCACCGGCACGGACCAGGTGGATGGCCAGGCCTGCGCCGAACGGGGCATCGCCGTTCGCAACGGCGGCCGCTACAGCCAGCCCTCGGTGGTTCAGGTCACCTGGGCCCTAATCCTGGAGCTGCGTTGCCAGTTGCAGGAGCGCCACCGCCAGGTGGCCGCGGGGGACTGGCAACGCAGCCCGGTGTTCTCCCTGGTGCAGCCGGAATTCGATGAATTGGCTGGCCAGCACCTGACCGTGGTGGGTGCGGGCGATATCGGCAAAGGGGTGGCCCGTATCGGCTCCGCCTTTGGCATGGACACCAGCCTGATCACCAGTCAAACCAGTTCAGAAGACCTTGAGGCAGCGCTACGTCGGGCCGATGTGGTGAGCCTGCATGCGCCCCTCACCGCCAAGACCCGGGGGATCATCAATGGCACCAGCTTGGGCTGGCTGAAACCCAGCGCCCTATTGATCAACATGGCCCGTGGGGCCCTGGTAGACACGGACGCCCTAGGGGCAGCCCTGGACGGTGGCCGCCTGGCCGGGGCCGCCCTGGATGTGTTGGTGAGCGAGCCCCCCGGGGCGGAACTGGACTGGCTGATCGGCGTGCCCAACCTGATCCTCACGCCCCACATGGCCTGGAGTTCGCGCCAAGCCCGCCGAAGGCTGGTGGCCACGATCGCCGCCCATCTCCAGGCCTTTGTGCAGGGGCCCTGGCCCGAACCCTGAACCAAGGGGCAAGCCCGGCCTAACCACCATGGGAGCCATTGGAGCCATTGGAGCCACTGATGGAAGATTCCAACAAGTAGGCCGCCAGATTGCTCAAGGAACGGCCCTCGAGATCACTGCGCTCGAGCAGCAACCGATGGATCTCGTTCGGGATGGTGATCGAGATGCGCTTCGGCGTCTTGAAAATAGCGTTCATGGAGGAGTGAGTCGCCTGGCCGTACTCAGACTTCATGGGAAAGCTGTGGAGAAGACGTAATTCTGACTTATATTCATGCAAGATAAAGCACGCAATGCAGGCGTATCCGCGCGCAATCTGCTGCAAGTTTCAGCACAGATGATGCTTGCCTCCGAATGGAAGACACCAAGGAAAGACAAGGGCAACCGTTTGCACTGGCACCCCAAATAAAAGTGATGGAGCAGCCGCTCCTCCCAAGAAACCCTTAGCAGCAATGGCTGTGAAGCCGCCGAAGCATCATCCAGGCCAAGGGCAAAGCCCAGGAGCAAAGATCAAACCGATGGGTACCACCAGCGAATCCGGGGAAGGACCCACTCAAAAAATAGCCGCAACCACAAATCTACAACGCTAAACCAAATGCATCCTTGGGCATATCCAAGCGACGACAGGGCTTTAGCGCATCTCTGCCGCATCATCGGTGCAGAAGCGGGCCAGGAGCACGGCGCTCCTTCTGAGCAGCCCAATTCAATCATCAAAACAAGAAAAGAACAAACCATGCATTACCACACCCAGGATATTCAAAACAACAATTGCCCATAAGCATGCACGAAACTTCGTCTCACAAAGACCTTCCACTGACCAAGGGTCAAGCCAGGTTCAAAGGCAAGCGAAGCTCGCCCAAGGCAATCAAAACGCCCCTACAACCAGGGACAGGAGATCAACAAAAATAACCCCCGCGCTGTTCACGACCCAAAACTCAGCAACCGTAATCGACACACAAACAAATCATCTGGCCGAATGCAAGCCTAATTGCAAGCCTAATTGCAAGCAAAATGTTCCACAAAACAATTCAGGCAACATAAAAGCACAGGCCAACCGAAATAGTCGGGGATTGTTGTCACAAAACCAGTGCCATCAAGGCGATGGCACTGGCGGCCTCTTACCTGAGCCAACAGCCTTACCCCGAAGCCAAAAGGCTAGCCCTTGAGCCAAAAGGCTGGCACTAGAGCGAACAGTCCTGCCCCTGGGAGAGGCAAACGGATCAAGCCCTGGCAAACCCAAGGGGAACCTGAGTGCCAAGCGGGGATGGTGCGGCTAGGATGGGGCAAATCCGCATCCCCATACGTTAATCAAGCCAAACAGGTCTTAAGGACGACACACTGATTTAAACCGCTCAAAAAAAAATTAACTAGCGACTATTCATGGCCATCACATTAACTCGCAACAGCAACGGGATCGAAGAAGAGCTCGACTTTCGCAAAGAAGTCATCTACTTCATCATTGTTGATCGCTTTCTAGACGGCTGCACAGACCATGACAAGGGCAGCAAGGACGACTTATTTGACAGTAGCCGCAGCCACTGGGGCAAGTATTGGGGAGGAGACCTCAAAGGCATCATCGAAAAGGCGGATTACCTGAAATCCCTGGGTGTTACCGCCCTATGGATTTCCCCCCTGTTTGAGCAAGTGGATGCCCTCAGGGGTGAATACACGGCGATGCATGGTTATTGGACAAAGGATTTCAAACGCATCAACCCACGCTTCCTGCCCAAAGACGAGTCAAATTCCCTTAAAGAATCAGTCACCCTCAAGCAATTAGTTGACACCCTTCACGCCAAGGGACTCAAGGTTATTCTTGACATTGTCTGCAACCACAGCTCACCCGATATCAGCGGCAACAAGGGAGTGGTAACCGATGATGGGGTGCCCCTTGCCGACTTCAACAATGACCATAACAATTTCTATTATCATTTCCCGGAAATCACCGACTGGGATGACGAATTCCAACTCATCCATGGCGAG
The DNA here is from genome assembly GCA_943370385.1 of Pseudanabaena sp. UWO311. Taxonomy (GTDB): domain Bacteria; phylum Cyanobacteriota; class Cyanobacteriia; order PCC-6307; family Cyanobiaceae; genus BAIKAL-G1. The sequence continues at coordinate 17,701 of CALRQT020000016.1, forward strand.
ATGGCTGGCCTTGCCACCTTCAACGAAAAAAATATTGCCTATCGCAGTTACATCAAAAGCGCGATGAAGCATTGGCTGGATGCCGGTTTCGATGCCTTCCGGGTGGATACTCTCAAGCACATGCCGCTGTGGTTCTGGCAGGAATTTGTAACCGATATCAAGAAGCATGCGCCTTCCACCTTCCTCTTTGGTGAATACGGCTTCGGCAAGCCCTGGGATGAACGCACAATCGCCTATGCCAACCAATCAGGCATGTCGATTCTCGATTTCGGCCTCTGTGATGGGATCCGCTTTGCCTTCACCGGCAGCCAACCTGGCGGCTTCCACAATGTGCAGAAGGTGCTCGACTACGACAACGTTTATCACCGCGCCAATGAGCTTGTCACCTTCATCGACAACCATGACATGCCTCGCTTCCTCTCCATCAGCGATGGCTACAACCTGGAGCTGGCCACCAGTTTGCTGATGACCCTCAGGGGTATCCCCTGCATCTTCTACGGAACCGAGCAATACCTCGTTAATAACACCAACGCAGGCCAAGACCCCTACAACAGGCCGATGATGGAGAGCTGGGACCTCTCCAAGAAAATGGTGACGATCATCCAGACCCTCAGCGCCCTGCGCCGCGCCAACCCAGCCATTGCCTACGGTTCCCATAACACCAAATACCTCAGCAACGATATTTATTCCTATACCCGCAAGTATCGGGACTCCCGCTGTTTCACCCTGATCAACCAGGGAGCCGAAAGCACGATCAGCATCGATAACACCGAACTCCCCGATGGCAGCCATCAATGCCTGCTCAGTGGCGAGCGCATTGAGGTGGTGGATGGGCGCATCAGCAATTTGCAGCTGGCCTCCAAGGCCTCGATTGTGATCAGCGTGGTGGGGGCCCCCGTTGTGGGCAAAACGGTGGTTGCCTTCCAGGTGAATGGCTATGCCACCAAACCCGGCGAAGTGATCGCTGTCACCGGTGATGCCCCGGAACTCGGCTCCTGGGATTTCAACCGTGCCTATGTACTGGAGTACGTGAACGCCAACACCTGGTTTGGCGAAGTGCCGTTTGAGGCGGCCGAAGGCGGCAGGAGCCTGCGCTACAAGTTCATGGTGCTCAAAGCCAACGGCGAGGGACTGCGCCATGGCGAAGATCTCGAACCGGAACTGCAGCCGATTCCCGAGGCACTCACCAGCCGTCACTGCCTACTGCCCGAGAGCGGCCGCCTCAAGGTGGAATGCCTCTGGAACTCCCTGGAGATTGCCCTCTGATTGGCCGGACTCCGCGCCAATCCCCAGCCTGGGAGATTGGGGTTGCAGCGCCCGCCAGGACGCAGCGACCTCCTTCTCCCTCCGGGGGGCCGGGGCCGGACCCCATTTCTGAGCAATCAATCGCGCAGAAAAAACATCCACGCAGGGATGCAGGCTTGAGTTGATGGGCTGGAGGAAGTGTCTTGCCCTGCACATTTCAAGAGGCCAACAATTGACCTTTTCATTGCGATCTCCCTAGTCTGACCATGGAGACCTTCTTTGCCCTGCCCCTTCTTCTTGGCTTGTTGCTCGGCACAGCGAAACCAGGCCGAACGGAAGTATTTCTAAATTTAGAGTCGGACTTCTATTCTGTGAATGTGGTAAGCGATGCCCCCTTGTTCCCGCAGCTCCTAAGGGCTTCACCAATCACCGTGAAATCCGCGAAATACACAGGCTATACATCCGCTCCAATCAAATGGGATTTCAAGTATCGCGTGGATGCCTACACAGGACAATGTCGGATCGTCTCCAGCCGCACTTTTTTAAATGCGAAGATAACCATGCCGCGGATATACGGCGCTTCAGATCGGCAGACCAATGCATTTGATAGATTTTACCGCGCACTACTGCGTCACGAAATGGGCCTTTACAACATCGGCGGAGAAACTGCTTTCGCGATCGATTACGCATTAACGGCCATGCCGCCCATGCAAAACTGCGCCCTCCTTGAAGAGGAGGCAAACGGTAGAGCCTATGCCCTACTTCGGGAAAGCTACAAGAAAGTGATTCACTATGATGAGCAAACCAACCATGGCCGCCTTCAGGGCGCAGTATTAAACGAGTAATTTAGCGTGATGTCTATTACTCTCCCTTAGCAGCGTCTTCACCTCACTGAGCGCGATGCCGTAATCCGTGGCAATCACCTAGATCGTCATGGATCCAGTGATCAGCTCCATGGGTTAGCGAACCTTGCACCAGGAGTTGGGGGAAGGCCCTTGGCCATGGTTGGGAGCCCCTTTCAGGGGGGAGGCTCCGCCTCGGGGCTAACGCTGGACTCGTACGCCCTCAGCCCTCAAAGGCCCTTAAACGGGCCACGGGCACCACAGCCCAAAGGCGCCTAGCCCTGCCACCCCGATCACCCTGCTCTAAGCCGATATACACGGCGGCCATTTGGTTGGCTCCCTCCTTTACTAGGCCCAAGGGATAACCATGGCGGCTGCCGTAGCCGGCCAAGGTGGCATAGGAGCGAAAGTCGAGGGCCTTGGCGGCATGGAACGTGGGCATGCCGCCTTCCTCCTGCAGGCTGGCCAAATGGTTGGCACCGAGGATCTCGGCCTGGCCAGGCGCCCCGGCTGCTGGCACGGCCGGTGGGCCGGAAAGGTTTGCTGAAGCAGCTGGGGAGCTGCTGGGGATTGGCGGTTGGGAGGCCGAGCTACGGCGGCGCAGGCGACGCTCTCCGGAGTCAGTCGAACGCGGACGGGCCGGCTCCGTGGGGGGGGCTGGGGAACTTTCCTGGGCAAGGCCAGGTTCTGGGGCTGGCTGCGGATCTGAAGACGTCTGGTCGGAAGGCGGGGTAGCGATGCGTCCCTCCAAGGATTCCAACCGTTGCATGATTTGTTGCAGCCAATCGGAAACCGGCGCTGTCGCGGAATCGGCCAGGTCGGGAGCCTCCGGAGCAGCAGAGGGCGGGATCGGAGCCGCCGCCGGAGGGGTTGGCGGCTGCTGCTGGGCGCTTGGAGCGGCGGCCGGGATCGGCTGGGCAGCAGGCTCAGCAATCCGCCGCCGGAAGAACATCATCAACAAACTGCCCAGGGGATAGATCCCCACAAGGGACCAACCCTGTTGGCCATGGCCATTCAGGAATTGTTGTAACTGCAAGGCCGGATGATTCGGTTGCTGTTGCCCTTGGGGAGGCTGCTGGGGGGGCTGGGAGGGGGGATTGCTATAGAAGTCGGGAAACTCCTGCTCCAGGTAGGCCTTCGAAAACACCGGCTGCCCCGCAATCGGGGGGGGTGGCGCCGCCGGCGGGGTTGGTGGTTGCTGGGGCGCAGCAGCTGGCCCAGGCCCCGGGGCCTGGGCGGGCTTAGAGGAGTCTTCCACGTTCAAGTGGATCACCTGATATTCCCAGCGGCTCACGGGCAAAGCAGGATGCAATGCAATGACATTAGACCTCAGCGGCAAGTCATGACAATGACAAAAGCAGCCGCGGAACCATCAACATGTCCGCTGAGGCGACCGCCATAGCCGATTTGGTTGGCCGTGGAAAAGATCTCCAGATTCACGAAAGCATCGAAAGCGCTATGGACAGAACCGTGGAGATGGGCTCCGATAACTACAGCCAGGGAGCGGCCCCCGGTGCTGCCCCCCGGGCTGTCCCTTGGCGATGAAGGAGCCCAAGGAGGGGGCCGCCACGAAGGAGCAGTTCCCTGACGGGTCGCGGGATCATGGGCCGGCCCATCCAATCGATAGGCCAGGGCGAGGTGGGGCCGGGGGGAACCTGTTTATTGGCAAAGAGCTGAATCGCGGCTGTGACCAGCTCAAAACCGATCGTGCCAACCAACCAGTTGGTGGCATGGCCCAACACAGCCAGGTCAAGGGGGCCTCCAGCCATCTCCGAGGTGCCTGATGGCTAGTAGGTGGTCCAGGCCAGGCCAGTCAGGGGCTTGAGTTGCCCAGGAATGGCCACCGTTGGTTTCGTAAGAGGCTGCCCATACTTAGCTCTGAGGGGCCGCCGTGAATGCTTTGGCAATAACAATTGCCGTGATCAGAGTGGTGGTGCCCACGAAAGCAATCACACGCAAAATATGGAGGTTGAAGTTGCCATAGCCCAGAAGCCCCTAGAAGCTCCATTGGGATGAAGGCTGATAAAAGCCATAGAAGTAGCCCCTGTTCACATTGGCTTGAACCGGGACATTGGTAAGGGTCAGTCCATTAAGAACGGAATTGCCATCGCCATCCATTGCCCCCGGGCAAAAAGACTTGCTTGCCTGCAACTCCAGGCCGGTATAGGGAGAGAAGATCCCAGAAAAACAGGCTGCTCTGCCATCCTGCCGATGGATGGGGCCGTTGGCATGGGCCGCCCGGGGCCGCAGCCGGATTTGGGCCTGGAAGCTGGCGAAAGAGCTCGACGGCCTGGATTAGGGCGGCGGTCCGCGCATCCCTTGCCTCGCTGCTTAGGGGGCCCGGATCCGCCCCCGGGGCGCGGCCTGGTGAGGCCCCACTGCCGCTGTCCACGCCGGCCGCAGCCCAGCAAGACTGGAACCTAAGCGCTGAGCCAGGCAACGACCAGGGGTCTGCGGAGCTAGGTCCAGCAAGGCACCATGGGCCCAGCCAAGCAATCGGCAGGGCCAAGCACCGGTCCTGGCCGCCAGGCTTCAGCCCCGCAGCAGATCAACCGACCGCATTGCAGTATTTACAACGATCTTTGGTAGATTGAGAGGAAGAAGATTTTTTTGGAATGAACGAGCAAAACCCCCTGATGCGCATTCTCGGACTGGAGAGCCGCCGTAGCGAGGATCCCCACCAGCAGGCGTCTCCAGGGGCCCCGCCTCCGCCGCCGCCCCCGGCCGCAACCCCAAAACAATCCCTAGACATTAAATCCCCAAATCCCGCCGAATCCCTGCTTACGGGCCCGCTACAAACCCAATCATTACTAAGCCAATCGTTAGCAAGTTCGTCCTTACTCAAAGACGCCATACTTCTCCCTGAAAACGCCATCCCCCAGCCCCAGAATGACGGCTCCCAGCGGCGCCAATTTGCCCGCAAGCCCATGCCTTTCGGGGGGGTAGCTCCCGTGGGCGAGATGACGTGCCCCAAGGGAAACAAGTGGCACATCAGCCTCTGGGACGTGAGCATGGGCGGCCTTTGTGTTGTGTTGGACAGTCCGGTGGACACCCCCATGGGCAGCCTATTTGCGATTTCTGTGTACGAAAGCTTCGGCCTGGGCAGCGCTTTTTTCAACGCCCACCTGCGCTGGCGCACCATCGAAGCGGATAACACCTATCTAGGCCTGGAATTCGAAGACCAGGACCTGCTCAAGAAGGGCTGTTTTCTGATTGATTACGTCAATACCGATCTATCTGCCTCCTAAGGCGCTCTCTTCCCTGACCGAGGCGCCATGACAGCCCTGGCTTGGGCCAGCAGCCCAGTGTTTGGGGCCACCATGTCATTGGTTTGGGCCTGCAGGCCAGGGGCTTAGGGGCCAGAGGCTCACACCAGGGGCCAGCAGCTCCGGGCCAGCAGGCCTTCCTCATCGGCCGGGATCACTACCAGGTCAAAGGGGTTGAGCCAAGCCAGGGCTAGGCGGAGCTCCTGGGCCAGCAGGTTGTCGTGTTCGCCGATGCCGCCGCTGAGGGCGATCACATCAACGCCCCCGAGGCTGGCGGCCATGGCGCCGATGGCCGCCAGCAGGCGATGGCGAAACACGGCAATCGCCAGCTGGGCGCCGCCGTGGCCCTCGGCGGCGGCTAAGCGAAGCTCCTGCATCGAGCCGCTCAGGCCGGAGAGGCCCAGCAGGCCGCTGGCGTGGTTGAGGGCCCGATCGAGAGCTTCGGAACTCAGGCCCTGGCGCAACAGATGCAGCAGCACACCCGGATCGAGGGAGCCGCTGCGGCGGGCCATCACCAGGCCTTCCAGGGGCGTGAAGCCCATGGTGGTGTCGAGGCTGAGGCCATCGCGGATGGCGCACAAGGAGCAGCCCGCCCCCAAGTGGCAGCTGATCAGGCGCAGGGGCCGCAGGCCAGGGAAACTCTGGCCCACCACCTCGCTGATGTGCTGGTGGTTGAGGCCGTGGAAGCCATAGCGGCGCAGGCCCTGGTCGCGCCAGGCGGCGGGGATCGCGTAGGTGCGGGCCGCCTCGGGCAGGCTGCGGTGGAAGGCGGTGTCGAAGCCGGCCGCCTGGGGCCAGGCCGGCTCCTTGTCGGCAAACCAGCGGATCGCCGCCAGGGCCGGGCCGTTGTGCAGGGGCGCCAGGGGCACCAGCGCGGCGATCGCCCCGATCTCGGCGGGGCCGAGGCGACAAGGGGCCGCAAACCGATCACCGCCATGGACAACCCGATGGGCCACCAGGCGAATGGCCGCTCGCATGGGCGCTAGGGCTGGCAGTAACCAGTCGGCCAGCAACGCTTCCAGATCCACTGCGCCATCCCAGGGCCGTTGGTCCCGCCAGAGGGGGGTGCCCTTTGGCGTCATTAGGGCCGCCTTGAGGCTGGAGCTGCCGGCATTGATCACCAGCACCAGCCCCTCCGCAGCCTCCGGTGGCGCTAGCGGGAGGGGCGAGGCGGGCTCTGGGCGTTCGGGGCTCATGGACTGGGAGGCAAGGGGGCCCGGGTCCAGGGGCCTGCCGCAGGTTGGCCCCTGCAGGGCGGCCTGTCTGCCCCGCCTGTCACCACCTGCCAGCAGCCCAACACCAGCTCCGACCGCCGCACCCCAACACCAGTACGGTGCCCCTATTACCCGTTTCCTGCCAGATCGCCTGATCGCCATGACCGATATCCCCCTAACCGCAGCCCCCGCCCGCCAGGCCCACGAGAACCTCGAGCCCGGCGCCCTGCTCGCCGCCCTGCACTGGCGCTACGCCACCAAGGTGTTTGATCCCGAGCAGCCGATCAGCGCCGAACTCTGGGCCACCTTGGAGCAGGCCATGGTGCTGTCGCCGTCGTCCTACGGCCTGCAGCCCTGGAAGTTTCTGGTGATCACCGATCCGGCGATCAAGGCCGAGCTGCGGCCCCACTCCTGGAACCAGTCCCAGATCACCGATTGCTCCCATCTGGTGGTGTTTCTAGTGCGCCGCAGCATCGAGGCGGCCGATGCCGAGCGGCTCATCCACGCCACCGCCCAGGCCCGGGGCCTACCGCTGGAGCAGCTGGACTTCTATCGGGGCATGATCGAAAAGGACCTGATCCACGGCCCCCGTAGCCAGGCGATCGGCCAGTGGGGCTCCAACCAGGTGTACATCGCCCTGGGCAACCTGATGACCTGCGCGGCCCTATTGGGTGTAGACACCTGCCCAATCGAGGGCTTCTCACCGGTGGACTACGACCGCATCCTCAACCTGGGCGACACCCCCTATCGCAGCAGCGTGGTGTGCGCCTGCGGCACCCGCAATGCCACGGATAAATACGCGCAACTGGCCAAGGTGCGCTTCCCCCTAGAGGAGTTAATTGAACGGCGCTGATCGATCGAAGCGCTGGATCGATCTCATGGCACAAAAAGGGGAGTGGCTCAACAAAAAAGGTAGTGGCTCAACAAAAAACCGAGCCCACCCTCCTATCCTTTCTGAACATCAACCATTGCCAGGGCTCCAATTCAATCCAGACGCAATCAACACTATCGCTAGCCAAACACAGCCCCTTGGCCTAAATCAAGGGCGGCACAATCCTCTGCCGTGTTGAATAGATCAGGGCATGCAGCTCCGGGTCTTGCATATAACCAAGAATTCTTTGGGGATAATCGAGCTTGCCGTTGTGAAGGTAGGCGATTGTTGCAGCAATCTTTGCGTCTCTGCGGCTAGCGCTCACCTCCATGCGGTGGCCCTTGGGAACGCCAAGTAGTTTTTGAAGGCGGGCTATTTGACCCGCCAACACTTTTACGTTCTCGCTAGGGGTGAGCAATTTCTCCAGAGCAGCCGCCACTTCCGCATCGGTGGCATCGGCCCTGAGCTTGCCCTGCTTTTGCAATTCACTAATACTGAGCTGGGCCAAGCCGTGATCCTGAAATAGGCCCGATTCGGCCAGGATCCGTATATCTTCACCAGGCTTGGCGTGCTGCATCTCGTCAAAGAGAATCGCCGCCATCAACATCACATTGACCTGCTGTTTACGGCTTTGCTCAAGCACAATCGGCCGCACGGCCTCAAGTCTGGACAAGGTATGGGCCCTCAGGGGCGCCAGGTGATCGAGGCCCTTGGTAAAGAGCTGGCCCAGGCGGGGCTGGGCGCCATGGACCCCAAAACGGCGCTGCAGTTCGCGGATCTCCTCAGCACTGAAATAGGAGGGATTGAGTTCCTCGGCCTCAGCCACCAGCCGGTCCACCGGGCCCAAGCCAGCTATCCCACCGGGATCGGCCATCGGGCTAGCCAGGGCCTGGCTAGGGGCGGGGCTCCCAGTCCCAGACACCAAAAACAAGGGCGACTGGGAGGGCAGACCCTGCACCAGCAGCGCAGAAACGCAGCCCGCCAAAACCGTCCAAGGCCGAGGCAATGCTCCCTTCCACGACGGGGCCCAGGGCTGCTCGAACAGCCTTTTCCATACAGACAGGGCTCCGATCACAGGGGTTGCGATGGGGAAAGGTCCATCAATTGGGCCTGCCGAAGCAATGGCAAACAACTATTTCTTCAAAATTAGCATCCTTTTCAAGACAATCCCCCGGCCTGTGCCAGCTGAGCTGGCTCCGCTCGGCCCCATTTAGGCCTAGGGCATGCGGCCTAATGCCCCCCTTGGCGGCCCGCCCCGAGGTCTGAGCCGCCGGCGCTGGCACAGACCCAGCCAGGATTGGCCCCAATGATTGCCGAAAGCCATGGATGCCAACAGGCCGCTTGCCCAGGCTCCCCTGGAGCCCCTGCCGCTGGGCGCCCTCCCCCCCTTGCCGCCCCTGAAGCTGGCCGTGGTGGGCCATGTGGAGTGGGTGAGTTTTGTGGGGGTGGACCACCTGCCGGTGGCCGGCGAGATCCAGCGGGCTAGCCACAGCCAGGACCTGGCCGCCGGCGGTGGGGCCGTGATCGCCGTGCAGCTGGCCAAGCTCACCGGCCAGCGCATTCCCTTCTTCACCGCCCTGGGGCGGGACCGGATCGGTGAGCTGGCGGCGGAGCAACTCGAGGGCCTGGGGCTCGACCTCCAGGTGGCCTGGCGCGAGGGTGCCAGCCGCCGGGCCGTGACCTTCATCGACACCAGCGGTGAACGCACAATCACCGTGATCGGCGAGCGCCTGAGCCCAACGGCGGCCGATCCCCTGGCCTGGGCCAGCCTTTCGGCCTGCGATGGCGTGTTTGTGACCGCCGCCGATGCCGCGGCCCTGGCCTTGAGCCGCCGCGCCCGCTTGCTGGCAGCCACCCCCCGGCTGGGCCTGGAGCTGATCCAGGCATCGGGCCTGCAGCTCGATGCCCTGATCGGCAGTGCCGCCGACCCGGGCGAGATCTATCGCCAGGGCGATCTCGATCCGGCGCCAACCCTCTATGTGGGCACCGAGGCGGAACAGGGTGGCTTCACCTGGCCAGGGGGTCGCTTTAGCGCCCTGGAGTTGGCCGGCCCCCTGGTGGATTGCTATGGCGCCGGCGACAGCTTCGCGGCCGGAGTCACCGCCGGCCTCGCGGCTGGCTGGAGCCGGGACCAGGCCCTCAGCCTGGGCTGCCATTGCGGCGCCGCCTGTATTGGTGGCCGCGGTCCCTATGAAAGCCAGCTCGCGCTTGCCGAGAGGTGAATAGAACGCATTCGCACCCGGGCAGCTGAGGCTGGCCCAGCGGAGCGGGTCAGGTCAGGAGAACGGGTCACGGGTCACGGGAGCGTGACGGCCCTAGCCCCGGGACCCATGGGCCCGATCGGCCCAGGGGAGCCCTCGATCGAGGCTAGGGGCGGGGGCGGCCGGGCTCGGCGCCAGGCTTGGCCTTGAGGATGCCGGACTCCGGCCTGGGAGCCGCAGCACCGGCCACCAACCAGAGGCCCAGGGCCAACACCAACCAACCGAGCCAATGGAGCTCCAGCAGCCCCTGGGTGAGCTGCAGCAGCGGCGAAAAGACCCAATGGTTAAAGGTCATCAACAGCAGCAGCAACCAGACCATCTAGCCCCCATTAGCTCGTTAGGCCGCTGAACTCGAAGGGCTTAGCCCCAGAAGGGTTAAGCCCCAGGCAGCAGGTCCAAGGGCATCAGAGCACCGGCCCGCAGGATCTGCCAACGGCCAGGGTCGCTAGCCGCTCCTGATCTGGGTTCGCCGGGCCCAATCCAGGCCAGCACGGTGCTGGGTTGGCCGCTGCCCTCGGGCCAGGGAACGGGGCCCAACTGCGGCAGAGCCGGGAATAGGGCTGCCGCCTCGGCGGCGGTGCGGCAGGGGGGTTCGCTCGAGCGGTTGGCGCTGGTGGTGGCCAGGGGGCCGCTGCGGCGCAGCAACGCCAAGGCGACGGGGCAGGCGGGTATGCGCAAACCCAAGCTCGAGCCTTCGCCATGCAAAGCCAGCGCCAGGGGGCCCCGGGCCGGCAGCACCAGGGTCACGGCCCCCGGCCAACAGCGCTCGGCCATGGCCCGCCACTGGGGCTCGATTGGCAGGTCCAGGGCGGCAAACAGGGCCTCGGGGTCGGCCCCCATCAGGATCATGGGCTTGCGGGCCGGCCTGCGCTTCAGCTGCCAGAGCTGGGCGGCCGCTTCCGGCCGGGCCGCCAGGGCCGGCACCGTGTCGGTGGGGAACAGGGCCGCCGAACCGGCCCGCAGCCGGTCGGCCAGCTCAGCTGCCGCCAGCACTTGCCCAGGGCATGGGGTCTCAGCCATCGGCTTCTCCCGGCAGCGGGGCCGGCTGATTTCTAGGGCCAGACATGGGCGGATCGGCCGCCAGGCCGGGCCGGCGGGCACTCACAAACCGCCAGTGGCCCTCCAGGTCTGGGTGGGGTTGGATCGCCTCGAGCCCCTGCTCGGCCAGCAGGGCCTGAACGGCTTTGGATTGGTCGTGGTGGTGCTCCAGTAGCAGCCAGCCGCCCGGGGCCAGGGCCTGGGGGGCCCCGGCGGCAATGGCGCGGAGGGCATCGAGACCATCGGGGCCGCCATCGAGGGCCAGGGGCGGTTCGTGGTCGCGCACCACCGGGGCCAGCTCCTGCCAGACCGGCGTGGGGATATAGGGGGGATTGGCCAGCACCAGATCCAGCCGGCCCCACTCGGGCTGCAGGGGTTGCCACCAGGAGCCCTGGCGCAGGGCCACCCGGCCGGCGAGGCCCTGGCGCTCCAGGTTGGCGCCGGCCTGGCCTAGGGCGACCTCACTGCAATCCACGGCCAGGCCCTGGCTGGTGGGCAGCAGCTGGGCCAAGGCCAAAGCCAGGCAGCCGGAGCCGGTGCCGAGGTCGGCCCAGAGCAGGGGGGCCGCGCCGGCCCGATCCACCAAACCCAAGGCCTGCCCAATCTCAATAAGCAGCTCGGTTTCCTGGCGGGGGATCAAGACCCCCGGTCCCACGGCCAGCTCAAAGTCGCGCCAGGGGGCGATCCCTACCAGGTATTGCAGGGGGGTTGCTGCCTCTAGATGCTGTCTCCAGAGGGCCTCGAGCTCGCCTAGGCCACAGCGCAGGCTCACGGGCTGGCCGGGATCGAGGCGCAGGCGCTGCAACTGGCTCCAGCCCAGTCCGCCGGCGAACTCCAACAGCCAATCGAAATCGGCCTGGCTGCCGCCTTGCTGCAGTTGGCCCCGGCGCCAGATGAGCAGCGCCTCGGCTCCCATCAAAGCGGGCGTCGGCCCAGCTCCTCCATCCCCTGCCAGCACGTACGGAACCCTCCCCAGCCAACCCATTGGCCAACTCTGTAGCCCAACCCCTAGCCCCCTTGGAAGCCCTCTCCAGCGGCCGGTCAAGCCATGGCTCCGTTGCACCCCTCCGTTGCACCCCTCTGTTGCCCCCTCCGCCGTCGAGGCCGCCAAGCCCCCATCAGCTAGCTCCGAACCCATGCCTGGGGCCCTATCCACCGCCGATTGCCGAGGCCGCCCCATTAGCCAAAACCTGGCCCAGTCCTGGGCGTCGTTCGCAGCCCAGCGGCCCCAAGCAGGCCGCCATGACTCCAGCAAGCCAACCGCCGGGGCCAGGGCTACCTCGCTGAAACGGCTAACAAGGACTCCACCAAAGGCCCGGTTCAGCCCGCAGCCGCCCCGTAAGTTCCAGCTCCAACAGGGCCCTGGAGGCCGGGGCGACGCCCAGGTCGAGCCGCTCGCAAACCTGCTCCAGGGAGGCCCCGGCACCCACCGCGGCCAGCAGGGCCCGCTGGGCCCCTGCCAGGGCCGGTGCCGGGGCGCCAGGGCCAGGGGTGCTGGCCACCTGGGCGCCTGGGGCGAGCTCGGCCCCTGGAGGTTGGCTGCGGGCTGCCAAAGCGGGGTTAGGGAGGCCAGGCCGCCCCAGCAGGGGGCCCGGCCCCAACTGGCGCACCCAATCTTCAGGATCGAGCAACACACTGGCGCCGCAGGCAAGCAGGCGATTGCTGCCAGCAGCCGAGAGCTTGCCCGCATCGGCCGGCACCGCCCAGAGGGGCAGGCCCTGGTCCCAGGCCAGGGAGGCCGAATGGAGGGCGCCGCTTTGCTCGGGGCATTCCACCACCACCACGGCCTGGGCCAACGCCACCTGGAGCCGGTTGCGGCTGGCGAAGTGGCCCGGGTGCACCGGCGTGCCGGGGGGGTGCTCGCTGATCAGCAATCCCGCCTCCGCCACCTGGGCCTGGAGGCTGTGGTGGTGGCGGGGATAGACCCGCTCCAGGGGGGTGCCTAGCACCGCCACTGGAGCGCCGCCTGCCGCCAGGCAACCCTGGTGGACGGCCCCATCGATCCCCTCCGCCAGGCCACTCACCACCGGCCAGCCGGCCTCCGCCAGGGCCACACCCAGGGCCCGGGCCATGGCCAGGCCATGGCGCGATGGACGCCGGGTGCCCACCACGGCCACGGCGCGGCGTTGGCGCAGGGGAGCCCAGAGCTGGCCCTGGCCCTGCCAGTGGAGCTGCAGGGGTGGCCGGGCCAGCCGGGTGAGGGCCCCAGGCCAGGCCGGATCGCCGGGCAGCAGGCGCCGGTGCGGGCCGCGGGCGGCCAAGCGATCCGCGATCGCCGCCTGGCTGAAGGGATCGGCCCCCCAGCGCTGGCGGTAGGCCCCCACCTGCTCCAGCAGGCGGCCACGGAAGCCGGCCCGCTGGGCCAGGGCGTCGTTAGGGGCCTGCCAGGCCTGATCCAGGCCGCCGAAGGCCGCCTGCAGGCGGGCCAGCCGCTGCCAGCCAATACCGGGGCAACCACACCAGAGCAACCACCAAAGGCGCTGGGCCTGGCTCCAAGGGCCCTGGGGCGGAAACAGGCCCGGGCTGGGCAGCAACTGCAGGGGCGCCGCAATGCGACCAGCCCCAACCACCCCACCAACTCCTGCCATCCGAACCCCAGCGCGGGACCCCAAAGGACGATCCGCCACTCCCCAGCAAGCAGTAGCTTTGTACTATACGCCCATGCTAGGGAGGGGCGGGGCCGGCCTGCAGCCGCTCCATTGCAGCGGCCAGATCAGCAGGGGGCTGGCGGATCAGGCGGCGCTGGGCGCCTCCCTCGGAGATCTCCACCAACACCAGCTCCACCCGCGCCTCCGCCGCCACGAAACCGCCTGGGGCAATGAACTGGCTCACCCAGGGCAGGCGCAGCCCGGACCGGCTCTCCACCCGACTGAGCAGCTCCACCTGGTCGCCGTGGAGCAGGGCCGCTCGATAGTCGATCGCCAGGGACACCACCGGCAGCTCCAGGCCCCGGGCCGAGAGATCGCTGTAGGCCAGCCCCACCTGATCGAGGGCCTCCACCCGGGCCTCCTCCAGCCAGGCCAGGTAGGCGCCATGCCACATCACGCCCGCATGGTCGGTGTGCTGGGGCAACACCCGGCGCCGCAGCCGCCAGACCCGTTCCATTACGGCCTTTTTGCTATTCACCGGCGCCATCGAAAATCAGCCATAGGCTGCCACCAGCCACCGACAGACCGTGTTCCGCAACCTGCTGATCGCCGATTCCGGCAAGGGTCATGTTGAAGAGATGGTGCGAATGCTGCGCGCCATCCCGGTGCTGCGCCAGGCCCGGCTCAACCTTCTCCACGTGGTGCCCGAGCAGGCAGGCGAAAACTTCCAGGAGCATTGGCAGAAGGCCGCCGGCATGGTGGCGGAATCCGTGCAGCGCCTGGGCCTCAACCCCAGCGAGGTCAACACAATCATTCGCCAGGGCGACACCAAGCAGACCGTGCTCAAGGTGGCCGACGAGCTCGATGCCGACCTGATCCTGATGGGATCGCGGGGCTTGAGCCGACTGCAATCGATCCTGAGCAACAGCGCCAGCCAATACATCTTCCAGCTCTCGACCCGGCCGATGCTGCTAGTGCGCGACGACCTCTACGTGCGCCACATCAACCGGGTGATGGTGACGATCGACGGCACCGGCGTGGGCGATGACGCCCTCAAGATCGCCTGCGAACTGGTGCGCGAGATCCCGGGGGGCAGCCTGATCGGCATCCACATCAGCCGCCAGGACATCACCCCCTCCCGCGGTGGCCTTTCCCCCGCCGATGAGCTGTTGCAGAAGGCGGTGCTGCGGGCCCGCAACTTCGGCGTGGAACTGAAAGGGATCCACACCACCGGCGACATCGGCCGGGGCGTGTGCGCGGCCGCCGAAGCCGAGAAGGCCGACCTGCTGGTGATTGCCTCCCAGGACCGCCGGCCCCTGGTGGCCCGGGCCCTGGTCGATATCGACCGCCTGCTGGGCAGCTCGGTGAGCGACTACATCCGGGTGCATGCGCCGGCGCCAGTGCTGCTGGTGCGCGAACCGGAAGGGCGCCGCGCCTGAGGGCCTGGCCCTAGCGGGCCAAGCGGCCCCTGGCTTCAGGAGGGCTCGCTAGGGATCTGGGCCTGGGGCCAGCTTGCCCCGCCTGCCCCGGGCCCATTCAAACAATGTCGACCTGCCCCCTAGGGGGAAAGCCGCAGCAAGCTTGCGGGCGACAGGCCGCCTGGCCGCCTGGCCCAGCAGGTCCACCGACCAGCCTGGGGAGCCTCAGCTCTGGCGGCTGTTGGTTTGGATGTAAAGGATGATCAGAAAGACCGCTGGAACCAGCACGAACATCAGGCTGGCCACGAAGCCGAGGTCGTTGGTTTCCATTGCAGATCGCTGGAGCTGTGAGACCGTATCACCGCTGCCGGGCCCGATTCCGCCTGCTTCATCGCCCGTTGTGGTTGGTGGCCCCCAACCCAGCCAGGCAAAACCAAGCCAGACCAGTCCAGAGCCAGCGTTGGCCCCTGGCAAGAGCAGGGGCGCACCCACTCTCGGGCCCTAGGCCGGGCCCTGGGGATCGGCTTCGGATTCGGCTTCACTGGCCTCCTCCTCCTCCCCGGGGGCCGGCTCCACCACGGGCCAGGCCGTGGGCCCCGCCGGCAGGGGCTCTTGGCGGGCCGCCGCCAGCAGCGCTTCGGCATCGGCCAGGCCCACCTGGGGCCGGGTCAGGACCAGGACCGACTGCTGCACCAGGGCCTGACAGGCCAGGCGCCAGCCTTCGGGCCGGCGCTGCAGCTTGCGCTCCTCCACGCCGGTGCGGGGCGTGAGGCTGCCGGGCGAACTGTCGCCGACAACCTCAACAAAGCAGGTGATGCACTGGCCGCAGCCGCCGCAATTGCCGAGCTTGCCCTTGAGGCCATACAACTCGATGCCCTCGCGCAGGGCCACCTCGCGCAGGTTTTCGCCCGGGTAACACTCCACATCGCGGCCCTCTCGCACAAATCGGATCACGGGCATTGCCAGCTCACTGCGGGATGGCAACCATTGTGGGCCGACGCAAATCGTTGAGTTTTGTAAACGCCAGCCAGGGGCCAGACCCGCTGCCCCATCACGGCACGTTTCAGCTGAACGCCGTGGGGAACGCGGGGCCGGCGGAACCCCTTACCATCGCCAGCACGGATCGAGCCTTCGTCGGTTTCGATCGTTCTGCCGTCAGGTTCCAGGCAACCCCTGGACACGACGGCTGGTTGTTTCCCCGGACCTGAACCCCATGGGATTGCCCTGGTATCGGGTGCACACGGTCGTCATCAACGACCCAGGCCGCCTTCTGGCCGTGCACCTCATGCACACAGCTTTGGTTGCCGGCTGGGCCGGCTCCATGGCGCTTTACGAGCTAGCCATCTTCGATCCCTCCGACCCGGTGCTCAACCCGATGTGGCGCCAGGGCATGTTCGTGATGCCTTTCATGGCACGCCTCGGCGTCACGGGTAGCTGGGGCGGCTGGAGCATCACCGGTGAAACCGGTGTTGACCCCGGCTTCTGGAGCTTCGAAGGTGTGGCTGCAGCCCACATCATTTTCAGCGGCCTGCTTTTCCTGGCCGCCATTTGGCACTGGACCTTCTGGGATCTCGAGATCTGGCAGGACCCCCGCACCGGGGAGCCGGCCCTCGACCTACCCAAGATCTTCGGCATCCACCTGCTGCTCGCCGGCCTCGGCTGCTTCGGCTTCGGCGCCTTCCACCTCACTGGGGTGTTCGGTCCGGGGATGTGGGTGTCCGATGCCTATGGCCTCAGCGGACACCTAGAACCGGTGCAACCGTCTTGGGGCCCAGAAGGCTTCAACCCCTTTAATCCGGGCGGCATCGTGGCCCACCACATCGCCGCCGGCATTGTGGGGATCATCGCCGGCATCTTCCACATCACCAGCCGTCCGCCGGAGCGCCTCTACAAGGCCCTGCGCATGGGCAACATCGAAACCGTGCTAGCCAGCGCCATTGCCGCTGTGTTTTTCGCGGCCTTCATTGTGGCTGGCACCATGTGGTACGGCGCCGCTGCTACCCCGGTTGAATTGTTCGGCCCCACCCGTTTCCAGTGGGACCAGAGCTACTTCAAAACCGAGATCAACCGCCGCGTCCAGACGGCCCTCGACAACGGCGCCACCAAGGCTGAGGCCTACGCCGCCATCCCCGAGAAACTGGCCTTTTACGACTACGTCGGCAACAGCCCCGCCAAGGGCGGCCTGTTCCGGGTGGGTCCGATGGTGAATGGTGATGGCCTGCCCACCAGCTGGATTGGCCACATTTCCTTCACCGATAAGGAAGGTCGGGATCTGCAGGTGCGTCGCCTGCCCAACTTCTTCGAGAACTTCCCAGTGGTTCTTGAAGATGCCCAAGGCATCGTTCGCGCCGACATCCCCTTCCGTCGGGCTGAGGCGAAGTATTCCTTCGAGCAGACCGGCGTGACCGCCACCATCTACGGCGGCGCCCTTGCCGGCCAGACCTTCACCGATCCCGCAGACGTGAAGCGCCTCGCCCGTAAGGCCCAGCTGGGTGAAGGGTTTGAGTTCGATCGCGAGAAGTACCACTCCGATGGCACCTTCCGCAGTTCACCCCGCGGCTGGTTCACCTTCGGCCACGCCGTGTTCGCCCTGCTGTTCTTCTTCGGCCACATCTGGCACGGTGCTCGCACCCTGTACCGCGACGTGTTCGCTGGTATTGACCCCGATCTGGGCGAACAGGTGGAATTCGGTCTGTTCGCGAAACTGGGCGACCGCACCACCCGCAGGCTGCCGGAGGGCTACGTGCCCCCCGCCGGCAGCACCCTTCGCTGACCGCCAGACCCTCGAGGTAACCCATGGAGAGCTTCGCTTACATCCTGATCCTCACCCTGGCGATCGCCACGTTGTTCTTCGCCATCGCCTTCCGCGATCCCCCGAAGATCGGCAAGTGATCCCACCGGGACCCAGTTGATCCATCCAGCCCCCACCCTGCGGTGGGGGTTTTTTCATGGCTGCAAATGGGCTGCATGAATGCAGCAGGCCTGAGAAGCGATTCCGTCTCGGGGCAGGCAGGGAGCCCCCAAGGGGCGCACCTGATTGGTCTGCTCCCTCCTGGCGCCGAAACCCATTGCGGCGTAGCCCTTCTCAAAGGCGCAACTTGTGTCTACACTTGCACCGATCGCAACGCGGTGACTAGGGCATGCAATGCCCCTCCTGCCAACACACCGACAGCCGCGTGCTGGAGTCCCGGGCGGCGGACTCCGGCCGCAGTGTGCGGCGGCGCCGTGAGTGCCTCAACTGTGAATTTCGCTTCACCACCTACGAACGGGTCGAAACCGTGCCGGTAACGGTGGTGAAACGCAACGGCAGCCGCGAAACCTTCAGCCGCAGCAAATTGCTGCATGGCCTGCTGCGGGCCTGCGAAAAAACCGGCCTCGAGCCCGCCCGACTGGAAGGGGTGGTGGATGAGATCGAACTGCAACTCCAGGGCCGCAGCGGAAGGGAAGTGAGCAGCAATGAGATTGGCGAGCTGGTGCTGCAGCAGCTCGGTGAAATCAGCGAAGTGGCCTACGTGCGCTTTGCCTCGGTGTATCGCCAATTCCAGGGGATCAGCGATTTTGTGGCCACCCTCGAAGGCCTGAGCCGCCGGCCCCGCAGCCGGGCCGCCAAGTTGGCGGCGGCGGTGGGCTAAAGCTCGCCCCCTCAAGGCAGGGGCGCCGTTCGCGGTCGCCCTTTTGATCGACTTGCTGAGGACGTGCTGGCTTTTCGGCCCAAGCGTGACGGCTCGGGCCTGGCTGGCTGGGACCTGGCTAGGGGAGTGGTCCTGGGTTGGTGGGGGGACGGGGCCCCGGTGGTTCTGGCTGCCGGTGGGGTCTGGGGCCTGGCTGGGCGAAAGCAATCCCAGTTCAGGGGCCCAAAACCGCTTTTTGTATAGTGATTGATTCTGCGCCTGACGTCGGCGGACGTTGGCGCCGATTCCCTCGCCCTGCCCTAGGCAGTCCGCCACCTCCCCCCATGACCGTGACCCCTTCCGACGTCAGTCTCCTCGAGACAGACAGCCCCATTGACCTGGAACAGGAGATCGCCGCAGAGCTCGATCTCGACCTGGCCATCCCGGAAGAGGTGCCCACCGCCGATGACCCCGGCAGCCGGGCGGCCGTGCGCGACATGGACGGGGTGGGCTTCACCCTCGAGGAATTCGCCTCCCTCCTCAGCAAGTACGACTACAACTTCAAGCCCGGCGACGTGGTGAAGGGCACCGTGTTCGCCATGGAGCCCAAGGGCGCCATGATCGACATCGGCGCCAAAACCGCCGCCTTCATGCCCATGCAGGAGGTGTCGATCAACCGGGTCGAAAGCATCTCCGACGTGCTTGAGCCCGGTGAGGTGCGCGAGTTCTTCATCCTCAGCGAAGAGAACGAAGACGGCCAGCTCACCCTCTCGATCCGCCGGATCGAATACCAGCGGGCCTGGGAGCGGGTGCGCCAGCTGCAAAAAGAAGACGCCACCATTTACTCCGAAGTGTTCGCCACCAACCGCGGTGGTGCCCTGGTGCGGGTGGAAGGCCTGCGCGGCTTCATCCCCGGCAGCCACATCAGCACCCGCAAGCCCAAGGAAGACCTGGTGGCCGACTTCCTGCCCCTCAAGTTCCTGGAGGTGGACGAGGAGCGCAACCGCCTGGTGCTCAGCCATCGCCGCGCCCTGGTGGAGCGCAAGATGAATCGCCTCGAAGTGGGCGAAGTGGTGATCGGCACCGTGCGCGGCATCAAGCCCTACGGCGCCTTCATCGATATCGGTGGTGTGAGCGGCCTGCTGCACATTTCCGAAATCAGCCACGAGCACATCGAGACCCCCCACACGGTGCTCAATGTCAACGACCAGATGAAGGTGATGATCATCGACCTCGACGCCGAGCGGGGACGCATCTCCCTGTCCACCAAGGCGCTCGAGCCCGAGCCCGGCGACATGCTCACCGATCCCCAGAAGGTGTTCGACAAAGCCGAAGAGATGGCCGCCCGCTACAAGCAGATGCTGCTGGAGCAGGCCGAAGAGAACGAGCCCATGGGCGTGACCCTCGACTGATCCTCCGGCGAGAGACGCTAGGGCCCCTGCCAAAAGCCTGTGCTTTTGGCAGGGGCTTTTTCACTGGTGCTGCCTGGGAACCCTGGCAGGCCGGCGCCGATCAACCAGAAACGGTGCAACTCAGATCGCTTGGCAGGCCCTGCCAAGCTGGCCATCCGCCCCTTGCGTTCCCTCGGGTTCCTACCGCCATGCCCCGCTTACTGCTGCGCGGCGCCGATCTCGGCGACGTTGAGGCGGTGCTGTTCGACAAGGACGGCACCTTGAGCCACAGCGAACCCGACCTGCTCACCCTGGCCGAGGCCAGGGTTTTTGCCTGTTTAGAGCAGGTTGCGGATGCCCAGCGGCAGCCCCTGCGCGAGTTGCTGGAGCGGGCCTACGGCCTGGCGGAGGGGCGCATCCATCCAGCCGGCGTCACCGCCGTGGCCGCCCGCGACCACAACCTGATCGCCACGGCCACGGCCCTGGCCCAGGTGGGCCTGGGCTGGCCGGAGGCCCTGGCCATCAGCGAGGCGGTGTTTGCCGCCAGCGACCAGGGCGACCGGCGCCGCAGCGGCGAACCGGGCAGCACCAGCAACCTCACCACCGGCCTGCGTCCCCTGCTCGACCAGCTCCACGCCGCCGGGGTGGTGTGCGCCGTGATCAGCAACGACGACCGCACCGGCATCGAGCATTTCCTCGCCAGCCACGGGCTGGGCGACCTCTTTGCCGGCTTTTGGAGCGCCGAACACCGGCCACGCAAACCGGATCCAGCTGCCGTGCATGGCCTCTGCGCCGAATTGGGGCTGGCGGTGGGCCGCTGCGCCCTGATCGGCGATGCCAACAGCGACCTGCAGATGGCCCAAGCCGCCGGCATTCCAACCCAACTCTGCATTGGCTACGTGGCCGGCTGGAGCAGCCCGCCGCCCCTGGCGGAGCCCCACCCCCTCATCCACCACTGGTCGGAACTGGGGGTGGTGGCGGCCGGTTGAGGCGGAGCTGGGGGGAGCGGCCTGCCCCAGGGAGGGGCGAATCGCCCGGGCGCAGTGCGCCAGCCCCCAGGGGGGTCGGGGGCCTGGCCATAAGCTGGGCAACTTGCTTTGGCACCCAACGGGATGGCTCGTTACGTCTTCACCTCGGAATCGGTGACCGAGGGCCATCCCGACAAGATCTGCGATCAGATCAGTGATGCGGTGTTGGATGCCCTGCTGGAGCAGGATCCCGCCAGCCGGGTGGCCTGCGAAACCGTTGTAAACACGGGGCTTTGCCTGATCACCGGCGAGGTCACCACCACGGCCCGGGTGGACTTCAACACCCTGGTGCGGGGCGTGATCGAGGGCATCGGCTACAACGGCGCCCGCGCCGGCGGCTTCGATGCCCACAGCTGCGCCGTGCTGGTGGCCCTCGACCAGCAATCCCCCGACATCGCCCAGGGCGTGAACGAGGCCGACGACCACGACGGCGATCCCCTCGATCGCATCGGCGCCGGCGACCAGGGGATCATGTTCGGCTACGCCTGCGATGAAACGCCGGAGCTGATGCCCCTGCCGATCAGCCTGGCCCACCGCCTGGCCCGTCGCCTGGCCGAGGTGCGCCACAACGGCAGCCTCGAGTACCTGCTGCCCGACGGCAAGACCCAGGTGAGCGTTGTGTACGACAACGACCGGCCCGTGGCGATCGACACGATCCTGATCTCCACCCAGCACACCGCCGAGATCGATGGGGTGTCGGAAGAGAAGGCCATGCGCGAACGCATCGCCGCCGACCTCTGGACCCACGTGGTGCTGCCCGCCACCGCCGACCTGGCGCTCCAGCCCAGCCTGGAGGCCGTGGGCGCCACCGCGGCCACCCGCTTCCTGGTGAACCCCACCGGCAAGTTCGTGGTGGGCGGTCCCCAGGGGGATGCGGGCCTCACCGGCCGCAAGATCATCGTGGACACCTACGGCGGCTACGCCCGCCACGGCGGCGGCGCCTTCTCCGGCAAGGACCCCACCAAGGTGGACCGCTCCGCCGCCTATGCGGCCCGCTACGTGGCCAAGGCCCTGGTGGCCGCTGGCCTGGCCCGCAAGGTGGAAGTGCAGCTCAGCTACGCCATCGGCGTGGCCAAGCCCGTGAGCATCCTGGTGGAGAGCTTCGGCACCGGCCGCCTCGACAACGACAGCCTCACCGCCCTGGTGCAGGAGCATTTCGACCTGCGCCCCGGCGCGATCATCGAAATCTTCAGCCTGCGCGACCTGCCCCAGCAACGGGGCGGCCGCTTCTACCAGGACGTGGCCGCCTACGGCCACTTCGGCCGCAGCGACCTCAACCTGCCCTGGGAAAACGTGGACGCCATCGCCGCCACCTTGAAGCAGGTGACGGCTGCCCAAGTCGGCGCCGCCTGAGCCCTGGCCCAAGCCCTGCCGGAGCTGCCAAAGGACGCCCCTGGGGGTTCCCTGGGCTTGGATCTTGCCCTGGGCGTGGACCTTGCCCTAGGCGTGGATCTGGGCACCAGTGGCCTGCGGCTGGCCCTGCTCAACGGCCAGGGCGAGCTCATAGCGGAGCGCCAGGCCGCCTATCCGGGGGCGTTTGAAGCCCCCGCCAGTTGGCGCGATGGCCTGGTCACCCTGGTGGCCAGCCTGGACCCCGGCCTGCGCCGGCGGATCGGGGCAATCGCCCTCGATGGCACCTCCGGCACCCTGCTGCGCTGTGAGCCCAACGGCAGTCCCTTGGGGGACGCCCTCCCCTATCACCGGGCCTGCCCCGAGCAGCAGCCAGCCTGCGCGGCCTTGGTTGCCGCTGGCAGCCCGGCGGCGAGCGCCAGCGGCAGCCTGGCCCGGGCCCTGGCGCTGCGCCAAGGCGCCGATGGGCCCGGCCTGCTGCGCCACCAGGCCGATTGGCTGATGGGCTGGCTCCTGGGCGACTGGCGCTGGGGCGAGGAGGGCAACAACCTCAAGCTGGGCTGGGATTTGATCGAAAGCCGCTGGAGCGGCACCCTTGGCAGCCAGGCCTGGGCATCCGAATTGCCCGAGGTGGTGGCCAGCGGCACCCGCCTGGGGGCCCTGGGAGCCGGCGCCCGCGCCCTGTTGGATCTGGAGCCCGGATGCCTGGTGGTGGCGGGCAGCACCGACGCCAATGCGGCCGTGCTGGCCGCAGACCCCCAGCCGGGCGAGGGCATCACCGTGCTGGGCACCACCTTGGTGCTGAAGCAATTCAGTGCTGAGCCGATCAGCGGCCCGGGCATCAGCTGCCATCGCCTGGGCGGGCGCTGGCTGGTGGGCGGCGCCTCCAACGCCGGGGGCGGCGTGCTGCGCCAATTCTTCTCAGACCAGGACCTGGCTGAACTCAGCCGCCAGATCAATCCAGCACAACCCAGTGGCCTGCAGCTGCGCCCCCTGCCCCGGGCGGGCGAACGGTTCCCGGTGGACGATCCAGGCCTGGAGCCGGTGCTGGGCCCGCGGCCGGTGAGTGATGCCCTGTTTCTGCAGGGGTTGCTTGAGGGTCTGGCGGCGATCGAGCGGGCCGGCTGGCAGCGGCTCCAAGAGCTGGGGTTGCCGGCGATCGAACGGGTGATCAGCCTGGGGGGCGGTGCCCGCAATCCCCAGTGGCGCCGGATCCGGGAACAGTGCCTGGGGCTGCCGGTGGCGAATCGACCGAACCTCTCTGCCGCCGCTGGGGTAGCGCGGTTGGCGCTTGGCGCCCTCCAGCAGGAGCCTGGCGCGAGAATGGGCGCCGATCCTTTGGCCCCGGCCACCCCAGCCCCATGAACGAGCGCGTGCGCACGGTGTTGTCGATGGGCCTGTTTGTGATCCTGGCCGGCTATGTGGGCTTCAGCGGCCTGCGCCTGGCCGTGCTGCTCTGGCAACGCTTCGGCGCCGGCTGAGGCCAGGTCCCCAAGCGCCGCCAAGGCGCCGCCCGCACCCCGTCGCCCCCAGAATCAGCCCACCCCCACCGCCCGTTTGCCATGGCCTCCGACCCCCTCAGCCCCGCCGTGAGCGATCGGATCTGCAAGCACATGAACGAGGACCACGCCTCGGCGGTGGTGGCCTACGCCCGCCATTACGGCGGCATCAGCGAGGCCAAAACGGCAACGATGCGCAAGGTGGGCCCCCAGGCCATGGAACTGGAGGTGGATGGCCAGCCCGTGCTGGTGCCCTTCGACCACCCCTTGAGCGATAGCGAAGACGCCCACCGCACCCTGGTGGCCATGCTGCGGGCCATGCCCCGTCCTGACGCAACCTGAAGCCAGCCCGGGCCTGGCCGTCAGCTACTGAAAGCTGACAGCTGACCCTGGGCCCTTGGCCTTGGCAAACCGGCGAGGCCCTGGGAACCCTTAAGCCGGGTTCACCAAACCTCAGGCCATGCTCAGGGCCCTGCTCCAGGCCAGTCTCAACCTGATCAGCACCAGCCCCTGCCCCGTGTGCGGCGGCGGGGCCGATCCCCCGGGGGAGCCTGGCCCCTGCCTCACCTGCCGGGACCACTTCGCCCTGGCCCAAGGAGGGATGACGGGCGACACGCCCCTGCCCTGGCTTGGCCTGGGCCCCTACGGGGGCGCCTATCGCCAATTACTGCTCAGCCAGCGCAACAGGCCCAAGCGGGCGGTGTTGCGGGGCCTGGCCAGGGCCCTGGCCGCGGAGGTGCCCGGCGGGATCGGCGGCACGATCCTGGTGGCCATCCCCAGCTGGAAACGGCAAGGCAATCCCCTGCCCGACCTGGTGGTGCAGCAACTCATCGCCCAGCAGGGGCAAGGCCCGCCCCTGGGCGCCCGGGCCCTGCCCCTGCTGCAACGCAGCCGCCCGACCCTGGGCCAGCACCACCTGGATCGCCAGCTACGGCTCCGCAACCAGGAGGACGCCTTCCGCCTCCAGCCCGGCCACCGGGCCGCCTTGCCCCAGCTCAAACGCCAGCCGATCTGGCTGGTGGATGACATCCTCACCACCGGCGCCACGGCCCTGGCCGCCGCCGCCGCCCTGGAGCAGGCGGGCCTGGAGGTGAAGGGGCTGCTCTGCCTGGCGAGAACCCCCTTTCGGGAGCCCGCACCAGGGAGGACGCGTTCAAGCGCCGAGGCCAGGGCAGTCGAGGTCAGCGGCCGCCCGCCCGAGCCGCGGGCCCGGGTCGCCAATAGGGGGGCAGAACCCCGTGATCTAAGATCTGCGGGTCGCTCCGGCGACGGGCCGGGATAGCTCAGTTGGTAGAGCAGGCGATTGAAAATCGCCGTGTCCCCAGTTCAAATCTGGGTCCTGGCATTCAAATCATGAGAGCAGCAAGGGCATTCCTGGTGCTTTTTCCAGTTCTACTGGGTGCTTTGGGCGCCATAGAAAGGACCAATCCTGAGACAAAACTGACATCCCGCATTCCTTGACGCGGCAGGCGAGCGACATGGGATCCAACAAACGAGAACGGCATCACCCAGGACCCAGAAATCCCCTACCAGCTCCTCAATGGACACCCAGCCGAGAGCACCTCAACGCCAGTTGCCCACCCTGGGGAGCCAGACACCGAGAGAGCGGAATGACCAGCGTGGTTGGGCATCTCCGCCGATCGCCCACAAAAACGCCTTGACGATCACTTCTTCTAATCATTTTTCCACGGCATCCATCAAAAACCCTTATTAAATGCTTAGGGTGCCTTCCCTGCCCCCCGAGGTCGCCCAGAAATGTCCATGCTTCTAGAACGACCACCCAGGCATAAGTAAGCACTGATGACCCACCCGGAATGGATCCTGGTTCCCTGGGCAGTGTTTGCGGTTGCCCTTGCCCTGAAGCTCTGGCAGTTCGGCAGTGCCCTGAAACGCCACCTCACGGCCAGAACCCCCAGCACCGCTCAGTTCAGGCAGACTTTGGAACGGATCTGGGCACAGGCAAACGAAGAGGCGAAATGGAGAAGCTGAACTGGGGATACCTCCAACTGGGTCTGGTTGCCCTTGCCTTCGCTGGTCTTCAGATCTGGTGGATCGGCAGCGTCTTCTGGAAACGGAAACTGGCAAGACCCCTTAGCGAGGGGGAGTTTCGTAAGGCGCTGGAAAGGATCTGGGAGAAGCGGTCTTGATGGAGGATGGTATAAGTTTTTGATCACCTCATTCAGAGAAACAAGAAATGCGGGTTAATATTGACTATCTGCTTTGAATCACCTGCGCCGCCAAGGCGTCAGACCCCATGGTTTTACATATGAAATAACAACAACCATCAACAATAAAAGCATCTGAATCGGAACGCCCACTGACAGAAAACGTGAGAGTTGGAGATAGAGGCGGTCTTGCTGGGTGATAAGACCCATGAGCGATGTAGCGCCTGAAGTGGCAGAGGCAATTTCCGCGCTTTTATTCAACCAAGGACCAAGAGCAATCGTGCCAAATACGATAAACGAAACGGTCATTAGGCCCTTGACCACTACCCACCAGTGGCGAACGAATCCCCAGTTGAGCACAGAGCACAAAACCAACCCCGTCACCAGGCTAAGCATTGCAAAAGGAATGATTAGTTGATCATCAATCTTTTTGCTCAATTCTGAGATGTCATATGACTGCGCCAATGCCGAACC
Source organism: Pseudanabaena sp. UWO311 (assembly GCA_943370385.1). Lineage (GTDB taxonomy): Bacteria > Cyanobacteriota > Cyanobacteriia > PCC-6307 > Cyanobiaceae > BAIKAL-G1. The sequence continues at coordinate 43,962 of CALRQT020000016.1, forward strand.
ATCACGAATCGACAACAAAAAGAGGACGGCAAGAACGCTGCCAACCCAACCCATGGCACAGATCACATGGACCGACACCAGAAATCTCTTCGCTTTTTGAGAGATTCGAAATGACACGACACCAAAAATGGAGGAAATAAATTTTACAGTTGCAAACCTCTATGGATTCACTAGCGGGAGAAATATTAATTTTTGTCACGCAATTCGGCATTCCACAGTTGCTCCTCGACCCTGGCGGCGTGCAGATCTGGTGGATCGGCAGCGTCTTCTGGAAACGGAAACTGGCAAGACCCCTGAGCGAGGGGGAATTCCGCAAGGCGCTGGAAAGGATCTGGGACAAACGATCCCGAGCGAACCACTCACCCACGGTTCGTAACAGAACTTCATAGGATGGGACCTGGTCATCGAGCGGTCCTAGGCGGGTCCGCTTTTTTATTGCCTCGAAAAGCAACCGCCCCTCCCAAGGGAACCGATGGCGTGCCGCGACGTGCCTATGGGCCTCCCAGAACCGCAGTGACGATCCAGGGCCCGAAGCGCCCCAGCGGGTCTTTAGGATTTCTTCCGCCAAAAAGTAATACAAGTGACCACCAGTGGCCGGCGCTCCTCGGCATCATTAAATGATCGCATCAGCATCAATGGATCAAGATCACATCACCCTTTTACCAACGGCACTGCGCTGGGATAGCAACGGAGATCTCGGATCTGAGGTCTTGAGGTGTCTACTGGATCGACTCCAAGAACAGGAAGCCACTCCAAGGAATCAAGTAGTAACCGTTCAGGGCAGGCGCTGATCAATCACAGAGGTTAATGGTGTGATGCTAGTAAATAGTGGAACTACCCGAAAGTGAACCAATCCAATTGTTGACTGGCGTTAGCATTATCAACCAACTCCACACCCTTGACCGTTCCATCGCTTTTGTACCAAGGGTCTTCGCAAATAGAGGTGAAGACTTGCCTTGCCTCTTCAAGTGACTGAAACTTGCCGACATTCACAATGCCCCAGGAATCGTGGGTGTTGATGTCAAATGTCATGACGTCAGATGGTGGGGGAACTCAGTTGGATTGTGAGCACAGAAGTCAAACGCTAGGGATGTCATTGTTAGTCAATCTATCGCAAAACACAACTCCGTCAGGACGCCACCCAATCTTCCATTCCTGCTTGGGAACCCCCTGAGAAAACTTCAGCGGTAGGTCTTCGCTCTGGGGCAATAGACCCTGATGATCGGGCAAGTCGGAACCAACCCCCTTCCAAGAGCACCTGAAAGACCCTACGAGGTACCTTCACGGATTCACGGGTAGCACACAGAAGCCATACCGAAGACCAGAGGCCCATTTCCTCAAGGAGCATCAATGGGTCAAAAGCAATCAAAAGAACAAATACAAGCACCTTTCAGGATCCCAAGAACGGCGGCCTGGGATTTTTGCATAATCGCCAGTGCAGACGCGTATTACGCATTAAGCATCCAAGGCGCTGCCATTTAATTTATATTTAAAATGCCATAAATTACCTTTGCGCTTAGCAAATGCAGAGAATGATTCTGGCCCCGCTTTCAAAGACAGCCCCCCCAAGGGGCCGTCCATGGCCCAGCCCAGACTGCCATCGCCGAAACAGCCGGGCGAGCCAACCCCATCGCAACCGGCCAACGAGGGCAGCGCGCATCGCCACCCCTGACGCGAAACCTGGCCTTTGAGCAGCATCAAGAGACGGCGACTGGAGCCCAGCACCATCAACACCAACCAGTTCAGAGCATCCATTCCATGGCTTGAGACAAGGGAACCCACACCAAAGGCCCCAACCGTGTTACAATTGTGAAGAATTGATAAAAACCCGTGCTGCGTGCTCTCTTTGGCTTTGTCTTCGCAGCACTTTCGTTCGTCCAAGTGCCCCAATGGGACAACGATTGGACGAAATGTTCCGTGAATGTGCCAGACACGGCCTGCCATTGGTATGTCGTCAACCCTGACAACACCTTTGGCAAGGGCTTTAGCTGGATCACCGCTCCCCAGTTTGATGTTGCCGCGCTTAGGGATATTGGCGCCCAGCACGACATCACCATTGCCCAGGGCTACCAGACCACGGTTGAGCTCATGGATGCCAGCAGCAAAGTGAAATATGGTGACAACTACTAACCAACCGCCGAACATCGACCTGTAGCGATACCAAAGGCTTGCTCCTGATTAGCGCTTCAAATCAAACGATCAACAGTCCATCAATAAGTTTTGATCCAAACCATTGCAACTACGGATAGGGAATGGCTCGAATTCCTAGAGGCGTTCTTCATTTTCAATGAATCGCATATAGTCCTATTACCACCCAAATCCTTTCCCTCAAGTAGATCCAAATCCTGTAGCGAGCACGGGCAGGCATTCGCCGAAGAATCATGAACCCAAGGGCTGATAAAGGCCAGCAAAACGCTGGCGCAGGCGCAGCAACTTCGGCAGATCGTGGACCACGATGTAAGCGTTAGTGGGATGGTGCGCCAGGAAGTTCTGGTGGTAAGCCTCGGCCGGATGGAAGCTCCCCAGGGGCACCAACTGGGTCACCGCTGGGCGGGGGTAGGTGTGGGATCGCTGCAGCTGGGCCAGGGCCCGAGCGGCTGCCCGTTTCTGGTTGGCATCGGCGTAGAAGATGGCGGAGCGGTATTGGCTGCCCCCATCAGGGCCCTGGCGGTTGAGTTCGGTTGGGTTGTGGGCCACCGTGAGGAACACGGCTAAGAGCTGGTCGTAGGTGACCCGTTTGGGATCGAAGCTGATGCGCACGGCCTCGGCATGGCCGCTCTGGCCAGTGCTGACCTCCCCATAGCTGGGGTTTTGGCTGGATCCCCCCGCGTAGCCCGACACCACAGCCGTTACGCCCCTGACGTGTTCGAACACCGCCTCCATGCCCCAGAAGCAGCCGCCCGCCAGCACCGCCGTGGCCTGGCCCCTGGTATGGCCGCTTGTCTGACCGCTTGGATGGCGGCTTGGCAGGACGGTTGTTTGGGCGGTGGCGTGGACGCTGGCTGGGCGATGGGCCTGCGCCCGCGCCTTCTGAATCCCTGCCGTCAACGGCGCTTGAAACAACAGCACAAGGAGGCTGCCCGGCCAAGCCCCTCTCAGGAGCCTGACCCAGGGCTGGGGCTGCAGCATGGTGATCGCTTGGGTGAATGATTGACAGGTGTGGTTTGTGAACGGTTGGGGGCCCAGTTGGGGAGAGGCTTGGCCGAAGCCATTGCGGTCCAGATTGGTGAGCAGGGCCATGGCGATTTCCTACGGGTGGACTGACATACCCGCCAAAGTCGCGATCGGATCTGGCGGGCCCCGCCTCCCGCTCAAACCCGCGTTGACAGCACCATCGGCCCGCGCGGAACGGTGCCGGTGGGGTCGGCTTCCAGGGTCACGCTGATGGCACTGGCCAGGTTGGAGGGCATCGGGGGGATTGGCATCGCCACATGGCCCTGGGCTGTCGGCACAAAGGCCACACAACCCACCTTGTGGCCATCAACCGTGGCCCACAGCCGGTAGACGTGGTGGGGCGGAGGCGCCGGCAGGTTGTTCACTATCAAAAGATTGTTGTTGGAATTAGCCATCACCACCACTTCTCCCGAAGGTGAGGCCCGCGAGGCTGGGGCGGAAGGGTCGAAGGAGGGATCGATGGAGGGATCGGTGGAGCTGGCTGAAGGCGTCACCGTGGAGGCCAGGATTAGGCGGCGGCCCTGATGGCTGGGGCCAGAGCGGCTGGGGTCCCGCAGCTGCTGCTGCACCTGGGCCAGTTGCTGGCGGGTCTGGTGCAGGTCCAGCCCCAGCAGCACCAAGCCCACGCCGAGAAGGGCGGGCAGCAGCCAGGGGCGGGGCGGCCGCTCCGGCCGGGGTGACTCCAGCAGCCGGCGGCGCAGGCGGGCGGGCGGTCCAGCGGTGGCCGGCAGGGCCAGGGGCAACAGGTCGAGGGTGGTACTGAATTCATCAAGACGGGAGCGCAGCTCCGGCCGCTGGCGCAGCAGTGCCGCCAGTTGCTGGCGTTCGCCATCGTCGAGGTCGCCGAGGGCATGGCCGGCCAGCAGGGCATCGATGGCGGCGGCGGACGGTTGGTCGGGATGGCTCATGGTTCGCTCCGGTAGTCGAATAGCAACGCCCGCAGCCGGATCAATCCCTGGCGCGATCGGGTTTTGACGGTTCCCAGGGGCAGCTCGAGCCTTTCACCAATCGCCGACTGGCTCAGGCCCTCGTAGTAGGCCAGCTCCAGCACCTGGCGCTGGTCGGCAGAGATCGATCCCAACGCCTCCTTCACCCGCACCGCCAGCTCATCGTCTTCGGCGGCTTCCTGGGGGCTGGCCACGGCCGCGGGGAAGAGCTGGTGGGACCAGCGTTGCAGCAGGTCCCAGCGGTTCTTGCGCTGGCTAAGGCGATTGAGCGCCATCGAGCGGGTCATCAACAACAGATAGGCCAGAACCGGTCCCCGCGAGGGGTCGTAGCGGCCCTGTTGCCAGTAGCGCAGGAAGACGTCATGGCAGAGGTCCTCCGCCTCCTGGGCGGAACGACAAAGGCGCAGGGCCAGCCGGTACACGGGCCCACCACAGGCGTCGTAGAGCTCCTCAAGGGAGTCGTAACTGGGGCCTGCCATCAGCCTCTCCCCCAGCGACGGGGGCGGGCGCAGGGCCGGGCTGGCTGGGCGGAGCCGGAACAATCCCAAGGGGAGGGGGCTTCAAGGGGAGGCTTCAAGGGGAATACCGCCCAGCGGTCTGATCGGATTGGGGGAGTTGGCCGAGTTGGGCGAGTTGGGCGAGTTGGTTGGATTGTTCCGATGGATCGGGATGAAGAGAGTGGTCGGGATGATCGGCATGGTCCCAACGGGGCCTCGCCGCCCCATCCAGGCCCACACCGGCCAATACCAGCACCAACCCCAGAGCAGTGGGCCAGGCCAGGGGCTCCCCCAAAAGCCAGGTGGCGCTGAGGGCCGCCACCAGGATGGTCAGGGAGCCCCAAAGGGAAACCTTTGCCACTGGGAATTGGCGGTAGGCGGCTCGCAGGGCCAGTTCACGGCCGAGGGAGAGGCAGAGGCCATAGACCCCGATCACGCCCACCACCCACCAAAGACGCAGCAGGAAAAAGTGCTGGGGGCCATAGAGCACAAGGGCGATCAGGGCAAACACCAGGGCCGCCAGGGTTGAGGGCAGGCCGACACTGACGGCCAGGGGCCAACGGCGCGCCGCCACCAGGCGGCCGGTGATGGCAGACCCAGCGAAGGCTCCCACCCCCACCAGGGCCCAGGCCACCCCGCCCAACTGGTCCATGGGCCCGCCCGCCATGGCCACGGCCGCCTGGGGCAGCAGCAGCCCGGCGAGAACTAGGGCCAGGCTGGGCCAGAAGGCCCGGGGCAGGGATTCGTGCAGCAGCCAGCGCGCCAGCAAGGCCGACAAGGGCAGCACCAGGGCGAACAGGAGGGTCTGGCTGATCACCGAGAGCGCGTCTAGGGCCAGGAAGGTGGCGACAGGGCCAAGGAACAGGCCCAACCCACCATGGAGCGCCAACAGCAGGCGGTCCCGGCCTGCCAGGGAACCAAGATCCCGGGCCAGGCGCTTGCGGCCAGGAGCGAGGGTCGCGAGCCCCACGATCAACTGGGCAACGAAGAAGACATTGCAGAAGCTGATCGGGTTCACGCCGTTCAGGCCCTGGGCGGCGCCCTGGAGTTGCAACCACTTGAGTGCGGTGGCATCCAGTCCGCGGAGCAGGACATACAGCGCCAAGGGCAGCCAGGCCCACCAGCCGATTCGGCGAGCGGAAACCAATCCGATCCGATCAGCCATCGGTAGTTCCATCGCTCGGGGTCATTCGGCTTCGGATCCCGGTCCCCGAGCTGCCCATTCGCATCCCATCGGCCATGTCTGCTCTCTCTAGCCCAGGGTTCCGTTTTGCCGCCGTTGCCTTAGTGGGCGCCGCCACCCTCACGGGCAGCACCTTCCATGCCCATGCCCTGCCCCTCGCCCAGGCCGCAGCCCCGGCGATGGTGGCCTCCGCAGGGGTCAAGCTTCAGGGCACCTTCAAGATGGCGGAAGCGCCTGTGGCCGGCAGCTTCTCGATCAAGAAGGAAGGGGGCCGGCAGGTGCTCAGCCTGAGCAGCGATTTCAAAACCAACGACAAGGCCCCCGACCTGAAGGTGATCTTCAGCCCGTCGAAAACACCACTGGCCAGCACCAAGGCACCGGGCTTCCCGCTCAAGCCCGGCAGCTACACGATCCTGGCGTCGCTGAAGTCGAGCCAGGGGGCCCAGAGCTATGAGATTCCCGCCTCGATTGACCTCAAGGCCCAGGGATCGGTGTTGATTTGGTGCAAGCAGTTCAACGCCACCATGGCCTGGGCGCCGTTGAAGTCCTGAGGGTCTGAGGCGCCAGCGACACCCCCTGGAGCTGGCGCTTCTCCATCGGCTGGCGCTCCGCTTGGGGGGGCCATTGAAAGTGGCAACCACACCTGAGCCCAGCCAGTCCTGCCCCCCGGCGCAAGCCGGGTGATGTTCTTTCGTCGATCAACCGATGCTGCAATCCATCGACTGGCTCTGGCTGCTCCACCCCGTGCTGGCGGTGGCGGTGGTGTATCCCCTGCTCGGCATGGTGCTGCGCCTGGCCTTGCAAACCCGCGATCGCCGCGTCAACAACGCCAAACTGCCCCCCACCGTGGGGCGGGACCATGCCGATCTGGGTAGCTGGTTGGCGGCGGCCGTGGTGGCCATCGTGCTGCTGGCCCTGGCCGTGGTGATCCTGACGGGCCACCCCTTGGCCGCCTTCCCCGGGGGCCTGCCCCGCCTTGGCTTAGTTCTCCTCGTGCTGCTGGGCTCGGTGCTGGCCCTGGTGCTGCTCTGGCGCGCCAAAAGCCCCTCCTATCGAGCCAGTTTCGCCCTGCTCTGTTGGGCGGGCGTGATCACCCTCGGTCTGCAGGGCGAGGTCTATCGCCTGGGCGACAATCCCTTCCAGGGCGCCTTCTGGCAGTCCCATTTCTGGGGGGGCGCCGGGCTCACCGGCCTGATGTTGTTCTCGGTGGCCGGCCGGCCCGAGATCACGAAACAGCTGCGTTGGCGCCGTCTGCATGCTTCGGCCAACGCCTTGGCGGCTGTGATCTTCCTGGCCCAGGCCATCAGCGGCACCAGGGATCTGCTGGAAATCCCGATCAGCTGGCAGAAGCCAGCGATCCAGGCCTGCGATTACCAACGGAATACCTGTCCGGTCACGCCACCAACTGCACCCAGCCCCTGAGTACTGGTTGCTGGTTGCTGGTTGCTGGTTGCTAGCCACAATCGACAGATCACGGGGCGCTGGCTACTAGCAGCCAGTTGGTTAAAGCTTTTGGGTGAGCACTACTTCGTGGCGAATGGTTGGCGTTGACGCGCCCCGATTGCCGATTGCCAAATCTCAACTCTTGAGTCCTGATTGGTATCCAGCCAACTATCATGAGTCTCTTGATCCTGGCCTTCGTTGGCGGCCTGCTGACGATCCTCAGCCCCTGCATCCTGCCGGTGCTGCCGTTTGTGTTTGCCCGGCTGGGCCAGCCCTTCCGCAGCAGCGTTCTGCCGATGCTCGTGGGCATGGCGGTGTCCTTTGCCGCGGTGGGCAGCCTGGCCGCCATCAGCGGCAGCTGGGTGGTGCAGGCCAACCAGACCGGTCGCCTGCTGGCCCTGGTGCTGCTGGCCGTCTTCGGCCTGGCCCTGCTGTTTCCGGCCCTGGCCGATCGGCTCAGCCAGCCCTTGGTGCGGCTGGGCAATCGTCTCTCCCTGCGGGCCGATCGGGCCCGTCATGCGGGCCATGCGGTGGGGGGCTCGCTGCTGCTTGGCATTGCGATCGGCCTGCTCTGGGCCCCCTGCGCCGGCCCGATCCTGGGGCTGATCCTCACGGGGGCGGCCATCGGGGGCGCCAGTGGCCACTCGGTCCTGCTATTGCTGGCCTACGGCCTCGGGGCCGCCACCTCCCTGGCCCTCGCGCTAGGGGCTGGCGGGCGGCTGGCCCAGGGCCTCAAACGCTCGCTCGGCGCCAGCGAAACGCTGCGGCGGGGCCTGGGCGCCGTGGTGCTGCTGGGGGTGGCGGCCATCGCCCTGGGTCTGGATCGCAGCTCCGTGGCGACCGCGGCCCGTTCCGGCGCCAGCGGCCTGGAGGAGTCGCTCGTGTCCAAGCTGCGCCCAGCGGCCGCAGCCGCTCCTGGGGTGCAGTCCGCCGCCGCCAGCGCCAGCCTCACGGATGCGTCTTCCAGCCAAACCACCCCTGGCTCGCCATCGCCCCTTCCCGTGCTGGGCGCCATGCCGCCCTTGCCGCCAGGGGCCACCTGGCTCAACGGCTCGCCCGTAAGCCGGGAGCAACTCAAAGGGAAGGTGGTGTTGATTGATTTTTGGACCTATTCCTGCATCAACTGCCTGCGCACCCTGCCCCACCTGCGTGCCTGGGCCGAGAAGTATCGAAACCAGGGCCTGGTGGTGATCGGGGTCCATTCCCCCGAGTTCGCCTTCGAGCGGGACCTGGGCAACGTGCGCGAGGCCACCCGCAAACTCCAGGTGACCTATCCGGTGGTGCTCGATAACGATCTGGCGATCTGGAAAGCCTTCCAAAATCGCTACTGGCCAGCCCACTACTTCATCGATGCCCGCGGCCAAATCCGCCATGTCCACTACGGCGAGGGGGCCTACGCCCGCTCCGAACGGGTGATCCAGCAACTCTTGAAGGAAGCCGGCCGAAAAGGGGGATCCACAGCCCTGGTGGATCCGAAAGCCTCCGGCAGCCAGGCCGCCGCCCCGAGCGGGCCGCTCCCCTCGCCGGAAACCTATCTGGGCTTCGAGCGCGCCGATCGCTTCGCCTCCGGAGCCCTGCTGCCGCCGGCAGCCCGCAATTACGACCTGCCCGCTGATTTGGCCCTTAACCATTGGGGGCTGGCGGGCCGCTGGTGGGTCGATAGCGAGAAGGCCACCTCGAGCAGCCCAGGGGGACGGCTTATTTACCGCTTCCGCGCCCGGGATCTCCACCTGGTACTCGGGCCCGGGGCCGGCAACAGGCCGGTGCGCTTCCGGGTGCGGATTGACGGCGCCCCCCCGGGCGACTCCCACGGCAGCGATACCGATGCCATGGGCAACGGAGTGGTGCAGCAGCACCGGCTCCACCAGCTGGTCCGGCTGCGCACAGGCTCAGAGCGCGCCCATACCTTTGCGATCGAGTTTCTCGATCCTGGCGTGCAGGCCTACGCCTTCACCTTTGGTTGAGTTCAGCAGCACGATTTGAGGATCTAAATCTCGCTCTAATGGATGGTCAAACGACCAGCAGCTTGATGTAATCACGGTCCTATCAAGGCCATCAAGCTGACAACGAAGGGGGGCCATTGCCAATCGGCAGTGGTTGCCTGCCAACACCATCAGTTGCGGGTAGGTCGCATCGATCCCGGCTGGGTGGCGCCCTAACCGGGACCTAGCATCCGACCAAACCAACGCCCCAGGGGTCATGCGTTCTCCACGGCCGGAGGCCAGCAGTAACCAGCTGTTCGATAACGCCGACAGCTTTGGCATGGTCTTTGATGAGGCCTGGCAGCGCCACACGGCCCAGAACCCCGGCCACGCCCTGGCCAGCAGCGAAAAACTGTTGCTGATCCTGGCCAGCTGCGCCGACCATCCCTTCATGCTGAGCAACCCCGCCATGGCCCACCAGGTGGCCGAATTCCGGATCCGGCTCCTGGGTCTGTAGGTGCGGCCGCTGGGCCGTTTGGCACAGCCCTGGATCGGCCCCAGTTGCTGAGTTCTGCGTTTCCGGCGATCACCCCTTTGCCGGAGCGCCATAGCCCATAGGATCCGGCCATGACCAGCCCCTCCGCCCGCCTGCTGCGCCAGTTGAGCGCCGGTTTCAGCAACCAGCACCAGGCCTTCGAGAACCCGCCCCTCTTCGCCCACATCCTGGTGAAGTTTCGGCCCCTGCCCCAGCTGGAGCCAGGCTCCCTGCTGTTGGAGCAGTGCTATTCGATTGACCCGGGCCGGCCCTACCGCATCCGGGTGCTGCGGGTGGAGCAACGCAGCGACAGCCTGGTGATCCACAACCAGGCGATTGGCGAGGAGGAGCGCTTCTGGGGTGCGGTGGAGGACCCCGAACGGCGCCAGCAGATCCGTTCAGCCGACCTGCGCCTGCTCGAGGGTTGCACCTACATGGTGAGGGAAACGGCCAACGGCTTCATCGGCGAGGTGGAACCGGGCTGCCGCTGCCTGGTGGAACGCAAGGGAGCCACCGCCTACCTGGTGAGCAGCTTCGAGCTCGATGGCCAGGGCATGCGCACGATCGACCGGGGCCACGATCCCAGCAGCCACGAACAGCTCTGGGGCTCCCTAGCTGGCCCGTTTGAGTTCGAGCGCACCCACGATTACAGCGCCGAACTGCCCAGCGACTGGCTCCAGGACTGACGTCCAGGCTGCCTCGGGTTCAGGCGCCCTGGCTCCTCAGGCGATCAGTTCATCCATGAAGGCCTGCTCTTCCTCTTCCGGGAAGGGATCAAAGGCTTCTTCCCGCTCCACCGGGCTGGCCACCGCCCTGATGGTGGCCTTCGCAGCAACGGAGCCACCCTCCAGCCCAAAGGCGGAGTTGCCGAGGCCTCCAAGCGGTTGGCGGCGGCTGCTGAGTAGGTCCTCTAGCCGGGTCAGCCGCTCCTCCGTGAGGGCCAGAATTTCGACCGTGTCGACGCCGATGCCCGCAACGACCTGGTCTTCGCGGGCATGGAGACTGCCGAGCTGCTGCTCCGCAGCCCCCAACCGTTCCTCCAGGTCAAGCAGGCGAAACATCAACGCCTCCGACACCTGGCTGAGGGCCTGGAGTTGCTCTCCGAGGCGATGTTGAAGCTGGGCTGGGGAGGGGGCTGGAGACTGGGCGGCCATTACAGAGCCCAAAGGGGTTGTGCCGGATGGTATCGGCTGGGGGCCGGGGCGCCAGGCGCCTGGTTTGTAACGATTCTGAAAGGGTCGTCCTGCAGCAAAACGGTCCCCATAGGATCAGGCGGCAGCCCTATGGGCTCGCCTGGAAAATCCTGTCCTGCAACGCTTTTTAAAGCGAAAGGTCAGCCCCCTTTCCTGGCGATTGCCCCTCCCCGTCTGCCTCCCATGCGCTCCGGCCCGCCCCCGGCTCCGGCGCTGCCCCGTTTCTCCCCTCGGCCCGCACGTTCATGACTCTTGCCAACGCTGCCTACCTGGGCATCGAGCGCTACGCCAACGCCTCCAGCAAGGAAAACTGGATCAATGGTTCGGAAGCCGATAAGGCGGCCCTGATCCGCGCCGTGTATCAGCAGGTGCTCGGCAACCAATACGTGATGGCTAGCGAGCGCCTCGAAGGCCCCGAATCGCTGTTCAAGCGGGGCTACCTGAGCGTGCGGGAGTTTGTGCGTCAGGTGGCCAAGAGCGGCCTCTATCGCGCCAAGTTCTTCGAGAACTGCAACGCCTATCGCTTCATCGAGCTCAACTTCAAGCATCTGCTCGGCCGGGCCCCCCAGAACAAGGCCGAGATGCTGCACCACTTCACGATCCTGCAGGAGCAGGGCGTGGATGCCGAAATCGATTCCTACCTCGATAGCGCCGAATACCAGGAGCGCTTCGGCGAAGAGGTGGTTCCTTACCTGCATGGCTGGAACTATTCCGCTGGCCAACAGGGCCTGCAGTTCTCCTACATGCTGCAACTGAGCCGGGGCGGCGCCGGTGCCTCGGTGCGGGGTTCGGTGACCAAGAACCAGTCCACCCTCAACCCCAGCGTTCACTCCGAGAGCCCCGTGCCGGTGGTGAGCCCCAGCACCAAGGCCGCCGCCTTCCGCAAGGTGGCGAGCGATGGCGTCACCCGCCAGGGCGTGGGCTCCGGCGAGGAAGGCCGCACCTTCCGCGTGGAGATCACCGGTTTCAACAACTACCGCCTGCACAAGCGCAGCAACCGGGTGCGCTTCATCCCCTTCAACAAGATGCTGGAGTACCAGCAACAAATTCACCGCGAAGGCGGTCGCATCGCCAGCATCACCCCGGTGAACTGAAGAGCCCCGTCTAAAAGGGCTTTAGCCAAGGGTGCCTTCCTGCCATCCAGCCCACAATTTGGCTGCCTGAAGACACCCAACCGGCCTGCATTCTCCTGTCCCATTCGTTCGCATCGACCCATGAAGGTTTCCACCGGATCCCGCGTCACCGGCATCGATAGTGATCGCCAGGTGTCCCTCACGATCACCGGCCTCAACAACATCGACTACGCCCGCACATCGGATGTGGTGATGAATGTGCCCTTCTCGCGCATGGGTGACACCATGCGTCGGGTCAGCCGCATGGGCGGCAAAATCGTCGGTGTCAGCGTGTCCACCGGCGTTGGCGGCGCCGATGGCGAAGGCGGCAAGGTGAAGGAGGCGAGCAAGGCCAACCGCTCCAAGAAGGGTTCCGCCAATAACGGCTGATGGCCTTGATGGGCAGGGCCGCTGGCCGAGCAACGCCTTGATCAGCGGCCCAGCTCCATGACGACCGGCAAGCCCCAAAGGCCAACCGTTGCAAGCCCCCCTCGAGGGGGCTTTTTGATGGAATTGGGCGGCATGGGGCTCGAGCCAAGGGCGCCCGCCCAGCGCCTCGGCCAGGGGCCAGCCCCCAAACACCATCCTCTGCAGATCCCAGGGGGCTGGGAAGGGGCGCTGCTGGACCCGCGGGCCAACCATGGGGGCCGGTGTGGTGGGCCCGATAGGACTCCCCCCTCCGCCGATGCTGTTGCGATGCCTACCAGAGCTGGGCAGTTCCCAGCCGAGCTCTGGTAGGAGGGCCAGCAAAGCCCTTGCCTTGCAACGGGTCTGAGGGCGGAGTGACCGTTTGTTAAGTATCCCTCATGGGAGCCATGAGTAGAACAACAATATGTGGGCTGAAGCGGTTCGGACGCCTTGACCGGCGACCAGCCCTTTCGACCCGTGCATCGCGTTAGCGGTCACACCCCTTCCCCCCTAACCCCTTCCTGACCTCGAACGTCAGGACCATGGAGCTCCTCAATGTTCGACGCCTTCACCAAGGTCGTTGCTCAGGCTGATGCCCGCGGCGAATTCCTCAACGCTGGTCAGATTGACGCCCTCGC
>CALRQT020000017.1:0-47439 GCA_943370385.1 Pseudanabaena sp. UWO311
TGACGGGACCTCACACCTCTGCTGCTATTCGGCCACGAACTCAAGGCTGGGTGGCCCACATCAAGTGGGTCGCTTCAGCCCCAGGTCCATGACGCAGCAAAAGCGTCAGTTCCTAAACTTTTTTAGTTGTCCAGGTGCGCCCTTCCAAAACTCTCAAAGCCAATCTCTCGGCTTCTCGGGTTTTCTCCAGACTGCGGCGCCTTTCGGTTCCGCCTTTTGAACCTACAGCATCGGCGGCTCGCGCCTCCCTCAACTGGTTGGTCCAACCACATCAGTGCCTTTCGGCTCCTCAGGGGTCCCGCTAACAGCAGCTCCAGGGGGTGAACCCTCTCGCTCCTGCGCAGTCCAAAACCATACCACTTGCGCTGCCCCCTTGACCAGTGCTTCCTCAATCCAGAGGGGACTCGGGCACTTGGATGAAGCCCTCCAGGGCACAGTCGGGGGCCACAAGGGCCTCGCCCCAGGGCAGGAACCTGGCCAGGGTGGCCTCGTTTCGGGCCGCGAGCACGGGGTAATCGGTACTGGTCAGGTTGGCGCCAGGCTCGAGCAGGGCCGGGTCGCGCAGCAACCAGCGCAGCGGGCAGCCCAATTCGATCAGGAACAACCAGGCGGCGGCCAGATCCCAGATTTTTGGGGTTGCCTCCAAAGCCGCCACGGTCTGCCCCATGGCCACACTCACCAAATTGAGGCTGGCCACCCCCAGCAGCCGAATTTTCCCCGGGAAGCGCCGCTGGGGCAGCTTCTGCAGCACCCCGATCGAACGGCTGCACAACGAAGCGCAACCGGCCACCTGGTTGCGGGCCGAGGGCTGGGCGATCGGTTTGCCATTGCGCCAGGCCCCCTGGCCCCGGATCGCCACGAGCCGTTGGCGCAGGGGCGGCACATCCAGCACGGCGAGCACGGGCACCCCCTGCTCAAAGCGGGCGATCGAAATGGCCCAAAACGGGATGCCCGCCGCGAAATTGGTGGTGCCATCGAGGGGATCCACCACCCAGTAGGCGGAGCTGGCCGGCACCGACTGGTTCCCCTCCTCACTCAGCACCCCTTCGCCAGGAAAGAGCTCCGCCAGGCCGGCCACCAGGGTGGCGTCGCTCCAGCGATCACAGGCGGTGATCAGGCTGCCGTCGGCCTTGGACTCCGAATCCAGCTGGCCGAAATCAAGCCGTTGGCGCTCTGCCACCTGATCGATCAAGGCATTCAGCCGCTCAAGGGCTAGGTCCTGAGGCAACAACGGTCAGGCTCGAGAAGGGGAACGAAGGCGGCCAACCAGTAGCGGCCCTACGGAGAGATGAGGTTAAAGGCCGCCCTGTTGGATCACGACTGGCCCAAGCGGCGCAGGTTGGCCTGGCAAGCGGGCTGGAGCGGCTCGGGCGGCACGGGCACCTTGATGCCGGTATCAGGCTTCTCCGCGGGCAGCTTCGGAGGCTGGCAAACGGCCACCTGGTCAAGACCCGTACGGCGACGCAGTTCCGCCAGGCTGGTGTTGTAGTTGGCCAGGGACGTGGCATAGGCCACTTCAGCCTGGGTGAGGTCCCGCTGGGTATCGACCACTTCCCGCTGGGTGGTGACACCAGCCTGGTAGCGGAGGCGAGCCAAGCGCAGCGATTCCCGGGCCGAGATCACTTCCCGGGACGTGGTTTGGATGTCGCGGTTGTGCTGGCGCAGCTGGTAGAAGCTCTGCTCCACCTGGAAGCGGATCGTGTCGCGCTGGTCAGCAAATTTGAAGGCATTCTCAGCCGCCTTTTGTTTGTATTGACGGGACTGGGCCAGGGCCTTGCCGCCATCAAAAATGGCCCAGGAGAAGTTGAGGCCAACGGTGTTATTAACATTATATTGATAGGCGCCAGGGCCATCTCCAGTCACAGAAAAAAGTGAAGGAGCATTGGATGTTACCCCACCCGAATAGCGCTCAGCACTGAAATTGTCAAAGATATTAAGGAACGGCTGCACGGCGCCGCGGGCCGAATTCGCATTGCTATTCGCAACGGAAATATCCAAAATGGAATTGTCCAGCTCTTCGCGGAAGGCGTAGGCCGCCACGATGCTTTCCTGCAGGGAAGGGGTCCAGATCCCAAGCACCCGCAGGGGTTCCTTGGCTGTGGGCGTGATCGTTTGGGGGAGGTCAAGCAGGCGGGCCAGGCTGCGGCGGGCAATGCTCTGGCTGGCGATCGAATTGGTGAGCAGCTGCTCATCGCGACCCAATTGGGTTTCGGCCTGCAACACTTCCAGCTTGGTGGCCACCCCCGCCTGGAAGCGGGCCCGGGCATCCCGCAAACTCACCAAGGACGCCCGCACCGACTCCTGGCCGATACGAACTTGGTCGTCGGCGAGTTGCAACTGGAAATAGGCCTGGGCGGCCTGCAAACGCAGCTCCCGGAGGGCGATCAGATATTGATTCTTGGCCTGCTCGAATTGATCACGGGCGGCGGCAATTTGGGGAACTCTCTGGGGATTAATCAGGGCCCAGTTGATTCCAACACCACCTTTGGCACCCCCCAAACGCGTTTTGGTTAAACCCGTAGACGTGGAATTGAATGATCCATCAGGCAAACTATTATAGGATTCGCCATTGAAAAAACCTGGCAGACTAGAGGCCGTTAAGCTCAACGTTGGGTACCAGGCTGAGATCTGGGCCCGCAGGTTGGATTTGGCCTGATCCACCTGGGAGGCAATAGCTTTGAGGTTGGGATTGTTGACTTCAGCCAGGTTTTCCACCTCTCCCAGGCCCAGGGGCCGCAGGGCCCGGATGCTGACCTGATCCGGACTGATGGGCAGGGCCAGGCTGGGCGGAGAGCTCAGGCGCAACAGATCGGGCTCGAGCTTGGTGGCGGCTGGTGCCAGCACCGAGGGATTGGATTTGGGCCGGGTTCCCTTCACCTGGGTAGCCAGGGGCAAGGACTGGGGAGCGGGATCGAGACGGGCCGTGGGCGACAAGGGCGTTGCTGCTGGGCCCTTGCTGCCACTGGCGGGGACTGGCGCTGCTGCCAGACCAGGCACGGCTGCCAGGGGAAGGAACCCGGCGCCCAGCAGGGCCAGCCAGGAAGTCAATCGAGGAGCCACTAGAGCCTTACCCAATACGTCGCGTTCGCAGAGCTTAAGTAAAAACTGCCGACGGCACCAGGCAGGCAGCCACGATGTCATCTGCCCCTTGCACCAACCGCAGGGGCACCGGCAGGGCCTGGCTGACCGTCTCCAGGGTCAGATCGTCCAGGAACACCGGCTCCCCCTGGCGCAACACCACCGCCGGCAACAGCAGTTCCTCCCCCAGATCCTTTCTCGCCAGGCCATCGATCAGGTCCTGGCCCGTGAGCAGGCCGGTCACCACCTGGTCCTGGCCCCAGTAGGGGCTGGGCAGGCCATGGAGCAGCACCTCCAGGCCCTGCACCCGATTGAGCCGCTCCACCGCCGGCTGCAGGGCTTCGGCCACCAGCTGGCCCACCACCCAGCTCACCCGTCGGGGCTGGGCCAGGGCCGCCGGGAGGTCTTCGGTGGCCTGCTCCATCGCCTCAAGGAAGGCGCGGATGCTGCCAACGCCGTTTTCCTGCTGGGGCAACTGTTCGTAGCTGGCGCGGGGCGGCAGGGCCAGGCCGGCCATCAGATACCACTCATCCGACAGCCAGGCAAAGCGGCTGCCGAAGGCTTGGAGGAACTGCTCTTGTAAGGGCTCGACCTGGGCAATCACCCGGCGGGCGCAGGCCCGATCCACCGGCACCAGGCCATCTCCCTGGGGCCGAAAGCGGGTGAGGCCAACAGGGACCACCGCGGCCGACAGCACGGCCGGCCAATCGCCCCCGGCAAATCCCGCCAAATCGGTGAGGGTGCGCTCCAAGGCAGCCCCATCGTTGAGGCCAGGGCACACCACCACCTGGGCGTGGATCTGCAATTGGCGCTCGGCGAACCAGGCGAGCTGCTCCAGCAGCAGTCCAGCCCTGGGATTGACCAGCAACTGGCTGCGCAGCGCGGGATCGGTGGCATGGACGGACACAAACAGGGGCGAGAGGCGCTGCTCCTCAATCCGCTGCCAATCGGCCGCCGTCAGGTTGGTGAGGGTGAGGTAAGAGCCGTAGAGAAAGCTGAGCCGGTAGTCGTCGTCCTTGAGGTAGAGGCTGCGGCGATGGCCCGGGGGCTGCTGGTCGATGAAGCAGAAGGCGCAGTGGTTGTTGCATTGGCGCAGGCCATCGAAGAGGGCCTCGCTGAAGCCCAGGCCCAGGCCCTCATCGGCCTCCTTTTCCAGCTCCACTTCGTGGAGGGTTCCATCGGGATCCTCCACTTCCAGGCGCAGCTCCTCTACCCCGACCAGCCACTGCAGGTCGATCAGGTCCCGGGGCCGCACCCCATTGATGCTGAGCAACTTGTCGCCGGGCTGGAAGCCCAGCTCCTCACCGATCGAGCCCGGTTCGACCGTGTCGACCACGGCGGGCTGGGGCAGGCGCGCCTCGCCAGATTGATCGGCCAGGCTCACACCCGCCGAGGGCTCCTTCCACACGGGCCGTTCCACCACTCACAAGCTGCCATCAGTCTGCGCCGCAGCCGGCTGCTTGGTGGGCTTGGGCAAGGGCGGGCAGACCCGGAACTCAGCTGGCTGCAGCGCCGAGCCGGCCGGCGAACAGAAGGAGGGACAGCCCAAACAGGAGGCGATAGCCGACAAACCACCAGGTGCTGTTGCTTTGCAGGAAGCGCAGCAACCAGGCGATCGCCAGCCAGGACACCACCGCCGCCGTGACGATGCCCACCAACAACGGAATCGCCCCACCGGCGATCGGCTCAGCAAAGGCCGATTTCAATTCGACCAGCCCGGCCAGGGTGATCGAAGGAATGCCGAGCAGAAACGAAAAGCGGGCGGCATCGGCCCGGCGCCAGCCATCAAAAAGGGAGGCGGTGAGGGTGCTGCCGGAGCGGGAGACGCCGGGAATCAGGGCCAGGGCCTGGGCCAAGCCCACCAGCAGGCCATCGCGCACCTGGACGTCGCCGAGCACGCGCCGGCGCCGGCCCAGTTGCTCAGCCAGGCCCAACAGGATTGCCATCACGATCGACACCGCCCCGATCGAATGGAGGCTGCGCAAGGGCGAATGGTCGAAATCGGGCACAAAGAGCTTGACCGCCAGGCCCGCTACCACGATCGGCAGGGTGCCGAGGGCCACCGCAACGCCCAGGCGGGCCGGCGGTGTCTGCCAGTCGCCCTGGCGGAGCGCCAAGGCCATGCCACTGAACACCTCGACGAGGTCGCGGCGGAAGAAGGCAATCACGGCAACGATGCTGCCGAGCTGGATCACGGCAGTCACCGCCACCCCGGGATCGCCCCAGCCCAACACCACCGGCACCACCTTGAGGTGGGCCGTGCTGCTGATCGGTAGAAATTCGGTGAGCCCCTGGACGATTCCGAGCACCAGGTAATGCCAGCAGGCCTCAAACAACCCCAGGGTTGGGGCGGGTTCCAGCGGGGGCATGGAGGCGGCGGCGGAATCAATGGCGCCGACCCTATGGCGGCCAGGGCCCGATGGCCAGCCGCTGTTGGCAGGGGCGTCCCTTAAGGTTGAACACCTTTCTTCACAACCGGGTGGTCGGGGTTCAGCCCAGCCTTATCAGCGAATCCCTGGGTACGGCCCTGGTCGATCCTGCTGGGCTGGCGCTGGACACGGTGATCCCCGAGCCTCGGGCGCTTCAGGACCTGCTGGACGAACGGTCCGCCCTTGGGCGTTCCCCCGACGGGCGTTCCCCGAAGGGCCGGCTCAGCGCGCCGATTACCCCCCTGGTGCCCGCCAGCGCTGACCGATCAACAGGGGGGGGGCGACTAGACCTGCTCGCCGCGGCCGGTGCCCTACTGGTGGCCCTGCCGGTGTTTTTGCAGGCTCCCTGGGTGCGGCTCGCCCCCTTCAGCGCCGCCGTTTTCACCCTGCCCCTCGTGCTCATTGGGGTGCTGCTCGAGCAGCGCCGGCACCAGGGTTGGTCCACGGCCGGCGCCCTGGTGGTGGGTTTCAGCGGCAGCTGGCTGGGCGGATGTTTGTTCTGGGGCTGGTGCCGGCTCCACCCCCTCTGGCACCTGCCGATTGAGGCCTTTGCCCTGCCCCTGGCCCTGGCGGGCCTCAAGGGCCGCTGGCGGTTGGCCGCCAGCTTCTACCTGGCCTCGCTGCTGGGCACGGCCTGCACCGATGGGGTGATGGCCATCACCGGCGTCATGACCCATTGGCGGGAGGTGCTGCTAGCGCCCCTGGACCAGGCGGCCCCCCTCCTGCACCAAGCCGCCCTCGACGTTCTGCAGCCCCTGCCCCTGGCCATCGTTGGCCTGGCGGGCTGCGGCCTGATCGGCCTTTGCCGCCACTACTGGAGCCACCCCGATCCCGCCTGGCGCCTGGCCGCCTCGGCCCTCGCCACCACCCTGTGCGTGGATGGCCTCTTCCTGGCGGCGGCCCTGGCCGCACCGCGGATGAGTGGGCTGATCTGAAGCCCTGGCCCAGGCCGCCATCTGAAGAACTGCAAAAGCCTGGGGCATGGGCGGCGGATCGGCAGGCCTTGGGCTGTAGGTTGCCCGTGCTGGCTCAGGGCAGCGTGTGGTTTCTCATCAGACGGAGTTTTCGATGAAACGCCTGGTTTCATGGCTCATGGGTGGCGTGCTCCTGGCCGGCCTGCTGCTGGGCCTGGTGATGGCCCCAAGCGTGCAAGCAGCCGAACTTCGCAACCTTGTTGACGACAAGATCGCCGAGAGCGGCGGCAAAATCGACCTCAACAACTGCTCAGTGCGGCGCTTCCAGGTGTATCCCGGCATGTACCCGACCCTGGCCGGCAAGATCGTCCTCGGTGGCCCTTACGACAGCGTGGATGACGTGCTCAAGCTCGATCTGAGCGAACGTCAACAGGAGCTGTTTGAGAAATACAAGTCCAATTTCACCGTTACCCCGCCCTCGATTGCCCTCAACGAAGGCTTCGACCGCATTAATGACGGCGTTTACCGCTGAGCCCTAAACTAATTAGATGGTGCAAGCCGTCGGGCCCTCCCGGCGGCTTTTTTTATTGGTCCCTGGCACTTGATGGCTGAGCGTCCGGTCGAACCACCCCTGGAACCCAGCTGGGATGTGATTGTGGTGGGAGGCGGGGCGGCCGGCCTGATGGCCTGCCTGGAACTGCCCAGGGGCCTGCGCATCCTGTTGCTGAGCAAGGAACGGGCTCCCCGGTCGGCCAGCCGCTGGGCCCAGGGCGGCATCGCCGCCGTGACCCGCCCCGAGGACAGCTTCGCGAGCCACATCGAGGACACCCTCAAGGCAGGCGCCGGCCTTTGCGATCCAGCCGCCGTGGCCCTGCTGGTGCGCCAGGCCCCGGCCTGCGTCGAGCGGCTGCTGCAGCTCGGCATGGCCTTTGATCGCAACGCCGATGGCCTCAGCACCACCCTGGAGGCGGCCCATAGCCACCGGCGCGTGCTCCACGCCCAGGACCGCACCGGCGGCGCCCTGGTCGATGCCTTGGAACGGGAGGTGCTGCGGCGCCCAGGCCTGGAACGACGCTTGGGAAGCACGGCCCTGCAGCTCTGGATCGAGGGCGGCCGCTGCTGCGGCCTGCAGGTACTCGACCAGGGCCAGCTGGGCTGGCTGGCAGCCCGGGCCGTGGTGCTAGCCACGGGCGGCGGCGGCCACCTCTTCGCCAACACCACCAACCCGGCCCAGGCCAGCGGCGATGGCGTGGCCATGGCGGCCCGGGCCGGGGCCCTGATTCGCGACCTGGAATTCGTGCAATTCCACCCCACGGCCCTGATGTTGCCTGGGGCGCCCCACTTCCTGATCTCCGAAGCCGTGCGCGGCGAAGGGGCCCGATTAATGGATGCCGCTGGGGCGAGCCCCGTGGCCCAGCTGGCCGGCGGCGACCTGGCCCCCCGCGATGCCGTCAGCCGCGCCCTGGTGCGGAGCATGCGCGAACAGCAGGTGGATCACCTCTGGCTCGACCTCCGGCCCGTGGGCACGGATCGGCTGGAGAAGCAATTTCCCACGATCCTGGGCCGCTGCCGCGAACTGGGGCTGGAACCCACCACATCACCAATCCCGGTGGCTCCGGCCGCCCACTACTGGATGGGCGGCATCCGCACCGACCTGCAGGCGGCCACCTCCATCCCCGGCCTCTATGCCGTGGGCGAGGTCGCCAGCACGGGCGTGCATGGCGCCAACCGGCTGGCGAGCAATTCCCTAATGGAATGCCTGGTGTTCGCCCGCCAACTGGGCTCGATCCGGCTGGGAGAGGGGCCGAAGCAGCCGCCTACCGCCCAGGAGCCCCGGGCGATGCCAACCCCGGGCCCCACCGGCGCCCCCTTCCGCTTGGGCCCCGAGGCCGTGGCCCGGGCCAACCAGGCCCTGCGCCACACCTGCTGGCGGGTGGCGGGGGTGGAGCGCTGCCGCGGCGACCTGGCGCCAGCGCTCGAAAGCGTGCGCCGCCAGCGGGCCGAACTGGAGAGCGACCCCGCCCTGGGTCCCTGCCTCAACCACGCCCCTGGCGAGCGGGCCCTGGCCCTAGGGCCTGGCGGGGCGACCGCTTTGGCAGCGGCCCACGACCTCCTGCAGCGGCTGAGTGTGGCCGAATCGCTCTTCGAGGCCGCCCTGTTCCGCCAGGAAAGCCGCGGAGGCCACTACCGACTGGATGCACCTGCCCGGGCCCCCTTCTGGCAATGCCACAGCCTCCAAGAACGGGGCCAGCGGATCCGTACCGAGCCCATCGGCAACCGGGCCCCCAACCCAAACGGAGGCAGCCAAACCAGCACCGGCTAGGCCGATCGGGGAGGACACCCACCCAAGGACCAGCCCAGCCCCAGCGGTGAACCCAGGCTTGGGCCAGACGAGCCCTTGGCCCATCCAGCCAGGCGCTCAGAAGCTGCGGGAGCCGGTGTAGCCGCTCGTATCAGCCAGTTTCTGGAGGGGTTTGACGCCAGACGTGATCACGCCCTTGATCTCCCAGCTGGGGAAGCCCTCGATCTTCTTGGCATCGCAGAGGGCCTTCTGGCTGTTGCGGCCATCGGGGGCGCATTCCACGATCTCCAGCTTCTCAGTGGCCTGGCGGCCAAACAGTTCCTTCTGCTCGTGGCAATGGGGGCACCAGTAGGCCGTGTACATCACGGCGCCACTGGCCTTGAGGTAGTCGGCCAGGGCCTGCTTGGCCGGATTGCTCTCCGACAGCACCGGGGGCGGCACGCCCTTGCCCGTGATCGCCGTGGGCCGGTTGGCAGAGGCGGCCCAGCCCAGGCCGACGATGCCCACCAGCAGGGCCGTGATCACGGTGCGGAACACCAGGGTGCCGGTGTCCTCCCAGTCGCCGCCCACCAGGCTGAACACCAGCAGCGCCAGGCTGATCAGGGCCGAAAGGATGCAGAAGGGGCAGCAATCTTGGATCCCAAACAGCATCACCCCCACCAGCACCAGGCTGAACACGGCCATGGCCGTGCTGACCAGGGCCAATCCCCACCAGCTGCGCTGGGAGAGGCTGACCCGGGCCTCCCCCTGGACCACCAGGGGCACCACCGCCATCAGCAGGATCGCCAGGTAGGCGAGGAAACCAAACAGGGCCAGGGGCTGGCCGGCGATCGAGCCCCAGGCGCTGGCGAGCACCTTCTCGCAGCCATTGCAGCCGAAGAAGCCGTCCTTGCCGCAGCTCAGGGCGCCGAGCAGGCCCCACTTCTTCAGGGTGATCGAGCCGGTGTCGATCGCTCCAACCGTGGCCAATACGGCGATCACAACCCGCACCCAGCGCTGCCCGGGATCGCTGCGGCGGCGGGAACTGAGACGAGTGCTCAGTTTGGAGGAGGTCACAGGCAAGGACTTGGCTGGGGGGATTCTCGCAGCCCCAGGCCGATCCCAGCTCCAGCCGCGCTGAAAGGGGCACGAAGGCCCTGGTTAGGGTGGGAGATTGGCTCCATTGCGGCTGACCCCCTGACCAGGCCATCCGCCAGGCCGATCCGATAAGCCCGCCCTCCATACACCCCCCGATACGCCCTTGCCAGCCCCTGGAGCCCACCGGCCGATGAGCCCAACCTCCGTCCCCTCCCAGCCAGGAGCAGCCACCCCCGTAGCCCCAGCCCGCAAGGCCACCGTGGCCTTCGCCCACCTGGGCTGCGAAAAAAACCGGGTGGACACGGAGCACATGCTCGGCCTGTTGGCCGAGGCCGGCTACGGCGTAAGCGCCGATGAAAACGACGCGGCCGTGGTGGTGGTGAACACCTGCAGCTTCATCCAGGATGCCCGCGAAGAGTCGGTGCGCACCCTGGTGGAGCTGGCAGAACAAGGCAAGGAACTGATCATTGCTGGATGCCTGGCCCAACACTTCCAGCAGGAGCTGCTCGATTCCTTGCCTGAAGCCAAGGCGATCGTCGGCACGGGCGATTACCAGCACATCGTGTCGGTGCTGGAGCGGGTCGAGGCGGGCGAGCGGGTGCACCAGGTGAGCGCCAACCCCAGCTTCGTGGGCGATGAGCACCTGCCCCGCTACCGCACCACCAGCGAAGCGGTGGCCTACCTCAAGGTGGCCGAAGGCTGCGACTACCGCTGCGCCTTCTGCATCATTCCCAAGCTGCGCGGCGACCAGCGGTCGCGCACGATCGAGTCGATCGTGGCCGAGGCCCAGCAACTGGCGGCCCAGGGGGTGAAGGAGCTGGTGCTGATCAGCCAGATCACCACCAACTACGGCCTCGACCTCTACGGCAAACCGCAGCTGGCCGAGCTGCTGCGGGCCCTGGGCGAGGTGGAGATCCCCTGGATCCGGGTCCACTACGCCTATCCCACCGGCCTCACCACCGAGGTGCTGGCCGCCTACCGGGAGGTGGCGAATGTGCTGCCCTACCTGGATCTCCCCCTGCAACACAGCCACCCCGAGGTGCTGCGGGCCATGAACCGCCCCTGGCAGGCCGAGGTCACCGGCAGCCTGCTCAAGCGCATCCGCGAGCAATTGCCAGACGCCGTGCTGCGCACCACCTTCATCGTCGGCTTCCCCGGCGAAACCGAGGAGCACTTCCAGCACCTGCTTGATTTTGTCGCCGAGCAACGCTTCGACCACGTGGGCGTGTTCACCTTCTCCTCGGAAGAAGGCACCGCCGCGGCCGAACTGCCCAACCCGGTGAGCGCCGAGGTGGCGGCCGAGCGCAAGGACCGCCTCATGGCCCTGCAACAGCCGATCGCCGCCGAGCGCAACGCCGCCTGGGTGGGCCGGATTGTGGATGTGCTGATCGAGCAGGAGAACCCTTCCAGTGGCGAGATGCTCGGCCGCTGCTCCCGCTACGCCCCTGAAGTGGATGGCGAAGTGCGGGTGCTGCCGGGCGAAGGCGGCCTCTGCGCCGCTCCTGGCACCATGGTTCCGGTGCGCATCACCGCCGCCGACACCTACGACCTGGTGGGCGTGGTGGTGGGGGCCCAGGCGATGGTGGGCGATGCCCTCGCCGCCCGCCGGCAGGGCGCTTGAAGCAGGCGAGGCAAGGGGGGCGGAGTCCTGGCGCCGCAGGCACCCTGCGCCAAGCCCTCGGGCGGGTCCGCCAGCGGCTGATCCGCCACCAGCGCAGCACCTTCCTGGTGGCCTCTGGCCTCAGCACGGCCGGCTCCTTCGCCGGGCTCACCGCCAAGGGGTGGCTGCTCATGCATGGCAGCCACAACCCGTTGATCCTGGCCCTTAATTTCGCCGCCCTCTGCCTGCCCACCCTGCTGGTGAGCGGCCCGGCTGGCGTCGCCACCGACCGGCTCGGCAGTGAAACGGTGTTGATCCGGGCCCAATGGGGCCTCTTCGCCGCCGGGGTGCTGGGGGCCGTGGCGATCCCCCTCAGCCAGGGGCCCCTGCAGGTGGCCTTGCTGTTGCTGAGCACCCTGGGGGTGGGCCTGGCCAGCGCCTACGAACTCACCGCCCGCAACAAGCTCTGCGCCCTGCTGGTGGAGGGTCCCGACCAGTTGGGCCCCTACCTCACCAGCTTTTCCGTGGTGTTCAACGTGGGCAAGTTGGTGGGCCCGCCGATCGGTGGCCTGCTGCTCGCTGCCCTAGGACCCGTGGCCGCCCTTGGCCTCGATGCGGCCAGTTACCTGCTGCCGATCGCCGCCCTCACCTGGCTGATGGCGCCGCACCGGGAACGGGAGCAGCGCAGCCAGCGGGGCCAGGCGGCCAGCGTGGCCACGGCCTGGCGTGACTGCGGTCCTGGCCTGAGGCAGGTACTGCGGTTCACGGCCCTGGCCTGCCTGGTGGGCTTCTTCCACCCGGGCCTGGCGCCCCTGATCGCCAATGAGTTGTTGGGCTCCAGTCCCCAGGCCCTGGGGGTGTTCACCAGCGTGCTTGCTGCGGGCAGCATCAGCGGCGGCCTGATTTTGCAGCGCCATGCCCAGCAGCTCTGCCGCAGACCCGCCCTACTCCTCGGCACGAGCGCCCTGGTCACCGCCCTGGCCCAGCTGGGCATGGCGGCGGCCACCGGCACAGCCAGCGTGATCCCCACCAGCCTGGCCATGGCCTTCCTGATCGGGGCTGGCACGGCCTGCCTGCTGGCGGGCACCAACCTGATCACCCAGGTGGCGGCGCCCCAGGTGTTGCGGGGACGCATGGCCGGCCTGGCCCAAGTGGCCTTCCTGGGGGGCGGTGGGCTCAGTGGCCTGCTGGCCGCCTGCCTAACCCTGCTCTACGGCCTGCAGGCCTGCTTCGCCTTGCTGGGGAGCCTGGGTCTCGTCATTGCCCTGCTGGAACTGCGCAGCCGGGGATCCCAGCGGCTGGAGCCAGACCGGAGCCAGGAACCAGGGTCGATCAGATCAGCTTGACGCCGCGCACCACAAAGGCGATGGCTGCAGCAGCGGTGAGTCCACCGGCAACGAGAAGCAGATAGATCACGGGACCCATGGCGTCACTGGGACAATGTCCTCGCCATTACAGCAGAAGGGCGCCGGCCCCAGACCGAAACCTTCACGGAACCGCCTAAGCTGAGCTCACGATTTGCAAATGGCTTCCCGTTAGCGGGCTAGACCCCTAGCCCCATCCCCAGCCAGGACGTCTTGGCAGCCTGTCAGCCCTCAGCGGTCCATCCCTGATGGTTGAGTGCAAGCCTCGCCAAACCGTTCGGCCAGAGCGTCATTCCCCACAGCTTGAGACCGGTCGGTATGCGCACGCTGTTCATTTACCCAGAGTTCCCCAAGACCTTCTGGAGCTACGAGAAAATTCTCGAGCTTGTGAATCGCAAGGTGCTGCTGCCCCCCCTCGGGTTAGTGACCGTGGCGGCCCTGCTGCCCCAGCACTGGGAGATGAAGCTGGTGGATCGCAATGTCTCCGAGGTGCAGGAGGCGGACTGGGCCTGGGCCGAGCTGGTGATCATCTCCGGGATGATCGTGCAGAAGGCCGACATGGCCGCCCAGATTGCCGAAGCCAAGCGCCGAGGCATCCCGGTCGCCGTGGGCGGCCCCTTCGCCAGCTCCACCCCCGATGCGCCGGAACTGGCCCTAGCCGATTTCAAGATCCTCGATGAGGGCGAAATCACCCTGCCCCTGTTCATTGAGGCGATCGAACGGGGTGAACGCCAGGGGCGCTTCAGCTCTAACGGCGAGAAGCCCGATGTCACCGGCACGCCGATCCCCCGCTTTGACCTGCTCGAGCTCGATGCCTACGACTCGATGAGCGTGCAGTTCTCGCGCGGCTGCCCGTTCCAGTGCGAGTTCTGCGACATCATCGTGCTCTACGGGCGCAAGCCCCGCACCAAAACCCCCGAGCAGCTGGTGGCCGAGTTGCAGGCCCTCTACGACCTGGGCTGGCGCCGGGCCATTTTCCTGGTGGATGACAACTTCATCGGCAACAAGCGCAACGCCAAGTTGCTGCTGCCAGCCGTGAAGCAATGGCAAGTCGAGCGCGGCTTCCCCTTCACCTTCACCACCGAAGCCTCGGTGGATCTGGCCGCCGACGACGAGATGATGGAGATGATGGCCGAGGCCCGCTTCGAGGCGGTGTTCCTGGGCATCGAAACCCCGGATGAGGCCAGCCTCTCGGTGGCCGGCAAGCACCAAAACACCCGCAGTTCCCTGGAAGACTCCGTCGATCGGATCACCTCCTACGGCATCCGGGTGATGGCCGGCTTCATCATCGGTTTCGATGGTGAAAAAACAGGCGCCGGCGATCGCATCGTGCGTTTTGTGAGCCGCACCGGCATTCCTGCCGCGATGATGGGCATGTTGCAGGCCCTGCCCAACACCGGCCTCTGGCATCGCCTCGAAAAAGAAGGGCGCCTGATCGAAGAAAAGGCCGATGCCAAGGGGGTCAACCAGACCAACCTGCTCAACTTCCTACCGACCCGGCCGATCCGCGATATCGCTAACGAATACGTGGATGCCTTCTGCCGGCTCTATGAGCCGAACGCCTACATCGATCGGGTCACCCACTACTACCTAAAGATGGGTGAACCCCGCTGGAAAGCCTTCTACAAGGCCGAAAATTCCGACAAACCCGTGTTGCCCGGCTGGCGCGATCTGCGCGCCCTCTCGATTGTGGTCTGGCGCCAGGGGATGCAACGGGACACCCGCTTCCGCTTCTGGAAGTCCCTCGCCACGGTCGCCCGGCGCAATCCCAAGTGCCTCGAGCAGTTCCTGGTCACCCTTGCCCACAACGAGCACTTCCAGGAATACCGCGGGGTCGTTACCAAGGAAATCCAGGAGCAGCTGGCGTCCCTACCGCCCGAGCCCCCCTCCACCCCAGCCAAGGCCCCACGCGAATTACAGCCTGCCTAAAGCGCTGCCTCAAGCGAAGCCTTCCCCCAAGCAGAGGCCTTCAAGCGGCGAGGGGATTGCCTGGACAGCCCCAATTTGTCAGTCCTGGATGTAGTCGCTGCCATCCTCTAGGCAGCGTTCGGCCCGTTGCAATTCCCTGCCCAAGTAGAGGGCGTGGTCAAGCCGGCTGATCGGCCAGGGGCCCTCGCCTTCGCTGAGGGCGATGCCCAGTTCCTTGGCGCTGCGGCCCCGAAACACGGCCAGGGGCAGCCGGGGCCCTTCGCCGCGGCACTGCAGCACTTCGCCCGTTTCAGGATCGGTGGCCAGGCCCCGCTCATCGATGCCATTGCCGTAGTGCTCGGCCACCAGTTCGCCCGCGGTCCGGTCGAGCTTGATCAGGAAGTAGCCGCTCGGATCTAGGGCGATAAAGCGATGGGACAACTGGCCATCGATGGCCTGCCGATCTAGGGGGGTTGGAACCATTGGGCCATGCTAATCAGGGGCCCGTTCGGGGCTCGTCAGCGAGACGGCTCAGGCGCAAGCGGTGGTCCGAGGGGCGGGAGCTCGGCCGTGAACGGCAGCTCGGCGTTGATCGCCTCGATTTCTTCGAGCTGCTGGTCATTGGCCTGGGGCAACCACTGGCGCAGCAGCCGATCGAAGCGGGGGTCGAACCAGCGGTGCAGGCTGGCGTGGGGGCGGGAGACAAAGCCGCGGCGGCGCTTGTGGCTGCCGCCGGCGCCGGGATCGAAGTGGCGGATGCCCCTTTCGATCGCCCAGGCGATCGGCGCGTAATAACAAACCTCGAAATGGAGGTTCTCTTGCTCCACATCACTGCCCCAGTAGCGGCCCCAGAGTTGGTCGCCGTTGTGCACGCACAGGGACATGGCCAGGGGATCGCTGGGATCGCCCGCATGGGCACTGAATAACACCAGATGCTGACGCAGCTCCCTAGGGCTTTCGGTAAAGAACGCTTCGGTGAGGTATTTACTACCCCAGGCACCCCAGCGGCTGCAGTGCTGGGCGTAGAAATGATGCATGCACGCCATCAAATCGTCCGTGATCGCCTCCCCCAGAAAGGGCGTAACCGTCAGGCCAGCGGCGGCCACCGAGCGGCGCTCCCGCTTAATATTGCGGCGCTGGTTAGCATTGAAACTGGCTAGATAGGCCTCAAAACAGGTGTAATTCTGGTTAGTCCATAGACTCTGCTGGTTTAACCAGGGGGCCCAACCGGCCGCCTCCAACTGGGGCCGCCAGAGCGGATCCACGTAGAGAAAATTGCAGCTCAAGATCCGATGCTCGCGGCAAAACTCCTCAATCAGGGCGAGCAGCACCGCCGTCAGGGCGGGTTCGTCTTCGCCGGGGGCGATGTGGAAGCGATAGCCCAGCACCGGGCTCAGCGGGCTCATGCCCAGCAGCTTGGGGTAGTAGCGCAGCCCCAGCTGGCCGGCCAGCTGGGCAAAGGACTGGTCAAAGACAAATTCGCCGTAGCTATGGCCCTTGAGATAGAGCGGCGCCACCGCCAGCAGGCTCTCGCCGCGCCACAGCCCCAGGTGCACGGGCTGCCAGCCCTGGGAGGGCACGATGCTGCCGGAGGCCTCCAGGCGCTCCAGCCAGGGCCAGGAGTAGAAGGGAAGCCCTGTCGCCGCCGTCACGGCCTGCCATTGCGCCTCGGGAATCTCGGCGATCGACCCGTGCCAGCGGGCTTGAAGCTCAGCCATGGCAGGGCGTCTCGCGGCAGCGGCGTGGCCACAACGCTAGGAGTGGCTGCGGCCCTGCTGCTGCCCCTGCAGGCGAGCCCGGCCCAGGCCGGCCTGATGCGGCCGGTGCTGCAGCTGCTGCGGCCCCAGGTGGAAGCGCGGCTAGCCAGCTTGTGTGTGGGCTGGCTGGCCGGCGGCGATGGGGCCCTGGCAGCCAGCCTGGAGAAACCCTGCCGCCAGCTGGCCGCCCCCGTGAGCCGCTGCCTGGTGGAGGAAACCGATGCCAGTAGCAACAGCCTGGCGGTGGTCACCGACCTGCTCAGCGGCCGCCTCGGTGAGGCCAGTGAGCTGGTGGTGAAACGCTGCGCCGCCCGGCTGCTGGGCCTGCCCCCGGACAGCCTGCGGGACGTGAGTTTGATGGACATCGCCCACCAGTTCAAGCCCCCAACCCAGGCCCAGCCCCCAGGTCTCCAGTCCCGTTAGGGGCGGCTGCCAGAGCGGCTGTAGCGCACCAGCAGTTCGCCTTCGCCTAAGGGGCGGTTCTCCTCCAACTCCCAGCGGCCCGGGGCCGGCAAGGGCGCGATCGGCAGCCAGCTGTGGGCGCCGCCCAGTAACCGGGGCACCAGGGTGAGCTGGAGGCCATCCACCAGATCCAGGGCCAGCAGGCTGGCCGCCAGTTGGGCGCCACCCAGCAGCACCAGCCGCTCCATTCCGCCGGCCGCCAGCTCGGCCATCAGGGCAGGCCAGCCGGATCCAACCCTGTGGTCCTGGCTGATGTCTGCTCGACTGCATGGCGACTCGGGCCCCTGGGGATGGCAGAAACCGGATCCATCCGGGGGCAAGCTCCAGAGGCGATCAAAGCCCGCTGGGGGGCTGGAACGGAGCCCGGCCGGGGCCACCAAACCACGGCCCACAGGCTGGTGAAAGAAGGGCAGCTGGGGATCGAACCGGCCGCTGCGGCTCACCGCCAGGGCCCAGGGCTGGGGCGGACGCCCCTGTCCGCGCCGGAGCTCCAGCAGGTCGGGCTGGCGGATCAGGCAGGTGCTGCCATGGAGCCGCAGGGTCTGGGCCCCAATCAGGCAGCCGTCGGCCCAGGCCAGGGCCTCTTCCAGGGCACGCCGATCCCCCGCTCCTCCCAACTGGGCGGCCCCACCTTCGGGGGACGCCAACCGTCCATCGAGGCTCACCGCCAGCACCAAGCGGACCTGGGGCAAGCCCAATGGCCCCAGGTCGGAGCCGGAGCCAGCCGCACTCACACCGCCGCCAGGGCGTCGAGGGCCAGGGGGCGCATGCCCACCAGGGGCGCTTCAGCAAACACCTCGGCGGCGTTATTGGGACTTTCCTGCAGGCGCACCTTGTGCAGGCTGGCGCCCGTGGTGGCGATCGGCGCCTGCAGCAGATCGGCGATGTGCAGGGCGATGTTCTCGGCCGTGGGCACGCACTGGCCGAAATGGGCCACGTCCTTGTTGAGGAAGGTGTGGTCAAAGGGCTCCACCACCAGGTCCTCCACCAGCTGCTGCAGCACGGCCAGGTCGGCCACCATGCCGGTGCGCTCGTCGATCCGGCCGCGCACGGTGACATCGAGCAGGTAGTTGTGGCCGTGGCCATTCGGCCGGGCGCACTTGCCATAGATCGCCTCGTTTTCGGCCTGGCTCAGCTCGGGGCGGGCAAGGCGATGGGCGGCGGCGAAATGGGTGCGGATCGTCAGGAAGGCTTCCATGGAGTCGTCGAGCACATCGGCCCAGAGGGTGGAGGTTTCGTAAAGGCGCAGGCCCATCAGGGGCAGGTGCGGCGCCAGGCGCTGCCAGATCGCCAGCACCAGGGCTTCGGTGGTGGGGAGCCGTCCGTCGGGCTGCTCCAGGTCGAAATCGGGCCAGGCGTCGTTCAGGAAACGGAAATCCAGCTGCCCGGTCACTTCGCGGCGGATGGCGTGCTTCACGTCCGAGAGGTTCAGCACCATGCCATCGCCATCGAGACCGCCGCCCATGGCCACGATCAGCTCGTAGTTGTGGCCGTGGCCGGGGGCCAGGCTGCAGGGGCCAAAGCGGCTGGCGTTCTCCTCGGGGCCCACCTCCGGCAGCCAGTAGCGATGGCTGGCGCTGAAGGTGGCCCGGCGGGTGATCACACAGGGCCGCCCCTGGCCATGGGCGCGGAGGGTGGGCGCCGGGGGCGCCGCCAGCACGGGCGGGGTCATCGCAGCGCAAGACATGAGGCAACATCCTAAGAAGGTGTCCCCTGTCGATGACTGCGCCCCCCTCCAGCCCCGGTGCCAGCTCCGACGCCGATCCCGCCCTGGAGCTGCGCCGACGCCTGCAGGGCGTGAACCTCTATCTGATCGGCATGATGGGCAGCGGCAAAAGCGCCGTGGGCCGGCCCCTGGCCGAGGCCCTGGGCTACCGCTTCCTCGATGCCGACACCAGCGTGGAACAGGTGGCCGGCAAGCCGATCCCCGAGCTGTTCGCCAGCGACGGCGAGGCGGGGTTCCGCGCCCTGGAAGCGGCCGTTTTGAACCAGATTGCCGCCTGGCATTCCCTGGTGGTGGCCACCGGCGGCGGCGTGGTGACCCGCCCTGAAAACTGGGGCCAGCTGCACCAGGGGATCGTGATCTGGCTCGATGCCCCAGGCGAGCTGCTGCTGGAGCGGCTCAGGGCGGATCCCACGCCCCGGCCCCTACTGGCCTGCCCCGACCCGGCCGCCCGCCTGGCTGAGCTCCTGCTGGAGCGCCGCCCCCTCTACGCCCAGGCCGATCTCCGCATCCTTCAAGACGGGCGCCCGCCCGCCGAGGTGGCCCAGCAGGTGATTAGAGCCCTGCCGGCGATCCTGCGCCAGCGCCCTGCCGCCCCAACAGAGCCTGTGGCCCTGGTCGACAGCGATGGCGCCATCGCCAGCTCCTTGAACTGATCGTGCTGGGCCATCCCTTGGCCGGGATCGGGCCGAGCTATAGGCCCAGACCAGTTGGTCCTGATCCATTTGCCAGGAACAGCTCAAAAGCCCCGCCCCAGGCTCACCCCCCCGAGCCGGGCGGGTCCAACCGCACCGCAAACCACTGCACGCTCACCCCCGGCTCCCATTCCAGTTCGCAGGCCGTTTCCAGCAGGCGCTGGGCCCGGCTCGGGGCATCCGGAAGGGAGGCCAGGTCCGCTGGCACCTCGTCCAGGGCCTCCAGCTGGGCGACCAGCCAATCGAGGGTTTCGGCTGCCGTGAGCAGCCGTTCGGCCCCGGCCGGTTCCAGCACCACGTAGTGGTCGCAGGCGCGGATTAAGGGGTCGGACACGGCCGCTCACCGCTAGGACTTCAATCCTGGCGCGGCAGCCAGGGCCCCGGCGACGCCCGCAAGGGGATTGGTCCCCTTCAGGGCCGGCCCACCTCGGCGCCGATGCGGTCGCGCCATTGGAACAGGGGCTCCAGCTGGGGATCGTCGGCCAGGCCGGGCACGCCCCAGCCGGCCAGGGGGGCACCCGCGGCCTGGGGGAACTTGAGCAGGGAGAGCTGGCCGGCCACGGCCAGGTCCGCCAACGACAGGCGGGCGCCCACCAGGTAGGGGCCGGCAGCCACCAGGGCCGTGAGCAGGCTGAGGTTCTGGCGCAGCTGCTCCAGACCGCCTTGATCCACCGCCTGGCCTAGGCCAGCCAACAACGACCCAGGCACCGCCCCCACCAGGGTCCTCAGGGGCGCTGGCGTCGCCACGGGCAGTAGGGCGGCCCTGAGGTCGGCATCCTCCACGGCGGCTTGCAGCAGGGCCAGGCGCACGCCGGCGGCGAGGGCCGTATCGGCCCAGTCTTCGAGCAGCAACACCCGGGCCCGCTCGGCCGGATCGGCAGGCAGCAGGGCCGGCTCGGCCCCCTGGGCCTCCAGATAGAGGGCGATGGCGCTGGAATCGGCGATCACCTCGGCCCCATCCACCAGCACCGGCACCTGGCGCTGGCCCGAGAGCCGCAGCAGCTGCAGCTGGCCCAGGCCGGGGGTCACCTCCACCACGCTGTAGGCCAGGCCCTTGGCGGCCAGGATCAATCGCACCTTCTCGCAAAAGGCGGAATGGCGGAACTGATGAAGTTCCAGCATTTGGGCAACCCAGACCATTGGGCGGCAGAGTAACGCTGCATTTGGATCGCTGCCGCCGCCTGCGCCATGAGGGAGTTCTTCGTCAATGTGACGCGCTACCCGCGCTACCTGGTGGCCTTTGGCCTGGGGCTGCTCAATTCCGTCGTCGAGCCCCTGGTCGATCGGCGCAGCAACCCGGTCACAGCCGTGGCCCTGATCGGCGCCCTGGTCAGTGGCGGCATCAGCCTGACCCTGACCCTGCGTGCCATGGTGACCACAGCACCGGTGACATAGGTATGGCCCAGGGGCGCAGGGTGGAACGGGTGGCCGCCTCGATTCGCCGCGAGGTGAGCGAGCTGCTGGTCACTGGCATCAAGGACGACCGGGTCAACCTGGCGATGGTGAGCGTCACCAACGTCGACGTGGCCGGCGATCTGCAGCACTGCAAGGTGCACGTGAGCATCTTCGGCAACGAGGACGACCGCCAACAGGCCCTCGAAGGCCTGCGCTCCGCCTCCAGCTACGTCAAGGGCGAACTCAGCCGGCGCCTGAACATGCGCCGCACGCCGGAAGTGATCTTCCTGCTCGATCGCGGCATCGAAAAGGGCACCACGGTGCTGGGCCTGATCAACAAGCTCGGGGCCGAACGGCTGGAGAAGGGCGAGGTGCCCGCCGGTAGCGATGTCGAGCCCGATGCCGAGCCTGGGCTGGACCCCGAAGCGGATCCCGGCAACACCACTGGAGCTGCCGGCGGGGCTGCTGCCAGGGGCCCTGCCCCCGCGGGGCCTGTCGACGACGATGACGACTGAACCAGCCCCAGGCCCCGAGCTAGCCGCTGGATCCGAGCTGGGCCCAGCGGCCAGCCCCATCGCCGCTGGATCCGACTGGCGCGGCCTAACCCTCCGCCAACAGGTGGCCCGCCTGCTGGTGGTGCGCGCCAGCGGCCACGCCAGCGACAGCCAGCGGCGCTATCCCCGCTGGGAACGGCCTAACGCCGACCTGAGACGGCTGCTCCAAAGCGGTGTCGGCGGCGTGATCCTGCTGGGGGGCAGCGCCCAGGAGCTGGCCCTGCGCTGCCGCCAGCTGCGGGCCTGGGCCGGGCAACCCCTGCTGCTCTGCGCCGACGTGGAGGAGGGGGTGGGCCAGCGCTTCGATGGGGCCAGCTGGCTGGTGCCGCCCCTGGCAATCGGCCGCCTCCAAGCTCCCGGGCCCCCAGGTTGCGAAGCCGCCCCAGCCGCCCCTCCAACCGGTCCGCGGGCTGCAGCCGAAGCCCCTGCAGCCCCCTCTCCTGACCCCGAAACCCTGGCTGAACGCTACGGCCGCTGCACCGGCCGCCAGGCGCGGCTACTGGGCCTCAACTGGGTGCTGGGGCCGGTTTGCGATGTCAATAACAACCCGGTCAACCCGGTGATCAACGTGCGCGCCTGGGGCGAGGACCCGGCCACGGCGTCCCGCCTGGCCGCGGCCTTCTTGCGGGGCGCCCAGGCCGAAGGGGTGCTCTGCTGCGCCAAACACTTCCCCGGCCATGGCGACACCAGCAGCGACTCCCACCTGGAGCTGCCGCTCCTGCGCCACAGCCGCGAGCGACTGGAGGCGGTGGAGCTGCCCCCCTTCCGCGCCGCCATCGCCGCCGGGGTGGCCAGCGTGATGACGGCCCACCTGCTGATGGCAGCCCTCGATGGCGAACGGCCCGCCACCCTCTCGCCGGCCGTGCTCGATCGCCTGCTGCGGCGCGAGCTGGGCTTCGAGGGGCTGATCGTCACCGATGCCCTGGTGATGGAGGCGATCACCGCCCACCACGGCCCCGGCGACGCGGCCCTGCTCGCCTTCAGCGCCGGCGCCGACCTGATCCTGATGCCCGCCGATGCCGACGCCGCCATCGACGCCCTAGTGGCGGCGATCGACTCGGGCGCCATCCCGCGCCAGCGCCTGGAGGCCAGCCTGCAGCGGCGCGAACGGGCCCTGGCCACCGTGGCGCCAGCAGGCGCCGAACCTGCTGGCAGCGCCGACATCGATCCGGCCTGGGGCGGCCGCAGCGGCGACCCCAATGGCCCGCTGGTGTCCCCCGCCGAAGCGGCCCTGGCCCGGGAGCTGGTGGAGCTGAGCCTGGAGGTGCATGGACCCGCCGGGGGATCCACCCCATCCAGCCCGCCTGCGCCCCTGGCCCCTGGCCCCGGCCTGAACCTAATTCGCCTCGACAACAGCCTGGGCTGCCCCTTCCTGCCGGCGATGGCGCCGGCCCTGGTGCGGCCAGCCGGGGCGGGCTACCAAAGCTGCCTGATCGACAGCCGCAGCCCTAGCCCCTGGAGCGGCGATCCCCAAGCCCCCCTGGCCCTGGAGCGCCTGCCAGGGGGACAGGTGCTGCTGCAGTTGTTCGTGCGCGGCAACCCCTTCCGCGGCAGCGCCGGTGGCGAGGAGCCCTGGCCTGCCGTGGTGACCCAGCTGCTGGCCACGGGGCGCCTGGCCGCCCTGGCCGTCTACGGCAGCCCCTACCTGTGGGAGAGCCTGCGGCCCCTGCTGCCCGCATCGCTGCCGGCGGCCTACAGCCCCGGCCAGATGCCCCTGGCCCAGGCCCTGCTGCTGAATCGCCTCGGCCTGGCTGCCGCGGCCCTCGAGGGAGGCTTCACCGACTGAGGTCAGTCCCCAGCGGCTGCCCCTGGCAGAAGCACCTAGCCTCAGCAGGCCGCCCCTGGCCCCGGGCCCGATGCTCAGCCTTTCGATGATCGTGCGCGATGAGGCCGAACGGCTGGAGCGCTGCCTGGCCTCGGTGAAGGGCTTTGTCGATGAAATGGTGCTGGTGGACACCGGCTCCCAGGACGGCACCGTGGCCCTGGCCCGGGGCCTCGGGGCCACGGTGCATGAGATTCCCTGGCCCGGCGATTTCGCCCCGGCCCGCAACACGGCGATGCAGTGGCTCAACGGCGACTGGGTGCTGGTGCTCGATGGCGATGAGCAACTGCGGCCGGAAGCGATGGCGCCCCTGCGGGCCCTGATGGCCCAACCGGATGTGCTGCTGATCAACCTGCTGCGCCTGGAAGTGGGCGCCCGCCAATCCCCCTATTCCAGCGTTAGTCGCCTGTTTCGCCGCCATCCGGCGATCCGCTGGAGCCGGCCCTACCACTCCAGCGTTGATGAGAGCGTGGCGGAGCTGCAGCGCCAAGAGCCCCACTGGCGGGTGGCCGATTGCGGCGTGCCTGCCCTGCTCCACGACGGCTACCGCCCCGAGCTCCTGGCCCAGGGGAGCAAGGCCCAGCGGCTGCGCCAGGCCATGGAACAGGAGCTAGAACAGCGGCCCAACGACGCCTACGCCTGCGCCAAGCTCGGCAGCCTGGAGGTGAGCGAAGGGCACCTGGCCGAGGGGATTGCCCTGCTGCGGCGGGGCCTGGAGCACTGCCCTGCCAACGACCATCCCGAACGCTACGAACTGCTGCTGCACCTGGGCATCGCCACTGCCGAGGCCGACCCCGCCGGCGCCACCAACCTCTATCGCCAAGCCCTGGCCCTGCCCCTACCCCAACGGCTCAGCCTGGGGGCCCGCCTCAACCTGGCCGCCCTGCTGCTCGAGCAGGGCGAGCTAGCGGAAGCCCAGGCCCTCTGCCGCACCGCCACGGTGGTGGCCCCGGAGGTGGGCCTGGGCTGGTACAACCTGGGCCTCGTTAGCCGCCGCAGCGGCGACCTGGTGGGCGCCCTGGAGGCCTATGGCCAGGCCCGGCGCCTCAATCCAGACCATGCCGAAACCCACCAGAACCTGGCGGTGGCCGAGCTTCTGGCCGGCGACATCGCCGCGTCGCGGGCCAGCTTCCGCCAGGCCATCGCCCTGCTCAGCCGCCAGGGCCGGGCCGGCGAAGCCGCCCACCTGCGCCAGCAGGCTGGCGCCATGGTGCAACTGGAGCCCTGAGCCCGTGCCTGAGCCTGAGCCCCCCAACCTCTCCAGCCGATCAGAACTGGACAACGCCAGCGACCTGGCCAGCCCAGCCGAGCGCCCCCTCGAGGGTCGCCGCATCGCCGTCACCCGGGCGGAACAACAACTGGGGGCGGCCCGCCGCCTGTTCGAACAGGCCGGGGCCCAGGTGTTCGACCTGCCGGCCCTGGTGATCGGCCCGCCGGAGCACTGGGGCCCCCTCGATGACGCCCTCGCCGAACTCGAAGACTTCCATTGGCTGATTGTGTCGAGCGCCAACGGGGTGGAGGCGGTGGAGGCGCGCCTGAAGCGCCAGGGCCGCAGCCTGGCCCGCCGGCCGGCCAGCCTCAAGATCGCCGCCGTGGGCCGCAAAACCGCCGCCCAGCTGGAGGCCCTGGGGGCGCCCGCCGATTTCGTGCCGCCCGCGTTCGTGGCCGATAGCTTGATCGACCATTTCCCCGTGTCCGGCTGGGGCCTCAGGCTGCTCCTGCCCCGGGTGCAGAGCGGCGGCCGCACCCTGCTCGCCGAGGCCTTTGGCGAAGCGGGCGCCCGGGTGGTGGAAGTGGCCGCCTACGAATCCCGCTGCCCCACCAGCCTGCCATCGGCCACCCTGGCGGCCCTGGAAACCGGCGGCCTCGATGCCATCACCTTCAGCAGCGGCAAAACCGTGCTCCACACGGCCCAACTGCTCG
Organism: Pseudanabaena sp. UWO311; assembly: GCA_943370385.1. Classification (GTDB taxonomy): domain Bacteria; phylum Cyanobacteriota; class Cyanobacteriia; order PCC-6307; family Cyanobiaceae; genus BAIKAL-G1. The sequence continues at coordinate 25,004 of CALRQT020000017.1, forward strand.
AAGCCCACTTCGGGGCCCCCTGGCTTGAGCGCCTCAAGCCCGTGGCCCTGGTCTCGATCGGCCCCCAGACCAGCCGCAGCTGCCTGGAGATCCTGGGGCGGGTCGATGGCGAAGCCTGCCCCCACGACCTGGACGGCCTGGTGGCAGCCTGCGCCCACTGCCTGGCTTGATTGCATCGCCAGCGAAGGCCTGACCAATGGCCTGAGCCAGCGCCGGGCCAGCTCTAGCAGCAGGCGCCTACCCCTCGGCCAACGTTCGGGAAGGGCATTACCGCCCAGACGGCGTTGGAGAGGAGCCAGCAGTCTGGCCAGCGGCCGTGGGAGCGCCAGCAGGGCTGTTGGCGGCAGAGGCTTGATTGGCTGAGCCAGGATTTCCAGGGCCAGGATTTCCAGGGTCAGGGTTACCGGATCCAGCCGCTTGGCCAGGGGGAGCCTCACTCCCAGAACCGAGGGGGAGGCGCAGGGGCAAGCCGCCCTGGCTCAAGGAGAGCAAACCCTGGCGCAGATCAATCCCAGTGACACTCCAACCTGGCGGCAAGTGGTAGTCGCTCGGGGAGGCTCCCGGGCAGATCCCCCTGGGACCGACGCAAAGGGTGGCGCTGGTTGGGCCGCTTGGGGCGACGGCCTGGCTGGAGGCAACGCTGGAACCAGAACTAACGGCGCCAGAATTGCTGCCACCCAGCTGGATGATGGCCTGGGTCAGGCCCCGGCTCTGGATCACCCCCGTAAACAGAAAGCCGTTCGCCAAGCTGGGGGTGACGGGTCCAGCCTGGGTCAGGGACAGGGGGGCAAAGGGATCTTGGCGACCCTTCCCCAGAGGTTCAATCACCTGCTGGGGGGAGGGCAAGGACGTAAATCCTCCCGCGCCTCCGAGGGCGACCGGGCCCGGCGCTGGTACGGCGGCGGGTGTTCCCACCGCCATAACAGCGCCGCTGGCCGGAGCAGGGACAGCACCAGTGGCAGCGACATCACCATCACCGCCACAGGCCGTCAGGGCCCCCAAGGGCAAGAGCAGCGCAAAGGCTGAGATCCTCAGGCCCCAACGCAACGGCTTCCCTGCAACCCTTCGATCCCCCATTGGATCCCCCCTTAGATCCCCCACTGGATTAGGCCTCGCCATAGCCGCTCTCCACCAGGTCGCGGAAGCGATCGAGGTTGGCCTGCAACTCCTTATTCACAATGCCCCCCAGGATGGTGGGTTCCATCAATGGCGCCAAAATTCCGGGCAATTCATAGCTCACCGAGAGCTTCACGGCTGTGCGATCGGCTGCGCCCGGATAAAAGCGCACGGCCCCTTTGGTGGGCAAGCCACCCACCGATTCCCAATGCAATTGCTGGGCTTCCACCCGCTGGGTAATCCGCGCCTTCCAGTGGAAGCGAAAACCCTGGGCCGCCAGGGTCCAGTCGGTGAGATCGGGATCGTCGAGGGTCTCCACCGCCTCAATCCAGCGCATCCACTGGGGCATCGCCTCCAGGTCGCTCCACACCTCCCAGACCCGCTGCACCGGCGCCTTGATCTCGGTGGTAACGCTGTGCTCCAACCAACGGCCCATCTCAGCTCACCCCAACGGTGGTGGCCCGGCCCGAGGCCGGCCCCACCAGGGAGGCCAGGCTAGCCAGCTCAGGCGGGCGCCCCAGGATCGCCGCCGCCGCCAGGCGACCGCTCATCGTCGCCCCTTCCATCGAATCGATGTAGTCCTGGCGGGTGTAGCTGCCCGCCAGGAAGAAATTGGCCACCGGAGTGGCTTGCTCTGGCCGGTAGGGCTCCATGCCGGGGGCCTCGCGGTAGAGCGACTGGGCCAGTTTCACCACGTTGCTCCACACCAAGGTGAGTCCTTCGGCCGAGGGAAACAGGGCCCGCACCTGGGCATCGGTGGCCGCCACGATCGCCTCGGTTGTTTTGGGAATCCAGGGGTCGCCGGGGGTGAGCACGCACTGCAAGAGCGAACCAAGCCCATCCTTGCGGTAATCCACGGGGCTGGCCAGGGCCAGGTCGGCAAAGCAGCTGAACTGGGCATCCGCCGTATAGAGCAGGTTGTCCAGGCCAGCGGGGTGGGCCACATCGCTGCGGCGCTGATCGGCAGCAGCGTCCTGGCCCAGTTCCGTCACCCAGCCGTCGTAGCGGAGCTGCACCGTGGCCACGGGCACGGCCTCGAGTTTGTAGATGAGGTCGAACTGGGGGTGGCGGCGCCAGGCCTCGGGCAGCAGGCGCTGGATCCCGGGCACATCGAGGGCGGCCAGGTAGGTGTCGGCCTCCACGCGCAGGGGGCCCTCAGGCGTGCTGAGCGTCAGACCGGTGACGCGGGTGGGGCTATCCGCTGATGGGCCCTCCTCGTAATGCACTTCGCCCACCCGGTGGCGCAGGTGCAGGCGGGCGCCGCGGGCGGTGATGTAATCGAGGATCGGACCGGTGAGCCAGCGGTGGGGCGATCCCTTGAGCAGGTTGAGCTTGGAGGCCTCGGTTTTGGTGGCGAACATCAGGAAGATGGTCAGCATGCAACGGGCCGAAATCGCCTCGCAATCGATGAAGCCGAGGGCGTAGGCGATCGGATCCCACATGCGCTCGATGCTGCGCTCGCTGCCGCCGTGGCCGGTGAACCAGTCTTTGAAGCTGATGCGATCGAGGTCGCGGATCACCGCCATGGCGCCCTCGTAATCGATCAGGCCGCGCACGATCGGGCTGGTGCCCAGGGCCAGGGCATTGCGCAGCTTGTCGATCCAGTCGAGCTGGGGGGTGGTGAAGAAGGCCTTGAGGCCGTTGAAGGGGGCCCCGATCGGGAAGCGGAAGTCGAGCTCGCGCAGGTCACCGCCCTTGTTCACGAACAGGTGGGTGTGGTCTTTGGGCAGCAGGTTGTCGAGGGCGCCCACCTTGCGCAGCAGGGCAAACAGGTTGGCGTAGTTGAAGAAGAAGACATGCAGCCCCATCTCGATGTGGTTGCCGCCCTCATCCACCCAGCTGCCCACCTTGCCGCCCATGAACGGCCGGGCCTCGTACAGGTCCACCTTGTGGCCGGCATCGACCAGATCAACCGCCGCCGCCAAACCGGCCAGACCCGCACCCACGATGGCGACCCGCACCCTTGCACTCCCTTGGTTGCCCGACTCTATGGAGAGGCAGGCAGCCCGTGCGGTGTTCCCGCCATCCCGCCCGGGGCAACCCACCCCAACCGCCCCCTGGGCAAGCCCGGGCGGAACTCCATAGAGTTGCGTCATCTAGATGTCCCGTAGGCCGCCGCCATGAGCACCGAAACCGCCCCGGCCCCAGCCCCAGCCCTCGAAACCGCCAGCCCCGCCCCCCACACCGCCAAGGACGGCAAGGGCATCCTGGTGACCGAACCGGCCATGAAGCAGCTGGCCGCGCTGATGCAACAACAGGGGGAGGCCAAGGTGCTGCGGGTGGGCGTGCGCTCGGGCGGCTGCAGCGGCATGAGCTACACCATGGACTTCATCGACGCCGGCGAGATCCGCGCCGATGACGAGGAGTACGTGTACGAACCCAGTGGCGCCCCCAGCTTCAAGGTGGTGAGCGACCCCAAGAGCCTGCTCTACATCTATGGCATGCAGCTGGATTTCTCCAGTGCCCTGATCGGCGGCGGCTTCAACTTCACCAACCCCAACGCCTCCCAAACCTGCGGCTGCGGCAGCTCGTTTGCGGTCTGAGGGCGCTCCTAGCTCTGTGGGCGGCGCAGCCTGGGCGGTGCCGAAGCCGGGTCTGAGCCGGGCCTGAGCCAGCCGGGTGGCAATCTGAGGGCAAGATGTCTTGCTGCAGCGCCATGACGGCCACCCCCGCTCCCACCGGCGACTCCGCCTTCGAACAGGCCCTGGGCCGCTACCAGCGCGGTGAGCCCACCGCCGAGGTGCTAGCCGATTTCCGCGCCATCACCCAGCACGAACCGCGCCTCTCGGCCGCCTGGACCTGCCTGGCCTGGCTGGAACTTCTCGACGACCAGCCCCTGCAGGCCCTGCGCTCGGCCCGTTTCGCGGTGAAGCTCAGCCCCCAGGATCCCCAGGCCCGCATCAACCTCAGCCTGGCGATGCTGGAAACCGATGCCAAGGGCGTGCGCGAGCACATCGAACTGGTGCAACGCATGCGGCTGATGGCGCCCGAGCTAGCCGCCGAACTCGACAACTCGATCGCCGATGGCCTGGCCCGCAAGCCCGGCTGGAAGGCCCTGGAGAAAGTCAAGGCCTGGCTAAGCGCGTGAGCCCAAACGGTGTCCGCGCAGAAGGCGTGAACGCGAACGGCCTGCGACCAGGCGCCCCGATCCTGCTGCTCAGCAACGGGCACGGCGAAGACCTCAGTGGCGCCCTGATCGCCACCGAACTGCGGGCCCGGGGCTACCGGGCCGAGGCCCTGCCCCTGGTGGGCCACGGCCGGGCCTACGACCAGGCGGCCATTCCCCTGCTGGGCCGCACCCGCGAATACAGCACCGGCGGCCTCGGCTACACCAGCCTCTGGGGCCGGCTCACGGAGGTGGTCCAGGGCCAGGTGGGCTACCTGCTGCGGCGCCTAGCCCTGCTCTTTCGCATCGCCCACCGCTACGACCTGGTGGTGGTGGTGGGCGACGTGTTGCCGGTGGCGGCGGCCTGGCTGAGCTGGCGGCCGGTGGTCACCTATTTGGTGGCCTATTCGAGCCATTACGAAGGACGACTGCGGCTGCCCTGGCCCTGTGGCGCCTGCCTGGCCAGCGCCCGGTTCCGCAGGGTGCTCAGCCGCGATGCGCTCACGGCTAGCGACTTGAGCGAGCAACTGGGCCGGCCGGTGGACTTCCTCGGCAACCCCTTCTTCGATGCGGCCGTGGCCCCTAGCGAGCCGTTGGGCGCCGGCCAGCCGGCCCCGGCCCCGCCGGTCCCCGCCCAGCGGCTGGGCCTGCTGCCCGGCAGCCGCCTGCCCGAGGCCCTGCACAACCTGGAACTGATGCTGGAGGTGTTGGCCCAGCTGCCCGAACACCTGCAACAGCCCGACCAACTCGGACTGTCGGCCGCCCTGGTGGGCCGGCTGGGCCCCGAGGAAGTGGCCCCCCTGGCCAGCCGGCTCGGCTGGCGCCTCGACAGCGAGGCCGGCACGATCACACGCCTGCGCCGGGGCCCTTTGCGGCTAGAGCTGGTCTGGGGACGGTTCGCAGCGGTGGTGCAACACAGCGATCTGGTGCTCTCGATGACCGGCACCGCCGCCGAACAGGCCGTGGGCCTGGGCAAACCGGTGCTGCAGCTGGTGGGCTCGGGCCCCCAATTCACCGACAACTTCGCCGAGGCCCAGCGGCGCCTGCTGGGGCCCTCCGTGTTCTGCGCCGAAGGCCGCAGCGGCAGCCCCGAGCAACGGGAGGCCACCGCCCGCCTGCTGGCCCAACTCCTCGGCGAGCTGCAACGGGATGGCGCCCTGGCTGGGCGCTGCCACCGCAACGGCCTCGAACGCATCGGCGCCGGCGGCGGCACCGCCAGGATCGCGGACGCGGTTGTGGCCGCCCTGGGTCCAGCTGCCCCCGGAGGCCCCCATGGCTGACCCCACCGGCACCCCAGCGCCGCAACCAAAGCCGGAGCCCCTGGCCATGCCCCCTAGCTCCGAGCCCAAGATCTCCAAGCCCCAGCAGGAGCCCCTGGCCCAGCCCGAAGCCAAGCCCCTGGCCGAGCTCCTCAAGGGCTGGCTCGATGGCCTGCTGGTGGCCGATGTGTTCCTGGTGATCGGCGCCGCCCTCTGGTTTGGCCTGGCGGTGCTGCTCCACAGCCGTGGCGTGGAGGCACCGCTGCACCTGTTTGAGTTCCTCTGGCAACCGCTGTTTCTGCCGGCGATCAGCCTGCTGATGGCGGCGGCGATCGTCAGTGGGGTGCTGGGCTGGTGGCGACGGCGAGGGCAGCCTTGAGATCGGGCGTTTCATAGACAAAGCCCTGGCCCAGCAGACGCTCGGGCCGCACCTGCTGGCCTTCGAGCACCACCTGGGCGCCATCGCCCAGCAGCAGCTGCAGGATCGGCCCGGGCACGGGCAACAGGCTGGGCCGCCCCAGGGCCCTGCCCAGCTGGGAGGCGAAGCTGGCCATCGAGCAGGGTTCGGGCGCCACGGCGTTGTAGGTGCCCTGGTAGCTGGCATCGGCCAGGGCGGCGCTGATCAGGCGACAGAAGTCGCCGCGGGAGATCCAGCTCATCCACTGCTGGCCCGAACCGATCGGCCCGCCAAAGCCGGCCCGGAAAATCGGCAGCATCTTGCCCAGGGCGCCGCCATCGGCCGCCAGCACAATCCCCGTGCGCAGGATCACCAGCCGGCAGAGACCCGCGGCCTTCTCCGCCTCCGCCTCCCAGGCGGCGCAGAGGCGGCCAAGCAGGTCGCTGCCGGCGGGGCTGGCCTCGCCAAAGCTCTCGCTGAGGCTGGTGCCGTAGTAGCCGATGGCTGAGCCATTGATCAACACGCTCGGCCTCGGCGCCCCAGGCTGGGCCGCCAGGGCGCCGAGGGCCGCCACCAGGTGCCCCGTGGTGGCCACCCGGCTGTCAAACAGGAGCTGGCGCTGGGCAGGGGTCCAACGCTTCTCGGCGATCGGCTCACCGGCCAAGTTGATCACCGCCTCGGCCCTAGCCAAGGCCGCCTGCAGCTCCGGCTGCTGCCAGGTGGCGGCCTGGGACGGATCCCCCTGCAGGCGCTCCAGGGCGGGATCGGCGATGGACGCCAGCGGCCGGGCCTGGCGACTGAGCAGGCTGAGGCGATGGCCCTGGCCTAGCAGCAGGGGCACCAGCTCCCGGCCAACAAAACCGCTGCAGCCGACAAGCAGGATCTGCATGGACGCCGTTCCGGGACTTTCAGTGGCGCCAGGCTAGGGGCCATGGCGGAGGCCCTAGCCTGGGTCCAGATTGCGACCCGCTGCCGCCATGGCCGAAACGCCAACCCCTGCGCCCGCCCCGGCGGCGGTCGCGCTGAAGAAGGGCAGCCTGGTGAAGGTGTCCGGCGCGGCCTACGGCGGCAGCCTGGAGGCGGGCGCCAGCGACCCCACCCCCCCGGCCTATTTGCTGGAGGGCCCTGGGGAAATCCTGGCGATCAAGGGCGATTACGCCCAACTGCGCTGGCGCCGGCCCGTGCCCGATGTCTGGCTGCGGCTCGACCAACTCGAAGCCTTTTAGGCGGTTCTTGGGCCGCTCACAGCTCCAGCTGGCGCCGCTCGGCCAGCAGCTGGCTGCGCAGGCGCTTGGCTTCGCGCAGCAGCTCGCGGCCATCGCGCAGGTAGCTGTCGACGTAGCCCATGGTGTAGCGCTCCAGGTCCCGCAGGGCGTCCTGCACCTGGCTGAGGCAGTGGTAGAGGTTGAGGGCAAAGGCCTGGGCGCCGGCGGGACAGGCCCGCGAGCGGTAGAGGCTCTCCACCTTTTCGAGCTTGGCCTGGCTCTGGCTCAGAAAGGCGCAGAAGGCCTCCATCAGGCTGTCGTCGTAGGGATCGGCGGAGAGTTCGCGCAGCTGGGCCGGGAAGGGGTTGATCACCTGGGCCAGCAGCCGATCGATCGGCGCCACCACCTGCTGCAACCAGAGCGAGAGATCTTCATCGGCAGCGCGGGCCTGGCCTGAGCGCGGCGCCCTCGGCGCCCGCATGCCCGCGGCCCCCTGGGATGGCCCAGGCGCATGGGAATAGCGCAGGTCGTAGGCGCGGCGGCGCTCGCCATCGCGCAACAGCTCCCAGGCGGCATTGAGGGCAATGATCCGCTCCTCATCGCCGCCGGCATCGGGATGGTGCTGCTTCACCAGGGCCCGGTAGGCCGCCTTGATCTCGGCGCCACTGGCGGCGGCCGTGAGCCCCAACACCCGGTAGGGATCGGCAACCGTGGACGCGAGCGGAGACCCCATGGCGGCGGTGGCCGGGCAGCAACAGGGCCATCCTGACGCCAGGCCGGCCCCAACGGCCGGAACTCAAAAAAAAGCCCCCCAATGAAGGGAGGCTTTGAGGGTGTGTGAGTGAGAGCCCGAGGACAGGGTGTGAAGGAGTGCTCGGGGAATAGAGGTTTGGGGCCGACCCATAAGCCGGCCCCGATCTGAACAGAAGCAATCGCAAAGACAGCCCTGATCAGATCAAACGGCCGTTCTAAGCGAACGATCAGAACTTGAACTGGGCCACAACCAGGCCGCCAAACACGCTGGCGCCGGTGCTAACAGAGGAGGTCGGGGATGCGCCTGCGCTGGAAGGGTTGCTGAGGTAGAAGAGGGCCGGAGACACCGAGATGTTGTCGGTGACCTGGAACTTGTACCACCACTCCCAGGCGTAGTTGCCGTCTTGGGGAGTTTGACCATTGCGCAGGGAGGTCACGAAACTGGGCTGGCCCACGGCCATACCAGCAGAGTTGCCCTTGATGAAGGCATCCTTCCACTGCAGTGCCACGCTCCAGGATTGGGTTGCGGCGATGTTAGTGGCCAACAATTGGCCCGTAGTGGCTGTAGTGCCCTGAACGCCAGTGTTGGAAAGTGGTGTCAAGACACCAGTCTGGTTGTAGGCGGAGTAGCCCCAGCCAGCGCTGATCGAAGGAACGATCGTGCCGTTCTTCTTGGGGGTCCAGGCCAAACCAAGGGCGAAGCTATTTGCATCGACCGTGGCGGTGCTGAAGTTGCCAGGGCAGGCTTCCGATGCACCAGCAGCCTGGGTGGAATCGGCCGTCCGGTTCACAGCCTGGCCGCACTGGCCATAACGCCAGCCAAAGGTGGCCTTCCACTGAGCAGCCTGGTAACCAGCCTGGAAGGTAAGGTTGCTTTGGCTGTTGTTATTCATAATGCCACCGGCGGCATTAATCGCTGAGTTGCTGCCATTAGGAGCAACAAAGCTGATCGAAGATGCGAAGTAAGGCTTGCCTTTTTTCACATCCTGCTTCCAGATCACAGCCGCACCGCCACCGGTGGCACGGTTATAGACGGCAGGAGCGCCATGGCTACGGAAGAAATCGAGCAGCTCAAGATCGCCGTAATAGGTGGGGCTGATCGCGAGTGTTTCTGTGTTGCGCATCTTCGGACCCACCACGAAGGTGAACTCCTTACCAGCCGGGAAGCGGTAGTAGAGACGATCGAGATAGAAGACGTCGTTCAGCGAAGACGTGCTGGGGAAGGCCCGATCCAAGGCGGCAAGCTTATAGACAGTGCCATTGAATGCACTGCTTGCAAAGTTGCCTGCCCGCAGACGGGTGAACAGCAGATCCTTACCAGTGAAGCTGGTGGACAGGTTCAGGCGAAGGTCGTAGTTAAAGGTGGTGCCACCACCGGCCTGGCTGTTGGCGTTGGTTCCGTTGGTGCCATTAGCGCCAGTGCTGGTGGCATTGTTGTTGCCGCCAAAGCCGAGGCCGCCGAGGGACCAGTAGGTGTCACCCTGGAGTTTGGTGGTGGTGGAGAACTGGGTAGCTTCCAGCTTGCCCACTTTGGCTTCGAGCTTGTCAACGCGGCCCTTGAGCACGGCCAGTTCCTTGGCGAATTCTTTCTGCAGGCGGCGCAGTTCGTCGGTCACTTCGGTGACGCGATCGAGGCAGGCGTTGAGCAGGGCAGCGGCTTCAAAGCGGCTGAGGGCCTGCTTGCCCTTGAAGGTGCCATCGGGATAGCCAGCCACGCAGCCGTAGCGCTCAACCAGGTTGGAGAGGGCCTGGTAGGCCCAATCGGTGGGCTGCACATCGGAGAACTGGGCGACGCTGGTCACCTGGTTCTGGGACTGCCAGGCGCGGAAGGCGTCGGTGTCCTGCTGGGCGGAATAGGCGGAAGCGGCGGAAGCGCCACTCAGGGAAGAGACATCAGCGGCCTGGGCAGCGATGGGAGCCAAAAGGCCCAACGCAGCCGGAGCCAGCAGCAGTTGCTGGAAAAGTTTCATGGTCCTCACACCAATTGAGGGGTTGAGACAAATGTCTCCCCTGAATTTTAGCCTGCGGCATTGCTACAGCAAACCCCACTCAAATCACTTCCCTAAGTAGCCCAGGACACAGCCGCATTTCGGCCGCAAAAGCGATGACTAACCGCAAATTAACCCTGCCATAACCAAACAAAAATCCAAGAAAAAACCCCGGCAGCCAGAAGCCACCGGGGAATAATTAAGGACGTTAGGTGAAAAGGAGTGCTTAGGAGGTTGAACCGTTTGCAAGCCTGAGGCAGGACTCCAGCGCGGGGGTGTGTGAGGGTGCGCTGGAGAAACCTTGCAAGCGGTTCGGAAACCGCCGATCAGAACTTGAAGGTGGTCTTGATCAGGCCGCCGAAGTTGGTGAGGGGGTTGCTGGTGGAGAGATTGTCGACTTGGGCTGAGGCGAAGCCAGCAGCACCGGTGGGGTTCGACAGGTAGAAGATCGCCGGGGTCACGGAAATATGGTCGGTGACCTGGAACTTGTACCACCACTCCCAGGCGTAGCCGGCATCTTGGGGGGTGCCGGAGTTCATCGCCGTCACGAAGGTGGGCTGTCCCACGGCCATGCCGAGGCTGTTGCCCTTCACGAAGGCATCGGCCCACTGCAGGCCCACATACCAGTTCTGGGCAGCAGTGATGCCGCTAGCAGTGGCAGTGTTGCCATTGTTGGTGACACTAAAGCCATCTGCCGTGTTGGCAGCGTCATAGGAGCTGTAGCCCCAGCCAGCGCTGATCGAGGGGACGTAGCCGGCGGTCTTGGGCGACCAGTAGGCGCTCAAACCGTAGTTGTTGCTGGTGCCAGTGCCGCTGGTGGAGGCAAGCACGGCCAGGGGAGTGGCGTTGCCGCTGTAGACGCTGGCGCCGTTCTGGGAATAGGTGTAGGCGAAGGCCGCACCCCAGTTGCTGCCGGCATAACCGAGCTGCACGGTGGTGCTTGAAGCGGCGCCTTGGGTCAGAACACCACCACCACCGCTGGTGCATCCACCAGGAGAAGAAATTTCTGCAGATGTGCAAGCATTTCCGGTATAACCAGGTTGGCCATTACCAGCGTTAGCAGAAACATAGTTAGCGCTGACGCTGAAGCCGTCCTTCTGCCACCAGATACCAGCACCACCACCCAGCTGCAGGCTGTAAGCACCTGGAGCACCGGCGTAGGTGAAGATGTCCAGGATGGTGTCAGCCGGGTAGGCCGAAGGCCACATGGCCAGCATGTCGTCCTGACGGACGCGGGGGCCACCGGTGAAGGTGAAGCCGCTGCCTAGGGGGAACTGGTAGAAGAGGCGGTTGATCTCGACAACGTTCGGATTACCGTTGCCTTCCTCGAAGGTCACTTCGAGAGCATTCAGGCCAACAAGACCGGAGCCATTGAAGCCAGAGGCACCGAAGTTGCCAGCTCGCAGGCGGGTGCGCAGCAGGTCTTTGCCGGTGAAGCTGGTGTCGAGGTCGAGGCGCAGGTCGTAGTTGAAGGTGGTGCCGCCTTCGGTGGCGCTGGCGCCGTTGGCGCCGCCGGCGAAGTTGCCGCCGAAGCTGTTAGCGCCGAGCACCCAGTAGGTGCTGCCCTTCAGCTTGGTGGTGGTGGAGAACTGGTTGGCTTCGAGGGTGCCAACGCGGGCTTCGAGGCCATCAACACGACCCTTGAGGATCGCCAGTTCCTTTTCGAATTCCTTCATCAGCTTCTTGAGCTGATCGGTCACCTCGGTGACGCGGTCGAGGCAGGCGTTCAGAAGGGCGGCCGCTTCAAAGCGGGTCATCGCCTTCTTGCCAGCGAAGGTGCCGTTGGGGTAGCCAGCGACGCAGCCGTAGCGCTCAACCAGGTTGGAGAGGGCCTGGTAGGCCCAATCGGTGGGCTGGACGTCGGAGAACTGGGAAATGCTGGTGACTTGCTCGTCGGCAGCGGCGTACTGCTTGACGCCGGCGAGGTTCATGTCAGCTGCGGAGGCGGCCACAGGAGCCATCAGGCCCAGGGCTGCCGGCGCAAGCAGGAGCTTGTGGAACAGTTTCATTTGGGGTCCTCACACCAAAAAAGAGGAAGGCGCATGGCGCCGAAGGCATATTTGCTGCATTGGCCCCTCCCCAAAGGCCCTGATGTGCCAGAAGCTGCAATGACACGTCACCTGGCACGCCTATCGGTGGCAGATCCGCGGCGACGCCGGACTGGGGCCAGGGCCAGGGCCATGGGCTCTTGGGGCTTTTGGGGCTTGTGGGCTGGATCGCAAGCGACCCCTAGTTGGGGCCAGACCTGGACAGGAGCGCCACAAACAAAAAAGCCCCCCCCCGCTGGGGGGAGGCTGGGGGGTGTGGAAGGCAGTGATCGGGGCCTGGGTGTGGAGGAGTGTGGAACCGCTGGCAGGGCTGGGCCAAATCCCAAGGCAGATTTGGCTTCACCCCCTAAGCCAACGGTTCAGCCAACGATCAGAACTTGAAGGTGGTCTTGATCAGGCCGCCGAAGTTGGTGAGGGGGTTGGTGGTATTGAGACCAGCTGTTTGGGCATCGGAGAAGCCAAAGGCACCCTGGGGGTTAGAGAGATAGAAGATCGCGGGAGTCACGGAGATATGGTCTGTGACTTGGAACTTGTACCACCATTCCCAAGCAAAGTTGCCGTCTTGGGGCGTGCCGGCATTCATCGCCGTCACGAAGGTGGGCTGGCCCACGGCCATGCCGAGGCTGTTGCCCTTCACGAAGGCATCGGCCCATTGCAGGCCCACATACCAGTTTTGGGCAGCGGTGATGCCAGCAATCGGCGAACCCGCCAGACCAAGATTGGCCTGGGTATTGGCAGCGTCGTAGGAGCTATAGCCCCAACCAGCGCTGATCGAGGGGACATAACCAGCGGTCTTGGGCGTCCAGTAGGCGCTCAAGCCGTAGTTGTTGCTGGTTCCCGTACCGCTGGCAGCAGCAAATGCCGCCAGGGGAGTGGCGTTCCCGCCGTAGACGCTGGAGCCGTTCTGGGCGTAGGTGTAGGCGAAGGCCGCACCCCAGTTGCTGCCGGCATAACCGAGCTGAATCGTGCTGCTAGAAGCAGCGGCATTTGTCAGAACGCCACCGCCAGTGCCATCGCCAGGGGCCACCGTGTAGCCAGGCTGGCCCACATTGGCGTTCGAAGACACATAGTTGGCGCTGATGCTAAAGCCGTCCTTCTGCCACCACAGACCAGCACCACCACCCAGGGTCAGGCTGTAGGCACCAGGGGCACCGGCGTAGGTGAAGACATCCAAGATGGTGTCAGCCGGGTAGGCGCTCGGCCACATGGCCAGCATGTCGTCCTGCCGGACGCGGGGGCCACCGGTGAAGGTGAAGCCGCTGCCCAGGGGGAACTGGTAGAAGAGGCGATCGATGCCAACGGCATTGGCACCAGCGGGCTCCTGGAAGCTCACTTCCAGGGCATTCAAGCTGGGGCCAAAGCCACCGCCATTGAAGCCAGAAGCGCCAAAGTTGCCGGCGCGCAGGCGGGTGCGCAGCAGGTCTTTGCCGGTGAAGCTGGTGTCGAGGTCGAGGCGCAGGTCGTAGTTGAAGGTGGTGCCACCTTCAAAAGCACCGAAGCCATTGGCGAAATTACCACCAAAGCTGTTAGCACCGAGCACCCAGTAGGTGCTGCCCTTCAGCTTGGTGGTGGTGGAGAACTGGTTGGCTTCGAGGGTGCCCACGCGGGCTTCGAGGCCATCAACACGACCCTTGAGGATCGCCAGTTCCTTTTCGAATTCCTTCATCAGCTTTTTGAGCTGATCGGTCACCTCGGTGACGCGGTCGAGGCAGGCGTTCAGCAGGGCGGCCGCTTCAAAGCGGGTCATCGCCTTGCGGCCCTGGAAGGTGCCGTTGGGATAGCCAGCCACGCAGCCGTAGCGCTCCACCAGGTTGGAGAGGGCCTGGTAGGCCCAATCGGTGGGCTGAACGTCGGAGAACTGGGAGATGCTGGTGACCTGCTCCTCCGTGGAGGCGTACTGGTTCACACCAGAGAGGTTCATGTCTGCAGCGGAAGCCGCCACAGGAGCCAGCAGCCCTAGGGCTGCCGGCGCTAACAGGAGCTTGTGAAAAAGTTTCATTGGAATCCTCACACCAAAAAAGAGGAAGGCGCATGGCGCCAAAGCGAGATTCGCCCCCCTCGCGCCAGTCCGCCAGCTCAAAAAGCAAGAAACCGCAATGATCCGCCCGATTCACCGCACCGGCGCCGCAAGGGCGCAGCGCCGCCTTTCCGGGTTGGCCTGGCGGACCTGGGTTACCTGGCTGGTGTTCGTGCCCCTGCTGCTCAGCGCCGCACCGCGCAGCTTCCTGGCCCATGACGAGGGCTACTACGCCCTTCAGGCCCGCTGGATCAGCGAGGGCGGCCCCTGGCTGGCGCCGCTCTGGTGGGGCGAACCCGTGTTCGATCGCACGATCGGCGTGCAGTGGCTGATCGCGGGTGCCTACCGGCTGCTGGGGGTCCACGCCTGGGTGGCCCACCTGCCCAGCCTGGTGGCGGCGGTGGCATGCCTGGGGCTGACGGCCGCCCTGGCCCGCCAGCTGGGGGTTGGATCCGCCTCGGCGGGGGCGCCTTTCGGTTCAGGGGGGGCTGAACGAGCAAGTGGGGCCGGTTTGGCCGATCCCCCCCTCTCTCCACCGCCGGCAGCCAGCTCCATCGGCTGGTTGAGCGCCTTGCTGTTGGCGTTGACGCCGCTCTGGATCAATTACGCCCACCTGGCCAGCCAGGACATGCCCTTGCTGGCGCTGGAACTGGTGGGCCTCTACGCCCTGGTGCGGGCCCGGCCCGGGGCCTCGCCGCTGTGGGCATGGCTGGCGGGCCTGAGTGTGGGGCCGGCCTTTTTGATCAAGGGCTTCATGGTGGCCGTGCCGCTGGTGGCGATCGCGCCCTTTCTTTGGCTGCAACGGCGCCAGCTGCTGGGGCGGCCGGCCCTCTGGCTGGGGTTGGTGCTGGGTTGGCTGCCGGTGCTGGCCTGGCTGGGCCTGAGCTTGCGGGAGTTTGGCCCCGCGGTGGTGGGGGGGCTGGTGAGCAAGTTGCTCTACCTCTCCCACAGCGACGTGTACAGCGGCGGGCCCTTCTACTACCTCTGGAACATCCCCGCCAACACGGCCCCCTGGGTGCTGCTGGCGCTGGTGGGCTGGTGGCGGCTGGGGCGGGGGAAGGAGCTGGGGGGAACGCATGGGCGCGAGCAGCGGCTGGTGTTGCTGCTCTATCCGCTGCTGATGCTGCTGCTCTTGAGCGCCTTCCGCACCAAAACCCCCTATTACGGCCTGCAGCTCACGCCGATGCTGGCGATCGTGGCGGCCCAGGTGGTGCAGGGCTGGAGCCAGGCGGGGCGGGCCCGGCCCCGGGGGCTGGCCTGGGGGCTGGCGGGATTTGGCGGCCTGCTGGCGACCGCTGGGCTGGGCCTGCTCGGGCCGGGGGCGCCCCTGGCGGCGGCCCTGCAGCTCGATCCGGCCCAATTGCCGGGGGGCTTGGTTCCCTATGGCCTGGCGGCCCTAGCCCTGGGGAGCTCCTGGCTGCTAATTCCCTTCGGGCGCCGGCCCCGGGCCCTGCTGACGGCGGCGGTGCTTGGGCCCTGGCTGGCGATGCTGCTACTGGTGCAGGCGGGCCTGTTCAGCGACCGCAGTGGGGCCCTGCGGCTGGCCCTGGCCGAGCCGGCCATTGCCCACGCCTTGGGCCAGGGGCCGGTGGCGGTGGTGGCGCCCGAGCCCCTCAGCGGCGAGGCCCATGCCCAGCTGATTCTCTTGGCCCTGGCCAGCCCCCAGCTCGGGCCGAGGCTCCCCAGCCTGGAGGCGCTCCCGGCGGGCGGCCTGGCCTGGGTGCAGGGTGTTCAGGCGGCCCGGGATCCGTCCCGAAACCTTGAGGTGGTGGCGAGCGGCGAGACTCTTGGCGATTGGGCGCTAGTGAAGACGCGGCCTTGAGCACTCCCCCACCCACGCCCGCCGATCCGGCATCGGCTTCGCCCAACGGGCGCCCTGGCAGCGAGCGCCGGAGCGAGTGCTCGAGTGATCGCCGCGATGCCCTAGTCCTGCTGGCCCTCTGGCTGGGCTGCCTGCTGGCCGATGGCCTCTGGGTGGGCCAGCACCACCTCCCCCCCGCCTGGGACCAGGGCGACCACCTCAGCCGCACCCTGGGCTTCTGGCAGGTGCTGCAGCAGCCGGCCCCCTGGAGCGGCGAGTGGTGGGTGAACCTCTGGAACCAATCCCCCAGCTACCGGGGGCCGCTCACCTACCTGGTGACGGCGCCGGTGTTGTCGCTGCTTGGCCCCAGCTTTGGGGCGGCGATCCTCAGCAACAGCCTGTTCAACGGCCTGCTGCTGGGCAGTGTTTATGGCCTGGGCCGGCTGGCCCACTCCCGCGCCGCCGGGCTGTGGGCGGCCCTGTTTTTGGCCTGCGCCCCGGCCCTGCTCAACCAGCGCAGCGACTACCTGATCGATTTCAGCCTCACGGCCGTGCTCACGGCCTGTTGGTGGCTGCTGTCCATGGCCGTGCTGACCCGGCCCCGGCGGCGCTGGCTGTGGGCTGGGGCCTGCGGGCTCGGGCTGGGGTTCGTGGTCCTGACCCGGCCGACTGGGGTGGTACTTCTTTGGCTGCCTCTGGCTGCCCTGGGCTGGACGGCCCTGGCGGCCCTCTTGGCACCGCCCCGGCTTGCGTCCGGGCGGCGCGGCCCCCGGCGTTGGGGTCCCCTGGGCCGCTGCGCCCTGGCCCTGAGCATCGCTGCCGCCATCAGCGGCCCCTGGTTCAGCCAGAACTGGCTGACGATCCTCTCCACCATCAACAAGGCGCGCCAATGGGGCGTGGCCTACCAGGAGGGCATGGGGGCCACCAGCCTGGCCGGCTGGCTCTATTACCCCCAGCTGCTGCCCACGATGCTGGGCCAAACCCTGGTGGCCCTGGTGGCGTCCGGAGCCCTGCTGGCCCTGGGCCTGGCCTGGCGACGGGGTTGGCGGCCGGGCCCCCGGCCAGCCGGTGCCCAAAGGCAGGCCTGGCTCTGGTGGCTGAGCTTCCCCCTAGGCGGCCTGCTGGTGTGCGTGTTGATGACCAGTAAGGACTTCCGCTTCGTGCTGCCGCTGCTGCCCCAGCTCGGCCTGGCCCTGGGGGTGGTCACGGCCCAAACCGCGGCCCAAGCCCGGCCCTGGATCCGGCCCTGGCAGGGGGCCCTGGTGGTGGTGGCCCTCTCGGGCCTGCTCTCGAACCACTTCGCCCTGGGCCCCAATCTCACGGGCTTTGCCCCCCATCCCCCCCGGGGCGAACGGGGGTGGCCGGTGGAGGCGATCGTGGCCACGATCCGCTCCCAGAGCCCCCACCAGCTCTCCACCCTGGCAGTGCTGCCGGATCATGAATTCCTCAACGCCTTCAACCTCGATGCCGAAGGCCGCCGCCAGCAGTTCAAGGTGGCGGCCCGTCAAACCCTGGCCCCCGTCAACCAACTCCAGGACGACCTGGCCGGCTTCGACTGGTTCCTGCTTAAGGGCGGCAGTCAGGGCGTGATGAGCGACGAGCGCCAGGCCAAGCTCAGCGAGCTCGTAGCCCACTCCGCGGCCTTCGAGCGGGCCGGCCAGTGGCCCCTCCCCGATGGCAGCCGGGCCGATCTCTACCGGCGGCGGCAGCTGAGCCTGCAGGTGGATCCGATCGACTGGAACGCCGGCCAGACCCCGAGCCTGGTGGCCAGCCTGCAGGCCCCCGCGCCAGAGCCCTTGGAGCCGCTGGGCCTCACCCTGGAGCTTCAAGGTCCCAGCCAGCAACTGGCTTCCGGCCTGCTGCTGCTGGAGTGGCGCCCTCGGGCGGCATCGGCCCCCGGGACCATCGGCACCGATGCCGCCAGCCCAGCTGCCACCAGCTGGCGAGCCGACCATGCCATTGGCCAGGGGATGGTGCGGGCCCAACCGCCTGGCGGCCAGTCCAGGGGCCGCAGCACCCAAGCCGGTCTCCGCATTCACGAGCATCTGGCCCTGCAACTCCCAGCCCGGCTGGCACCAGGCACCTATCAACTCGATGCCCAGCTCCTGTCGCCAACGGGCCAGGTCCTGCCACTGAAGGTTTCTGCCCCCCCCATCCAAGTTGCGGCCGGCATCAACAAGCCAACGGAGGCGCCGCCCCTGGCCGCCAACCGCATCACCGTGCTGCGCCAACTCGGCCAACAGCTGCGGGCCGGCCAGCTCGATCCCCTGTTTGCCCGCGTCGGCCAGCTCAACCAAACCGATCCCGACCAGGTGTACCTGCGCGACGGCGCCGCCATCAGTGCAGCGAGGCTGCGGCAGGATCCCCGCAACCTCGATGACCTCTACGCCCTGGCCCTCGCCCAGGCCCTGCAACGCCAAGCCGCCGCCGCCGCCGCCACCCTGGCGCGGATCCTGCCCCTCGATCCCACCAACCCCAACGCCCTGCTGGGGCTTGGCGTGGTGGATCTCTACCGCTTCAAACCAGGCGCCGCCAAACCCCTGCTGGAGCGCGCCGCCCAGCTCGACCCCAACAACGAAACCCTGCGCACCCTCCGCATCGTGGCCAGTGCCATGGGGCTGGATTGGGGCCACGCCCTGTCACTTTTGAAGTCATGACCACCACCAGCGCCGCCCTCCGCTTCCACCAACGCAACCGGGCCTACTACAACGACCTGGCGCGGCTGCACCAGCTGCTGGTGGCGCCGGGGCTGCGGGTGCTGGAGATCGGCTGCGGTCTGGGTGACCTGTTGGCGGGTCTCAAGCCCGGCCATGGGGTGGGCATTGAGTTGGATCCCCAACTGGCCGAGGCGGCCCGGGCTCGCCACCCGGAGCTGCGGGTGATTAGCGCCGACGCCGAGACGATCACGCCTGAGTCGATCGGCGAGCGGGAACCCTTCGATGTGATCCTGCTGCCCAACACCCTCAACACCCTCCATGACGTGCAGGGGGTGTTGGAGCGGCTGGAGGCCTTCTGCCATCCCCGCACCCGGCTGGTGGTGAGTTTCCACAACTGGCTTTGGCAGCCCCTGCTCAAGGCGGCCGAAAAGCTGGGCCAGCGCCAGCCCCAACCGCCGGAAAGCTGGCTGACGCCCCGGGATGTCGCCAACCTGCTGGACCTAGCCAGTTGGGAGGTGCTCAAGCAGGGCCACCGCTGCCTGCTGCCGCGCCAGATTCCCCTGCTCACGCCCCTGGCCAACCGCTGGCTGAGCCAGTTGCCTGGGCTCGAGCAGCTGGGTCTCACCCACTGGCTGGTGGCCCGGCCGGCGCGGCAACGGCGCCAGGATCCCAGCGTCAGCGTGGTGATCCCGGCCCGCAATGAGGCCGGCAACATCGCCCCGGCGATCGAGCGGCTGCCCCAGCTGGGGCGCTTCACCGAAGTGCTGTTCGTAGAGGGCCATTCCTCCGACAACACCTGGGCCGAAATCGAGCGGGTGTGCGCCGAGTATCAGGGGCCCCTGCGGCTGAAAAAGTTTCGCCAGAGCGGCAAGGGCAAGGCCGATGCGGTGTGGCTGGGCTTCGAGCAGGCCGAAGGCGATGTGTTGATGATCCTGGACGCCGATCTCACCGTGCGCCCGGAAGACCTGCCCCGCTTCGCCCAGGCCATGGCCGATGGCCGCGGCGAATTTGTGAATGGCTGCCGGCTGGTGTATCCCCGCAGCTGGGCCGCCATGCCGCCGCTGAACACCGCCGCCAACCGCTTCTTTGCGGCCGTGTTTTCCTGGCTCCTGCGCCAGCGCCTCAAGGACACCCTCTGCGGCACCAAGGTGATCTGGAAAACCGACTACGAGCGTCTTAAAGCGGGGCGCGCCTACTTCGGCGATTTCGATCCCTTCGGCGACTTCGACCTGCTGTTTGGCGCCAGCAAACTCAACCTCAAAATTGTTGAAGTGCCGGTGCGCTATCAGGAACGCAGCTACGGCAGCTCCAACATCGCCCACTTCCGCGAAGGCTTGATTCTGGCGGGCATGTGTCTCTACGCCGCCCGCAAATTGCGGTTCATTCCCTGATCCAGCCATGTCCAAGCGTTGGCTGCTGGGGCTACTCGCCGGGCTCCTGCTTTACCTGGGCCTGAGCCTCTGGTTTGGGCTCTCCAGCCTCACCGCCAGCCTCGGGCGCCTGGCCTGGTGGTGGTGGCTGCTGGCGCCGGCCACGGTGGCCCTGGCCCATGGCTTGCTCTTTGGTCGCTGGCAGGCCTACCTGGCCCAGCTGGGGCACCCCCTGGCCTGGCAACCCAGTGCCTCCATCTATGGCGCTGGCCTGTCCCTCATCGCCGCCCCGGCCCGCAGCGGCGAGGCCCTAAGGGGGCTCTGGCTGCAACGGCGCCACGGCACGCCCCTGGCCGTGGGCGTGGGCATCACCCTGGCGGAGCGGCTCACCGACCTGGCGGCTGCCCTACTGGTGTTGAGCTGGGGCCTGGGCGGCCGGGTACTGCCGGCCGTGGGGGTGGGGCTGCTGGTGGCTGGCGGCGGCGCCTGGCTGTTCACCCACCCGCTTGCCCTGGCCA
The DNA here is from genome assembly GCA_943370385.1 of Pseudanabaena sp. UWO311. Classification (GTDB taxonomy): domain Bacteria; phylum Cyanobacteriota; class Cyanobacteriia; order PCC-6307; family Cyanobiaceae; genus BAIKAL-G1. The sequence goes on from CALRQT020000017.1 coordinate 45,239, forward strand.
AGCTGGAACGGGGCCTGGAACGGCTGCCGGCCCACCGGCTGCTCAAGGGGCCGATCCGCTTGTTGCGGGAAGGGCTCTACGGCATGGCCCGCCTGCGCTCCTTGCTGCGGCCCGGGCCCCTGCTGCTGGGCACAACCTTGGCGTCCCTGGCCTGGCTACTGGAGGCCACCCTGTTGCACGGCCTCTTTACCGCCATGGGCAGCCCGATCGGCCTGGAGGCGGCGGCGGTGGTGCGTACCGCCACGGCCCTGGGCGGTGTGTTGTCGGTGTTGCCGGCGGGCCTGGGCACCAGTGAACTCACCAGCATTGGCCTAGCCGTGGCCTTCGGCGCCAGCCGGCCCGTGGCCCTGGCCACCACCTTGATCCTGCGGCTGGTGACCGTGGTGCTGCCAAGCCTGGTGGGCAGCCTGATCCTGATGCGCCACCGGCCCGGGGCAGCCCAGCCAGAACCGACTGTCCTTTAGGAACCCAGAGGGCCATTGGCTCCCTATTCCTATGGAGTGCGCCTGTAGAAAACCATTCCATAAACGATGCCCCCGATAGACACAAGCACAGGGCTTGATCTATCGGGGGCTCTCGCCGGGTCCGCTCTGTCGCGGAACCGAATGATCAGGAATCAGGCGCCGAAATCAGCCGGCGTTCTCCACGATCAGCAGACCCTGGGTCATACAACTGGAAACCATGGACACCTCCTCCTGGGGGATTGGTGTCAGCCGGCGATGCATTCGAAGGATTCAAACCGGCAAGCCGGCCGAAGCCCCCACACCACTGCTGACGGAACTCAAAAATCCTAGCGGATTTTGGCCCAGATCAAGGCTTGGCCAAGGCATTGGGTGAGGATTCCCGACACAGCCAATGCCACCAAATCAGCACGATCGCCAACAAGAGCAGGGCTGGCACAGGTTGGTTCTCATGAAAGGTCAGGGACCAGGCCATGGGTGCAAGCCAAAACCACCCTTTCCAGCCATCAAGGCGAAATGAGCTCACGACAAGAATGATCAGCGCAGGCCAAATCAAAATCAGATCGTGGGTGCGGTGGTAGGTAAAGAGGGGAAATAGGGCCGCCGCAAAAACATAGCGAGCTACGGGGTCAGGCACAACCTTGAAAACAACCAACAGAGACACCGCCAAGAGCAGATAGCAGATGGCGACGGCGCCGGCAGGGGCGATCCAGCCCGCCTGGACAACATTGGACAAAAAGCCATAATTACCCGTCGAATAAAAATGATCCAGCTTCCCGCCAAAGCCCCCTTGCATCGTCATAAAAAATGAGCCAACCGACGACTGGCCCAGCACCTTCGAGGCAATCGCCAGCAACAACAAAACAACCCCTCCAGAGACACCAACAACCCGCCAATCCCTACGCCCCAGGGCAGCAAGCCAAACGGCGAATCCAGTTTGGGGTTTCAAAATTGCACCAACCAAGGCCACCCCTCTAACAACAGGCAAGCGGCCAACCATCGAGAAATAAAAGCATGCTCCCTCGATAATTCCATAATTACCAAGCCCAAGCAAATCCAGCAGAACGTAAACAGGGGCCGACGCCAAGGCAACCAAAATCATCGCCGGCAGACCCAAGCGCAACCGAGCCATGAGGTCCCAGCCGACGACCGCCATCACAACGGATTGAATCGCCAAAAACAGAAACTTTGCTTGATCAAAGTTTTCCGGCCAAGCCCAAAGACCCGCCAGCAAATAGGACCAAGCGGGATAACCCAAGAGCGGGTCTTGAGCCTTTGGATCTAGGCCCTTACTGAAAAAATGAAACTCTCTATAGCGGTCCCGCAGGTCACCCAGCAGGGTTCCCGAATCAGGAAAAAACCAAAAGTGACCCAGGGAAATCGAGACTTTCCAAAGCACGAAAATCGCGACACCAATCAATACAACAAACCTGAACCTCCCAAAGGGCCACGCCATTCGGCACCGATCGGCTATCAAGTCAGAGGAAGGCGAATTGGGAAAAGATACAAAAAAGCGCCACTTATGTCAAGTGGCGCTTTGGGAAATCGGGATTAGTTCTCGAATGAAATCTCTTGTTAGAGAGCGTTACCGCGGGGCAGAACCTCTTCAGGGAAGACGAAGTTTTCGTGCGGCTGGTCGGCCGGTGCCATCCAGGCACGCAGACCTTCATTGAGAAGAATGTTCTTCGTGTAGAAGGTTTCGAACTCGGGGTCCTCAGCGGCGCGGATTTCCTGCGACAC
>CALRQT020000018.1:0-47183 GCA_943370385.1 Pseudanabaena sp. UWO311
GTGTCGCAGGAAATCCGCGCCGCTGAGGACCCCGAGTTCGAAACCTTCTACACGAAGAACATTCTTCTCAATGAAGGTCTGCGTGCCTGGATGGCACCGGCCGACCAGCCGCACGAAAACTTCGTCTTCCCTGAAGAGGTTCTGCCCCGTGGTAACGCTCTCTAATCCCTCCCTCGTGGCTGTCGGGGGCAAGGACCTCGACTCCACCGGCTACGCCTGGTGGTCCGGCAACGCCCGCCTGATCAACCTCTCCGGCCGCCTGCTCGGCGCCCACGTGGCCCACGCTGGCCTGATGGTCTTCTGGGCCGGCGCCATGATGTTGTTTGAGGTGAGCCACTTCACCTTCGACAAGCCGATGTACGAACAGGGCCTGATCCTGTTCCCCCACGTGGCCACCCTCGGCTACGGCGTCGGTCCCGGCGGTGAAGTCACCGACCTCTACCCCTTCTTTGTGGTTGGGGTGCTGCACTTGATCAGTTCCGCCGTGCTGGGCATTGGCGGCCTGTATCACGCCCTGCGGGGTCCGGAGATTCTGGAAAACTATTCCGCCTTCTTCTCGCAAGATTGGCGCGATAAGAACCAGATGACCAACATCATTGGCTATCACCTCATCCTCCTGGGTGTGGGTGCCCTGCTGCTGGTGTTCAAGGCCATGTTCTTCGGCGGTGTCTATGACACCTGGGCCCCCGGTGGTGGCGACGTGCGCCTGATCACCAACCCCACCCTCAGCCCTGGCGTGGTGTTTGGCTATCTCACCCGCGCCCCCTTCGGTGGTGAGGGCTGGATCATCGGTGTGGACTCCATGGAGGACATCATCGGTGGCCACATCTGGATCGGCCTGATTTGCATCTTCGGTGGCATCTGGCACGTGATCACCAAGCCCTTCGGCTGGGTGCGTCGCGCCTTCATCTGGAATGGTGAGGCCTACCTGAGCTACAGCCTGGGCGCCTTGAGCTTCATGAGCTTCATCGCCTCGGCCTACATCTGGTTCAACAACACCGCCTATCCCTCCGAGTTCTACGGCCCCACCAACGCCGAGTCCTCCCAGGCCCAGAGCTTCACCTTCCTGGTGCGTGACCAACGCATGGGCGCCAACATCGGTTCCGCCATGGGCCCCACGGGCCTGGGCAAATACCTGATGCGCTCCCCCACCGGCGAGATCATCTTCGGTGGTGAAACCATGCGTTTCTGGGACTTCCGTGGTCCCTGGCTGGAGCCCCTGCGGGGCCCCAATGGCCTAAGCCTCGACAAGCTCCAGAACGACATTCAGCCCTGGCAAGTGCGCCGGGCCGCTGAATACATGACCCACGCCCCCAACGCCTCCCTCAACTCCGTGGGCGGCATCATCACCGAACCCAACTCGGTGAACTTCGTCAACATCCGCCAGTGGCTCTCCGCCACCCAGTTCGTGTTGGCGTTCTTCTTCCTGGTCGGTCACCTCTGGCATGCGGGCCGCGCCCGCGCCGCCGCTGCCGGCTTCGAAAAAGGTATCGACCGCAAGGCCGAGCCCACCCTGGCCATGCCTGACCTGGACTGAGTTCAGGGTTCCGCTCCCTGGACCAAACCAGACCGCCCCATTGCGGGGCCGTCCGGATCCATCCATCCCCAGCCCCCGCCCCAAGCGGGGGCTTTTTCATGGCTTGGCCTGCGCCTAGGCCAGCCAGCGGCGCAGCAAGGGCAAGCTCAGGCCAATCACATTGCTGAAACATCCCTCGATCCGTTCCACCACCTGGCCGCCGATGCCCTCGAGGGCAAAACCACCGGCGCATTGCAAGGGTTCCCCCGTGGCCACATAGGCCTCGATCTCGCTGGTGGTGAGGGCCGCAAACTGCACCCGGGTGGTGACCGTTTCCAGCTGGATCACCCCTGGCTGGGGACGCCTGGTGCCAGCCCCAGTTCCGGTTGGCTGCAGCAGGCAATGGCCCGTATGCAGCTCACCCCAGCCACCGGCCATGCGGTGCCAGCGGCGGATGGCCTCCTCGGGATCGGCCGGCTTGCCGAAAACCTCACCGGCAAACTCCAGCAGGGAATCGCAGCCGAGGACGGGGATGCCCTCGCCGGGTTCCAGGGTGTCAACCACCGCCTGGGCCTTGGCCTGGGCCAGCAGCCGCACCAGCTCGCTGGGATCGGCAGCCACGATCGCCTCCTCATCAACGCCACTGACCTGGACCCGGTGGGGAATGGCCGCCTGCTCCAGCAACCGGCGCCGGGCCGGGGAGGCGGAAGCGAGTAACAACATGGCGCCATGCGGATCGGGGGGATCCAGCCTGGAGCAGCGGCCGTCGCCAGCCGCGAACGGGACCCCCCAGGCCGGAGAATGGCCCTGAAGGCGAACAGGCGGCGTGGGCGAGGACGGCACCGGATCAACGAGCCAGCGGGCGCTGCGTCGGGGCCGACTGGCCCTGCGCTGCCTGCCCTTTCGCCAGGCCTTTTACCGGCAACTGGAATCCCGGGCCCTGGGCAGCAACGACCTGGCCAGCTCCCCAACGGCCGCCCCATGGTGCTTGCCCCCCGTGGGCGCCTACGAGGCGGAGGGCCACTTGATCTGGTTGATCCAGCTGGGCGTGTTACGGCGGGAGGTGGATGGCCAGGGCCTCACCGAACGGGTGCGGCTCACCCCCCTGGGCCGGCAGGTGCTGGAGGCCTGGCCGGGTGAGATCCCCCGCGCCAACCCCGGCCAGCGGCTCTGGGGCTGGCTGCAGCGCCACCGGCCCCGGCTCTGATGGCCAGCAGCCCGCCCTTCCCCAGGCCCTTGATGGTGCTTGGCACCTCCAGTGGGGCCGGCAAATCGCTGATGACGGCCGCCCTCTGCCGGGTGCTGCGCCGCCGCGGCGAGACGCCCCTGCCCTTTAAGGGCCAGAACATGAGCAATAACGCCTGGGTCGATGCGGAAGGCGGTGAGATGGCCTATTCCCAGGCCCTGCAGGCCTGGGCCGCGGGCCTGGAGCCCAGCTGCGCCATGAACCCGGTGCTGCTCAAACCCCAGGGCGACAGCACCAGCGAGGTGATTCACCTCGGGCAATCCGTGGGCACGGCCCGGGCCGAGCACTACTACCGCGACTGGTTCAAGCCCGGCTGGGCGGCGATTCGCACCGGCCTCAAAGCTCTGCAACGGGCCCATCCCGGCGGGCGATTGGTGCTCGAAGGGGCCGGCAGCCCGGTGGAAGTCAACCTGCAATCGCGGGACCTCACCAACCTGCGCCTGGCCCAATACCTGCGCGCCCATTGCCTGCTGGTGGCCGACATCGAGCGGGGCGGCGTGTTCGCCCAGCTGGTGGGCACCCTGGACCTGCTGCGGCCGGTGGAGAGGCCCCTCATTCGCGGTCTGCTGATCAACCGGTTCCGAGGCCGCCGCGAACTCTTTGATTCCGGGCGCTCCTGGCTGGAGCAGCACACGGGCGTGCCCGTGCTTGGGGTGATGCCCTGGCTGGATGAGCTGTTTCCCCCCGAAGACTCCCTCGACCTGCTGGAGCGCCGCGGGCGCAAGGCGGACGCCGCCCTGGAGATCGTCGTGCTACGCCTGCCGTCGCTCAGCAATTTCTCCGACCTCGATCCCCTCGAGGCCGAACCGAGCGTCCAGCTGCGCTGGCTGCAGGCCGGCCAACCCCTGGGCCAACCCGATGCGGTGATCGTGCCGGGGAGCAAGCAAACCCTGCGGGATCTGGCGGCCCTACGGGCCAGTGGCCTGGCCGAGGAGCTGGTCCGCTATGGCGCCGGCGGCGGCCAGCTGTTTGGGATCTGCGGCGGAATGCAGATGCTGGGCGTCTCACTTGAGGACCCGGAAGGTTTGGAAGGGGGCAGGCCCGGCCAAGCCCAAGGGCTAGGGCTATTACCCCTCGAGACCGTCTTTGCCGACACCAAGGCCCTGGCCCAACGCCGCAGCCTGGCCCTCTGGCCGGATGGGGAGCAGGCCTTGGAAATAGAAGGTTTTGAGCTGCATCGGGGCCACAGCCAGCTCCAAGGTCCGGGCGCCTGCCAGCCGATCGCCGCCGCTGCCGATTTGGGCTGGTGGCAGCCCTTCGGCGACCAGGGCGGCCTGGTGGCCGGCACCTACCTGCATGGGGTCTTCGAAAGTGGTGCCTGGCGTCGCCGCTGGCTCAACGGCCTGCGCCAGCGGAAGGGATTGGCGCCGCTACCGGAAACCGTGCCCCACCACAGCCAGCAACGGGAGGCCCTGCTCGATCGCCTGGCCGATGCCTTTGAGGCCCATGTGAACCTGGAGCCGCTGCTGCGATGACAGGGATGGGGTCCCAGGGCCCGGTGACAATCCACTGGCCTGAAGGCCAGATCAGTACGGCCCTCCCCGGTCAGGATTGGCTTGAGGCGGCAGCGGCAGCAGGCCTGGCCATCCCCACGGGCTGCCTGGGGGGGAGCTGCGGCGCCTGCGAAATCGACGTCAACGGCGAAACCCAAAGGGCCTGCATCGCCCAGGTTCCCGCCAGCCCCGCCGGACCCCTGACCGTGGCCTGGGCCAGTGATCCCTATTGGTAAAGCAAGCTGCCAACTAGGCCGCAGGGGGGTCCTTTTGAATCAGGCCTCCACCGAGGACCACCTCACCCGCGTAGAAGACGGCCGCCTGACCTGGGGTGATCGAGAACTGCTCCTCGGCAAATTCCAGACGGCAACGGTGGGGCCGGCCCGCTTGGCGATCGGCCTCCGTGGCGGGCAGGGGGATCAACGTGGCCGGCTCAGGGCCGCTGCGGTAGCGCACCTGCACCTCCACGGTGATTGGTTCCTCCGGCGGGGCCATCGACAGCCAGTTCACAGCGCCAACCAAGGCCCCAGCCCGGGCCGCCTCGCCCCGGGGGGCCACCACCACCTGGTTCATGGCGCCATCGAGGCGCACCACGTGCAGCGGCTCACTCCAGGCCACGCCCAGGCCGCGGCGTTGCCCGATCGTGAAGTGCTCAATGCCGTCGTGTTCGCCCAGCACCCGCCCATCGCTGAAAACGATCTGGCCCGGACGGGGCGGCAGGTAGGCATCCAGGAACGCCTTCATCGAGCCGTGGTGATCGGCCAGGCAGAGGTCCTGGCTTTCCGGTTTCTCAGCGGTGCGCAGGCCATGGCGGGCGGCTTCCAAGCGCGTATCGGCCTTGGTGAGTTCGCCCAAGGGAAAGACCAGGCGACCCAGAATCTCCTGGGGCAGGTCGTAGAGGAAATAGCTCTGGTCCTTGCGTTGATCAAGGCCGCGGAGCAGTTGGTGGCGGCCCCGGCCGTCGCCCGGCACGGGCAGGCCATTGGCCGCCTCACTAGGGCGGACCCGGGCGTAGTGGCCGGTGGCGATGCGGCCAATGGCCCGCTCCTCGGCGGCCCAGGCCAGCATCGGTCCAAACTTCACCTCCCGGTTGCAGCGGGAGCAGGGCAGGGGCGTCACCCCGGCGCCGTAGCCCTCCACCAAAAACTCGACGATCTGGGTCTGGAAGGTGGCCCGGGAATCGACCACATGGTGGGGAACACCCAGCTGGTCGCAGATGGCGGCCGCATCCACCAACCCTTCGGCGCAACAGGCCCCCTTGCCGCTCATTAACCAGAGGGTGAGGCCCTCCACCTGCCAGCCGGCCTCCACCAGCAGGGCCGCCGTTAGGGAACTATCCACCCCACCCGAGAGACCCACCGCCACCCGCCGCTCACCCGGCCAGGCCCGCAGCCGCTCAATCGCCGACGCCCCGGCTGGCGTGGCCGCGGTGGCCCCACCGGGAGCAGAGACTTGGGGGGGGGCGGAAAAACGGGCCACAAGGGGGGCGCGGCCGCCTTAGGTCAGACAGGCCGAGAGTTGCTTCCATCATGGAACTGGGCTGGACCCATTGGGGCGCGGCTCTGGCCCCTAGCTGCCGCCAAGGGCTTGCGACCCATCGGACTGCGGGGATCAGCTCGAGTGCCAGAAAAAGACCCAGAACCAGAACCAGAACCAGAACCAGAACCAGAACCAGGGCCAGGGCCAGGGCCAGACCGAACCTGCAAATCAGTCCACAATCCAGCTTGAGCCCAGTCCCTAACCACGGCAACGACCATGCCCCCGGAGGCCCCCCTGCCCCACCCCACCAGCGGCTTCCCAGGTCCGGGCTGGCCCGCGGCTGATGCCGACCATCTGCTCGTGACCGGGAGCCAAATGGCAGCGCTGGAGAACGAGCTGTTCGCCAGTGGTTTGCCGGTGGAAGCCCTGATGGAAAAGGCGGCCCTGGCGATCGCCCGCCGGTTGCTCGAGAGGCCTCCGGCGGCGGCCCTGGTGCTGGTGGGGCCTGGCCACAACGGCGGCGACGGCCTGGTGGTGGCGCGGGAACTGCACCTGGCCGGCGTGCCCGTGCGCCTCTGGACCCCCTTTGAGCGCCCCAAACCCCTCACGAGCGCCCACCTGCGCCACTGCCGCTGGCTGGGGATTCCGGTGTTGGAGGGGGAGCCCGATCCAGGCGATGGCGCCCTCTGGATTGATGGCCTCTTTGGCGTCGGCCAGCGGCGCCCGATTGACGACGCCATCGCGTCCCTGCTAACGCGGCGCCACCAGGGGCGGCCAGGGGCCCTGATGGCCATCGATGTGCCAACGGGCCTCTGCAGTGACAGCGGCCAGCTGCTCGGCAGGGCCGCCGCCCGGGCCCGCACCACCTACTGCCTGGGATTGCTCAAGCAGGGCCTGGTCCAGGACGGCGCCCTGGCCTGGGTGGGCCAGCTCGAGCGGATCGACCTGGGCCTGGCGGCCGACCAGCTGGCCCCCCTGGCCGCCAGCCAGCCCATGGCCCTCAGGGGGGCGGATGGGGCCACGGCGCCCTGGCCACCACTTGATCCGGCCGCCGGCAAATATGGTCGCGGTCGCCTGCTGGTGGTAGCCGGAAGCCCGAGCTACCCGGGCGCCGCCCAGCTCTGCCTGCAGGGGGCAAGCGCCAGCGGCTGCGGCAGCCTCAAGGCCCTGGTGCCCGAAGCTGGAGCGCCGGGGGTTTGGGCCAGCCAGCCCCATGTGGTGTTGCTCGATCCAGAAGCCCTGCTGTCGCCCAGGGCCCTCTCGAGATTTGATGCGGTGGTTTTTGGACCGGGCCTGGGACCCCCAAACCAGCAACGGGCAGACCCAAGCCAGCAGCACCTGCAGCACCAGCAGCAGCAACTCTGGGATCAATTGCAGGGCTTCGCTGGGCTCCTGCTGCTCGATGCCGATGGCCTCAACCGGCTGGCGGATCTGAACCAAACCCAGGGAACTGGAGCCAGCCAATGGCTGCGCCAACGCCAGGGTCCGACCTGGCTGACCCCCCATGGCGCCGAGTTTGAGCGGCTCTTCCCCGATCTGGCGGGCCTCATGCCCCTGGAGGCCGCCGCCGCCGCCGCCCAAGGCGCCGCTGCCACCGTGTTGCTCAAAGGAGCCCACAGCGTCATCGCCGCCGCCGATGGCCGCCGCTGGCAACTGATCGAAACCTGCCCAGACGCCGCCCGGGCCGGCCTCGGCGATGTGCTGGCGGGCTACGCCGCCGGCCGCGGGGCCATGGCTGTTGCGGCAGGGCAGGCTGTTGCGGCAGGGCGGGCTGAAGAGCGCTCCGCTGTCAGGAGCCTCGATGGGGCCCTATTGGCGGCAGCAGCCCTCAGCCATGGCCAGGCCGGCTGGCTGGCCCGTCGCCGCGGGGGGCCCGGTGGGGTGACACCGATGGCCGTAGCGGCAGCGCTTGCGACGCAAAGCTTTAATCAATCCGCTGAAATCCGTAGCTAATCTGATGCAGCTATGGGGCGAACAAATCCCCTGTCAACAGATTGTTCGCAATACTGAAAGGTTCATAAAGACACGGACAAATTCCGCTTTTCTGTAGCAAGTTGGCCTAACTTCCAACTTCAACTCCATGACCGCCTCTGGCCCGCCCGACAGCGGCGGCCCCCGCCGTCGCACCAGTGATCCGATCAGCTGGTACCTCGGCACGATCGGGCGTGTGCCTTTGCTGACACCAGCCGAAGAGATCGAACTGGGCAACCAGGTGCAAACCATGATGCGCCTCCTGGAGGAGCCCCGGGAGGGGGGGTATAGCGATCAGGAAAATAAAACAATTCGGGTGGGCCGCCGCTGCAAAGAGCGGATGATGAAGGCCAATCTCCGGTTGGTTGTCAGCGTTGCCAAGAAATATCAGGGCAAGGGGCTGGAACTGCTCGACCTGATCCAGGAGGGGTCCCTGGGGCTCGAGCGGGCCGTTGAAAAGTTCGATCCCACCCGGGGCTATAAGTTTTCGACCTACGCCTTCTGGTGGATCCGCCAGAGCATGACCCGGGCGATTGCCTGCCAATCGCGCACGATCCGGTTGCCGGTGCACCTGTCGGAACGGCTCTCGGCGATTCGCAAGGTGAGCCTGGATCTTGCCCACAAACTCGGGGCGATGCCCAGTCGCCAGGAGATTTCCGAGGCGATGGACATGCCGATCGAGGAGCTCGATTCGCTGCTGCGCCAGTCCCTCACCACCTCCAGCCTCGATGCGCCGGTCAACGGGGATGACGACCGCAGCTTCCTGGGCGACCTGATCGCCGATACCAGCCACAGCGAACCCCTGGAGTCGGTGGAGCGGGGCATCCACCTGGAGCAGCTGGGCCAATGGCTAGCCCAGCTCTCGGAGCAGGAGCGCCAAGTGCTGGAAATGCGGTTTGGCCTGGAGGGCCATGATCGCCACACCTTGGCTGAGATTGGCCGGCTCCTGGATGTGTCCCGGGAGCGGGTGCGGCAGGTGGAACTCAAGGCCCTGCGCAAGCTGCGCCACTTCACCCGCCGCAGCCCAGCCCTCCAGGGTCCCTAAGGGACCCACTTTGAGCCCTAGCCGGTCTCTGGGATGAAGGCCAGGACTGGGCCCCCTGCAGCCGTTCAGTCCTCAGCCCAGATGTAGCGGGTCAATTCGGCCGGGTCGGGCTCGGGGGCAGCCAGGGCGAACTCGACACAATCGACCACATGGGCATCGATTTCCTTTTCGATGGCCTTGAGCTCGGCTTCGCTGGCCAGTTTCTGGCCGATCAGGTGGGCTGCTAGGCGTTTGATCGGATCGCGCTGGGCCCAGAACTGCTTCTCGGCCTCGGCCCGCAGCTCATCGGGGTCGGCGAGGGAGTGGCCGCGGAAGCGGTAGGTGAGGCATTCGAGCACCGTGGGGCCCTCGCCGGCCCGGGCCCGCTCAATCGCCCGCTGGGCCGCTGCCCGCACCGCCAGCACATCCATCCCGTCCACCTCTTCGCCGGCCATGCCGAAGGCGGCAGCCTTGCGCCAGATCTCCGGGTCGCTGGTGGCGCGGTTGTGGTCCATGCCGATGGCCCACTTGTTGTTTTCCACCACAAAGATGATCGGCAGCTTCCAAAGGGCCGCCATGTTGAGGCATTCATAAAACTGGCCAATGTTGCAGGTGCCATCGCCAAAGAAGGCCGCCGTGACGGCATCGCTACTGGCATCACCAAGGGCATCGCGCTTATAGCGGCTGGTGAAAGCAGAGCCGAGGGCCACGGGGATGCCTTCGCCGATGAAGGCATAACCACCAAGCAGGTGGTGTTCCTTAGAAAAGAGGTGCATGGAGCCGCCCCGGCCCTTGCTGCAGCCGGTTTCCTTGCCAAATAGCTCACTCATGACCTCCCGGGCCGGCACGCCGCAGCTGAGGGCATGGACGTGGTCGCGATAGGTGCTGCAGAACCAATCGTGTTGCAGTTTCATCGCCCGGATCACGCCGGTGCTGACCGCTTCTTGGCCGTTATATAGATGCACGAAACCGAACATCTTGCCGCGGTAGTACATCTCCGCGCACTTGTCTTCGAAGCGGCGCCCGAGGGTCATGTCGCGGTAGAGCATCAGGCCCTCCTCGCGCGTCACCGTGGCGGGGGTGGCGGGATACAGGGCTGAAAGCCGCTCGGCGTGGCTGCCGGCAGCGGCGGCTTGATCGCTGGCGGATTGGTCACTGGCACCTTGGCCACCGGCCTGGGGAGCCGCAATTCCCGTTGTTAATTCAGCCGTCATCGCCGAAGGGCCTGGAGCGTGCGGCGACTGTACGGGGTCCAATGGCCCCAAATCGTGGCAAAAGCGGCCAAAACCGTTTGCCCAGCCTAAACTCAGCTGCTTACAGTCAGTTGTCAGCGAAGCTCCTGGGTTGGAACTGCCGATCGACCATTTCCACCTGCTTGGGGTGCAGCCGACCACCGATGCCCAGACCGTGCTGCGCACGCTGCAGCAACGGCTCGATCGCAGTCCCGACCAGGGCTTCAGCCTCGAGGCCCTGCAGGCCCGGGCCGAGTTGCTGCGCAGCAGCGCCGACCTACTAAGCGATGAACAGCGGCGACGGGCCTATGAGGCCCAGCTGCTGGCGATCCATTCATCAGGCACCAGCAGCCAGATCGCCGCCCTGGAGATTCCGGCCTCCCGGGACGTGGCGGGCCTGCTGCTGGTGCTGGAGGCCGGCCTGGCCCAGGAAGCCTTTGAAACCGCCCGCCGCAACCTGCAGCCGCCCCAGGCTCCGGCCCTAGGCAGCAGCCGGGAGGCCGATCTCACCCTGTTGGCCGGCCTGGCCTGCCAGGCGGCCGCCACGGATTACCAGGAGCAGCGCCGCTTTGAGGCGGCCGCCACGGTGTTGCAACAGGGGCTGCAACTGCTGCAACGCATGGGCCAACTGCCCCAGCAACGGCGCCAGTTGGAGCAGCAGCTGGGCCGGCTCCTGCCCTACCGGGTGCTGGATCTGGTTAGCCGCGACCTGGGCGCCTCCCTGGAACGCCTGGAAGGCCTCAAGCTGCTCGAAGAGCTGGTGCAGCGCCGCGGCGGCCTCGATGGCGACAGCGACCGGGATTTCGAACAGGCCAAGTTCCAGACTTTTTTCAAGCAGATCCGCCCGTTCCTCACGGTTCAAGAACAGGTTGACCTGTTCAGCCGCTGGGCCCAGGCCGGCTCCGCCACCGCCGATTTCCTGGCCAGCTACGCCCTCACGGCTTCCGGCTTTGCCCAGCGCAAGCCCGAGCGCATTCGCGAGGCCTACGGCCGCCTCTCCGCCGCCGGCCAGCTGGGGATCGAACCGTTCCTGGCCTGCCAGCAGCTGTTGCTGGGCCAGGTGGAGGAGGCCGAAAGCCATTTCGACCAGGGCGCCAGTGCGGAGCTGCGCCAATGGGCCAGTGAGCAAGGCAATGAATCCCTCGAGCGCCTCTGCGCCTATTGCCGCGACTGGCTGGCCCGCGAGGTGTTGCCGGGCTATCGGGATATCGAGATGGACGCCGATCTCGATGCCTGGTTCGCCGACCGGGACGTGCAGGCCTATGTGGAACAACAGGACCGCCGCAGTGGCCGCCAGGGTCCAGCCAGCGGCCGTCATCAGGCCGGAGCGCCAACCTCAGCCGGAACAGGCCCCACCGGAACAGGCCCGGAAGGGCCCCAACCGGCCCCTTGGAATGCCCCCTGGTTGGACTCCTCCAGCCCAGGCCCGGGCGCCCCAAGCGCCGATGACGCCAGGGAATTGCCCCCATCCGATGGGCCCGAGGCCCCCTGGGCTGGTTTAGGCCTGCCCCAGCTGAGCTGGCCCTCAATCGGCTGGCCAAACCTGCTGCAGCCGGCTTCCGCCTGGGCCGCAAAGCGGCGCCCCAGGCTCAAGCTGCGCCAGCGGCTGGGATCGGGATGGGCCAAGGCCAAGGCCGCCAAGGCTGACCTGTCCCGCTTGCAGGGCGGCCGGCTGGCCCTAGGGGAGCTGCCCTTTGGTTCCGGTCGCCTGCGGTCCCTGCTCCCCCCCTGGAGAAGGCCCTCAGACGTTGACGAGAGCGGGGCCATGGCCCCAGCAATCGAGACCAAGGGCGAGCCTGGCTACGCCTTGACACCCCTGTCCTGGCCGGAGCTGGCCACCTCCCTGGCCAAGCCCCTCTCGGCACCGGCTGATCCCTTCGGCCCCCTGCCCGGCGCAGAAGCCCTAGGGGCGCCCCATCCCACCGGCTTGGGCGCCCATGACCCCGAACCCAGCCGGGCACCGGCCTGGCCCTTCCCCCTGGTCGCCACGGTGGCCGGGGTGGCCCTGGCAGGCCTGGGCCTGGGGGGCTGGCTGGCCCTAAGGCCGAAGCCGGAGCGGGGCATTCCCCTGCCGGTGCAGCCCCTCACGGCCCAGCCGGCCAGCCTGGCCAAGCCCAAACCCAAACCGCCCCAGCCGGAGCTGCCCCTGCAGGCCCCGGAACCCAGCGAGACCCAGTTGCAACGGCTGCTGGAGGCCTGGTTCCAGGCCAAGGCGGCCGTGCTCGCCGGCCAGGCCCCCGCCCTGCCCCTCAGCCAGCTGGCCGTCGCCAGCCTGGTGGCAGCCCTCGATCAGGACCGCCAGGCCGACCTGGATCGCGGCGAAACCCAAACGGTGAGCGCCAAGGTCACCAGCTTGGAAATCGCCAGCCGCAGCCCCGAACGGATCGAGGCCAAGGTGACCCTGCGCTACGGCGACGAGCGCCGCAGCCAGGGCGGCAAGCTGCTGGAACAGACCCCCGAAGGCGAACGCCAGAACACCTATGTGTTTGGCCGCAACCAGAAGAGCTGGAAGCTGGAACGGGTGATCTTCCAAGCCAGCTAAAGCTCACGACCAGGATGGGAACCCGGGCCGCCAAGCCCGGCTAAGGGAACTGGGGCCAGGTTCGGTTTCCTGTTTGCCCTTGGCTGAGCACGGCCCGGGCCCGCTCGCACCACCAGGAGATCCCTAGGTGGGGGGCGCCTTTTTACGATCCATTCACCAGGGCGTTCCGCCTCCCCGCCGCTACCCCGATGTTTGACGAGCTATCCCAGCGTTTTGAAGAGGCGGTGAAAGGCCTGAGGGGGCAGGCCACCATCTCCGAAACCAACGTGGAGGGCGCCCTGCAACAGGTGCGCCGCGCCCTGCTGGAGGCCGATGTCAGCCTCAGCGTGGTAAAGGATTTTGTGGAGGAGGTGCGCCGCCGGGCCGTGGGCGCCGAGGTGGTGCGGGGGGTGAGCCCCGACCAGAAGTTCATCCAGCTGGTGCATGAGCAGCTGGTGGAGGTGATGGGCGGCGGCAATGCGCCCCTGGCCCAGAACGCCATGGCCCCCACCGTGGTTTTGATGGCCGGCCTGCAGGGCGCCGGCAAGACCACCGCCACCGCCAAGTTGGGCCTCCACCTCAAGGAACAGGGCCGCCGCACCCTGCTGGTGGCCGCCGATGTCTACCGGCCCGCCGCCATCGACCAGCTGCGCACCCTGGGCAACCAGATCGGCGTGGAGGTGTTCAGCCTCGGCGCCGAGGCCAAGCCCGAGGACATCGCCGCCGCTGGCGTGGCCAAGGGCCGCGAAGAAGGCTTCGACACCGTGATCGTCGACACGGCCGGCCGCCTGCAGATCGACCTCTCAATGATGGAGGAGATGGTGCGGATCCGCAGCGCCGTGGCCCCCGACGAGGTGCTGCTGGTGGTGGATTCGATGATCGGCCAGGAGGCGGCCGAACTCACCCGCGCCTTCCACGAGCAAGTCGGCATCACCGGCGCCGTGCTCACCAAGCTCGATGGCGACAGCCGCGGCGGCGCCGCCCTCTCGATCCGCAAGGTGAGTGGCGCGCCGATCAAGTTCATCGGCACCGGCGAAAAGGTGGAGGCCCTGCAGCCCTTCCACCCCGAACGCATGGCCAGCCGCATCCTCGGCATGGGCGATGTGCTCACCCTGGTGGAGAAGGCCCAAAAGGAAGTGGAGCTGGCCGATGTGGCCCGCATGCAGCAAAAGCTGCAGGAGGCCTCCTTCGACTTCTCCGATTTTCTGCAGCAGATGCGCCTGATCAAGCGCATGGGCTCCCTCGGTGGCCTGATGAAGATGATCCCGGGCATGAACAAAATTGATGACGGCATGCTCAAGCAGGGGGAGGAGCAGCTCAAAAAGATCGAGGCGATGATCGGCTCGATGACCGTGGCCGAACGCCAACAGCCGGAACTGCTGGCAGCCCAGCCCAGTCGCCGCCGCCGCATCGCCGGCGGCAGCGGCCACACCCCCGCCGATGTGGACAAGGTGCTCGCCGATTTCCAGAAGATGCGCGGCTTCATGCAACAGATGACCCGCGGTGGCATGCCGGGGGGTATCCCGGGCATGGGCGGCGGCTTCCCCGGCATGGGCGGCTTCCCCGGGATGGGCGGCTTCCCCGGGATGGGGGGCATGCCTGGCATGGGCGGCATGCCCGGCATGGGGGGCCCTGCCATGCCCGGGGGCCGGGGCGCCGGGCCCCAGCGCCAAGCCAAACCCGCCAAGAAACGCAAGGGTTTCGGCCAGCTCTAGGCCTTGCCCCCTTCCAGCGCCAGGGGTGACGGCCACAGGGTATTGTTGTTGTTTGGCGCGTGGATTCACCGCCAAATCGGCCGGGGCGTTCTCCACGACCAGGCTTCTATTCACCCTCAAGTCAGTAAGGCAAGGCCACGATGATCAAGCTCCGCCTGAAGCGGTTCGGTAAAAAGCGGGAAGCGAGCTTCCGCCTCGTGGCCACCAACAGCACCTCCAGGCGGGATGGTTTGCCCCTGCAGGAGCTGGGCTTCTACAACCCCCGCACCAAGGAAACGCGCCTCGATACCGAAGCGATCCGGATCCGTCTGGGCCAGGGTGCCCAGCCGACCGACACCGTGCGCTCCCTGCTCGAAAAAGGCGGCCTCATCGAGAAAACGATCCGTCCCGCCGAAACCGTCGGCAAGGCCAAGCAGGCCCTCGCCCGCGAAGCCGCAGCCAAGGCTGAGGCTGCAGCTGCGAAGGAAGCCGAGGTGGCCGCCGCCAAGGCAGCGGCTGAAGCCGCCGCCGCCGAAGCCGCTGCTGCTGCTGAAGCCGCCGCAGCCCCCACTGAGGACGCTCCGGCGGACGCTTGAGGGGCCGCCCCATGGCCGGGGCCCCCGCACTCACGAGCTTCACCATCGACCTGCCTGACCAGAGTGCCGCCCTGGCCCTGGCCGGGGAGGCCGAAACCAACCTGCATCGCCTCGAAGCCCTCACCGGGGCTTCGGTGGTGATGCGGGGTCTTGTGTTGTCGCTGCGGGGCCTGCCCCCCCAGCTGGAACGGGCCGCCGGCGTTGTTGAGTTGCTTCGCCCCCTCTGGCAGGAGGGCCAAGCCGTGTCCGCCGGTGATCTGCAGACGGTGCTCGCCGCCCTAGACACGGGCCAGGGCGCGGCCCAGCAGCAACTGGCGAAGCAGGTTTTGGTGCGAAGCCAAGGCGGCCGCCTGCTGCGGCCCCGCACCCTCAAACAGCAGGCCTACGTCGAGGCGATTGAGACCCACGACCTGACCCTGGCCCTGGGGCCCGCCGGCAGTGGCAAAACGTTTTTAGCGGCGGTGCAGGCCGTCAAGATGCTGCAGGAGCGCAAGGTCGAGCGGCTGATCCTCACCCGCCCGGCGGTGGAAGCGGGCGAGCGCCTCGGCTTTCTGCCGGGCGATTTGCAGCAGAAGGTGGATCCCTACCTGCGGCCGCTCTACGACGCCCTCCACGCCCTGCTCGGCCAGGAGCGCACCACGAGCCTGCTGGATCGCAACGTGATCGAGGTGGCGCCGCTGGCCTACATGCGCGGCCGCACCCTCAGCGATGCCTTTGTGATCCTCGATGAGGCCCAGAACACCACCCCCACCCAGATGCGCATGGTGCTGACCCGCCTTGGCGAGAACTCCCGCATGGTGGTGACCGGCGACCCCAGCCAGATCGACCTGCCGGCCCATCAGCGCAGTGGCCTGATCGAGGCCGCCCAGGTGCTCGAGGGCGTGGAAGGGGTGGCGATCTGCCGGCTCACTGCTGCCGATGTGGTGCGCCATCCTTTGGTGCAGCGGCTGGTGCAGGCCTACGCCCTGCGCGACAGCACCAGCCCCGCCAGCACCCACTGAGCCCCAGTGGAACCGCCCCCAGCCTGACCCCAGCCCCGTGACTCGACCAGACCGGTTTCGCATTCCTGCCCAGATCGCCCTTGCCGCCCTGGTGGCCTACGGCGCCGGCTTCTGGTTCACCAGCTTCTTCCCCGGCTACCTGCCCAAAATTGGGGCCCTGTGGTCGGCCATCTCGGCCATCGTGGTGACCCAGGTCACCCGCAAGGAAACCACCGCCTCGGCCTCCCTGCGGGTGCTGGGCTCGACGATCGGGGCGCTCACCAGCGCCACCTACCTGAGCGTCTTGCCCTTTCATCCGGTGGGGATGGCCCTAGCCATTTTCGCCACGGTGACGATCTGCACCGCCCTGAACGTGCCCAGCCATGGCCGCCTAGCGGCGATCACGGTGATTGTGGTGATGGTGACGGCCAGCCTGGATCCCCGCCTCAATCCGGGCGTGAACGCCCTGCTGCGCCTGGCGGAATCCTGCATCGGCACCGGGGTGGCCCTGCTGGCGGTGTGGCTCTGGCCCGACCTCTCAGCCCAAACCGACAGCGACGGCTCCCGCAGCCAGCCCTAGGAGGAGATCCACACCTCCCGGCTCCCCCCTGCTGCTGCAAAGCCCGATCAGCACTGGCAGGATGGGGGGAGTTCGTCCCATCGGTGGACCATGCCCGCAAGCAGCAATTTCCAACAGGCCATCCGGGAGGCCCAATCCAGCGCCCTGGTGGGCCCCAATGTGGTGAACAAGGCCCTGCCCTACGTGGGCGGCGGCATGGTGCTCACGGCTGCCGGCGTTGTCGGCGGCATCGCCACCCGGGGATCGATTGGGGGAGCAGCGTTCCAGGGGATTTCGCTTGTCGCGATCATTCCCTGGTTCATCCTCTTTTTCGTCGCCCAGAACGCGGCTAACAAGGGCAACAACGGCACCGCCCTGCCGTTGATGGTGACCTTCAGCCTCCTGACCGGCTTCACCCTCACCGGCCTGGTGCTGAGGGCGGTTGCCGTCGCTGGTGCAGCCTCCATCGGAGTGGCAGCCCTGGCCACGGGCATCACCTTCGTCGTGGCCGCCGTGGTGGGTCGTCGCATGAGCGACAACGTGGGTCAGGCCCTAACGGGTGCTGTCGGGCTTGGCATGGTCGGCCTGCTGATCGCCCTGGTTGTCCAGTTGGTCGGTGGCTTCTTCGCGCCGGAGCTCTTTACCCTGGGAGCCCTCGAACTGGGGATCGCCGGCTTCGGCACGGTGCTGTTTGTGGGCGCCGCCTTCGTGGACTTCTACACGATGCCCCGCACCTACAACGACGACCAGTACCTGGCCGGCGCCCTGGGGATGTACCTCACCTACATCAACCTGTTCATCTTCATCCTGAGGCTGATCATTGCCCTCAATGGCGGCAGCCGCCGCGACTGAGGGTGACCGCTGGTTTGGTCCCCAGACCTGATCTAGGAATGGGCCCTGGATCCAACTGAACCAGGGCCATCCAACGAACAACTCGGTTTCCGTAAGCGCCCTGAACAAGGGCGCTTTTTCATGGCGAGTTCATGGGGATGTCATGGGGATGTCATGGGGATGCAATGGCGATCAGGCCTCGGCCACGGCCAACACCGCCGCCGCAATGGCGGAGCGCTGCTCGGCGTCATAGCCCCAGCGATCGAGGAAGGCCACGTCCTCACCCTTGCCGCCGGTGGCCTCCAGCAGGGTTTCCAGGCGCTGCTTCACAAGCCCAGGCTCGAGCAGCCGCAACAGCTCCGTCGAGCGGGCCTGGACCCGCTCGGAGCCGGCTTGCATCGTCCCATCGCCAGAGCGCCGGTGCTGCAGGGCCATGGCACTGCTCATGGCCAGGTTGCGCACGGACAGGTCCACAACCCCCTCGCCGCTTGTACGCAACACCAGCGCCACCGGGTCCGGCAACCGGTCCATCAGGGGGCTATCCCCCGCTAGGGCCACCACGAAAAAGCCGCGGGCGCCATCGCGGCTGGCCACCAGCTCCGAAACCCGGTCGGCCAGCACCTCATCGCTGAGTTCACCCGCTTCCCAAAGGGCCAGCCACTGGGTGGCGATCTCCATGGCCTGGGGAAAGCTGGGCTCAAGCGGTTGGGCGCCGGGGCTATCCATGGCAAAGGGGCGGGGAACTGTCAGTGTTGAGGTTATGAAGCCACCCAGCGACCCGGCGTTGCCCAGTAGCGACCAGCCCAAGCGCGGCAAGCCCAAGCTCGCCAAGCCCAAGTCCGGCAAGCCCAAGGCCAGCAAGCAGCCGGCACCTGAGCAAGCCCCAGGGGCGACGCCCAAGGGCGGGCCGGCTGGCAACGCCCCCCTGGGCGAAACCCAAGGCCGGGTGATCGGCCTGGAGAGCCTCGGCACCAGCCCGCCCGGCTTCCGCTCCGGCTTCGTGGCCCTGATCGGGCGGCCCAACGTGGGCAAATCGACCCTGCTCAATCACCTGGTGGGTGAAAAGGTGGCGATCACCTCGCCCGTGGCCCAAACCACCCGCAACCGCCTGCGGGGGATCCTCACCACCCCCACGGCCCAGCTGGTGTTTGTGGACACCCCGGGAATCCACAAACCGCACCACCTGCTCGGTGAGCGGCTGGTGCAGAGCGCTCGGGGCGCCATCGGCGAGGTGGATGTGGTGGTGCTGCTGGTGGATGGCAGCGAACTGGCCGGCCGCGGCGATGGCTTCATCGTGGAGCTGCTGCGGAACTGCCGGGTGCCCGTGCATGTGGCCCTGAACAAACACGATCTGGTCCCAGACGGCAAGGCCTGGGCCCTGGAAGCCAGCTACCGGGACCTGGTCGCCTCCGTGATGGGTAGCCGGGACGGCAGCGGCGGGCCCACCCCGGACGATGGCCCTGGGGGTAAAGCCCCTAGGCCATGGCCACTCCATCCCATCAGCGCCCTAAGCGGCGCCGGCACGGAAGAGCTGCTGGCGGCCGTGGCGGCCGACCTGCTCCTGGGGCCCCACCTCTATCCCGCCGATGCGGTGAGCGACCAACCGGAACAGCTCCTGCTGGCTGAACTGATCCGCGAACAGGTGCTGACCCACACCCGGGAGGAGATCCCCCATTCGGTGGCGGTGTCCATCGACCGAATCGTGGACGACGGGCCGCGCACGGCGATCCTGGCCACGGTGCTGGTGGAGCGCAGCAGCCAGAAGGGAATCCTGATCGGCAAGGGCGGCTCCATGCTCAAGGAGATCGGCAGCGGCGCCCGCCAACAGATGGTCAAGCTGATCGATGGGCCGGTGTATCTAGAACTGTTCGTGAAGGTGGTGCCGAACTGGCGCCGCAACCCGGCCCGGCTGGCGGAACTGGGCTATCGGGGCGATTGAGGTCGCTTGAGGTCGCTTGGCAAGGGGAAAGCGGTGGCCTGTGGTGCCGGTGTCAGGCGGAAGCGGTTGATGGCAGAACGGTTCTGACCCAGACCGGCGACTGAGACAATGGGTCCACAGCCATGCCAGAAGCGCTGCCTTGACCGACGCAAGCGAGACCACCACCGGAACCCCTGAGGATGGGGCAGCAGCAGCCTTTCCACCAACGGATCTGGCTGCCTTTCTGCGCTGCTGTGCGGGCGACTGGCTGAGCTTGCGCAGCCGTTTCAACCTGGGCTCGGAAGCAACTCCGTCAACAGGAGCGGAGCCCAGCGAGGCAGGCCACGCAGCAGACGATGTCAACAGCTGGCATGCCAGTGAGCGGGGGGAATTGCAGGTGACCTTGCTGGTCGCCGCCGGCGAGGGCCATGGGGGCCTGGCCGTGGAAGTGAAGGGTCAGCCTGGGCTACAACAGTCCTATTTCCATGCCGACGGCAGCTTCGGATCCGAACCGGATGCCGGCAAGGGTGTGACCGGCAGCTGGAGCCTCGGGCCAGATGGCAGCTTGGATCTCGTGATCACAGCGGGAGAACGGCAGCTCAAAGAAAGGATCTGGTTCACCAAGCCCAACCTGCGGCTGCGCTCCACCGTTGAACAGCTGGCCAGCGGCGACCCGGGACGGGCGAGCTTTAGCTCGGAAATCCGTCGGGTTCCCCGCCCTGCTGAGCCTGGGCCCAAGGGGACACCCTCAGCACCGAAGGATTGAAGGGTTCAATGCGCCTAGATGTCATCAGTTTGGCGCCGGAAGCCTTCGCCCCCCTCCAGGGGCTCGGCGTGATTGGCCGGGCATTCACCGCAGGCATTGCTGAGCTGCACTGCCACAATCCGCGCGATTACGCCCTCGATCGCTACCGCAAGGTGGACGATGAGCCCTATGGGGGCGGCGCCGGCATGGTGCTCAAACCCGAGCCGATTTATGCCGCCTTTGAAGCAATTCCGATCACGGAGAAGCGGCGGGTGCTGTTAATGAGCCCCCAGGGCCAACCCCTGCGCCAGGATGACCTGAAACGCTGGGCCCGCAGCTACAACCAGTTGGTGTTTCTATGCGGCCACTATGAGGGTTTCGATGAACGCATCCGCCCCCTCGCCGATGAAGAGGTGTCGATCGGTGATTTTGTGCTAACGGGGGGCGAATTGCCCGCCATGGTGATCATCAACGGGGTGGTGAGACTACTCAAGGGAACGGTTGGTACGGCAGCCTGCCTAGAAGAGGAAAGCCACAGCAGCCTGCTGCTCGAGCATCCCCATTACACCCGCCCCGCCACCTTCCGGGGCCAGGAGGTGCCGGAGGTGCTGCGCTCAGGCGACCATGGGGCGATTGCCAGTTGGCGCGCGGAACAACAGAAAGAAAGGACAAGGGAACGGCGACCAGACCTCTACGCAAGCTGGCTAGAAGATAGAAAAAGCGAAGGCAATGAAAGCCTAAAAACAGGAATATATAATAAGATTAAACATTAACCAAGAAGCAAAACAGTTAAACAAGTTCAGCCAGGGATTGACTTGGACTTGGGAAATGGCCTTGACGCCGAAGGGCTGATGGTGTGAGTCCGTAGAGCGATTGGAAGGCTTGACGTGTGGCGTTAGAGGCGGGCAAACGACAGCGATCGAGTAGGGCCTGAAGGGATTCGCCAGACTCAGCCGGGTCCAGCAGCAGCCGATGCAGGAGCTCAAGGCGAAGGCGACGCAGCAGTTCCATGGGGCTACAACCGAGGCGATCCTGGGTGAGTTCCTGTAAACGCCTAGGACTTAGGTGCACCATGTCGGCCAAGTCGGGAAGGCCCAAGGTCTCGCTGAGCCGCTGGGGCAAGGCAGAGAGCAACTGGTTGATGGGATCAAGCTCTGCAGACGGAAGGTTGATACCGGCTGCACGAATCTGACTATCAAAATAGGAGCGAAGAGCATCTCCCAATTGCGAACAGGTTGAGCTCGCAGCACCGGAATCTTGGGCCTGTTGAATCAATTGGAGCAAAGGCGTCAGCAGGGGAAGCTCAGCGTGGCCGCTAGTGGCAAAGGCGGCGGAGCCGCTGCCAACTTTCCCTGGGAGACGAAGGCGCGTTAGGAGCAACGGAGCGCGGGTAACGGTGAACTGCTGCTGGCGATCCGTGGCGTAAACGAAGTTGGAGTCGGCTGAGTCGAGGAAGTACTGGCGCTGGGACTCACCCAACTCAAGAACGGCACTGCCCCGCTGCACCACCCACACCCAGGACCAGGATTGGTCGAAAGAAAGGTTTTGGGATTGGCGATCCCGGTAAAGCTCCTGGCTCACGAGCCAGTCACCGCAAGGGATGAGCCGGCGATCCTCTAGGGCTTGCGTTTGACTACGGATAGGCTTCGGCATGGGGCCTGCATTATCAGGGGCCCAACGGACCCCCCCTAAGGGGCTAATTCTGCCTCAGATTTGCTGAAAACGCGATCGGGGGGCACGAAAACGCGCCTTTGAGCGACCCAAGGGAGTCAATGGGGAAATGGGGGGTGAGGGTAGAGCCAATAATTAATGAAATTAACGATGGACGACCTGCACCGCAGTGGTACCAACCCATTGCAGCAGGACGGTCTCGTCCCTGGCGAGCTGGGGGCTGATAGCCGAAGCCCCTTAGGCAGCCCGGGGGAGTGGCAATCGCTCCAGCAGACCCCAGGCCTGGATGGCAGCAGCCAGCGCAGCGAGGAGGCGGTCAAGCTGCAAGAACTCCTGCGGCAAGTTGACCCGAGCGGTGCCCTAGCCGCCGATGCCCTGGTCCTGAGCCATGGCGGCGGCTGGCAGCAGGACCTGCTTCAGCAGGGCGCCGATCGGGAAGAAGAGCGAATGTCCAGCCATCGGGATGGCGTGCTGGTGCACTCACTCCTGGTGATCGACCAATCCCAGCCCAACTGGCGCGAGCTGGTGGTCAGTGCCCCCGGTGACACGGAAGTCTTGGTGCTCGATCCGGATCGCGCTGGCATCAGCCAGGTGGGCGACTACCTGGAACAGTGCAGTCAAGCCAAAGGGATTCGCTTCTCGACCCTGGCCATCGTGAGCAACGGGGAAAGGGGCAGCCTCTGCCTTGGCACTACCTCCGTTGATGCCGACACTCTCAATCACCACGCAGAAGCGCTTCAGCGTTGGCAGGGAGGCTTGACGCCCCAAGCAGACCTGCTCCTATTCGGCAACCCGATTGGATTAGCCGAAACCAGGGCTGCATTCCTGCAAAGCCTCGCCGAGCTCACCCAAACGGAGGTAACAGCCAGCAATGCGGTGAATGCAACGGGAGAAATCCCCGTAGCAGCCCTTGATCAGCAGGCGCAGGAACATGGGAATGGGGCACTCACGGGTGGACAACCCGAAATTCGGGGAGCCAACCAAATTGCCTTCATTGATGCGAGTGTTCAAGGAAGGGAAGCCATCCTGGCCGCAGCTCCAGAAGGCATTGAAATCGTGGTTGTCAATAGAGATCGTGATGGCCTAGAACAAATTGCCGAGGCCCTAGCAGGACGAAGCAATATAAGTGCTATCCACATCTACAGCCACGGACAAGAAGGCGCATTGAACCTTGGCTCCAGCCAAGTGAACAACGCAAACCTGGCCAGCCATGCCGAAGAACTAGCCAGCATCGGCGCATCCCTTAGCGGCAATGGGGACATCCTGCTCTACGGCTGCGATGTGGCGGCTGGCTTTGTGGGCGAGGAATTTGTTAATGCCATGGCATTAGCTACGGGCGCTGATGTGGCGGCAAGTGATGACCCCACCGGCTCCGTACTCTATGGAGGGGACTGGATCCTTGAGGACAACACGGGGTGGATCGAGACGGCAGCGCTCGTAGCTGACTTGGGGGGGCATCTATTGAGCGATCCAGGCCACACCTTACCTCAGCCCGTGAGCGTTGACGAAGACGGAGAAGCAACAATCTCAGATATCGTGGTAGTAGATGGGGGCACAGTGGTTTGCGAAACAAAAGTAAAAGTAGACCACGGCACAATAACAGTTGGCGAAGCCTACACGGGTGCGATCAAAAGCCCAGGAACAAACAATAGCGCAGAACTTACACTTACAGGAACACTCTCTGACCTAAACGCGGCGCTAGCCACGCTGAGATACAAGCCATATCCAAATTACAATGGAACAGATACTCTTACCATTGTTTCATACGATATAGCAGGTAAGCCAATCACAAACGAAGATAGCGTATTGATAAACATTTCCTCAGCAAATGATGCGCCAATAGCAAGTGGCTCAGCAACGCTGAGTACGCTCGTTGAAGGAACAAGTGCGGCAGCGATTCCTGGATCCTCCATTGCCACGGTATTTGGAGATTGCTTCTCAGACATCGCGGATACAATCAATTCTGGGGATCCATCCCCCCCATTGACAGGCATCGT
This sequence comes from Pseudanabaena sp. UWO311, assembly GCA_943370385.1. Lineage (GTDB taxonomy): Bacteria > Cyanobacteriota > Cyanobacteriia > PCC-6307 > Cyanobiaceae > BAIKAL-G1. The sequence goes on from CALRQT020000018.1 coordinate 23,474, forward strand.
TGTTACAGACAACCCAGCCGTCACAGGCGAAGGGGCTTGGGAATGGAGTACAAATGGTTCCATATGGGATGAAATTGCTCAAGGCACCTACAGCGATACCAAGGGGCTCTATCTCAAAGCGAGTAGCCTAATCCGTTTCGTACCGAGCACAAATTTCAATGGAACACCAAGAGACCTAACAGTAAGGCTTGTAGATAGCGATGGCAATGGTACGGCCGAAGGGAGTGAAATCGACGTACAAATCAATGGTGGGCCTACCACCTATAGCGCCGACACGGTTAAACTCACCACAACGGTAACGGCCATCAACGACGCCCCCGTTGCCAGCGGTACGGCTACGCTCGGAGCCATCAGCGAAGGCACAGGAGCCTTAGCGATAACAGGCGCCACAATCGAATCCCTGTTTGCAGCCCACTACTCAGACGCCGCAGATTCCATTAATGGTGTGGGCAGTCAAGCGATGGCTGGCATCGTGGTCACAAAAAATGCTGCACGGACTGTGCAAGGGACATGGCAATGGAGCACCGACGGCATTAGCTGGACGAACCTAGGCACGACAGCGCTCACAGAAGCGTCGGCCTTTTATCTCGAAGCCAGTAATTGGATTCGCTTTGTACCCACAAGCCAATTCAATGGCAGCCCTGGTCCGCTCACAACAAGATTGGTTGAAACTGGCGCCAGCACGCCTGAAAACGCAACCCTGATTAACAGCTCGAGCAATGGGGGTAGTAGCCAGATCAGTGCGAACACCATCAACCTGACCACCACCATAACGGCAATCAATGATGCCCCCGTGGCCAGTGGCAATGCCACCCTGGCGAGTATCAATGAAGATACAACTGAGACAACCATAACTGGCGCCACGGTAAACGATCTGTTCATTGGCAATTTCTCAGACGTTAGCGACGCCATCACGGACGGGTCGTCGGCGAGCAGCCTGGCAGCCGTGGTGGTGATAGGCAATCTGGCCAACAGTGCTACCCAAGGCAACTGGCAGTGGTTCAATGGATCAAACTGGAACAGTATTGCAACATCAGGGCTTAACGAAAGCACGGGTCTCTATCTGAATGCTTCAACAAAAATACGGTTTTTGCCGAATAGCAACTATTTCGGCACGCCTGGAAGCCTGTCTGTACGTCTTGTCGAAACAGGTGGTGTGGCTAAAAGTAATGGCGACGCTTGCGATGTCACAACAAATGGGGACACAAGCACCTACAGCAGCAATAGGGTAAGCCTGACGACAACCATCAACAGCATCAATGATCTTCCGGTGCTTAGCGATAAGACCAAAGACCATACAATGGGAACTACATTGCAGCTCACCAGCGCAGATTTCGGCTATAGCGACGGTGACAGTAGCGGTACCAACGAAATCGGCATCGGCAAAACTCTACAAACTATCAAAATTCTTACAATCCCAACCAATGGCACACTCTGGCTCGATAGCAACGGCAATGGTGTTCAGGATAGTAGCGAACTAGTTACAGCCAATCAACTCCTAGAAGTAAACCAACTGGACCAACTACGCTACACACCAGTGAATAACTGGTCGGGTAACGTTTCGATTCAGTGGAATGGCACTGATGGCCTATCCTATGCAACCAGCCCAGCCACAATTACCATTAATGTGGGCCTCAATGACAATCCGCCCCAACTAAGTGCCTCAAGTGGTCAGACACTTAGCATCCGGACGCTTGCAGGCAATACCCTATCGGCCGTTTTCCTGGATCCGGGTATCACTGTGGTGGATCCAGATACGAGTTTCACGAACCTCCCCGCCTATGACACAATCTACGGGGCAACACTTGCAATTGTTGACAGCTTAACGGGGAATTTTGTAACGGGTGATCTACTAGCTGGTACGGCCATTAAGAACAAGATCAGCATCGCCTATGACACGGCGAAAGGGATCATGACATTGAGCGGGTCCGCAACCGCAGCAGACTACCAACAGGTGCTGCGAACGATCAAGTATTCCTCATCAGATACCAGCAATAATAGTTTGAGGTCGGTCACGATTACGTTGCAGGCATTGGCAAACGGCAACAGCACAACAGCCAATTTCGATGGGGTGAATGATTACATTGAAACCCTGAGGGCATCAATCCCAACAACCGGAAACTTTAGCGTTTCAGTTTGGGCACTAGCCGATGGAGCAAGCCTCAATGGAGGCAGCAAACAAGGTAAACATACAATTCTCGCCCAAGGCACGTCAGGGGAAAACTTCTACCTACAACTCGATAGCAGCGGGGGCAACAACACTCTGAAAATTGGTGACAACTGGACTATTAGTAATGGGTATCCCAGCGATGGCCAATGGCACCAATTTACCGTTGTCAAAAATGGCAATGGATCGAGCAACGGCACCTTGTACATAGACGGACTAAAAGTAAGTACCGGACAGCTGAGTAATGCCGTAGTTGGAACGGGAATGCGTATCGGCCGCCAGTATAAAGACAACAACACTTCAGATAACGACAACTATTGGATGGGATCAATCCGCGACATCAGGGCCTATGACCGGGCCCTGGATACCAGCGAAGTGGCCACATCGCTCAACACGGTGGCCAGCCTAAGTGGCTACGAAGCCAACTTAGTGGCCTGGTACCCCCTAGCAGGCGATGCTAGCAACAGAGCCGTCACCAGCTGGAACCTGGGTAGGGATTATGACCCGAGGGGCGAAAGCGTGGCTCAAGGAGTTTGGGATCTAGGTGTGATTGACACAAGATCGGCCACAGACTTCACCACAACAAGTGCCTTGTTGAAATCATTTGGTAGCGTGGATACAAATGTGATCAGGACAGTGGAAGCCAATGGCATCCTAATCGGAGTTGACTCAAATACATTTAGCGACTGGGGCAATGTAACGTTTGTTCCAAATAGTGCTGAAACCTATGGCAATGGGGGAGCAGTCTACAGACCAGGTGAAGTTAATTTTACTCCCGGTAGTGCCTATCCTACTGCTGCACAATTCACAGCACCAGTAACTGGTGTCTACGCGGTCGACGCAAGGTTCTGGAAAACCTGGAGTACCAATGGCAACAACAACAATGAAACCACTAGCACTTACAAGGTATTCAAATTCGGAACTTCAGTTACGGAACTTGATGCGGGAGGTGCTGTGGCTGGGACTGGGCCTGCCGATGGTAGCCAATCCTCACTGAAGCAAGTATTACTGGCAAAGGGAGAACGACTCATCTTTGCAGTGCATCAGGGAGAAAATGCAGGTTATGATGAAACAGGAAGCGCTATTAATGTTGACTTATTAGCAATAGAAAGGAAAGAAGGTGCATCAACATATTACTACAATCTGGCCAATGGCCACTACTATACACTTTCAAACAGTGCAACTAAATGGGACAACGCCTTAACAAACTCAGCAAACACGAAACTGGATGGGGAAAAAGGCTATCTGGCAACGCCTACAGATGAAACAAGCACGAAAATTGCTAAGGCTATCCTAAGCAAGAATACTATTAGTAATGCCTGGGTAGGCGCGAAACAAACAGGTAGTGTGCCGGTAGAGCCAGCCGGTAACTATACATGGGCAAGCGGAACAAAAGCAGGCCAACCTTTCTATGGGACTTGGCAGGCTGGCGAACCTAATGATACAAACAGGACTCAAAACTACTTAAGCCTGGCACCAACAGGGTATGCGGATAGCGTAGGCGGCACAGGCACAAACAGTTTAAGTCTGCGCTATTTAATCGAGTATGGCAATAGCAAGTTGGCATCACCGAGTGACCTCGCAACTAGCCTTCCGATTAGCAATGGAGCTGGGAATGCACTGCTGTTTAAAGAGAGTGGAATAGCCTATAGCAACAAAACAGGCCACTACTACACACTTAACAGCACAGCGCTAGGCTTTGAAGCCGCCATAACGGCAGCCGAAAGCAGCCAATATGAAACTAAAGATGGTTATCTAGCAAGATTAGGCAACTTACAAGAATTACAATTGGCAGCTTGGCTAAACCGCTTGGGCAATCAAGCCGCCAGCTGGGTTGGCCTCTACCAAACCGACACCAGTAACGAACCAAACAATGGCTGGTACTGGGTGAGCGGCGATAAGGCAGGAATGACAGCAGATGTGAGCTACACCACATCAGGATACGGCTCATTCTGGCTCAATGGTCAACCAGATGGCGATACACCGGCATTAGGAAGCCTCTTAAACAATGGGATTCTAGGTGCTTTTAATCATGCAAGTGTGAAAACAGATAACCAGGATGCAAAAACAACTGTAGCCCTAAACGGTAACCATTCTCGCATCAGCTTTGATAGTGCAATAACTGGAGACTGGCAAACAGGAAAATTTAAAGTCTTTGTGAACAACACCATCTTGTTTGAATTGCCAGGTCTTAAGGAAGGATCATCAACATTACCGTTTGGCCTGAAAGGCACTGGGGTAATCGATGGGAAAACAGTAGGGTACGCAATAACCGAAGGGAACGACTATAAAACCTACTCCGTTGCAATAGACCTACCAAAGGGTTTTGGATCATCAGCAACCGTAGGGTACTCATCAACGCTGGATCCAACATCGAATGCAACCTATACCATAAGGAATATGGGGTACTATTACGGCTTCGAAGATGCTGCCACCTTAGCCAATTATGGCGCAGGCCTTGTCGATGTTAATGAAACGAACTCAAACAGTTCCTTAGTAGAATACGGCATTGATGGATTAACATTACCTGCCCCTCTGTTTGGCAACCCGGCAACGAGTCTGAAGACGACGCTTGGGACAAGCCGGAACATTGTAGTGAGAGTTGGTAACCTAGCACCTACGATTAGCAACATATCACTTTCAACAGCAGAAGATAAAGCTGTCTACTTCGATGTGAACCAATTTAGAACTGCCTTTAGCGATCCGGATCTAGATGCCCTCGCTAGTATCACAATCTTCAACCAACCCGATAATGGCCAATTAAGCCTAAATGGAAGTGGCATCAGTAATGGACAGGTAATAATGGCGGGTGATATTCCAAAATTAACTTTTACGCCCAATGCCAACTTCAACGGAACTACAAGGTTCGATTACAAGGCCAGCGATGGCATGCTTACAAGTAGCAACTTTGGCGAAGTGACAATCGTCGTAACTGCAGTCAATGATGCTCCGGTAGTAGACATCAGTGGTTCACCTCAACTCACAGCAATCACAGAAAATATCAATGATAATGATAACTCAGGCGATGCTGTACAGGCAATCATTCTGACAAACTCGATTAGTGAGCCAGCGGATGAGCTTTCATCAAAATCAATGGCCGTTACCAGTGTGGACAACACCAACGGAACCTGGCAATACCAACTATTTCAAGGTACCTGGAATCCATTCAGCACGACGACGGGAGCGATCGTGAGCATGGGGAGCTCTGCTCTGCTGCTCGATCGGTTAGCGAAAATAAGGTTTGTACCCAATTCTTCCTTTAACGGTTCCTCAAGTTTCCGATTTAGGGCATGGGACGGAGCTGTTGGCAGTCCTGGCGGAAGCCTTGACCCCAGTAAGGCAGGAAGCGACTCAGGCCTAAGTGCTGCAGAAGAAATAGCTACCATCACAATTGCCAGTATCAATGATGCCCCAACGACAGGACCAAGCACAATAACAGTAGAAAAAAATGGAAGCTACGCGTTTATCAGCACAGATTTTCCCTTCAGCGATCTAGATACAGGCGATAGCCTAGAAAGCATAAAAATTACAGACCTACCATTAGTCGGGAAATTAACATTAAACAATGGCAGTGGACCTGTAGACGTTAACAAAGATCAAGTTGTAAGCCTTGCCGACCTTCAAGCAGGTAAACTAATTTATACGCCAGCAGCAGGGGTTGTCGCCCTAAATTATGCTGCAATAGGTTTTACAGTGAGCGATGGTAAAGCGTATTCAGATCCAGCCAGCCTGATCCTCAATGTTCTGGTTTCACCGCTGATCACGGCACCGGCAACCCATGACGGAACTACTGCATTTACGGCAACAATCGTGTTCAGCGATGATGTCATCGGCGTTGACATTGGAGATTTATCAGCAACAAATGGAAGCCTCAGTAATTTCATCCAATTAAGGGATAGTAATGGCCAACCAATCCCATCCTACCAAGTCACGGTAACGCCAAATGCCGGCACAAATAACAATATCGTGATCAACCTGGCATCGGTTGAATCAGCAGATGCTAGTGGCTACAAGATGGCAAAAGCCACCACTACAATTGAAAAAAACCTAGCTCCAACACTTGATGAAGTGGTTCTAACGATTACGGATACCAGTGCTAGTGATACATTTGCGAACCAAACCGGAACACTTTCCGGCAAAGATAGCAATCAAAGAACAACCCTTAGTTACGGAATTAATGCGGGAACCGACAATGGCACAACAGTGAGCCAAACAGGCACCTATGGAACACTGACGATAACAAAAGCCACAGGGGCCTACAGCTTTGAACCCAATAATGCAGCAATCAACAGCCGAATTAATGACACGTCTGAGACATTTAACGTACAAGTATCGGATGGATCATTAACAACCACTGGAAACTTTAAAATAAATATCAAGGCGGCAAACGATACCCCTAGTGGCACAAGCACAACAGCTCTAGCCCTTGTTGAAGAAAGTGGCAACGCCAACGCAACCGTAGGGATAAATAGTAGCAGTCTAAAACTCACACCTACAGACGTGGATGGCACGGCGACATTTAGTGGCAGTTATTTATTGGCAGCTGGCTGGAGCACCAGTGATGACGGCCTAACCTATTCCAAAGCTGGAACCTATGGAACAGCAACCCTAACAAAAGCCACAGGGGTAGTCGATTATGCATTAAACAACCTAAAAACTGAAACGCAAGCATTGAAGGATGGAGACACTGTAAATGATAGCTTTAGTGTTGCCGTAATCGACAATCTGAATCTAAAGGGAACCGTTAGCGCCACGTTTAGTATTCAGGGGGGCAATGACAATCCAACCCTGGTGGCAGCAGCAGCGAGCCAAACGGTGGTGGAAGCAGGTGGCACCAATAATGCAATTGCAGGAACTCCTAAGAGCACAATCCAACTCACCAAAGCCGATGCCGAAACGACAGCAAGCTATGACACCGTTGCCCTAGTCAATGCAGGGTGGAGCCTAGATAGCGACAACCTGTCCTATAGCAAGCTAGGAACCTATGGCAAAGCAACCCTAACCCTGGCTAGCGGACTTGTAAGCTACGAGCTCGACAATCATGCTGCAGCAACTCAAGCCTTAACACCATTGAGTAACGTCACTGACTCATTTACAGTCTATGTAACTGATGGCAGCCTAGGTGCTAGCAGGGATGCGGTGTTCACCATCACAGGTAGCAATGACAATCCAACCGTAACGGCCTCGGCTCCTAGTCAAACCTTGGTGGAAGATGGTGGTAGCATAAATGGGATCGCAGGTACAAACAGTAGCACCATCAATTTAACCATCCAGGATAAGGATGGTACGGCAACAATTGATCAGACATGGCTTGGTACAAACGGCTGGGTGAGTACCGACAATGGTGCAACTTATACAAAGTTGGGGACCTATGGAACTGCAACGCTAACGATAGCAACGCAGGAGATCGCCTACACACTTGATAACAATGAAACAGCAACGCAGGCCCTCAAGGGGGCGGAAGGAGCAACGGCAGCCCAAAGCGTCGACGATAGTTTTGATGTTCAGGTGATTGACAATGGCGCCGCACCCGGAACAGGGACAGTGAGTGCCAAGTTTACGATCACGGGAAGCAACGATGCCGCTATATTTGGGGGGACTAAAGATGGTTCCGTTACGGAATCAGGCGGAGCTAACGACAGCATTATCAATATAGCCACTATTACAGGTAGCTTGACCACAACCGATGTGGATGGCACAGCCAATAGTTTTAAAGCCATAACCAGTGGAACTGCCAGCAGCGGTGGATACGGCACCGTGGCAATGACCTCCTCAGGAACATGGACCTATAGCCTAAACAACGCCAACAGCACGGTTAAGGCTCTGCAGACCGGCGCAACTCTTGCTGAAACATTCACCATCTACGCATCCGATGGTACGGCCCAAAGCATCAGCATTACCATCAATGGTTACAATGATCTACCGACAATCACGACAACATCAACCCCCCTCGCTTACACAGAAAATGGTGTTGCAGCGGCAATTCAGCCAAGCCTGACCATTGCAGACCCAGACAACAGCAACCTAGGTAGCGCCAGCATCAGCATCACCAACCCAGTGGCTGGAGATCTGCTCGCCTTTATCGATACGGCTGCAATTAAGGGGAGTTACAGCACCGTAACAGGTGTACTCACCCTGACGGGAACGGACACACTGGCAAACTACCAGCTAGCTCTAAGCAGCATTACATACAGAAGTACAAGCAGTGATCCGACAGTCAATGGAACGAGAACGAATCGCACCATCAGCTATACGGTCAATGATGGCGATGTAAGCGGCAATAGCAGCGATGCTGCCACGGCAACAATCAACATCACGGGCACAAACAGCGCACCAGAGTTAACAGATACCACTCCAAATATCTTGCTCTATACGGGTGAGAATGGAGCAATGCCGGCGGCAGGTGATGGCAACGCGGTGTCAAGCTTATTGGCGAACATAACAGACAAAGATAGTAGTGCGATCAAGGGGATCGCAATCAACGCAACAGTGGAAACAGATGGAACCTGGTACTACACAACTGATGGTGGCACAACATGGATTCCAATGGGAGCCACAAGTGACTCTTCAAGCCTACTATTAGCCGACAACAGCAATACCCGTATTTACTACAAATCCAAGGTTACCACTCCACTGAGCCCACCAACAAACGTAACCAGACAAAACGTATTGAAATTCAGGGCATGGGATCAAACCAGCGGAACTAGTGGAACAAAAGTTAGCACCACAACCAATGGTGGGACCACTGCATTTTCCAGCAACTCTGATTTCGTTGATGTATACATCACACCACTGAATGATGCGCCAGTCATCACGGCAGCAGCAACAGCAACCTATACGGAAAATGGATCTGCACTAGCATTTAACTCGGCACTCACAATTACCGACCCAGACGACACGGAACTGGGCTCAGGTGCAACCGTAGCGATCACGGCAGGCCTAACTGCTGGTGACAAATTAGCGATCGCAGCGGGCCAACTTCTCGGCGGAATAACAGCAAGCTATGACAGTACAAAAGGTGTGCTGACATTTACGGGCAAAGGCACGATCACCGACTATCAAGCGATGCTGAGGGCTGTGACCTATGAAAGCAGTAGCGAAGATCCAACCAAGCTAGCGAACAAACGAACAATTACCTACACGGTAAAAGACGTCAATAAGGACGCAGCAAAGAATGGAGTGCAAACGGGAATAGCAACAACCACAATCAATATCACGGCAGTCAATGACGCCCCGACCCTAACGACATTTGCGGCCGCCGCAGATACGACCAATGAAGACACAACTGTAGAAATCACATTCGCTGAATTGGCGGCCCAAGGAAACGAGGCCGATGTTGATGGCAGTGTGACTGCCTTTGTAATCAAAGCGATCAGCAGTGGAACCTTAAAAATTGGCGCCAATGCCAGTGCAGCCATTGCTTGGAATGCAAGCAGCAACTATCTTGTTGATAGCACACGGACCATCTACTGGACTCCAGCTGCCAATGATAATGGCAGCGTCAACGCCTTCACCGCCGTTGCGAGAGATAATGGCGGTCTGGAGTCAAGCACGGCCACCCAAGTGATTGTGAGCGTCACAAGCATCAATGACGCGCCAACATTCAAAGCCGACTATGCGAACCTAACAGCACAAGACGAAGACACGGCAGAGGCTTCCCTAACGGGGCAAACTGTTGATTCCGCCCTCAGCAGTATCTTCTCCGACCAAGCGGACCAAATAACCGGAGGATCAACAGCATCCCTACTGGCTGGAATTGCCATCACGAACTATACGGAAAATACGGCCAAAGGGGTCTGGCAATACAAAAGCGGAAGTGGCGCATGGTCAACCATTAGCAGCACAAATTCGGACACATCTGCCCTTAGCCTAGCCGCCACAGACCTACTGCGATTTTTACCAGCTGCCGATTTTAATGGCACAACACCGGGGTTAGTCATCGTATCAATTGAGACTCCAACAACAGTCACGAGCGGCAGCCTGATCAATGTGGCAACCAGAGGGGGGAGCACAAGCCTGAGCGCTGGCAAGGCCACCTTGCTCCAAGTGGTGAAGGCAGTAGCTGACATCAGTAACGACAGCCTAACCACCAATGAGGACACAGCCATCAGTGTCAACCTAATCACGGGGAGCAATGGGGCCTCGGCCGACAGTTTTGAAGACGCCAACCGCAAAATCACTGCGATCACCAATGCCAGCCACGGCTCGGTCAGCTGGGCGGCCGATGGATCGATGACCTACACACCGAATCTAAATTTTAATGGCACGGATAGTTTCAGCTACACGGTAACCACTGGAGCAGCAACCGCTGAAATAACCGAAACAGCCACCATATCAATCAAAATTGACGCCGTTAATGATGCTCCAGTCGCCAGTGGCTCAGCAACCCTCACCGCCATTGACGAAGACACATTAACCCCACCGGGAGATACGGTAGCAAGCCTATTCTTCTACAACTTTAACGATAGCGCTGACTACGTGTATGGCGGTTCCAGCGCTAACACATTAGCCGGAGTAGCGATTACAAACTACACGAGCGATACTGCTGGTAAAGGCAAATGGGAATACCTCATCAATGGAACCAGTGACTGGGTTGAGCTAGGTAACCAAGCAGATGTAACTGCAGCATTTTTACTCTCCGCCGCGGACAGGCTTCGCTTTGTACCAGTAGCAAACTTCAACGGCAAAGCACCAGAAATCACAACAGTACTCATAGATACGTCCACAAGTATTGCGTCGGGCGGACAGCTTGACGTGTCGGTTCGTGGGGGAACTACGGCCTATTCTTTGAATAAAGTAATGCTAAATCACAACGTAACACCAGTAAACGATGCACCCTCTATAAGCGGCACAACCAATGCGATCGTACTGACGGAAATTGACGGGATCAATGACAAGCCGGGTACAAATAGCCAGAATTTATTCCAGTCTGGAGTCACAGTAGAAGATATCGACTTTGCAAACAGCAGCTTTGGCGAAGGCACTATTAATGTAAAGATTACCAATTCAGTTGCTGGCGACAGCCTCCATATCCCAAGTGATACGGCAGCTACTACAGGCGCTGTCAGAATCGGGGGAACTGCAGGATTTAGCCATTCATTAAGATTCGATGGCGACAATGACTACATTAATATTGCAGAAAATCCTACCGACAAGACCTTACAGTTTGGTACAAGCGATTTCACCATCGAAGCCTGGGTGAAAATGGATAGCCAGGGTCAGCAAAGCTATCCGATGATCATGAGCAAAAGACAAAATTATGGGGGCGATGGAATCGTCGTATTTGCTACCGGTGGTCGTCTATCAGTACAGCTAGCTGGGCAAAACTTCTACGGACCGGGAACATCACCCAATCTATATGATGAGAGCTGGCATCACATTGCAGTGGTTAGAAAAGCCAATGATTTTAATACCTATGTGGATGGCATTGTCGCCAGCACCTTTACCTGCACAGCAAACCTAAGTTCCCCTGGCAACCTCACGCTTGGCTGGGATAGTGCCAACCCAGGAGCAACCTGGTTGCAAGGAAATCTTGCCGAAGTAAGAATCTGGTCAGTAGCACGAGAGCGGGAACAAATCACAGCAGAAAACAAAACAACGATCTCGGGTTCTTCAGCAGGCTTATTAGCCTATTACAAACTGGATGAAAGCACCGGTGAAACAGCAACCAATAGTGCTACAGCGGGAACCGGTAAAAATGGGGTGTTAACCAATGGACCGGCTTGGTCAACGAACACGCCGTCCCATCAAGGCAAAACAGTGGAGGTGAATGATGGCAGCCAATGGATCAATATTGGAACCATTATGGAAAGCACACTCAATGAAACAAGCAAGGAAACAACGCAAACAATCTATTTGAATAGCAATGCCAATGAGTCCACTGTCAAATCAGTACTAGAAGCACTACAACTACGCAATACCCAAGATAACCCATCAAATAATGAAAAACAGACCACACGCGGTTTTGAAGTATGGATCAACGACGGAAACAACGACAACCAAGCGGGAAAACTGAGCCTTGACTCAAACAAAATTAATGGCACGGCAACAATTGTCGCTAAAAACGACGAGGCCATCATAGATCTTAATAGTGGTACCTTAGGAATCAATACAACCGCCCAATGGAAAGAGAGTATTGGCGCAACAAATACAGCCATACAATTGATGCCCGATGCGGAAATAAAAGACACAGACAATTCGCTCGCCACGGAAATGACCATGGAGTTCAACGGCATTGCCGATGGCAATGAGGAGGTAATTAACATTAGCGGGGTAGATTTCATGCTGGCCACAAATTACACAAATATCCCCATCAATCTCGGGGGCGGAGAATATGCTTTAGTCGACTACGTCTATAACAACATAACCAAAGCTGGCATCTTTACACTCAAACCAGGAACTCCACCAACACCTTTTGGTGTCGTGTCCTATAGCTCGTTAAACCTAGCCAAGGTAACCACAGATAAGGGCGACTATAAGCCAGGTGAAGATGCCATTATTACAGCTAGCGGGTTTGCCTGGGGCGGTACTGTGGAATTTTCAATCAAAGATGATACTAGCGATCCAGGCGATGACAACGAAGCAGATATATACCCAAAATTTACAATCCAGGATGGGGGGCCAGGAGATCTAGATGGTGCAGCAAACACACAGGTAATAACGAGTTGGCATGTACCAGAATATAATAATGGAACAAACATTGGACCAGCCGACGCATTAAATGCAACTTTAATACTCACAGCGAAGGGAAGTGATCTTCAGGTTGCTACGACTACATTTACAGACAGTGGGATACCCACCTCCAGCCTGTCTGGTCTTCAAGCGCTCTTAAGAGGCATAACCTATAACCATAAAAGTAAGAATCCAAGCGACTCCAGCATCACAGGCGCAATTAGGGTTAAGGATGCAGGCCTAACAAATACGGGCCCAGACCCATCAACAAGTCAGCCAGCCACACCAACAATTGAAAAAGAAAATATCAACCAGCCGCCGAGCATTAGTTATGTAGTAATGAATTATAGTGACACCACAGCTGATGACACCTTCGCAGATACAATAGGGAAATTTACCGCAAGCGATGCTGAAACAACACGAGATAAACTAACGTTTAGTCTGTTTGGTGGAACACCAGCAAACTACAAGAGAGATCCTGCTGTTGACCCATCAAGCTTGACCTATGACTTGACAAAAAGCAGCAGCTACGGAGATTTTTATCTGAAAGCTAGCACAGGAGATTATCTATTCGTACCCAATGATACTGCCATAGAAGCACTATTTGATGGTGCCTATCTAACTACATTTAGTGTCACTGTAACGGACCAGGGACTGCCACTACCCGCTAAAACCGCAAACGAAGTAGTGTACATCAATTTAAGTGGGGCAGACGATGATACGACCTTAACAATAAATACATCGAATAACTTCACAGAGCAAACATCAACAGTATTGCTGCCAGATGCAGTGATAGTCGACGCAAGAGATGGCATCCTAAAGTTAACAGTAGAAATTGAAAATCATAAACAAGGGGATACGCTCGATACTGATACTGGGAGCACAGGAATCACAAAAAACTACAATTCAAATACAGGCATATTAACACTCAGCAAAGAAAATGGAGCAACTGCAGCGGCATTCCAAGAAGTGTTGCGTGCAGTGAAATTCAACAACAATCTAGACGCACCTGATGGCACTACAAGAAAGCTAATTATTAAAACGGGACCGATAGTAAATCCAAGTTCGGGGTCAAACGACACAGAAGAAGCCAAATTTGAATTCACAGTAACCCTAAAGAATGATCAACCAAGCATTGCAAATACAAGCACAGTAAACTACACAGAACAAGCAGTAGCGACAGTAATAGCTCCTAATGCAACAATATCAGATCCAGACATTCCTGCCGATAACATCGTATTGCCACCAGGGCCAAGTACTTCCCCAGTAAGTTTTGACGGTGGCTTTGTACAAGCACAGATAACTATTAATGGAACAAACAAAGATCAATTGGTTGTTCTCAACAGGGGTACAATTACAAGTACTACTGATACGACAAGTGGCATAACACAGATTTTTGAAGGAGGACTATTGATTGGCTCAATAGATGGAATAAGCAATGGGGTGGATGGTTCCGCCCTAAAAATCACACTGAATACGAATGCAACCGTTAGCAAGACCCAGGCCCTAATACGTGCCATCGGTTTTTCGAATGCAAGTGATAATCCATCCAATCTGAAGCGCACTATCACGCTCACTCTAAATGATGGTGCAAATATAAATACGGACGGATTGGCAATCAAGCTTGAAAAAAGCGTTGATATCGATTTGAACTTTACGTCAGTTAATGATGCACCAACAATCGATGGGAAAGTCACGAATACGACCAGTTCAGCCATCGGTGGTAGCTATCGAGAAGGCGATACAACGCCGTTACTCTTTATCAACAAGCTCAACATCCCTGTAAAAATTGAAGATCCTGATGCTAGTCAGTTCAACGGGGGGTCCCTCACGATCCACTTCCAAACCTATGTGGATGGGGATACCATCAGCATCGAAACAGATGATGACCTCACCATTAGCGGTAGAACAATTTATTACCAAAGTGATGATTTCGGAACGTTTAGCGGTGGCAAAAACAACGATCTAGTCATCCGCTTTACAACTGTAGACGCAACCTATGAAGCCGTAGAAAAACTGATAGCAAGCATAGGCTATAGCACCTTATCAGAAAACCCAACCGATGCTGGGCGCACAAAAACGAGGGTCGTCACCGTTACGCTCAATGATGGCGGCAATACAAGTTCATCCCTAAGCAGCACGCCACTAACGGCAAGTATTGGCGGTAGTTTTTCGATTGGCAGTGATAATGACGCCCCGAGCATTGACAATCTTGATGAGAATTCAAGCAACATCTATGTCCAAGCTGGCCCTGGCGTGGTGATCGATGCCGATGTGCGCCTAGGTGATGCGGACCTGCAGGCCCTTGGCACTGCCTCAGGGGATTGGTTTGGCAGCACCCTTAAGATCGAGCGGGCCGGCGGAGCCAGCGTCGATGATCTGTTTGGATCCAGTGGAAAATTAGGCTCAATCGATGGGGCAACTGGCAATCTCATCTACTCAGGAATAACCATCGGAACCTACAGCCAAAGCGGAGGATCCCTAAGCATCACGTGGAACCATGCGGCAACGACCGTACGTGTGAACGAAGCGATTAGGAACATCACCTATAGCAACAAGCGCACAATCGCTGGCGATCTAAATTACAACCATGTTGACCTGGTTTGGAGTCTCAACGACGAGAACAGCAATGCCTCCACTGGCGGTATTGTAGGCAGTGGCCAAGACCAAGGAGAAGGTGGCAGTGCTACCGCCTCAGGCACCATTACCGTAGTAATCAACCGTATTCCGATTGCTAGCACGAATCAAAATACAGTTGAAGAGGGCTTAGAAACAACAACCAGCAGTACGGTGTCAGGGAACCTAATCAGCGATACCGTAGCCAATTGGGATCCGGATAGTGACGAAATCCTATCGATCACTGGCGTACAAAGCGGCTGGCAAAAGGGACCAATTAGTGGTGGCGTTGCCAGCAAAATAGTTGGAAACTATGGCAGCTTGGAGGCCAATACCGATGGGAGCTACACCTATACGTTAGACAATACCCTCGCATCTGTACAAGGCATTGCCAAGGGAGAAAGCCGGATCGACACGTTTACCTATACGGTTAGCGATGACCGAACGGAGGCCATAGGACGCTCGACAACGACACTGAGCATCACCATTACGGGCACAAATGATGCCCCAGATATTTCAGTCGATACGGGCAACGGAGATAAAGACAAAAAAAGTTTGACAGAAGAAGTTGGGCCTGACAAGGGGTTAAAGACTGAGGGGACCCTCACGGTTGATGACGTAGACATCAGCGATAACGTAACTACCACTGTGGATAGCCTGGAGATTGGAGGAACCTATGCTGGAACCGCAGATCTTGACAAGGCAGCCTACAAAGACTATCTGTCACTTGCCTTAAAAAATACAAGTGCAAGATTAGCCTATACAGCCGACAACTATGCGGATGTGTATCTCAATGGGGTCAAAATTGGTGATACTGGCATCGCAAACAACACGGCTTATCAAACCCAATTCAACATCAATAATCTAGCCTTGAAAAAGGGTCCCAATGTTCTGTCATTTTTGGTCAGAGACAGTGGCAACTATGGCGGCCTAAAAGCTTGGCTTGACTATTCACCAGCAAACACAAATAACTGGTATTATTCGATATCAGATGGCAGGGCTAATTGGTCTGGTGATACATCAAAATGGCAGGTGATGAATGTCGATCCAAACCCATCGCAAGACATCAGCGTTGATAGCAGTTATCCGGGGGGTTGGAATAGTCAAGCATTTATAGATGCCTGGCAAAAGAATGTACCCACAGGCTGGACATCCCTCTATTTCAAGGATGGCAGCAGTTATGTGCCATCGAACTGGGTGGTGCCACAGAAATCAAATGGAATCAGTGCCTCAGCAATCGGTGCTGAATGGATCTGGTCTGGGCAGGATGGTGAGAAGCTACAGCAAGCTTCAAATATATCCGGACCGTTTACAGACCCAAATGATGGGTCTATTCACTACTACGAATACGTCAAAGCATCGAATGGATCCGTGACCTGGGAGCAAGCGAAAGCCGCTGCAGAGAAAAAAGAATATAACGGATATCAAGGTTACCTCGCGACAGTCACATCAGATGCGGAAGATCAATACATTTTTAATCTCATGCTATCAAACGGAGAGATCAGGTCATTTCTAGGGGGAACAGATAATTATTTACTAATTAATAACATCCCAGCCTCCAGTACCTATGCAACACCAATCATATATATAAACCAAGAAGAATCAGAAGGAAAGTGGACCTGGGCAACCGGACCAGAAGCCGGAAAGATATTCACCCTAACTCCTATACAAGAAAGCAATAATGCAGGAACCAATATAGGTTACATGTATCAGAACTGGGCTACAAAAGACTTTTTAGAACCAAACGATCTTAACCATTCAGGTCTACCAGGGGTAGGCCAAGAAGACGTTCTGGTTATGGTGTCCCGAGGAATACGCTCATGGAATGATGTCCCAAGGGGTCTTGCGGGGTATGGGTACACAATAGAATATGGCGGTATTAAGAGCAATAACGATTCAATCAATCAAGATGTTGCCCTGTTCCGCAAAGAGATAGTCCTACCCACAAGCCAAAAATTAACGTGGAACTTTGATTCCAAAACAGATGGTTTCGACTACCTGGCAAAAGATGAAACACTCGTACTTGATTACACAATCAAGGCCGAAGATAGCAGCGCCGATCACGCCACCGATACACAAAAGGTTAGTATCACGATTACTGGCACAAACGACACACCAACAATTAAAGATGGTAATGATACAGCTTCACTAACGGAGACGGACACAACCCTATCCACCAGTGGCAACCTAACGGTAACGGATATAGATATCAAAGATACGGTGGCGGTAACCATTGACTCCTTATCACTATCGGGAACATTTACCAGCTCAGGAAGCAAGTTACCAAGTGCCTTAAGCGATGATAGCTATAAAGCCCTAAAGGAGATGCTGACACTGACGGCAACGGATGCAAATTCAGCCCTTAAGGCTGATCCAACAAGTGGCACACAGGTGGATTGGAATTTTACAACTGGTGACAGCGGTGATAAGGCCTTTGATTTTGTCCGCGAGGGCGAAAATCTCGTTATAACTTATACGCTTAAATTCATAGATAGTAGTGCTGCCGGCAACGGCGCAGGCAATAATGCTAAAGACTGGACAACAACAACGATCACAATCACAATCACAGGAACAAACGACTCACCGGTGATCAGAAATGGCAACGATGTGGCAACCATTGCCGATAAAGCCAATACACAAGCCTTGAGCGACAGCACTGGTAGCATGACTGTCACCGACATTGATCTCACTGACACAATCACTACGACGGTCTATTCGGTGTCGATTAGTGGCGGCAATTATGACCCCTCGAAAGTGCCAACTAGTCTCACCGATAATAATAACGCCGGTCTCAAGGCGATGCTGGGTTTAAGCGTGGGTAGTGGTAGCAATAGCAGCAGTATTTCACCACTGGCGGCCAATCCAACGACAGGAACAGACTTCAATTGGAAATTCACGGGCGGCAGCCTCAGTGATAGCTCCTTTAAGTTCCTAGAGCCGACAGAAAGCATGGAACTAACCTACACAATTAGGACCACAGATAATAGTCCCGATCGGGTAGGACAGGAACAAAACTATGACGAGTCAACAGTGCTTATCAAAATTGGCGGCACCAATGATTCACCCACCATTAAGGTTGTCGATGTGGAGGGTAATGTCAAAGAAGATCTAAACGTTTCAACAGACACACCCCCCCAACTAAAAGATAGCGGCTCCCTAACCTTTAAGGACAATGATCATCTCCAAGTCTGCACAACCACCTATGAGTATATAGACGCGAAAGCATCTACTGGCGCGAGTATTTCAACGGAACTAGCAGCGGTACTACAAGATACGATAAACACATTCACGATAACAGGGGCAGGGGTTGGTGCTGATACGGATGCGAGTAAAAAAGTCAATAATGGAACTGTTGATTGGTCATTTGCTATTAACAATAGCCTGGTACAATACATGCCAGCCGGTGAAACAATAACGGTCACCTATAGAATCACTATAATTGACAACAGCGGCATTACGGTGGCTGCTGATAACAACCAGATCGATACAAGTAAGCAAGATGTCACAGTCATAATAACAGGCACAAATGATGCTCCAACAATTACAGTGGGAGTGGGCGACAGTGACACAGCAGACCTAACCGAATCAAATAGTGGAATAAAAGCATCGGGAACGTTGAGCATTGAAGATATCGATGTCACAAACACAGTGACGCCAACGGTTGTTTCGGTAACCAGTAGTGGGGTCACCAGTGGGATCGGATCGACGAATGCTCAGCTCAAGGAGATGCTCAGCCTCACGCCGACACAAGTCATCGGCAATACGGTGACAACTGGAACATTGAATTGGAGCTTCGATTCGAAAACAGAAGCCTTCGACTATCTTGCCAATGGAGAAGTGCTTACACTCACCTACAAGGCACGGGTTACCGACAGTTCAAATGCAACAGCCGATCAATTGATTACGATTACAATTACGGGCACCAATGATGACCCAACAATAACCATAGGGAGTGGTGATGGTGCAACGGGTTCACTCACGGAAACCAACAGCAAACTTACGAAAACAGGCACCCTTTCCATTGGTGATCTTGATCGGAGCAATACGGTTACACCCAGCGTTGTGTCCTTGGCAAAAACAGGAATCACTACGGGGATTGGCTCCAGCGACGATCAGCTGAAAGCCATGCTCACACTGACACCCAATCCAGTGATTGGCAATACGGCCACTACGGGAACACTGACATGGAGCTTTGATTCCAATACGGAATACTTTGACTACCTAGCTAAGGACGAAGAACTCATCCTCACCTACACGATTCGTGTTACCGACAGCGCAACAGCTACGGCCGAGCAAACGATTACACTAAATGTAAAGGGCACAAATGACACACCAACCATTACTATTGGTGATGTCACAGGCGCCGTTCAAGAAGACAAGAATCCATCAGCAGGAAACCCCAGCTACCTAACCGATAGTGGTTCGATAACATTCACTGATCTCGACCAAACCAACTTAAGTAATGTCAGTGTCAGCTACGGCAGTGCATCGGCTTCAACAGGGGCCTCGGTGAACAGCGCCATGGCGACAGCCCTGGCTGATCTCGTCAACACGTTCACAATCACAGGCGACGGCGTTAGCAGCACGGCACGGGAAGGAGCCGTAAACTGGGCATTTTCACTTGATAACAGCCTAAGCCAATATCTTGCTGAAGGGGAATCGATCACAGCAACCTATAAAATCAAAGTAACCGATAATTCTGGCTTCAATTCTGCTAGTGGCTACAACCTAGTCGACAACCGAAGCCAAGATGTCACCATTACGATCAACGGCAGCAACGATGCACCGGTATTAACGGCGAGTACCCCGACCCAAACTATTACTGTCTGGGAAGATGCCATTACGCCAATAGCTTCAACAGCGGGCACGTCAGTATTTGCCTTAATGGGTGGAATAACCGACAAAGACACTACTAATGCATTAGGGATAGCAATCACCCAGCACGATACAACCACTGGCAATTGGTACTATCGTCTTAGCGGTGGAAGTTGGACACCATTCAGCGGTTCTACATCAGATAGCGCAGCTCTGCTCTTACCAAGCGATGCCCGCATCACCTTTAAGCCCAATGCCAACTGGAATGGTACGGTCAGCACCGGTATCACCTTCAGGGCCTGGGATCGCACAACAGGCATCGCTGGGGCTAGGGGCGATACCAGCATCAATGGCGATGACACCGCCTTTTCCAGCAACACAGATACCATTATTTTGAAGGTCGATAGCATCAATGATGCTCCAACTCGCCTTCTCAGCGAAGTGCCGCTTCAAGATGCCGCAGAGGACGAATTCAGCCAAGCGACAGTTGCTGCACTATTTAATGGAAGCGGTACCAACGCTGCCTATAGCGATAATACGGATCAACAAACCGGAACCAACAGCTCTAGCGCCGATGCCATGGCCGGCGTGATCGTTGTTGGCAATGCAGCCACAACTGGAGGCAGGTGGGAATACTCTGCAAATGGGTCTACCGATTGGACCATCATTCCGGCTAGCGGACCCTCTGCGCCTAGCTTGACAAATGCACTGTATCTACCAAGTAGCTATAGCCTGCTCTTCAGACCATATAGCAACTGGAACGGAACAGCCGGATCCCTCACTGTTCGCCTGGTTGACGCCAGTACCGGCCAATTGCCTACCGATGGTACGTCCATCAACGTGACAGCCACTGGTGGAATCACACGCTATAGCAATGCAGACAATGCAGTGAAACTAACAGCTGTCATCAAGCCAGTGAATGATGCACCTGTAATTGAATCGACAGACCCAGAACTACCAGCAATCGATGAAGATGCTACCGATATCGAAGGTGCCACGATCAATAGTTTCGTGCAAGGTAGCTTTTCCGATACTGCTGACACCGTAATCGGCGGTAGTTCTGCGAACATCCTGGCAGGGGTAGCCATTATTGGATACACTGCTGTTGGGAACGCCGGAAAATGGCAGTTCTCAAGCAATGGCAATACTTGGGATGAAATCCCAGATGTGATTTCTGATAGCAGTGCATTTAGCCTAAAAAACACAGACTACATCCGCTTCATTCCAAACGCGAATTTTAACGGAGCGGCACCAACACTCGAGGTGGTGCTGATTGACAGCAGCACAACCGTTACCAGTAATAGCACCATTGATGCCAGCATCCGTGGAAAAACAACACCTTTTAGTGCCAGCAGCACATTAATCAGCCATACGGTCACAGCAATCAATGATGCGCCAACATTAAATCCACCCGCAATATTCAACCTAACGGAGGACACCAAAGGAAATCTTCTATTTGGCACAAATACTTTTGCGGACATAGACACTGAAACAGAAAGCACTGCTGGAGAGCGAACCGTCACACTGGAAGTTCCCTGGGGGGTCATAAATCTTCCAAGCACTGGTCTGGGTGGTATTACAATCGACGGCAGCAGCACACCAGTCAAGAAAATCCTTAAAGGCACAATTGAGTCGCTCAACAAATTCTTCGAGCTGGCAGGTAATCTCACCTACACACCCAAATTAAACAATATAACCGAAGTACCCCTCAAAATAACAATTGAGGATCAAGGTAATACAGGCACAGGCGGAAGCCTTTCGGCAACTAAAGATTGCATCATCAAGCTCGCAGGGGTGAATGATCCTCCAGATATAAGCTCCATGAATATCATAAAAGTTGATCTTTCAGCGAGCAGCACAAAAGCGACGTTGTCAAACGATTGGAATATCTTAACAAAAGCCACAACATCAAGCTCACCTAACACTCTTAATACCGTTAAAAGGTATAGCGATGGAACCACACTCTCCGGTGTAAGCATTTCGGTGAACGGAACTGGCTCCAGTGCTACATCAGCCAATTGGCCAGGCAGCGACATGGATCCGTACCTGAGCAACGCAAAAGTTGCTGATGATGTGATAACAGCTACGGGTGCTGGATTAAACAAAACTAAAATGGCTAATGAACTGAACATAACAGTTAAGGGACTGGAAAAAGACAGAGGCTACACAATTCGCGTCTACACACTTAACAACAATAGCAGCCTTATCGATGTCTACGTAAGTGGACTAACTGAACTTAGTCAAAAGAATCTAAAGAATTCGGATCTGTTTGCAAGCCAAACATTAAGTGAAAATCTGATATTTCGCGATATCCAAGCTGACAGCAACGGGCAATTAATCGTCTCGATTGGATCAACCTCAACCGTAAGCTGCCAAGCGATCGTCATCGAGCCAATAGCAGCAGAATCAATCAGCTTACCTGAAACCAATGCTGCCCTCACAAAGACTGGTACGTTAAGGGTGAGTGATCCAGATGGGACAGATCAAATCCTAGCGAGTCGCACTCTCAGTGTTTCTGGCAATTCGAATCGCAGCGATCCAGCAGCACCAAGCGATGACGATTTACTCAAAATGTTCTCACTGGCTACAGAGAAAATATTAACACCGGTTAAAATTTTAGACGCAATTAGTTCGAGCACTCCAACAAGCTATCAACTGACGAATAGCCTTACATGGAACTTCAACTCCGATACAACTTCATTCGACTATCTAAGCAAGGGCGAAAATCTAGTTCTCACCTATACAATTAAAGCGATTGAAAACAGCGCCAACGCCCTTTTTGATACGGAAACAATAACTCTAACCATCACGGGCACCAATGACACGCCCGTGATCTCAGCCAAGGACACCACCGCTGGAGACGGGGCGGCCCTCACGGAGATCAGCGCCAGCCTCAGCGCCGCTGGCTCCTTCATCGTCACGGATATCGACACCACCGATACCGTCACGGCCGCCGTGTCATCCGTTGCCCTCTCGGGCACCTTCCCGAGCGCCTCCTTGCCCCCGGCCCTGGGCACCAGCGGCACTGGCTACACCACCCTCAAGGCCATGTTGGCCCTCAGTCCTACCGCTGGCTCGCTCCTCGAGGCCAACACCAGCGCGAGCGGCAGCACCTTCAATTGGACCTTCACCTCGGGGACATCAGGGGATTCCGCCTTTGAATTCCTCGGTAAGGACGAAACCCTGATCCTCACCTATACGCTGACGCTCACGGACAATAGTGGCGCTTCGGGATCCGATCAAGCAGCGGCAAGCACCGTCACGGTGGTGATCACGATCACGGGTACGAACCATGCGCCGATCCTTAATGCCACTCCCGTCCTAACAATCTCCCAAACAGAAGACACTTCAGCGCCTTCTGGAACCGTGGGCAGCCTCGTCTCGACCCTCGCCGCCAAAGTTGGCACCAGCCCAGCCAATATCACCGAAACCGATCTCACC
>CALRQT020000019.1:0-33323 GCA_943370385.1 Pseudanabaena sp. UWO311
CATCAATCAATGCAGCGATATCGGCCGGGTTGAGGTTGAGGTCGAGGCTGCTGCCGCCAGACCAGGTGATGCCGGTGTTGGTTTCGCTGACGGTGACGACATCGGTGGCATCGAGCTCGCCAAAGGAGAGGCTGCCGGATGTGGAGAGAGGAGCCTCGCCATTGCCCTCGATGAAATCACCCGTGGCGGTGATCGCATTGATCACCGGTTGGTCATTGCTGCCCGTGATGGATGTACCTAAGGAGACGGTAGCGGCGGAATAGGCCGTGGTGCCGCCATTGGAGGGGGCATTAACGGTGCTGCCATTGCTGGGAGCAATGATGCTGCTATCAGCGAGCCGAACGGTGAGCGAGCCTGGAGTGCCGTTGAAGTTGGCAGTAGGTACGAAGCGGAGGCTGGTCGCGGCGCTCAAGAACAAACCAGAGGTCTCCGCCAATGACGGTGAAATACCTCTCCAGGTAGAGCCATTAAGCCATTGCCATTCGCCTTGTCCAGCGGTTGCTGCATTGGCCGTCACAACAACGCCGGCCAGGATGTTGCCAGTTGAGCCGCCGCTCACAACATCTAAGGGGTCTGAGAAATTGGCAGCGAACAGGGTGGCGACGGTACTGCCGGAAGGGCTGGAACTATCTTCTGGGACAGCAGCAAGGGTTGCCGACCCGCTAGCGACCGGCGCGTCATTCACAGCAGTGACCGTAAGCGCAACCGTGTCGGTTGCGGTGGAGAAAGCGGTACTGCCACCGGTGCCGCTAGTGATGACATTGGCTAGAGCTCCGGCGCTGCCACTTGATTGATCCCAGGCGCGGAAGGTGATCGCCTGGCTGATCGAACCATTCCAGTGGGCGGCAGGCTTGAAATACAGGCGGTCGGTCGCTCGGAGCAGAAGGGCCGCAGTCTCAGTGGGGGGCGTTGTGATCTGGGTCCAATTGGAACCGGAATTGATGGAGTAGTACCAATCACCCGCTAAACCAGTGGCGCTGTCGAAAGCGGTGAGGGCGATTCCGACCGGATTACTGGAATCGGTATCGCTGCTATTCGCCGGTGCCGTTCCTGATTTGGCAATCAAGCTGGAAACCAAGCTTCCAACCGCCCCAGATGGTGCTGTTGAATCTTCTGTATGGCTCAAGCTCAGAACGGGACTAGCATCCAAGACAGGCGCATCATTGCTGCCGGTGATGCTAAATGCGACCAATTGACTGACCTGATCAATCCCATCGGTGACGGTAATCACAAAAGAATCGCTAACCGTTACATCAGCGCCCAAGCCTTGGGTCGTGGCCAGTGAATTGTTTAGGGTATAGCTAACAAGGCCAGTCAAGGTATTCAGGGTCGCCAGTCCATAGGTGCCGGCTAGGCTGAAGAGATTCGCTCCCGCCGCCGTCCAGCCCGTGGTGCCGTAGCTAGGCAAGGGGCCATCGGGATCAGCGGCCGTGAGGGTAATCGTCGCGGTGTTGACGCCCGCACTAACACTGGAAGGGCTGGCGCCCTCGAGGCTGGGGTGACCCGTGTCCGACCAGGTCGCGCCGTTCAGCACACCATCGATGGCAGCCGTGGCGGCGGCAAGGTTGGTGCCACGCGTGCCCGTACCTTCGTTGAGCTGGTAATAGGCAACAAGACCAGAGCTTGTTCCCCCAATAGGCGTAAAGCGATTGGAGGCAATCTCCATTGGATCGAGAGTCCGATTCCATACCCTCACGTCATCAATTTTCCCTTCGAAGAATTGGCTCAGCAAGGGGCGTCCGCCAATCCAAAGCTGCTGGCTATTGGCTACGAGCGTTTGGGGCTGGCCAGCGCTACTGCTTTGGCGGCCTCCAGCCGCACTGCCACCATTCACAACAATGGTGACCGTGCCACCGGCCTTGACCATGGCCACATGACTCCAAGTATTCGTGGGAACAGACAATCCCGAATTGGTCCAACCAACCCAGCCCCGACCTTGTCCATCAGGACTAAAGGCATATTGGAGGCTGCCATCGGCAAACCGTGCCAGCTCATAACTAAACTCCTTATTAAAGATGATGCCTCCAGCAGCGCCCCCCGATCCCCCGTTACCCGTCGGATAAATCCAGGCTTCCAGGGTGAAGTTGGCACTGAGATCGAGGCTGTTACTATCGGGGATGACAAAAACATCATTGCTGCCATCAAATAGGAGGGAAGTACTCACCTCCGCGCTGGTCCCATCTCCGCCAGCTTCGACAAGCTGGACAGACTGGAGGCCAACATTAAGGGTGGGAGCATCATTGACGGCATTGACGGTGAAGGAGACGCTCTGGCTGGCGAGGGTATTAACATTTGGAGCGGTGCCCGCGCCGCTGTCGATCACATCAAAGGTGATGGTGGCGGTGCCGTTGGCATTAGCCACGGTTTTATATTTCAGAGCAGCGAAATCAGAAGCACTGAGCGTGGTGTTAGCGGTGACGGAAGTGGCGCCATCGCTCTTAAAGAGCAAAATGGAAGATGGAATTGCGGTGATTTTGTAGCTGAGCGTCTGGGAGCTTTCATCGCTACCGCCGCCGGTGCCATAGGCCGGGGCTGAGCTCCAAAGGGAGACAGATGTGGAGTTTGCGGAATCCTCATTGACGGAGGCAATGACGCCAGCGGTGGTGAGTAACGGAGCATCGTTAACGGCAGTGATTGAGGTTGAAATTGCAGCTGTATTTAGTGAGATTGCGGTCGTATTGCCCCTACTTGTGGTGTCGATATTGACTAGAGTTTGACCCGAGGCTGTGGTGGAGAAGGATCCGGAATAGGAGTTGTCAATAGCCCGGATCGTAAGAGCGGCTGGTACGCCATTGAAATGGGCGACGGGTAGAAAGCGCACCAATGTAGACGCTGAAAGCGCACGCGCTGTGGCGCCGTCACTGACGGTACCAATTGAGTGCCAATTCGTACCTGCGTTGGTGGAATATTGCCAAGCTCCTTGATTGACGCTGTCGGCGGTATTCCCAATAATGGCATAACCAGAAATGACCCCACCTATGTCAGGATCTGTGGCGGTGATGCCGATGGAATTCAGTGCTGCACCAATTGAATTGCTGGTTTCTTCCTGTATGGCTGATAGAGAGCCACCACCGGTGAGAAGAGGAGCATCATTAACAGCGGTGACATTGATGGTTGAGGTGCCTGCGTCGGAGAGAGAGCTGCCGTCGTTGGCCTGCCAGGAGATGGTGCGGTTGGCGGAGGTGGTGGTGGGGTTATCGGATGTGGAGCTGTAGGTAACCGAACGCAGTGCGGCCTGATAAAGAGCAACGGTGGCAGTGCCCGTGAGGGCGAGAATGCCGGTTGACGAGTTGTAGGAACCTGTGATGCCATTCTGAGCTGTGAAGCCGAGCATGTCTCCGGATGTGAGCCCCGCGGTAATGGTGACGGTGGCGCCGGTGAGGCTGGTGTTATCGACATCAGAGATGGTGAGTGCCGATGAGAGCGTGACAGCAGAGGCATTTTCTGTGTAGGCAACGGTATTTCCGACACCGCCGATGAAAGGAGGGTTGTTGCCTGAGGCACTGAATAAATAGGAACTGAGGTCGTATGCGTATGTGGATTGACCTGGTGCCAACAATGATAGCTGAACATCGTCTCCGCCGCCGTTCTCGCCAAACTGCAGCCTCATGTAGTAATAAGTATTAGCAGCCAACATCACAGATCCACTTCTTTCTCTCATGCCGTGGAGCCCGGCGTTATTGACAACGGCACTGGAAGCGACATAATTACTTAGCGCCGAGCCTCCAATCCATAGATAACTGCAATCATCAGAGCTTGTCCTGAATGTATAGGTCCCCGCCGTTGTCGTCTTGAAATATCCGAGCCATTGAACCGAGTAGTATTCGGCACTATTTACCCCTATCGCGGCGTTGGTCAGGGTGGATATATTAGTTCCAATGCTGCTATAATGATTCGAGTTTGGATAGGAGGTTGGCGTCGCCGAATTAAAGAAACTTGTATTGTCATTCATATATCCCGCATATCGCTCCCACCGCAGTCCCGAGACGTAGATGGTTATTGCCATCTCCACAGACACCTGCACACCGTCAATAGTGAGCACAGCCGAATCGTTTGCCACCCCGATAGCGGCTCGCTCAGCGTCGGTGAGTTGCTCCCCGGCGAGGAGTTTGGCAAACAACTCACCTTCTTCGCCTTGCGAATCGAGGCTGCCATTGAGGCGGCGATCGATAGCATGGCCCGCTTCTTCCAGCAGTACTTGGCGGATCATGACGGAGCTGGCGCCATTGGTGATCCAATCGGCGTTGAGATAGATGCACTCACAACCCGTGGGGCCCATGGCGGCATAGGCGCCGAAGGCGCCATGGAGTTCGGCATCGCTGCGCAATTCCACCGTGAGGCCGAGGCCATCGCCGGCCAGCTGGAGCTGCAGGGCTGCAACGCGCTGATCCAACAGGTCTTTATCGGTGCCAGCCGTGCCGAAAACCTCTTTGATTAGGGCGTTGAAATTGGTTTGGCTGCCGAAGCTAGTGAGCGTTTGGTTGGCGCTCGCCAGGGCCTCCTGCCAGGTTTGTTGGGGGCCATCGGCTAGCTGGAGGCCCGTGCTGGCCTGCATCAGTTGGCTGGAATCAAGCAGCCCATCGCTGGCATCAAATCTGATGCTGGGGGAAGCACCAATGAGCTGACCAGCACCGGAAACGGTCTCCAGCAGCAGCGCCTGGGCCTGCAGCTTGGCAGCCAGGGATCCCAAGCGATCCTGAACCCCTTGCTCCGTCGGGTACCCAAGGTCCGTCACTGGCCCGTCGAGCCGCTGCAGCTCACCACTCAGCTGGAAAGGGGACACCTCCGAGACAACAGAGCGGGCCTGAGTAACCGCATCCATGGGGTGGAGGAGGGCTTCGGCACCCTGGTCCGCCCCGGAATCAAACCCTGGAAGTGACTGGGAGGGGGAGGATGGCTCCCCATCGCGATGCACCAGCAGGGGATCGGCCGCAAAAGCTCCCGCCAGCAGGGGCGAAAGGTTATTAGCTACCAAACTGCCGCTGGCCTCGCTCCCTGGTGCCTGGGCCAGGCCAGTACACCAATCAACCGCCTCCCCAGGGGGTTGCCCCGGGGGGGAATTAGCACCCAGTTGGCCCCAAGGGCTCAGGTCCGCCGGATCTAAACAAAGCCCCGGAAGTTGGCCCGTCAAACAGGTCAATTCCCGATCCAATCGCCCGCTGGGATCAAGAGCGACACTGCCGTTCGGTCCAAGCGAATCCTGACCAGGGCCTGATCCCAACGCCCCAACGGCGGACTCTGGATCGGCGGAACGATCAGCTGGGAAGCCCGATGGACTGTCCAGACCGACAGATGACCGATCCTTGTTGCTGAAATCTGGCTGGCTGATCCCAGCGGGGGACCCCTGGGAACGCTCCCATTGGGCAAGCAGATCCTCGTCCGCACCAGGGCCGGCGCCGGCGAGTCCGCCGGAGTAGTCGGATACCCCTACCAGGGCCATGGGCAACGATCTGGGGCCCCCTAAGGGATTCCCAGAGTTTCAATTGATTGATAGGTCTGACCCTATCAGCAACTTTGCAGCTCTGGCGGCTCGCGCCTGCAGCGGCCAGGGCCAACAAACGGGCCCAACTATCCCCCCAGGGGGACAACGACCACCTGGGGCACTGGAGGGGCAGCGAAGCTAATCCTGGAGAGCTCCGGGCAAAGCATTCAGCCTTATACCGGGATGGCCAGCCCCTGAACGGGACAACCCTGGTCGATCCATCAAAGCGGGCGGCGGGAATCGAACCCGCATCATCAGCTTGGAAGGCTGAGGTTTTACCACTAAACTACGCCCGCAGCAGTACCCCTGTACTGGGAAACCCTTGGTTCCATGGCTCCGCCCGGCAGGCGAGAGTTGGGACCAGGGCAGCTGCAGCATTATGGCCTGCGTCAGGACAGGCAGCTTTGGCCACAGATAGGGAAGGGGGCAACGACTCAAGCTGGGGAGGGGCCCAACCCGAGGGCCATCAAGGTTCAGCAGGGTCGGACCAGGGTGGTGGCAACGGCCCGAGTGATCACCCTGCCCCTGGCCAGGCTCCCGCTTCAGGTCGCCCCGTCACCGACGCGGCCGACCTGCGCGGAGGCGCCCGGGCCCGGCTGCTCTGGTCCTACGGCATGGGCGATGTGGGCACCGGCATGGGCGCGGCCCTGATCGGCTTCTATCTAATGCTCTTTTACACAGCGGCGGGATTGCCGCCCTGGCAGGCGGGCCTGGCCTACGGCTGCGGCCGCCTCTGGGATGCGATCAACGATCCGGTCATCGGCTGGTTGAGTGACAAAACCAACAGCCCCCGCTGGGGGCCGCGCCTGCCTTGGATCGTCTGGAGCGCCCTGCCCCTGGGCCTGGCCATGGCGGCCATGTGGTGGCTGCCCCCCTGGCCAGACGCCTGGGTGAAATTTTGGATTTTCCTGTTGATCTCGGTGGTCGCCAACAGCCTGTACACCTGCGTCAACCTGCCCTATTCGGCCCTGGCCGCCGAGCTCACCACCGATGTGCCCCTGCGCACCCAGCTGAACACGGCCCGCTTCACCGGCTCGATCATCGCCACCCTGGTGGCCTCGGTGCTCGCGGGGGTGCTGGTCAAGGACCTCCATGACCCCGCCACCTACCTGCCCGTGGGGCTGGTGTCAGGCCTGATCATCACGGTCACCACCCTGATCTGCGGCTGGGGCCTGGTGCCCGCCGCCCGCCACTGCCAGCGGCCAGAAAGCCTGCCGGGCACCACCCGCCGCCTGCTGGGCCGGGTGATCCACAACGGTCGCTTCGTGCGGGTGCTGGGGCTTTACCTGCTGCTTTGGTGCGCCCTGCAACTGATGCAGGCCGTGGCCCTCTTTTATCTGCCCATGGTGCTGCAGGTGCCGGAGGGCTGGAGCCGCTGGATCCTGCTGCCGTTCCTGGTCAGCACCCTGCTGGGGCTCTGGCTCTGGAACCGACTCTCCCATCGCCGCGGCCGCCTGGTCGCCCTGCGCCTGGGCAGTGGCCTCTGGGTGGCCGGCTGCCTGGCGGTGCTGGTGTTGCCGCCCTTGGATCCCGCCTTCGGCCCCACCGGCTCCTGGGCCAACCTGGTCAAGCTGGTGGCCCTGCTCACCACGATCACCACCGCCGGCATCGGCGCCTCCACCGCCTACCTGATCCCCTGGTCGTTGCTGCCCGATGCGATTGATGCCGACCCGGAGAAACCGGCCGGCCAATACAGCGCCTGGATGGTGCTGGCCCAGAAGGTCTGCATCAGTGTGGTGATGGTGGGCTACGGCGGCCTGCTCAGCCTCAGTGGCTATGAGCAGGCCCTGGGCAGCCACCAACCCGCCAGCGCCCTGATCACGATCCGCCTCTGCATGGGCCTGCTTCCGGCCGTGCTTGTCGTCCTGGGCCTGGTGGTGATGCGCCACTGGCCCCAGAAGGGCCATCAGCCGATGGTCCAACCCTCCCCCCACTGACGTCCGAACGGATGCCCCCCGAACCCACCAGCTCGAGCCCCTTGGCATCGCAACCAGCCCACCGGCCCAGGCGGCTACCTCGCTGGCTGCGGCCCCGTTGGCTGCGGCGGCTGGGCAGCAGCCTGATGATTGGCGGCCAGGCCCTCGCCGCGATCGCCCGGGGCCGGATCAGTCCCAATGACTTGATGGAGCAGCTCTTCGAGGCTGGCCCCGGCAGCATCCTGATCGTGTTGATCACGGGCCTGGCCTCCGGCACCGTGTTCAACATCCAGGTGGCGGCCGAACTAGTGAAACAGGGGGCCGGCTCCACCGTGGGCGGCATCTTGGCGATCGGCCTGGCCCGCGAAATCGCGCCGATCCTCACCGCCACCTTGATCACGGGCAAGGTTGCCACGGCCTATGCGGCCCAGCTGGGCACCATGAAGGTCACCGAGCAGATCGATGCGATCACGATGCTGCGCACCGACCCGGTGGAATACCTGGTGGTGCCCCGGGTGGTGGCGATGGTGGTGATGGCACCGGTGCAGTGCCTGCTGTTTTTCGCCGTGGCCGTGTGGTCGGGCCAGCTGAGCAGCACCGCTCTCTATGCGATCCCGCCTTCGGTGTTCTGGAATTCGGTGCGCACCTGGATGGAGCCCTCCGACCTGCCCTCGATGCTGATCAAGGCGGTGGTGTTCGGCTTGATCATCGCCGTGATCGCCTGCGGCTGGGGTCTCACCACCCGGGGCGGCCCCAAGGAAGTGGGCAGCAGCACCACCGGGGCCGTGGTGATGATCCTGGTGAGCGTGTCCCTGGTGGACGTGGTGCTCACCCAGCTGCTGTTTGGCGAATAGATCCCTGGCAGGGGAGCCTGGCGGCCGGCAACGCGTGGCCAGGGGCTACCCCGCTCCGCCCCTCCCCAGAATGGAGCCCCTGGACACCCCGGCGCCGATGGATCCCCTGCAACCGGATCAACCCAGCCCAGCCGATCCGGGAGCTGGCTCGGGTACCCAGGCCGCCCAGACGGGCCCCGACCCCGAGGCGGGCGTGATCCTGGCGCCCCGCCCCTGGGTGCCCCTGGGGGTGGTAGCCCTGGGCCTGGCCTGCCTGCTGCTGCTGCCGCTGTGGGGCGGTGCCACCTGGCTGGCCCTGGCCGTGGGCCTGTTCGGCCTGGTCCTGCTGCTGCAAAGCCAGCTGCTGCGGCTCCAGTTCACCAGCGATGCCCTGTTGGTGTGGAGTCGCCAGAGCCTGCTGCGCCGCTTCCCCTACGAGGCCTGGCTGGGCTGGCGGCTGTTCTGGGGGCCCCTGCCCGTGCTGTTCTATTTCCGTGAACAGCACAGCATCCACCTCTTGCCAGTGCTGTTCGATGCCACAACCTTGCGTCAACAGCTCCACCAGCACCTCAGCGCCCTGCCATGAGCGACTCCGCCCCCGACGCGCCCTTGCCCATCCCATCGGAAGGGCCCCGGGCTGACGCGAACGCAGCCTGGAACGGGCCGGAAGGGGCCCCAGCCGAGCCCCTGGAGCCGCAGGACGCCCCCACCGGGCCCCCCGGGGCCGGCCAGCTGGAAGCCACCCCTGGGCCCGAGGCAAGCGGGGCCCCAGCGCCGGCTCTGGCGGACCCCCTAACCCAATCGGGCCAGGGCAGCGGCAACCTTCTGGAAACGACGGAAGCTGGAGCCGCCCTGCTGGAGCTAGCCCTGGCCGAGCTCCACCAAAAACGCCAGGTTCTGGAGCAGGAAGTGGCCGAGCTGGAGGGCCGCCGCGACCAGGTGCAACGGGAGATCCAAAGCAGCTTCGCCGGCCAGTCCGATGGGATGGCCCGGCGGGTGAAGGGCTTCCAGGACTATCTGGTGGGGGCCCTCCAGGAGCTGGCCGTGGCCGCCGAGCAGGTGGAGCTGGTGGTGCAGCCGATGGTGGTGCAGCCCTCCCCCCTCGACCTGGAGCAGGCCGCCGGGGGCCCGGTCAGCGGCGCGCCGGCCCAGGCCCCGGCAGCGGCGGGCCTGTTCAGCCAGGACGAACCCCTGATCCGCCAGCGGCTGGAGCAATTTCTCGGCCAGCCCGATTTCTACGCCGACCCCTGGAAACTGCGCCGCAGCCTGGACGCGCCCACCGCCGGCCTGCTGGAGGACTGGTTCCTGTTCCAGGGGGGGCGCGGCGCCCAGCCCAGCACCGGCAGCCGCAACCGCAATGCCCTGGTGGGGGCCGCCGCCATCGCCATCCTCGGCGACCTCTACGGCGAGCGCTTCCAAACCCTGGTGCTGGCCGGCCAGCCGGAGCGGCTGGGCGAATGGCGGCGGGGCCTGCAGGATTGCCTCGGCCTGGGCCGGGAAGATTTCGGCCCCAACAGCGGCATTGTGTTGTTTGAGCGGCCCGATGCCCTGATCGAGCGGGCCGACCGGCTGGAGGAGCGGGGCGAGCTGCCCTTCATCCTGGTGGACGCCGCCGAACAGGTGGTTGATGTGGCGATCCTGCAGTTCCCGCTCTGGCTCGCCTTCGCCCCTGGCCCAAGCGAACTCGCCCTGGAGGACGACCTGCTGTGACCCCGCTCCTGCCCACCCTGCTGGCCCTAGCCGCCGGCTACCTGCTCGGCTCGATCCCCAGTGGCTACCTGGCGGGCCGCTGGATCCAGGGCGTAGACATCCGATCCCTGGGCTCGGGCTCCACCGGCGCCACCAACGTGCTGCGGGTGTTCGGCAAGGGGCCGGCCCTGGCCGTGTTCCTGGTGGATGTGCTCAAGGGCACGGTGGCGGTGCTGCTGGCCAAGGCCCTGCTGGAGGGCGACGGGATCGCCGCCACCAGTGACTGGGGGAGTGACTGGTGGGTGGTGGCGGCGGGCCTGGCGGCCCTGGCCGGCCACAGCTGGTCGTTCTGGCTGGGCGGCAAGGGCGGCAAGGCGGTGGCCACCGGCCTGGGCATGCTGCTGGGCCTGGTGCCCGCCGTGGGCCTGGCCTGCTTCGGCATTTTCTTGACCACCCTCAGCGCCAGCCGGATCGTGTCCCTCTCCAGCGTGGTGGCGGCCCTGAGCCTGCCCCTGTTGATGCTGGGCTCCTTCGCCGCCGCCGGCAGCGGCCTACGGCCCGCCTACCTGGTGTTGGCCCTGCTCACCACCTTGCTGGTGGTGTGGCGCCACCGCAGCAACCTGCAACGGCTGCTGGCGGGCACCGAACCGAAACTGGGCCAGGCCAAGGGCTAAGCGCAGGCGCAGGCCCCAGCCCAAGTCTCAGGCCAGCTGGCGGCTGCGCTCGGCTGCGGCCACCACGGCCTCGATCAGGGCCGAGCGAACGCCGGCACGCTCCAGCTGGCGCAGGCCGGCGATGGTGGTGCCGCCGGGGCTGGCCACCATGTCCTTGAGCTGGGCTGGATGGAGCTGCTGCTCCTGGAGCAGGGCGGCCGTGCCGGCCAGGGTGCGGTGGGCCAGGCGCAGGGCCAGGGCCCGGGGCAGGCCGGCGGCCACGGCCCCATCGGCCATCGCCTCGGCCACCAGGGCCACGAAGGCCGGCCCGGAGGAGGTGAGGGCCAGGAAGGCATCGAGCTGGCTTTCGGGCAGGTCGAGCACCTCACCCACCTGGGCGAAGAGCTGGCGCACCCAGAGCTGCTGGTCCGCGGGGATTCCCTCGCCCCAGGCCAGGCCGGTGAGGCCCTGGCGCACCAGGGCCGGCGTGTTCGGCACGGCCCGCACGATGCGATGGGCCGGGAACAGGGCCTGGAGCCGGGCCAGGGTGACCCCGGCCAAGACCGAAATCAATAGGGGCCGCTCGCCCCATCCCGCCCCAACCTCGCCCGCCCCGACCCCGCCCGCACTGGCCCCGCCCGGGGTCAGCCCAGGGGCGGCTTCGGCCGCCGCAGCCAGCAGCTGGGGCTTGACCGCCAGGAGCACCACGGGGGCCTGCCAGGCCTCCGTGGGATCGGTGACCACCGCCAGGCCGTGCTGGGCGGCCAGGCGGGCCGCCGAGGCGCCCGTACCCACCACCGCCCGCACGGCGGTAGCAGGCACCTGGCCGCTGGCGATCAAGGGCAGCAACAGGGCCTGGGCCATGCGGCCAAAGCCCACCACCCCGAAGGCATCCGGGGCGAACCCGCCTAGCCCTGGGGATGGGGGAGAGCCGGCTGCAGGCGTGGTGGAAGGAAGCGCCATGGGCTGGGCCAGACCCGGTTCGGGAGTGTGCAAGGCAGGGGTGGGGGGCTCAAGGGAGAGCCGTCAGGCCCCACCGCCTCAGCCCACCAGCCGCCTACGGGTCGCCCCGCTCAGCCGAGGCCGAAGCCGGACTCGGAGCGGCCCCAGGCGGGGCTGGGGGCAGCCTGCTGCTCCTGGCCGGCGTCGCGGGACACGATCGTGGGGGAGGAGGCTTCCTCGCTGGCGGCGGTGGTGACGGTGACGCAGCTGGGGGCGAACAGGAAGATGCTTTCGCCGACCCGTTCCTGGTGGCCGTCGATGGCAAAGGTGCCGCCGGCGACGAAATCCACGGCCCGCTGGGCCTGGTCCGGCTCCATCATCGTGAGGTTGAGGATCACGGTCTTGCGCTCGCGCAGGGCCTGGATGGCGCGGGGCATCTCATCGAAGCTGCGGGGCTCCATCAGGGTGACCTCCGCCGTGGTGGTGGAGATGCCCGGCATGCCGATCACGTTGGTGCCGGCGAAGGGGTCGTCGGCCATGAAATCGGAGGTGAGCGCCAGGGAGCTGCTGCGGCTCATCGAGCTGGTGGGCTCGGGAGCATCGTCGTGCTCGTAGTCGAGCTCATCGTCGTAATCACCATCGAGGTAGTCATCTCCGGAGACGACGGCACGAAGGCGGGAGAACAACGACACTGATTTTTCTTGTGGCTTGGACCTGAATAGCGTCCCACGTCAGCGCTGGCAAGGTTTGGGCCCAAACAAACCGGAACCAATCCGCACCCAGGTGCTGCCCGCCGCCGCTGCCTCGGGCCAGTCGCCACTCATGCCCATCGACAGCTCCGAGCGGCCCAGCTCCCGGGCCAGGGCGGCGCACTCGCCAAACAGGGCCTGGCTTTCGGCCCTTGAGAGGCCCTGGGGCGCCATGGTCATCAGGCCCACAATCCGCAGGGGAGCGAGGCCCAAAAGCCGCGGCCAGAGCTGCCGCAGCTCCGGCGCACCTAATCCGGTTTTGCTGGGATCAACGCGCAACTTCACCTGCAGAAACACGGCCGGCGCCAGGTCCTCCTCCGCGGCGATGCGGGCCAGGCGCTCGGCCAGCTCGAGGCTGTCGACGGAGTGGATCGTGCCGAACTGGCGCAGCACGGCGCGGGCCTTGTTGGCCTGGAGCCGGCCGATGAAATGCCAATCAAGCGGGCCCAGGTCGGCCAGCTCCGCCTGCTTGGCGATCGCCTCCTGCAGGCGGCTTTCACCGAAGCTGCGCTGGCCCAGGGCCGCCAAATGGCGCAGGCTGGCGGCGGGATGGCCCTTGCTCACCGCCAGCAGCCGGGAGCCGGCGGGTAGGGCCTCCCTCAGGGCAGCGAGCTGCTGCTCCAGGTTCCAGGGTGGAGGGGCGGGATCGGGCGCGCTGAACGCTCCAGCTGCCATGGGGAGACCGGGATGGGGATGGCCGGGGGGAATGGCCTCAGGGGTCGGGCCCCTGGCCTGCCCAAGGGACGGCCTGGGGCCCGACCTAGATGAAAGTCTGGTCGAACAGCAGGCGCCAGCGGGCATGGGCCTCGGTGCCCTCGCGGCGGGTGCGGGCCAGGTTCTGCTCGGCCAGGTGCCGGGCATCCATCAGCGGGATCACCTCAAACTGGGCGCCCCGGGGCTGGAGCGTCACCAGAAAAAACATCCGCTGGGCATACAAGGTGGCGTACAGATCCCGACCTTCGCCCGCCAGGGCCACTCGATAGAGCAGCCCGAACAGCGGATGGTTGAGGTAACGCTCTGCGCTCACGTTGTCTGTCAGGTTCGACACAACTTAGAGGGCACCGTACCGCCAGCGCAGCCCGATCAACAGCAGCAATGCGGCGCCGCCAGCCAATTGCAACAGGCCCCATCCCGGCTGGGGCTGGCGTAACTCCGTCGGTGAGATCCAGCTGCCGCCGCGGGCGAGCAGGGCTTCGGCCCCCTGTTCCGAGCGCAACAACACATTGGCCAGCAGCCGTTCCGCCACGGCCAACAGCAACCCGAACCCCCCCTTGAATCCGAGCTGGCGCAGATTCAGCGAACGGGTGGCCAGGGAGCGCAACAGGTTCTGGAATTCTTCTTGCACGAGCGGCAAGAAACGCAGGGCCAAGAGCAACGTGAACCCGAGCCGATCCACCGGCAGCCCCAGGCGCCCCAGGGGAGCAATCAGCCAGGCCAGGGCCCACACCAACTCCTCCGGCGGGGTGGTGAGCAGCAGCAGGTTGGCGCTGTGGATCACGGTGAAGAGCAGGGTGGCGCTGCTCAGGCCCAATTCACCCGAACGGCGGGTCACCACCAGGGGGCCCAGGGCCAGGGGCCCCACCTGCAGGGGGCCCCAGCGCAGCAACTCCCAGCTCAGGCCTGAGCGGCTGGGCGGCAGGCCATCGGCG
Source organism: Pseudanabaena sp. UWO311 (assembly GCA_943370385.1). Lineage (GTDB taxonomy): Bacteria > Cyanobacteriota > Cyanobacteriia > PCC-6307 > Cyanobiaceae > BAIKAL-G1. The sequence continues at coordinate 13,914 of CALRQT020000019.1, forward strand.
CCGGCCGGCGCCAGGCGCAGCTCCGTCGGCGGGCGGCTGGGGCTGGCGTCAGCGCCGGTGCCGGCGGGCAGCAGGGCCGAGAGGCACCCCACGACCAGGGCCAGGGCCAGCAGCAGGGGCAGGCTGCGGCGCCACAGGCGCCAGGGCAGGCCACTAAGGGCCGTGACCAGCAGCAGCAGTCCCACCAGGGCCAGGCGCCAGAGGGGCCCGGCCAGGATCGGCGTGAGCAGGAAGGCCAGGGTCCAGGCCAGCTTCTGGCGGGCATCGAGCTGGCGCAACCAGCTGCCGCTGCCCGGCACGTACTGGCCGATCGGAATCTGCCTCAGCCAGTCCATCAGCCGCGAATCCCCAGGACTTGAGGACCCATCCTCCAGCTCGCCTGAGCCATCAAGCGATCCTTAGTGGGATTTGGCCTGCTGGCGCGCCAGTTCTTTTTCGGCATCGCGCTGCTGCTTGCCCCGCCAGAACAGTTTCAGCGGGGAGCCCTCAAAGCCCAGGCCCTCGCGGATTTGCCGTTCCACATAGCGGCGGTAGGTGTCGCCAAACAGCTTGGGATCGTTGACGAACAGGGTGAAGCTGGGGGGCCGGGTGGCGACCTGGGTGCCGTAGTAAATGCGGCCCTGGCGACCGCCGCGGCTGGTGGGGGGCGAGCGCCAGCTCACGGCTTCTTGGAGCACCTCATTCACCACCGAGGTGCTGACGCGGCGACGGTGTTGCTCCACGGCCACGGCCGCCACCGCGAAGATGCTTTCCACCCGCTGGCCGGAGAGGGCCGAGGTGAACAACATCGGCGCCCAATCGAGGAAATAGAGCTTGGCGCGCAGCTCCTTCTCCATGGCCGCCATGGTGTGGCTGTCCTTCTCTACCGCGTCCCACTTGTTGACGACGATCACGCAGGCGCGGCCGTCCTCTTCAATGCGGCCGGCCAGGCGCTGGTCCTGCTCGGTGACACCATCGAGCACATCGATCACCAGGGCGCAGACATCGCAGCGCTCGATCGCCTTAAAACTGCGGTTGATGCCGAAATATTCCGGGCCGTAATCCACGCTGCGGCGGCGGCGGATGCCGGCGGTGTCGAGCAGTTTCCAGCGCTTGCCTTCGCGCTCGATCGTGGTGTCGATCGTGTCGCGGGTGGTGCCCCGGATCGGGCTAACGATCGCCCGTTTCTCGCCGCAAACGGCATTGAGCAAGCTCGATTTGCCCACGTTGGGCCGGCCGATGATCGCCAGCTGGATCGGCTCCTCCTCCTCCACCTCGGGGGTGGGGGGCAGGTGGGTGAGCAGGGCATCCAGCAGCTCGGCGGTGCCGGCGCCGTGGATGGCCGACACCGGGTAGGGCTCGCCCAGGCCCAGGCTCCAGAACTCGGCCGCCATGGCCAGGCCCTGGTCGGGCGATTCGCATTTGTTCACCGCCAGCAGCACCGGGCAGCTCTGGCCCCGCAACCACTCGGCGATCGATTGGTCGGCGGCGGTGAGCCCCTGCTGGCCATCGGCGATCACCACGGCCACGGCCGCCTCGGCCAGGGCCAGGTTGGCCTGTTCGCGGATCTCCGGCAGAAATTCGCTGTCGTCATCGAACACCAGGCCGCCCGTATCGACGACCCGGAAGGTGCGATCGCCCCAGAATCCCTCCTGGTAGGTGCGGTCCCGGGTCACCCCGGGCTGGTCATGCACGATCGCTTCCCGGCTCCGGCAGAGCCGGTTCACCAAGGTTGATTTGCCCACATTGGGGCGGCCAATGATGGCGACGACTGGAAGAGCCACGACGCCTTATTCCTACAACGCAAGTCCCGTCTTGACCCTACAGAGGGACAAGACGGCCAACCGTACCGAGCGCCCCGCCGGAGCCAGCCCAGGCGCCACGCCGCTTCTGGCCCCGGCCCGGCCCCCAGGGCAGGAGCCGGCCCAGCCACCGGACTTGGCGGCAGCGGGGCCTGGGGGCCCAAGCTGGGGACCTCAGCCCACCGGCCGATCGCCCGGATGGCCCGCCACCGGATCCGCGGGCGCCTCCAGCAGGGGCGGCAGGGGGCCGGTTTCCGCCAAGGGCTCGCCCCGCTCGGCCAGGTGGGCCAGCAACCAGTTCACGGCCACGGCCCGGCGGGTGCGGCGCGGATAGAGCTCGCCGATGCGGTAGCCGCCAAAGCCAAGCTGCTCTTTCAGCAGCTGCTTGAAGGGGGCCGGGATCGAGCGGGTGAGCTGGACATTGGCGGGCCGTTCCGCCACCAACTCGGGAGCGATCGGGAAGCGTTCAGCCCAGGCCGTTGGCGTGGCTGGCGTGGCCTGCCAGGTCTCGGGGGCGGTGCTTGGCGCCATCGCCCCAGGCCCGCCGGCCGCCGCCGCGGGCCGGTAGCCCAGGCGCCACCAGATCAGCTCACACACGAAGCGATCGTTGAGGCGATCGTCCAGCACCGCCTGCAACAACGGCCGCGACAGGGGCCAGGGAGGGGGGGCAGCAGCGGGGTCGATGGCGCAGGCACGCGAAGGGAGGGGAGCAGGGCAGGGGCGGCTCCGGGCCGCGCCCCCACGATGGCGAGAATGGGCCCAGGGTCCCCCATCCGGCAACGGCTAGCCGCTCCCCGTAGAGATCAGCCGCCCCAGGAGCCATTAGCAGCCCAACCGCCAGCCCCGCCCGCAGCGCCCCACCTAGCCCCGTCAGCCCAGGGGCCAGCAGCCCGTTGAGCACTCCGGGCGCGTCTCTGGGGCCTAACCCGTTCCAATTCCCCCTGGGGCTGCCCGGCCGGGGCACGCCACGCCAGTTGGCCTGCCGGGTGTTGCAGTCGCCCCTGGCGGGGGTGAGCGACCGGATTTTTCGCCAACTAGTGCGGCGCTGGGCCCCCGAGGCCCTGCTGTTCACCGAGATGGTGAATGCCACCAGCCTGGAGCTGGGTTTTGGCCTCGAGAAGGTGGAGGAACTGGCCAGCGAGGCCGGCCCGATTGGCGTGCAGCTCTTCGATTACCGGCCAGCCGCCATGGCCGATGCGGCCCGGCGGGCCGAGCAGGCCGGCGCCTTTCTGATCGATATCAACATGGGCTGCCCCGTGAAAAAGATCGCCCGCAAGGGCGGCGGCAGTGGCCTGATCCGCGATCCGGCCCTGGCCCAGCGGCTGGTGGCTGCGGTGGCGGATGCGGTGTCGATTCCGGTGACGGTGAAAACGCGCCTGGGTTGGTGCGGCGATTCGGCCGATCCGGTGGGCTTCGCCCTGGCCCTGCAGGCGGCCGGCGCCCAGGCCCTCACCCTGCACGGCCGCACCCGCCAGCAGGGCTTCCGCGGCCAGGCCGACTGGCAGGCGATTGCGGCGGTGAAAAGGGCCCTCACCATCCCCCTATTTGCCAATGGCGATGTGGCCAGCCCAGGCGACGCCCTGCGCTGCCTGGCCGAGACCGGCGCCGATGGGGTGATGGTGGGCCGGGGCACCATGGGCGCCCCCTGGCTGGTGGGCCAGATCGATGCGGCCCTGGCCGGCCGGCCGGTGCCGCCCACCCCCGGCAAACGGGAACGGCTGGCCCTAGCCGCCGAGCAGTTGCAGGCCCTGGTGGCGCGCAAGGGGGACCACGGCCTGCTGATCGCCCGCAAACACATGGGCTGGACCTGCCAGGGCTTCCCCGGGGCGGCCCAACTGCGCCAACAACTCATGCGCGAACCCACCCCGGCCGGCGCCCAGGCGCTGCTGGAGCGGGCCGCCCAGGAGGACTAGGCGCCGCAGCCGAAGGCCCGTGAACCAGCCCCAAGCGCTCAGGCTGGAGCCACCAATCCTTTCGCCATGCCCCCAGGCGGCAAGGCGGCCGCCTGGTTCGCGGCGTTGTCAGCGGGCCCTACGGGGGGAGCCCCCAGGGCCGTGGGAGACATCCGCTTGCCCAGGGCTTCTTTCACGGCCCTATCCAGGGCCTGGCGGAAGGCCTCGGGGGAGATGGTGGGGGCGCACTTCAAGGTGACGTGATCACAACCGCGCAGGGCCGGCGCCTGCCAGCTGGGGGGGATTTGCAACAAATCGCGGGTGCCGGTGATCGCCACCACGGCCAGCAGCACCGCCACCAACACGTTGGCGCTGACGTGCAGGCGCCGCATGCGCAGGGAGCGCAGCACCTCGGTGCGGGCCGCCACCGAGAACAGCAGCAAGCCCGTGAGCAACACACCCGCCCAGTAATGGGAGCCCCAGAACTCGCCCGTCAGGGGGTTATCGCTCAGGCGCCAAATCTCCTTCTGGCTGCCCAGGCCCAGCAGGCCGGCCCAGGTGAGCAGGGCAAAGCTGGCCCGCAGGCGGGCTTTCTTCACGAACCACAGGGCCGCGTAGGCCAGCAGGGTGCCAGCGCTGATCAGCAGCAGCAAGGCCAGCCGGGCCGCACCGCCGGCGAAGGGTGGGGCCGGATCGAGGAAGTGGTGAATAAAGCTGTAATCGAGGGCGATCAGCACGGCCAGCACCACGCCGCCGGTGAGCCAGCGGCCGTGGTCGCCATGCTCAATACCAACGCTGGGGGGCAGGGGATTGATCTTGAGCCGCCGCTCCCGCGCCAGGATCCCCAGCCGGATCGTCGCCCCCACCACCGGGTAGACGAACAGGATGATCAGCACCGGGTGCAGCAACGCCAGCCAGTCGATCGGCGTCATGGGCAGCTACGGGGTGGAAACCATGCAAGCATCCGGCGCCGATCGGGCCCAGGGCGAGGGCGGCCTTCTGCAGCCACCCGACTCGATCGCCAGGGGGCTAACTATCGAGGCCCCAACAGGAGGAGCCGTGGGACGGCCTGCGCCTATGCAAGCCATCAGGGAGGGTGGGGATCACCCGGGCAGCTGGGCTGCTCCGTAGTTGGGGCCCAGGGCCCTGTTTTGGCCGCCATGGCTCGCTGGGTTGCGTCCCAGACTCTCGATTGCAAGCCACTAACCGCTGGATTCGTCATACCTCGCCACCCACTAACCAGAGCAAGGAGAGGCCACCCGAACCAGAGGGGGTCTAACCGGGCGGCGGGACTTCAAGGCCCAGTAGCCCATACCCGACGCGCTCATCCACAGCCACTAGGCAAAGCAATCAAGGCAGCCATTTATTACAGCCGTCGCAGATCGACATAGGGTCTTCGTCAAATATGAATTTCTGAGCTAGAACAAGCAGAGCAGATCAGCGCCCTTGCGCCATGCCGATCGCGCTAATTAATTTAAATCCCCTATTTCGACCAACCTGCAACTAGTCCAACTTTCACAGGGGCCTCCCATTAAGCACCATGCGAAACCTTGAACAGCCACAAGACAACTGCGCCTTCGATCGACCAACCGGCGATGCGTACCAACGAAATTCACAATAAAATACCAATTCACAATGAGACTCCATTCTCTCCGCATCGTCAACTATCGGTCTTTCAGCGACCTTACGGTGCGCTTCGATCAGTACACATGCCTAGTAGGGCAAAACGGATCAGGCAAATCAACTATTTTATCAGCGCTTAACGTTTTATTTCGCAATGCCTCTGCCAGCCCTACACCAGTCACACAGTTGACAGAGGAAGATTTTTGTTGTCGAAACACCAAAAATCCGATCGCGATTACAGCAACTTTTTCCGAACTAACACCCAGCGAGCAAGCTGACTTTCAAGCATACTACCGCCAAGATTCTCTAATAATATCGACCAAAGCGACTTGGGACCCGATTTCACAGAGGGCAGAAGTACGCCAGTATGGGGTGCGAATGGTAATCAAGGACTTCGCCCCATGGTTTGAGTTGCTTGCGGAGAACGCCAAAGCATCCGAACTGAAGAACTTATTTGCCGAACTGACTTCAAAACATCCAACACTGAATCCCGCATCCACAAAAGCCGATATGGAAAAATCACTTAGATCATACGAAGAATCTCACACCGAATTGTGCGAGCCGATTGATAGCGAGGATCAGTTTTATGGCTGGAGTCGCGGCGAGAACCGCCTTCGCAAGTACATCCAATACGTATTTATCCCTGCCGTGAAAGAAGCCCAAAGCGAACAAACAGAGGCCAAGAGCTCCGCACTCGGAGAGCTGCTTCAACGAACAATTCGGGCCAAACTGGATTTCGAGACGCCGATAAAGGAGCTGAAGGCTGAAACTGACGCAAAGTATCGCCTCCTAATAGACTCACAGCAGATTCTACTCGGAGAAGCGACTGATGCACTTAAAGGTCGTCTTCAGCAATGGGCACATCCCGACGCAAAACTGAGCCTTGAGTGGCAATTTGATCCAGAAAAATCAGTTACACTTTCAGATCCAATCGCAAAAGCGATGGTTGGCGAGGGCGCATTTATCGGTGAAGTTTCACGGCTTGGCCACGGTCTACAGCGCTCTTACATCGTTGCACTCCTTCAAGAGCTAGCGGCTACTGCCTCGACGAATAAACCAACCCTTCTACTGGGCTTTGAAGAACCAGAGCTTTACCAGCATCCGCCACAAGCGCAGCATCTCGCGACCGTGCTTCAGTCACTCACGGAAGGAAACTCTCAAGTTATTGTTGCAACCCATAGTCCATATTTTATTTCGGGACGCAATCTCGAAAGCATCCGGTTACTACGTCGAAGTTCATCTTCTGGCAAGTCATCATGCACGAGCCTAACGATGGAACGCATCTCGCATTTGATAGCGGAGAGCCTTGGTGAAACACCGGCTAAACCCACAGAAATGATGGCCGCGATCGAGCAAGTTGTGCAGCCTTCGCAACGAGAGCTAGTATTCTGCGGCTTACCAATCCTTGTGGAAGGCCAGGAAGACATTGCATTCATTGCTACCTACATGAAACTTCGCGGATCCTGGGACGAGTTTAGGCGAGTAGGTGGCCACTTTATCGTCGCAGAGGGGAAGACCAACCTGAGCCGCCCGTTAGCGATTGCGAATGAACTTCAAATCCCTGCATATGTTGTGTTCGACGGAGACTCCAATCTCGTAAGACCAGATGAAGTCAAGAAGAATAAACGGGATAACGGCTGCCTACTCTCACTCTGCGGACTACAAAATAAAAACCCAAACCCTAGCAGCACACTAATAGAAAAGTGTATGACGATGTGGGCCACCAACATCGGAGATGCAGTTCGGCTCGACCTAGGCAGCAATATCTGGGAGAAGGCAGAAAACGAGATTCGAGCGAAGCACGGCTTACGCAATGTTCGGGGAAAAAACACCCTACTAATTTCCGCCACTCTGGAGGAGATATGGAACAGCGGAGGTAGATCTAGGTCACTGGATTCTCTTTGCACGGCAATACTCAAATTGCCAACACTCACGCCCTAGAGGGGGGCATTCAAACGAGCCTCTCCAATCACCTCTCCATCCACCTCTTATCCCCCAATCCCCCCAATCCACAAACCACCTACCATCCTGACGACACAAAACCCCTCCCCCCGTTGACCTACGCCGCTGAAAGCCACCAGAGCGACGCCGGCAGCAGCGACGACCGCCACGACGAGTTTCTTGGCGCCCTGGCCGCCTTGGGGGGAGCGGCGGGCAATGGCCGTTTGCGGGAGACGTTGGAGTGGGACGAAGCGAGCTACGAAGCGGTGAAGGCCGACCTGCTGGGCCGCAGGCTGGTCGTGCCTGGCCGGGGTCGGGGCGGCTCGGTGGCCCTGGCGGATGGGTCGGGGCAGGAGGGCCCAGGCCTGGGACAGGGCAACCGGCCTGCGCCTGCCCGCCGCGCCGCCAAAGGGCCCCGGGCGGCAGCGGCCAGCTCCTTTGAGCAGGCGTTTCGCGCCATCGACGATTGCCTGCGCAAGGAGGCCGGCTGCGGCACCGAGCTCGACTACACCGAGCAAACCTCCTGGCTGCTGTTCCTCAAATACCTCGACGGGCTCGAAGACGACAAGGCCGCCGTGGCGGCCCTCGAAGGCCATAGCTCTACGCCCATCCTGGAAGCGGCCTACCGCTGGAATAGCTGGGCGGCCCCGAAAACCGCCAGCGGCGAGCTCGATCACCACGCCGCCCTCACCGGCGACGACCTGCGCGACGTTGTGAACCAGCGCCTGTTTCCCTACCTGGAGGGCTTCAAACAGAACGCCAGCGGGCCGAACACGATCGAATACAAGATCGGCGAAATCTTCGGCGAAATTCGCAACAAGATCAGCAGCGGCTACAACCTGCGCGAAATCATCAATGTGATCGATGGCCTGCGTTTCCGCTCCCAGGCCGAGAAGCACGAGCTCTCGATGCTCTACGAGGAGAAGATCAAGCGCATGGGCAACGCCGGCCGCAACGGCGGTGAGTATTACACGCCCCGGCCCCTGATTCGCGCCATCGTGCAGGTGGTGAACCCCCGCATCGGCGAAACGGTTTATGACCCAGCCGTGGGCTCGGCGGGCTTCCTCTGTGAAGCCTTCGAATTCCTGCGCCAGGGCGGAGCAACCGGGGCGGAACTCAGCACCAGCGATCTAGAAACCCTGCAACAGGGCACCTTCACGGGCAAGGAGAAGAAGAGCCTCGCCTATGTGATGGCGATCATGAACATGATCCTGCATGGCATTGAGGCACCCAAGGTGTTGCACACCAACACCCTCACCGAAAACCTCAGCGATGTGCAGGAAAAAGACCGTTTCGATGTGATCCTGGCCAACCCACCCTTTGGCGGCAGTGAGCGCAAGGAGGTGCAGCAAAATTTCGAGATTCGCAGCGGCGAAACCGCCTTTCTATTTCTGCAGCACATCATCCGCCGGCTGCGGGCCGGGGGCCGCGCCGGCGTGGTGATCAAGAACACCTTCCTCTCCAACACCGACAACGCCTCGGTGGCCCTACGCCAGAAGTTGCTGAGCGAGTGCAACCTGCACAGCGTGCTCGATTGTCCCGGCGGCACCTTCCAGGGGGCCGGGGTGAAAACGGTGGTGCTGTTCTTCGAGAAGGGGTCGCCCACCCGCCAGGTGTGGTTTTACCAGCTCGATCCCGGCCGCAACCTGGGCAAGACCAACCCGCTCAACGACCGCGACCTGGCGGAGTTCGTGGAGCTGCAGAAGTCCTTTGCTGATTCCCCCAAGAGCTGGAGCGTGGCGGTGGACTCCATCGATCCAGAGAGCTGGGATCTCTCGGTGAAGAACCCCCATGGGGGTGAGGCGGTGGCGCTGCGGAGCCCGCAGGAGATCATGGCGGAAATTGTGGCGCTCGATGCAGAGAGTGCTGAGGTGCTGGGCAGGATCAGGGGGCTGGTATGAGGGAGGGATGGCAGGTAAAGACGCTTGGAGATGTTTGTGAATTCCAGCGCGGGCTAACCTACACGAAGAGCGACGAGGTTGATGTCTCTGACAACATCGTCTTGCGAGCCACCAACATTGACCTAAGCACCAACCTGCTCTCTTTCGACGAACTTAAATATATTAGCGGCAAGGTTGCTGTGCCCAACAGCAAGATTGTCAAGAAAGGTTCGCTCCTCATCTGTACGGCGAGTGGCAGCAAAAGCCATCTCGGCAAAGTCGCTTTCATCGACGACGATTATGGCTATGCCTTTGGTGGCTTTATGGGCATGCTGACGCCGCTCAACGAGCTGCTACCGAAATATCTATTCCACTTGATGACTTCCAAAGGATACAAAGATTTCATTGGCGCGCTTTCAGATGGAGCAAATATAAACAATCTCAAGTTCGATGATTTAAATCGCTTCCCCGTTCCAATCCCCCCACTCACCGAACAGCAGCGAATCGTCGCCCTGCTCGACGAAGCGTTTGCGGGCCTCGCCACCGCCAAAGCCAACGCCGAACGGAACCTCCATAACGCCCGGGCGATCTTTGAGAGTCATCTTCAATCTGTCTTCAGTCAGCGGGGGGAGGGGTGGGTGGAGACAACGCTTGGGGAGGTCGTCAAGATTGTTGGCGGTTCACAACCACCGAAGTCGGTCTTCTCGAAAATAAAGAAGGCCGATTATATTCGCCTGATCCAAATTCGTGATTACAAGAGCGACAAACACCTTGTTTTCATTCCGCGTGATTTGGCTAGGCGATTCTGCGACACAGATGACGTGATGATCGGACGTTACGGTCCTCCGCTTTTTCAAATCCTCCGCGGAATAGAAGGGGCATACAACGTTGCGCTGATGAAGGCAGTTCCGGACGATGCAAAGCTTTCCCGCGACTTCCTGTTCTATTTCCTGAAGCACTCTGCAATTCTCCAATACGTGATTTACCACTCCTCACGTGCCGCAGGTCAGATTGGTGTGACCAAGGAAACTCTCGAACCTTACCCAATTGCTCTGCCTTCTTTGACGGAACAAATGAAGGTTGTTGAGACCATTAAGGAACTCGAAACCGAAACCCAACGCCTCACCCGCCTCTACGAACGCAAACTCGCTGCCCTGGAGGAGCTGAAGATGTCCCTCCTGCACCAGGCCTTCAGCGGCGAGCTCTGAGCCGTGGCGGGCGCGCCGGTGGGGACAGCATGAGCGACGGGGAGGCGGAGCCCAGGTCGATTCGCCATCCCCGTGAGCACACCCCAAGCCGCCCCATCGTTTCCGGCCTTGGCAAGGCAGTTTTTCCCGCATCAAAAGGCCCCTTTTTTCTGCATCAGAAAGTCAGTTTTTTCTGCATTAGAATCCCGGTATCTCCTGCATTGCGCGCCCCGCCATGGCCGCCAGCAAAGGCTTGGCCTACCGCCCCCGCATCGCCGATGCCGAGCTGCGCGCCTGCCTGGACGCCGCCGGCGCGGTGGTGATCGAGGGCCCGAAAGCCTGTGGCAAAACCCGCCTGGCCCAGCAGCTGGCCGCCTCCACAGTGTTCCTGGATGTGGACAGCGCCGCCCGCCAGGCCCTGGCGGTGGATCCGGCCCTGGTGCTGGCGGGGCCCCGGCCGCGCCTGCTGGATGAGTGGCAAGTGGCGCCGGCGCTCTGGAACCAAGTGCGGCGGGCCGTGGATGCCGCCGAGGCGCCGGGGCAATTTCTACTCACCGGTTCGGCGGTGCCGGCCGATGACGCCGAGCGCCACACCGGGGCTGGGCGCTTCTCCTTTCTGCGGCTGCGGCCCATGGGCCTGGTGGAAAGTGGCGCCAGCCAGGGCGGCGTCTCGCTGGCGGCGCTACTGGCGGGGGAGCCGCCGAGCTGCGCCGATCCGGGGCTGACGGTGGCCGATCTGGCCGAGCTGGTGTGCCGTGGCGGCTGGCCGGCCCAGCTGGAGCGGCCCCTGGCGGCGGCCTGCCGGGCCGCCCGCGATTACCTGGAGCAGGTGCGCCAGGTGGACGTGCAGCGGCTGGATGGGCGGCGGCGGGATCCCCAGCGGCTGGGGGCCCTGCTGCGCTCCCTCGGCCGCAACGTCGCCACCGAGGTGAAGCTGTCCACCCTGGCGGCCGATGCCGGCGGCGCCGATGGGCCCCTCGACCCGCGCACCGTGGCCGACCACCTGCAGGCCCTGGAGCGGCTGATGGTGCTCGAAAGCCAGCCCGCCTGGCGGCCCCACCTGCGGTCCAAGGCGGCCCTGCGCCAGGCGCCCCGGCGCCATTTCTGCGACCCCTCCCTGGCGGTGGCGGCGCTGGGCGGCAGCCCCGATCGGCTTCTCCAGGATCTGGAGTGGCTGGGCTTGCTATTCGAGTCCCTGGTGATCCGCGACCTGCGGGTGCTGGCCCAGGCGCTGGACGGTGAGCTGTTCCACTACCGCGACGACTACGGCATCGAGGTGGACGCGATCGTGCAGCTCCGCGATGGCCGCTGGGGGGCGATCGAGATCAAGCTCGGCCAAGGCCAGGTGGAAGCCGCAGCCGCCGGCCTGCTGCGCTTTCGCCAGCAGATCGACACCAGCCGCAGCGGCGAACCCGCCTTCCTGGCGGTGGTCTGCGGCAGCGGCTATGGCTACCGGCGGCCGGATGGCATCGCCGTGGTGCCGGTGGGGGCACTGGCGCCGTGATCAAGCAGGAGACAAAGCCAGCCAACCCACGCCAAACTGATCCCATGAGCGCTTCTTCCCGCCCCTCCAGCTATTCCTACGTCGTGGATGAGCCGCTGCTGCGCACGATCGCAGCCGAGATCCAGGCGGCCATCCCCGGTGCCCAGGTGCGCCTGTTCGGCTCCCGCGCCCGCGGCACCGAACGGCCCGATTCAGACCTAAATCTGCTAGTCCGTGTTTCGGATGCTTGGTTAGGCAGCCAATCGCGATTGGCTGGAAGCCGTGATGTGGCTCTGCGACGAAGAACCGGATGGGGAACAGCTCGAGCGCAGCGTCTGGAACCCACTCGCCGCGGAACAGCTTGATCCCATGGACTCCCTGATCCCATGAACGAGGCCGAAACCCGCGCCGAACTGATCGATCCATTGCTGGCCGCCGCCGGTTGGGGCGTGGTGGAGGGCAGCCGCATCCGGCGCGAGTTTTCGATTACCCCGGGCCGGATCGAAGGGGGCGGCCGCCGCGGCAAACCGCTCACGGCCGATTACGTGCTCACCTACCGCAACACCCAGTTGGCGGTGGTGGAGGCCAAGCCGAACACCGCGCCGCTCAGCGAAGGCGTGGCCCAGGCGAAGGACTACGCCGGCAAATTGCAACTGCGCTTCACCTACGCCAGCAACGGCCTCGGCGTTTACGCCATCGACATGGCCACGGGCGAGGAGGGCGAGGCTGAAGCCTTCCCCAGCCCCCAGGAGCTGTGGGAGCGCACCTTTGCCGAAGAGAACGCCTGGCGGGATCGCTTCGCCGCCATCCCCTATCCCGACAAGGGCGGCAGCTGGCAGATCCGCTTTTACCAAGACATTGCCGTGCAGCGGGTGCTGGAGGCGATTGCTTCCGGCCGCGATCGCATCCTGCTCACCCTTGCCACCGGCACCGGCAAAACCTCAATCGCTTTCCAGATCCTCTGGAAGCTGTTTGCCGCCCGCTGGAACCGCTCCGGCCAACCCAGCCGCCGGCCCCGCATCCTGTTTCTGGCCGATCGCAACACCCTCGCCGATCAAGCCTTCAACGATTTCACCGGGTTTGCCGCCTTCGAAGACAACGCCGTGGCCCGCCTCGAACCGGATGCCCTGCGCAAGCAGGGCCGGGTGCCCACCAACGCCAGCCTGTTCCTCACCATCTTCCAGACCTTCATGAGCGGCCCGCCGGTGGATGGCAAGCCCTCGCCCTGGTTTGGCCAGTACCCGGCCGATTTCTTTGATGTCATCGTGATCGATGAATGCCACCGCGGCGGCGCCAACAACGAATCCACCTGGCGCGGCATCCTTGACCACTTCGCCCCCGCCGTCCAACTCGGCCTCACCGCCACCCCGCGCCGCACGGACAACCGCGATACCTACGCCTACTTCGGCGAACCAGTGTTCACCTACTCCCTCAAGGAGGGCATCAACGACGGCTTCCTGACGCCCTTCCGCGTCAAGCAGATCACCACCACCCTCGATGAATACATCTACACCCCCGATGACACGGTGGTGGACGGGGAGATTGAAGCTGGCAAGGTTTACAAGGAGGCCGACTTCAACCGCATCATCGAAATCAAACAGCGCGAGCAGCAGCGGGTGGAGATTGTCATGGAGCAGATTGATCAGCGCCAAAAAACGATCGTGTTCTGCGCCACCCAGGACCACGCCCTAGCGATCCGCGACCTGATCAACCAGCGCAAGAGCAGCAGCGATCCCAACTACTGCCACCGGGTCACCGCTGCGGATGGGGAACTGGGCAACACCTGGCTGCGCGCCTTCCAGGACAACGAGAAGACGATCCCCACCATCCTCACCACCTCGCAAAAACTCTCCACCGGCGTCGATGCCCGCAACGTGCGCAACATCGTGCTGCTGCGGCCGGTGAATTCGATGATCGAGTTCAAGCAGATCATCGGCCGGGGCACCCGCCTCTACGACGGCAAGGACTATTTCACCCTCTATGACTTCGTCAAAGCCCATCACCATTTCAGTGATCCGGAGTGGGACGGCGAACCCCAGGAGCCCGAAGAGGTCGCCCCGCGTCCGCCCCAGCCGCCCACCGATCCGCCCGAAGCCAAGCAGCCCAACGGCGAGGACGACACCACTGGCAAGCCCCGCCGATCCAAAGCCCGCATCAAGCTGGGCGACGGCAAGGAACGCTCCATCCAGCACATGACGGTGACCAGCTTCTGGCATCCCGATGGCACCCCCATGAGTTCGCAGCAGTTCCTGGAACTGCTCTATGGCAAGTTGCCGGAATTCGTGCGCGATGAAGCGGAACTGCGGGCGCTCTGGAGTTCCCCGGCCACCCGCAGCAAGCTGCTCCAGGGCCTGGCTGACAAGGGCTTCGGTGCAGCCCAGCTGGCCGAGATGCAGTCGCTCATCGATGCGGAGAATAGCGATCTGTTTGATGTCTTGGCCCACGTGGCCTATGCCCTGCAGCCGATCCCCCGGGAGGCGCGAGCCGGCCAGGCCCGCCTCTACATCCATTCCAAGTGCACCAGCAAGCAGCAGCTCTTCCTGGATTTTGTGCTCCAGCACTACGTCACCATGGGCGTGCAGGAGCTAGCCCAAGACAAACTGACGCCGCTGCTACGCCTGCGCTATCAAAACAGCATTGCCGATGCCGTGGCAGATCTGGGGAAGCCAGAAGCCATCAGCCAGCTCTTTTCAAGCTTCCAAAAGTATCTCTATGAAACCACTGTCTGAAGGATTGCCGCGGCTCCATCGCCTTTCGCCAGCCACCATGGATTCCCTTCCTGCCAGCACGGGCGACCTGGCTAGAGCTCCTAGGGAGGAGGGGTTTCTCAGGGGGCCCACAGCGCCCACCCGACAGGCGGCTCATTAGGATATCGGCAACTATTGAAAGATTCAACAAGGTTTGCTAATACATCAAGTCCCATGCTTGTTGCTGGGGCGCTCCGCGCCAGGAGTAGCAACGCCAACCTGGTGATCCAATCCAGCAGCACCTGGATCCCCCCTCAGGGCAACACTTCAGGCCAGCCCTGGCGAACCAGCAGCAGCGAGAAATAGGGCTGTTCCTGGGGGAGCACGGCGGCCGCCGGCGCCACCAGCTGGTCTGGCCAGCCGACCCGCTGGGCGAACAGGGCGCCAGCGAGAAGGCCCCGCTCCGCCAACACCTGCCTTACCCAGGGCCAGCGCTGGCCGAGTTTGAGTAGGGCCAGCACCTGATCTGATGCCGCAGCCTGCTCCAGCAGGGCCTCCAGGGCGGCGGGAGCCTCGGGGGTGGGGCGAATCAGCAAGGCCTCCTGTTGCAGGGCCAGGGGCCAGCGCCCGGCCGCCGCCGCCGCCGCCACGGCCGTGATCCCCGGGATCAGGGTGATGGGGCAAGCGGGATAGCGCTGCTCCAGGGCCAGCAGCCCGTAGGAGGCCGTAGCGAAGAGGGACACATCGCCCTCACAGAGCAACACCACCGCCTCCCCGGCCGCCACCTCCGCCGCCAGGGCGTCGGCCGCCGCCCGCCAGGCCAGCTGGCGCGGCTGGGCCTCCGCCACCATCGGAAACACCAGGGGCAGGCGGCGCTGCTGGGGGCCAATCCAGGGGGCGGCGATCGTGGCGGCCATGCCCACGGCCTCCGGCCGGGCCACCGGATAGGCCACCACCGTGGCGGAGCGGATCGCCCGCACGGCCGCCACCGTGAGCAGGTCGGGATCGCCCGGGCCCACGCCCACGAGGGTCAGGCCCGGCGCCGCGGCTGCAGCCCCCTGGGGCCCAGGGGCCGGCCCAGGCCCGATGCAGTCCCACACACAAACGCCCCAGCTGACCTTTTCTAGGCTCCCCCCAACGCTTACCGCCCCTTTCGAGCCCATGACCCGCCTGAGCCTCTACCGGGACAGCGCCAGCGTCGATCCAGGGGCAACCCTGCTGCTGGAGAGCGACGCCGCCGAGGTGATTGCCCAGGCCCTGGCCGAGCGGGGCCTGGGCTACGAGCGCTGGCCGGTGAAGCCGGAACTGCCCGCCGCTGCCGATCAGGCCGCGGTGCTGGCGGCCTACGCCGCCGAGATCGCCCAAGTGCAAGCCAGTGGCACCTATCCCACCGTCGATGCGATCCGCCTGGGGCCCGACCACCCCGATCGGGCCGCCCTGCGCCAGAAGTTCCTCTCCGAACACACCCACAGCGAGGACGAGGTGCGCTTCTTCGTCGAGGGCCGGGGCTTGTTTGTGATCCACCTGGAGGGGGAGGTGCTGCAGGTGCTGTGTGAAACCGGCGACTTCCTGAGGGTGCCGGCCGGCACCAAGCACTGGTTCGACATGGGCAGCGCCCCCCACTTCACCGCAATCCGCTTCTTCGACAACCCGGCCGGCTGGGTGGCCGAGTTCACGGGCGATCCGATCGCGGATCGGTTTCCGCTGCTGGATTGAGCAGGGGCCCTAGCTTTAAGCAGCTTTTAGCCCATCACGAATGCTTCGCTCTTGATCTGCCTGGGCAACCTTCTCAAGGTTGCGAGGGAGGCGGCATTAAGGCCAACTTGGCAAGAGGCTTGGCCAAACGGCCTTAGCCAAAGGCTGTCAAAGATTTCAAGGAAGCTGCAGAAGGATGTTCAACACCCCCAAAGGCACCTAGGCATCTTTTGGATGCGAAAAATTCCGACCATGCATGCCGGCTCGCACAAAAGCTGTTACCCAGGGCAAATCATCCCTTTGCGTAGCAATTTCCCGCCCCTGAGGCCCCTTGACCGGCGCCAAAGGGGCCAACGAAAGAACAAAGCCGTCTTGTCGCAACGGATACCTTTAGACCCGGTGGCAAGGGCCAAGTCTTTACCACCCAAAGAGATTTCCCTTGCTTCCAGCGTCGGGACGCACGTCGGGATTGGGGATGGAATGCTTGGCCTCAAGCGCACCGCCGGTGATCTCGGCAAGATCATCGAGGCTGAGCTCTGACCCTTCTTCGTCTAAAAACTCGCCCGGCTCGACGGGATTACGACCTAGGCCAGAATTGGAAGAATTCAATGGGTTCATAATTAATACAATGCTTGCAAACTTAAGAAATCTACCATGAAGCCGAAAGGCTCCACAAATTTCTTACCTCATTAGATCTTAGCGCAGATCCAACCCACAGACAAATAAGTCGTCACAAAACGAGCAACGTCCATCGTCAGGCTCGCCAGGGCAAGTACTGCTCCCGGCCCCGCCACTCCCTCGCCCCGCCTTAAAGGGACACAATCTCCTGACAGGACAAGCCAATTGAACTGGGGCAGGAAGCATTGCGGCCTCGACCCAGTCTTTCCATTCTGATCCTCGATGAAGCCACAGCCGCCCTGGATCCCGAAACAGAGCGGTTGGTGAGCGAGGCCCTGCGGCGACGCGGCTGCACCCAGATCATCGTGGCCCACCGGCTGAGCACGATCCGGGATGCCGACTGGATTCTGGTGCTGGACAAGGGCCAGGTGGTGCAGCAAGGACGCCATGGAGAAATGGTGGCGATCCCAACCAGCCCCTACGCCCAACTGGTGGCCTTGGATGGCCATTCCCCGGAGGCGGCAGGCAAGGGCGCCTGAAGGATCCACCGAACAGCTAAGTGAACAGGCAACTGAACAGCTAACGGAACAAGCAGGGGAGCAAGTTCCCCTCAGATCCCAGCTCAGGAATGGAAGCGTGGTTCGGGCCAGAGCCCTGCGAGCAACTCAGCTTCAGCCCCAGCCAGTTGCTCCAGCCGCTCCACGACCTGGGCCCGGGGCCAGCGGTCTTCGCACAGCAGCCAGTACAGGCCAAAATGGCGGGCCTCACTGGCCAGCAGGTCGCCGTAGAGCTCCCGCAGTTCGGGATCGGGGCTGTGGGCCGCCAGCAGGGCCATGCGCTCGTGGCTGCGGGCCTCAATCAGGCCAGCCACCAGGAAGCTGTCGAGCTTGCGCTCCGGGTCCTGGCGGCGCACCAGGGCCACCAGGCTGGAGCCGTAGGGCGGTGCCGGCAGGGGCCTTAGGGGAATGCCCCGCTGCTGCATCAAGGCCAGCACCCGTTCGAAATGCTCCAGCTCCTCCCGGGCCAGGGGGCTGAGCACCACGGCCAGCGCTTCGTCGGCCGGATAGCGGAAGAGCAGCTGCAGGGCGGTGCTGGCCGCCTTGCGCTCGCAATGGGCGTGGTCGAGCAGCAGCAGGTCGGGATGGGCGATGGCCTGCTCAAGCCAGGCAGCACTGCTAGGGGCCGCCAGCCACTTGACCCGGGCCGTGGGCGAGGCGGGAGCGGCCCCAGGGGGCTCAGGAGGCCCCTGACGGGTTTTCCCGGGCAGGGAGCCAGCCAGGGCAGAAGACACTGGGCTCATCGCTCGGAAGATTGGCGCAGTCTGTCCACCAGGCCCTCAAGGGCAAGGCGATAGCTAGTGGGACCAAAGCCGCAGATCACCCCAATTGCCTTGTCGGCCAGGGTGGAGTGGTTGCGGAAGGGCTCACGGGCATGGGTGTTGCTCAGGTGCAGCTCCACGAAGGGAATCTCCACCGCCAGCAGGGCGTCGCGGATGGCGATCGAAGTGTGGGTGTAGGCGCCGGCGTTGATCAGGATGCCGTCGCAGTGGCCCCGGGCCTGGTGGATGCGGTCCACCAGGCCGCCCTCGTGGTTGCTCTGGAAGCTGACCAGGGCCACGCCCAGGCTCGCCGCCTGCTCCTGCAGGGCTTGATCGATTTCGGCCAGGGTGCTGCTGCCGTAGAGCCCCGGCTCGCGGGTGCCGAGCAGGTTGAGGTTGGGTCCGTGGAGCACGAGCAACTGCATGGGGGGGTCGGCTGGTAAGTTCTTGGGGTGTGGTTCGGGTCGGTGCCCGAGTGGTTAATGGGGGCGGACTGTAAATCCGCTGGCTCTGCCTACGTTGGTTCAAATCCAACCCGGCCCACCTTCCACATGCCCTTGTAGCTCAGTGGTAGAGCACTCCCTTGGTAAGGGAGAGGTCACGAGTTCAAATCTCGTCAAGGGCTTTTCTAACCAGCCAGGGCTGACCGGGAAGGGGTGATCCTGGAAAGTCCGGCGATCTGGACTTGCGATCGCGTCGAAGCGGGCGCATCCAGTTAAACCTGAATGAACCGCGGTAGCAGGATCAGGATCAGCCCAACCAGTAGTAAGGGGACAAGACCAGAGATAAAGTAGGGGAAGATCATCAAACAAACCCCACCCATCAACGGCACAATGGCACCGTTCTTTTTGCCATAGACAAAATAGGCAAAACCAAAGGCTCCCAGGAGCAGATTGAGGGCCAGCATTCCAGGCGTGGGCATCGCTTGATCGACCGCTCAAGGAACCAAGTTCATGGTCCCACAGGCAAACCTGGGGCCGCCAATCCGGCCGCCGTTGACCGATCCGAGCAGACAAAAAAATTCCGTGCCCAAGTCATCACGACGGGACGAGCCACCACGGAGAATCTGGGCATAGAACGGCTCGACACCTGGGCCCATCGATCGCTGACAACTTAAAACTTGAAGCGGAAGCCCCCGCCATAGCCCACTTGATTGCCAGAGGAGAACGCCTCGTAATTAACATTGGCATAGAGGGCGGTTGATTGGCTCAAGGCCAGATCAGCGCCAGCGGCAATGGTGAACCCGTTGACGCCACGGTTTTGCCCCTGGGTGAGGAAGGAGCCTGATCCAGAGGCTGGCATGGA
>CALRQT020000020.1:0-21801 GCA_943370385.1 Pseudanabaena sp. UWO311
TTTTTTCCCCCCCCCCCCCCCCCCCAGTCACCTGGTCAGGGTTTGAACCCATCCTCTGGTGCTGGCCGATGCGGTGCTCTCGCCAGGGTCCTTCACCCGCCCAGGGCAAGCAAAGGCTGACGATCAGGCCGCCCCCCTCCCGGGCCGTAGCGCTGACCGCGCCCCCTAGGGCCTCGGCATAACGGCGCACCAGGGTGAGGCCCAGGCCGCTGCCGACTTGCTGCTTCGCTGCTGCCAGCCGGTTGAAGGGGGCAAAGATGGCCTGGCATTGCTCGCTACTGAGCTGGCCGCCCCGGTCGGCCACCTGGAGTTGGAGCTGGTTGCGGCCGCGATCACTTGTAAGCGCAAGCTCGATCGGCTGGCTCCGATCGGCGTATTTGGCACTGTTCTCGATCAGGTTCCAGACCATCTGTTTGAACGGATTGGGCGCAGCCCAAGCGAGCCGTTCGGATTCCCCAAGGGCACATTGAATCTGGACCCTGATGCCCAGCTGCTCGCGGGCTTGCTCCGCTAGGGCCAATAACAGGGGATAGGGATCCAGCCGTTGGCGGATCAGGTCGGCCTGGTTGGCAGGGGCGCGGCTAAGTTGCAGCAGGTCGTGGAGCATCGACTGGCTGCGCTGGGCCTCCGCTTGGGCCGTTTCCAGGGCCTGGAGCTGGGTGGGGCTGAGTCGCTGGCGCTGGCGCAGGCTATGGCTGATCCCGAGACTGATGCTGGTGAGGGGACTGCGCAACTCGTGGGCCACCAGGCTGGCAAATTGATCGAGTTGTTGGATCGCCCGTTGCTGTTTTTGCTGTAGATAGTAAAGGCAGCCAAAGATGAGAAAGCCAACCCCAATGCCTTTGAAGGCGAGGAGGGCATGCTGATAAATATCATATGACTCGTTGCTGCTCTGTAAATCATAGAGTCCAATCAACAGTAGATTGCAGATGGTGAAAAGGCCCAGCCAGCGTCCCGCCGTTTTGGCCTTGTCCAGTAGAATCGCTAGCATCGGAGTGAGTAACGACCACAGCATCACTAAGGAACTGTTGTGGTAGCCCCCCAGCAGAAAGGTGAGGGCGAAAGGACAGCAAAAGGAGAAGATCAGGGTGGACTGGCGATAGGCATTCAGGCCGATTTTCCCCTGGCTGTGCCATGCCATCAAGGCAGCCACGAGCCCAAAGGTGGCTACCATCAAGAGCGTCTCAGACCAGAGGCCTGCCAGGCCATAACTGCAGCCCAGCACCACTTTTACCGGTAGAATTGCCAGCAGGTTGATGCTGTTGAGGATCAGGATCTGCTCCTGATCCCGTTGGCTCTGATGGCCCTTCAGGCCCAGATGCTGAAGCTTCCAGGCTAGCTGCCTTAGACCCACTCCCCACCGGGGCGATGGTCTGGGAGTTCGGATCCTGGACAGCAGGGACATTGGGAGTAGGCTAGTCCTAGGGCCAAATTTAGCGACCAACTGGGACCAGTTGGCTAATGTTTGGCCGATATTGCAAATGACGCATCCCAATCTTTTGCCAATGATTTTGCTGCGGTAAGGCCATAGTTCGTTAGCGTTATGAAATCTTCATGGGATCGTTCGGCTCTCCCTAGCTGGCCACCCAAATCGCCAGGTTGACGGCCCTCGGTGGGCTCTCGGGCTGATCCCAACCGGACCTGTGCTCAAGCTGCAGCGGCCCCAAGCTCACCCACCGCTGGAGGGGTCGCGCTGCCCCGGGCGTTGGACGGGTCGCCGCTGCGAACCAGGGCGAGGGTTACGGTTAGGCCGCCCCCCCGTCTCGGTGTGGCGTTGATGGTGCCGCCCATGCCGTTGACTAGGCGCCGCACCACCGTGAGTCCCAGGCCACTGCCGGGCTTGCCGCTGGCATTGGCTAGGCGGGTGAAGGGTTTGAACATGGCCAGGCAGTCTTGGCTGGAGAGGTTGACGCCCCGGTCGGCCACCTGAATCTGCAGCAGCGGGTCGCCCCCGGGCGCGGTGATCGTGAGCTCAACGGGCTGTTGGCGGTCACTGTATTTGGCGCAGTTTTCGAGCAGGTTCTCCATCACCTGGTGCAACCGCATCGGATCAGCCAGCACCCAGCGCTGGGATCCCGGCACCAGGCTGGTCATGGTGAGATTGAGGCCCAGGCTGTGACGCAGGGGCTCGCCAATCGCGAGCAACAGGGGATAGGGATCCAGGCTGGTGAGGGTTTGACTCTTGCGGTGGCTATCCTCCCGGCTGAGGGTCAGTAGATCGCCGAGGATCACTTGGCAGCGGTTGTTTTCCTGGCTGGCGGTCTGGAGGGCGAGCCGCTGGGAGTCGTTGAGTCGCTCCTGCTGGCGCAGCACATGGGCCAGGCCCAGCCCCACGCTGGTGAGCGGATTGCGCAATTCATGGGACACGGTGGCCGCAAAGGTATCGAGTTGCAGGATGGCCTGTTGGTGCTGCTTGTGCAGGTAGTTGAGGCAGAGATAGATGGCCGCGAGCATGCCAACGCGATTGAAGATCTGCCAGGCTTGGATCCAAACGGCCGTTGCCGTTAGGGGCTGGATGAATTCACCCGGGAGCAGCAGCATGGCCACCGTGATGGCTAGCAGGAGCAGCAACCAGCGCCTGGCCGTGCGGGGCTGATCGAGCAAGATCGCGAGTAAGGGAGTCGCCAACGACCAGTTCGTTACCAGGCCGCTGCGCAGGTGGTCGCCCAGGCAGAGGGCCCCGGCAATCGGAATCAGGAACACCAGGGGCAGGCTCCACTGGCCGTAGGTGCGCAGGCCCAGCTTCCCTTGGCTGTGCAGGATCACCAGGGCTGAGAGGATGATCACGCCCGCCGCCATCACCAGGCCCGCAGGCCAGCGGGCCGCCAGGAAATAACTGCCAGCTAGCAGCAGCCAAATCGGCAGAATGATCAGTAAGTAGGCCGTATTAATAACATTAACTTGTCGTTGCTCGTTATCGCTTTGTAGGCCCTTGATCCCTAGCTGTGTGAGGCCCTGAAGCGTTGCTAGCCAGGCCTGGCCGATGGACGCCATTCTGGCTCCGCCTGAATAGACCTGGGGCTCCATGCCGATCATTTCGGTTCTTCCAAGTATGGAGTGGGGCTTTTTTAATGTCGCAGTTTTGCTTGCTGATGTGCTGTACAGTTGGGGGGTCATAGTTTTTGATTGCGGCGCCCCTGGCCCACGGCCTTTCAGAACCCTGGAGCGATCGGCCTCCTGGACTTGTGGAGAGGGGCTCAGGCTCAAGTTGGCCCCAGCAAGCGGGCCGCGGTGCCCCAAAAGTGTTTTAAAAATTCACTCTTACGAGTGATTTCATAGTGGCTTTCTAGGCCTTGGGTTTTGGCTTCCATGGGCCGCAGGCCTGGGCGACTAAGGCTGGTTGCTTTTGGCTGGCAGGGCCTGGATCGAGAGCTCGATTCCCTGGGGCGATCGGCCTAGTTGGCACTGGTTTCGATCAGATTTTCAACCACCTGCACCAAGCGGTTGGGATCGACCCAGACCAGGCGCCCCCATCCTCACGGCACCAGGTTTTTGCCCGGACACCAGCTGGCCAACTCCACCAGATAGGGGTTGTAGGGGGATTGGGTCTGGGCCCGGGAAATCAGGTCTAGGGCCTGGTCCTTCTGGGGCAGCACGGCCACCGTGCGGAACCAGTTGCCGCAGCGGTAGATCGCGGCCCGCACGCCCAGGGTTCGGCGGGCCCGAGCCACCTCCGCTGCCGCCCCTTGGGGGTTGGGATCGGCGCCCAGCACCAGGCCCGCCAGGCCCAACAGCATGTAGCCGCCGATCCGGATCGCGTCGTTCACGGTGAGCACCGACCCCCAATGGCGACCCCCCAGGCGGCCTGCCGATCGCCATGGCTCCCCTCCAGTGGCTTTTCCCTGGGGCTTGAGGGCCGACTCCAGGGCCTGGGGCGGCACGGTTGCGGCGCGGGGCCGCCAATTAGGGGCTTGCTTGCGGTACCGAATGGGGCCGGGGCATCCCGGCTTCAGCCAGCCCTGCTGCTCCAGCAGTCAAGATTTGGACTGGGGCCGATTCGTCGCTAACCCTGGCAGTCGCTGGGCTGAGGAGCCTTGGCTGGGTTTTCTGTTCTGCGGGCTTTGCTGCACTACGCAGCTGGCTGATTACACCCTCCTAAAGGAGGGTGTTGTTGACGTCGATGGCGGGATTGCCATAGGCTGCGTCAGGGAATTAAGGGAGCTAATGATTAGATTGTATTTGCCAAATTGCCATTTAAGCATTTTGGGTGATGCCTGCAGGAGTTGCTTCGCAGTGGTGAATACAGCTTGCTCAGATCTCTCCGTAATTATTGTATCAAGGACCTGGCTTGAGGAGTGTTTCGGAGCTGGCCTGACCTGTGCCAGTGGTGAGTTCCTTGGCTGAATTGATACGGCTGCTTTCGACTCCCCTGGCGATCTTGAATCGCCGGGCGTTGCTGAGTCAATCACCAGGCGATTGCGCCCAGCGGATCCATCCCTCCTTGCCGATCCAGGATGTAACCCTTCTGGCGGATCCCACCGATTACGCCCATAAGTCGGCCAGCCTCAATCTGGGCCCTTTGGGGATCTCGATTGGCATGGGGTCCCCCTTCCGTTTCCAGGTGGATGACCACCCGGTGGTGAGCCTGCTGCTCTCCTGTGGGGGCCAGGGCCAATTGGCGATGGGCGGCCAGCGTTTCGCGATTGATCCCGAGCGGCCGGCCCTCTACCTGCCCGGGGAGGCCTTTTCGTATCAGATCAACCAACCCCATGGCCTGGTGATCACCACCCAGGTGGAGCGCCTCGCCGCCCAGGCCCTGCTGCTGGCCGAGCAGGCCGGCGTAGACGACCTCGATCTCACCCTGCTGCAGCGCCCCCTGGCGATCGGGCCCACCCGGTTGGCCCTCCGCCAATTGCTGGGCCTGATCCCTAAAACCTTGGCCCTGCTGGATCTCTCCGATGCCAGCCAACGCCTGGCGCCTGGCCCCCCGCCTCGCACTGGTTCTGCCGGGGGGCTGGGCCAGGGGCAGGAGGAGGCGATCGTCAGCCTGATCTGTCGCCAGATCGCCGCCCTGCTCTACCCCCAGCTGCTGGAAGGCGCCAGGCGCTAGGCCAAAGGTGCTTGCTGAGGCAGAGCCTGCTGGGGCCGCTTCGGGTTCGACAGGACCCGGCACCGCCCTGTCGGGCCGTCAGATCGCAGTCTTAGGGGCTGGGGGTTTGAGCCAGAGGCCCAGCCATTCGTCCTCCCGTGGCTGTTGTTGGCGGCCCGTGGCCGAGTTGGCGGCCGGCTGCCAGAGGGCCTTGATCAGGCCCGCTTGCGCCAGCGCGCCGGCGAGCTCGCCGGGATCACTGCCGTAGGGAGGCCCGTCGGGCCGGCCATGGCACCAGAACAGCCCCAGCAGCCAGCCCCCCGGTACCAGCAGTTCGGCAACCGTTTGCAGGTAGGCCGGCCGTTGCTGGGGCTCGATCGCGCAGAAGCAGGTGTGCTCCACCACCCCCTGCAGGCTGGCCGGGCCCAGGCCGGCGGCGGCCAGGGCCTGGCGATCGAACAGGTCCGCCTGCAGCCAGTGCAGGGTGGCGCCCGGGGGGGCGGCCCACTGGCGGGCGGCGGCGATCGCCTCGGCGCTGAAATCCAGGCCCACCACGGCAAACCCCCGTTCCGCCAGCAGCCGCGCCTCGTGGCCCCGGCCGCAGCCCGGCACCAGCACCCGGCCGGGGGGGTGGGGCGCCAGGGGGTGGTGGCTTAGGAAGTCCTGCAGGGGCGGAGCTGGCTGGCCCAGTTCCCAGCCGTCGCGGCCCTCCTGGTAACGCCGATCCCAAAACAGGGCCGAGGCCCCAGTCGCCCCGACGGCCTCGGGTAGCGCCTTGGGATCAGGATCAGCCACCATGACGTTGCCCCCGTCGCCCTTCACCATGACAGGCAACCTGGCTGCGATTGGTTTCATTGCGAGCTGGGTGCTGGCCTGGGGCATCGGCGGCTCCCTGATTGATGCCGGCCTGATCCAGGCGGACGTCTACTCACTCGAAACCGGCCAGCTCGGCACCCTGGCCACCTTCAGCGTCTGGACGATCCTCTGGTCCGGCATTGGCGTGTGGCTCTATGGCCGTGCCACCCGCCCTGCACCCCCCAAGGGTTGAGCGGCTTGTCCACGCTGGTGGTGCGTGCCCGGTTGCTGTCCTGGATCTGTTTGCTCGTTGGGCTGAGCGGTTGTTGATCTCCCCCTAGCTGCTGTTGGCCAAACACCATTCCGTTCCACGAGGGCTTCCTCCGGCCGCCCGGATCACCGCTGGGTTGGTTGGTTGTGTGCTGTTGGTTCAAGCCGGTTCGGCCCAACCCCCATCAGCCGGCCCTGGGTCCACCGGCTTGCCCCCAGGCCCGACGGTCGGGGCAAGCCGGCTTGAGTCAGACCACCAGGCCCCAGGCAGCCCCATCCTGGATCTGGTCCCCCGCCAACAGTGGAACGCCAACTTTGGCTACTGCGGCGAGATCTCTTTCATCGTGGCGGGTCTGTTTTTTGGCCAGTATCTGTCCCAATACGAGGCGCGGGCGGTGGCCTCCGGTTCGGTCAGCCAGAGCGATAGCAGCAGCCAGCTGCTCCTCGGCGTGAACGACGGGGCTTTCGCCGCCCGCAGCCACCTGGAGATCAGCCGCTGGTCTGGCGGCACGGGCGCCGAGTTCCTGGCCTGGATCCGGGGCCATGTGCTTCAGAACCACCCGGTGATCATCGGGCTCTATGCCAACCAACGGCGTTTCTACGGCCGGCGCGATCCCCAGGCTGGCTCGCCGGAGTACGACCACATCGTGTCGGTGCTGGGCGTGCTGCCTGGGGGGCAAACCGGCGCTGCCGTTGGCCCTGGCGGCCCCGATTGGGAGCTGCTGTTCAGTGACCATGGCCTCCTGGATGCGGACCTGGCGGGCAACAGCCGCTACCGCTTTCAAGTGCCTGTTAATAGCTTCGCCCGAACGCGCACCCAGGCCAACCAGGAGCAGGCCCCCTTCTATTCGTTGCCCGAGGGCACGACTGCCTACGGCGTCGCCGTGCTGGGCGTAAAGGACCGGGGCCGGCACACCCTGCCGGTGCGCTTAAGCCCCAGCAGCAGCTCCGAAACCCCCGAGATCGTCAACGGCTCCAGCCTGCGGCCCGCCGCCCGCCCCCTAGAGCTCACCATCACCGTGACCGGCCTGCGGCCCGGGCTGCCCTACCGGCTCTATCGCTACGACTCCCTGGCGGCGATCCCCGAGGGCAATTTCAATGCCCATGCCGGGGCGGCTGCCAGGCAATGGAGCCTCTCGATCCCCCATGGCACCAGCGTGAGCCTTACGGACACGATCCAATCCGATGCCGTGGCGGCCTACCGGGCCGTGCCCCTTTCGGCCCCTTGACGCCTGAAGCGGGCCCTGCTCGAGCCATCTAGGCGGATCAAAAGGGCCCCCAAACCGAAGCCCTTGCCGTCTTCAGGCGTTGCCGAAGGCCACCTGGCAGGCGGCATTGAGCAGTTGGGCTTCGGCGGCGCTGGCCGGATCGACCCCATTCAGCAGGCCGGCGTTGCAATCCGCCGTGAGCTGATAGGTACTGCCATTGGCACTCACCGCGAAATTAATCGTGGCGTTGCCGCTGGGTTGGACGCTGCCATAGAGGAGTTGGAAGTCGCTCTCTGGCACCACGATGAACGTGGTTTGGGCGGCGATCGCGTCATTGACGGCGTTGTTGATCGCGGCGGCGGTGGCCAGGCTGCCGATGCCCCAAACGGCCGCCCGGGCACCCCACCAGCCCCAGGGCGGCGAGCCCCAACCGCCGTACCAGCCGGTTGTCCAGGGCCGGGCGACACCCCAACCGGGCCGGGCCCAGCCGGGGCGAACATTGACGTTGTTGATGTTGACCGTGTTGGTCCAGTTGCGGTTGACCGTGCGATTGGCGTAGCGGTTGCCGTTGACGCTGCCGCTGCCAAAGCCCGGTCGGCCCGCGGGGATGGTGCCGGGGCGATTGGCGCCGATGCCCGCGCCATTGGCGGGAAACGGGCCAGGACCGGGCCGGGCCGTTGGGTTGAAGCCGTTTACGCCAAATCCGCCCGGGCTGGCGCTGGGCCGATCGAGGGACGGCCGGGCCTGGGGATTGCTGAGCTGGTTGCTCCAGCCGCCCGTGGGCCGGCTGGAGCCGCGATCGAGGCCACCTCCGGCCTGCTGGAAGCCCGTTTGGGCGCGGCCGGCATTGCCCCCGCCCCGGTTGAAGCCTGCACCCCCTGAAAAGCCGCCCCCGGAGAAGCCCCCGCCCCCGCGGTTTCCCCCTCCTCCCGAAAAGCCACCGCCACCGCCCCGGCCGCCGCCCCCCCCGCGGGCCAGGGCAGGCTGGTCCGCCCCAGTCCCCAGCCCCATCGGCACGCCCGCCAGGGCGGCCAGGAGCACCCCCGTCCATGCGCGTGTCGTGGTCATGGTTGGACCAGGCTGCAGCCGGCGTCGTAGCAGCTGGCATCGATGCGGCCATCGGCGCCGAAGTGCACCCGCACCAGGTCCCGTCCCTCCGTGGCGCTGCTGTTGGCCTGGCGCACGCTGTTGAGGTAGTTGGGGTTCACCACACACAGGTCGCTGCCGTTGAAGCAAACGGTGTTGGTGGAGAAGCGGGCCGCGGCCCCGGTTAGGGAGACAAAGGCTTTGCTGGCCTGATCCCAGCGGGCCATGCGCACGGGCTTGGCCAGGATCCGCACCGTTTCCACCCGGGGGGCCGTGCCGCTGCTGCCGCCGATCTGGTGGCGGTAGAGGGTGGCCCCACCCTCCTCAATCGCGTCCACCGTGCAGGGCACCGTGGCGGCCCCCTGGAGGCTGCAACGGGTGTCGAGCCGATAGAGCAGCTCCGCCTGGGCGGGCTTGGCCTGGCCCAGCAGGATCCCGCCGCAGAGCAGGGCTAGGCCCCAGCCCCAGCCCTGGGGCAGGCGCTGGACCGGGCCTGGGGGACAGGCGGATCGGCAGGGATGGGCCATGGCGTTGGGCTTGACGGGAGTGGGGGGTGATCTCCGACGGCTGGGCTGGGCTGGGCCCTGGGTCTGGAGAGTCGAGCTGGGTTGGGGGGCCGCTAAGGGCCCCCGGAGCCAACTTTGGCCAGGGGCCCAGGCCGCAGGCAATCCCGAAACCAATCGACAGATTGGCCTGGGCCCGGCGGCTGCGGGAAAACCGTCCGCCGCGGCCGGGCCGGCATTTGTAACGTGATGTAACGCCGTTGCCCCTGCCTGCCGCCATGTCCCCGACCCCGTCCCTGTCCCTGGATCGCCAGTTCGCCATCGAGGCCCACTCCCGCGCTATCGATTCCTGCGCCGACCTGGAGGAGCTGCGCCAGGTGGCCAAATCCCTGCTCCAGGCCTGGCAACTGCAGGCCTCCTTCAGTGAGGACTACGCCGCCCAGCTGATGGGTCTGGAGCGCCGGGGCTTCTGAACCGGTTGGTTCTGGCGCCCATGGTCCGTCGCCCTGGCTCGCTAGAGGCCGCCAGCTCAGGGCAACTTTCGCTCAACAACAGGCGGCCGGCCCCCCAGTCTGGGCACCAGAAGCGGAAGCAAATGGCAGGCTTTCGCCACAGCCGGGAAAGAGTCCGTAGTGGCGGCTGAAATCGCCAACCCCGATGAAATGGTCGGCAAAGCGGCTTTCGGTGAGCATGCGATAGGTGTTGCCGCAAACAGGAAAACAACGGCCTGTTTCGATGGCATGGTGGCCATCGAGATCGAAGCGGTGGGGGGAATGGGGAATCGTGCCTTGATAGATCACCGCCTGGCCATGGTCTTCGCAGGCATCCTCCAGGCCATCAAGATTGAAGAGGCGATAGGTGGCAGAAAAGAAGCGGGTGTCGCCCAACAAGCCCCCGATACGCGGATCTGAGAATGTGATTGGTCGGTCGTCCACGAGGCGGGGATCGGCAAACCCGGCTTGTCGGGCTAGGCGCAGAAAGTCTTTCCAATAGAGCGCCCCGCCCAGGCATTCGCCGTAGAGCACCGGGTCGCTTCGCAGCGCAGCTGGCAGGCGCCGATCGGCATAGACATCGGCGAAGTAGAACTCGCCGCCCGGTTTGAGTAGGCGTTTGACGCCCCTCAACACGGCCCCCTTGTCGGTGGCCAGGTTGAGCACGCAGTTCGACACGATCACATCAAACTGACCTGGATCTAGGGGCAGGTCCTGGAGCTGTTCGATCGTGCCCTCCAGGAAGGACACATTGGCGTAGCCGAAGAGTTCGGCGTGGTGGTCCGCATGGCCCTGGGCAATGGCCAGTTGCTCGCGGGTCATGTCCACCCCCACCACCTGGCCGCTGGCTCCCACCAGCTGGGAGAGCAGGTAGGCGTCGCGCCCCGTGCCGCAGCCCAGATCGAGAACCTGGCAACCCTCCAGCAGGGGCGGACAGACCAGGCCGCAGCCGTAGTAGCGGTTGGTGACCTCGGGATGGATGCGCCCCAGCAGGGGCTTCAACCAGGCGGGCAGGGCCTCGGCATCACAGCAGGCGTTGGTTTTGAGGTCGGCGCTGCCGCCCAGCTCCTGGCCGTAATAGGCCTGCACGGCGGCGTGGGTGGGCATGGCTGGGCCGAAATGCGGAACGTCTCGAACTAGCAAAGCCCATCGGCGGTTTTGCGCTTGTCGTAACCCCTTTCAGCCGTTTGGCCAGCCCTCTTGTCAGGTCACAAGCCAGCCCTAGAGCCAGTTCCCTAGGCAGGGTTTCGACCCCCTTCCTTCGTCCCGTTGCGTCCCTTCTCCAGCCCGATCCCGAGGCGCCGGGCGCTGCGGCGGAGCCCCTCGTCGCAGGAGCCTTCCATCAGCAGGCCGGCCCCCCCCCAGAGCAGCCGGGGAGCCAGGTCGCCGGCGCCGCCCTCCAGGGGCCGCAGCGCCTCGAAGCCCAGTTGGCGGAAGTAGCGCACCAGGCGGCGGTGTTGGGCCTCCTGATCGCGGATGGCGAGCAGCCGGGCCCGGCGGCAGGGGGTGGCCTCTAGGGCCCAGGCGAAGGTGGCCGCCCAGATCAAGGCACCAACGGCGGCGGTGTCGTCGCCCTGCACCCGCATCGTGTCGAGCCGCAGGCCCGTCGCCAGGGGCACAGCCCAGCCCTTGAGCTCCCCCAGCAATAGCAGGCCCTGGGGCTGGCGCCGGGCCACCCCCACCCGCAGGCTCCAGGCCACCCCCAGGGGGCGCCCCACCTGGAGGCGCAACAGCAGGCCACGGCGCTGGGCCTCCGCCTCCAGTTCGGCCAGGCCCGGCAGGTTCGGGGGTGGGGGTGCGGGTGCAGTGGCAGTCGCGCTCATGGTTGGTAGGGAGCGGCCGCCAGCACGGCCGTCAGCGGTAGGGGCCCGTAGAGGTGGGGAAACAGCTCAGCCCCGGCTTCAGGGGTGGAGCCTCCGGGCTCGGCCCGCACGGCCACTCCGGCCTGCTCCAGCCGGCCGGGATCGATCGTGAGCAGCACCACCGGGCCGGCATCGCCATAGAAGCGGGCATAGGTGGCGGCCAGTTGGTGGGCGTAGCTGGCGTGGATGAACCCCACCTGCTCCAGCCCCAGGCCGCGGGTGGAGCGGGCATACACCCCGTTGGTGCGAGCTTGGCGCCACTCGTCCGCCAGGGCCAGGTGGTAGAGCCAACGGGGCGATCGCCAAGGCTGGCGTTGGCCCCAGGGGGGCTCCATCACGGTGGTGAGCTCCGAGGAGGCCTCAAAGCGCCCGAGCCAGTTCTGCAGGGCGGCCAGGTTGGGTTCGGCGTCAAAACCCGCCGGATCAGCCCGGCGGAATTGGCGCACAAAGGGCAGCAGGGCCCAGTCGGCCAGGCAAGCGCCCTGGCCCAGGAGCCAGCCACCGGGCTGAAGGCGTTGGTTCCAGCGGCCCAGGATCGCCAGGGCGGCGGCGCGATGGCCCTGGCGATCGCCTGCCTGGAAGCGATCCGGGTATTTGAAGCGATCGAGGTGGTGTTTGAAGGGGCCGTCGTTTTCGGCGATCAAGGCCGCCAGTTCGCTCCGGTGGGCCTGGGCGGCTGGGCTGGGGCCCAGGCGTAACCAGTCGCCCGGATCGTGGCGCGCCAGGGCCCAGGTCATCAGGGCCAGGCTTTGGTCAATCACCCGCTGCCCATCCCCAACGGGTCCCGGTGTTGGGCCCGGCTCGCTGCCTGGATCCCTGGCCGGCTCGGGGCCTGCCCTAGGGGGAACCACCAACACCGGCACGGTTCCCTTGGGCGAGGCCAGCAGCAGTTCCGGGGGCTTGCAGGCCAGGCTCACCTCCCGCACCACCAGATCGCGCTCCGGCACCAGAGCGGCGGCCGCCAGGGCCAGGCGGGCCCGAATCGCATAGGGGCAGCGCCGGAAGCTGTAGAGCACCGGCAGACCAGCCGGTTGGGGCGGCTCCAGGGCTCGGGCGGTGGGGCCAGGTCCGCCCTGATTAGGGGCCATGGGGTGCTGGGGGGGGGGGCCCACGCCGATGTGGCCCTGGCCCCGGGCGGCGGCCAGGGCGATTTGGCGCTGGCGTTCGCTGAAGCGGCGGCGATCCCGTTCGCTGAACAGGCTCAGGCAATGGCGGCAGCTCACCCCCTCCACGTAGCTCTCCAGCTCGCAATCGCCCGGCGAGAGCGGCAGGCCGCAGGCATGGCAGATCCGGTAGCGGCCTGGTTGCAGCTGGTGGTTGACGCTCACCCGCTGGTCGAACACGAAGCATTCGCCCTGCCAGCGGCTGCCGGCCTCGGGCACGTCTTCCAGGTATTGCAGGATTCCGCCCTGGAGGTGGTGGACCCCCTCAAAGCCCTGCTGCAGCAGGTAGGCGGTGGCCTTCTCGCAGCGGATGCCACCGGTGCAGAACAGGGCCAGGGCCTGGGGTTGGCGTTCCGCCACCAGGGGCCTCAGGTGCTCCTCCACCCAGGCCGGAAACTGGCGAAACGTCTCGGTGCCGGGATCAACGGCCCCCTCGAAGCTGCCCAACGCCACTTCGTAGGTGTTGCGGGTGTCGATCACCAGCGTGCCGGGATCGGCGATCAGCCCATCCCAATCCTCGGCCCGCACGTAGGTGCCTACTGGGGTGCCCACGGGGGTCCCCACCGGGGAGCCATCGGCCCCAAGGCCAGCGGCAGATCCAGCCACCGGTTTCACCGTCGGGCAGCCCATGGTGACGATCTCGCGCTTGAGCCGCACCTTGAGCCGATGGAAGGCCTGCTGGGGCGCCCAGCTCAGCTTGGCGGTGAGCCCCTCCAGGCCAGGGCGGCGCCGCAACAGGGACAGCAGATCCTGCACCCCAGCCACGGGTCCGCAGACCGTGCCGTTCACCCCCTCGTCGGCCAGAAGAACCGTGCCAAACACCTGGCCTGCTTGGGCTGTGGCCAGCAGCTCGCCGCGCAGATCAGGGAGGCCCTCCATGGGGGCAAAGGCGTAAAAGGCCGCCACCTGCAGGGCCCCGGCCGGATCCATCAAGACACCAAGGCGTCCCAGGGGACGACGCCGGCGGCGGCCAGCAGCTCCTGGTCTTCCGTCACGCCGGGATTGGCCGTGGTCAGCAGGGTGTCGCCGTAGAAGATCGAATCGGCCCCGGCCAGCAGGCAGAGCAGCTGGCCTTCGCGGCCGAGGGCCTCCCGGCCGGCACTCAGCCGCACCCGGCTGTAGGGCATCAGGATCCGGGCCACGGCCACTATCCGCACCATCTCAAGCGGATCCACGGGCGCCAGCTCCTCCAGGGGTGTGCCTTCCACCGCCACCAGGGCGTTGATCGGCACGCTTTCCGGGTGGGGATTGATTCCAGCCAGCACCGCCAGCAGGGAGGCCCGATCCCGGCCCGATTCGCCCAGGCCGATGATGCCGCCGCAGCAGAGGCTGATGCCAGCGCCCCGCACCCGGGCCAGGGTTTCCAGCCGTTCCTGGTAGGTGCGGGTGCTGATGATCTGGTCGTAGTGCTCGGGGCTGGTGTCGAGGTTGTGGTTGTAGGCGGTGAGGCCGGCCTCGGCCAGGCGCTGGGCCTGGGGATCGGTGAGCATGCCGGCGGTGACGCAGGCCTCGAGGCCCAGCTCGCGCACGCCCCGCACCATCTGGAGCATGGCCTCGAAGGGGGCGCCGTCGCGGATTTCACGCCAGGCCCAGCCCATGCAGAAGCGCTGGGCGCCGGCGTCCTTGGCGGCCCGGGCCCGTTCCAACACCGGCGCCACCTCCAGGTCGGGGCGGCCGTTGAGGTCGCTGCTGTTGTGCATGGACTGGGGGCAGTAGGCGCAGTCCTCCTCGCAGCCGCCGGTCTTCACGCTCAGCAGGGAGGCGAGCTGCACCCGGTAGCCGGGATTGGCCTGGCGATGCACCGCCTGGGCCCGCCAGAGCAGGTCCACCAGGGGCAGGGCCAGCAGGGCCTCGATCTCGGCCACGCTCCAGTCGTGGCGAACCTCCACCCCCGGGTCCAGGCCTGGACCGCTGGCCTGGCCCGGCGTGGCGCCGGCCGGGGGGAGCTCCTGGGCCAGGAGTTGGCCCAGATCCTGGGTGGGCAGCGCTGCGGGGGAGAGGGTCAAGGGCCCGGTGTCAGGGGGTGGGGGAGTGGACGCCACCGAAGCGGCGCTGGCGGCTCTGGTAGTCGAGCAGGGCCTGGGTGAGGGCCGCTTCGTTGAAGTCGGGCCAGAGCACATCGGTGATGTGTAGCTCGGCGTAGGCCAGCTGCCAGAGCAGGAAGTTACTGATCCGGTGTTCGCCGCTGGTGCGGATCAGCAGGTCCGGATCCACCTCGCCGGCGGTGTGCAGTTCGGCGGAAAAACTGTGCTCGTCGATCGCAGCCGGATCGAGCTGGCCGGCGGCCACCTGCTCGGCCAGGCGCCGGGCCGCCAGCACCAATTCGCGGCGGCCGCCGTAGTTGGTGCAGACATTGAAATGGATGCCGGTGTTGTGGGCCGTGCGCGCGGTGGCATCGGCGATGCGCTGCTGGAGGCCTTCGGGAAGTTGCTGCAATTCCCCCAGGAAGCGGATGCGCACCTGCTCCCGTTCCAGGGCTTCGAGCTCCCGGGCCAACACCCGCTCGAACAGGGCCATCAGGAAGCTCACTTCCTCTCCGGGGCGGCTCCAGTTCTCGGTGGAGAAGGCGTAGGCGGTGAGGGCACCGATGCCCCAATCGCTGCAGAGGCGCAGGGTGCTCTTTAGGGCTTCCACCCCCTCGCGATGGCCCATCACCCGCGGCAGGTTGCGCTGGCGAGCCCACCGGCCGTTGCCATCCATGATCACGGCCACGTGGGCCGGCAGGCGGGCGGGATCAAGGCAATCGGGCAGGGTCTGGACCAACGGACGGCTCGCCTGGGGGGTCTCCGTGGTCGCCAGGGAGCGACTCATGCGTGGGGGTCTGGGCCTTCCTGGGCCACGGTACGTCCTGTGCTGACAGGGGACTTGGGGCCAGTCGCCGGGCCGGGGCCAACGCCGGAGCGGGCTGCGGCCGTGGCCTGGGTTGGGGCATGGCCCTGGGTCGGCGCAGCGCCCTGGGCGGAGCCCCGGGCACTGGCTTGGGCGGACCCTTTGGCCTGGGGCTTGGCGGCTGCCTTGCTGCCGGGCTTGGCGGCGGACTGGGCCATGGCGTCGGCGAGCAGCTCCTGCAGGCGGCCACTGGTGATCGGCCGCTCCAGCCGGCCCTGGCGGGCCAGGGACAGGGTGCCCGTTTCTTCCGAAACCACGATGCAGAGGCAACGATCGAAGCGCTCGGTGATCCCCAGGGCGGCCAGGTGACGGGTGCCGAAGCGGTTGAGACCCTGGCGCGAGATCGGCAGGATCACCCCCGCCGAGAGGATGCGGTTGCCTTTCACCAGCAGGGCGCCGTCATGCAGGGGAGTGTTGGCGGTGAACAGGTTCAAGATCAGGTCCACCGAGAGCTGGGCATCGAGGGCGATGCCGGGATTGAGGAAGTCTTCTGGCCGCAGGTCACTGCCGAGGTCGAGCACGATCAGGCCACCCCGGCGCAACTGGGAGAGCTTCCCCGCCGCCTCCGACAGCACCGCCACCGCCCCGGAAGCCAGCTTGTCGGCCCCCTGGCTGCCAAACAGCACATCGAGGCGGCCGGTGCCCAGCAGCTCCATCAGCCGGCGCAGATCTCCCTGCCAGAGGATCGCCAGGGCCAGGCTGCAGGCCAACACCAGCGCATCCACCAGCTTGCTGGTGAGGGGCAGGTTGGCGTAGCGCTGCACCACCCAGGCCAGGGCCACCAGCAGCAGGTAGCCCCTCAGCAACCAGAGGGTGCGGGGTTCCTTCACCCGGGCCAGGAGCACCAGGCCAAGGGCTGTCGCCAGCAGCAGATCGAGCAGTAGCCTCAGATCGACGAACCCCAACCCGATCCCCTCAGCAAGCCACCGGAATGGATTCAGGCTACCGGCGTTAACCGTTCTGGCAGCAGGTCGTAGCGCAGCAGCTCCTCTGGCTGTTCGCGCCGTTGCACCAGATCCGCCATTCCCTCGTGTACCAGCACGGCCGCCGGTTTGGGGATGCGGTTGTAATTGGAGGCCATCGAGGCGTTGTAGGCCCCAGTTGCAAAAACGGCGAGCACGTCGCCGCTTTGGGCCGGCGGTAGGGCCAGATCCTTCAGCAAGACATCGCCCGATTCGCAGTGTTTGCCGGCCAAGGTGACCCGCTCACTGGCCCCGGCCCGGGGCCGCTCCACCAAGACGGCCGTGTATTGGGATTGGTAGGTGATTGGCCGGGGGTTGTCGCTCATGCCGCCATCCACCGACAGGTAGGTGCGGATGCCGGGCACCTCCTTGCGGCTGCCGATGCGATAGAGGGTGAGGCCGGCGCTCGCCACCAGGGAGCGGCCCGGTTCACAGAGCAGGCGGGGTAGCTCCAGGCCCCGTTGCTGGCAGGCCTGGTGCACCGCTTCGGCCACGCCCCGCACCCAGTCCTGGATCGAGGGGGGATCGTCACTGGCCACATAGCGAATACCGAGGCCGCCGCCCACGTTGAGATCCCGCACCGGATGGCCGAGGGAGCGGGCCAGGGCCAGGGCATCGGCGAGCACCCCGGCCAGGTCCCGGTGGGGTTGCAGCTCGAAGATCTGGGAGCCGATGTGGGCGTGGAGGCCGGTGAGCTGGGCCCAGGGGTGCCGGGTGAGCTCCCGCAGCACCGCCTCGAGCTGGTCGGGATCAAACCCGAACTTGCTATCGAGGTGGCCGGTTTGGATGTACTCGTGGGTGTGGCACTCGATCCCCGGGGTGAGCCGCAGCATTAACGACACCGGAGCCGCTGGCGCCAGCTCGGCCAGTAGCTCCAGGTCGTGCCAGTTGTCGAGCACCACCGTCACGCCGGCACGAATGGCCAGGGCCAGTTCGTCGCGGGATTTGTTGTTGCCGTGCAGCACGATCCGCTCGGCGGGCATGCCGCCCTCGAGGGCGGTGAGCAGTTCGCCGGAGGACACCGCATCGAGGCCCAGGCCTTCCGAGGCCACCAGGGCGGAGATCGCCAGGCTGCTGTTGGCCTTGGAGGCGTAGAGGGCCAGCGACGGGCCCGGATAGTGGGCTTCCAGGGCCTGGCGATAGGCCCGGCAGGTGGCCCGCAGAGTCGCCTCATCGAGCACATAGAGGGGCGTGCCGTAGCGCTGGGCTAGGCCGGCCAGGTCACAGCCGCCCACCTGGAGCCGGCCCTTGGCATCGAGGGCGCTGCTGATCGGGGTCAGGTTGCGGTTGGGACTGTCCAGATCCCGCTCCAGCTCGTAGGGGCCGGCGGCTTCCGGGGTAGTCGCCACCGCTTCAGAGGTCAGCCCAGCTGCCACTCCAGCTGACTCAGTGGTGATGGTCATCAGGGTGCCCGCATCTGGCAAGGGCGACAATCGTAGGCAGAACGGGTTTAGGGGCTGTGCCCGATCCAACGGATGCGGGACCCGGTCCCGCCCAGCCAGCCCCCCAGCCCCCCGAGCCGTCTTCAGGGCTGCCGATCAGCCCAACCCCCGTGCGGCTGCTGCAAGCCCCCGATCTGCAGGCCTGCCTGGCCCTCGATGGCGCCGCCCTTGGCGGCTTCTGGAGCGAAAGCCAATGGCGCTCCGAGCTGGAGGGGGCGGGCCGCCTGTGCCTGGGACTCGACGCAGCCAATTCCGGGGCCCCCGCTGGCCTGGTGGCCGTGGCCTGCGGCTGGCTGGTGGTGGATGAACTGCACATCACCGTGCTGGCGGTCCATCCCGCTGGCCGGCGCCGGGGCCTGGGGCGCCAACTGCTGGAGGCCCTGCTCGCCGCAGCCCAGGCCCGGGGGGCCCTGCACGCCACCTTGGAGGTGGCGTCAGACAACCAGGCGGCCCTGGCCCTCTATGGCGCCTGCGAGTTCCAGACGGCCGGAACCCGTCGCGGTTACTACCGCGGCGGCCAGGATGCCCTGATCCAATGGAAAAGGATCGCCACCGCTGCATCGGGCCCGCTTGAGAGCGGCGCCCGCTAACTGTCAGCATTGGTACGGATTGCCGCCTATTTTTGTCGCAAACGCCCAAAAGTTTCCCCGCTTACGTTGTTGCGCCAACCGGGTCTCTCCCCTGTCAGGCCAAGGCTTCTTCCCCTGGGCTAGCCGCACCCCCAATCCCCGTCCAATCCTGATAGGTTGGGAACACCTGCAACTGGCACCGCCCCATGTTCGAGCGGTTTACCGAGAAAGCCATCAAGGTGATCATGCTGGCCCAGGAGGAGGCCCGCCGCCTAGGCCACAACTTCGTCGGCACCGAGCAGATCCTGCTGGGCTTGATCGGCGAGGGCACCGGTGTTGCCGCCAAGGTGCTGAAGTCGATGGGGGTCAACCTCAAGGACGCCCGGGTCGAGGTTGAAAAGATCATCGGCCGCGGCTCCGGCTTTGTGGCCGTGGAGATCCCGTTCACGCCCCGGGCCAAGCGGGTCCTGGAGCTGTCCCTCGAAGAAGCGCGCCAACTCGGCCACAACTACATCGGTACCGAACACCTGCTGCTGGGCCTGATCCGCGAGGGTGAAGGCGTGGCCGCCCGGGTGCTGGAAAACCTCGGCGTCGACCTGGCCAAGGTGCGCACCCAGGTGATCCGCATGCTGGGCGAAACGGCCGAGGTGGCCTCCGGTGGCGGCAGCAAGGGCTCCACCAAAACCCCAACCCTCGACGAATTCGGCAGCAACCTCACCCAGCTGGCCGCCGACGGCAAGCTCGATCCGGTGGTGGGCCGCCAAAATGAAATTGAACGGGTCATCCAGATCCTCGGCCGCCGCACCAAGAACAACCCGGTGCTGATTGGCGAGCCTGGGGTGGGCAAAACGGCCATCGCCGAAGGCCTGGCCCAGCGCATCACCCAGGGTGAAATTCCCGACATTCTCGAAGACAAGCGCGTTCTCACCCTCGATATCGGCCTGCTGGTGGCCGGTACCAAATACCGGGGTGAATTTGAGGAGCGCCTCAAAAAGATCATGGAGGAGATCCGCAGCGCCGGCAATGTGATCCTCGTGATCGACGAGGTGCACACCCTGATCGGTGCGGGTGCGGCCGAAGGTGCCATTGATGCGGCCAATATCCTCAAGCCGGCCCTGGCCCGCGGCGAGCTGCAATGCATTGGCGCCACCACCCTGGATGAATACCGCAAGCACATCGAACGGGATGCGGCCCTAGAGCGCCGCTTCCAGCCGGTGATGGTGGGTGAGCCCTCCGTGGCCGACACGATTGAAATCCTGCGGGGCCTGCGGGAGCGCTACGAGCAACACCACCGCCTCAAGATCAGCGATGAAGCGGTGGTGGCTGCGGCCACCCTGGGAGATCGCTACATCTCCGATCGCTTCCTGCCCGATAAGGCCATCGACCTGATTGATGAGGCCGGTAGTCGCGTGCGCTTGCTCAATTCCAAGCTGCCCGTGGCCGCGAAGGAAGTGGATAAGCAGCTGCGCGATGTGCAGAAGCGCAAGGAAGCCGCCGTGCGCGAGCAGGACTTCGGCAAGGCCGGCGAACTGCGCGATAAGGAAGTGGAATTGCGCGAGCAGATCCGCACGATCCTGCAGTCGCGCCGCGACGATGAGCCCAGTAACGCCAGTGACTCTGGTGAGGGCTCTACCGAAGTCGATGCCACCCCAGCCGGGGCCTTCTCCGAGGGGCAATCGGCCTATGACGCCTCCGGCGAGCGCACCCCCGTGGTCACCGAGGAGGACATCGCCCAGATCGTGGCCTCCTGGACCGGCGTGCCGGTGCAGAAACTCACCGAAAGCGAATCGGTGAAGCTGCTGAACATGGAGGAAACCCTGCACCAGCGCCTGATTGGCCAGGACGAGGCCGTCAAGGCCGTGTCCAAGGCGATCCGCCGGGCCCGGGTTGGCCTCAAAAACCCCAACCGCCCGATTGCCAGCTTCATCTTCTCCGGCCCCACCGGCGTCGGCAAAACCGAGCTCACCAAGGCCCTGGCCGCCTACTTCTTCGGCAGCGAAGAGGCGATGATCCGCCTCGACATGTCGGAATTCATGGAGCGCCACACGGTCAGCAAGCTGATCGGCTCGCCTCCGGGCTATGTGGGCTTCAACGAAGGCGGCCAGCTCACCGAAGCGGTGCGCCGGCGTCCCTACACCGTGGTGCTGTTCGATGAAATCGAGAAGGCCCACCCCGATGTCTTCAACCTGCTATTGCAGCTGCTCGAAGATGGCCGCCTCACCGATTCCAAGGGCCGCACGGTGGACTTCAAGAACACCCTGATCATCATGACCTCGAACATCGGTTCGAAGGTGATCGAGAAGGGCGGCGGCGGCCTCGGTTTTGAGTTCTCCGGCAGCAGTGTCGAAGACACCCAGTACACGCGCATCCGTTCGCTGGTGAATGAGGAGCTGAAGCAGTACTTCCGCCCCGAATTCCTGAACCGACTCGATGAGATCATCGTGTTCCGCCAACTCAGCCGCGACGAGGTGAAGCTGATCGCCGAGATCATGCTGCGCGAAGTCTTCGCCCGTATGCAAGACAAGGGCATCACCCTGTCGGTCTCAGAATCCTTCAAGGAGCGGCTTGTGGAAGAGGGTTACAACCCCAGCTACGGTGCCCGCCCCTTGCGCCGCGCCGTGATGCGCCTGCTCGAAGATTCCCTGGCCGAGGAATTCCTCTCCGGCCGCATCAGCGACGGCGACTCTGCCCTGGTGGATGTGGATGACAGCAAGCAGGTGGTGATCCGCAAGGATGGGGCTGCCCCCCTACCGGAGCTGGCGGCGGCAGGGGTCTAGGCCCCCTCGGGTTCGGCCTCAACCTTGCCCTAAGGGGATCCAATCCCAAGTCGTCAAGGGCTCTTTAGGGGAGCCCACTATTCGACCATTCTTTTACAAACCCGGCCAAATGGCCGGGTTTTTTATGGCCTTGTGTCGGTGTGTTCGTATCGCCAGCACCAAACTTCAAATCAGCTGTGCCACCAGATCAGGACGCTATAATTAGCGGTAACGGTTAGCTCTTGCCAGCTTGTTGCTGGATCAGTAGAAAATCCCACAATCAAGGTCCCAGCAATGAGCTTTTCATCTGCTCTGGGATGCAATGATTCGCTCTGCCTAGGGGGCCGTTCTTGAGCTGTAAGAGGATCTCCTCTTGGCACGGTTATGGCCCTATGTCATCAGCTGGTTCGAGCAGCCTGATATCAATGACATCAGCCTTCTTGCCTTGGCCGTGGGGCGAAACGGCCGATTGGTGAGCTTCGATTGTCGACTCAATGGCGATGCTCTGAAGGGCGGACGGGTGGCCTTGTGGTTGATCAATGATTAACCACAAGGCCTGCATTTATCATCGCTAAACGATGAAATCAGAACTTAAATCGGAAGCCACCGCCATAGCCCACCTGATTCCCAGAGGAGAACGCCTCGTAATTAACATTGGCATAGAGGGCGGTTGATTGGCTCAAGGCCAGATCAGCGCCAGCGGCAATGGTGAACCCGTTGACGCCACGGTTTTGCCCCTGGGTGAGGAAGGAGCCTGATCCAGAGGCTGGCATGGA
>CALRQT020000021.1:0-19276 GCA_943370385.1 Pseudanabaena sp. UWO311
AACTGATTCCACGCAGAAGCGCCTTGGCGCTGCTGGATTGTGGTGGTCATGAGAACGGGGAAGGTGTGCTCCGAGTGGAGCGGTAAGTAGGACAAAGGCTTTGCGGAAACCCGTAGAAGGAAAACCGCAGGGCGGGAACCCGCCTGGCCTTCGCCTGCGTCACTGTAACAGAAGATTGCGGGATGTGAGGAAAGATGGGGGAAAGAGGCTGGTCCCGGCCGGCTTTCCTTGCGCCGCCTGGGGTTGGATTCCTGCCATGGGCAGGCCCTTGGGGCGATCGGCCCGGGCCAGCGACCGTCCCGCCTCCCCAGGGGGCTTGGGCTGCCATGGCGGCCTCGCCCGATCCCCGGCACCCTTCAAGCGGCGGCCCCTGGCCTGGGGTTCTGGTTGTTAGCGTCCACGTCCGCCGCAGCGTTCTCACCGTGAGTGCTCACCGGGTGCTGCTGGTACGCCTGCCCTGCAACCCCATTTTCCCGATCGGGCCCGTGTATCTGGCCGATCACATCCATAAGTGTTTCCCAGGTATCCCCCAGCGGATCCTGGACCTGGCCGCCGTGCCCCTCCTGGACGTGGATCGGGTGCTGCTGGCCACGGTGGAGGCCTTTCGCCCCAGCCTGCTGGTGTTC
Source organism: Pseudanabaena sp. UWO311 (assembly GCA_943370385.1). Taxonomy (GTDB): domain Bacteria; phylum Cyanobacteriota; class Cyanobacteriia; order PCC-6307; family Cyanobiaceae; genus BAIKAL-G1. Next base: position 627 of record CALRQT020000021.1, read on the forward strand.
TCCTGGCGGGATATCCAGATCTATGCGCCGGTGGATGGTCGCGGCGGCAATCCGCTGCAGCATTCCTTTGAGGTCTTCTACGCCCGCAATCCGCTCAAACGGCTGCGGGGCGCCCTCGGCGGCCTGGGCCTGATGGCCTCCTTCTATGGGGAGCTCTGGCGCAACCTGCGCCTGGTGCGCCGGGGGCTGCGCCGGGCCCGCCGCTTCCAGCCCCAGGCCCAGGCCGTGCTGGGGGGCGGCGCCGTGAGTGTGTTCTATGAGCAGCTGGGCCGCAAGTTGCCCCGCGGCACCGTGGTGTCGGTGGGGGAGGGCGAACCCCTGATTGAGAAGTTGATCCGGGGGGACTCCCTGGCCACAGAGCGCTGCTTCCTGGCCGGGGAGGAGCCCCGGCCAGGACTCATCCATGAGCAACCCGCCGGCATCGAGAAAAGTGCCTGCGATTACGCCTATATCGCCGAGATCTGGCCCCAGCTCGATTGGTACCTCGATGGCGGCGACTTCTACGTCGGCGTGCAGACCAAGCGGGGCTGCCCCCACAACTGTTGTTATTGCGTCTACACCGTGGTGGAGGGCAAGGCGGTGCGGGTGAACCCGGTGGCGGAGGTGATCGCCGAGATGGCCCAGCTCTATGCCAAGGGGGTGCGCGGCTTTTGGTTCACCGATGCCCAGTTCATCCCGGCCCGCCGCTACATCGAGGACGCCAAGGAGTTGTTGCGGGCGGTGCTGGCCCAGGGCTGGAGCGACATCCGTTGGGCGGCCTACATCCGCGCCGACAACCTCGATGCCGAACTGGCCGAGCTGATGGTGGCCACCGGCATGGACTACTTCGAGATCGGCATCACGTCGGGCTCCCAGGAGCTCGTGCGCAAGATGCGTATGGGCTACAACCTGCGCACCGTGCTTGAAAACTGTCGCCTGCTGGCCCGGGCCGGATTCCGGGAGCATGTGTCGGTGAACTACTCCTTCAATGTGATCGATGAGCGCCCCGAAACGATCCGCCAGACCGTGGCCTACCACCGCGAACTGGAGCGCATTTTTGGCGCCGACAAGGTGGAGCCGGCGATCTTCTTCATTGGCCTCCAGCCCCACACCCACCTGGAGCAATACGGCTTTGACCAGGGCCTGATCAAGCCCGGCTACAACCCGATGAGCATGATGCCCTGGACGGCCCGCCAGCTGCTCTGGAATCCGGAACCGATGGGCAGCACCTTCGGTCGCATCTGCCTGGAGGCCTTTGAACGCAACCCCGCTGATTTCGGCCGCACCGTGATGGACCTGCTCGAACGGGACTACGGCCTGGCCCCCCTGGAAGAGGCCCTACAAGCGCCTTTGGAAGGACGAAAAGCCCTAGCCACGGCTACTCGATAGCTTCCCTTAGGCGCTCCACCAGCGTCGCCGCGCCCACAACAGGAACCCCAGCCCCAGCCAGCCCAGCACGCCGCCGATCGGGTTGGCGGGCCCGGTGAGCCAGCTTGGGGTGGCCGGGTGCAGGGCGATCAGCCCCTGGTTGAGCACAAACCAGCCGCCCACCAGGCCGCCGTGCAGTCCAACGGCACCCCAAAGCAGGCCCCCGTCGGCCCGGCGTTGCAGGCCCAGGGCTAGGCCCAGCAGCAGCAGGCCCCCGAGCAGGCCCAGCAGGGGCAGCAGCGGCAGGTTGAAGCGGGTGTGCACCAGGCTGAAGAGGGCGGCCTGGAGCCAGAGGGCCCGCTGGCTCCCGAGTTTCAGTTCGAGTTCGCCCAGCAGCCAACCGCGAAAGAGAAGTTCCTCGGCAAAGCCCACCCCCAGGGCCAGGACCAGGCCATTGAGCAGCACGGCGGCAGAGGTTTGCAGCGGCCAGGTGAGCGCGCCGGCCAGTTGCAGGCCGATCACCACCAGGGCCAGCAGGGCCGCCGCCTTGATCAGGCCGCGCACCAAGGCCTGGAGCACCGCTGGCCAAGGGCTCACCACCCCCAGGCTGCGCCAGGGATGGGGCTCACCCCATTGCCTGCGCAGCCGTAGCGGCAGGCTCAGCCCAAGGGCCAACACCGCCGGGATCGCCGCCACGCTCGCCCGTTGGCCTTCGCCAATTCCCACAAGCCCAGCCAGCCCTTGGCAGCCGAGGAACAGGGCCACCAACGCGGCTGGATAGAGCAGGGTTCCCCACCAGGGAATGGGCGGCCGACCCGGCCTGGCGGCGGCTGCCATCAGCCTTCGGGCTCAATCGTGCTGCTGAGGCCCTTGGCCTTGAGGGTTTCGCAGTAGAACTCGGCCGGTTCGATGTCGCAAACGATCACCAGGCCCACGCCGGTGTTGTGGGTTTCCAGCATCACGGCAATGGCGTCCTGCTCGCTGAGGGAGGGCACCACCTGGCGCAGGGTGGTGACCACGTATTCCATCGTGTTCACCGGATCGTTATGCAGCAGCACCTTGTAGCGGGGCGACAGCTTGCGCACCCGCTCGGTTTGCTTCTCGATCACGGCTGCTCCGCCCGGGCTGCTGCCTGGGGAGCTCGTCATTGACTGCGCAGCCACGGTCATGGCCGGTTCCGTCCGATCGGGTCTCCAACTGTAGGGATGGCCCGGGACGTTTCCCCGGTTTTCAGGCCCACGCATTTCAGGGCCACGCATTTCAGGGCCGCTCCCAGTGCTTTGGTTTGGGCGCTGGGAGGTTGGGGACCCGGCTTCAGGCGGCCAGGGCTGCCTTGATCCGTCCCATCGCCTCGTTCACGTTGGCGCGGCTGTTGAAGGCCGAGAGGCGGAAGTAGCCCTCGCCGGCGGCCCCGAAGCCACTGCCCGGGGTGCCGACCACATGGGCCTGCTGGAGCAGCTTGTCGAAGAAGCCCCAGGAATCCACGCCCGCCGGCGTTTTCACCCACACGTAGGGGGCCTGCTCACCGCCGAACACCTCCAGGCCAGCGCTGGCCAGTTCCCGGCGGATGATCGCCGCGTTCTCCATGTAGAAGGCCACGAGCGCCTTCACCTGGGCCTGGCCCTCGGGCGAATACACGGCCTCGGCGCCCCGCTGCACCATGTAGCTGACGCCGTTGAACTTGGTGGACTGGCGCCTGTTCCACAGGGTCCAGAGCTCCACGGCTTCGCCGGTGGCGGTGCGGCCCATCAGGCCCCGGGGCACCACGGTGAGGGCGCAGCGGGTGCCGGTGAAGCCGGCGTTCTTGGAGAAGGAGCGGAACTCAATCGCGCACTCCCGCGCCCCTTCGATCTCGTAGATGGAATGGGGCAGTTCTGGGTCCTGGATGAAGGCCTCGTAGGCCGCATCGAACAGGATCAGGGCCCCATGGGCGCGGGCGTAGTCCACCCACTGCTGCAACTGGGCCTTGCTGGCCACTGCGCCGGTGGGGTTGTTGGGGAAGCAGAGGTAGATCAGGTCCACCGGTTCGGTGGGGATCTCGGCGGTGAAGCCGTTATCGGCCGTGATCGGCAGGTAGGTGAGGCCGCCGTAGCGGCCGGCGTCATCGGCCTCGCCGGTGCGGCCGGCCATCACGTTGCTGTCCACGTACACCGGATAGACCGGATCGGTCACGGCGATGCGGTTGCCCTCGCCGAGGATGTCGAGGATGTTGCTGCTGTCGCACTTGGAGCCGTCGGAGACGAAGATTTCCTCGGCCGTGATGGCGCAGCCGCGGGATTGGAAGTCGTTGGTGGCGATGGCTTCGCGCAGCCACAGATAGCCCTGTTCGGGGCCATAGCCGTGGAAGCCCTCGCGGGTGCCCATGGCATCGATGGCGGCCTTCATGGCGGTGCGGCAGGCCTCGGGCAGGGGCTCGGTGACATCGCCGATGCCCAGACGAATGATCGGTGCCTGGGGGTTGGCCTCACTGAAGGCCTTCACCCTCCGGGCGATTTCCGGAAAGAGGTAGCCCGCTTTGAGCTTGAGGTAGTTGCCGTTGACCTGGACCATCAAGGGGGCGGGGCGATCCGCTGGGTGCTGATGGCGGGATTGTCCTATGGCGAGCGGCCCCGGCGGTAACCGGCGCCCATACGATCGAGCCAACGCCCGCTCGCGTGCCCGTTGTGTCCGTTGGCTCCCGCTCCGTTTCGCTGACGCCGACCGCGACCCCGACACCGGATCCAAACGCGATGGCCCTCACCAGCCCCAGGGCCTGGGATGGGCCAGTGGACTTCCCGTCCCTGGTGGACCCGACCATCGCCAGGCCCGGGCGCTACCTGGGCAATGAGCTGGGGGTGGAGCCGCGCGATTGGCAGGCCGCCCGGGTGCGCTGGGCCCTCACCTACCCCGAGATCTACGAGGTGGGCGCCAGCAACCTGGGCCACATCATTCTCTATTCGATCCTCAACGCCGTTCCCGGCCAGCTCTGCGATCGCAGCTACCTGCCGGCGCCCGACCTGGCTGAGCGCCTCAAGACCCGCGGTGAGGCCCTGTTTGGCGTCGAGAGCCGCCGGCCCCTGCCCGCCTTCGACATCCTGGGCTTCAGCCTCAGCTACGAACTGGGCGCCACCAACATCCTGGCGATGCTGGATTTGGCCCAGGTTCCCCTGCGCGCCAGTGAGCGGGGCGATCTGCCCCTCAGTGATCCGGCGGCGCCGCCCCTGATCTTTGCCGGCGGGCCCACGGCCACCAGCAACCCGGAACCCTTTGCCGCCTTCTTCGATTTCTTTGCCCTCGGCGATGGCGAGGAGCTGCTGCCGGAGATTGGCCTGGTGGTGGCCGAGGCCAAGGCGGCCGGCCTCAGCCGCAGCCAGCTGCTGCTTGACCTAGCCCAGGTGCCGGGGGTGTACGTGCCGGCCCTCTACGGCCCCGGCGCCGATGGCGTCAGCCTCGAGCCCCTAGGGCCAGGGATCCCCAAGCGGGTGCTGCGGCGCACGGCCACCCCCATGCCCCACTACGCCATGGGCCTGGTGCCCCATATCGAAACGGTGCACGACCGGCTCACGGTGGAGATCCGCCGCGGCTGCACCCGCGGCTGCCGCTTCTGCCAGCCGGGCATGCTCACCCGCCCGGCCCGGGATGTGGAGCCGGAGGCGGTGATCGAGGCGATCGAAACCGGCATGGAGCGCACCGGCTACAGCGACTTTTCCCTGCTTTCGCTCAGCTGCTCCGACTACCTGGCCCTGCCGGCGGTGGGGGTGGAGCTGCGCAATCGGCTTGCCGATAAGAACGTGTCCCTCACCCTGCCCAGCCAGCGGGTGGATCGCTTCGACCAAAACATTGCCCACATCCTCGGCGGCACCCGCAAGGCCGGCCTTACCTTTGCGCCGGAGGCCGGCAGCCAGCGCCTGCGCGACATCGTTAACAAGGGGCTCACCGATGGGGAGCTGCTGCGCGGCATTCGCACGGCGATGGAGAACGGCTACCGCAAGATCAAGCTCTATTTCATGGTCGGCCTGCCCGGTGAGACCGACGCCGATGTGCTCGGCATTGCCGAAACCTGCCGCAATCTGCAGCGTGATTGCGCCGATCTGGGCCGCCTGGAGCTGAATCTCACGATCAGCAATTTCACGCCCAAGCCCCACACCCCCTTCCAGTGGCACAGCGTCAGCACGGCCGAATTTGGGCGCCGTCAGGCCTTGCTAAGGGCCGCCTTGCGGCCCCTGCGCGGCATCAAAACCAACATGAGCGATGGGCGCCTCTCGGCGATGGAGGATTTTGTCGGCCGGGGCGACCGGCGTCTGGCGGCGGTGATCGAGGCCGCCTGGCGGGCCGGTGCCGGCCTGGATGCCTGGTTTGAGGCGGCGGATCGCACCTACGCCGCCTGGACCGGGGCGATCGAGGCGGCCGGCTTGGGGGGGCGCTACCGGGCCCATGAGATGGGGGAATGGGCGACAACCCTGGCCCTCAGCGAGGCCGACCTGGAGGCCTTCTGCGCCCAGCCCCTGCCCTGGGACCACATCGATTCCGGCGTCGACAAGCGTTGGCTGGCCGAAGACCTGCAGCGGGCCCTGGCGGCGGCCGTGGTGCCGGATTGCTCCTTTGAGGGCTGCAGCCACTGCGGGGTTTGCGGCCCGGACCTGGGCCACAACGTGGTGATCCCGCCGCCGGCGATTCCCGAGCAGCGGCCCCAGCGGGCCCCCAACAGTGAACGGGTGCAGCGCCTGCGCTTCCGCTTTGCCAAGACTGGCAGCCTGGGCCTGCTCAGCCACCTCGATCTGGTGCGCCTGCTGGAGCGGGCCCTGCGCCGCAGTGGCCTGCCCGTGAGCTTTACCGGCGGCTTCCACCCCTTGCCGAGGCTCCAGTTCGCCCTGGCCCTGCCGCTCGGGGCCGAGGCCCAGGGGGAATGGATGGATCTGGAGATGGCCGAATGGCAGGACCCGGCCTGGGTGCGCCAGCGGCTGCAGGCCCAGTTGCCCGGCGAATTCAACCTGCTGGCGGTGGCCGAAGTGCCCCTGGCTGGGCCCAGCCTGTCCCAGGAGCTGGCCGCCGCCCATTGGACCCTGGTGCTGGAGCCGGGCCCGTCCGACCAGGCCGCGCCATCGCCCTTGGCCTTGTCCTTTGACGGGGCCGGGGACGGCGACGCGCAGGAGCAGGCCGACGCCGGCGTTAGCAGCCCGCCGCCAGAGGAGGCTTGGCAGAGCGCAGCAGCAGACCTGCTGGCGGCGCCCCAATGGATCTGGGAAGACACCGATAAGAAGGGCCGCCCCCGTCAACGGGACCTGCGCGGCTCCCTGGCCTCCCTAGTGGTGGAGCCCCAAGGGGCTGCCGTCACGCTCCGGGTGGAGGCCACGATTGATGGGGCCGGCCGTAGTTTGCGGCCCGAGCAGCTGCAGCACTGGTTTGCCAGCCGCCTGGGCTGGCCTTTACGGCTGCGCAGGGTCTGTCGCGATGGCCTGGTGTTGAAACAGGAGCAGGCTTAGCGTGCTAATTTGCAATGAGACGGCCGTTGGGCTGCAGAGGATTCTTCGATCGACCGGTTTTCCGAGACCCGTCCTTCCAGGAACTCCGAGTCTGCCTCCCTTCTCCGCAACAGCTTTCTCGAATCAACTTTCCTGAGAGCCGAGCTTCCTTTGAGCCAAGGTTGCGGCGCCGTTCAGACGGGTTTGATCCAGACCTGGAATTCTTGTTTTTCTGCTGACGCCTGAACCTTGCGGTCAAGGCACGGCCCTACCGAGTCGGCGTTGCGGCTTCGCTGCAGCACCATTCCAGCCCATTGATCAGTCCTAACCACAAATTCCGGTTGCCCCCCTGAGCCGCGTCCTGGCCCCAGCCCCCAGCTCCCCCCGACCCCAGGCCATCGCCTGCGGGGCTCTGCTCGCTGGCCCCAAAGCGTTGCTCTGGACCGCTGCCGCTACCCCGGTTCAGGTTCGCTGAGCCATCCCCCTATCCTCCATGCCCCAGCAGATCGTCATCGCCGAGCAGCTGCGCATCGCTGCAGTTCTCAACGACGAACGGGTTGATGAGTTGGTGGTTGCCCAGGGCCGTTACCAGATTGGTGATGTGTACCTGGGCACCGTTGAAAATGTTCTCCCCGGCATCGATGCCGCCTTTGTCAATATTGGTGAAGGCGAAAAGAATGGTTTTATTCATGTCACCGACCTGGGCCCCCTGCGGCTGAGGAAAGGGGCCGCCGGCATCACCGAATTGCTGGAACCGCGCCAAAAGGTGCTGGTGCAGGTGATGAAGGAGCCCACGGGCACCAAGGGTCCCCGCCTGACGGGCAACCTCAGCCTGCCGGGCCGGTTTCTGGTGTTGCAGCCCCATGGCCAGGGGGTGACGATCTCCCGGCGCATCAACGGCGAAAACGAACGCAACCGCCTGCGCGCCCTCGGCGTGTTGATTAAGCCCCCGGGCGCCGGGTTGCTAATCCGCACCGAAGCCGAGTCGGTGAGCGAAGAGCTGCTGATCGATGACCTGGAGATGCTCCTGCGCCAGTGGGAGTCGATTCAGCAGGCGGCGGAAACGGCCAGCCCGCCGGTGTTACTCAACCGCGATGAGGATTTCATCCACCGGGTGTTGCGCGATCTCTATAACCCCGAGGTGGTGCGCGTTGTCGTCGACACCGCTGAGGCCGTGGGCCGGGTGAATGCCTTCCTCGGCGCTGACCAGGCCAACTTGCTGGTAGAGCACCACAGCGACCACACCGAGATCCTCGAACATTTCCGGGTGCATGCCGCGATTCGCGATGCCCTCAAACCCCGGGTGGATCTGCCTTCGGGCGGCTACGTGATCATCGAGCCCACCGAGGCGCTCACCGTGATCGACGTGAACTCGGGCTCCTTCACCCGCTCGGCGAATGCCCGCGAAACGGTGTTGTGGACCAACTGTGAGGCGGCGATTGAGATTGCCCGCCAGCTGAAGCTGCGCAACATCGGTGGGGTTGTGATCATCGACTTCATTGATATGGAGTCGCGCCGCGACCAGCTGCAGCTGCTCGAGCACTTCACCCAGGCCGTTCGCCACGACACGGCCCGGCCCCAAATTGCCCAGCTCACCGAACTGGGGCTGGTCGAATTGACGCGCAAGCGCCAGGGTCAGAACATCTACGAGCTGTTCGGGCGGGCTTGCCCCAGCTGTGGTGGCCTGGGCCATGTGGCCGTGCTGCCGGGCAAAGATTCGCTCCTACCCCTGGCCACCGCCACGGGGCTAGTGCGTTCGGCCGCCTCTGCCCGCGCCGAGGTGGCCAGCCCGGTGGCCCCAGCCGATGCCTCCAGCCGCCGCCGTCGCGGTGGCCGAGGTGGCCGTGGCGGCTCCGATTTCCCCGACACCACCAGCCTCGAAACCGCTGCTACGCCAGCCTTCGCCACCGACATGCCCGCCTATGGCGGCAGTGGCAGTGGCAGTGGCAGTGGAGGTGGCAGTACCAGTGGCAGTGGGGCTGGCGGCTCCAGCGACGCCCCCAGCCGCAGGCAGGACCCCGACCTGGTGGCCGTCACGATGGAGCCCGACCAGGAGCTCGTCTACGGCTGGCTGGGTCTCAACCCCGCCCTGCTCCTTGATCCAAGCCCCAGTAGCGACAACCTGATGGTGCGGGTGGTTCGCCCCGGCGAGGATCCCGAATTGGTGTTGGAGGAAGCCCGCCAGCAGCTCGCCTCCTCCGGTTCGCGCCGGCGCCGGCGCGGTCGCGGCGGCAGCGGCGAGTCTGCAGCCCCAGCCAGTGGGGCTGGCCCAGCCGGTGCCTTTGACCAGGCCAATCCCTACGCCCAGGCCAATGTCTATGCCCAAGCCAGTTCCCCATCCAAAGGCCGCTCCGATGGCAGGGAGCGCGAGGAGATCACGGTCTCGGTGAGTGCCCCCAGCCGGGAGCCGGTGACCCGGGAACCGGCCATGGTGGAGATCACCCCCTTTGCCGTTGATGATTTCGCCCCCATTCCGGTTCTGGTGGGCGCCGGCGGCATTGATGGCTCGGAGGTGGACGAGCGCGGAGGGTCCGCCGCTCCTGCCCGGGTTGGCCGTAGTCGCGGTCGCCAGGCGGTGAAATCCAGCGATCGCGCCCAGCCAGCCCCAGTGGTGATTGACGGGAGCCCCCTCTACGCGGTGGGTTCCCTGGCCCCTGATCGGCCAGCCGCTGGGTCGTTTGCTGACGCTGGCCAGGGGGCCCCAATCCCGCTCACGGTGTCGATCACGCCCGACCCCAAGGAGGCGGTCCCGCCCCCGGTCGAGCCTGAGGCGGAGCTGGATGCCACCGGCGAACCCCGCCGCCGCCGCCGCCGCTCTTCCGCCAGCGACTGAGTTGGCCAGCGTTCTGATCCTGCAAGGGCTGTTGCCCGGCCCTTGCGCCCCCTGGCCCCGGCTGCGATGACGGCGGCCGGTCGGCCAGCGAGGTCCCGGTCGCGGCGCGCTGGTGGCCCGTCATCGCCTGGCCTGGATCCCGATCCCCGGGGGGCGGCCGGGGTGGATGAGGTGGGTCGGGGCTGCTGGTTTGGCCCGGTTTTCGCGGCGGCGGTGGTCTTGCCTGCTCCGGCGGCTGGCCCCTTAGGGGCCGCCGGCCTCACCGATAGCAAGGCCCTCTCGCCCCGACGCCGCCAGGAGCTGGTGCCCCTGATCAAGGAGCTGGCCTCGGGCTGGGCCCTGGGTCAGGCTTCGGCGGCCGAAATCGATCGCCACGGCATCCGGCTGGCCACCGAATGGGCCATGTTGCGGGCCCTGCAGCGCCTCAGTGGGGCGCTGGGGGCGGAACCGCCGCTGGTGTTGGTGGATGGGATCTTGCCCTTGCGCTGTTGGCCGGGCCTGCAGCGCTGCGTGGTGCGTGGGGACAGCCACAGCCCTGCCATTGCCGCCGCCAGCGTGATCGCCAAGGTGGCCCGCGATGCCCTGATCGGCCGGCTCGCCGAGCGCTACCCGGGCTACGGCTTGGAGCGCCACGCGGGCTACGGAACGGCCCTGCACCGCGGCGCCCTCGAGCAGCTGGGGCTGACGCCCCTGCATCGCCGCTCCTTTCTGCGCAAGTTGTTGGCGGCCCAGCCTTCCGGCTGAGCCCAAGTTTGTTGCCCAGGTCCTGGTTAGGCCGGTCGTAACTCCTGGTTCAGTGCGGAGCCTCCAGGCACCAGGCTTCGAAATCGGCCAGGAGCTGCTGGCCGACCCGGTTCTTGATGCTGAGCAGGATTCCGGCCAGCAGGGTGCGGCCGGTGGCCTCCAGCACCGCTGCCGGGATCAGCCGCAGCAGGGGGGGCTGGCTGACGCTGACCGATAGGCGCGCTTCCCCCTCCAGCCCCGTGGCCGTGGCTTCCAGGTGGGATTCCAGGGTGAGCCGAAAATCATCCACAATCCCCAGGCCCTCTAATTCACAATCCCGCGCTTCCAGCAGGATGGTTTGGGGCTTGGTGGTGGCCACAATCTCCACAACGGGCTGGATCTGCAGTTGGAACACCTGCAGCTTGGTGACCGTGTAGCGGTAATGGCCGGGGCCTAGGGGTTCGAGCTGGCTGGGATCGAGCAGGGCTCCCACCACCCGATCCTCCTGGTTGAGGTAGGTGGGGAGGCGGTCGGCATTGCTGTCGACGGGTAATTGGAGCTGTTGGCAGGCACGGAATGCCAGGGGCATTACTGGGGCCCGGCGCGGCATGATCCTATCGAGCTCGGTCCCCGTTTCTGCCCATGCGTCTTGCCTTCCTCGGACCGGCCGGTACCTACGGGGAGCAGGCCGCCGTGCGGCTGGCGGCCCTGGAGTGTTGGGCCGAGCCCCAGTTGCTCCCCCAGGTGGGCATCCGCGCCGTGGTCCAGGCCCTGGCCGAGGGCCGCTGTGACGCCGCCGTGGTGCCGGTGGAAAACTCCGTGGAGGGCGGGGTGACGGCCTGCCTGGATGCCCTCTGGGAGCACCCGGAGTTGCGGGTGGCCCGGGCCCTGGTGCTGCCGATTCGCCATGCCCTGGTGGGCTCTGGCCCGATCGAGGCCATCAGTGAGGTGCTCTCCCACCCCCAGGCCCTGGCCCAGTGCAGCCAGTGGCTGGGCGACCACCTGCCCCGGGCCCTGCAGCTGCCCACCACCTCCACGGCGGAGGCGGCCCGCATGGTGGCCGGTAGCGGGTTCCGGGGGGCGATTGCCTCCTTGCCGGCGGCCAGCCAGCACGGTCTGGAGGTGTTGGCCTATCCGATCAATGATGTGGCCGGCAACTGCACCCGCTTTTTGCTGCTCAACCGGGGCTCCAGTTCCTTGCAGGGTCCCCTGGCCAGCCTGGCCTTCTCGCTCCATTCGAACCGGCCTGGTGCCCTGCTGGAGGCCCTCTCCTGTTTTGCCCGGCTGGGCCTAAACATGAGTCGGATCGAATCAAGGCCCTCCAAACGGGAGATGGGCGAGTACATCTTTTTCGTCGACCTGGAGCTGCCCGAAGGCTCGGGGGAGGCTCTGCCGGAAACCCTGGCTGTGCTGAAGCCCCTGTGCCAGCACCTGGCCTTCTTTGGGGCCTATCCCCTCGATCAGGTCAATGGGGGCCAGGGCTAGGCGAAGAGCCGGCCAGATCGAATCCAATCCCGGAGGTACCGGCCGGGGGTTTGATGGCGCGAAACACGCCAAATTCCATCATGCCGGTGGCGAACGCCCAATGCATCAGCAGCAGGGTGGGGGTTTCGCGCAGCCCCTGCAGAACGGCCCCTGGCCCCAAGCTGAGCACCTGGCCCGGGCGGCGCAAGCCTTCCAGGATTGAATCGATCCAGGAGGGCAGGGTTTCCGCGGTCCAGTTGCCGGTTTCGAGGGCTAGTTCAGGACCCTCTGGGGCAAGGGCCTGGCCGCCGGGAGCGGCTTTGGCAAAGGGGCTTTGGCGCAGGTTGCGAGCAAAGCCGGCGATGCTGGCGAACTCCGGATGGGCCCATTGGTCGAGCAGTTGGCGCATCACCCAGCGCTCGCGGCGATCAAGGGGGCCATCGGCTGGGTCGCGCCGGTTCCAGTCGGCCAAGGCCAGGCGGCCGCCGGGGGCGAGCACCCGCAACAGTTCATCGGCAAAGCGCTGCTTATCGGGCATGTGGGGCCCGGCCTCCACACTCCAGACCGCCGCGAAGCTGGCATCGGCCAGGTCGAGATCGAGGGCATCCATGACGGCGAACTGGCAGCTCAGGGCTGGATCGGTGAGTTCGCTGGCCCGCTGGATCTGCCCCGGGCTGATGCTGATGCCCAGCACATCGAGGCCATAGTCCCGGGCCAGGATCCGGGCGCTGCCGCCAATGCCGCAGCCCACATCGAGCACCTTGCTGCCGGGGGGCAACTGATCAAGGCCACTCCAGCGCACTAGGGCATGGACAAAATCCACCTTGGCCTGGCGAAAATCGACGGTGGCAGCGGCCCTACCCCTGGCCGGCAGACCAGCCCGCTTGAGGGCTCCGTTGGGCTGGCCGCTGTTGGGGAGGGGGCCCGTTGGGTAATAGCCGAGGTGCACATGGTCGCCCCAGAGCCGCTCCAGCAGGCGATCGGCGGTCCAGCGGTCGTAGGCCTCGGCCACCGTGGCGCTGCTCACGAAATGGCGATCGCGCCGTTGCCACAGCCGCAAGGCCAGCGCAAGAACCAAGAGCAGGATCGCGGCTAGGAGCCAGGGGGCGAAGGTTGGTGCGGGCATGGTCAGGGGAACTGGGAGCCGGTCGAGCAGCGAAACGGGGTTGACTCAGCGGTTCCAGTCCTCATCGGCGCCAACCCCATCGACCCGGCCATCACCGCGGTCATCACTGAGGTCGTCTCTGAGCTCTTCGCCGAGCTCGTCGCTGGTTGGGTCCTGGCCCTGCTCGCCAAACTGTTGAAAGGTGTCCTTGAGCACGGTGCGGGCGGCCAGTTGGCGCCGGGTCTGGTCGAGCAGGTCGTATTCGAGCCTGAGCCGTTCGCCGGTATCGGTGATTTCGAGCAGGGTCTGCTGCTGGTCTGCCACCGGACCGCCGAGGTGGGAGCCGATCCAGAAGGAGAGTTCCCGCGGAAGGTCGGGCAGGTCGCTGGGTAGGGAGGTGGGTTTACCTACCAATTTGCCGGTCAGATCAACCACATCCTTGAGGGCCTTGGTCACATCGGCGGCCAGGTCGGTGAGCAGCTGGTGGCTGTCGGCGCTGTCGTCTTCGATCCAGCTCACCATGGCCACCCGGAAGGGGGCTTCACGCACCACTTCAAGCACCCGGAACCGCTGCTGTCCCAGGGTGACGATGTTGCTGCGGTCGTCGTCCTGGCTCTGGCACTGCAGAATTTCGGCGCAGCAGCCCACGGTCGCCATTGTTTTGCTCTGGGGATCCCAGCGCACCACGCCAAAGCGGCGGTCCGTTTCGAGCACGGAGCGCAGCATCATGCGATAGCGGGGCTCAAAGATATGCAGGGGCAGAACTTCCTGCGGGAACAACACCACATCCGGCAGGGGGAAGAGTGGCAGTTCCCTCACGGCCAGATGGGTCACGGCGGCAACCTGGGGGTGGAAGAGGTGGAGGAAGCAGCGCCAGTGATGGCGGGACTTGCTTTTGGAGATCCTAGGAAGATCGTCCAGCCAACGGGCCGCTTGGGGCCTGCTCTGGCTAGATCCATTGTTCCTGGTTCGCAGGATTCGTAATCCCTCTGGGTGTTTTCTGGCTCGGATCCATGGTCCATCGGGGCTTCAGCCCAAGCGCAGCAACCGCCTTTCATTACAAAGGCAGGCTCCAATGGAGCCTGCCTTTGTGCGCCCGGTTCCGTAGCCCCAGGTTGATCGGGGCCTGGGGGCCCGATTAACCTGGGAGCTCGGCTTCAGAGCTTGACTTCAATATCCACGCCACTGGGCAGATCCAGCTTCATCAGGGCGTCGATGGTTTTCGCCGTGGGGCTGTAGATGTCGATGATGCGACGGTGGGTGCGGGTTTCGAAGTGCTCGCGCGAGTCCTTGTCTACGTGGGGCGAGCGCAGCACGCAATAGATCTTGCGCTTGGTGGGCAGGGGAATCGGACCGATGGCCGTGGCAGCGGTGTGATCGGCGGTTTCGATGATTTTTTCGCAGGACAGATCCAGCATGCGACGATCAAATGCCTTCAGGCGGATGCGGATCTTCTGCTGGGAGATGGCGGTAGACATGGGGGAGATCAGAAGGGAGCGGGAGAACCGGAACCAGGGGCCGGGCAGCTTTGGCGGCTCATTGCCAGGGACTGGCCGGGTTGGGCCAAACCGGAATTGGATTGTCGAGGTGCAAAAGGGGTGGTGGGGTCACCACCACCCCAGGGTCCTAAAGGAACTCAGGCAACGATCTTGGAGACCACGCCAGCGCCGATCGTGCGACCACCTTCGCGGATAGCGAAGCGCATGCCCTGCTCGATGGCGACGGGGCAGATGAGTTCGGCACTCATTTTGATGCGGTCACCGGGCATCACCATCTCCACGTTGGTGCCGTCATCGGCGGTGAAGGCTGTGATCTGGCCGGTCACATCCGTGGTACGGATGTAGAACTGGGGCCGGTAGCCGGCGAAGAAAGGAGTGTGGCGGCCGCCTTCTTCCTTCTTCAGCACATACACCTCACCCTCAAACTTGGTGTGGGGCTTGATCGAGTTGGGCTTGACCAGCACCATGCCGCGCTCGATGTCTTCCTTCTGCACGCCGCGCAGCAGCAGGCCAACGTTGTCGCCAGCCATGCCCTCATCGAGCAGCTTGCGGAACATCTCAACGCCGGTGACGGTGGTTTCGCGGGTGTCGCGGATACCAACGATCTGGACGGTTTCGCCCACCTTCACTTTTCCGCGCTCGATCCGGCCGGTGGCGACGGTGCCGCGACCGGTGATCGAGAACACGTCTTCAACAGCCATCAGGAAGGGCTTGTCGATTTCGCGCTCGGGCTCGGGGATCGAGGCGTCAACCGCGTCCATCAGGTCGAGGATCTTGTCTACCCACTCGTCTTCACCGCGAACGGCTTTCTTGCCGGACTGGATGTATTCGAGGGCCTTGAGGGCGGAACCGGCCACCACGGGGATGTCATCGCCGGGGAAGTCGTAGCTGCTGAGCAGCTCACGCATTTCCAGTTCGACCAGCTCGAGGATTTCCTCGTCGTCGACCATGTCCTTCTTGTTCAGGAACACCACCAGGGCGGGCACGCCCACCTGCTTAGCCAGCAGGATGTGCTCCTTGGTTTGGGCCATGGGGCCGTCGGTGGCGGCCACCACCAGGATGGCGCCGTCCATCTGGGCGGCACCGGTGATCATGTTCTTGACGTAGTCGGCGTGGCCCGGGCAGTCGACGTGGGCGTAGTGACGATTGTTCGTTTCGTACTCCACGTGGGCTGTGTTGATCGTGATGCCCCGTTCTTTCTCTTCGGGAGCGCCATCGATTTCGTCGTAGGCCTGGGCTTTCGCCATGCCTTGGGACGCCAGCACGTTGGTGATGGCGGCGGTCAGGGTGGTTTTGCCGTGGTCAACGTGGCCGATGGTGCCGATGTTGACGTGAGGTTTGTTCCTCTCGAACTTCTCGCGTGCCATGGAAGGAAAGAATCGGGGGGGTTGGTTTGGGTTGGGGAAAGATCAGGAATTGCCCTGATTCTTGGAGATGATGGCTTCAGCAACGTTGCGAGGAACTTCCTCGTAGTGGCTGAACTCCATCGAGAAGATACCCCGACCCTGGGTCATGGATCGGAGCTGGGTGGCGTAGCCGAACATCTCAGCCAAGGGTACCTTGCACTGAACTTTCGACTGGCCATCGTCGACGGATTGACCCTCGACTTGGCCGCGGCGGGAGGACAGGTCTCCGATGACGGAACCGAGGTAATCCTCAGGCACCTCCACCTCCACCTTCATCATCGGCTCAAGCAGTACGGGATTGCACTTCTTGACGCCGTCCTTGAAGGCCATGGAGCCGGCGATCTTAAACGCCATTTCCGAGGAGTCCACATCATGGTAGGACCCGTCCACCATGCTGACCCGGACATCGATCATGGGGAAACCAGCAATCACGCCGGATTGGCAGGTTTCCTTCATGCCGGCCTCGGCCGGTCCGATGTATTCCTTGGGCACGATGCCGCCAACGATCTTGTTGACGAATTCGAAGCCGGAGCCGGGCTCGCCAGGCTCCATTTCGATCACCACGTGGCCGTATTGGCCCTTGCCGCCGGTTTGGCGGGCAAATTTGCCTTCACCCTTGGCCTTGCCGCGAATGGTTTCCCGGTAGGACACCTGGGGAGCACCAATGTTGGCCTCCACCTTGAATTCGCGCATCATGCGGTCCACCAGGATTTCCAGGTGGAGCTCGCCCATCCCGGCGATCACGGTCTGGTTGGTTTCCGGATCGGTACGAACCCGGAAGGTGGGATCTTCTTCGGAGAGGGATTGCAGGGCCTTGCCCAGCTTCTCCATGTCGCCCTTGGTCTTCGGCTCGACAGCCACCGAAATCACCGGTTCAGGGATGAACAGGGATTCGAGGATGATCGGGTCGGAGTCAACACAGAGGGTGTCGCCGGTGGTGGTGTCCTTGAGGCCGAGTACGGCGCCTAGATCACCGGCCCGCAGCTCGTCCACCTCTTCGCGTTCGTCCGCCTTGAGGATGATCAGGCGGGAGATGCGCTCTTTTTTATCCTTTGTGGAGTTCAAGACGTAGCTGCCTTTTTGCAGCACGCCCGAATACATGCGGATAAAGGTGAGCTTGCCGAAAGGATCGGCCATCACCTTGAAGGCCAGGGCGCTGAAGGGGGCGCTGTCCTCCGAGGGGCGCAGGGCTTCCGTGCCGTCGGCCAGCAAGCCCTGGATCGGCGGCACGTCGTTGGGGGCAGGCAGGTAATCCACCACCGCATCGAGCAGCAGCTGCACGCCCTTGTTTTTGAAGGCGGAGCCGCAGAGGATGGGCACCAGGCCGTGCTTCAGCACACCGGTGCGGATGCCGACGCGCAGTTGGGCTTCGGTGAGTTCGCCGGTTTCAAGGAAGGCTTCGAGCAGCTCTTCATCGGTTTCGGCGACGCTTTCCATGAGGCTGGTGCGCCACTTGGCCGCTTCTTCAACCATCGAGGCAGGGATATCGGCTTCTTCGATGTCCTTACCCAGTTCATCTTTGTAGATGAAGGCCCGGTTTTTGACCAAATCGACAATGCCGCTAAGTTCACCCTCGGCGCCGATCGGCAGTTGGATCGGGGCAGCGTTAGCCCGCAGGCGGTCCTTGATTTGGGCGTTGACCTTGAGGAAGTCGGCGCCGGTTCGGTCCATCTTGTTGACGAACACCATCCGCGGCACGTTGTACCGGTCGGCTTGGCGCCAAACGGTTTCCGATTGGGGTTGCACACCGCCAACGGCGCAGAAGACCGCGATCACACCATCCAGCACCCGCATGGAGCGCTCCACCTCGATGGTGAAGTCGACGTGCCCAGGCGTGTCGATGATGTTGATGCGGTGCTCTTTCCAGCTGGTGGAAATGGCCGCCGCGGTGATCGTGATGCCACGTTCCCGCTCCTGGGCCATCCAGTCGGTGACGGCGCCGCCGTCATGGACTTCGCCCATCTTGTGAACGACCCCGGAATAGAACAGGATCCGTTCGGTGGTTGTGGTTTTGCCAGCGTCAATATGGGCCGCAATCCCAATATTTCTGACTCGTTCCAGGGGATAGGCGCGGGCCACGGGGAAGATCTCCGAAGGTTTTGTCTTGAAAAAACGGAAGCGACTCTACAGGTCGGCTTTGGCGGGCTGGTGGGCCCCGCCAAGCGGCCGGTAGAAGTCTTAGTAGCGGTAGTGGGCGAAGGCCTTGTTGGCTTCGGCCATTTTGTGGGTCTCTTCGCGCTTGCGCACGGCGCTGCCGGCCTCGTTGGCGGCATCCATTAGCTCACCGGCCAGCTTCTGGGACATGCTGCGGCCGTTGCGCGACCGGGAGAAGTTCACCAGCCAGCGCAGGGCCATGGCGGTGCCCCGCTCCTGACGCACTTCCATCGGCACCTGGTAGGTGGCGCCGCCGACCCGACGGGCCCGCACTTCCACCAAGGGGGTGGCGTTGCGGACGGCGGTTTCAAACAGCTCGAGGGGATCGGAGCCGGTGCGCTCGTTGATCAGGCTGAAGGCGTCGGACAGGATCCGTTGCGCCGTGGATTTCTTGCCGTGCTTCATCAGCCGGGCCACGATCATGGTGGCCAGACGGCTGTTGAACTGGGGATCAGGAAGAACCGGGCGCTTCTCAGCGGCGTTGCGGCGGGACATAAACCAGGAGTGTGGACGTCAGGGACGGGGAGAAAACAGACGGGAGATCAGGACTTGGGAGTCTTGGCGCCGTACTTGGAGCGGGATTGGCGCCGATCCTTGACGCCCGCGGTGTCGAGGGTGCCGCGAATGATGTGGTAGCGCACACCAGGAAGATCCTTGACACGACCGCCCCGGATCAGG
>CALRQT020000022.1:0-16785 GCA_943370385.1 Pseudanabaena sp. UWO311
TGACGGGACCTCACACCTCTGCTGCTATTCGGCCACGAACTCAAGGCTGGGTGGCCCACATCAAGTGGGTCGCTTCAGCCCCAGGTCCATGACGCAGCAAAAGCGTCAGTTCCTAAACTTTTTTAGTTGTCCAGGTGCGCCCTTCCAAACTCTCAAAGCCAATCTCTCGGCTTCTCGGGTTTTCTCCAGGCTGCGGCGCCTCTCGGTTCCGCCTTTTGAACCTACAGCATCGGCGGCTCGCGCCTCCCTCAACTGGTTGGTCCAACCTCCTCAGCGCCTTTCGGCTCCTTAGCGGTCCCGCTAACAGCAGCTCCAGGGGTGAACCCTCTCGCTCCTGCGCAGTCCAAAAACATACCACTCCCGCTGCCTTTTTGACCAGTCCTGCCTCATGGCAAGGGCGGTTCGGGCCAGCCAGATCCAGCTCCTCCCCTGCCCCTAGGGCGTTCAGGGCCCTTCGCCAAACTCCTCTTCGCCGTCTTCGAGGGCCGTTTCCAAGGTGGTGAGCAGCAACACCAGGGCCGCCCGCCGTTCCAGGTGGGTGCCACTGACCGTTTCTAGCCAACGCCTGGAGAGGCTTTCAATGCTCTTGAACAGGCCATTGCCGCTGCGCAGCAGCTCCATGACGCGATCGACGCTGGCCTCATCGCCCTCGGGCATGGGGCCGACGACGTAGCGGCGGCCGTCATCACCGATATAGGTGAGGTTGCCATCGCGATCGACGATCGGGCCCGCATGGGGGGTGATCGGGCTGTCCTCCACAGAAAACTCCCTGGCGGTCAGATTTCTCCTT
The DNA here is from genome assembly GCA_943370385.1 of Pseudanabaena sp. UWO311. GTDB lineage: Bacteria > Cyanobacteriota > Cyanobacteriia > PCC-6307 > Cyanobiaceae > BAIKAL-G1. Next base: position 791 of record CALRQT020000022.1, read on the forward strand.
GGTTAGCGCCGTCTGCAGCAGCCCGCCACGGATTCGCAGGCTTGCGGACTTGTCTCTGGGGCCAAGCGTGCCCCAAACCCCGGGGGAATGGGGGCACGCTGGCCCACCAGCCAGGCCACGACCTGGGTAAGGATGAACCGGCCTCAGATCTCAGCTGTGGCTAGCCATGTGCTCGATCAGGTCGAGGCACTTACAGGAATAGCCCCACTCGTTGTCGTACCAGGCCACCAACTTGACGAAGGTGTCGGTGAGGGCAATGCCGGCGCCGGCATCAAACACGGAGGTGCAGGACTGGCCCAGGAAATCGGTGGAGACCACCTCATCCTCCGTGTAGCCCAGGATCCCCGCCATGGAACCCTCGGAGGCCGCCTTCATCGCCGCCTTAATCTGGTCGTAGCTGGCCGGGCTAGCCAGGTTCACGGTGAGATCGACCACCGACACATTGGGGGTAGGCACCCGGAAGGCCATGCCGGTGAGCTTGCCGTTGAGCTCCGGGATCACCCGGCCCACGGCCTTGGCGGCCCCGGTGGAGGAGGGAATGATGTTTTGGGCAGCGCCGCGGCCACCGCGCCAATCCTTCACCGAGGGACCATCCACGGTTTTCTGGGTGGCGGTGGTGGCATGGACCGTGGTCATCAAGCCCGAGACAATGCCGAAGTTGTCGTGCAGCACCTTGGCCATGGGGGCCAGGCAATTGGTGGTGCAAGAGGCGTTGGAGACGATCTCCTGGCCGGCGTAGGTGCTGTGGTTGACCCCCATCACGAAAATCGGCGTGTCGTCTTTAGAGGGCGCCGACATCACCACCCGGCGGGCACCGGCCTGGATATGGGCCCGGGCGCTGGCATCGGTGAGGAACAGGCCGGTTGATTCGAGCACGGTGTCGACCCCGACCTCATTCCAGCGCAGGTCGGCGGGATTGCGCTCGCCGGTGATGCGAATCGCCTTGCCATTAACCACCAATTGGCCATTTTCGACCCGCACATCGCCATCGAAGCGGCCATGGGTGGAGTCGTACTTGAGCATGTAGGCGATGTAATCAACGTCGATTAGATCGTTGATCGCCACCACCTCCACGTTGGCCAGGGTGCAGGCCCGGCGAAAGACCAACCGGCCAATGCGACCAAATCCGTTAATACCGACTTTGATGGTCATGGCTGCAACGACGGGTTGGACCCTGATGGGGGCTGCAGTTTAGGCCCCAGTTGGGGAGCGGACTTCGCTTGGGGAAGGCGAGCCGCAGGGGGACGTGCGCAGGGTCTGCCGGGAGAGATTGGGGGCTTTAGGGGGATTCAACCAAGAGTGAGTGGCGCAACTCAGTGGCGCCACTCAGCGACGCGATCGCCGCAGGTAGGTCCAAAGCTGGGCCGGCCAGGCAGTAGGGCCATCGCCAGGGCGCACCGCCAGGCTGACGATCGAGCCCGCCAGGGGCCAACCGCCGCGACGCAGCAGGCCGGCCAGGTGGGCCACCAACGAAAGACTGAGCAGCAACCAGCCGGTGAGATGGAGGCTGTAGACGGTGGCCTGCAGCTGGCCCTCTTCAAGCCAGTCCCCCTCCATGAACACACCGCTCACCAGGGTGAGGGCGAGGGCGAATAGGGGCATGGCATTGCTGGCCCGGCCCAAGCGCTGGCGGCCAAGGCTGAAGGAATAGAGGGCCAAGCCGATCGCCGGCACCAGCAACACCAGGCCCAAGTAGCCGTGCCATTCGATCCAGTCGCCCGGGGGCTGGAACGGCAACTTGCCCCAGCGGCCGTCGTAGGCGCTGTAGATCAGAACGCCACTGACCCAGGCCCCGAGCACGCCGATGCCGGTAAGACCATGGACCAGCCGCAGTAGCGACGGTTGGTAGGGAGACGCCATCGGTGCCCGTCTAAATGCCGCTTCTATGGTGGGCCTTCACCCCCGCAGGCGTCCATGGGCTCCCGCTGCACCCAAAACGCCATCGCTCCAGCCCGGGTGCTGCGCGGCAGAGGGGCCTGGCAGCAGGCCCAGGGGGCCATCACCGACCTGGTCGCCAGGCCCCTGGTGCTAGGCCGCAGTGTTGCCACGGCCCCGTTGCGGACGGGCCTGTTACACGATCTGATCTCCAATGGGCTCAAGCCCCTAGCGGCGGAGCTGCAGTTCGATTGCTGCGAAGACGACCTACAAGCTTTGGCTCCCCGGGCCAGCCAGGCCACCTGCGATGGCGTGATCGCCATCGGCGGCGGCAAGGTGCTCGATGCCGGCAAACTCCTAGCCCACCGCCTGGGGCTGCCCTGCATCACCGTGCCCACCAGCGCGGCCACCTGCGCCGGCTGGACAGCTCTAGCCAATTTGTATTCCCCCCAGGGGGCCTTCCGCGGCGATGTGGCCCTCGATCGCTGCCCCGATCTGCTGATCTTTGACCACGATCTGGTGGCCCAGGCCCCGGCGCGCACCCTGGCCAGCGGCATCGCGGATGCCATGGCCAAGTGGTACGAGGCTTCAGTGAGCAGCGGCGCCAGCAGCGACGGCCTCGTGCAGCAAGCCGTGCAACAGGCCCGGTTATTGCGGGACCTGCTGCTGCTCGAAGGCCAGGACGCCCTGCAGGCCCCCGGTAGCGAAACCTGGGCCCGGGTGGCGGAGGCCTCGGCCCTCACCGCCGGCCTGATCGGCGGCCTGGGCGGGGCGCGCTGCCGCACGGTGGCTGCCCACGCCGTGCACAACGGGCTCACCCAGCTCGCCGACACCCATGGGGTGTTGCACGGCGAAAAGGTGGGCTTCGGCATCCTGGTGCAGCTGCGCCTAGAAGAACTGGTGGGCGGCAACCTGCTGGCGGCCCAGGCCCGGCGCCAGCTGCTGCCCTTCTTCCGCAGCCTTGCCCTACCGATTGACCTGGCCGATCTAGGCCTGACAGGCGCCAGCCTCGGCGATCTGAAGGCCATCTGCGCCTTCGCCTGCCGGCCGGACTCGGACCTGCACAACCTGCCCTTTGCGGTCAGCAGCGACGACCTGCTCACCGCCCTGGTCAGCACCACCACCGTTCCGGTGGCCAGCCCCCGCCAGACCTAAAAACCCTTGGTTGCCCTTTCCCCGCCCCCCAGCCGCCAGCAGCAGCTGGTTCGCGACGCCGCCGCAACCCTGCTCGATCCGCTGGGGCGAAACCTGGCGGCGGCAGTGCAGTGGTGGGACCTGCCGGAGCTAGCTGGAGCTGGTCCAGGGGACTGGGCCGTGGCAGGGGCCGGTTGGCCCGTGGCCGTGGTGGGCCAGGGCCCGCCGCTGCTGCTCTTGCATGGCTTTGACAGTTGCTTTCTGGAATTCCGGCGACTGGTGCCGCTGTTGGCCCAGGAGCACCAGCTGGTGATCCCTGACCTCTTCGGCTTTGGCTTTACCCCCAGGCCCGCTGGCGCCGCCTACAACCCCCAGGGGGTCCTGGCCCACCTGGGGGCGGTGCTGGCCCGGATCCGGCAAACCAGCCAGGGACCCATCGGCCTGATTGGGGCGTCGATGGGCGGCTCGGTGGCCGTGGAGCTGGCCCGCCGCGAGCCTGAGTCGATCGCCCGCCTGTTGCTCTTGGCGCCCGCCGGCCTCACCGGACGCCCCATGCCCGTGCCGCCCCTGCTCGATGCCTTGGGGGTGCGTTTTTTGGCCCAAGCGGGGGTGCGCCGCGGCCTCTGCCGCAGTGCCTTCGCCGATCCGGATCGGGACGTGGGCCCGGCCGAACTGGAGATCGCCTCCCTGCATCTGGCCAGTCCCGGCTGGGCCCAAGCCCTGGGGGCCTTCGCCCGCAGCGGCGGCTTTGCCGGCTGCGGCGACCCCCTGCCACCCCAGCCCCTGCAGGTGCTCTGGGGCAAAGAGGATCGGATCCTGCGGCCGCCCCAGAAACGGGCCGCCCTGGCGCTGCTGGGGGATCGGGTTCAGGAGCTGGAGGCCTGCGGCCACCTGCCCCACATCGACCAACCCGCTGCCGTGGCCCAAGCCTGGCAGCAGCTCCGAGATCGCCAGCCATGACAGCAACGCCCCCGGGGTCAGGGCCGGTGCTGCAACTGCTGGCCTCGGGTCTGCAGTTCTGGATCAAGCAGCAGTGTGACGCCGTTGCCCAGTTGGAGTTGCAGTTGCATGGATCCACCCTGCAGTTGCTGCGGGGCCGGCTCGAAGGGGTCACCCTGGTGGCATCGGGAGTGGAATTTGCCGGCTTGCCGATGGAGCGGGTGGAGCTGCGCAGCGGCCCGATCCAGCTGAAAACGGGCCTATTGCTCAAGGGACAGGGGCTGACGTTGGACCACCCCTTTGCCGTGCGGGGCCAGGTGCGATTCAGTGGCGTTGGCCTCGACCGCGGCCTGGGGGATCGCCGCTGGCGCCCCCTGGCCGACGGCTTGGCCCAGGACCTGCTCGACTCCCCCACCCTGGGGAAACTGGCCATCAGCGATGGGGCCCTGGTTCTGGCCTCAGGGGGCCCGGGCGACCAGCCCAAGCGGCAGCTGGCTACCCAGCCCAAGGCCGTGGATGGGGCCCTGGAGCTCCACAGCCTCGATGGCCAGCGCCGCACCCGGTTACCTGCCGACCCCAACATCCGCATCGAACGGGCCCACATCACCGTAGGCCAGCTGGAACTCCACGGCGAAGCCCAGGTTTCCCCTTAAGGGGCGATGCCCCCAGAACCTTAACTCACTAAGGGCAACAGCAACTTGACGCCATAAAAGAACACCGCCGGGGTGAACAAAAAACTGTCGATGCGATCAAGAATGCCGCCGTGGCCTGGGATCACATCGCCGGAATCCTTAACACCCGCATCCCGTTTCATCATCGATTCGGTGAGATCGCCCACCAGGGCAAACACCGCCACGCCCCCACCCAGCACACCCCCTAGGGCCCAGCCCCAGGGCCAGCCCAGGGCCACCCCGCCCAGGCCGCCCACCAACACCGCACAGGCCACCCCCCCGAGGGCCCCTTCCACGGTCTTGCCCGGCGAAATCGGCGAGAGGGGGTGGCGGCCCAGGCGCCGGCCGATCACGTAGGCGCCGATGTCGGTGGCCACCACCAACAAACATCCAATCAAGGTGAGCGCCATGCCAGAGGGGATGGAAGGCCAGTGCTCGGCCAGGCGCGGAGCCAGCTGGGGATCGGTGAGATCGCGCAGGCGAATCCAATGGCTGGGCAGAAAGCCCAGATAAAACAGGCCAAAGATCGAGGCGGCGATGTCGGCGATCGTGCCGGTGACGGGCTGCAACAACAGCCAGCCACACAACACGGCACCCGACACGGGCACCACCGCCGCCGCCAGATCACTGGAGAAGCCCACACCGCTGGCACCCCCACTGGCATCGCCATTGGCCCACTGGGTGGTGATCAGCAGCAACTGGCAGACCACCAGGGTGGTTTTCACCGCCGGCCGAATGCCCTTGAACTGGGCCAGGCGAAAGAACTCGAGTAAGCCCAGGTGCACGATTACCCCCAGGGCCAAGGTGAACCACCAGCCGCCCAGGCCCACCACCAGCAAGCCAAAGGCACCGGCCCCGTAGCCGCTCAGCAACCGCTGGGGGGAGGTGCGGGCGGGGGCAGGCGGAACACTCAAGGGGCAGGGACGGGCCGTTCGGCGGCGATCAGGAACAGGGGTTCGGCGGCCGCCAACCGGGCCTGGCTGCCGCGGCGCTGCATGCGATGCACGGTGGCCTGAACAACCTGCAGATCCACGGCCTCCAATTGGCCCAGGGTATCGGTGGCATCGACCAGGCCCTCCAAGCTGGCGGTGCTGATCACCAGGCGCCCAGCCGGCTGCAGGGCCTCCCAAACCAACCGCAGCACATCACTGAGGGGGCGGCCCACCTCGAGCAGCACCCGGTCGGGGCGAGGCGGCAGCTGGGCCAGGCCCTCGGGGGCAACGCCCGCGTGGATATGCAGGTTGCCGATGCCGAAGCGGCGTTGGTTGCGTTGCAGCAACTCGATCGCATCGGGGTCCCGCTCCAGGGTGTGCACCTGGCCCGCGGGCATCAGCCGGGCAATCTCCAGGGCCAGGGCGCCGGTGCCGCCGCCCACATCCCACACCAAGGAATCGGCGCGGGGCCGCAGATGGGCCAGCAGCATCACGCGCAGTTCCATCGGCGTGGGGCTGAAGCCAGGCGCTTCGGCAAACAGCGCATCGGGCAACCCCGGGGTGACGAAATCCCACTGGAAGGGGCCGTCGGGCGGCGTGTTCAAGGGGGCCGAGCTCAAGGGGCCACAACCCTCACCGTATCAGGGATCTGGCCCGGCCAGAGCCGCCGTTGGGCCTGCAGCCAGGCCAGCCTGGCCCGATCAATCCGCTCGCCGGGAATCAGCAACGGGATCCCGGGGGGATAGGGGCAGAGGGCCTCAGCGGCGATGCGCCCCGCCAACGCCTCCAGGGGCAGGGCCTCTGCTGGCGCTCGCCAGGCTTGGCCCAAGGCCAGCTCGGGTTCCGCCACCAGGGGCAGCGGCGGCGCCTGGAAGGGGGGCAAGGGCGGGCCGCCGAGGGCGCGGCAGAGGGCCAGGAGCTGGCGGGGCAGGCGCCGCAGCAGGCCCGCCGGCGGCACCATGCCAAGGCAAAAGGTGAGGCAGCCGGGTTCGGGCAGCTCGGCGATCACGCCCCGGGGCAGAAGCCAATCGTCGGCGGCCAGGCCCGAGATGCCCAGGGCAGCGCTGTGGAGCACCAGCCGCAGGGGATCTTGATTCGGGACCAGGGGCAGGCCCGCCGCGCGCAAGCGCTGCCGCAGCCGCCCCGCCAGGTCGAGGGCCCGCCCCAACTGGCGGCGGCCCCGATCGCTATGGAGGAACTGGAGGCTGGCGGAGCAGGAGGCCAGCAGCAGGGCGCTGGGGCTGGAGGTCTGCAGCCAGAGCAGGGAGCGCTCCAGGCGGGCCGGCTCCACCCGCTCGCCGGCCTGGAGCAGCACGGCACTTTGGGCCAGCCCCCCGGCCGCCTTCTGCAGGGAGAGCACCACCAGATCGGCGCCACAGGCCAGGGCGGAGGGGGGCAGGCCCGGCGCCAGGCCGGCGTGGGCCCCGTGGGCCCCATCCACCAGCACCGGCAGGCCGGCCCGGTGGCAAACGGCGATTTGGGCCGCCAGATCGCCCGAGAGCCCCTGGTAGCTGGGCGACACCAGCACCACCGCCGCCAGGGGACCAGCCGCCTGGGCCGCCGCCAACACCCGCTCCAGGTGCTCGGCCGGGGCCGGCAGCCACAGGCCCGTGGCTGGATCGAAGGGCAGGTCGAAGAGCACCGGCTGCAGCTGGCCGAGCAGGCAGCCATGCAACAGGCTGCGGTGCAGGTTGCGGGGCAGCAGCACCCGCTGGCCCGGATCGGCCAGGCCCAGCAGGGCCGCCTGCAGCAGGCCGCTGGCGCCGTTCACCCCATACCAACAGCGCTCTGCCCCCAGCAGGGCGGCCGTGGCGGCCTGGCTGGCGGCTACGGCCCCATCGGCTTCGAGCGGACCGCCAATGCCGGGCAATTCGGGCAGGTCCCAGCTGGCCGGCGGCCGGCGAAGCAGGGCCGCCAGGGGCGGGGCCAGGCCGCGGCCGCGGCCGTGGGCCGGTAAATGCAAGGCCAGCTCTGGCCCCCGCGCCCCCAGGGCAGCCAGCAGATCCATGGGGCCCGGCTCGATCTTTCTAGAGTCTGGACCCGATCGCCCGCCCCATGGCCGTGCCCACCCCCCGCGCCGCTGCCAGCGGTGGCCCCGGCGGCCCTGGCGACCAGGTCGTCTATGACCCGGCCGCCGACCTGCGCGCCCTCTTGCTCCAGCCCTGGGTGTTGGTGGGCCGGCTGATTTCAATCAGCTGGCAGCTGTTGGCCCTGGCGGTGGTGTTGACCGTGCGGGGCAACAGCAGCGACGCGGCCGAGCAGCAGCGCCTGGGCAAGCGCATCCTCACCACCCTCACCAACCTGGGGCCCTGCTTCATCAAGGTGGGCCAAGCCCTCTCGACCCGGCCCGACCTGGTGCGGCGGGACTGGCTCGAGCAGCTCACCCAGCTGCAGGACAACCTGCCCCCCTTCCCCCACAGCATTGCCCTGGCCACGATCGAGGCCGAGTTAGGCGCCCCGGTCGACCAGCTGTTTGAGGACTTCCCCACGGCCCCGATGGCCGCCGCCAGCCTGGGCCAGGTCTATCGGGCCCGCCCCTATGGCGGCACCTGGGTGGCCGTGAAGGTGCAGCGCCCCGACCTGGAGCGGATTCTGCGCCGGGACCTGGTGATCATTCGCCTGCTGGCGGTGACCACGGCGCCGCTGCTGCCCTTGAACCTGGGCTTTGGCCTGGGCGAGATCATCGACGAATTCGGCCGCAGCCTGTTCGAGGAAATCGACTACCGCCAGGAGGCGGCCAACGCCGAGCGCTTTGCGGCCCTGTTTAGCGGTAACCCGGCGGTGATCGTGCCCCGGGTGGACCGGCTGCTCTCGGCCCGGCGGGTGTTGACCACCACCTGGATCAACGGCACCAAATTGCAGAACCGCCAGGAGTTGCTGGCCCAACGGCTCGATCCCACCTCCTTGATCCGCACCGGCGTGATCGCCGGCCTGCAACAACTGCTCGAATTCGGCTATTTCCACGCCGATCCCCACCCCGGCAACCTGTTTGCCCTGCCGGGCAAAACGGGCGCCCTGGGCCACCTGGCCTACGTCGATTTCGGCATGATGGATTCGATCAACGACCACGACCGGCTCACCCTCACCGGGGCGGTGGTGCATCTGATCAACCGGGATTTCGCCGGCCTGGCCCAAGACTTCGTGGCCCTGGGCTTTCTCAATCCCAAAACCGACCTGGCGCCGATCATTCCGGCCCTGGAGCAGGTGCTCGGCGGCGCCCTGGGCGACAGCGTCGGCTCCTTCAACTTCAAGGCGATCACCGATCGCTTTTCTGAGTTGATGTATGCCTATCCCTTCCGGGTGCCGGCCCGCTTCGCCCTGATCATCCGGGCCGTGGTGAGCCAGGAGGGCTTGGCCCTGCGGCTCGATCCCAGCTTCCGCATCATCGGCGTTGCCTATCCCTACGTGGCCCGGCGGCTGCTGGCGGGGGACACGGCCGAGATGCGCGAAAAGCTGCTGGAGGTGCTGTTCGATCGCCACGGCCGGCTCCAGGTCGAGCGGCTTGAAAACCTCCTAGCGGTGGTCGGCAAGGACGACTCCAGCCCGGATCTGCTGCCGGTGGCCGGGGCCGGATTGAAGCTGTTGCTGGGGCCGGAAGGCAGCAGCCTGCGCCAGCGGCTGCTGCTCACCCTGGTGGAGAACGACCATCTCCACACCGATGACGTGCGCGCCCTAGTCGCCCTGATGCGCCGCACCTTCTCGCCGCGCAAGCTGGCCGGCGGCCTGCTGGCCAAGCTCAACCCGCTCGCTGCCGCGTTCTAGGGTCTGCCCTCACGTCTAGCCCCTTACTCCCTGCAAGCGCCCGGCCCATGGATGAATCAGCCCAGGACTTTCTGCTCGAGCTGGTGGGCTACGGCCAGCCGCCCTACTTCGTGGCCTTCGCCGGCCTGCTGATAGCGGCTGCCTGCGGCCTCACCTTCGCCAAGGTGATCGAAAACCGCCTGGAGGGCTGGAAACAGGACCGGCTGGCCCTGCTGCCCCTGAGCCGGGTCGAAACGGTCGCCCCGGCGATTGGCATCGTGATCGGCATCAGCCTGTTCATCGGCAGCTGCCTGCAGATCTTCGGCTTCGCCAGCGGCACCTCCCTGCTGGTGTCCTTGCTGTTGTCCTTGCTCACCACTGGGGCTCTCTGGGTGCAGCTGGTGCGGCTGATGGAGCAGGTGGAAAAAGGCACCTTCAAGGTGGTGGATTTCGATAATTTCGACGAATTCTTTTAAGCAAACTCCCACCGATTCAACCCCCTTAGCACCACTCCTAAAGCGTGCCCCTACTCCGACTAGCCGACCCCACTCTCTGAAGGGCGAGCTCGTAGGCCAACTCATCCCAACCAACCGTCAAAACCAGTCAACCGGCAAAGCGTCCTAGGCCGCTTTGCCGTTAGTTCTAAGGGCCTAGAACCCAGGCAACCGGTCCAACGCGTCGATGGTTGAAGCTTTGCTGCTGGGCGTTTTGGCCCTGGTGGGACTGCCGATATTGGTTCTAGTGCTGCTCTTGCGCTTATTTGGCAACCAGGAGCAAAGCAGGCTGCGCCTCGAAAGCCTGGAACGCGAGCTGCTCGCCCTAGACAAGGTCCAGGCGACCTGGTGGCAGCGCATCGAAGCGCTCGAGGGTCAGGTCCAACAGGTGGATCAACGCCTAGCGGAGCTGATTCTCTCCTTACAAGTCCTGGATCTTGACCTACCCAGGCTCGAACCAGCCACAGTCGATCCGACCACATTCGATCCGAGCACACTCGATCCGACCAAGGTCGATCTAGTCAAAGAGCAAGACCAGCCCTCCCGCCCGCTGCCCCAATCGTCCCGGCTGCGGGGGCCTGGGGCTGAACCTGGCCTGCCTCCCCAAGCGAGACCTGAGACCCAGGTTGCCGCCATCCCTGAGGCGCCCTGGAGTCCAGCCCCAGCCCTAGGTCCAGTGCAGGCCCCTGATGGGCCCCAGGCTGCCCCTATCCCGGAGGCTCCCCCGGCTCCAGCCCCTGTCTCGGCCCAAACCCAGGCCCCTGAGCCGCAAGTTTCCCCTACCCCTACCCCGGCGCCGCCACCGCCATCAGCCCAAGCCCCAGCCTCCGCACCGGTCCGACCTTTGGCATCGGTCCCTGCGGGCCCTGCCACTGCACCCCCCCAGCGAGCCCAAGCCAGGCCACCCGTCAGCAGCCGGCCGAGCGCGCCCGTTGGCCCAAGTAGGCCCCGACCAGCCGTTGCCGCCACCAGGGCGAAACGCCGGAGCGAACCCACTCCCCTCCGGCTGTTCTGGCGCCGGCTCGAACGGCTGGTGGTGGCGAACTGGACCGGAATCCTCGGGGTGGTGATGGTGGTGGCGGGGGTCAGCTTCGTGACCATCAACATGGCCCTGACCATGGGACCCCAGGCGCGCTTTTGGCTGACGGTGGCCGCCGCCGCAGTGCTGGTGGTGCCCCATCTGCTGTGGGGCCAACGGGACCCCTGGCAGAACCTCACGGCCTGGATGCGCAGCGGCGGGGCGGCCCTGTTCCTATTTGCCTGTTCCGCCGCCGGCGGCGTGCCCGACCTGGGCCTCACCTGGCAGCGGGATCCCGGCGGCGCCCTAGCCCTGCTGGTGCTGGGGGGGCTGGCCAACCTGCTTGTGGCCCTGGTGGCCCGCAGCCAGACCATCGCCGCCCTGCACGGGGTGTTGACCCTGGTGCCCCTGATGATCGCCGCCCCCACGGCCCTGACCCTGGGGCTGGGCAGCCTGGTGGCGGTGGTGAGCCTGGTGCTGCCGTTACGGCGCCCCTGGCACGGCCAGCGCCTGGTGGCCTGCCTGGCCTACGGCTGCTTCCAACTCACCTGGGTAGCCCGCAGCGGCGACGCCCTCGAGCTGGCCAGCTCCGGCGTCCCCAGCTTGCGCTGGCTGGCCGCCGCGGCCGCCATCGCCGTGTTTGGCTGCGGCGCCCTGCTGCCCCACCTGGGCCTGGCCCAGGCCCCCACTGCCGTTTCAGCCGCAGGCGCCCCCGAGGGACTGGCAGCGGCTGGGGGCACTCCAGGGGCGGGCCGGGCGGCGATGCCCCTGCAGCTCCTGGGACTCCTCAGCAACTGGAGTGGCCTGGGCCTGGCCCTGTTCCTCTACCCCCAGGCGCCGGGTCTTCGCTTTGGCGGCCTGGTGCTGGGCTGGGCCGCGGCCACCGTGCTGGCCCGCAGAACGCCCCGCGCCAGCAGGCCCTGGCTGGCGCGCTGCGACACCCTGGTCGCCCAGGCCCTGGCGATCGCCGCCCTGCTCAGCCTGCTGGGACCGATCGCCAACGGGCCCCTGCTCGTGTTTGCCCTGTTGGTGGAAGCCGTGCTGTTTGTGCGGCTGGGCCTCGATCGGAGCGATCCCTGGATTGGCGTATTGGGCTGGGGACTGGTGAACCTGGGGGGCTTCGGCCTGCTGCTGACGGTGCTTGACCAGGTGGCTATCCCTGGCCCGGGGGTCCTGGCGGGGGGAGCCAACCCCTTAGCCATTGCCCAGCAGAACCGGGTTCTGTTGCTCGCCGCCTCGGCCATGACGATCGCGGTGCAAGCGCACCTCCATCGCCGCACCCCGGATCCCAGGCTTGCGGCCGAGCCCGCTCCGGCCCTGCCGATCCCGCCCCTCCTGGGCTGGCTGGCGGCGGCCCTGGCCTTCGGGGCCGCCTGGTGCTGTGCTCCGGCGGGCTGGCAAGAGCCCGTGGCCCTGCTGGGCCTGGGGCCCCTGCTCCTGCTGGGCCGGCGCCGGGTCCTTCCAGGGCTGGTGAGCGGCTCCACCATGGCGATCGTGGTGAGCCATGGGGTCAGCTGGATTCGCTGGGCCGCCCTGCCCACCCTGGGCAGCGTCTCGGCCCAGGCCAGCCAGGTGCTGCCCCACCTGCTCCCCTTGCTGGCCCTGGGATTGGTGATGGCTGCCAGCACCAGCGGCAGCCGGCGCCGAGGGGCGATCCTCCTGATCGGCTTCACGGCAGCCCTGGGAGTGTTCCGGTTAGCAGCGCCCCTGCCGCCCCTGGCCCTGGCCGCCGCCTGGCTGGGACTAGGCCTGGTTGCCCTAGTGATCGCCCCGCGACTACCCCGGCAGGAAGCCAGCGATGTCCTGGTGCTGGGGCTGCTCGATCTGCTGGGCGCCAGCGCGATCGCCATCGCCCAGCACCCCAGCAGCAATGCCGGCCAGGCCACGGCGCTGTTGCTGGCCGCCTCTGCCATGGCGCTGGCCTTTCAGCGGCAAGTCAGCCGGGTTGAGATGAACGGGCCGATGGAGACCCTCCTGGGCTGGTTAGCGGCGGCCCTGGCCTTCTCTGCAGCCTGGTGGGGCGCGCCGGCGGGCTGGCAGGAGCCCGTGGCCCTGCTGGGCCTGGGTTCCCTGCTTGTAGTTAATATACGCCGGCCTTTACCGGGGCTGGCCCACGGCAGTGCCACGGCGATCGTGCTCAGCCATGGCGCCAGCTGGCTGGTCTGGCCATCCCTGCCCGAGCTGACCAGCTTGGCGGCCCAGGCCAGCCAGTTCCTCCCCCACCTGCTTCCCTTGCTGGCCCTGGGGCTAGTGATGGCAGCAAGCACCGGCGGCCGCTGGCGTCTTTTGGCGATCACCCTGATCGGCTTCACGGCAACCTGGGGAGCGGTCTGGTTGCTGGCGCCCCTGCCGCCCCTAGCCCTGGCCGCCGCCTGGCTGGGACTGGGGCTGGTCGCCCTAGTGATCGCCCCACGACGACCCCGCCTGGAGGCCAGCTGGGTCCTGGGGCTGGGGCTGCTCGATTTGCTGGGCGCCAGCGCCATTGGGATCGCCCAGCACAACAGCGGCACCCCCGTCCAGGCCACGGTCCTGTTGCTTGCTGCCACGGCCGTGACGGTGGCCCTTCAGCGGCAAATCATCTGGCTGGGATGGAAGGGGCCGATGGAGCCCCTCCTGGGCTGGCTGGCGGCAGCCCTGGCCTTCTCTGCGGCCTGGTGGGGCGCGCCGGCGGGTTGGCAGGAGACCGTGGCCCTGCTGGGCCTGGGGCCCCTGCTCCTCCTCAACCAACGCCGGCCCTTGCCGGGACTGGCCAACGGCAGCGCCACGGCGATCGTGCTCAGCCATGGGGTCAGCTGGGTGACGCTCGCGGCGGGCCATCCCTGGTCTGCAGCCACGCTCTGGCCCCATCTCCTGGCCTTGCTGGCCCTGGGACTGGTGCTGGCCTTCGGGAGCAGCGGCACGATCAAGCTGGTGGCGATTCACTGCATCGGGATCAGCACCGGGCTGGGTGCCTTCCTGCTGCTGGCGCCGCTCTCGCCCCTGGCCCCAGCGGTGGCCTGGCTGGGACTTTCGCTCCTGGCCCTGGGGGCCGCCCATCGGCTGGGCGAGCAGAAGGCAACCCATGCCCTGATCCTCGGACTCGTTGCGCTCCTGATCGCCGGGATCTGGGGCCTGGCCGTGGGGGGTCCTGGGTCCGAACTGGTGGCCCTCGGTGGCCTCGCCATCCCGGCCAGGTTGCTGGTTGATGTCTCAGGGCTGGGGGTGGTGCTGGTCTGGTGGCGCTGGCAAGCCAGCCCCCAACTGGGCGAAACCAGGCTCTGGAAGGCAATCCACCCCTTACTGGTGGAGGCCTTTCTGCTGGGAACCCTGATCACCGTGGCCTTGGAGGTGCCGGGGCCCTGGTGGCCGGTGGCCTGGTCGCTGCTGGCCCTAGGCCTGCTCAGCCCTGGCTTGGGTCGCCTGCTAGCCCCACGCATCAAGCTCTATTCAGTGGTGCTGCAATGGCTAGCAATCGCGGCGGTCGTCACCAGCTCACTCTCGCCAGCCCAGGGTTTGGAGCAGTCGCTCAAGGCGCCGATCGGCCTGCTGGCGATCACCATCCAGGTGCTGTATGTGGTGGCCTCCCATCGCTGGCTGGTGCTGGCAGGCCCCGGGGCTGGGGGTTCCTCGGGGGCCATGGCTCGTTTCGCCGCAGCCCTAGGGCGCCATCGCAACCGGGCCCTCTATTACCCCCTCTTCATGGGCATTGCCCTTGATCTGGCCAGTCGCTTCGACCACTCGGTGTTGACCCTGCTGTGGGCCACGCAAGCGTTCGTGCTGTTTGGCCTCAGCGCCCTGCTGCGGGAGAACCAGTTCCGCTACCTGGCCCTGGTCGGGCTGGGCGGCTGCTTGCTACGGCTGGTGGCGGTGGACATGCGCCAAGCCGACCTGGGCCTGCGCGGCCTCGTGTTCATCGGGGTTGGCCTGCTGATGCTGGCGATGAACGCGCTCTACAACCGCTTCCGCAGCCGCTTTGAGGAGGGCAGCTCTTGAGCTGGTACTCCTAGGGGAACCCGGGAGCTGGAAACCTGGAAGCGGGGAACCTGAATGCGGGGAACCCATGGGGCCTAGGGACTGGCTTGGCCAGGCCGCGCGGCCCCATTGGGACTCCGTTAGGCCCGTTGATCAGCGGTCAGCCAGGTAGGCGGAATCCACGGCAGAAAGGCCAAAGCCGGGGCGATGGGGGCCCATCACCACATCCGCCTGGGGGGCACCAGGATTGGTGACCAGAGAGGGACGGTGGGGGCCACCCTGGCCCAAAGCGCCACCGGCGGAAACGGTGCGATCGCCGCTAAGGGGGATGGCGAGGGCAGGCGAAAGGCAGCTAGCGGTTACGAAGGCGAGAAGGAGCGCAGTTTTAGACACGGAAACCCAAATTGATTATTAAGCGAGGGCCTCGCGGCCCCGCCCGCAGAACAGTAGCGATTGGCACACCCTCAAGCAAGGTCGCCTGGAAAACATGGCGCCCCTTGGACCCATAAGACTTTGCAAAAACGCGCATATTCGTCCGAAAAAGCGTTCAGCACTGAACCATTTAGGGGCCTAGGCGTAACAGCATGTACCAATCGGAATGCTTCAAACCCAGGCCAATCTCTACCAAATTTCTTTTGACATCCCGCAATATTGTCCCGCCTCGCCATAGCTAACAGGCCCTTACCAAACCAAAACCAGGCTTTCCGCCAGCCCTGGCCCAGAACCCAAACCGGCAACTCAGGCCAAGAGCGCTTCGCGCATAAAACGCTAGTATTATAGGGCGAGTCAAAGGAGTGCTGGTTGCTGGCCCCGTCGGGCCGCAACTTCAGGCAGCAGGGGCAAATCTCAGGGCTCCGGCTGATCCGGAGGCTGGCTGATCAGGAAGCTGGCTTTTCAGGAGCCTGGCTGTTCAGGAGGCCAGGTAAACCTCAAGGTCGCGGGAACTGTTGCGGATCGCCTCGAGGGCCGAACGCTCCAGGTTGCGGGTGCGGTCGCGGCTCATGCCCAGGTCCCGGGAAATGGAGCTCAGGCTCATCGGTTCATCCACATCGATGCCGTAGCGCATCTTCAGAACCCGGCCCTGCAGCTCGGGCAGCTGCTCCAGCAGGGCCCGCATGTCGCCCCGCAGGCATTCGCCATCCACCAGATCCCCAGGTTCCCCACCCTCGGATGCCAGCAGATCGAGCAGTTCCGTGTCCTCGCCATCGCCCACCTTCGTTTCCAGGCTCACCGGCTGGCG
>CALRQT020000023.1:0-15172 GCA_943370385.1 Pseudanabaena sp. UWO311
AGCGATCCGGCCACCGCAGCCGAATTAGAAGCGATCGTTTCGCCCCTGCCATCGGGAGATCTGGCCGATCGCGCTGCGGCCTTCCTGCGCCGGCTCCATGGCAGTTGCTACGGAGATCCCACCGCCCTGCGCGCCGATCTGGCGTGGCTAGAGGCCAACGGCTTCTGCAGCGCTGAGCCATCCCTTGGCCCGATCCAGCCGCCACCGGAACCAGCAGCAGTTCCAGTGGCAGCAGCGCCCCAGGCTTCCGGTGGTGGCCCCTGGGCGGGTGGCGTGAATGGGGGCTACCCGCCCCTGGCAGACGTCCAGGTGTTCCAACGGGTGTTTGTGTTCCTGCGCCACCTGCTGCAGCAACCGTTTGACCGCCAAGCCGGCACTCCCCTGCCTGAACACCTAATCGCCCAGAGCGAAACGATTCCCGGCGCCTACCTCCCCGGTGAGGCGGCCACCCTGCGCAAGGACCTCGAAAAGCTGCTCACCCCCTATGGCTTCCGCTCCCGCAACGACAACGTGCGCCACGGCTACGCCATCGGCACCGCCCTGCTCTCAGCTAACCGCTTAAGGGAGATCCATGACCTGGTGAGCCAGGCCGCCGGCCGCCTGGCCGATCCCAGCGCCCAAGACCTCCTAGGCGAACTCGAGCAACGGCTGCAGTGGGGCGGGATCGCTATCGACCAAGCCACCCCAGTGCGCGCCTTTGCCAACCGCTCCATCGTCGATGCCTCCCTGGTGCGGCCCGATTCCTTAGCGGCAGAACGGCAGGCCGAAAGGCTGGAAACCGCGATCGTCGAGCGCCGCCGCATTGAACTCGAGCGCTACAGCTCGGTGGCCGCCTTTGCCGATAGCCCTACCGGCTGTTTCCGCGTCTGGCCGCTGCAACTGCTCTTCCACAACATCGGCTGGTACCTCGTCTTTGAAGACGACAACGTCGGCCGCGAGGAAGGCCTGATCCGCTGCGAACGGCTCGATCGCCTCGCCCTGAACCACAGCGAAGACCGCTATCGCCGCAGCGAGGAGGCCCACAGCAACGGTCTGCAGCGCCTCCAGACCCTGCTGCACCACAGCGGCGGCATCTATTTCGGTGACAACCTCGATGCCCAGCTCCAGCTCTGCCATGGCTCGCCCCAGCAGAGGGCTAAGGCCCTGGTGACCCTGCGCTTTTGCTGCCAGGGCTGGAGCTTTGCCTTCATCCGCGAGGGCCTGCAGCGCTACCCGATCGAGCACACCCGCTTCTCCAAACGCCTCAGCGGCGATCAGTGGTGGCACCACCCCAAGGCGCCCCATGTCCTCGATCCAGGCGACCCAGCAGGCTCCCACCCCTACCCGGTGGAGCTGGATCTCCCCCCCTGGACCGTGCAACGGGACATCGACCTGCGCAACTGGCTATTCGGCTTTGGCGCCGGCATTCGCATCGAGAACCCCATCGAGCTGCGGGAGGAGCACCGGCAGCGGCTGGAGACTGCCCTCGCGGTGTATCAGACCACTTGAAACGGGCGCAGGCCAAGGCAACCTCAAGACCCAGCTATCACACCTTCCATGGCATACCCCCACATCGAAGCAATCCTGGAAGAAGGCGGCGACATCACAGTGGGGCGTGTCGGGCCGATCGACTGTGTTGCCTCCGCCAGCACCAATTATGACTGTCCGGTGATGCTGGTGCGACGCGATGGGGAGAGCTTCGTGGCGCTGCTGCGGCGACTCGATCGCTCGATCGCCAAAGCCTGGGAGCAGGAGATCACCATTGATGAGGTGAACGGTTGAATGGCATCAGAGGATATCGCGAAAACTGATGCGTGACCGACAGACAACTGACAGATCAGCCCAACTCGACCCAGTGAGGGAGAGAACATGAATCGCCTCCCTATACTGGATGGCATAGGGATGGTTGACCATGGCGCAGGGGATCTTCGTTGAGCTGGCGATACCGGATGATCCTTTTCTAGACGTCTTCTGCTGTGGCCAGGCACGTGTTGATCACTACTTCCGTAGCCGCGAATGGTTGGCAGAAAAAAGCAAGGGAGGTTCGCTCACAACGTACGTCTACCGCGCTGGAGAGGCTGGACCGGTTGTGGGCTATGCCTCCGCGAGCTTCCGCAACCAGCCCCATCCTGATGACGCGAGCAGCTCGAAGGCCAAGGTTCTGGTGATCTCGATGCTTGGTGTCGACCAAGCTTTTCAAGGCCAGAGCAATCCCTCGGCAGGGGATCAGTCCTACGCCGCTTCAGTCATGGCCGACCTCGAGGAACTCGCGCGATCCAAAGCGAACTGTATTGCCCTGAAGCTATGGGTACGCTCGACCAATGCGAGGGCAATCGGCTTCTATGTCAAAGTCGGTTTCGTCAGAGATCCAGGCGGACCATTCCAGCTTGATGATGGCGACCCAATGCTCACGATGCGCAAGTTCTTGCGCTGAACTGGAATCAAGACAGCGGTAAATCGGTCGACTCATCGTCGCAATCAACAGGTGTCAGATCCCTGCGGCTGTTGCGATCGCGCAAGCCTTCCAAGCGCGACCTCACGGCCTCCACATCTTCCAGCGGGAAGCGCCAGTGCCCCCCAGCGGTCTGAAAGGCGCCAGGAAACCAGCCACCCTCCAGCCAGTTTTTCACGGTGTTGGCTGACGAGACCCCAAGCAAGGTGGCGGCCTGCTTGCTGGTGAGCGGGGCCGTTGTGGCACTCGCGACCAGCCGATCAACCAGGTCGCTGCGACCAGCCTCCCGGAGAGCGGCGGTCACATCACTGAGGAGAGCCGGGTGGATCGCAGTCATGGAGCGATCCTACGCCAAAGCGTCAAAACCGTCAGTTGGTGTTGTGCGATCGTTGCGCCACTGCCGCCTTGTTCAGCCGCGGCGCCAAAAGCTGGCAATCCATTTCAGTTGAGCGAGCGGGCTCAGCGCTGCTTGTGGGAGGCCTGCTCGATCGGGAGCACCGCGGTAGCGCTGGCCGCCTTGCAGAGGGTGCCAAGGGTCGCCAGGGACAGACCCGCCAGGACCAGCAGGGTTTTTGGGGCTATCCGCATCACGGTCATCAAAGCGAGTGCCAATGGGCCAAAAAGGGCCTGGGCACCAGGCTATTGCCAGATCGAACGTTTGTACTAACCTCGCCCCATGGACTTCCGCCCAGGCGAGCTGGTTGCGGTCAGGGCCGGCAGCCACTGGCCCGAGCTGGTCGGCCGCATCCAAATGATCCATGCCCAGGGCCATCCCATTTGGCTAGCGGTCCTTGATGTCGATACCGGCGATGTGTTGGGGGTGGCCACCACCCATGTGATCGGCAAGCTCGAGTACCTCGATCCAGCCCCCAGCGACTGGGTGGAACCCGAGGGGCCGATGGAGAGCTTTGGCTTTGAGGACTGGCCGGGGGTGGCGGTCGTTTACGCCGCCTAATTCAATACAGAAATCTGGTCGCTGCTTGGCGAAGCTAGGCAGCCGAGTCCGGCGACCCTCGCCCCGCATGATTCGATACCTAGTCACGATTGGGCCATCGGCGCCCTCATTAGTTGCCGATCTTGCGATCCAGCCACTGGGTGAATACATAGACCCCAACAAACATCGGCAGATAGGCGACCCACATGTTGGGCAGGTCAAGCTCTGAGTTATTGATCAGAGTAAGGCCGCCGTAGCTGACCGTTCCATAGATCAATGCCCGACGCAGGGGTGCGGTGATCTTGTTCAAGAGAAATTGAATGGATGCTGACGTTCAGAGTAGGCCCGGTTGACCTGTGCTGCCCTTGGAGGCACCCGAGGCGATCCTGCCGTCATCAATCCACAAACCGCTTGTAGAGCCAGCGCACAAAGCCACCCACTACAGGCACAGGCTCAAACGTGGGGCCTACGAAATCAAAGTAGTCGCGATGCTCCACGATCTTTCCATCGGCACCAATGCGTAGGCGAGTGGTGCCGGGATAGACAAACTCAATCCCCTTGATCTTCAGGCCCATTGTCCACTCAACGAAAGCGATCTCGCCGCTAAGAGCGACAGCACCGGGCACAAGGAAGACATCATCGCAGCGGCGCATCAATCCCTCCTGGGCAAGGATATAGGCCTCAATACCACGCCTTTCCTGAGTTGGATCCTGAAAATGGACCGACTCGTCATAGACAGCCCGCCACTGGTCTGCACTGGGCCCTGGAGCTCCGTAGGGCTTGGTGAAGAGGGCCCTCAGCAGCTCCTCAGTGAGCGGTGGGGTAAGAACGGTGTTCATTGTGTTTCGGCAGATCGGCTGACAAATGGATCAAAAAGACGGCTAGACATTCAGGGGGAGTGCTGATCCATCGTTTCGAGGCATTCCCTACTGAAGACAACCTAAAGCACCTCCTCACCGGGCTGGGGAGCCTCAGGATGGACCCTGCGGCGGCTTGGCACAGATTGGCAGCAGGTCCGCCCTTGAGAACGGCGCAGGTTCTGACTCAGCACAGCACTGCGCCACCAGTGGTGGCCGCAAAGCAGATCAAATCGATAACAACCAAGCGGTCATTCATCGTCGAACCCGCTCATTCCCACCCAATTGCGAAAAATGTGAACCATCGGTTTCGCCTTCAAGAGCTCGCCTTGGCTTTGTGTGAGGAACCGGGAATTTGGCGCTGCTAACGATCAGCCAAGGCCGATCTGGTTGGCGCTAAGGGCCCATAGCTGTCTTGCCAGGGCGTCAGAGCAGGCTTCTGCACTGGGTTGGCCTGGCTCAAAACTCAGCCGACCCGGGCCCAGCACCCGGTTGTTCCAGTACTCGAATCCGCCGGATTCCGGCCTTGCCTGCGGCGTTGCTGCGGTGGCTAGGCCGGCCAGCAGGGCGCCAGCCCGTTGGGGCGTTTCCGTGATCCGCAGCAGGTCGCGGGCAACCAGCGCGAACAGGGCCTGGGCCATGGGGTTATGGCTGCGGCTGTAGCGGAAGAAGCCATCCTTGCTGCGCGGGATCACCAGCCCCGGGCTCCAGGCGAGCACCGGCAGGGGCGTGCCCTGCTCCCGCAGCTGCCTCTCCACCTCCCGTGGCATCAGCAGGTTGCAGAGTTTGCTGTCTTTGTAGGCCTTCTCGGCATTGAAGCTGCCGCTGCCATCCAACATGGGCGCCCCAGGGCCCTGGCGCAGCCCAGCAAGATCACCCAGGCCGGCTGGCCGGCCTACCTTGCCTCCGGCACTAGTGGGGTCATGCACTTCTGAGGCCGTCACCACCAGCGCCGGAGCCGTGCCCCGCAACAGCAGGGGCAACAGCTGCTGCAGGAGGGCTTGGTGGGCCAGGTGATTCACCGCGATGGTGAGTTCAAATCCCTGGGCTGACCAGCGGGGCTCAGCCCCGCCGCTGTACTGCAGGCCCGCGTTGAGCACCAAGGTGTCGATCGGCTTCCCTTCCGCTAACAGGGATTGGGCGCAACACTCGACGCTGCTTAGATCGGCCAAATCGCAGACGGGGGTGGAGACCCGGCTGCCCAGGCGCTGACGCAGGCCCACAGCGGTGGCGGCATCTCGGCAGGGCAGGGTGAGGTGGTGGCCATCGTTGAGCAGCAGAGCTGCTGCCTGAAAACCGATGCCAGAGCTGCCGCCGGTGAGCAGGATGTGGCGCCTCCCGGCCGGAAGCGCGCTCATCGCCGGCACGCCCGCACCAGCAAACCATCCTTTGGCGAAGGGCTGGGAATGACCCTGAGGCTCAGGTCTTGATCCGGCTCTAGGGCCAACGTCAGTTGTTTGAGCAGCCCCACCGCCAGCAGGCGGATCTCCAGCTCGGCCAGCGCCTTGCCCAGGCACACTCGCTCACCACCTCCGAAGGGCAGCAGGGTGGCCTTGGTGCCGCCGGCCAGATGGCGCTTGGGCCGGAACACCTCCAGATCCTCGTTCCCGCTTGCATAGCGATGGCTGGCGGTGATGCTCACCTGCACCACCCGATCCGCCGGAACCAGCACATCCGCGAGGACAATCGGCTCGCGAGTGCGGCGGAAGAAGCCCCCCACCGGCGGGGCCAGGCGCATCACTTCTTTCAGCACCGCATCGAGGCGCGGGGCACGGCTGCCGTCGTAGGCCGTCCCGGCCTCCCCCGGTGCTGGAGGCCAGGGCAAGCCGTCCAGCTCCTGCTGCAGCCAGGCCAGCTCGGCTGGATGTTGAAGCAGGCTCAGCAGCAAACAGCTCAGCGACGACGCGGTGGTTTCGTAGCCGGCGAACAGCAGCAGAAGCAGTTGCTCTGTCACGTCATCGTCGCTTAAAGGCAGGCCCGCCTCATCCAGGCCCCCAGCCAGCAGATCGAGCCCACCAGCCGCGAGGGGCGCTCCGGCGGCAGCAGCGCTCTGCGCCTTCTCGAGCACGGCGCCTAGGCAGCCCAGCAGCCGTTGGCGGGCCTGAAGGGCTCGGGCGTAGGGGCTGCCGGGTAGGGCAAACGGCAAGGAGAACAGGCCCTGGCACCAGGTTTCGAAATCAACGAACAAAACCTCGCGATCAACGGAATCGAGCCCCAGCACCGTGCTGGCAATCACGCTGAAGGCAAAGCGCCGCAGCTTGGGCACCAGGGCCAGCGGCGTTGCATCAGCCAGCAGCTCCCCGTTGAGGTCATCGACCAGGGCCACGATCGCCGGGCTATAGCGCTTCAGGGCAGAGGCAGCGAACAGCTGGCCCACCACCCGTCGACGGGCTTTGTGGTCCGCACCGTTGCGGTTCGCCAGGGACAGGGGCCCCAGCAGCTTGCGCACACTGTCTGGCCACCAGCCCTCAACGGCATCGCCCTGGGCGAATAGGTCATTGATGGCCTTCTCCCCCCGGATGAAAACGGTGCGTTGCCCCAACAGGGTGGTGCCATACACATCGCCGTAGCTCTCGAAGCGGGAGCGGGCAAAATCGGGATCACGCAGAAAGGAGAGGGTTTCGAGAACTCCGCTCACAGCAGGCGTAATCGGCAGGGGCCGAGGGGTGGCGGGATCGGGAGGCACCAAGCGTCTCCAGGGGGACGACCAGGCTGCCGGATCGCCGCCGGCACCGCGTCCCGTTGGATCCTCCACGCCCACCGCAGCGATCAGCGCTTGGCACCAGGCAGCTCGTCCAGCTAGCTGAAAAGCCGGAACCCAGCCGGATTGGGATAGACGATGTCGGTAAAACGACCTTGCTGGTTCGTGATCCCAATCGGACCGCGCAGCTCCTGCCGAGCCACCTGCCAGCGGTAGAGCCCATCCAACTGGGCCGTCACAGGAATCGGACACGGGGCAATCGCCAGAGCCACCAACAGCGGCATCAGCTATGGCCTAATAGGGGCGTTCATAATAGAGCTGCATAACGCCGATTCACCTCGTTCCAGTTCACCAACGACCACCATGCCTTGATGTAGTCGGGCCGGCGGTTTTGATACTTCAAGTAGTAGGCGTGTTCCCACACATCCAGGCCCAGTAGCGGCGTACCGGCCTCAATCCCGGGAAGATCCATGAGGGGGTTGTCCTGGTTCGCCGTGCTGGTGATGGCGAGGCTGCCGTCGGGCTTGCGGATCAGCCAAGCCCAGCCTGAGCCGAAGCGGCCCGTCGCAGCCTGATTGAACTGGGTCTGCAGGCTCTCCATCGAGCCAAAGGCGCCGTTGATCGCCCCCAGCAAGTCAGCAGAGGGTTCACCCCCTTGCCCCACCGGTGCCATCCCGTCCCAAAACTGGCTGTGGTTCCAATGGCCACCAGCGTTGTTGCGCACGGCCACGGGGAAGCGGGAGATCTGGCCCTGCAGCGCCTCCAAGCTGACCTTGGCGAGCGCCGGGTTGGAGGCGATCAGGCCATTGAGGTTGGCCACGTAGCCGCCGTGGTGGCGGTCGTGGTGGATCGTCATCGTGGTGGCATCGATCGCCGGCTCTAGGGCATCTGCGGCGTAGGGAAGCGGAGGCAGCCCAAAATCCGCCCATGCGGGCGTTGCTGCGAATAGCAGCACGGCCAACGCCGTTAGGCAAGCCAGCAGAGAGCGCCTCAGGAACCGAAAGAGCATGGCTTGGGCAGGGAGTTCAACCAAGGTTGCCAGCCTGCCGCCCTAGGCGCTGGGACACGGCCCAAGGCCTGGCAGCGATGCGACGGATCAGCCCCCTTGACGGGCATGAAGACCATTCAAAAACCCCCAGGCATCGCTAGGGGGTTGGTACTGATCGCTTGCTGGCGCTGGGACTCAGAAGCAAAAAGGCAGGAATTGGGTGCGGCAGGCGGCATAACCGTCGGCCAGGGCGCCGAGGCCAATTTGGTGGGCGATGCCGGAACCTGTGATCGCCTCTGTGACAATGCCGATCACAATGCCGAGCATGGCGGCCCGTCCGTTAAAGAGCTCGGCGCGCTTGAGCTGCTCCATAAGGATCAGCTGCTCTTGGCTGTGCTCAAGAAACTGTTTGTTGGCTGAGGTGTTGGTCATGATCAGGGGAATTTAGTTGGGGAGGGGATGTGTAAAAGCTGGCGCCCTAGTGGCGATCAAGACAGGCCGATTTGGGACAAAATGCCTTGGCCAGTGAGCAGCTCGGTGCCAAGGCCGATCACGAAGCCGAGCATGGCTAGGCGGCCATTCCAGGTTTCCGCGAAGGCAACAAAACCGAAGCGAGAGGTTGAAGCCGTCATGACTGTTTCGGATTGTTAAGCAATCGTAACAGCATGTAACGCATTTGTCGAGCTGCCCGTCCGGCTGCCATCAAGCCCCATGGGATGGGGCCCTGGCCATGGGTTTTGCGAGCTCGGGATCGCCGGCAACGAGCTGCCTAACAAGGCCGATAGGACAACTGGGCTGCAAAAGCCAATGGGTAGCTGGGCTTTGCACTGGTTGCGGTTAGGGCCGGCAGCCACTGGCCCGAGCTGGTCGGCCGTATCCAAATGATCCATACCCAGGGCCATCCCATTTGGAGGAGCCGAATCCGGTCCATTCACCTACAGTCAGGTCAGCAAAGGATTGGGGGCGCGTTGACGATGGCGTTGGATCTCCCACTGGCCCAGATGACGGTGGCCGACAAGCTCTTGGCCATGGAACTGCTCTGGGCCGACCTGTCCAAGGATCCTGCCCAAGTGCTGTCCCCCGACTGGCATGGCGACGTCCTCCGCAGCCGGCGTGATCAGGTGCTGCAGGGAGAAGCTCGCTTCCAGGGTTGGGATGCCGCAATGGATGAGTTGAGGGCTGAGCTGCGTGGACATCAGGCTCCTTGAGGGCGCCAAAAGGGATCTCCGCAGCGGCTGGTTCTTCTACGAACGTCAGTCCCTAGGTCTTGGCGATCGCTTCCTCGATTCAATCGAGGCTGACGTTCGGCTGCTTCCCGCGTACGCCGGTATCCATTTGCAGGTGAATGGGTTTCACCGGATGCTGATCAAACGCTTCCCATTCGCCCTCTACTATCTGATCGAGGCGGACACGATCGACATCTACGCAATCCTGGATTGCCGTCGGGATCCAAGTTGGATTCAACAAAGATTGGTAGGACCACCTCCACCCGCGTAAAACAAAGGCGATGGGAAAGGTTCGCGGCCAGCTCTCGCATCATCGAATTGCCTGCTGATCTGATCCCAGGGCACGGCATTGACTGGGTTTTGCATGGAAGCCGTGCAGGGACCATCCACTCCATCACCCTGCCACAAACAATCCGGCGGCGGGGCTAGATCGTGTCAGGCGGAGCAAGGGGGGGCTATGCCGATTGAAGTGCCTACGGGCAGGGTGCGGGGCCCCACCCCCCAAAGTTCCCAATTCGCACATGGTGGCAAAGGGCGCAGCTGAGGCCGGAATAGTTACCCGCCAGGGGGAGGATCCCTGCTGAGCTTTTGGCTCAGGGTCAGCCAAAACCAGGACCCAGCCAGGGCCCCCAGGAGCCAGAGCCAGCCGTGGAGGCTGAAGCTCATCACACCGCCCAGGAAGCTGCTGATGTTGCAGCCATAGGAGAGAAAGCCGCCGTAGCCCATCAACAGGCCCCCGCCAAGAGAGGAAAGGGGCTGGGCTAGAGGCGTTGGAGCGGGGCTTCTGCCAGCAGATCGCCAGGCACCGGCAGCCAAGGCTCCGTAAATCACTGCCAAGTCCACAATCACGGCCCCATGCTGGAACCAGCCCAGAGGGCTGGCGAGGAGGGCTGATCGTGACGGTGACGCCCAAAAGGCACTGCTAGCGGGGTCCCAGCCGAAACCACGGGCTGCATGGGCGCCGGTCAGCCCCAGTACCCACAGCACCTTCCAGGGTTCGCCGCTAACGACCAGTAGGAGCAGCAGCGCCGCCGTAAGCCCCAAAACACCCGGAAGCTGGCCTCGCCAGGCACCTGGAACGCTTCTGCCTCCCCGGGCAAACCGATGCAGGGCGAACACCAACAGCAGCAGCAGCAAGCCCAACTGGAGCAGCACCGCCCCCCAGAGGGGAAAGCGATCGAGCAGCACCACGGGTGGGTATCCAGGCGGGGTGAGTTGCTGCAGGCTCGGACGATGGAGGCTGCCGGCAAAAACCCCAACCACCAAACCGGCCAGACTGAGAGGAAAGCTGCCACCGGAAGGGGATGGGGAGGCCAGGGTGCCGCTTGCACAGCGGCCCGCCAGCTGCATGCCGATGCCAAAGAGAAAGGCGCCAGCGACCAGGGACCATCGCAGGGGCGCCCGGGCGAGGTGCAGGCTGAGCCCTAGGGAGTCCTCCAAGCCCAGAAGGATGGCCATTCCAACGATCAGGCCGCCCAGCAACACTGCTATCGGATAGAGGCCCTGCCCATCGCGCTGGCTGATCAGGCGCCGTAAGGGGCCGCTAAAGCCAATTCGAAAGTGCACCAGCAACCAGCCAATCGAGCAACCCAGGAGCCAGACCAAGCCCGAGCTAGGGGAGCTCAAGCCCCAGGCCAGGCCAAGGGCTAGGGCTCCGATGCTCCAGGCGAGTTGTTGAGATCTCACGATTTGGGCTTGTCCTTGGGCTTGGGCTTGGGCTTGGCGAGGGGAGCTGAGTCACTGCCACTGTCACAGGCGAGGGCAACGCTGGCGAAGCCGCCAAGCACGCCCCCTAGCCAGGTGAGCACCAAAAGAAATGCCAGGCCAACGATTCGCATGGTTGCTTAGTTCTTGACCAGGGTGGGATCCGGGCCAGCCTCGAGCGGGTAGTCGGTGGCGCTGTACTCGGTCCAGGAGCCTTCGTAGAGCCTCACGTTGGGATAGCCCAGCACATGCTTCAGCAGGATGTATTGGATAGAGGCTTCACGGCCAGTGCTGCAGGAGATGATCACCGTTTTGTCTGGGGTGACACCGCGGCTTTCAAAGAGCTTGCGTAAGGCTTCGACGGACTTTATTTTGTGAGGATTTTTGAGGGAATCCTCGGGGTTATTGGCCTCCGTGACCGATTGCCAGGTGATGTTGATGGCGCCTGGAATGTGGCCACTGCGGATGAACAGGGGGTCGGTGCCCTCGTAAAGGGCCTTCGGCCGGGGATCGATGATCACCACATTGGGTTTGCCCACCAGGGGCAGCAGCTCCTTCAAGCTGATCGCCAGACCAGGGACGTTGGTGGGCTTGAAGGCACCGGGCCGATAACTGGGGAATGCCTTTGTGACCTCAGAACCTGAAGCCTTGTAACCACTAAAGCCACCATCGATGATGCCAACCTTGGGGACACCGCTCTTTTCGAGGATGTAGGCCACTAGCGTGGCCCCGAGCACATTGGTGCCATCGGAATAGACCAACACCTGGTCCCGGTTGGAAATGCCAGCCTTGCTCAGAAGGTTGGCCAGGTCCCCGGCGGCCCAGATCTGGAAGGGTAGTTTGCCATTGGGACCGCGGAAGGCCTGTTCAGATAGGTGTACAGCGTTGGGGAGGTGGCCGCCGATGTAATCCAGGGGAGGCACCGGTCGCACATCGAGCACCTTCCACTGGCCAGATTTGGCGCCAGCGGCGGCATCAGTAGGGCTCACCAGCTGGATGGTGGTGGCAGCCGATACTGAATTGGCTGCAGTGATTGGCAGCAGACCCACAACAGCAAGCCCTACTGCTCCAGCGAGCAAGCGACGACGGCTGAAGGCAAACATGCAGATTGCTCGGTTTCCCGATTGGGTATAAGGCTAATCTTAGGTGCGATGCTGTCGCTGCGATGTAATCGCAGGCACGTCGCTGGCCTGACCCTGGAAAGCCCCCGGCTATGGAAGAAATGGGTTGTATTTCAGGGACAAACGCGCCACTCCCTAGCTTCTGAACGCTGATCGTGTCGCCAACTCCGATTGAGAGCACCGTGGCAGCGGAGGCGGCCTGGCCCAGGGGACCATGGGCAGCTAGGGACAGACCACCAGGCCCAGCAGGGTTTTCGAGGCCTTCCGCATCCCGGTCATCAGAGGCAACGGCAGCAGGCCCTAACGGCCCTGGGCACCAGGCTATTGCCAGCTTGAACGTTTGTATTACCCTCTCCCCATGGACTTCCGCCCGGGCGAGCTGGTTGCGGTGCGGGCCGGCAGCCACTGGCCAGAACTGGTCGGCCGGATCCAAATGATCCATGCCCAGGGCATGCCGGTTTGGCTGGCCGTGCTTGATGTCGACACCGGCGATGTCCTAGGCGTCCCCACCACCCATGTGATCGGCAAGCTCGAGAACCTCGATCCAGCTCCCCGCAATTGGGTGGAACCCGAGGGCCCGATGGAGAGCTTTGACTTTGAGGACTGGCCGGCGGTCGTCTACGCCGACTAATTCAAACCAGAACGCTGGTCGCCCGAAGGAACTGAGCAGCGATAAAAGGCCTTGGCAAAGGCCTTGGCAGAGCCCTAGTCGAGCTGGCCGATCTGCCTGCTTGCCGATGGGACGCAGGTCAGGGCAACACCGCCAGCTGGAGCAGTTGGGCCGCCTGATTAAGCCGGCGGTCGAAACAGGCGAAGGTCACAGGCTCATCCGTTATCGCCTGCAGTTCATGGGCAGCGGCCAGTTGCACGCTGTCGTACGCCCGCAATGAAAAGGCATCGGCAAAACGGCCTGCCGTTTCCACAAGCTTCTGGCTGACCTCAACGATTGTGAAAGACTGCCAGGCCTGGCTCAGGTGTTGCCGGGCCTGCTCGAGATCGTCGCCACTGGCAGGGTCTTCCCTCTGGCGGCGGGCGAGCCCGGCCATCGCTTCAACCCAGGTGATCCGGCCCACCGCGATCGCTTCAGCCCGGCTACAAACCGCTTGCATCAGATCGGACTGGGGCTCAAGAATGAGCAGCTTGATTAGGGCACTGGTGTCGCAGTAGAGGATCACAAGCTCAACCCCGATCCTCGAGGACCATGGCACTGGTGAGTGTCCCCGAACCGCGCAACGGAACCGGCGGTGGGAGCACAGGCTTTTTGCCGTTCCAAGAGATGATCCCGGCATTGATGGCCTCCTGTAGCGGACCCAGGGAGGCAGGGTTGGGCTGGCTAACAGCTGTGATGTGGGCGATCGGTTTGCGGTGGGAGGTCACTTCGACCACTTCACCGGCTTGGGCGCGGGCGAGCCACTCGGAAAGATGGGTCTTGAGGTCCCGGACTGATACCCGACTTGCGACTACATCTGCCACATCTCCCTCTGCCAATGCGACCACTTTAGCCTGCTTCCCCCGGTGCGGCGCCGAACGGTAACGGGGCCATCGTGACTCCTAAGCACCGCTGCCACCAGCAGCAGAAAACCCAGGGGGATGCCAACCAGGTGCAGCGACTAAGCACAATCGAGTCCATGGACCTCCACGCCGACCTCGCCCAGCGCGTTGCGCTTAACACCACTGCCCTGCCTTGGACCCCTTCGCCGATGGCGGGGGTGGAGCGGCGGATGCTCGATCGCCTCGGCGCCGAGCTGGCCCGGGCCACCTCGATCGTGCGTTACGCCCCGGGGAGTCGCTTCGAGCGCCACAGCCATGGCGGCGGCGAGGAGATCCTGGTGCTGGAAGGCACCTTCTCCGACGAACACGGCGACTATGGGGCTGGGACCTACCTGCGCAATCCGGTGGGCTCCAGCCACGCCCCCTTCAGCGCGGAAGGCTGCACGATCCTGGTGAAGCTGCAGCAGATGCACCCAGCCGATCAGCAGCGCCTGATGATCGACACCCACAACGGAACCTGGCGGCCCGGTCTGGTGAGCGGGCTGGAGGTGATGCCGCTGCATGCCTTCGGTTCCGAGCACGTGGCGTTGGTGCGTTGGGCACCGGGCACCGTGTTTCAGCCCCACGCTCACCGTGGCGGGGAGGAGATTTGGGTTCTTGAAGGAATCTTTCAAGACGAACACGGCACCTATCCAGCTGGCAGCTGGCTACGCAATCCGCCCGGCAGCGTTCACCGCCCCTGGAGTGCGGCTGGCTGCACGATCTGGGTCAAAACCGGCCACCTGCCCGCAACCCAGGGACCCGATGGAGCAGACGCCTGAGCTGGCGTGGCTAGGGAGTGTGTTTCGCCTGAGCGAGGCTCAACGAGTCCCTGTCCGCCCAGCGGCCTTGGCCTCCCCGATCAGGTGGCAGGCGATTCGCCGCTGGTGGGGGATCGCCCGGTGCTCCCATAAATAGATGCCCTGCCACACGCCCACCAAGAGGCGACCGTGCTCGACGCTCAAGGTCAGGCTCTGGCTAGTCAGGGCCGTACGGATGTGGGCGGGCATGTCGTCATCGCCCTCATCGTCATGGGCATAGCGAACCCGTTTGCCATGGCCATTGAGGGGGCCGTAGCCGTCCTGGGGAACGAGGGCATCCATCCAGGCCGCCAAATCCTGCAACACCCGCGGGTCCGCGTTTTCGTTGATCGTCAGGCTGGCACTGGTGTGCAGGCAGCTCAGGTGCAGCACGCCCAGGTCAATGCCGGTTGTGGCAAGCCACTGGTTGAGTTGGTCATTGAGACGGGTGAAACCCTGGCCCTGGGTGCGGACCTCCAATTGATGCAGGGCCTGTTGCATGGGCGCAGGGTGGGCTGGGCCAAGTCCTAGCAGCCGCCCAGGGGCCCAGCACCGAACCTTTCTAGGCAGGGTCTACGGCAATCCACCGGAACGGCCCCCATGAACCCATGGACCCCAAATTCCATTGCGACTGCTGGCCTAACGGCAAAGCATGGTTTGCGAGCTTCCCATACTGATGATCGAACGGATGATCGAACGGATGATCGAGCAGATGATCCCATGACTGAACGAACGGGTGATCAAATGACTGATCAAATGACTGATCAAATGACTGATCAAATGACTGATCAAATGACTGATCAAATGACTGATCAAATGACTGATCAAATGACTGATCAAATGACTGATCAAATGACTGATCAAATGACTGATCAAATGA
>CALRQT020000024.1:0-14954 GCA_943370385.1 Pseudanabaena sp. UWO311
TTGCTAATCGTGGTGCTGTTGGAATTGCTGATCGCGAGGGAGCCGTTGCCGCTAATCGTGCCGGACAATTCGGCAGTTACACCATGGCCATCGATGGTGCTAGTCGCGTTAGCGTTGGCTGGTGTTACCAAGACCAGGCTGGTGTTGTAGGAGCCTGGCTGATTGATGACCAAAGTTCCGCCGGATAGGGTCGTAGAACTGGGGTTTGTAATGTTTTCGGATTGCCCCTCTGGGATAATGCTTAAGAGCTGTAGGTTGAGAGCTGTTGCCGTGTAGTCGAGCGCGTATTGATAGGCACTCGACAGGCCGCTGACTTGGACATTGGCGGCGGCGAAGGTGCCACTGAGGCTTTGCCCCGAGAAAAGAGTATAGGGAGCGGAGGTGAGATAGTTGTCACCGGAAAAGGCCAGGTTCAAGACACCATCGAGGTTGATCGAACCGTTGGCAGTCACGCGATCGGAGTTGGCACTGCTGATGGAGAAGTTGCTGATGGAGCCAGATGTCAGGTTGAGATTGCCTGAACCACCCGTAATGGCCAGGGGGCTGCTGCCAGCATTGTTCGGAGCCAGGATGCCGCCCGCATAGATGGTGGTGGCTGTAACGGTGCCATTGCCTGAGAGCGTGGCTCCGTTATTGATCACAAGCCCCGAGGATGGAGCGATGGATCCTTCCACCCTCAAGGTGGCTGTGTCGCCGACAGTGGTGTTGCCGGTGTAGGTGTTATTGCCGGTGAGGGTGAGGGTGCCAGATCCGAGCTGGGAAAGGACTCCTGTTCCTGAGATCAGACCGCCGTAGGTGTAGGTATCACTGCGATTAAAGGCCAGGCTGGCATTATTGGCGATGTTGGATGAATTACTGATGGCGCCGCTCGTGCCACCGGCGCCGACTTGGAGCGTGCCGGCACTGACCGTGGTGTTGCCTGAATAGGAGTTATTGCCTGTGAGGGTGAGGGTGTCTGCCCCAAGTTGGGTGAGGTTGCCTGAGCCTGAGATTACGCTGGCGTAGCTGATGGCATCGCTGCGATTAAAGGCCAGGTTGGCATTGTTAATAATATTGGAGTCCAGGGATCCCGACGTGCCACCGGCACCGATCTGCAGCGTGCCGGCGCTGATGGTGGTGGTACCTGAGTTGTTGTTGCCGGTGAGGGTGAGGGTGCCTTCACCGAGCTTGGTAACGGTCGACCCCGAGAACACCCCCCCATAGGTAGAGGCATCGCTGCGATTAAAGATCAGTGAGCCACCGCTGACATTGGAGCTCAGGGATCCCGACGTGCCACCGTCACCGATTTGCAGAACTCCTTGACCAAAGATTTGAATGGTGCCGTTGAAAGTGGTGTTGCCGGTGAGTGTGAGGTTGCCACTCCCTTGCTTCCAAAAGGTTCCCGAGCCTGAGATCTGGGCTGCGTGGGTCATGGCATTTTTGATCTTAAAGACCAAGCTGGCATTATTATTGATGATGGGAGAATTACTGAAGGAGACATCTTGGCTGCCTCCTTCACCGATCTGGAGGGTACCGGCGTTGATCGTGGTGGTACCGCTGAAGGTGCTATTGCCTAGGAGTGTTAAAATATTAGATCCTTCTTTGATTAACGAGCCCACGCCGCTAAGGGCAGAACCGTTTCTGTAATCTGCGGTTCTATTGAAGATTACGGTGCCGTTGTTGGTGAAGACGCCCTGGGAATCCAGCTCTCCAGTTGTTCCACCCACGCCAATCAACAGACTCCCCCCAGCGTTGATATTGATGATGCCGGTAGACGGTTTAGTGAGCTTCCCCGCTACGGACACAAGCCCGCCTGTTTCTATTGTTAACGTGGAATTGTTAGTGGCTATGTAAAGGTTGCCGGAATTAGTCCAATTGCCGCCAGAAATTGTTACAGAACTATTGTAGCCAATCACACCATTGATGTTAGAAACATTGCCTCCGCTCACTACCAGTGTGGCATTGCCGCCCGCGCCAACGGTAAGGGAGCCAGAATTCGTCCAATTGCCGCCGGAGATTGTTACGATGCCATTACTTCCAGGGATGTTACCCTCTACATCTCTACTTATGACCCCAATCACACCGTTGACATTAGAAACATTGCCTCCGCTCACCGTCAAGGTGCCACTGCCGCCCTCGCCAACGGTAAGGTCTCCAGAATTGGTCCAATTGCCGCCGGAGATTGTTACGATGCCATTACTTCCAGCGATGTTATTTTCTATATCTCCACCCATGACCCCAATCACACCATTGTCATTAGAAACAGTGCCTCCGCTCACCGTCAGTGCGCCATTGCCTAGAAAGCCAACGGTAAGATTGCCCGTATTGCTCCACGTTCCCCCCGTGGCAACCGTTGCCGTGCCGTTGCTGCCGGGGCCAAGGCCGAGATAGCCATCAGTGTTATTGACCGTGCCGCCATTGATGGTTAAGGACCCGTTTGAAACGGATCCGATTGCTAGACCATTTCCGCCATCGGCTCCAACGAATAGGCTTCCTTGGGTCAGGGAAATCCCTAGGTCAAAAGCATTGATGTTGGCTATATCTGCATTTTCACGGTTTGGGCCATAAGGCCCGCTAATGGTAGTATTGTAAGCAAGAGTAAGATTTCCAGTATTGATGAGCGCTAGGGAGCCGCTGCCGGTGAGCAGATTGGGAATTGTTAGGTTTGTGGTTTGATTGAATTGCAGGGTGCCATTGGCCGTGACAGACCCGGCAGGATCTACAGTTGCATTATTATTCAGGATTACGGTACTGCCGCTGTTGATGCTGGCAGGTGTTGGATAGATATTGGAAAGGCCTCCATCTCCATAAGTTGTTGTCTGGGCGAGGCTCACCATTGGCGACACGAGCATCAGCCCGTTGATTGCCGCCGAGCTGAGCGCGAAGGCCGGGCTTTTGGTGGCCGTTCGCAACCAGGAGTGGCGAACCACCACGTTCTGGCGGGCGGGCCTGGTTGGGGCCTTGGCTTGGGCAAGCGGGTTGATGGCTCGGCTGGGGTTCCGGACCGCCAGGATCAGGTTGCCCGCTCCAGCGATGGGGGCGGACAGGGTTAGGGCGGTTCCGCCCTGGGCCTGTTGGTGGAGGGTTGCCGGGTTCCTTGGCTGCCTAGGTGGGGTTGGATCTTGGGCTGGGGTGCCTAGGGCCTGGCTGTCCCAGGCGGTCTGGCGGGCGGTTGTGGTTTGCGGCGCTCTGAAGAAATCGCTGTTTTGTCGGCAGCCCGGGTCCAGGAACTCCAAGGCCGTTTGGATTGCAGCTAAGGCCAGCGGATAGGCGCTGGGCTGCGTTGCTACGCCTGGAGTGGGGCCGTAGGCGGCGTAGGGGCTTGCGGTGTGGTCGGGCCAGAGCGAACTGCTGATCTGGCCGAGGCTGCCCAGGTTGATACAAGCCGTCCTGGTGTGGCTAGGGGCTGCGGATTTTGGGTGCTTTGCTGACTCAAGACTCATGGCTAGCTAGGGAGAAGTTTATTAATTGGTTGTGTTTTTATCCGTTCGAAGCCCTAAGCCAGCAGCCAATCCATTTTGCGCAAGCAGTCATTTCTCAGAATTTGCATTAGTTACAACAATCTATGACCCCTCCTGGGCTGCTGTCTATCGACCCAGGTCGATAGTTTTCGCCAAAGGGCCGCCTGCACCCCCCACAGGAAACATTTTTCCTGAATTGACCTATCCCGATAGTGTTATGAGCTTTTGGCAAGGATGGCTGCCTCCTACCCCTAGACCGCCATCCTTTGTGCCTCTGCGATGGCATCGCTGGCCCGTGACGCCACGCTTTGAGCTGGTTTCGGTGGAGCAGGTTTCGGTGGAGCAGCCATCGGCACTTGGCCTGACTTAAGGCAAATTCGCTGCTGTTCAGGGTAAAATTTGCTGAATTCCCAAGGATTGGGCCCTAGTTCTCTGGCAGGTTCTTCGCCGTTCTCAACAAGCCGGGCGGCCGATCAGGACCCCCAGTCGCCCCATTAACGCTGTTTGCGCTTTCTTGCTGGCCTACTTGGCCCGATCTGATCATAATTTTCACCCCCAAACAGCTTGCCAATGCCACAACAAGCTTTGAAAATCGCTTTCGTCTGGCCTACCTCTCCAGTGGATTTGAGCCCACGATTGTCATCGCTTGCAAGTCCCATCTATTGACATCGCAAGTTTATCGGGGCCTGCCCGTCAAGCGTCACTTTCTAGGCGCAGCCGACACCGGCAAGGAAGCCTTGGAGCTTGTTTCTAGGCTCATGCCAAATATTTTGGCAATCGACGACAGCCTGACTGACATGGGGACTTCGAGCCTGATTAGCCAGGCGAAACAGCTTCGCCCAAGCATGCGGATCGTTGCATGGGTCACCAAGCTGGATGCATTCTTTGGCTATCCAGATTGCCCAATTGTGATCGCCGAAGCGGATGTATTGGGGCTTCCCGATACGCTCACTTTTGTCACCATGGCCCTAATCAGCAACACCAGTTACCTCACCCCATCCATTCATCAGCGCCTAGGGCAGCTTGAATAAAGAGCCCCTGTTTCCTATCCCGGCACGATCACCCTCACGCCACGGGAGCACCAACTACTAGAGGCCTATGCCCTAGGCCTGAGCAATCGGGAAACAGCAGAAAAAACTGGGCTTTCCGTACGCAGCATCCAAACCTACAGTGGCAATTTAATGCAGAAACTAGGAACCAATAATCGCCAGCGGGCCCTGCGGCGGGCCCTCTCCTTGGGCCTGACGGAATTGGGCCATCTGTTTGAAGCCAAGTCCCATTAGGGTGCTGCGAACTTCCTGCTCCCCAACGGCTCCTATCTCCTTATTACTGGAAACCAGGCCGCCCCTCCCTAAAACCCTGGCGGTCGCTTGCGCCCGCTCGACAACGACACATTGCCAGGCTGGCCCGCAGGATTAGCCGCAAACGGATGAGCGCCACCGCTCGGCAAGCCTGTCACCAAGGGCATTTGGGCTGGCCTGGCTGCGCCGGCCGGCTGGGGCACGGCCACCACGTTGAAGGCCAACGACCAGCGTTCGCCCTCGCCGCGGAAGGGGGGCACCGAATGGGGTTGCCAGGCGGGGAACACATAGAACTCGCCGGGCATCGGCAGCACGTACTCCGCCATGCCGGTGCGGAAGCTTTGGATGTGCCATTCCTCCGGGCCGTGGAAACACAATTGGCCATCGAAACTGGCGCCGCTGATCTGGGGGGGCACCTGTAAATACAGCACCCCGGAAAAACTGCCGCCGTGGGTGTGGGTGGGGTTGTAATCCCCAGCCCGTTGCACATTCAGCCACACATCAATGATCTGCAGGCCGTAGCGGCCCTCCGTCCAGGGGCCCCGGCCCTGGGGCGGCTGGCGATCGATCACATGGCGGATCCAACGCTCACAACCCGGCAGGATCACCTCACGGCACAGCTCCAGCACCGCCGGTTGCTGGGGCCCCAGCTCCAGCTGCAGGGCCAGCTGGCCGGCCAGTTTGCGGGAGGCATCGGGGCTGCGTTCGGGCGCCTTCAGCACCTCCTTGGCGAGCTCAAGCAGGGCCGTCAACAGGGCCGGGGGCAGGCTGCCCTTGAGCACATAGCGGGGGAAGAGCTCCAGCACCTCCATGGAGGGACCCAGGGTGGCGCCGTCCGGGCCGGGGGGAGGCGTGCCAACCATGGGTGCAAGGGCCAGGTGGGGTGAGGCTAGGGCCTGGGGCAGAACCAACCGGATCTGCACGGGTCGCCTTCGCGCCCTGAACCCGCCAGAATTTTGGGCCCAGCCCCCGTCCTCCGCCATGTCGGCAGCGCCGCTATCCGAGCCCTCAGCAGCACCGGGGGCACCCTTGGTTAGCAGTGCCTCGCCTACGGGCACCTCCGTAGCTGGCGAAACCGTGGCGGCCCTGCGCCAACGGGTGACCCAGGGGGACACCCTTCCCCTGGCCTGGCGCCTGGAGCAACTCGATCGCCTGGAGCGCCTCTGCGCCGAGGGGGAAGACGCCGTGCTGGCCGCCCTGGCCGCCGACCTGGACAAGCCGCCGGTGGAGGCTTTCTTTGAACTAGTGGCCGTGCGCCAGGAGATCCGCCTCTGCCGCCAAAAGCTGCGCCGCTGGATGGCCCCCCGGCCCGCGGCCGTGCCCCTCAGCCTCCAACCCGGCCGGGCCGAAACCCAGGCCCAGCCCCTGGGCTGCGTCCTGGTCATCGGCCCCTGGAACTATCCCTTCCACCTGCTGCTCCAACCCCTGGTGAGCGCCCTGGCGGCGGGCAACACCGCCGTGCTCAAGCCCTCGGAGCACGCCCCTGCCACGGCGGCCCTGGTGGCGGAGCTGGTGGCGCGCCACCTTGATCCGGGCGTGGTGCGGGTGGTGCAGGGGGATGGCCAGGTGGCCCAGGAGCTCCTGCAGCTGCGCTTTGACCACATCTTCTTCACCGGCGGCGAGCGGGTCGGCCGGCTGGTGATGGCGGCCGCAGCCCCCCACCTCACCCCCGTGACCCTGGAGCTGGGTGGCAAGAGTCCGGCGGTGGTGCTCGCCGATGCCGACCTGGAGATCACCGCGCGGCGCCTGGTCTGGGGTAAAGCCCTAAACGGCGGCCAAACATGCGTCGCCCCAGACCACCTGCTGGTGGAGGAGCCGATTCGCCAGGAGCTGATCGGCCGGCTCTCTAGCCGGATCACGGCCTGCTTCGGCGCCGATCCGCTGCAGTCGCCCGACCTGGCCCGGATCGTGAACCGGGCCCAATATGAGCGGCTCTCGGGCCTGCTCGAGGGCGCTCGTCAGAGGGGCCAGATCCTCTTTGGCGGCCAGAGCGACCCGGAGCGGCTGCGCATTGCCCCCACCCTGCTGGCGGTCACCGACCCGGGCGATCCCCTGATGGCCTCCGAACTGTTCGGGCCCCTGCTGCCGATCCTGACCGTGGCCTCAGTGGCCGAAGCGATCACGGCGATCAACAGCAGGCCCAAGCCCCTGGCCCTCTACCTCTTCAGCCGCAGCGCCGCCGCCGAGCGCCAATTGCTCGCCGGCACCAGCTCCGGCAGCTACTGCCGCAACGATGTGGTGATGCAGGCGGGCCTGGCGGAGCTGGCCTTCGGCGGCGTCGGCGCCAGTGGCATGGGCAACTACCACGGCCAGGCGGGCTTCGACACCTTCTCCCACCAACGCAGCCTGCTGCGCCGCCCCTTTGCCCTCGATGTGCCCTTCCGCTACCCGCCCTACGGCAGCAAGCTCAACCTGGTGAAACGCCTGATGGGCTGAGGCCAGGGCCCCGGCCACGACCCTCGCGCGGCCCTCGCCAGGAAGGTACGGGGATTTCGCTGCTGAATCGGTGCGCTGGACACTGGCGCGCTCCCCGGATCTCCGTAAGGTTCAACCAGCCGTTTCCCCCTCCATGCGCCGCTCCGCTGTCGCCCTGGCCCTGGCCCTGCTGCTGCCCCTGCCCGGGCTGGCGGGTCAGGTTGTGGTGAAGCAGGGCGAAACGCTCTCCGACATCGCCGCCCGCTATGGCGTCAGCGTCGAGCGGCTGCTGCAACTCAACGGCATCAAGGATCCCAAGGGCCTCCAGGTGGGCACCAAGCTCACGGTGCCTGGCGCCCCCAGCAATCCCAGCCGCGGCGGTTCCAGCGGCAGTTCCAGCCAAGGCAGTGGCGGCCAGGGCGGAAGCGGCCGGGGCAACTACACGGTGAAATCGGGCGAAACCATCTCCGAAATCGCCGACCGCTACGGCATCAGCAGCGAACGCCTGCTGGCCCTCAACGGCATCCGCGACCCCAAGGGTCTCCAGGTTGGTAGCCGCATCACCGTGCCCACCGCCGGGACGGCCAAGCCGTCCAAACCGGCCAGCGCTGGCGGCAGTTCCAGCCCGGCCAGCCGCGGGCCCGCCAACTACACGGTGAAATCGGGCGAAACCATCTCCGAAATTGCCGACCGCTACGGCATCAGCAGCGAGCGCCTGTTGGCCCTCAACGGCATCCGCGACCCCAAGGGCCTCCAGGTTGGCAGCCGCATCACCGTGCCCACCGCCGGGCCGGCCAAGCCCGCTAAGCCGCCGGTGCTGCCCGCCATCACCTCGGCCCAGGGCAAGGCCCTCAGCCACACCGTGCGCCCCGGTGACACCCTCTCCGACATCGCCAACACCTATGGGGTGCCGATGGAGAAGATCGCCGCCCTCAATGGGCTCAAGGACCCCGACAACCTGGTGCCGGACACCCAGCTGAAGCTGCGCAACCCACCCCCGGCGCCCAAGCCGGCCGCCAAGCCCGCCAGCCGCCGCCCGGCCAAGGTCGTCGCCAGCAAGCCCGCCACCAAACCGGCCAGCAAGCCGGTTTCGGCCCCTGTTGCCGCCGCCCCCAAGCCGGCAGCCGCCAAGCCCGGAGCCACCCCCGCCAGCAGCACCCCAACCCCGGGCACGACCCCGGTAGCGGCCGCCCAGGCAACCACCAAGCCAGCTGAAACCACGCCCAGCACCAGCGTCACCAAGCCAGCCGCCCAGAAGCCTGGGGCGACCAAACCAGCCGCAACGAAGCCTGTTATCACCACCCCTGCCGTGACCCAGCCGGTCGCCACCAAGCCTGTAGTGACCCAACCGGTCGCGACCAAGCCTGTAGTGACCCAACCGGTCGTGACCAAGCCAGTGGTGGCAAAACCCGTGGTGGAGAAGCCGGCCGTCTCCACGGAGCAAGCCGTCAAACCGGACCCCAGCCCCCAGGGCGAAACGGCCCTGAAGCCGGAAACCACCGTCCGCCAGGAGCCTGCCGAGAAAGCGGAGGTCAAACCGGAGCCCAAGCCAGCGGTGAAAGCCGAGGTCACCCCCAAGGCGGAAACCAGCAAACCGGCGAAAACCGAAGTAGCCACCGGCAAACCGGCCCGGCCTGACTGGCGCAACTTCGGTCCCCTGCAGGTGGACTGGGCCAACTGGCAACCCATGGGCGGCAGCTTCGTCGCCCCGGGCCTCAATGCCACCGGCCAGTCGTTCTATCTGGCCGTGAACTGCAGCGCCAAGCGCATCAATGCCACCGGCCCCTCGGGCGCCTGGAAAACCTGGGACCTGCCTACCACCGACTACGAGCAGCAGCTGGTGAAGGACCTTTGCCGGGACAAGGGCGCCTGATCTCTGGTTGTTGAGGTAATGGATGGGCTGGGGCAGCGCACCGCCCCGGCAGGCTCAAAATCCGCCCTCAGGCCACCCAGCGCAGGGGCCAGGGCTGGAGCAAGTAGCGGCGGCCGGCGGGCTTGAGCCAGAGCCGCTGGCTGCCGTCATCGCTTTCGCTGAGCAGGTCTTCCTGCACCAGGCGCCGCACCAACCAACGCCAACGCTCCTCCCCCTCGCCTTCGGCACCGGCCAGCTCCTCCCCCAGGCTGCGCAGCACCACTCCGCCGCGCTGCTCCAGGCTGGCCAGCAGCCTCGACACCAGGGCCGACCAGTCCTCTAGGGGCGGCGAACTGAGGCAGCGATCGCAGCGGCCGCAGGGGGGCACCAGTTCTCCCACCACCAGCAGTAGGGCCTGCTCGCGGCAGCCCTCCCCCTCGGCCACGGCCTCCATGCGCCGCAGCTTTTGCTGGGCTAACTCCAGCCGCAGGGCCTCGGGACCTACCCGCTCCGCCGCCGACAGCTCAGCCCACTGGGGGCCGCCGGAGCGGATCGCCCAGCCCAGGGAGGTGCGGTCTTCGGGATCAAATAGCACCAGACAGCGGGCCGGCAGGCCGTCGCGCCCGGCCCGGCCCGATTCCTGCAGGTAGCCCTCGGCGCTGGCGGGCAGGTCCAGGTGCAACACCAGGCCCACATCGGGCCGGTCCACGCCCATGCCAAAGGCCACCGTGGCCACCAGCACCGGCGCCGGGTGGTCCTGGAAATGGGCCAAGGCCAGGCTGCGGCTCTCCGGATCCATGCCGGCGTGATAGGCGATCGCCTCGATGCCGGCACTGGCGAGCCGGGCCGCCCAGCCCTCCACCGAGCGGCGGGTGCGGGCGTAGATCAGCACGGCCCCCCGGGCCTCGGCCAGGGCCGCGAGCACGTCCGGCAGGGGATCGGCCGGTCGGCGTCGCATGGCGTAAGCGAGGTTGTCGCGCCGGGCCGAATGCACCTGGAAGAGGGGCCGGCGCAACTGCAGCATGCGGATCAGGTCGGCCCGCACCCGCGGCGCCGCCGTGGCACTGAGGGCCACCAGGGGCACCCCGGGGCAAAGGCTGCGCAGTTCGCCGAGGCGGCGGTAATGGGGGCGGAAATCGTGGCCCCAGGCGCTGATGCAGTGGGCCTCATCCACGGCCAGCCCCACCAGGTGGCCCTGGTCCTGGATTTCCTCCAGCAAGCGGCGGGTCGCTTCCCCCTGCAGGCGCTCGGGGGCCAGATAGAGCAGCCGCAGCCGGTTATCGCGCAGGCGGCCCATGAGCTGGCGGCGACTGCCGGGATCGAGGCCGCCGTGGAGACAGGCCGCCTGGATGCCGCGGCGCTGCAGGTGCAACACCTGGTCCTCCATCAGGGCCACCAGGGGCGACACCACCAACATCAACCCCTGGCGCACCAGGGCCGGCAGCTGATAACAGAGCGATTTGCCGGCCCCGGTGGGCAACACCGCCAGGCAATCGCGCCCCTGCAGCAACGCTTCCACCACGGCCCGTTGCCCCGGCCGGAACTCCGTCCAGCCGAAATGGCGCTCTAGGGCCTGGAGCAGGGGATCGGGTGGGTTGGGCTGGGCGGGCTTCTCTAGGCCCGCCTGGCGCGGAGCCGACGGCAGCAACTCCACGATCCCCCCACCCCTAGAGAGAACAGACCCTAACCGGCACTAAATGTGGTGGGGAGGGGGGGCGCTTCCAGTTGGTCGGGCGCCTCCTCCACAATCTGCAGCCGCAGCCGCTTGCCCCCGGCCAGCTCCCCCAGGGACACCCGCATGGTGCTGCCGCTCAGGCTTTGCAGGGCATTGAGCAGCTCGCGCAGGTGGGGGGTGCTGCTGCCGCTCTCCACCCAGAGCCGCTCCTGCAGGCCGCCGAGCCGGCGCCAGCTGGTGTGCAGCTTGAGCACGGCGCTTTCCAGCTGTTGGGCCTGGCCCACCGCATCGGCCAGCAGGCCCAGGGAATCCAGCCGCTGGGCCTCCTGCATGGCCTTCTCCAGGTTGAGTTCGCCCTGTTGAAAGGCCCGCACCGCCAGGCCCGCCTCGGCCGCCTTGCTCAGCCAGCGGGCCGTGCTGGTCACGTCCTTCACCCGCTCCAGCTCCGGTTCTTCGCGCAACACCCGCCGCAGGTCCTCCTGTTGCTGCTCCGGCAGCTTGGAGAGCTCCCGCACCAGGGGCGCCACCGCCTTCGAGGGCAACAGGTTGTCGGCCGTGCGCTGGCGGATCTCCTCGGGCAGCAGGGGGCTGGTGGCGGAGGTGAAGTCGTCGGTCAGGCGCCGCACCGACTTGCGGGTGATCTGCTCACCGCCGTTGGCGGCCTCACTAATGAGCAGTTGCACCTCCGGATCGGCCTGGGCCGTTTCCATGAAGGCCCGCTTCGAGAATTGATTCACACTCTCCGCATCGAGCGGCCCCTGCTCCACCAGGCTCTCGGCCGACTCGGCCAGCTGGATCAGGCCATAGGCGCGGGTCTTACTGATCTCCTGCTCGCGCAACCACTGCAGAAAGCCCGTGCCCCGGCCCTCGCCGCCGCGGCGCTCGCGATCGCGCACGGCCTTGAGGATGCGGCCCCGCCAGATCTCGGTCTGCAGGTCGAAGCGGTCGCAGATGGCCCAGGCCTCCTCGATCCGGGCCAGGAACTCCATCGAGCTGATGTCGTCCCGCTCGGGATCGGGCAACTCCAGGTTGAGCTCAGGGGCCTCGTTCATGACTGGGGCCTCGGACACGGATCAGCTCAAGGAGGCAAGTCGATCGTGCCATGGAGCTCAGCCGCCACCGGCCCGGCCTGGGCGGTGCGGCCAGCGACATTGTGTGACGGCCCCAGGGCGAGCCCGCCCAGCCCAGGTAAGTTCACCAGGCAGCTCCATTCACTCAGCGCAGCGATGGCCATCTCCCGCGGCGACAAGGTGCGCATCAAGCGTCCTGAGTCCTACTGGTTCAACGAAGTCGGCACCGTCGCCACGGTCGACACCTCCGGCATCCGCTACCCCGTGGTGGTGCGCTTCGAGAAGGTCAACTACAACGGCTACAGCGGCTCCGAAGGCGGCATCAACACCAATAACTTCGCCGAAAGCGAACTGGTCAAGGCCTGATCCGGCCAGGCCTGTTTCCTTGGCAAAGGGCTGGGTTTCGACCCAGCGCACCCCCAGCCCCGGTCCCGAACGGACTGGGGCTTTGCCATGGCAACCTGAGGCCCTGCCGGCGTCCTGACCTTGCCTGAACTGCCGGAGGTGGAAACGGTGCGCCGGGGCCTGGAGCGCCAGACCCTGGGCTTTGAGATCGCCCGGGTGGACGTGTTACGGGCCCGGGCGATCGCCGCACCTCCCGAGCCTGACGCCTTTTGCCAGGCCCTCGAGGGCAGCCGCCTGGTGGGCTGGCAGCGGCGCGGCAAGTATCTGATGGCCAGCCTCAGCCGCCCCGGCGGTGGCGGAGCAGTGGATGCTGGCCACTGGGGCGTGCACCTGCGCATGACCGGCCAATTCCTCTGGCTCGA
The DNA here is from genome assembly GCA_943370385.1 of Pseudanabaena sp. UWO311. Classification (GTDB taxonomy): domain Bacteria; phylum Cyanobacteriota; class Cyanobacteriia; order PCC-6307; family Cyanobiaceae; genus BAIKAL-G1. Next base: position 12,521 of record CALRQT020000024.1, read on the forward strand.
TGAACCCCGGGAACCCTGTCGCCACACCCGCGTACGCCTCTGGAACTCTGATGGCGCCGAACTGCGCTTCGTCGACACCCGCAGCTTCGGCCAGATGTGGTTTGTGCCGCCGGGCACGCCGCTGGAATCGGTGGTCACCGGCCTGCAGAAGCTGGGGCCCGAACCCTTCAGCGACAGCTTCACCGGGGCCTATCTCAAAAAAAAGCTGGCCGGCTCGATCCGACCCATAAAAAACGCCCTGCTGGACCAGGCTTTAGTGGCGGGCTGCGGCAACATCTATGCCGATGAATCCCTCTACGTGGCCGGGATCCGCCCCCAAACCCGCAGCGGCAGCGTCAGCCTCCAGCGCCTCGAAGGCCTGCGCGCGGCCCTGGTCACGGTGCTGGAGCAGAGCATCGGCGCCGGCGGCACCACCTTCAGCGATTTCCGCGACCTCACCGGCACCAATGGCAACTACGGCCAGGCCGCCTGGGTGTACCGGCGCGCTGGCCAGCCCTGCCGCCACTGCGGCACGCCGATCGAACGGGAACGGCTGGGGGGGCGCAGCAGCCACTGGTGCCCCAGTTGCCAGAGCTAATCACCGCTCTCAGGGACAGCCCCCAGCGCCTCTGGAACCACACCCGCCAAAGGCGATCCCAGCAGACTCCCAGGCAGCAGCCCCCAGACCCACCTCCATGGTTCGATGGTGCTGATCCCCGCTAGCCCCCCGGCGCGATGGCCCTGGCCGACGAGCTCACCGCTGCCATGGCGGCCATCCATGCCCGGGGCTGGTGTGACGGCACCGGCGGCAATTTCAGCTGTGTGCAGCAACGGGATCCCTTGCAGCTGCTGATGGCCCCCAGCGGCGTCGACAAGGGCCAGGTGCAAGCGGCCGACCTGATCGTCGTCGATGCCGCCGGCCAGGTGATTGGGGGCACGGGCAAGGCCAGCGCCGAAACGGCCCTGCACCTGGAAATCGTGGGCCGCTGCGGCGCCGGCGCCGTGCTCCATACCCATTCCCAAGCGGCCACCTTGCTGTCCCGCTGGGCCTTGGCGGCCCCCAACCGGCGGCAAAACCCAGAGCCCAAGGGCGATGGGGTCGTCCTAGTGGAAGGGCTGGAGATGCTCAAGGGCCTTGAAGGCGTCAGCACCCATGCCACCAGCATCGAGATTCCCGTGCTGGCCAACGACCAGAACCTGCCCCGCCTGAGCCAACGGGCCGGCCCGCTCCTAATTAATGCGCCCCAAGGCCTGCTAATCGCCGGCCATGGCCTCTACGCCTGGGGCCCATCCCTCAACCAGGCCATCCGGCACCTAGAAATCCTTGAATTCCTGCTGGAACAATCGTGGCGCCAGTTGTTACTCGACGCCCTAATGGCCCGTCCTGAGCCAGGACAAGCGATCTCCCATGGCTGAGCCCGTGATTCGTTGCATCCTCCTGGACATTGAGGGCACCACCTGCCCAGTGAGTTTCGTGGCGTCGGTGCTCTTTCCCTACGCCCGGGAACGCCTCGCCAGCTATCTGGAGACCCACCAGGGGGATCCCGAGGTGCAGGAGCTCCTTGCAGCCACGCAAGCCGCCTTTGCCGCCGATCCCAACCCGGAGGTGCAAGCCATGCGCCAAGGCGCGCCCATCCCCGTCCACCCGTCAGCCAGCCAAGAGCACCTCCAACTAGGGCAAACCAACTCCCCCCTAGTGGCCTACCTCCAGTGGTTGATTGATCACGACATCAAATTCCCAGCCCTCAAAGAGTTGCAGGGGCGCATCTGGGCATCGGGCTACGCAAGCGGCGATCTGGTTGCCCCCCTCTTCGACGATGTGGCGCCAACCCTGCAGCGCTGGCACCGGGATGGCTACCAGCTTGCGGTCTATTCCTCCGGCTCCGTAGCCGCTCAAAAACTGCTCTACCGCTACAGCCAAAACGACAACTTAGAGAGCCTCTTTAGCCACTGGTTTGACACGCGAATCGGCTCAAAACAAGCGAAAGCTAGTTACAGCGCCATCACCGAAGCCCTCCAGCTAGAACCAGCTGAGATCCTCTTTGTGAGTGATGCCCTAGCCGAGATTGAAGCGGCCGATGGGATCGGCATGGCCGTGATTTTCAGTGATCGGGAGGGCAATCCTGGGCGGGACCCTGGTCCCTTTAACGCCATCAAGTCGCTAACTGAAATCGAATTGCCTTAAACGATAGGCCCCATGGCCAAGCCGGCTCACCCAACTTTCAACCATCCCACCGAAGGCGATCCGACCGAGCCTGCCGCGCCAGCACCGGCCACCGGAAAGCTCATCTCGCCACCCCAAACATAAAATCCCCAACAAAAAAGCCACCCTATCGGGTGGCTTTTCGTCGCCTGCTGATCGCTTCGATCAGCTTGGCTATGGAGCAAAAGTTTTACCTGGCATCGAGCTATTTTTGCAGGGGGCTACCCCCCAACTATCGTCGCCGCTGCTGCG
>CALRQT020000025.1:0-10607 GCA_943370385.1 Pseudanabaena sp. UWO311
GGGGGGGGGGCAAGAAGCCAATACAAATGAACTAATTCATGGTTGTCATTCTGCACGACCCCGCGGGATAGCGCAACGTTCATGTATTGATTGCATTGAGATTTCCTGAATCTGAAAAATTTTCGAGGCCCCCTGCGCCGCTCCCGGAAACAGGGGGAATACCCCCGAGCTTGCGTTCTTCTATGGGCAGCTGCGAGCCACTATAGGGAGTTGCAGGGAGCTGATTTTGAAACGCGAAATACGAGGAAAATTTGTGATTTTTTTCTTGTCGCTTCCTCCCCCTTTTGTGGCGTGATCGTTGTTTCACATTGATGTATTCCGGGTTGGTGTTCTGCTGCGTGCGCGGTCAGATTGAGCGGCTTGCTCCAGCGCGGCGCTCGGCGGCATCCATACGGCGAGCCAGGCCCGTGGCCCAGCGCTGGCCCGGGTCACCGCCCCAGCCATCCCAGGCCTGACGGCCTTTGCCGTAGGTCTCCCACGTTGAGCCCTGCTTGTCGACTTCGTGGCGGGCGAAGTAGCTGACCATCCGATCGATGGTGGTGGGCGAGAGCTGCTGGCGGTTGGCGAGCTGCCGGGCGCGGGCCAGGCCTACCGGTGTCATGCCGCGCCGGGAGGGTGGCTGCTGGGCCCGCCGTTCGAGGGCGCGACGGGCAGCAGCGGCGACGGCAACTGGCGGCTGGAAGGAGATGCCGCCGTAGAACCCCTTGCCCCGGCGCGGCATGGTGATCAGGCCGCAGCGGGCTGGTCGCTGGAGCCGCTGGCCTCGGGGTCGGCAGGGTCAGGCGCAGAGTCCAGCTCGGAGGAGCTGTTCTGCGATTCATCAGCACCGGAGTTGTCGTCAGCGACAACCTCCGACTCAGTGTCAGCAAGCTCGGCCGCCGTGTCGTCGCCAGGGAGTGCAGGGCTCTTGGGTTGGTCGGTGAGAACCGGCACGAACTGATCGATGTAGGCCCCGATGGCCTGCAGCTGGGTGTCGGCATCCTTAGCGCTGGCCTGCAGCTGGGCCATCAGCGCCTCGGCGGTGGCTGCGCGCTCCATGGCGGCGAGGGCATCGCGCTGGGCGGATGCGATGGCGGCTTCATCAGCGGCGTCATCGCTGAGGGCCTCGGCCAGCTGCTGGCGAAGCTTTGCCTCGCGGGACTGGAAACCGGCGATCACGCCGACGATGCGATCGAGCAGAGCAGTCATGGTTCGGAACGGAAAGAGAAGGAGACGAAGAAAGCGGAGGGTCACGGGACACCTCGGAGTTGATCGGGAGTGGGCAATGCACGGCCCACGAGGAAGGCGACAGCGGGATGACTCAGCCGCCTCTTCTTCCTCTTGCCGACCTGCCATCCCGTAGTCCAAGAGCCCAATGAGAAGGGGGCTCTGCCCCCCTCAGGGCCGGCGGGAAGGGGTGCGGCCGTTGACGGCGAACGAGGCGCGGTAGAGCTCAGAGGCCGACATCGCCTGGGGGTTGATCGGCTCGCCGTTGCTGCCAATACCCGAGGCCGTCAGCGCACCAGCGGCCTGCATGCCGGCCGGGCCCCGTTGCTGGAACAGGAAGCCGTACACGGGGTGCACGCGCATCTGATCGAGGAACTCCGTGGTGGTCATTGGCCGGCCGTCATCGCCGAGCAGGGGCTTGCCCTGGGAGTCCAGGGGTTCGAGCACGTCCTTGCCGTCACCGCCGGTGCTGAGGCGGAAGCAGGTGCCCAGCTGTCCCTTGAAGATGTCGAAGAACGTCCCTCGGGCATCCCCACCGGTGCGGCCCTCGGCCTGGGAGAAGGCACGCTCCAGCAGGCGGTCCTTGCGCAGCTGCAGGATCTGCTGCTTGGCCTCGTCGCGCTCAGCAGCAACGGCGGCCACCTTCTGAGCAGAGGCCTCCTCCATCTGGCGTTCGCGCAGCTCCATCTGCTGCTCGAGGATCTGCTTCTGGCGTTCGGCCTCCTGCAAGCGGGCGTACTCCTCGGGGTTGATCTCCGAGAAGCGGTTCAGCTGCTGGCGCAGGGTACGGATCTCCTTTTCGAGGTGGTTGTTCTTGCGCCGCTCCGCTTTGAGCGGATCGGCGGCGCGACCGTCGTCAGAGCCCGGGTCGCTGGGGGGCGTTGCAGCACCCGGGGGCTGAGGAACAGCAGGCGGATCACCGGGGAGGCTGTCGCCCCCCTGGGGATCAGTACCGCCATCGGCACTGGAGCTGGAGGCGTAGTTGTCGTCAGCACCTGCGGCGGCGGTTGCAGCAGTGGTGTTGGTGGAAGGTGGAGCAGAGGTGGCAGTGGCCATGACCCATCGCGGCTGTCGTGGATGAGCACCCCATCCGGGCTGTGCTCACCGCCTATTGCCAGGGATGCCGGCCGACAATGCTCACGGTTCGCATGCAAGCCGCCATGGCCTCCGGCATCACGGTCACGTCCAACCCTGATCCGGCTCAGCTGCAGAGCCTGGGTGTGACGAGCTGGCCCACCTGGGGCTGTGAGGTCAGCACCTTCCCCTGGACTTACGACGAGCAGGAAACCTGCCTGCTGCTGGAGGGTGATGTGACCGTCACCCCCGATGGCGGCGAGCCGGTGCGCTTTGGCGCCGGTGATCTGGTGGTGTTTGACGCTGGGCTGAGCTGCACCTGGGACGTGCATGCCCCGGTGCGCAAGCACTACCGCTTTGGCTGATGGCGGCCGTCAGAGTGGAGCCCATGCAGACACCGCCCCGGCCAACACCGCGCGAGAGCACCGAGGCGATGGTCCGCAACATCGGCCGGGAGCTGGCGGAGATCGAGCAGGCCATCGATCGCTGCCGCGGCGATCTTGTCGCCGAGCCGAAGCTGACGGGCACCTGGATGGCCCACCTGCTGATCAGCAGCAGGGAGCTGCTGCAGAACCTGCTGATCGACACGGCCAAGCGGCCGCAGCGCTTGTAGGGCTCAGCCCCGCGAGAGCTCCAGCTGCCGGGCCAGCCAGATCTCCACATCCTCATAGGTGTATCGGACCAGATTCCCCAGCTTCACGAAGGGAGGCCCGTAGCCGCTGGAGTTCCAGCTGTAGATGGTCGAGAGCGACACGCCCAGGTAGGCGGCCAGGGTTTCGGGCGTGTAGAAGCCGGCAGGCAGGCTGGTGGTGCTGGTGTCGGCGTTGGCGGCGGCGCGGCGCTTGGGCAGAAACAGCCAGCTCCCCAGCGGCAGTTGGTCCGATGGACGGGCAGTGATGGTGGGGTTGAGGCTGCGCAGGGTGGTCACGGTGGTGCCGTGGCGCTCCGCCAGCACGTTGAGGCTGTCGCCGGGGCCGACCACTGCCACCCGGTTGGGCTTGAGCGCCGCTTGGATCCGTTCGCCCAGCAGCGGCTGGGTCAACGAGCCGATGCCACCGGCGCCGTAGAGGCCGCCGAACTCGGTGACAGAGAAGGCCCCCAGCTGCCCCCGGCTGTTGGAGGGAAGCAGGCCAGGGGTGCGCAGCTCCGTGAGCGGCCCCAACCAGACGGCCCCGAAACAGGGGGTGAGCAAGGCCGGGGTTGTGGCAGAGACGGGCCGGATGCCGCTGGTGCTCCAACTGATGGCCGCCGCCAGCCAGTCCCAGGGTTGGGACGGTGTCTGCGGCAGCACGGCGCCGCGAGTGAGGTAGCCCTCGTAGGTGAAGTCCCCCGTGTCGAGGCCCGGAGCGTTCTCCTTGCTGGAGATTCCTCGCAGGCGCTTGAGGAAACCCTCGAAGACAAACCTCCCTGTGCGGGTGGAATCGAGCACGCCAGGGATGGCGTTCGAGAACAGCAGGATGCGGGCGTTGGCATAGGGCTGCAAAGCCGAGGGGGGCATCACAGGAGTGCTGCTCACGGTTCAGCCCCGCTCCAGCGCCGCCGTGAAGCCACTCCCCTGGCCACTGAGCTGAGGATTACGGCTCCAGTTCGCCAGGGTGGGAAGCATCAGCAGCAGGGCCTGGGCATGGCTGCCCCGCTGGCGGCGGAGAGCGGCCTCGATCGAAAGCCCCTCGCCGTAGCGGGTGATGGTCTCCTCCCGCAGCAGCTCGGTGTCGTACTCGATCACGTCGGCCTTCTTGACCGGCAACGTCCCGTCCTGCGGCAGGGCATCAGGGCTGACGGCCTTGCGGCGGCTCTCGATCGGTGCCTGCAGCTGCTCGGGGCCGAGACCCGCCAGCTGGCTGTCGATGGCGGCGATGGCATCGAGCTCGCGCCTGGCGGTTGGGATGGCGTCGGGGTAGAGCTGCTCAAGATCTGCCATCGCGTCGTTGATGGCGCGGATTGCGGCCATCTGGGTTGGGATCGAGAGGGCAACGCGAATCCCCTCCAGGTCAGCGGCCCGCCAGCGGTAGGGCGAGTCGGTCGGGGTCTGGCTCATGCGGCTGCAGGTGCGGCTGACCCCTCTTGCCTCAGGGGCATCGGCGCCGAACTCTCGGGAGCCCTGGGCTCTGGGAAGTCGCTCTCCTCCCCGGCCCTGGTCGCCGGGCTGTCATCCAGCGTCGGACTGCTGATGGCGTTGGCCGTAGCCAGGGCCAGCTGGTGCCGCAGCTCCTCCCGGCTGATCACCCCCTTGTCGAACAGCTCGATCCATTCCTTCACCTGGGGCTGCGGCTGGATCGGTGGGGTGAGCGGGCTCACCGTCACCTGCAGGCCGGCACCGGGGTCGAGGGGCTCTCCGGTCAGGGCGCACCAGTGCTGGAGGAGCGTGGAGAACAGCGAGGCTTTCTGGATCGCCATCGCCTGCAGCAGCGCATAGCTCTGGGAGGCGGTAAGGCTGATCTCCATCTCGGTGCGGGCCGCGCCCCGGTTTTGGCTGGGGATCAGGGCATCGCGGCGCATGGTGTCGTCAAGGATCTGCAGCCAGGCCCGGTGCTCCGCCAGGGAGCGGGCCCGGATCTCGACGAACTCGAAGGACGCATCGGCGGGAAGGTCCATGCAGGTGTTCGGACCCAGCACCACCGGGCCGGCCTGGCTGTTGCCCATGGCGTCGACCATTCCCTTGCGCACGCCGACAGGTAGAGCAGTCCTGGAGAGCAGCTCCTCGTATTCGCTCTTGCAGCGGAAGTGGTTGAGGTACTGGTGGGCCAGGCCCAGGTGCGGCAGGTCCCCTTCCCCAAAGGCCGAGCCATCGGAGGTGTACCAGCAGGCCGGCAGCCGGTGGATGCCCTCATAGGTGGTGGCGACAGGCTCGTCGCAGCGCCAGCCGCTGGTGGCCTGGGGATCAGCGCAGACCGGGTGGTGGGCCAGCTGCAGGCCGGTGACGGCCCCGCCCCTGGCGGTCCCACCCTTGGCGGCGTCGCCGGTGGTGAGCAGCGACAGGCTGCGGTAGTGCCAACGGTCCGGGGCATCGGCATCGCCCAGCAGGGCGTTGATCTGTTTTGCCACCGCTGCTTCCGGCCCGGTCGGTTCAGCACTCATCGGCCGGTTCAGCGGTTCCCGCCAGATGATTCGCCCCGGCAGCCCGTAGGAGACGGGCAGCTCCCAGTTCAGGCAGTTGGCCCGGGGCACCAGCTGCAGTCGTGGCAGCGAGAGCCGGTCGCCGCGGCGCAGGGCCTCCTGCCGGTCGCCCTCGCTGGGCCAGCTGTGTTCAGGGGGGAGCACCAGCACCAGGGCGGCGCCATCCCGTAGGACCAGCAGGTCAGCGGCAGCGAGGAAGACGCCCAGGTCTGTGCCCCGGCCATCCACGTCGGTGAGCACCGAGCTCAAGCTGGCCGGAAGGCTGATCCAGCTCCCCCGACTGAGCATCCCGGCGTAGGTGCGCAGGGCATCGCGGAAGAAGCCCGAGGAGCGGGCGGCGTCGAGGCGCTTGCGGTAAGCGGTGTCCGGTTCCCGTTCACCCTTGGGGAGGTAATGCTCCTTGCGGCTGCTGCCGTCAGGGGCGGCGAGCAGGGCCCAGCAGTCGGCGGTGATCTGCAGGGAGGGAGCCAGGGCGGTCAGGGTGGGGTGCTGGGTCCAGGGCGCATAGGGGCTAATAGCTGGCGGTGGAAGGATTGTGGGCACGAAGGGCCTGCAGGTCTACATGCTGTTGCCAGCGCTGGTTCGGCACAGTCGCGATAGCTGAACTGACAAAGGTTGTGCTGTGACCACGTTGGACGTATCGAGATTTTTGCTTATCATGAAGCCGTAAGATATTCGGATAAAAACATAGAGCTATTGCCCATCCCAAGATCCTCCCAAGCCTCCTTTGCGATCACACGTCGTTCTGATGCCTGGGAAGGAGTTGTCCTGTCTCGATCAATAGGAGCTGCTGCGAACCCCGAAGTCGCAAGGTCAACCGAAATCCAATACTGAGGAATTCATTGAGTCCAAATGCGCTGACTTGATCCCTTTACACAGCTCTCATGCCACGACCTCATGCTCTCTGCTTTATGATCAGCAGGTTTTTGTGGTTTACTTCGAGCTGGAGAAGATGTTGCCGTTGTGACGCGGCAACACGGTAAACATGGCGTGCATGCCCGCTTCCATGTGATCGTTCACATGACAGTGAAGCATCCACATGCCGGGCCGGTCGGGCGTCATGTCCAGTGTTCGGCTGCTCGCCGGGAAGATCTCCGTGGTATCCAGCCTGCGGCCGTTCTCCAGAAGCGTGGCGCCATGCCAGTGGGGGGTGTGGATGTCGATCTCCGTGCCCATGCTCATCACGTGCCAACGCACGCGCTCCCCCTCCGCCATCGTGAGCCCGGGGAGGTCTCCATACACGAAGCCGTTGATGCCATGCATCAGATTGCTCTCGACGAACTCCTCATCGTCCGGGTTGATCGGGGCGGTGCCGAGAAACTCCCGGAGGTTGGTCTCGAGGTAGAGGCTTTTGTTCTCATCGGTCACCGTGAACAGGTTCACGAATTCACGATCCACTCCCTTGGGCAGCTGTCGTTTCTCGTCCAGGCTGCCGCGCCGGTGGATCACGATGGCCCCCACCAAACCGGCGCTGGTGTCGCCCACCTCGTTTACATGGGAGTGATAGGGCCAGGCGATCGAGTCCGGATCGGCCGGTCCCGGCCCTGAGCGGGGAGGCACCTGCCAGCGGTAGGTGAAGGAGCTGCCGGCTGGCACCGCATCTCCGCTGCCGCCACCACCATGCTGGGGATGGGAGCGATGGGAGCCAGGGAACCCACTGGAGCCATCGGCAGAGCCGGAACCGGCGTAGCCGGAACCTTCATTCGCCTTGTCATAGGCCACCCCATGGGGGTGCAGGCTCAGCGGGAAGCGGGTCTCGTTGCGGAAATGCACCACGATCGTGTCGCCCACCTCAGCGCGGAGAATCGGACCGAGGATGCCGAGATGCTCCTCGCGCGATCCCGACCTGCGAACCCGGCCCCCATCAGGATTTGACCCGCCGGAGAGCTTGGGACCATCGAGCAGCATGTCGAAGTTCGGCCCGTAGGAGCGGAACACGGCCTTGCGGTAGATCCGACCGATGCGGTCCGGCCCTGGCTTGAGAAACACCAGTTCCTTCTCATCGAACGGTTCGTCCGTCATCCGATTGATCGGATAGGAAGGGGAATAGTTCCAAAGCATCTCCTCCGCCTTGATCCAGTACTCCCGCGAATGGGAACGCCAGGGTCCAAGCCAGAGGAAAAGCAGAGCCGCTGTCACGATCAAAAGCAGCAACCAGGAGGCTGGCCTGCGAAGCACTCCCGCCATCCCGTGCGACCAACACTCAGTTGAAATAATCTTAGCGCGATCCCTGAATCCGGCCCCGCCATTGACTGCATGTCAAAGTGACATTTATCACACGCTATCGATCAATCCGTCACCGTGCTGAGGCAGTAAGGGGCCTCAGGGTCTGGGCCACAATCCATGCAGGACCCAGTACGATTGCTTTGGGCTGGTTGCGATCATGGGCAAGGAAGATCAACATGCCGTCGTTCCTCTTTCCCTGCCACCTGTGATCGCCCGATTCCGAAGGCGGTTGTGAATGCCGTTCACGAACGTACAGAGTATGTGGTCTCTGAATGCCTGAATAGTTATTGCAACGAGTTGGACTTCGTCGTCATTGACTTCAACCAAATCATGCACGAGTATAAGGTTGCCTTGGCTCTGCAGGCGAGACCAAATTCCACAGGCGCAGTCTTTTGAGAAGCGATACCTTCTAACAGGTCCCTAGGGGGGACAGGCCTCCGGCGAGTCTGCTTCGATGGCGATTGCTTCTTGCCTGCCACCCAAGAGCCGTTATCCCTCACCCACCTCAAACGCCACCACCCTCTGCTCGCAAGCCTGCACAATCTCCCTCCACCGTTCCTCACTGACCCCCAGCCGCCCCGGCACCTCCGCGGCCTCTACCCCCAACCGCATCAGCTTCAAGCCTCTGGCATGCAGCTCCCGCCAGGAGGCCGGCACCTTGATCAGGAAGCCCTTGTCGCGGAGGTAGTGAAACACCTCCCCGTTGGCATAGGTGCGGGCATAGGGCCGAAACGATCCACGCTCCGGTGAAAAGCGGCGAGCGGCCTGCAGGATGCCGAGCATGGCGATCTGATGCAGATCCTCCCGTGGGTGTCCGGTGCGCCTGGCGATGTTGGCCGCCACCCGTTCGGCGATGTCCTGGTGCTGCAGGGCCAGGGCGTTAGCAGCGGCATGGGGATTCACCGGCCGATGGCGCCGCGGGCGGGCCGGTGTGGCAACGGCGTGGGTCTGGGGCCGATGCGGCGTTGTGGCCTGCGGCTGTGGCTGCGGTTGCTGATTCATGGCCTATCGGGAGAACACCATCGGCAGCGGCGCCGAGCTGTGGCCCCGCGCCCGCCAGTACTGCGCCTCGATCCAGAGCACCCCCTGGCAGAAGGCATCCACCTGGTCATCCACACCGCCCCGAGGGGAGAAGGCCAGCAGCTCCTCCACCAGGGAGTCGGCCTTGCGGGCAAAGCGCACCTGGCCCGCCTCCACCAGGGGGGCGACGGCATGGGCACGGGAAGCCTTGCTGCCCTTCGGGGGGATGGCGATCAGGCCCGGCAGCTGGCGCTTGAGCAGCTGGCAGACGGCCGGGCCATTGGCCGCGTCCTCGATCAGCACGGCATTGGGCCGCAGACCCTGTCGCTCCAGCGAGGCCAACGACGCCAACAGGAACTTGATCACCCCCGGCAGGTCCAGCCGCTGCCGGTGGGCCCAGAGCGCTTCGATCTGCAGCTCCGCCCACGGGTCCGGGCCGCCAGAAAGGGGGTGAGTGACATTCACACCCCTAGGCGTGCATTGGGCCCCTGCCGCGTTGGCGGCCAGTGCCAGACCCTGTCGCCGCGCCTCAGCTGCCGGATGCCGCTGCGGCTCCAAGAGTCCGACCAGCGCAAAGCCGCAGGCGTCGTTCTCCTTGCCGTCCTTGAAGCTCAGGTCACAGCTCAGCACCAAGGGCGCGAAGCGGCGGGGCTGGCCTGGGGCGACCGGTAGCGGCGGCTGGATCCAGCCCTTGCGGAACAGCAGACCCTCAGCCGGACTGGGCCGCTGCTGGTAGAGGGCGTTCCACCAGTAGGAGCCCAGCCGGGTGCGGATGCGCTGCAGCACCTTCAGCGGCACCCGTTCCGGGCAGAGCGGCTCGCCGGGCTGGCGCCAGTCAGGGACTTTCTTGCAGGTATGCGGGATCTGCATAGAAATAGCCTCCGGTTCTGCGATCGCCGGCAGGTTGAGCACCGTCCAATGCTCCGGGTTCTCCTCGGCCTCCTGCTCGAGCAGCCAGGCGGTCATGTCGTGGTGGTCCCAGCGGGTCTGCACCACCACCTGGGCTGCCGGCAGCAACGCCCCCTCTGCTGTGAGGCCGGGTTCGGCGCGGGTGAACCAGACGCTCTTGAGCCAGTCGATCAGCCGCTCACGTTGCAGCGCCGACTTGGCGTCCTCCGGCCCCTTGTAGGGGTCATCGATGATCCCGAGGTTGTAGCCCTTGCCTGTGAACGGCCCCCTCACGCCGGCGGCGATGCAGCCGCCGCGCTGGGGCGTGAGCCAGTTGCCCACGGCCGCCGAGTCCTTGGAGAGGGCATGTCCCGTGAGGCGGTAGTAGTGGCGGGCCTCGCGGCTGTGGGCATAGGCCAGCTCACCCGAATAGCTGGCGATGGCACAGAACAGTTCAGGGTGGCGGCTCACCCAGTAGGCGGGGAACAGGCGCGACACCAGCTGGCTTTTTCCATGGCGGGGCGGACAGCAGACGATCAGGCGCGTCAGTTTTCCGTCGGCCACCTGCTGCAGCAGCTCGATCAGGAGCTCGGAGAGCCGGTGGAACTGGAACGAGGGGAAGGCGCTTTGGATGAAGTCGCGGAACAGCAGGCCTTCTCGGGTCGTTGACGCCCGGTCAGGGTCCGGAACACCGAGCAGGCCCCAGTCGGCCCACAGGTCGGTGGTGGGGTCCAGCAGCAGCCCGACATCAGTCGGGACGCTCGCAGTCGGCCGCAGGGTGGCGGCAATGCGGCCCATCAGCTTTTCGCCTCCGGCGGCTTGATCGGGGCCCGCAGCAAGCCACCGATCTCGGCGATCACCCGGAAGGCGCCGACCGCGGCGTTGAACTGACCCGCATCCATGGCCCGGCGAGCGCAGTCATTCAACGCAAAGATCTGCTCGGCCTGATGCCTGCGGCGGTCGGTGATCAGCTCCTCCACCATCCGCTGCCGCGCCAGAGCCAGGTAGCGGCTGATCGTTTTGATGTTGGTGATTCCCCAGTTCTGGGCTGCTTTTTCCCTGATCTTTGCCAGTGG
>CALRQT020000026.1:0-6247 GCA_943370385.1 Pseudanabaena sp. UWO311
GCCAGCGAACTCAGCCAACTGGCTCTCGAACCCATCCTCCGAAAGCTCGGCTGGAGCCAACCCAAAACCGACTTCCTGCTTCTAGAAGCTCAGGCGGACCAACTCGCCGCCGTTCCTTGGGCCACAAACCACCCCATCGGCGAGCCCTATCAGCTCACCCCCTGGAGCGATCTCAACGATCAGCAGCTCCAGCAAATCCACCATCTAGACGCTCCAAGAACCCTGCTGCCACCGGCCGATACAAGGCGCATAGAACCAGCAGTGTCCCTGGCCCTTCTCCACGACGGCGACATCGTGGGCTGGATCCTGGCCGAACGCCTCTCATCCAACGCCCTGCGCTACAGCAGCTTCTTTGTTACTGAACAACACCGGGGACGGGCACGCGCGGCCGCACTCCTCGCCAACGCTTTCGCCCGCCAGCAGCAAGCCGCTATCCCGGTTGCTCGCGTTTCTATCGCAGATGAAAACCGGGCGATGGTTCGATTAATTAAACGTCACCTTAAAAATTACCTCAACAGCATGGGGCGCTCTCGCAGGGCCAGCTTTCAGTCTAGAGGTGCCGCAGCATGAACTTACTGCCGATGCTTAACAGCAAGATCTGGATATTCAAGGCAACTTTTGCAACCTGGTCACTGCGACCGGGAGTCAAGCCCCAGATCATTTTGTCAAACTCCTAGGCACCAACACCTTTGGTTTCGAGGATCTCCTCGCCAGCCAGGGCTCCGATTGGGACTTCAATGACACCAAAATCAGGGTAAGCGTGGCATGAATCAACAGGGATTAACCTCACCTCCTTTGATTGCTCCAATGGGATTGGGACTGCTCCAGTCCTTCTCCCCTGCGGCACCCTGACCATTGGCTAAACCCCTCCGTCTGGCCCTGGTCGGCAGTTTTGGCAGCAGTGGCGACCAGCGCTACCGCCTCCACCAGCCCGCCGCTGCCCTCGCCCAGCTCGACGGGGTCGAGGTTTATGAGCTCCACCCCCACGCCCGCCCCCGCGACGCCCTTGTCCTCGCCGCAGACGTCGTCGTGCTGCTGATGGGCATGGATGTGGAACTGCTCCGGCTCGTGCACCAACGGCGCCTGCTCGGTAAGCCCACCGTGCTGGAAGTGAATGACTGGCTGCCGGGCGTGCAGCGCTGCAATCCCGTGCATGCCAATTGGAACGATTCCCGCGCCTGGCAACTGCTCAGCCAGCTGATCAACGCCTGTAGTGCCGTGCAGGTGAGCTCCTTGGGCCTGGTCGAGCGGCTTGCCCCCTTAGTAGCGGGCCCCATTCAAGTGGTGGCCAACCAGTTGCCCCAGCTGCCGCCCTTTCAGGCCCGGCCAGGCACGGGCCCGGTGCGCATCGGCTGGGGGGGCTCAGCCGGCCATTTTGACGACATCGCCGCCATTGCGCCGGCCCTGGTGACCTGGCTGAGGGAGCAGAGCAACGTGCGGCTGGAGGTGATGGCCGATCCCCAGTTTCAAACCCTGTTTGAGCAGGCTCCGCCAGGCCGATTCCGCTTCTTATCGGCCGGTTCGCTGGACCATTATTTCCAGTGGCTAGCAGGCCTAGATATCGGCTTGGCGCCGCTGCTGCCCAGCGATTACAACGACTGCCGCTCCGATGTCAAATTCCTTGAATACGCTTCGCGCTCCGTGGTGCCCGTGCTCCAGTGCTGCTCCACCTACGCCGGCGTGCGCGATGGCGAAACGGGGCTGTTGTTTAGCGATACCAACGAACTGCTCAGCCTGCTGGATGGCCTCGTAGCCGATCCCGAGCGCCGCCAGCGGCTGGCGGCCGCAGCCCATGGCCACGTGTTGGCCCACAGGCAACTCGATCAGCATGGGCCCGAGCAACTGGCCTTCTATCGCCAGTTGCTCGATCAGGCTCCTGGCCCCCAGCCAGACGCCCTATCCAGCAGCTGGGGGCCGGCCCTGCTTCAGGCAAGCAGCGCCGACCTGCACCAGCTACGCGCCCAACCCGGTTGGCGCCAGCCCAGCGCCAGGCACTGGAGCCGGGACCTGGCCGGGCCGGCGGAGCAGCAGCTTGATGCCGGCCTCGAGGCGGTGAAGCGTAAGAACTGGCCCCAGGCCCTGGAGCACTTCCGCCAGGCCAGCGCCGCCGATCCAACCGATCCCTATGCCCTGGTTTTCCTCGGCCAGGCCCTCGAGCGCACGCAGCGGCCCGCCCTGGCCCAGCAGGCCTACGAGCGGGCCGTCGCCCTCGATCCGCTCTGCTCCCGGCCCCTACGGGCCCTGGCCGCCCTGCACCAACGCAGCGCCGCCCGCTGGGCCGATGCCGCCGCCAGCCTCAATCCCATGGTGCCTGGGGCCGAAACCCAGCCCCCCACGCCATGACCAGCGCCCCCCAGCTCCTGATCGTCAGCGCCACCCGGCACCAGGAGGACGCCTTCTGGAGCGAGTCCCTGCTCGGCCGCTCCCTGGCCCGCCAAGCCCACGCCGGCTACGGCCATTGCATCACCTACGCCAACACCAGCCCCCTTGCCCTCGCCTACAACCGCGGCCTTGACCAGGCTTCTGATGCCAGCGTGGTGGTGTTCTGCCACGACGATCTCTGGCTCGGTGACGAGCCCTTAGCGCCCCAGCTGGCGGAAGCCCTCGAGCGCTTTGACCTGGTGGGGGTGGCGGGCAACCGCCGCCGCGACGCCGGCGCCCAAGCCTGGTGGCTCAAAGCCGATGCCAGCGCCTGGGACTGGCCCAACCTGGTGGGCGGCCTGCGCCACGGCAGCCCAGGGGCCGCGAAGCTCCAGACCTACGGCCCCAGCCCGGCGCCCGCATCCCTGCTCGATGGGGTGTTCCTTGCCGGCCAGGCCGGCCGGCTGCGCGACGCCGGCCTGCGTTTTGATCCCACCTTCCCCTTTCACCTCTACGACCTCGATCTCTGCCGCAGCGCCGAGACAGCCGGCCTGCGCCTGGGCGTCTGGCCCCTCAACCTCATCCACGCCAGCGGCGGCGCCGCCTTCACGCAGAGCTGGAAGGCCTGTTTGTTGCTCTATCGCCAGAAGTGGGAGCCGCCCAACCCGGAACCAGGTGGCGCGAACCCCAGCGAAACGAACCCCAGCGAAAAGGAACCGGGCCCCGATGCCCTGCGCTGGCAGTACGCCATCGCCCGCGCCCACCAGGTGCTGGAGCAGTGGCCCCAGGCCCTAGCCGCCTACGACGCCGTGCTGGACCGGGCCCCCCAGCACGTGCGAGCCCTGGTATCGCGGGCCCTGGTGCTGCACCAGCTCGATCGCCGCTCCGAAGCCATGGCCAGCCTGGAGGCCGCCCTCACCCTCGATCCCGCCAACGCCACCGCCCTGGCGAACCGCGCCCGCCTCTTTCTGCTGATGGAGGATGGCGTCGGCGCTGAATCGGCCCTGCGCGCGGCCCTGGCCCAGCAACCGCACGATGTTGACCTGCTGTTCCGACTGGCGGCCCTGGTGGGCCACCAGAAGCGCCCGGTGGAAGCGATTGAGCTCTGGCGCCAGCTGCTGCGCCAGGACCGCAACCACATCCCCGCCCTGCTGAATTTGGGCGGGCTGCTGATGGAGGCCGAGCAATTTCCCCTGGCCCGCGCCGCCTTCTTGCGGGTGCTCAAGCAGGAGCCGGATCACAGCCAAGCCCTGTTTGGCTTGGGCCAGTGCCAGGAGGCCACGGGCGATCCCGAGGCGGCCCTGGCGACCTACACCCGGGGCCTGAGCCTCGATCCAACCGAGCTCAACCTGCTCACCATGGCCGAGAGCATGCGGCTGGGGCTCACCCTCTGGGACGACTACGACGCCCGCATGCAACAGCTGACCACCGAGCTTGAGCAGAGCCTCGATGCCGGCGACCCCGTACCGATGGCGGTGCCGATGCGCCTGCTCAGCTTCCCCGTGCCCTTGGAGCTACCCCGCACTGTGGCCGCTTGCCACGCCAGTGAAATCGCGGCGGCCATGGCACCCCTTGGCCTGGGACACCCAGCCAACCCAGCCAGGCCCAAGGCCGGCCGAGCCCAGCAGCCCCTTGCCCCCGGGGGGCGGCCCTTGCGCATCGGCTACCTCTCGGCCGATTTCCGCTGCCATGCCATGGGCGGCCTGATCCATGGACTCTTTGCCCAACACGACCGCAGCCGCTGCCGCCCCATCGGCTACATGCTGTCCTCCAGCCGCGATCGCTTCACCCGCTCGGTGGCCAAGGGCTGCGAGCGCCTACGCGATGTCAGCCAGCTCGGCAGCGAGGCCATTGCCAAGCAGATCCAGGCCGATGGCATCGATGTGCTGGTCGACCTCATGGGCTACACCCACCAGGGCCGTCCTTCGGTGCTGGCCCTACGACCCGCACCGCTGCAATTGCTCTATCTCGGCTATCCCGGCTCGATGGGGGCCCCCTTCATCGATGGGGTGGTCGCCGACAAGTGGCTGATCCCTCCGGAGCTCGAGCGCGGCTACAGCGAACCGGTCTTGCGGTTGCCCTGGGCCTTTCTCTGTTCGGCGCCCCTACCGGCCGATCCGGGCGAGCCCCTGCCGCCAGCCCCGACCCGCGCGGGCCTGGGCATCGGGCCCGACCAGATGGTGTTCGCCTGTTTTAACCGCCCCGACAAATTTGATCCCCATCGCTTTGATGCCTGGATGGAGATCCTGCAGGCGGTGCCGGGCAGTGTGCTGCTGTTGGTCGTCAGCAATCCTTCCAGCCGGGGCCGGCTGCGGCAGCGCGCCCAGGCATGCGGCGTGGAACAGGAACGGCTGATCTTTGCCGCCAAGACTCCCGCCGCCCAATTCCCCGATCTCTGCCGCCTGGCCGATCTGTTCCTCGACACCGGCCACTACGGCGCCGGTGCCACCGGCGCCATGGGCCTGCAAGCTGGCCTACCCCTGCTCACCTGTCCAGGCGAACACTTTGTGTCACGCATGGCGGCAAGCCTGTGCGCCTCCGTTTCCATGCCCGACCTGATCTGCCCCACGCCCGAGGCCTACGTCGAACGGGCCATTGCCCTAGGGCGCGATCGATCCCAACTACAGCAACGCCGCCAAATGCTGCTCGATCAAGGGGCCAATCTGCCCTTGTTCGATACCGCCGGCTGGGTAAGACATTGGGAAGAACTTCTATTCAGCTTGCAGACATAGGAGCTCCCCATAGGATGCAAACCCCAAGCCAGGCGAGAATGGAACAAACCGCGGCCCATTCCAACCACAATCAAGACCTGCTGGCCAGCATGCCCAGGGTCTCCACAATCGTAGAAGTTGGCTGCAGCACGGGAGCCCTAGCTAGAGCTTATAAGAAGCAGAATCCTACGGCCATGTATACGGGTATCGAAGTGGACGAAGGCTATGGAGCACAGGCCCGTCCATGGTGTTGATCGGTGATGTCGAGGATCTCCTCTTTTCCGACAAGCTTCGCGCAGATTTGCAGGCCCAGCTCTATGTTTTTGGCGACAGCCTGGAACACCTACGTGATCCCTGGTCTGTGCTCGCACGCGTGCACCAGCTCCTGCTGCCAGGAGGAACCATCTGCGCTTGCATTCCCAATGCCCAGCATTGGAGTCTTCAGGCCAGGCTAAGCATTGGCGACTGGACCTACGAAGACAGCGGGCTGCTGGACCGTACCCACCTGCGCTGGTTCACCCGTAACACGATTGAGCGCCTATTCATAGAAGCTGATTTTAGAATTGAATCGATTCAGCCGCGCATCTTTCCCCATCCCGGCTCTGAAACTGTGACCAAGCAGATTATGGCCATGGCGAAAACCCTTGGGAGAGATCCCCTGATCGCGGCTCGCGATGCCCAACCCCTTCAGTATGTGATCAGAGCCCAGAAATTGCAGTGACGCCCCAAATACACCTTGGGATCCTTACTAGATGAAGTCCCGCCTATGACCCTTCCTTCGTGCCAAGCACGAGCTTGCCACCTGCGCCGCGGCTGAGGCCCACCTGGAGCGGGGGATGTCATGCGGTCCAATCCAAAGCAACTGAGGGAAGGCCATCAAACCGAACGCTGACCCCAGGGAAGAAGCGCCAGCTCTAACCGTGCGGCCAACACTGCCACACAAACCCCACCATTACCAACAAAAAAGCCACCCTTCCGGGTGGCTTTTCGTGCAGAACTAATCTTTCGATCAGCCACTGCGGTTTAGAGCAAAAGTTTTACCTGGCATCGAGCTATTTTTGCAGGGGGCTACCCCCCAACTATCGTCGCCGCTGCTGCGTTTCACAACCGAGTTCGAGATGGATCGGTGTGGTTCCACAGCGCCATGGACACCAGGATAGAAATCAACCCAAGCC
>CALRQT020000027.1:0-4419 GCA_943370385.1 Pseudanabaena sp. UWO311
GCGGCGCCGGTGGCGACCGCCAGCCGCTGGGCCTCCTTGAGGGCCTGCTCCTGCTGTTGCAGCGGCTCGGGGTAGGCGTAGCTGGTGCGCCCGGCCGACCAGCAGAAGCTGCAGCCGTTGTGGGAGAAGGAGGCATCCAGCTCGCCGGCCTCCAGGGCCCCGCTGAGTTGCTCCAGCAGCGGGGAGAGCTCGGCGTCGATGCTTTTTTGCTGCAGCTTGAGGACCGTGATGCGATCGAGCAGCGCGTCGAGGGCGGCGCCAGCCATTCGAGCAGAGCTGGCGGTGGTGGCAGCCATCAGCAGAGCCAGCGAAGGAGCAAAGAGGCGCGAGCAAGCGACCTGCAACAAACCATAGCGGCTCGATAGTCCGAATACATCGGTTCGGAGAGTCCATCACCAGGGCCGGAACCTGCTCACGTAGCCCGCCCACGCCGCTGCCCAGGCGGCCAGGCATTCCTCGCGGGAATACAGCGGCGAGAAGCGGGTCTCCCCCGGCCGGGCCCAGATCGTCTGGCCTGCGTCGTAGTGCACGCCCCAGGTGGCTTCCAGTGCCATGTAGCCACCCAGCTGGGCGCGGGTGCAGTAGCTGCCCGATCCGGGCCTGGAGAGGGTCTTGAGGTCAGCGAGCACCCGCAGGCCATCGGCCTGCTGGATGTAGCCGGTGTCGTAGGTGCCGGCCAGGTTCCGGATCAGGCAGCAGGTGGGGCGCTCGGAAGCGATCACCGTCACCTGCTGCCAGTGGGGGTGGGCCAGCAACGGCTCGATCCAGTCCCGGTAGTCGCCAGAGCGCAGGTGCTGCAGCAGTCGGCTGGCCTGCTGGCGTTGCTGGGGCAGGGGATGGAAGCGGCTGTGCAGCAGGGCCTCCAGCGCCAGGTGCACGGTGTGGCCCCGCGGCTCCCAGACGTGGCGGGTGGCCTCGATGCGGGCCATCGCCCATTCGCTCTTGGTTGAGCCGATCACGCCGGTGACGGACACCGCGAACAGGTGCTCCCCCAGCCAGTAGCGGTGCTCCGGGTCGGTGCGCCGCAGGCCTGGGATCGGCCTGAGCCAGGGACCGGCAGCGATCTGGCGATCGAAGACATGCGCGGAGGTTGTCGTCGGCATCACCAGAACCTCACGAGATACACCAAATTGGTTGGATTCTTTGGACCCCGTTGCAGCGCAGGGGATCTGGGCAGAAGATCGAACGTGAGATTCTTTGGATACTTTGGATTCTTTGATCCCCAGGGACTGTCTGCTGCAGGGAGTGAGGTCCCCCAAAGAATCCCAAGAATCCAGAACGGATCCAGCCCGCTTGGCGCTCCAAAGTGGCTGCGCTGGTGAGGGGGCCAAAGAATCCAACGAATCCAGCTCCTTCTCCAGCGGTTGTGGTTCAGTCGCCCGTGAGCAGCGTCGGACTGGCGGTGGCCAGCAAAGAATCCAGAGAATCCTGAGAGAGTCCGCTCTGCCAGAAGCGTCAGATCAATTGCGCTGCAGGAAGATCCAAAGAATCGCAAGAATCCACCCCCTATAGATCAAACTCACGCGCCAGCCACTCCGCGCCGGCGTCACTGAGCCCATAGCGGAGGTAGTAACTGGCGCCGCTGGTGCCCACCCTGGTGGCTGTAACCAAGCCGTCCAGGCTGCCGAGGAAGCGGCCCATGGCCTTGTAGGTGGTCAGCGCTTCCCCCTCCAGGTCCCGCTTGAGCCGCGCCTCCGCCGGCGCCATGCCGATCGCCTGCTGCAGCTCCAGCAGGCCCACCCCGGCCAGACCGTTGGTGTGCAGCGCCTGGAGATAACGCAGGGCCTCCTTCTGCTTTTCGCTGGCCTTGCGCACCCGCTGAGCGGCGCGATCGAGATCGCTCTCCTGCTCCTGCTGCTCCTGCAGGTCGTCGTAGGTGCCCAGCCGGGCAAAGGCCCCGGTGTTGCCGTCGATCGCCACCACCAGATCGGCGGGTGGGCCGGAGCGGGCCTCGCGCACCAGGCGGCGCTGGGGTGAATCCTTGATCAACCGATTGCCCTTGGCCAGGTAGTGGAGGGTGAGGATCGTGTTGGCCGCCCCGGCAATGGCGTTGTGGCCCGAGAGGGCCTCGGTGCCGGTGGTGTCGTTGGCCTTATTGCAGTGGTGGATCAGCAGCAACGTGCCGCCGGCATCGGTGATCTGGTGCTTGAGGTCATAGATCAGCGACCCCATCTCCGGATCGTTCTCGCCAAAGCAGCAGCTGCGGGTGATCGAGCGCAGCGAATCGAGGATCACCACCGCCCCAGGGTGGGCGGCCAGACAGGCCAGCAGGGCATCGAGGTTGGCCTCCGTGGCCCGGAACCGGCGCGACCAGAGCAGCAACGGGTGATCCCAGATCCCGAGCTGCTGCAGCATCTGGGCGGTGTCGCCGTCGCCCTGGTCATCGGTCACCAGGATCACCGGCCGCGGTTCCTCCGGCGCCCCGAACCCGAGAAAGTCCTCGGCGCAGAGCAGGCAGCGGGCCAGGGCATGCACCAGCCGCGTCTTGCCCACCTTGGCCCGGCCGCCCACGATCGAGAGGTCGCGGCGTGGGATGCAGCCGGGGATCTCCCACGCCACAACCGGTTGCGGCATTGCCAGCCGCTCGGCCTGATCGAGGCCGCGGAAGCGGTTGCCATTGCGTAGGTCGTGGGCCTCGAGGATCAGCTGACCGATCTCCTGCAGCCGCAGGGCGGTTTTGAGTTGCAGGGCGGCATGGGACTCGCGCACGCGGGCCGAGCGGCGCAGGCTGTTGCGCTCACGGCCCACTAGGGATCGGATGCAGTGCTCCAAGGCGTTCAGGCGGCGGTTGATCGGCAGGTGCACCTTTCCCCAGCGCACCCGGGTGTCGGGCCGAGGCGAGAAGCGCTGCGGGCCTGCGCCAGAGCCAGCTCCTTTGGTGCCCCTGGCATTGCTGGTGTGGTCGGTGCCCTTGCCACCGGGATGGCGCCCACCGGTGTCGCCCTGGTGTCGGCGGCTGCCTGTGGCGTGCGCACCAGGAGGCCTCGGGGTGTGGGCAGGCTCCGGCGGCAGCCAGCCGTGCTGACGCGCGTGGAACCAGAAAGTCGCCGCGCTGATCTGCTCGCCTCCAGAGCTGGCCACCTGGCGGATGTCCCAGCCGCAGCTGGCCGAGGGGCTGTGGGCTTCCATCAGGGCGATCGCCAGCTCCCGGTCGTGGCCGGCCTGCTCGCAGGCCTGAATCAAACCCCAGAGGAGATTGCGGTAGTCGGAGTAGGTGTTGCTGCCGGCCACCCGGCGGGGGATGGCGGCCAGGGCGCTGCGGATCTGCTCCAGCGGCCGCGGCGGCCCAAAGTCCTCGTCTCCAAGCTCGGGCAGTGGAATCCCAGTGCCTGGAACCTCGTAGAGCTGCTCCAGGGGAATCTCCTGTTGCGGCGTGGTGCCTGCAACGTGTTCGGCGAACTCATCGGGCAGCAGCGCCAGGGCGATGTCCTCCGGCGCGTAGCGCTGAGCGCTCACGTGCACCAGCTCCACCAGGGCGGTGGGCTGCCCGCCGGCATCCACGTACCAGCAGCCCGGCAGCCGCATCACCCGTGAGGCGTCCTTGCAGTGGGGATCACCGCTGGCATAGGCGATCAGCTCGGCCTGCAGCGGCGCCCACTCCTTTGGCGGGATGGGCTGCTCCAGCAGCCAGTAGCAATGGGCAGATTTGCCTCCGCTGAGCACGATCAGCGAGGGCTCGGGCAGCCCCAGCTCCTTCCAGGCGTTCAGCTGCCAGGCGATAGGCCGGTCGTCCCATTCCACAAAGAACGCCCGGCAGGCCGTGATCTCGCTCTTGCGGTCGCCGCCGTCGTTGATCACCAGGTAAATGCCGCGGCCTTCCCGCTGCCACTGCTCCGCCACCGCCAGCTCGAAAGGACCCTTGCGGGCGCCGATTGCTCCCTTGGCGGGGTTGCCGCGATGGGGGAAGGCACGCAGCCGGGCGCTGGCAGGGTCCTTGCCCAGCAGGGAGAGGAACTGCTCGGCTGCGCCGCGGTCGATGCAGGCCTTTGCGGGACTGGTGGCCGCTTCAGGGCTGGCCATCGAGCACCTGGCGCTGGCGGGGCTTGCTGGCGAGCTGCTCGCGTTCCATGGCCTCGGCCACGATGAGCCGAATCACCGAGGAACGCGAGAGCACGCCGCCGCGGGTGCGCGCATCCAGCCAGTCCCGCTGCTCAAGCGTGAACTGCACGGAGAGCGGAGTCATCATCGAGGACATGGAAACCTCGGCATGCCGAATCAGTTTATCCATGCTGGCACAGGCTCGCTAAGCTGATCCAATTGGCGAATAGGGCATGGTCGACAGCGCAGCGGCGGATCGGGCAGCGGAGAAGGTCCGCAAGCTGGTGGCGATGACCGCCTCACCCCACCTGGAGGAGGCGCGCACCAGCGCCTATCTGGCATGCCGCCTGATCCGTGAGCACGGCCTGCAGGTCAGCGGGC
>CALRQT020000028.1:0-4353 GCA_943370385.1 Pseudanabaena sp. UWO311
GCGGCGCCGGTGGCGACCGCCAGCCGCTGGGCCTCCTTGAGGGCCTGCTCCTGCTGTTGCAGCGGCTCGGGGTAGGCGTAGCTGGTGCGCCCGGCCGACCAGCAGAAGCTGCAGCCGTTGTGGGAGAAGGAGGCATCCAGCTCGCCGGCTTCCAGGGCCCCGCTGAGTTGCTCCAGCAGCGGGGAGAGCTCGGCTTCGATGGCTTTTTGCTGCAGCTTGAGGACCGTGATGCGATCGAGCAGCGCGTCGACGGCGGCGCCCGCCAAGGGGGCAGCAAGAGGAGCAGAGCTCGCGGTGGTGGCAGCCATCAGCAGAGCCAGCGAAGGAGCAAAAAGGCGCGGGCATGCGACCTACCCCAAACCATAGCGGCTCGATAGTCCGAATAGATCTGCTCGGACAGTAGATCACCACGGCCGGAACCTGCTCACGTAGCCCGCCCAGGCCGCTGCCCAGGCCGCCTGGCATTCCTCGCGGGAATACAGCGGCGAGAAGCGGGTCTCCCCCGGCCGGGCCCAGATCGTCTGGCCGGCGTCGTAGTGCACGCCCCAGGCGGCTTCCAGTGCCATGTAGCCACCCAGCTGGGCGCGGGTGCAGTAGCTGCCCGATCCGGGCCTGGAGAGGGTCTTGAGGTCAGCGAGCACCCGCAGGCCGCTGGCGTGCTGGATGTAGCCGGTGTCGTAGGTGCCGGCCAGGTTGCGGATCAGGCAGCAGGTGGGCCGCTCGGAGGCGATCACCGTCACCTGCTGCCAGTGGGGGTGGGCCAGCAGCGGCTCGATCCAGTCCCGGTAGTCGCCCGAGCGCAGGTTCTCCAGCTGGCGGCTTGCCTGCTGGCGGTGCTGGTGCAGGGGATGGAAGCAGCTGTGCAGCAGGGCCTCCAGCGCCAGGTGCACGGTGTGGCCCCGCGGCTCCCAGAGGTGGCGGGTGGCCTCGATGCGGGCCATCGCCCAGTCGCTCTTGGCTGAGCCGACCACGCCCGTGACCGACACCGCGAACAGGTGCTCCCCCAGCCAGTAGCGGTGCTCCGGATCCGTGCGCTGCAGACCTGGGATCGGCCTGAGCCAGGGACCGGCAGCGATGGTGAGCGGACTGGTTGTCGTGTGCTGCACCATCAACAGAGCCTCACATGAAGCACTAAAAACTTGTGATTCTTTAGAACCCGTTGCGGCGCAAGGGATCTGAGAGGATCTTGAACCCGTGAAACTTTGTGATTCTTGTGGAACCCTTGCGGCGCAAAGGTTTCACAAGTTTCCAGATCGTTTCCACCCGCCGCGAGGCGTGAGAACGTCTGCGCTGGAGTGGGTTTCAAGGTTTCCGAAGTTTCCAGTCCTCTTGTGCGCTGGAGAAATAGGGCACCAGCGCCGCTGAGGGGCAGGCAGGACCTCAAAGAATCCCAAGTTTCCAGGTTGTTTCCAGCTGCCATGAAGCGCCGGAACGCTTGCCCTGGAAGGGCTCCACAAGAATCCGAAGTTTCCATACCTAGAGTTCGAACTCACGTGCCAGCCATTCCGCGCCGGCTGCACTGAGGCCATAGCGCAGGTAGTAGCTCTGGCTGCCGGTTGAGACGCGCGTGGTTGTCACCAGGCCGTCGAGCTTCCCGAGAAACCGACCGAGGGTTTTGTAGGCGCTCAAGGCCTCAGCCTCGAGATCTCTCATCAGCCGTGCTTCCGCCGGCGCCAGGTCAATGGCCTGCAGCAGCTCCAGCAGGCCCACCCCGGCCAGACCGTTGGTGTGCAAGGCCTGGAGATAACGCAGGGCCTCCTTCTGCTTCTCGCTTGCCTTGCGCACCCGCTGGCCGGCGCGATCCAGATCGCTCTCCTGCTCCTGCTGCTCCTGCAGGTCGTCGTAAGTGCCGATCCGGGCGAAGGCGCCGGTGTTGCCGTCGATCGCCACCACCAGATCCGCGGGTGGGCCGGAGCGGGCCTCGCGCACCAGGCGGCGCTGGGGTGAATCCTTGATCAGCCGGTTGCCCTTGGCCAGGTAGTGCAGGGTCAGGATCGTGTTGGCCGCCCCGGCGATGGCGTTGTGGCCCGAGAGGGCCTCGGTGCCGGTGGTGTCGTTGGCCTTGTTGCAGTGGTGGATCAGCAGCAAAGTCCCGCCGGCATCGGTGATCTGGTGCTTGAGGTCGTAGATCAGCGACCCCATCTCCGGGTCGTTCTCGCCAAAGCAGCAGCTGCGGGTGATCGAGCGCAGCGAATCGAGGATCACCACCGCCCCAGGGTGTGCGGCCAGGCAGGCCAGCAGGGCATCGAGGTTGGCCTCGGTGGCCCGGAACCGGCGTGACCAGAGCAGCAACGGGTGATCCCAGATCCCGAGCTGCTGCAGCATCTGGGCGGTGTCGCCATCGCCCTGGTCATCGGTCACCAGGATCACCGGCCGCGGTTCCTCCGGCGCCCCGAATCCCAGGAAGTCCTCGGCGCAGAGCAGGCAGCGGGCCAGGGCATGCACCAGCCGCGTCTTGCCGACCTTGGCCCGGCCGCCCACGATCGAGAGGTCGCGGCGGGGAATGCAGCCAGGGATCTCCCAATTCACCACCGGTTGCGGCATTGCCAGGCGCTCGGCCTGATCGAGGCCGCGGAAGCGGTTGCCGTTGCGCTGGTCATGGGCCTCAAGGATCAGCTGGCCGATCTCCTGCAGCCGCAGGGCGGTCTTGAGTTGCAGGGCTGAATGGGCCTCGCGCACGCGGGCCGAGCGGCGCAGGCTGTTGCGCTCGCGGCCCACCAGGGAACGGATGCAGTGCTCCAAGGCGTTCAGGCGGCGGTTAATCGGTAGGTGCACCTTTCCCCAGCGCACCCGGGTGTCGGGTCTGGGGGAGAAACGGTGCGGGCCTGCGCCAGAGCCAGGCCCCTTGCCGCCGGGATGGCGCCCGCCGGTGTCGCCCTGGCTTCGACGGCTGCCTGTGGTCTGCGCCCCAGGTGGCCTTGGGGTGTGAGCCGGCTCCGGCGGCAGCCAGCCGTGCTGACGCGCGTGAAACCAGAAAGTGGCGGCGCTGATCTGCTCACCGCCGGAGCTGGCCACCTGGCGGATGTCCCAGCCGCAGCTGGCGGAAGGGCTGTGGGCCTCCATCAGGGCGATCGCCAGCTCCCGGTCGTGGCCGGCCTGCTCGCAGGCCTGAATCAACCCCCAGAGGAGGTTGCGGTAGTCGGCGTAGGTGTTGCTGCCGGCCACACGGCGGGGGATGGCGGCCAGAGCGCTGCGGATCTGCTCCAGCGGCCGCGGCTGTCCGAAGTCCTCGTCTCCCAGCTCGGGCAGTGGGATGCCAGTGCCTTGGACCTCGTAGGGCTGCTCCAGGGCAATCTCCTGTTGCGGTGCGGTGCCTTCAGCGGGTTCGGCGAACTCATCGGGCAGCAGCGCCAGGGCGATGTCATCAGGCGCGTAGCGCTGGCCGCTCACATGCACCAGCTCCACCAGGGCGGTGGGCTCGCCGGCCGCATCCACGTACCAGCAGCCCGGCAGCCGCATCACCCGTGAGGCGTCCTTGCAGTGGGGATCGCCGCCGGCATAGGCGATCAGCTCGGCCTGCAGCGGCGCCCACTCCTGCGGCGGGATGGGCTGCTCCAGCAGCCAGTAGCAGTGGGCCGACTTGCCGCCGCTGAGCACGATCAGCGAGGGCTCGGGCAGCCCCAGCTCCCGCCAGGCGTTCAGCTGCCAGGCGATCGGCCGGTCGTCCCATTCCACAAAGAACGCCCGGCAGGCCGTGATCTCGCTCTTGCGGTCACCGCCGTCGTTGATCACCAGGTAGATGCCCCGACCTTCCCGCTGCCACTGCTCGGCCACCGCCAGCTCGAAAGGCCCTTTGCGGGCGCCGATTGCTCCCTTGGCGGGGTTGGCGCGGTGGGGGAAGGCACGCAGCCTGGCGCGGGCCGGGTCCTTGCCCAGCACGGAGAGGAACTGCTCGGCGGCGCCGCGGTCGATGCAGGCCTGAGCCGGGGCAGCGGCCGCTTCAGCGCTGGCCATCGAGCCCCTGGCGCTGGCGGGGCTTGCTGGCGAGCTGCTCGCGTTCCATGGCCTCGGCCACGATCAGGCGGATCACCGAGGAACGCGAAAGCACACCGCCGCGGGTGCGCGCATCCAGCCAGTCCCGCTGCTCAAGCGTGAACTGCACGGAGAGCGGGGTCATCATCGAGGGCATGGGAACCTCGGCATGTCGAATCAGCTTATTCATGCTGGCACAGGCTCGCTAAGCTGATCCGGTTGGCGAATGGGACATGGTCGACAGCGCAGCGGCGGATCGGGCAGCGGAGAAGGTCCGCAAGCTGGTGGCGATGACCGCCTCACCCCACCTGGAGGAGGCGCGCACCAGCGCCTATCTGGCATGCCGCCTGATCCGTGAGCACGGCCTGCAGGTCAGCGGGC
>CALRQT020000029.1:0-3545 GCA_943370385.1 Pseudanabaena sp. UWO311
GTTATTGGCGAGCTTGTAGGTATAACCCTTATCTTTGCCGATTTCCGATTGGAAGAGCAGGCGGATGGTGTTGGCGTCCTTGAGGTAGGCGCCCATGCCATCGGGGGTGCCGGTGGGGAAGTAGGTGCCAACGGCCTCGCCGATGGTGAGCACTTCTGAAATTTTGAGGCCGTTTACCCGTGCCTTGAGCAGGGGGGTGTCCACTCCGTTGTATTCCTTGAAGGTGTAGTTGGAGTCGGTGATCAGGGTGTCCCGTTCCCAGTTCGCCTGCTTCGTAACGGGATCCTGGCCTTTGAGATACTCGAAGCCGGCTGTGATAGACGACTTGGTGAAGGTGAGATCGAGGAAACCCCGGTTCTGCAGGTTGGCATAGTCCAGATCCTTCGCATAGGCCTCAAAGAGGCTGTCGAGCCCGCTGACGCCCGGGAAGTACTTCTCAAACCCCGGGGAGGTAACGCCAGGGGTGGCTAGTTCGATGCCAGCCACGGTGCCGGGTGTGATGGGCACTTTCGGGGTCGCCATCAAGGTGAGCTGGCCCATTTCCACCACTTCTGCCGGATCAGTTACGCCCTTGTGAATTTGATCAGCAACGAGGAAGTAGTTGAACTTGCTGGTGTCGTAGCCGGCGGTGGTGGTGAGGAAGGGGGTGATATCAACGATGCCGGAGGATTCTTCGTCGTTGGTGAGCTTGTTAGCACCGGTGAAGAGGTTGGGATCGTGCTGGGCCAGCTCGGTGAGTTTGTCGGTGCTGAGGTTGTAGCTCCAGATCTTGGCGAGGCGATCATTGCCACCGGGATCTTCCTGGAGCAGGATCGTTCCGTCCTTGGCAACCGTGAGGTTGTCAATCATCACCTGCCCTTCGCTGCCATCAAGGAGCATGCGGATGGTGCCGCCGTTTTCAGGGTTAGCGCTGCTGGTGAATTCCAGGGCCCAAAGTCGGCTGGCGGTGGTGGCGGAGGCGGTGGTGGCGAAGTAGAAGGTCTTGCCATCAAGACTCCAGGCTCCATCTTCTGGTCTTAGGAAGTTGGTGACACCGGCGGCTTCGCTCTCGGTGTTGAGGGTGGCGCCATCTTTGCCCTTGACATCGCCGAGATCCACCAGAGTGAAGCTGCCAGCGCCATTGGTAAGGGCGAGGCCAGTTTCTGTGGGCTTGCTGAGATCTCCCACTTCTTTGGCGACGCTGGCACCGGAGCCAACCTTCACCCCAAACAGTTTGCCGCCGGCGAGGCCAGCTTTTTCAACCGCGTTGCCGGTGGCAGATTTGGTGCCGATGTAAAGGTAGACCTGAGCTTTGCCATCGCCGTCGTCGTCCAAGGCAACGGCAACGGTTTTGGCCTGCTCGATGGGATTGGCAACGATGTTCTCAAAGGAGAGGTTGCCCAGGGAGGGCAGTTCATAAACGCGGCCCGCTTCCGTACCGGTGAGGATGTGGGCAAAGGCTCGGCCGGTTACTTTGTTTTCTTCACCGGTGAGATAGATGCGGCCGTCGTAGCCTGCGGTAGTGGTTTTGAAGGCTGTGACGTCGGCTAGGTCGCCGGAGCAGAAGCGGTTAAAGGCAGTGGTGGTGTTGTTGGTCCAGGCTGTACCTTCGCTGTTGGCGAGGTAGAGGTCGTTGGCTGACTTGAGGAAATCGCCGCCAGAGATCACGGCCAAGCTTGCCTTGTCGATCACAAGATCGGATACATAGGCGCCCTTGGAGCCATGGGATCGAACGGCGCCGGCGGTGTTGCCGAACTCATGATTCACAACAACCCGCAGGGTGGCGCCGTTGTCGATGACACCAATGCCATCGGGGATCCCGTTAAAGCGGAAGGCGTTGTTGGTTTCTTCTCCGGAGGTGATGATCTCCTTGAAGGCGGCGCGGTTTTCGGTGCCCACCAGGAAGGTGCCCGTGGGGAAGGCTTGTTGGGCAATGTCGGCATTCGATGCGGCATCAAGCACGCCGGCCCAGGCGTTATGGGTATCTCCTGCCAGGCTCACCAGCTTTTTGCCGAGTTGCAGAGCAGCTGTGATGATCTCTTCGCGCTCTGCCCCATAGCCATCCCAGGCATCGAGGTTGTAAGGAATTTTGCCAGCTTCGTTAAACAAGGCCTGCTCGGCAGCCGTGAGGGTTTGACCCAGGGCCAGTTTCTGCAGGGGGGTTGCATATTTGGCCAGCACCTTCGGATCGCCGGCGTTGAGGAGCAGTTCGGCCGGGATGGCGATGTTCTGC
This sequence comes from Pseudanabaena sp. UWO311, assembly GCA_943370385.1. GTDB lineage: Bacteria > Cyanobacteriota > Cyanobacteriia > PCC-6307 > Cyanobiaceae > BAIKAL-G1. The sequence continues at coordinate 2,213 of CALRQT020000029.1, forward strand.
ATCAGCACCTGTTGGCCCAATACCTGCCAGGAGGCATTGGAGGTGGCCATTTCGTTCTTCAGCCAATCCAGTTGCTCCTTGCCCATCATTTCGCGGTTGCCGAAGTAGGCCTCGCCCACTACAGCAGCCACCAATTCATTGGTGACATAGGGAGCCAAAGCCGTGGCGAAGCGGGTGCCGTCGGCCACGCTGGTGGGTGCAGCTACGCCGTACTTGCTGGCGTAGGCAGCGATCGAGCTGGGGCTTTGCAGGATGGCGCCGAGGCGTGTCTGCACGGCGGTGGCATCGGGATATTTCAGTTGTTGGTCGCGTGCCGTGAGGCGGGTTTCGAGAATGTGCAGGGAGAGCACATCACCGAAATCAAAGGAGCGATAGCCCTTGCTGAGGGGAGTTTGGGCCGTGCCCTGGTCCGTGCCATCGCGGAGCTGCGGCTCGCGGATCGGCATCCACTCGTAGTAGGCCTTCAGGGCCGCATCGCGGCGGGCAATCCAGTCGCCTTCGGTTGCGGGTTGATGGTTTTCGGCGCCTTCGGCATAGCTGTCATTGGCGGTTTCGTGGTCATCCCAGATGCCGATTAGGGGGGCGCCGGCGCGCATGTTACGCAGGTTGACGTCCGTGTGGTACTGGGCGTAACGCTGGCGATAGTCGTCGAGGCTGGTGATTTCCTTGTTCGGCTCAAAACCACGGGTGGAAGCAGCGGATTCGGCAGAGCTGTAACCGCCTTTGCCGTATTCGTAGATGTAATCGCCAACAAAGACAAAGGCATCGAACGGATTGGCCTTGTTGATGTCTGCAGCCCGGTCGTAGACCTGGAATTCGCTTTCTGAGGTGAAATTGGCACAGGAGAAGAGGCCCAGGCGCACACTGCTTGGGTTGGTCGCCAGGGTTTTGGTGCTGCCAATTTCTGAGGCACGATCACCAACCAGGAATCGGTAGTAATACTGGGTGCCTGCCGTGAGGCCATCGGCTTCCACCTTTACGGTCCAGTCGCGATCCTTGTTGGTGGTGAAAGTGCCGGAATCAATAATGCTGCTGAAGCTGCTATTAGTTGAAATTTGCCAGTTCACATCCAGGCTGGCGCTGAACGTGTTTTTAGGATCAATGCGGGTCCAAAGGATTACCGAATCGGCGTAGGGGTCGCCAGAGGCCACGCCTGAGTTGAATAGGGGCTGACTGATCTTGTTCTCAATTTTGAGAATCTGGCCGCCAGCGGCAAGATTTTGATCGGTGATGGCACCGCCGCTAACGCCATGGGTTTGGACGTTGGCAAAGAAGTCGGTGCCAGGTGCGTGGTTGTAGAGGGCGGAGACATCGATGATGCCTGAGGATTCCC